>JADMXW010000027.1 GCA_015548865.1 Serratia marcescens | reverse complement strand
GGGTCGTTAGCTCAGTCGGTAGAGCAGTTGACTTTTAATCAATTGGTCGCAGGTTCGAATCCTGCACGACCCACCATTTTTCGAGATATCCTTTCTCAAATCACAACCCTGAATTTTTATGTGCACCTGTCGTGCAGGTGAGAAGCTGCGCTCAGGTTCGAGCCGAGCGAAGCGAGACAACAACGCTTTAGCGTTGACCCCGAAGGGGCGAGGCCAACGGCCGAGTCATCCTGCACGACCCACCATTTTTCGAGATATCCTTTCTCAAATTACAACCCTGAATTTTTATGTGCACCTGTCGTGTAGGTGAGAAGCTGCGCTCAGGTTCGAGCCGAGCGAAGCGAGACAACAACGCTTTAGCGTTGACCCCGAAGGGGCGAGGCCAACGGCCGAGTCATCCTGCACGACCCACCATTTTTCGAGATATCCTTTCTCAAATCACAACCCTGAATTTTTATGTGCACCTGTCGTGCAGGTGAGAAGCTGCGCTCAACTATGCACGTTCATCCTGCTAGGGCCCCCGACCTGAGCCGGGGACGACAAATTTCCTTCATGCCTAATCAGCGTGGGAACCTGTCCGGTAACGTTCAGCGGCATGCTGTTGTGCAAAGCCTGAAAGCATAGCTCCACGTGCCGCCTGATAAGCTTCCCACTGTTCGACATGGTGCAGCGGTGGGATCGTGACGGGCTCCCGGCGATCGAAACCGACTAACGCGGCATCGACCAATTCATCGACTTCCATCACGGCAGGAAGTGTATTTACATCGGTACCGGAACGTTCCCAGATTTCCGTGCGCGTTGCGGCGGGAAGCACCGCCTGAACGTAGACTCCTCTAGGGGCGAGTTCCAGACTAAGTCCTTGAGATAAAAACAGTACGAAAGCTTTGGTTGCGCCATAAACGGTCAGCCCGAATTCTGGAGCTAATCCGACGACCGATCCAATATTAATGATCGCACCTTCGCCAGCAGTTGACAGCCGAGGCGCGATCGCGCTGGCAAGTCGCACCAAGGCTGTCGTGTTGAGTGTGACAAGCCTTGCTATATCATCGGTTGCCTGATCAACAAAGCTCCCCGCGATACTCATACCGGCATTATTCACAAGAATTCCGATGCGGCTGTCTTGGCGCAAGCGCGTTTCTACGATGGCAAGTTCGTCCGCTTGAGTGAGATCGGCAGGAAGAATATCGACGGCAACGCTATGCTCTCGGCGCAACCGGGTCGCCAGTACGTCCATTCGTATGTGGTCGCGAGCAACTAATACAAGGTCATGGCCGCGACGCGCGAAGCGCTCAGCATAAGTTGCGCCAATGCCGGATGAAGCGCCTGTGATGAGAATTGAGGGGAGTGTATTCATAAATATGCTCTCGTGTCTGAATAAAATAGATGATGAATGCCCTTCTTGCAAAATAGATGATGAATGACATATATTATAAATGTCAATCGACATTTAAATGAGGCGCCCTATGCAATACACCACGTTTGGTCGTAACACGGGTTTACGGGTATCTGAGTTGGCTCTTGGCACAGGTAATTTTGGTACGGGTTGGGGGTATGGTTCTGAAAAAGACGAGGCAAAACAGGTTTTCGACCGCTATGCGGATGCCGGCGGCAACTTTATTGATACGGCTGATTCCTATCAGTTTGGTCAATCTGAGCAAATGATTGGGGAATTCATTAGCGCTGAACGCGATCACTTTGTCGTGGCAACGAAATATACCTTAAGCGCTTTGCCTGATGCCGGCGTTTCTCGAACTGGAAACAGCCGTAAAAATATGATTTCCTCGGTAGAAAATAGCCTCAAACGATTACAAACCGATCGCATTGATCTGTTGTGGGCGCACTTTGACGACAAGCTTACCCCGCTAGAGGAGATCGTTCGTGCTTTCGATGATCTTATTCGCGCGGGGAAAATCCAGTATGCCGGATTATCCAACTTCCCTGCCTGGCGCATCGCGCGAGCCGATACGATTGCTGAGCTGCGAGGCTGGTCGCGTATTGCTGGCGTTCAGGTGGAATACAGCTTGGTACAACGTACCGCTGAGCGAGAATTGCTGCCCATGGCAGAAGCTCTTGGTCTGGCAGTGACACTGTGGTCGCCTCTAGGGGGAGGTCTTCTAACCGGTAAATACCGCCAAAGCTCGGAAGGGCGACTGAAGGGGTTTGGCGGACGATTGATACATGTCGAGCAGGACACTACCTTGCTTGATACGGTCTTTGCCATCGCACAGGAATTGAACGCGATGCCTGTTCAGGTTGCCATCGCCTGGCTGCGATACAAGGCCGCTCGTGCCAGCACTAGCCTGATTCCTATTCTTGGCTCACGCACTCTGGTGCAACTGAATGACTCATTGTTAGCACTGGATATTACCTTAAGTGACGAGCAGGTGACCCGGTTAGATAAGGTCAGCGCAATTTCATTGGGAACGCCACACGAGCAGATTGCTGCTACGCTGCCGCGGGCTCAAGGAGGTGAGGGGGTTTACTTCATCACGCCATGGACACAACAGGCCTGATCTTACTATTGATGAAGGGCATCATCTATTGAGTCTTATTTTTTCATCACCTAAGATGATGCCTGACCGAAAAGGAGAGAATCATGGCCCGTGTATCAAAACAACAGATGGAGCGTAATCGAGAGGAAATTATTCAGGTCTCCTCACAGCTTTTTCGGGAACGAGGCCTGAACGGCGTCAGCGTGAATGATTTGATGGCGGCTGCGGGATTAACACATGGCGGTTTTTATGGTCATTTTTCCTCTAAGGATGAGTTGGCAGCTATTGCCAGCCGCAAGGCGCTTGATGATTCCGCTTCCCGCTGGCAGGAAATAAGGACTCAGTCACACCATGATGTTTTTCGCTCGTTGGTGGAGGCCTATCTTTCCCCTGCCCACCGCGATGGGGCGAAGGATGGATGTCCAATAACCGCGTTAGCCAGCGATGTGGCCCGCGAGGAGGACGATAAACCGGTGCGCGACGTCTATCTCAATGGTGTAAAGGCAATGCTGGAGCGGCTGGAGTCTGTTTCCGATAGACAAGATGCAGAACAGCGCAGACAGCACGCTTTGGTGCAATTTGCCCTATTGTCGGGGGCGTTGACACTGGCCCGAGCCACTGCCGGGGATGCTTTGTCAGATGAGTTTCTCCTGGCGGCCAAGAAAGCATTGGTCGGTGACTTGGTATAAACGCATCCAAACCGATTCTGGCCAGATTGACGTTTAGGCAGAGACTGGCGTAGGATTTAATTACTTTTAGTTAGTACAAGCACCTAGGTAAGCTTTCAATGACCGCATTTCCCACGTCAGAAGCCGATGTCGATCAACAATCCCTTACCCTCTCCGAAAAACTCGAGCGAGGTGACGTATTGGCGGCAAACTGCCCTTCACGCGAGGTGCTTAAACATCTCACCAGCCGCTGGGGTGTGTTGGTTATGATAGTGTTACTGCCAGGAACGCAGCGCTTTAGCGCGTTACGACGCAGTATTGAGGGTATTAGCGAGCGTATGCTGTCACAAACGCTGCAATGGTTGGAAGCTGACGGGATGGTGCATCGGCATGTGTATAACACAGTACCACCCCATGTTGAGTACACCCTTACCCCATTGGGGCGTGAAGCGGCGGGAAAAGTACGCGACTTGGCCGATTGGATAGAAGTCAATTTACCGACTATTTTGCAGGAACAGGGAGCCTCACTCAGCAGAAAAACTGCTGAAATAATGGATGGTGTTAATAAAAAGAGGCCTGCGGGGCAGGCAGGCCTGTGAATATCAGAGTGCTTTTAATGCGGCTGCGACGGAAACGGACAGCGGCGTGGTTGGGCGGCCTATCAGCGCTGAGAGCTGGTGTGACGCTTCATATAACCCTCCTTGTGATGCACCCACATCCCACGATGCGATAGCTACCGCGAATCCTTCAGGCAGACCTGCTGCTTTCAGTGCGGCAGCATAATCAGCTTCAGGAATATTTTTGTACGGAATCTGCTTTCCGCTTTGCTTTGTGACTTCCGCTGCAAGTTGCGCCAGAGTGTAAGGTTCATCGCCGGCCAGCTCATACGTTTTTCCGCTGTGACCTTCCTGCGTAATCACGACTACGGCTGCCTCTGCAAAATCTTCACGTGCGGCAGAGGCGATTTTCCCTTCTCCAGCACTGCCATAGAAGGCTCCGTTAGCTAAGGCCGGACCGATGGAGCCGGTATAGTTTTCGGTGTACCAGCCATTGCGCAGGATGGTGTAGTCAATGCCTGATGATTTCAGGTTTTTTTCCGTCTCAAAATGTTCCGGAGCCAGGTTGAGCGGTGAAGTGTCAGCATGCAGTAAGCTGGTATAAACAATGCGCTTTACACCGTTTTTTACCGCCGCAGCAATCACATTTGCGTGTTGCACTGCGCGTTGTCCGATCTCATTACCCGAAATGAGCAGCAGAGTCTCTACACCTGATAAAGCGGCTTCGAGCGTGGCCGGTTGTGCGTAATCAGCAGCTCGGGCTGTCACACCCAGGCTTTTGGCTTTTTCTGGGCTGCGTACCAACGCAACAATATTACTGCTGGCAATTTTTTGTTTGAGTTTGGCGATAACTAATTGGCCCAGTTGGCCAGTGGCTCCCGTTACGGCAATAGTCATGAGCTTACTCCTTCGCCTTATGGCGTGATTGATGTAGAAGTCACTATAAATCCTTAAATAACTTTTAGTAAGTACTTACATAAACGTAAGTAATGTGGTCTTGATCGAATGTTAGTGCTTGTCTGGCTGAGTTATACGTTATATTGCATTCTGCCGTGGTCTGGTGGGTGTATAGTAGGTTCTTTGTGTTTTTCTGCCCGCGGTGGTTGTCGGGCAGAACCCACTGAAGTCTCGTTGTCTGTAACACGCAGATGTGGGGGGTAAGGAGTGTTATGATTGGTCCACTGATTAACGGTTCCGCCATTGTGATTGGCGGCGTTCTGGGCATTTCCCTGAGTCGTTTTATTCCACAGCGCCTTCGTGATGGTTTACCACCTGCATTCGCCATGATCTCCATTGCCATGGGGATAACGTTAGTGGTCAAGGTGCATCAATTGCCCGCAGTGGCGTTAGCGGTGGTACTCGGTGTTGCATTGGGTGAACTGTTGCGACTGGAGCATGGCATACAGCTCGGAGGCATCTGGATCCAACGCGTGTTAAGTCGTGTTCTGCCACCTCCCCGCCACAAGCTGCCAGCGGACGTATATACACAGAATTTTACCGCCTTGATTGTGCTGTTTTGTGCCAGCGGTACGGGTGTAGTTGGTGCGTTGACGGAAGGGTTGACTGGAGACTATCAACTGCTGGTGATCAAATCGGCACTGGATGTGTTTACTGCGCTGATTTTTTCTATCACGCTTGGGGCTGCGGTTATTTCTATCGCTGTACCGCAATTTATTGTTCAGACGTTGTTGTTTTTCTCGGCACAATTGATCATGCCGTTCATGAATGACATTACCATGGGCGATTTTGCTGCCTGTGGCGGCATTATCATGATGGCGGTAGGGTTACGTATTGCACAGATCAAAATGTTTGCCGTAGTAAACTTCTTACCTGCGCTGTTGTTTATTATCCCTCTGTCAATTTATTGGCATCGCTGGTTCGGTTAGTTTTATTTCGACTAAACAAAAGTGAATAATTAAACGTATTACTCATTATTTGTTTAGTATGTAAAACTTTAAGTGCCTTCTTACTAACTGGCTGCTAACATATACCCCGCTTGGGAGTCTGGCTGGAACAGGATTTCCTCATTTGACGATAACTATGGGGTGGCAAGATGGACTTTTTCAGTACCAGCAACATTTTGATTCATATCCCGCTTGGTGCGGGAGGGTATGACCTTTCCTGGATTGAAGCCGTAGGCGCGTTGTGTGGTCTGCTCTGTATCTGGCTTGCCAGCTTGGAAAAAACGATCAATTACCTGTTCGGCCTGATCAACGTTTCACTGTTTGCCGTTATCTTTTTCCAGATTCAGCTTTATGCCAGCCTGTTGCTGCAAATCTTTTTCTTTGTGGCAAATGTCTACGGCTGGTATGCCTGGACGCGTCGTACAGATCTGCAGGATACTGTTTTGAAAATACGCTGGCTACCGCTTCCCAGATTACTTGCTTGGTCAGCATTAGGTGCTCTCGCGATTGGTCTGATGACGGTATACATCGATGCGGTATTTGCTACCCTGACTGGCATCGCAGTGACCGTGATGCAAAGCATGGGGGCGCAAGTGACCATGCCGACACTACAGCCAGATGCGTTTCCTTTCTGGGATTCCAGCATGATGGTACTCTCTATGATAGCCATGGTGCTGATGACGCGTAAGTACGTGGAGAATTGGATACTGTGGGTTGTGGTTAACATAATCAGCGTGGTGATCTTTACGTATCAGGGCGTTTATGTGATGGCGCTGGAATACCTGATTTTGACGGGGGTTGCCCTTAATGGCACCTGGTTGTGGATCAAGGAAGCGCGTCAGCGTCGGATGCCATCGTACGCACAACGCCACGTGTAGAATTGAGTGTTGGAAAACGCGGCATAGCGATGTGATAACAGAATCTTATCGCGTAAAATGGCGCGATATTGTTGTGGGTATGTCATACGCTTGACTTATTATTCGCGTGCCGCGATATGCACAGTTCCGTTTTTTAAACGTCAGAGTAATCGCCCTGCAACCGTTTCCTTATTGGCAAGATGTGACATTTTCTGGGTAAGAATCAATAGAGGATTAAGCTGCACATAACAGTGACAGACATGCCAATACATGCCTGACTTATTCCTTAAAAGAGGTGTTTATACTCTAATAATACGAGCTGCAGGAAAAGGCATGTACGTTTTGAACAGTACCTGCGCTGGACCTTTAGGAAGAGGCTCATTTATGAGCCTCTTCACGCGGCAAGTGACCTCATCCCTATGACCTGCTCGGATAAGTGATTCGAGTGACAACGCATATGTTGTTTGAACCATGACGGCTATATAATAATCACAGAGTAATATCTTCATTGAGTGGTTCGATGAGATCAAAGAAAATCTTATTATTATCGTCAATTTCAGATATTAAACATTTACTCATTTCTATATTAAAGAACTCATGCAGTTCAGCTATTTCTTGTTTTATCTCTGTGTTCCAGCTTAGTTTTGTCATTTGTGCAACGGTTTGTTGAATGGACGGAGTCAGTTCATCTATTCGTTTATCTAAGGTAGATTCCCATATTCTGTAGCTATCTAAAAAATCATTCAAACATTTTTCGTTACTTTTTGTTTTTGATAATATAACGATGACTTCAGTCAGAGCATCTGCATTATTGTAACTTTCTGGTAGTTTTAATTTTGATTTAATTAATAATTTCGTTAGATCATGCTTTCCATTTAAATGTAACAACTCAATGTATCCGGCCCTGTCTGTAGTATTATCAATAACGTGAGAAAATTCATGTATGATAGTTCTGGCTAAATTTTCCTTGGCCTGTTCTTTTTTATATATATCAGAAGCCTCTACTTCTTTTGAAAAAATATTATTCATACTTTTATTGTAAGCAGAATAGTTGATAGAAATATATTTTCCATTATTTTGTGCATGAGGTGATATTTGAGCGAGAAGATCAGACTCTTCATCAACTACAAAAATAGTGTTGTCTTTTAATTTTGTTGTTTTTAATGTTTCTTCTAAATTAACTAAGAGTTCTGCGAATTTTTGTTCATTTTGTCTATTTGTAAATATTTTTAGTAACTCGTGCGTTCTGGATGAGTACTTAGCATCAGCAACAATTTTAGCTGCCGATTTTATTTTTTTGATTGCCATTTTTTGTGCTCTTGTCAGAGTTTTATTCATTCTTTTGAGATTTCTTATATCCCTTAGAGGTTCTTTATTAAATAGTGAGTTGTCTCTTAGATGTGATGGGATAGTAGATATTTGGCTAGCATCTTCTATACCTGATTCTGATATCAAATTAATTTCAGATAGTGAATCGCTAAATTTATCATCCCCAAATCGACTACCCAATAAACCAAGATTGTCATTGTATGCCCATTTGTTATCAGATACGTATTTGATTGAAGGACCATAGCCTAATCCAATTGGATTATCCTGTTCTATAATTCTCCATGTATATAGGTTAGCGTCCCAGTGTACTTGATATATGTCATCGTTGTTTTTTATATAGTAATTATCATTTGAAAATTCACGATCTATAATCGTCCTATATATTCCTTTGAACCTCCCTTGTTGCGTACATAATTGTAATTGAGATTTATTTAAACGAGATTTATGTTCTGAGTATATATAATTAATTTCATCCTCAATTCTTAGTATGTCGCCCTGACGTTTTAAAGTTGGGTTTCCTATCTCTCGATAAGACATCGGACTAACGATGTCTGTTAAAGAATCATTTAATGACATATAGTCAATTAATGTTTTATCTTTTTTTAATGTTTTTTTTATGAATTCAGCCACTCCTCCCATTGATAATTTTTTTTCTTTTCCAGTATGATATAAGTTATTTATTTTTAGTAGTGTTTTTGTACCTATTGTTTTTAGCGGATCCCATCCTTTAATAAGTGATGACCCTATAAAAACTGCATCAATTGCAATGTTTAATTTGTCTATTTTATAATTCTTGTCTGTAATTTTATAATAAAAATCTCTATAAAAAGGAATGAGTGACTCTGCTATCTGTTGGGTGATTCCATTTATATCTAATTGTGTTTTTTTATAGTTTGCAATGTCATTTAAACAGGAATGAATAGCCTTCTGAAAAGATTCCTTTACTAAAGAGGGCGGTGAGTGTTCATGCTCTATCTCAAGTTTATATCTGATTTGTGAGTTTTGAGATTCGAAATTATCGCCTATAATACAGTCAGTAATATAGTTTTTATTGGTAAAAGGTAAATAACCTGAAGCGTTTTTATCTTTTTCTTGCGCATAGATTTCGTCGAAAACCAAACCTTTTATAACCTTTACTTTTAAATCACCATTTAATGCACTTATGATTATATAATCATTATTTTTTAATTTAATTATATTTATATTTCCTGCTGGTCTTTTATATGATTTTACTGGAATTCTTAAACCTGCTGTTTTAGTTTCTTCTAATGTTAATCGCAACGTGAACCACCGGGTGGGTTCGTATGACAACGTCTCAGGGTAGATATCTAATTGACTGAGAAATAATGGTGTTATTGTTTTTGATTCATATTCACTTGAGCCATTCTCAATGTATGCATTAAATTGTGATGTGAATTCTGATTGAGACTCACACTCTTTTGATGTCTTAAAGTTACTGCTTGAAATGTAATTTTGGGGTTGTTCATCTTCGAAGCTATAAATGCTTTTTATTAATGCAGTTGTCTTTTGATTATAAAAAACCCTACATTTTAGAAAATCGTAGATACTTATGTTATATGGATGTGTTGATTTATAGAATATAGCTGAAGTGATGTTTTCCAGAAGATCAGAAACTTTATTATCTAAGTGAGTAATTCTATCGTGTTCTATTATTAATTGAGAATCATTTAACTTGAGAACATCTAAATTGATGTTTTCATATACTTTGTAGTATATGGATAAGGCTATCTTTTTTGAATTATGTATGTTTTCAAAGGTATTTTTGTTTTTTTCACTAAATAAGGTTACATCAGTATTGTTGATTTCTTCCAACACCTTCATGTAAGTATCTGTGTATTTGCATAATGAAAGAACATGATATTTTGCAATATTTAGCATCGCTAATTCATCTTTATCGATTGGTGATGTGATGTTTTTATTCTTAATAACCAGTTCTTCATTTGTAATGTTAAATAAATTTTCCCAGAATGTTTTTACAGGAGATGAATCCTTGCTATTGTGTATTAGCGCTTCTGCATATGCAATTCCACGTATAAATAATAAATTATCTTTTTTGCTTGTTTTGTTTAATGAAGGTTGCTCATTGTAGTAGTTATGGATGTTTTCTAGATATTTTTCCGTATCAATCTCATTCGGATAAATATCATGAAACATTTTTTCAATATTATCTTTGTCAAAAGGGATTGAACATGCGCTTAATAAATTAACTTCATCATCACTTATTTCTTTCTTATATTGATCACCAAGTGCTAGAGAAAGCATTTTTCTCAGTTTTAGTAATGTATTACAGGCTGTTTTATTATCTGAATTTAAAACGCTTAATATAAATAACTCATCGCGAGAGTATCGGAGAGAATTATTAATGGTTTCGCTTGGGTTGTTTTTGAAAATTATTTTTAATGCCTCATCAAGAATGGATGTGCTTGTATTATCAATTTTTTTTAATTCTTTTTTATTATCATAAATATATATTTTTTGTTGCTCCCATTCGGTTAAATACCATACTCCGTTTTTATTGGATATTCTTATCTGTTCTCCATTTTTATTTTTTATAAAATGCGTATTGGTTTTATCGTCATCAGTTAACTCCCAATAGTAATGTTCGGTATAAATATATTGTTTGTTGTTAAAATTAATTATGTCATTATTTTTATGCTCAGAGTTAAATGTGACTGTATCATCGTTTCCCCCTTTCCACATTTTTTTAAGCCACCAGGATAAACTTGATTTATCTTTACTGATCCAATCATATTTACTGCAATTATAGAAGTTTAGTATGGGTTTAATGTCGTGTTCAAACCGATTTGATAACTGATTCAATAGTCTGTTTTTTGTTTCTTGATTGATTCCTTCATGCTTTTCTTGTTTTAGTGGCAGGTTTTTTGATAAATGTCTTTTGGTGATAATTGATTGGCCTTTTTTTTCTAAAAAATCACTTGTTACGTTTCCTAACAGATTGATTGTGTCTTCTTTTTGAAAAGGGTTTTGTTTTTTATTTTTTACCTTTAAATCCTCATTCTGCATATTGGTGTTTACTGAGTAATGGCTTTTGGTTAATAAATCGGATATGGTTTTTTCTATAAAATCATTATCATCTGAATATTGTTTTTTCTTTTCTTCTTCAGACTCAAAAATACGAGGTAGGTTGTTTTTATATGATTCAATAAAGTTTGCCATAAATTATTCCTTTTGTGTGCAGGTTATTTATATGGTTGGAATCCGAAGGGTCTATATTGCTATATATGTTGCGAATCCTAATGCCTCAAGTCATAGGTTTGCTGTTTGCGTACACATACCAGAGTTAATTAGATGCTTTTTTAGAATTGATTTTATCGCTTACTTTATGAAAGAGGGTGGAGCGTGTACATTCTAAAATATAAATAATTCAATGATGGTGTTAATGTGAAATAATAAAGAGTAGAGAATAATTTTATTTATCAGGAGAGATGATACTCTCATCTGAATGTTTCAATAAAAAGCATGATGGGTGTCAGTATTAATGAGTGTGAGTGTTCAAGCAATAAAAAATCACTTTTTAATGATGCGATAATTAGGATCATAGACAATGTTTACAGAATGTTTAGGGAACAAAACAGCAAACGAGACCTGATGTTAATGAATGATGTGGTTTTCAATGAGATTGATAGTTTATTTTAAGGAAGTTCACTGAAAGCGCGTGTATTCGATATAATGATATTCATTTGAATACAATACTCCCGTTTAGTAAAAGTGACGATGACCCTATCGTGCATTCCTGGTGATTTTGAATAACATTGCGTCTTATGATTAAGACGTTTCCTTCTGGGATTTCAGCATGATAGAAATAGCCATGGTGCTGAATAAAGGGGAGAAACTATGTCAGCGGCACACGCTATCGTAGGCACAACGTGATGTGTAGAATTGAGCGTTGGAAAACGCGGCATAGCGGTATGGTAACAGAATTTTATCGCGTAAAATGGCGCGATATTGTTGTGGGTACGCCATACGCTTGACTTATCATTCGCACGCTGCAATATGGGCAGTTCCGTTTCTAAACGCCAGGGTAATCGCCCTGCAACCGTTTCCTATTGGCAAGATGTGGCATTTTCTGCGCAAGAATCGATGGATGAATGATGAATTACCAAAATGATGACTTAAGAATTAAAGAAATCAAAGAGTTGTTACCTCCTGTCGCGTTGCTGGAGAAATTTCCGGCCACCGCGCGTGCTGCAGAAACGGTCTCATTTACCCGCTCGGCAATTCACAAGATTCTACATGGCACTGACGATCGTCTGCTGGTGGTGATTGGCCCGTGCTCGATTCATGATACCAAGGCGGCAAAAGAATACGCGGCACGTCTGCTCACGTTACGTGATGAATTGAGAGACGAGTTGGAAGTAGTGATGCGTGTCTATTTTGAGAAACCGCGCACGACCGTGGGGTGGAAAGGGCTGATTAACGATCCGCACATGGATAACAGCTACCAGATTAACGATGGGTTGCGTATCGCCCGTCAACTGCTGGTGGAAATCAACGATACAGGGTTGCCTGCTGCGGGCGAATTTCTGGATATGATATCGCCGCAGTATCTGGCTGACCTGATGAGCTGGGGTGCCATTGGTGCACGTACCACGGAATCTCAGGTACACCGCGAGCTTGCTTCCGGCCTCTCTTGCCCCGTTGGTTTCAAAAATGGCACCGATGGCACAATTAAAGTGGCGATTGATGCTATTAACGCAGCCAGTGCACCGCACTGCTTCCTGTCGGTGACCAAATGGGGCCACTCGGCCATTGTCAACACCAGCGGTAACAACGATTGCCATATTATTTTACGTGGCGGAAAAGCACCCAATTACAGTGCTGAACATGTGAGCGCTGTTAAAGACGGGCTAGAAAAAGCTGGGTTGCGCCCGCAGGTGATGATCGATTTCAGCCATGCCAACAGCAGCAAACAGTTCAAGAAGCAGATGGACGTGGGGGCTGATGTGTGTGCGCAGATTGCTGGTGGAGAACGTGCTATTACTGGCGTGATGGTGGAAAGCCATCTGGTGGAAGGAAATCAAAGCCTGGAAAGCGGTGAACCCTTGGTCTATGGTTGCAGCGTGACAGATGCATGCATCGGTTGGGAAGATACGGATACCTTATTGCGCCAACTCGCTGCTGCGGTGAAACAGCGGCGCGCGTAGTGATATCGATGATATAAAAAACCCGGCACGCGCCGGGTTTTTTGTTACTGCAACTCAAACACAACTTATTTAGCTTTGCCTTGGTTAGCAACAGCAGCAGCTTTAGCTGCGATCTCGTCAGCATCGCCCAGGTAGTAATGTTTGATAGGCTTGAAGTTTTCATCGAACTCATACACCAACGGCACGCCAGTCGGGATATTCAGTTCAAGGATTTCGTCTTCGCCCATGTTGTCCAGGTATTTCACCAGCGCACGCAGGGAGTTACCGTGTGCCGCGATGATAACGCGCTCACCGCTTTTGATGCGTGGCAGAATGGTTTCGTTCCAGAACGGCACAACGCGTTCAATGGTCAGTGCCAGGCTTTCGGTCTGCGGCAGTTCATCGTCAGTCAATGATGCGTAACGCGGATCGTGGCCAGGGAAACGTTCATCTTCACGGGTCAGCGCTGGCGGAGTGATAGCAAAACCACGACGCCATTGTTTAACCTGGTCATCACCGTATTTTTCTGCGGTTTCTGCTTTGTTAAGACCCTGCAACGCGCCGTAATGGCGTTCGTTCAGTTTCCAGCTCTTTTCCACCGGCAGCCAAGCCTGATCCAGCTCGTCCAGGATGTTCCACAGCGTATGAATGGCACGTTTCAGCACAGAGGTATAAGCGAAATCGAAGGAGAAACCTTCATCTTTCAGCAATTTACCAGCGGCTTTGGCTTCTGAGCGGCCCTTATCGGACAGGTCAACATCGTACCAGCCTGTGAAGCGGTTTTCATTGTTCCACTGGCTCTCACCGTGTCTCACCAGTACCAGCTTAGTTACAGCCATAGCTAAACTCCTTCATTCCTAAGATTTCAGTGATAACTGCTTTCATTATATTGCTGCGCTACAATTAACGGCAATCAATAGTCACCGATTAACCTGATTTATCTGCATTAACTTTGCTCATTATCACGTTATGGCTTTCTCGTTTCAGCTCACTGCAATGGTCTGTCGGAGCTGTTTTGCCAGGGAATTCATCGAGAGCTTGAATCCCCTGAATAAAAATCATACCGACCCAGTATCAGTATGGGTCTATATGATGAGATTGCCACTTAGACAGTATCTCCTCGCTTACGGTGTGTTAGCAGATAGAACGCGGGGATCACCAACATCGACAGCAGCGGTGCAGTCACCATGCCGCCTACCATCGGCGCGGCGATACGTTGCATAACTTCTGCCCCCGTGCCGCCGCCCCACATAATGGGAAGCAACCCGGCCATTATGGTGGCGACCGTCATCACTTTGGGGCGCACGCGCAACACTGCGCCTTCGTGGATGGCCTCGCGCAGCAAAGGTAGCGCCAACGTCTCGTTGGATTTTTGACGTTTTTCAATGGCGTGGTTGAGATAGAGCACCATAATTACGCCAAACTCGGCGGCTACCCCTGCCAGGGCGATAAAGCCCACTGCGGCTGCCACCGATAAGTTGTAGCCCAGTAGATAAAGCAACCATACGCCTCCAATCAGCGAGAAGGGCAGAGTGCCCATGATCAGCAGTGCATCCTTCACCTTGCTGAAAGTGACATAGAGCAGGATAAAGATAATCAGCAGAGTGAACGGCAACACCACTTTGAGTTTGGCCGTCGCGCGTTCCAGATACTCAAATTGTCCTGACCAACTCAGCGACACGCCTTCTGGCAATTTCACCTGCTGTTCCACTGCACGTTGCATATCCTGCACGGCAGATTTCAGATCGCGGCCGCGAATATCCACATAGATCCAATCGGAGAGGCGAGCATTTTCGCTTTTCAGCATGGGTGGCCCATCGCTGATACGAATATCGGCCAGTTCCGAAAGCGAAATTTGCCCACCGCTTGCCGTGATGACGGGTAAGTTCTTAAGCTTTTGCAGTGAATCACGAATCTCACGCGGATAGCGCAGATTGATGGGATAACGTTCGCGTCCCTCAATGGTTTCGCCAATGTTTTCCCCACCCACGACGATGGATACAATGGATTGCAGTTCTTTGACTGACACACCATAACGCGCTGCTTTTGCGCGATCGATATCGATATCAATGTAACGGCCACCCGCCAGACGCTCTGCCAGTGCGGAAGTAACGCCAGGAACGCCGCGCACGACCTGCTCAATCTGCTCTGCCACGGTTTCAATTTGCGCAATATTGCTGCCGTTCACTTTGATACCCACCGGGCTTTTAATTCCCGTTGCCAGCATATCCAGTCGGTTGCGGATGGGGGGTACCCAAATGTTAGCAATACCCGGTACTTTCACAATGCTGTCGAGTTCGCTGACCAGTTTGTCCATTGTCATACCTGGGCGCCACTGATCTTTGGGTTTGAAGCGTATCGTAGTTTCAATCATGGTCAGTGGCGCGGGGTCCGTGGCTGTTTCTGCGCGTCCTGCTTTACCGAACACGGTTTCTACTTCCGGCACCGTTTTGATGAGCCTGTCCGTCTGTTGCAATAACCGACCTGCTTCCCGCGCGGATATTCCCGGCAGAGTAGAGGGCATATAGAGCAGGTCGCCTTCATCCAATGCAGGCATGAACTCGCTGCCCAAGTGAGAAAGCGGATAGAGCGTAGCCAACAGCAATGCCCCGGCCACGGCCAGTGTCACCTTTGGCCATTGTAAAACGTTCTCGAGCAACGGCTCGTAGGCACGGATCAGCCAACGGTTGAGCGGGTTTGCGTGTTCATCGGGAATTTTTCCACGAATAAAATAGCCCATCAGTACCGGCACCAGCGTGATGCCCAGCCCTGCGGATACCGCCATCGCGTAGGTTTTAGTGAAGGCGAGCGGGGCAAACATTTTCCCTTCCTGCGCTTCGAGCGAAAACACGGGAATGAACGACAGGGTGATGATCAGCAGGCTGCAAAATAGCGCGGGGCCGACCTCCACGGCTGCCTTTTCAGCTATCTTCCAATAGTCCGCGGACGCGGGTTGTTGGTCAGGATGTTCATGTCGCCACTGTTCTAGCACCTTGTGCATATTTTCTATCATCACAATCGCCGCATCCACCATGGCCCCGATGGCGATGGCTATACCACCCAATGACATGATATTGGCGTTCACACCCTGATAGTGCATGACAATAAAGGCGCCGAGAATACCCAGCGGCAGTGTCACAATGGCCACGAGTGCTGAACGGAAGTGGAACAGAAACAGCGTACACACCAGGGCCACAACAATAAACTCTTCGATCAGCTTGTGTGTGAGCGTCGTGATGGCATTTTCAATCAAGTGTGAACGATCGTAGACAGGAACAATCTCCACGCCTGCGGGCAGACTACGCTTGATTTCATTCAGCTTGAGTTTGACCGCATCAATAGTTTCCAGCGCATTTTTTCCTGAGCGCATCACAATAATGCCGCCCGCAACCTCTCCTTCACCATTGAGTTCAGCAATGCCTCGTCGCATTTCTGGACCAATGCGTAAGGTGGCTACATCTGACAGCATGATGGGAATGCCCTCTCGGGTTGCGATCACCACATGCTTAAAGTCATCAAGCGTTTTTAGATAGCCTGATGTGCGCACCATGTACTCCGCTTCCCCGAGCTCGACAACGGAACCGCCGCCTTCCTGATTTGCATTTTGTACCGCCGTCATCACCATCTCGTGGGAGAGGTTTAGGGCGCGCAGTCGGTCCGGATTGAGAACGATCTGGTATTGTTTAACCATGCCCCCAACGCTCGCAACTTCCGATACGTTGGGCACGGTTTTTAACTCATACTTGATGATCCAGTCTTGAATGGCCCGCAGATCGCCAAGGCTGTGCTGGCCCGTTTTGTCTACTAACGCATATTCGTACACCCAGCCGACGCCAGTGGCATCGGGGCCAAGAGAGGCCTTCGCCTGAGGCGGCAGTGTTGACTGTACCTGACTGAGATACTCCAGTACACGCGAGCGTGCCCAGTAGGGGTCTGTGCCATCTTCAAACAGAACGTAGACATAAGAATCGCCGAACATGGAGAAGCCGCGCACCGTTTTGGCTCCGGGTACGGAGAGCATGGTGGTGGTGAGCGGGTAGGTCACCTGATCTTCCACCACTTGCGGTGCTTTACCGGGATAGCCGACCTTGATGATCACCTGAACATCAGAGAGGTCGGGTAATGCGTCAAGCGGTGCTTTTTGCACTGCCCACCATCCCCAGGCGGCCATCAGCATAGCGCTAAGTAGCACCAGTAGCCGATTGCGTATCGACCAACGAATAATGGCGGCAATCATTGTTGATGTCCTTCATGTTGATGGGCATTGCCGTTAGACACAGGCGTGACACTCACCAACCGTGCGCCTTCTTCTGGCAGTACAAACGTGAAGTTGATTTGTTGGCCGATGGTCAATGAAGGACGCAGTTCAGCGGAGGCAACAAAATCCATGGTCATCGGACCCCAGTTCAGCGCGGCGACGGGGCCGTGCGAAATAGTGATAGCGTCTCCGTCAATCGCCTCAATTTTCCCTACAGCTGAGTAGGTCGGGGTTGGCCCGGCAGACGGGGTATCCTGTTGTTGATCGTCTGCCATTTGCGGCAATGCGCTTTTCAGGCTCGCCTCTGAATCAATCAGGAATTGCCCGGAAATGACGACAGATTGACCCGCTTTAAGACCTTGAGTGACCTCTACCCAACCACTTTGGCTACGACCCGTTTTTACGTCCACAGGCGTAAAGTGGCCGTTACCGTCTGCGAGCAGTACCCGATTGTTGGTGCCAGTCGTGATGAGCGCCTCATCAGGAATGGCAACCACAGGAGGCGTAGTGACCGGGTGCGTCAGTGCAACGTTGAGGATCATACCCGGTTTGAGTAAATGCTCTGGGTTTTCCAGTGTCAGCCTGGCCTTCAACGTACGCGTTGTGGTTTCCAGATTGGGTAACAGTTCGTCAACCTTGCCATGAAAGGTTTTCCCCGGCCAACTGTCTGTGGTGGCGCTAATGTCGCTACCGCGCGAAAGTAAGCGAGCCTGGCTTTCTGGATAATCAACCACAATCCATACGGGATCGAGTGTTGCTAGTTCAAACAGTGATTGTGCGGCGTTGACCTGTGCGCCTTCACGTACATCCAGCTTGTTGATGTAACCTTGTGCGGGTGCGCGCAGCGTGATGCGGGTTTGTGGTTTTCCCGAACGTTCCACTGCTTTGACGATCTCTTCTGGCATAAACTGCAATTGCAGGCGTTCACGCGCCGCAGCAACCAGAGATGCATCTCCCCACTGGCGAATAGCGAGGTATTCCTGTTGCGCAGCCGACCACTGAGGCATCCAGAGTTGCGCGAGAGGATCGTTACGCTGGACGAACTGCTGTGCGGCTTTCACATACAGCTTTTCGACCAGCCCGTTTGCCCGCGCAGAAATGGTTTCAATACCACGTTCATCCGTGGCAACAGTCCCAAAAGCGTTCAATTGCAGTTCTAAAGGGCGCAGGGTCGCTTGAGCTGTTTTCACGCCCAAATTCTGTTGTTGGCGTGCGCTGATGGTTATGCCACCGTCATCCTGGGTTTCATCGGCATAACGTGGTACCAGATCCATGTCCATAAAGGGCGATTTACCTGGTTTATCAAAACGCTGCCCTGGGGTCATCGGGTCATACCAATAGAGCACTTTTCTTTGTGTTTCTTGTGGTGCAGTCGTTGCTGTGCTGGCAACCGGAGTATCGCTGTGGCCAGAGGATGCACCCAGTTGGTATCCCACCGCCAGCGCAGCGGCAACGGCAATAGCAACGACGCTTAACGTAACGATCGGTTTCATTGTTTTGTATCCTGAGGTATTAGCTTTGTATCCTGGGGGATCAAATAACGAATAGCGGCCCAACTGGCAGCGAGCGCTTTTTGCGCGTTGATCTGTTCAATTTCGCTGTTAAGCAGTGCGCGTCTGGCATCAAGATTTTCTGCCAATCCACTGCTGCCGGTACGATATTCAGCATCGAGCAATTTAAGCCGTGAGCGTTGTAGCGGGAGTACCTCATTGACTTGGCGATCGTAGATGGATTTAGCCGCCTGATATTGTGCGATCAGCGCATCCAGCGTTGCCTGATGCGCACGCGTCAGTAAGGTTAACTGATCGTTGGCTTCATACGTTCTTGAGAGTTCGGCCGCGTAATCTTTATCCTGGCGCCGTGATTTGAACAAGGGCAGGTCTACAGTTAGCATCACGCCACCCATGTCCTCTAACCCATCGGCCCGCTTGCCGTAGTACACTTCCACGCCGACATCCGGAATGGCTGCAACGGCAGACTGCGCTGATTTTGCCTTGGCTGCATCCGCTTCACGCGCGGCCTGAATGATTTCGGGATGCTGCTTGATAGCATCAATCAGTGCACTCTGACTGGCGGGAAGTCGGGTGATAACGGGGAAATCGCCGCTGACACGCGTGATGTCTGTCCCCGTCAATTGTTTGAGTCGGGAGCGTGCCACCTCCACGTCACGCTTGGCGTTATCCAGCTGATTTTTCATTTCATTGACAGTAAGTTGCAGTGCCAGAACGCTGCTGGCGCTGTTACTGCCACTCGCAACCCCCGCTTTTTGCATACCAAGCTGCCGCTGTGTGTCGTTCAGCAGACGTCCGATAGCGTCTTGCGCATGTTGCCCCAGCGCCAAATCGAACCAAGCCAATGAGGCTTCGCGTTGCAGTGTGGCGCGAATCACATCCTGATTGGCCTCCGCTTTACGTGCTTCTGCGCGAATGGCATCAGACTTGCGCTCACGTTTAGTACTGCTGACATAATCCTGCATGATGCCGACACGCTGCATGGTCATGTCAGAGCGGGTGAAGCGATGCGCATTGGCCCCACTGACGGGAAAGTTCTCAATCCCGACTTTCAGTTTGGGGTCGGGCAACTGCATGGCGGAATCTGCCATGTTATTCAATGCGTTCACCTGGTGACGGTTGGCAGAGATTTCTGCCGAATACTGTTCAGCCGCGGCCAGGGTTTGATCGAGCGATGTGGCCTGTGCCGTGAAAATCGCGCAGCCAAAGAGCCACGGCAGGGCATAGCCCGCCTGCTGTAGACGATGCGTCAACATATCGACCTCGAAATCAGTTAGCGGAAGCTGAAATCAGATCGTAGCCGGAGGCGCTTTGGACAAAGGTAAAGTTCACCGTTTGTCCGACGCTTAGCGGGCTGCCTTTGTAAGCACTAAGGCCAAAGCGCATGGTCATTGCGGGCCAGTTGAGTGCGGGAATTGGTTGGTGGGCGAAGGTCACGCTGGTATCTGACCAGGCTTTTACCACTCCGGTACCTTGATACACTGTAGCGGTGGTGGCGGAAGCGTTACCGTGATTCATGCTGCTGTGATCCATGGACATCATGGTTTGATTATCCATAGCTCCATGGTTCATGGCATTGTGATCGTGTGTGATGACAGACGAGGTATCGGCAAAAACAGGGGCAATAACGGTAGCAGAAGCAAACAGGGCAATAGCAGTCAGTAACGTGCGCATAATAAATATCTCCAGAATAAAACATAACAAATGACTAAAAATCAATGTGTTGTTTTATCAGGATTTATTCTCTAAAACGGCAGTATACGATCTCCGCTGGAGGTCCAGTTCGTGGAGGCGTTAACCAGGTGTGTTGGTCAGGAATGTTGGTATCATTCGCCAATACGAGCAGCGTGCCCGTATCGTGTGCCATGGCATCAAGGTGCAACGGCGAGGCAGTCTTTTGCGCATTATCCGGCGTGCAGTGTTTATCACACAGCGGCGCTTTTACCATGACGGAGGCGTGGTGAGACGTCTGCGTCATGTTCATTCCGTGATGACTGGCAACTTGAGTGGTTTGCACAATCGACGGAACATCGCACAGATGGGCAGCCAGCGCCAACTGGGTATTGAGCATCAGCCAGCAAACAATTACGCCAAACGCCAATAGACGGCGCTTGCGTTGCGGTAATTGTCTGAAAGGCAACCCAAACATGTGTTAGCTTCCCACGGAGTGAACGAATAGCCCTACATATAACAATAAAATTTGCGTAAGCGAAAGCGCGAATTTTTCGCGGTGCATGCTCTTGACATAAATTTACTGTTCAAAAGCATGCACGGCCTGTCTTGAATGAGGTTATGTAAAGAATTGATAACTTGTCAGTGAGCTGTATTGTTTGCCGGGTTTCAGCCAACAGTCTGGCTGTGGCCAGTCTGGGTGATTGGGGCTGTCTGGCAGAAACTCACTTTCCAGCGCCACACCCGCGTAGTTGTCATATTGGTTACCTTCACGGGCCGGTGTGCCCGCGAGAAAGTTACCACTGTAGAGTTGTAAGGCGGGTGCGCTGGTAAACACGCTCATCATCACTTTCTCATCCGCAGACCATAGGTTTGCTGCCGGACATTCGCTAGAACCACAGGTGCGGTGCAGCAAATAAGCGTGATCGTAACCGCTAACGGCTTTCTGGTCGTCGTCGCGCAAAAAATCCTGTAACAGCGTCTTGGGCTGACGGAAATCCAGACCCGTCTGGTTCACTGCGGCAAGGGTACCAACGGGGATCCCTTCGCTGTTCACCGGCAAATAATGATCGGCGAACAGTTGCAAACGGTGATGACGCACATCGTTGGAATGACCATCCAGATTAAAATAAGCGTGGTTGGTCAGACACACCGGGCAGGTTTTTTCTGTAACGGCAGAATACTCAATTTCAAGAGCATTGTGTTCCGTTAATCGATAGCGTGCCTGAGCCGTCAATTGCCCGGGGTAGCCTTGATCGCCATCCGGTGAGATGAGCAGATAGGTTATTTGCGTGGCATCCTGCTGCACAATGCGCCATCGACGAGCATGAAACCCCTCGGGACCACCGTGCAATTGGTGCTTGCCCTGGTTGGGCATCAGCGCATAGGTTACTCCGTTGCGTTGCAAACGGGCATGGTCAATACGGTTTGCATAGCGCCCGATAGACGCGCCGAGATAGGCTTTTTGGCGCGGATAATCCGCAGGTGTCATGCAGCCGAGCAGTACTTCGCGCAGTCCTCCATCAGACAGAGGTACCTGACAAGAGAGCCAGGTTGCACCCCAATCCATCAACATAACGCGCATTCCTGCGCGATTCTGTAACGTGGTCAGAGTGAAAGGCTGGCCATCAGGGGCCAGTTCAGCACTTTTTTCGTTCAGCATACACCTGCTCCTCAGGGTATCAGTCGGGATAGCCGTTGGGATGGTTAGATTGCCAGCGCCAGGTATCCTCAGCCATTTGTTCTAGCGTCCGAGTAACGCGCCAATGAAGTTCATCAGCGGCCTTATTCGGGCAGGCCCAATAAGCTGGAAGATCGCCCTCGCGGCGCGGCGCGAAGTGGTATGTCAGCGGTTTGCCGCATGCCTGACTAAATGCTTGTACAACTTGTAATACACTATAGCCAACACCTGCACCGAGGTTATAGATATGTACACCTGGACGTTGATGCAGTGCCTTCATGGCCGCTACATGACCATCGGCCAGATCGACCACATGGATATAATCTCTGACACAGGTACCATCTTCAGTGGGGTAATCGTTGCCGAAAACGGCCAACGATTCACGGCGGCCAACGGCCACTTGTGCGATAAAGGGCATCAGATTGTTGGGAATACCTTGCGGATCTTCACCCATTTCTCCTGATGGGTGAGCGCCCACCGGATTGAAATAGCGTAACAGGGCGATGCTCCAATCAGGATGCGCTTTTTGTACGTCAGTCAGGATCTGCTCCACTATCAGCTTACTGCGCCCGTAAGGGCTGGCCGGCATGCCCGTTGGAAAACTTTCCTGGTAAGGGATGCGGGGCTGATCGCCATAGACTGTTGCAGTTGAGCTGAATATCAGGTTTTTTACGCCAGCCTTTTTCATCGCTTTAACCAGCGTCAGGGTGCCGTAGATATTATTATCGTAGTACTCAATGGGTTTGCTGACGGATTCAGCTACCGCTTTTAGCGCAGCAAAATGGATCACTGCATCGATGTCGTGACTGGCGAAAAGGCGATCCAACAGATCAGAATCGCGAATATCACCTTGATAAAACGGGACGTTCTTGCCTGTGAGGCGGGAAAGGGTTTCCACCACGCTGGCTTTACTGTTGCACAGATTGTCCAGAATAATAGGTCGATGTCCTGCTTCTAAAAGCTGAACACAGGTATGGCTGCCGATGTAACCGCTACCACCTGTCACTAAAACATTCATAAGAACCTCGATTACCGATGTTGAATAAAACTAACATAGCCAGTGGGGGGAAAAGGTGATCTGCAACGAAGATATTCGCTGAAATTATGAGGTTTTTCATTAGGCTTGACGAGCAGAAAAATCCGTTTCACACCTGAAAGATCCATCCAATGTTGACATGAAAATAGCGTGGTATCGCTATCACATTGATCCATCAATAAGCGCTATGTCCCCAGCGCAGTGGGGGTATGAGGAAAATACCATATCTGTGGGGGGATGAGTACATCTGCTACCGAGAATGAGACAAGAAGGTGGCAAGCCGCTAATGCGGCTTGCGCGGTTAACAATGGATCCCTGGTGAAGGTAAAGGCAATGATATTTCGGTCATTACTTTTATCAACTTTTTTGGAAAAACAGAATGTGTTTGTAATTTGATAAAATAATAACGTATCTTTTTATATTTTAAAGCGTATTTAATTACATGAGCGCTCAGTAAAGAGTACGTGAATAGTAGGGTGATTGATACTATAATAAATCGTTCTGTTTCTTGTTTGCGATTAATGGTTTTCTTAATGGAAGGTAAACGGTTTTTTGATAATATCGTTTGTTGATATTCAAAGCAAATTCGTATTAATGTATTATCAAATTGAATATTATCATACGCTGGCTTTGTATAAATACTGACGTTTGTAGGGATTCGGATGGAAAATATCAAGTGTGATTATCATCTTCCTAAAATGTTAATTAACGTTTTAGATCAACATCCTGAGCCTTATTGCATTAAGAACGTTGACTCAGTTTATGTTTACGCTAACTCCCCCCTTGCAAAATTGATTGGGCTTCGCACTCCTAAAGATTTTTTGCATAAAAGTGAATTTGAGATCAACTCACGCCTTACGGAAAATGAAGACGTAGTAAGGGAATGGCAATATCAGGATAGAGTTGTCTTCGAATCAAAAAAAAATTTGCAAGTATTAGAGGTTCATCCAAATGCAATTGTTCATCCTTATCTTGTTGTTAAGATTCCATTTTATGATGAATTTAACCAATGCATAGGAGTGCTTACTTATGGTAAAACGTTAAAAAATTTGGCGACAAATATATTTATCAACAGGCGCTGTACCGGCTCTCTATTACTGGATAAACCGGATGATTTTTTTACCGAAAAAGAATGTGAAATGATTTTTTGGGTTTTACAAGGAGACAGTTATAAATCTATTTCGGATAAACTATCGCTACCGTTACGTACTGTAGAATCTACATTTCAAAAACTATATGAAAAAGTCGGAGTTTCTCATTTTGATGATTTTTCCGAATTTTGTTATAAAAATAACTATAATCGCTATTTGCCTAAGCGTTTTATGGAGAATAAAGCAATTTTATTCATGGACTATCCTCGGATAGTTGAGTAGTAATATCTCTTATCAAATTGCCAAGTTAAATGATGTTTTTTGATATGTGGACTAACTAATAGAGATGATGCTTATGAATGAAAATATACACAATGATGATTATCTTCCTAGGATGTTGACTAATATGTTAGATCAGTTTCCAGATCCTTATTTAATTAAAGGTCTGGATTCTAGATATATTTACGCAAACTTAGGTTTGGCAAAATTAGTGGGAGTTCGTTCTCCCAATGATGTTTTGCACAAAACTGAGAGTGAGTTTAATTCGCGTCTAACAGAAAATGAAGATGTGGTTAATGAGTGGCACCACCAAGATCGTTTAGTCGGTACAACAAGAAAGAAATTGAGTATGTTGGAGATTCATCCAGGTGCTGTCAGCTATCCTTATATTGTTAAAAAGTTACCATTTTATGATAATAACAATCAGTGCGTCGGGGTGATTACCTACGCTAAGACACTACAAACGTTCACACCCAATGATTTCATCAATGGGCGCTGTCCCGGTTCATTGCTATTGCACAAGCCAGATGACTTTTTTACCGAGAGGGAGTGTGAAATCATTTTCTTAAAGCTGCAAGGTAGAACCTGTAAAAATATTGGTGACATGCTTTTTCTCTCCCCAAGAACTATTGAAAGCACCTTGCAACGGCTTTATGCAAAAGCCGAGGTTTCCCATTTTGATGATTTTGCAGAATTTTGTCATAACAAAAATTTTCATCGGTATCTCCCTAATCGGTTTTTATCTTGTAAACGCGAGGTATTTGAAAACAATTACGATTTAGATGAGTGGTAATTACGCACGCGCTGCCATGTAAAATAATTCAGGCCGCAGTGCGGCCTCAGACTAATGACAAAACCATTTTATCCCTCGTCATCCTCGGCGAAAGCCGGGGATCTCTGTGAGAGGAAACGCGTTTCACCTGCACGAGATTCCCGTTTGCACGGGAATGACGGGGGCTGGGAATGACAGAAGCAGGTGCCATAACTGTTTTAAATAAGTTTGTCAGCAACCTGAGGCCGCAATGCGGCCTTGTTATTCCATATGTTATGCGTTGTCTTTAGTTAGCGTTTCGAACTGATACCCGTAAAGATCCCCTTGTGCCACAAAGGTGAGGCGATGCGTGATGCACTCGGGAGCATCTTCCGCATGGTGAGACACAAACAGCAGTTGTGTTTCCCCTTCACCGATCAACACATCCAGCCAGCGCCGCACCAACTGCCGGTTGAGCGGATCTAATCCTTGCAGAGGTTCGTCCAGGATCAGCAGTGCGGGGTGTTTAACCAGCGCGCGTGCAATCAACACCAGACGTTGCTGTCCCCATGACAATGCATGAAACGGGGTGTTCGCTTGCGCCGCCAGTCCCAGCAGTTCAAGCCATTGCTGCGTTAAGAAACGCTGACGGTCAGACACCGCCTGATAGATACCGATCGAGTCGAAAAAGCCAGAGGTGATGACATGGCGTACACTAACGCTAACGCGATAATCCAGATGCAGGCTACTGCTGACGTAACCAATATGACGCTTGATATCCCAAATGGTTTCTCCGCTGCCGCGTCGGCGACCAAACAGCGTTAAATCGTTACTGTACCCTTGTGGGTGGTCACCGGTAATCAGGCTTAGCAGCGTTGATTTGCCTGCCCCGTTCGGGCCAACGATTTGCCAGTGCTGGCGTGGCAACACTTCCCAATCAAGGTGATGCAGGATAGGGCGGTCGTTATATTGCACCACGCCATCTCTTAAGATGATACGTGCCTGATCGGCTGGGAGTGTAGGCGTATGCAGGGGGTCTTCAGGGGCGGGAAGCGCTGTGCCAGAAAGTGTTTCGCTAAACGCAAGTTGGGCGATTAAGGCATCGGCCAGTACGTCTTCACGCGTGCCAGTGCGCGTCAGGGTGCAGTCAGCCAGAATGCCAACATGGTTAATGAATTCAGGAATATCATCGAAACGGTTAACGATGATCGCCAGCGTATAGCCACGCTGTGCCAATTCTGCCAGATGTTCTGCTAACTGTGCGCGGGAGGCAACATCAAGACCATCAAAGGGTTCGTCCAGAATCAGCAAGTCTGGTTTGGGCATCAGTGCCTGGCACAGCATCACCTTGCGCGTTTCCCCAGTAGACAGGTATTTAAAACGGCGGGAGAGCAGGGGAGTAATGCCAAACAGCGCTGCCAGCGTGGCACAACGGGTGGGATCTTGAATTTCATCCTGAATCACTTCAGCGGTCGTCCGCCCGGTATCGTCTTCGTCGGCGCTGAGCATATCCGTATTATTGCGTTGCCACTCTTGCGTGACCAGTTGTTGCAACTGCTCGAATGACAGACGAGCAACGCGAGGAAAATCGCAGTGTTGTGACCCCTCGAGTAAAGGGAGTTCACCCGATAATGCCCGCGCCAGCGCAGATTTTCCGCTGCCATTGGCGCCCACAAATGCCCACTGTGATTTTCCTTCCAGCATCAACGTGTCAAGGCGCAAAACGCGTGTGTCATTTATACGAAAAACACCTTGCAAAATTTGCAATGATGGCATGCTTTATCTCTTTTTTAGCAAGTAATACAGTCAGAAATAAAGGGCATTGCCGTCATTGTCAAGCCGTTCCTATGGCGATTTCTATCACGAGCGTTCGGGGATTAGCACAGGGTAGCGATAATCGCACGATCGGCATTAAAGCAGGCTGTTACTGCCATTCCTACACGCAATTTTTGCTGCTCAACTTGCACGTTTGGCACAGTTGCACACAACGTCTCGCCGCTTGCCAGTGCGATCAAGACTTCGCTGCTCTCTTGCCCTGCTTCCAGATGCGACACCGTGCCATTAAGCTCATTGTCTGATTGAGGACGGGTTGCGGCAGTGTCATACACAGCAATCCAGGGCGCTTTGATCAACACCAGCACTTCTTTGCCTTCATTGAGCCCCAAACGTTCGGCACTCTGCTGGGTGAGCAATATATTCACCGCCGTTTTCCCATCGGCCAGCAGCACGCTCAGATGCTGCTGAACTGCATCCAGACTGCGAGCTTGAACGGTACCAAAGAATTGATTGCGGGCACTGGTTTGCAGTGAGAAACGGGCGATGGCGGCCAGCAGGCTATCCAGGGGCAAGTTATCGTCTTGCAGAACGTCAAAAGCCTTTTGTTGTATTTGCGCCAGCAAATCATAAAGCTGAATCAACCGTTCGCCATAGCGAGTCAGCGTAGCACCGCCACCTCCTTTGCCGCCGGTCATGCGTTCTACAATGGTCTGCTCAGCCAGTTGATTCATTTCATTAATGGCATCCCAAGCGCTTTTGTAGCTGATACCTGCGAGTTTGGCACCTTGGCTGATTGAACCGGTGTGACGAATCTGTTTGATCAGCTCAATGCGCCGTGGATCGGCAAAAAGACGTTGTTGTAATTTGAGTGTCAGGAGGATTTCAGCTTGCATGATCACGGTCCAGGAAGATTAAAAAAACAAAACCGAACCTCAATGACGTTCGGTATATACCCTAAATCATTCGCGTTGCAGGAGGGCGATAAGTGAAGGACAAATCTGTCTGGAACAAATTTGCACAGCTAACACACCTGCAACGTGAAGTATCACGGGTATGGCACTATTGTCGCGCGTTTGGGCGGCAGGGGCAAACCGCACAAATGGTCGCATTAATTCTTACAGTTACGGTACACTATTCATCATCACCCGTAATGATTTTTCGTTGCGGTACGTTGAGATTCGCGATGGATGTCGCGTGTATACCCTAAATAATTCGAGCTGCAGGAAGGCAGCAAGCGAATAAATCCCGATGAGCTTACTCAGGTAAGTGATTCGGGTGAATGCGTGTAGCCAACGCATCTGCAGTTTGAAGTATGACGGGTATATTGAGAAGCGGACCGTGACCGATAAGAGAGGTAAGCATGTTGGAATTGCTCAAAAGCCTGCTGTTTGCAGTTGCCATGGTGCCAGTGATGATGGCGATCATCCTGGGCGCTATTTACGGTTTAGGCGAAGTGTTTAACGTCTTTTCCCGTATTGGCCATTCCGATGAGCGCACGGTAAGAAAGTAGCCCACGCTGCACATTATCCTTTTCTGATGCCCGGCCTTTTGGCCGGGCATTATTTTTTTGTATGTACTCTCTTCGGATTATGCGAGCAAAAGCGCATGACAATGCCAGATTTATCGTTATATTATCCTGAATACAACGATAACGTCCTGATGTAATTACTCTTGGGAGAGACCAATGAAACAGCAATGGATGAAATGGGGTGTCGCATTAACCCTGAGCGCAACGTTGGCGATGCCCGCCTTCGCCGCAGAACAAAAAATTACCGTGTTTGCCGCCGCTTCACTCACCAATGCGCTGCAAGAGATTGGCGCTCAATACAAGAAAGAGAAAAACGTTGATATCGTCTCCTCTTTTGCTTCTTCTTCAACGCTGGCGCGTCAGATTGAACAAGGTGCGCCTGCGGATCTGTTCATCTCCGCCGATCAGCAATGGATGGACTACGCCCAGGATAAAAATCTGACGGATACGGCAACCCGTTACACCCTGTTGGGCAATGCGCTGGTCGTGATTGCGCCGAAAACCAGCGACGTGAAGCATTTTGCCATCACTGACAAAACTGACTGGAAGAGCCTGTTGAAAGGGGGCCATCTGGCCGTTGGCGATCCGGACCATGTGCCAGCAGGGATCTACGCTAAAGAAGCGTTGCAAAATCTGAAAGCCTGGGATGACCTCTCTCCTGTCATGGCGCGTGCTAACGATGTGCGCTCTGCAATGGCGTTGGTCGAGCGTGAAGAAGCGCCTCTGGGGATTGTTTATGGTTCTGACGCGGTTGCCAGCAACAAGGTGAAAGTGGTCAGTATTTTCCCGAAAGAGAGCCACAAGCCGGTCGAATATCCGATGGCTATCATCAAGGATCACAACAACGCGACGGTTACCGGTTTCTACGAATACCTGAAAACGCCAGCTGCTGCGGATGTATTTAAACGCTACGGTTTCACGCCGCGCGGATGATTCTCACGGATTATGAATGGCAAGCCATCGAACTCAGCCTTAAAGTTTCCATCACCGCTGTAATATTCAGCCTGCCGCTGGGGATCCTGGCGGCATGGGTGTTGGTACGCTGCCGTTTTCCCGGAAAGTCGCTGTTAGACAGCATTATCCATTTGCCGCTGGTGTTGCCACCGGTGGTGATTGGCTATTTGTTGCTGATTGGGATGGGCCGGAAGGGCATTATCGGCCAGTGGCTCTATGAATGGTTTGGCCTCAGTTTCAGTTTTAGCTGGCGCGGCGCTGCATTAGCGTCCGCGGTGATTGCGTTCCCATTGATGGTGCGCGCGATTCGCCTGGCGTTGGAAGCCGTAGATACGCGGCTGGAACTGGCCGCCCGAACGCTGGGGGCAAACCCTTGGCGTGTCTTCTTCACCATCACGTTGCCACTCTCGTTTCCCGGCATCGTTGCCGGCACCGTATTGGCGTTTGCCCGTTCACTCGGGGAGTTTGGCGCAACCATTACGTTTGTGTCCAATATTCCGGGGGAGACGCGTACCATCCCATCGGCGATGTATACACTGATTCAAACCCCGGGCGCAGAAGCTGATGCAGCACGACTATGCGTGATTGCCATTCTGCTCTCGATGGCATCCTTGCTGCTCTCTGAGTGGTTAACCCGCTGGGGCCGCAAACGGTTGGGGGTGTAATGCTGGAACTTAATTTTCATCAACGCCTCGGCGATCTTGATTTGCGCGTTGATACGCGATTGCCTGCTTCGGGCATTTCAGCGGTGTTTGGTGTTTCAGGGGCGGGGAAAACCTCGTTGATTAATGCAGTGGTTGGCCTTACTCGCCCGCAGTCTGGCCGTATCGTGCTCAACGATCGTGTGTTAATGGACGCGGAAAAACGGATTTATCTGCCGCCTGAAAAACGGCATGTAGGCTATGTTTTTCAGGATGCGCGGCTTTTCCCGCATTATCGTGTGCAAGGGAATTTGCGCTATGGTATGGCTTCTTCCATGAAGTCGCAGTTCGATGCCATTGTGGCATTATTGGGCATTGAAGCGCTGTTAAACCGGCTACCGCTGACCCTCTCTGGTGGCGAAAAGCAGCGTGTGGCGATCGGCCGTGCCTTGCTGACTGCACCGGAACTGCTGCTGATGGATGAGCCGCTGGCATCGCTCGATTTGCCGCGCAAGCGTGAGCTCTTGCCCTATCTTGAAACGCTGGCAAAAGAGGTCAACATTCCTATTCTGTACGTCAGTCACAGTATGGAAGAGATTGTGCGGCTGGCGGACAGGGTCGTGGTGCTGGATAAGGGCAAAGTCAAAGCAGAGGGCAAGCTGGAAGAGGTATGGGCGAGCAGTGCGATGCGTCCATGGTTGCCGAGTGATGAGCAAAGCAGCATTCTCAACGTGAAAGTACTGGAACAGCATGGGCGCTACGCTATGACGGCGCTGTCGCTGGGCGAACAGCGGCTGTGGGTGAATCGCGTTTCTATGCCGCTGAAAACACCATTGCGTATTCGCGTCAATGCTGTAGATGTCTCTTTGGTATTGCAGCCACCAACAGCAAGCAGTATTCGTAACGTGTTACCGGCCAAAGTGTTGGAATGCATCGACGTTGATGAACAGGTTGAAGTGAAACTGTCGGTTGGTGGACAGATCTTGTGGGCGCGGATTTCACCTTGGGCACGCGATGATTTGAGACTGCGCGCGGATATGTGGCTTTATGCACAGATCAAGAGTGTGTCGATAACGGCGTAGGGTTTTGTCTGCTCATTCCCGCGCACGCGGGAATCTCTCACAGGCAAAACGCGTTTCTTCTGGCAGAGATCCCCGGCTTTCGCCGAGGATGACAATAAAGCGGCTCAGGGAGGGGCTTACTGTAAAACGCGCTGGCGGATCAACTGCGCAATGGAAGGCTCTTCATTGTGCCCGATAACCAGGTCAGCGTGTGCTTTAACGGCGTCATCGCTGTTGCCCATGGCAACGCCGAGTCCAGCAGCTTCCAGCATACTGATGTCATTAAAGTTATCGCCAAAGGCTATCACCTCGTTCATGGCATGACCTTGAGACGTGACCCACTCACGCAACAGCTTGCCCTTGTTATTTCCACTTTGCGCCACGTCAACCTGATCCTGCCAAGACCACTCACAGGTCAAGCCAAACTCATCCATGACCCGTTGCGCAAAGTTATCTAACGCCTGAGTATCCGAGTGTGATAGAGCAAATTTCCAGATGTTTTTTACTTGATCGGCCGCGTTTAGCAGGCTGTCAACGTGGAGGAACGTGGGGCGTTGGTGTGGTGGCAGTGTTTCACCCCATGCTTGAGTGCGAATCACATGACCGGTTGGCTCTTGATACAGCATGCCGTCATCAGCATACATCAGGCCGTGAATGCCATACTCTCCTAATAAGGTCAGCACGCTTTTGGCCTGTGCCGCCGTCAGCGGATTGGCTTGCGATGTCTGCTTTTTCTGATAGTTGTATAAATAGGTGCCATTGCAGCAAATTGCTGGCGTATCCAGATCCAATGCCTGATAGAACGGATGTATCGCGGAGTGGTGTCGCCCGGTGACGATGACCACCTTGGCACCCTGTTGGCGTGCCAGCGCCAGTGCAGTAAGGGATTCCGGTAAAATTTTCTTTTGCCTGTCCAGCAGGGTGCCATCCAAATCAAGAGCAATGATACGATACGTCATAGCGATCCTATTAAGAGAGTATACCCATCATATTTCACGTTGCAGGTGCGCTGGCAGCGCTCGTTATGCGGCCCCTCTTTGGGCCTAACCTCTAACGAGGCCGCTGCAAGCAGCGTTCAAATTTGCTCTCGGCAGATTTGTCACCCGAATCACTTGCCGCCTTTATGCAACTCGAATTATTTAGGGTATAAAATTGCGTTAATGCCCATAATGTTACACCCTAACTGTCATGGCGCAAAATGCGACAAACCAAGGAGAAAAGCATGCAGCAAGTGGTCTATATCGCCAGCCCGGAAAGCCAACAGATTCATGTGTGGCAGTTGGCGTCCTCGGGGCAGCTAACGCTGTTACAGGTTGTTGATGCGCCGGGCCAGGTTCAGCCGATGGTAATCGCCCCCAATAAACAGCATCTTTACGTTGGCGTGCGCCCGTCTTTCTCGGCCATCAGCTACCACATTGATGCGAAAGGTCTGTTGACGCAGGTAGGTTCCGCCTCACTGCCTGGTAGCCCAACGCATTTGTCTACAGACAAACTCGGGCGTTTCCTGTTCAGTGCTTCCTACAGTGGTGAAACGTTAAGCGTTAGCCCGATTGATGCGCAGGGCATTGTTGGCGAGCCTATCCAACAGTTAGATGGCCTGTCTGGCTGCCACTCCAGCAATATCGATCCTGAAAACCGAGTGCTGTGGGCACCGTGTTTAAAAGAGGATCGCATCCGGTTGTATGACGTATCTGCCGCGGGTGAGCTGTCCGTTGCCGCACAAGCAGAGCTGCGCGCGGTGGAGGGTGCTGGCCCACGGCATATGGATTTCCATCCAAATCGACGCTTTGCTTACTGTGTGAATGAGCTCAATAGTACGGTTGACGTAATTGAACTGCACTCGGTAGAGGGAAAAGCACGTACCGTTCAGTCATTGGATGCCATGCCGCAGAGCTTTGCAGACACACGCTGGGCGGCAGACATTCATTTGACGCCTAATGGTCGTTTCCTTTATTGCAGCGATCGCACGGCCAGCTTGTTGAGTATCTTCCAGGTGTCAGAAGATGGCAGCACACTGTCTCTGGTTGGGCATCAGCCGACTGAGACGCAGCCACGTGGGTTCAACATCGATCATAGCGGTGAGTTTGTGATCTCTGCCGGGCAGAAGTCACAGCACATTGAGGTATACCGTATCGATCAGGAAAGCGGAAAATTGCAACCGTTGGCGCGTTATGCCGTAGGGCAGGGGCCGATGTGGGTGAGTGTGCTGGCGCTTGATTGAACCTGCGGAAACCGTAGGCGTCATTTTTTTCGTCATCCCGGCCACCTTATTGTCATCCTCGGCGAAAGCTGGGGATCTCTTGTAGAAACCACCTATTTCTCCTGCAAGAGATTCCTGCTTTCGCGGCAATGGCAGGCCAAATAAAAGAGGTTCCCGCTTTCGCGGGAACGATGGGTAAATCAGTAGCCCGGATTTACTTCTTCTCTTCTTCTTCGTTAAGCACCTGACGCGCCCAACGCGGGTGGTGCTTGCGCGCCCATTTGGCAGAGACCTTGCCTTCAATCATACCCTTGATAGAACCACGCACCCAGAACGCCATATACATATGAATGAGGATGGCATGGATCAACACGATAGCCGCTGTAGCATGCACCAAAATAGCGTAACGCACGATATCAATCGGGAACAGATGAGCAAAATAAGGCCGCCACATGATGATGCCTGTCACCAGCAGCACCAGCGTCAAGCCCATGATGCTCCAGAACATTAGCTTCTGGCCTGGGTTGTATTTGCCCACGTCCGAGACGTTGTGCTCGTTGCCTTTCAGTACCTCAACAATATGCAGGAACCAGGGAATATCACCGCGTTTCGGAATGTTGTGGCTTACAAAGCGGAAGAACATGGGAACCAGACAAATCACGATCAAAATGCCGAAGAATGGGTGCATAATGCGCCCCATCTGCGGTGTACCGAAGGTCTGCGTCAGCCATTGCAGCGTCGGAAAAAACAGTGCGATGCCTGAAAGCGCCACCAGGAAGAAGCTGATTACCACAATCCAGTGACAGATGCGGTCAACGAATTTGGTGCGCACAATCATTTTCTGCTTGCTCATTGCTTCTCCTCCTCGTCGTGGTCATGCTCTGTCTCTTCCGTGTTTGGTCCAACGCCAACATAGTGGAAAATCAAACCGGCAAAAGTAGCAACAAAGCCGAGTGTTGCCAGTGGCTTGAGGATGCCTTTCCACAAATTGACCGGTGTGGAGATCTGCGGATTATCGGGCAAATTATTATAGAGCGACGGTTTATCGGCATGGTGCAGCACGTACATGACGTGAGTTCCGCCCACCCCTTGCGGGTCGTACAGGCCAGCGTTGTCATAGCCGCGTTTTTTCAGATGCGTAATCCGTTCTTCAGCCAGCAGCTTCATCTCTTCCTTGGTGCCGAAATGAATAGCGCCGGTTGGGCAGGTTTTTACACAGGCAGGCTCCTGGCCGGTGCTAACGCGATCTACACACAGCGTACATTTGTACACCCGGTTATCGTCTTTATTAAGGCGCGGAATATTGAATGGGCACCCAGCGATACAGTAACCACAGCCGATGCAGTGCTCAGACTGGAAATCAACAATACCGTTAGCATATTGAATGATGGCGCCAGCCGATGGACACGCCTTCAAGCACCCCGGATCGCTGCAGTGCATACAACCGTCTTTGCGGATCAGCCATTCCAGCCGATCGGCGCTTTCCACTTCCGAAAAGCGCATTACCGTCCAGGATTTTGCACTGAGGTCCATTGGGTTATCGTACACCCCATGGTTATGTCCCACTTCATCACGGATGTCGTTCCACTCAGAGCAGGCAGCTTGACAGGCTTTGCAGCCGATACAGGTGGTAACATCGATAAGCTTTGCCACTTCACTTTTGTCGTTTCTTACGTGCGGTGGCGGTGTAAGGCTACTGGTAGCCGAACGTTGGATAATATCTTGAGATTGCATTGACATAGCGCGCTACCTTACACCTTTTCCACATTCACCAAAAACGCCTTGAACTCTGGCGTTTGCGAGTTTGCGTCGCCGACGCTGGGCGTGAGGGTATTCGCCAGAAAGCCTTTGCGCGTAGTGCCCTCAAAGCCCCAGTGGCAAGGAATCCCGACCGTTTCAATTGCTTTACCGGCGATTGTCAGTGTCTTGATACGTTTAGTGACCACGGCTTTGGCTTTGATATAGCCGCGCTGACAGGAAACCCTTACCTCATCTCCCGCTTTGATCCCTTTGCTCTGCGCTAGGTTTTCGCCAATTTCCACAAATTGTTCGGGTTGGATAATGGCGTTAATGCGCGCATGCTTGGTCCAGTGACGGAACAGCTCGGTAATGGAATAGGTGGTGGCGACATACGGGAAGTCGCTTGCCTTGCCCATGGTTTTTGCATCGCGCGCGAATAGCCGTGCTGCCGGGCTTGAGATCACGGAGGGGTGCAGCGGATTGGTGTCGAGCGGCGTTTCTATCGGTTCGTAGTGTTCTGGGAACGGACCATCGACCAGTTTATCTAGCGAAAACAGACGCGCGACGCCTTCCGGCAACATGATAAACGGCATGGTATCTTTACCCGGTGGTACGGTAGCCGCAAAATCAGGCACGTCAATGCCTTGCCATTTCTGGCCGTTCCACTCCAGCAGCTTGCGCTTGCTGTCCCACGGTTTCCCTTGCAGGTCTGCGGAGGCACGGTTGTACAGGATGCGGCGGTTTTGCGGCCAGCACCAAGCCCAACCCGGTGTCGCGCCCAGACCAGCGTCGCTGTTATCACGGTTCGCCATCTGGTTGCCTTTTTCCGTCCAGCTACCGGCATAAATCCAGCAGAAACTGGCGGTGGTGCCATCGTCGCGTAACTGGGAGAAATCTGCTAACTGCTGGCCTTTTTTTAGGATCAGCGTGCCTTTGTCGTCATAAACATCGGCCAGCGCCATACCATTGCCTTCGCGGGCGATCTCTTCCGGCGTCGGATCTTCCGGATCCTGATAGTTCCAGTTGATATTCATCAACGGCTCAGGGCATACGCCACCTTCTTCGCGATACAGTTCACGCAGACGCATCAGCAATTTACCGAGAATTTTTCCATCGTGCAGCGCTTCAGCGGGCGGTTCCGCCGCGGCCCAGTGCCATTGCAGCCAGCGGCCTGAGTTGGCAATAGAACCGTTTTCTTCTGCGAAGCAGCTGGAAGGCAAACGGAACACTTCCGTCTGGATTGACGCGCTGTCAACGTCGTTAAATTCACCGTGATTCTGCCAAAATGTGGAGGTCTCGGTCGCGAGTGGATCGATAACCACCATATATTTTAATTTTGAGAGTGCCTCAGTCGCTTTGTTCTTGTTGGAGAACGCGGCAAGCGGGTTGAAGCCTTGAACGATGTAGCCGTTCATCTTGCCTTCAACCATCAGCTCGGTCTGCACCATCACGTCGTAGCTGCGATCCCATTTCGGTAGCCACTCATAACCCCACTGGTTATCCGCTTGCGCGTTGTCGCCATAGAAACTTTTCATCATGCTGATAAAGAATTTCGGCGTATTTTTCCAGTAGTTCACCTGATCCGGCAGCAGTGCATCCGGCGTGATCTGTTTCAGGTACGTTTTCAGATCGGTCTGTTTCTCAGACGGTAACGGCATATAGCCCGGCAGGTTAAGGCTCAGCAGCCCCAAGTCGGTATAGCCCTGAATATTAGAGTGACCGCGTAAAGCGTTGACACCGCCACCGGCCATCCCGATATTGCCTAGTAGCAACTGGATCATGGCAGCCGCACGGATTATCTGCGCGCCGTTGGTGTGGTGCGTCCAGCCCAAGGCATACATAAAGGTCGCGGTTTTGTCGGGAACGCTGGTTTCTGCCAGAGAACGGCAGATCTCTTCATAATGGTGTGCCGGGGTGCCGCAAAGGGAAACGACCATTTCAGGCGTGTAGCGAGCAACGTGCGCTTTCAGCAGATTCCATACGCAGCGCGGATGAGTCAACGTCATGTCGCGTTTGGCAAAGCCGTTGGCATCCAGTTCGTAGTTCCAACTGCTTTTATCGTACTGACGCGTTTCTGCGTTATAACCGCTAAACAGTCCCTCATCAAAATGGTAGTCTTCACGCACGATCAGGCTGGCGCTGGTGTAAGACTTCACGTATTCATGATGAATTTTATCATGTGTAATCAGGTAATTGATGATACCCAGTAAGAATGCGGCATCGGAACCTGCTCGAATGGGGGCATAGAGGTCGGCCACAGCGGCGGAGCGGTTAAAGCGCGGATCAACCACGATAAGCTTGGCATCGTTGTGAGTTTTTGCTTCCACGGCCCACTTAAAGCCAACCGGATGTGCTTCTGCTGCGTTGCCACCCATGACAATGATCAGGTTGGCGTTTTTGATATCCACCCAGTTGTTGGTCATGGCGCCACGACCAAAGGTAGGCGCGAGTGCGGCAACGGTTGGACCGTGGCACAGTCGCGCCTGACAATCGATAGCAATCATGCCCAGAGAACGCGCAAACTTCTGATCGAGGATACCGGTTTCATTGCTGGCGGCAGAAGAGCAGAGCATGCCGGTGGTCAACCAACGGTTAACGACGGTGCCCTTGGCGTTAACGCGCTCAAAGTTGGCATCACGATCGGCTTTCATCAAGCGCGCGATACGGTCAATGGCGTCATCCCAACTGATACGTTGCCATTTGTCTGAGCCCGGCGCGCGATATTCTGGGTGCTTTAAACGGCCTTCACTGTGAATGTAGTCAACCAGCCCTGCACCTTTGGGGCACAGTGAGCCACGGCTTACCGGATGATCCGGGTCCCCCTCGATATGGTAGATAGCAGGTTTGGCATTTTTTGCGCCATCACCCAGGCTGTACATCAACACACCACACCCGACTGAACAGTAGGTGCAGTTGTTACGTGTTTCTTTAGCGCGCAGTAACTTGTACTGACGCACCGATGCCATTGCTTCCGTGGGGGCAAAGCCCAGTGCAGCGAGGGTGGTACCGGCCATCCCTCCTGCGCAAACTTTAAAGAAACCTCTTCTATTGATTTGCATTAGTTTCCCTATGTGATTGTTTGTTTATTTTTTGTTGCGGGCAATTTAACAACACTCACGATAGGGGTTTTGCGCGAAATCAAAATTTAAGTATTTAAAACACCTTTTTACTCCTTTAAAGGTATGTTTTTATATCGATATATAATAATTTATATAGCGATTGGTTTCAGTTTTGTAATCTGACGGTTGTTTTTTCGCTGCAAAAATAGGCAAAATGGCAAAAAGACGCCGTACAAAAAAGACACAATTGAGCAACAGAAAATGGGCGAGAATGCTACGTCTGTGAGATGTTTTGCCGCAAATAAAGGGTGGGAATGACAGAAGAAATGCGTGAGCGGCAACGCCTCTCCGTCATCCTCGGCGAAGGCCGAGGATCTCCGGCAGAAAGAACGGGTTCGCCCGTTCGGGATTCCCGCTTGCGCGGGAATGACCATGTTATGTGTGCTTGATGGGTTATTTCACTTGCATGCCGGGCTGTGCACCGCTATCCGGGCTGAGCAAGAAGATATCTTTGCCGCCAGGGCCAGCCGCCATCACCATGCCTTCAGACACGCCGAAGCGCATTTTGCGCGGAGCCAGGTTAGCGACCATGATGGTCAAACGGCCTTCCAGTGCTTTCGGATCTGGGTAAGCGGTGCGGATGCCGGAGAAAATCTGGCGAGTTTCACCGCCGAGATCCAGCGTTAGGCGCAGCAACTTGTCAGAACCATCCACGAAATCTGCCTGTTTGATCAGCGCAATGCGCATATCCACTTTGGCAAAATCGTCAAAGGTGATGGTTTCCTGAATTGGATCGTCAGCCAGTGGACCGGTTACCGCCTTCTTGGCACTCATGTCCTCTTTAGAGGCATCAACCATGGCATTGACCTTGTCAAGATCGATACGGTTGAACAAAGCTTTGAACGGTTTCACTTCGTGACCCAATAGCGGTTGCGCGACGGCATCCCATGCCAGCGTGGTGTTGAGGAACGCTTCGGCGCGCTCAGCCAGTGACGGCAATACGGGTTTCAGATAGGTCATCAATACGCGGAACACGTTGATGCCCATGGAGCAGATAGCCTGCAAGTCAGCATCGCGGCCTTCTTCTTTTGCCACTACCCAAGGGGCTTGTTCATCCACATAGCGGTTGGCAATATCTGCCAGCGCCATGATTTCTCGGATGGCCTTGCCTGATTCGCGGTTTGCGTAGGCTTCGGCAATGCTGTCTGCCGCATTGGCAAAGGTGGCATAAAGCTCTGCATCGACCAGCGTTTCTGCCAGTTTACCGCCGAAACGCTTATTGATGAATCCAGCGTTACGCGACGCGAGGTTGACCACTTTATTGACGATATCGGCATTAACGCGCTGTACGAAATCTTCCAGGTTGAGGTCGATATCATCAATGCGTGACGACAACTTGGCCGCGTAGTAATAGCGCAGGCAGTCGGCATCCAAGTGTTTCAGATAGGTCTCGGCCTTGATAAAGGTGCCACGCGATTTGGACATCTTGGCGCCATTGACTGTGACATAGCCGTGTACAAACAGGTTGGTCGGTTTACGGAAACCGCTGCCTTCCAGCATGGCTGGCCAGAACAGGCTGTGGAAATAAACGATGTCTTTACCGATGAAATGATAAAGCTCGGTGCTGCTCTCTTTGTGCCAGAACTCATCAAAGTCGATATCGCCACGTTTGTCGCACAGGTTTTTAAACGATCCCATGTAACCGATCGGCGCATCCAGCCAGACGTAGAAATATTTGCCCGGCGCATCCGGCACTTCAAAGCCGAAGTAGGGTGCATCACGCGTGATATCCCACTGTTGCAAGCCAGCATCAAACCACTCTTGCATCTTGTTGGCGACTTGCTCTTGCAACGCACCGGAGCGTGTCCAGGCTTGCAGCATTTCGCTGAATGCAGGCAAATCAAAGAAGAAGTGCTCTGAATCTCGCATCACCGGTGTAGCACCTGAAACGGCCGATTTCGGATCGATCAATTCTGTCGGGCTATAGGTTGCACCACACACTTCGCAGTTATCGCCATATTGATCTGCCGCTTTACATTTCGGGCAGGTACCTTTGACGAAACGGTCCGGCAGGAACATGCCTTTTTCCGGATCGTAGAGCTGAGAAATAGTGCGGTTCTTGATGAAACCGTTCTCTTTCAAACGACGATAGATAAGACCGGACAGCTCCCGGTTCTCTTCACTGTGGGTAGAGTGATAATTGTCGTAGCTAATCTGAAAGCCAGCGAAATCTCGCTGATGTTCCTGACTCACGTCCGCAATCATCTGCTCCGGTGCCACACCCATTTGCTGCGCTTTCAGCATAATCGGCGTACCGTGGGCGTCATCCGCACAGATAAAGTGAACCTGGTGACCGCGCATTCGCTGATAACGGACCCAAATATCAGCCTGGATATGTTCCAGCATGTGGCCGAGGTGGATTGATCCGTTAGCATAAGGCAACGCGCAGGTTACCAATATTTTCTTAGCGACTTGAGTCATAGTGGGGAACTTACTTTCTTTCATGATGGTGAGAGGGAATCCCGATGGTAACCGATAGCCCCTTGCGGCGTAAACCGCTGTAAGCGGAAAACCCTTTTCAAACGCGGGTAATCTCGCGTTCGTAACGCCTGCAACGCATGTGGGCCGATTTTTTCGCTGAGGTCAACGATCGGGGCGGGGCATTCTGTTATGCTATGGCAGTTTTTCAACAAAATAATGAGAACGATAAGGAGCCGGGATGAACGCACAAATCCCTGAGCAAACCCCCGATACGCTGAAAGCACTGGTTACCGGTGTTTTATCCACGTTCAAACACCCGACGCTGAAAAATAATCTGACGACGCTCAATGCATTGCACCATTGCGCTTTGTTGGATGGCGTGTTGCACATTGATCTGGTCATGCCGTTTGCTTGGTTAAGCGGTTTGGAAGTATTGAAAGAGACGGTCAGCCCGGAATTGATGCGCTTGACCGGCGCCAAAGATGTGGAGTGGCGTCTGACGCACAGCATCGCCACGCTGCGTCGCGTTAACAATCAGGCGGGTGTCAAAGGGGTGAAAAACATCATCGCTGTCAGTTCCGGTAAGGGCGGCGTGGGGAAATCCAGCACAGCGGTGAACATGGCGCTAGCGTTGGCTGCGGAGGGGGCGTCGGTAGGTATTCTTGATGCTGACATCTATGGTCCGTCAATTCCGACCATGCTGGGAACCGCCAGCGAGCGCCCGACCTCACCTGATGGTCAACATATGGCACCGATCATGGCCTATGGTTTGGCGACCAATTCTATCGGTTATCTGGTGACGGATGACAATGCCATGGTGTGGCGTGGTCCAATGGCAAGTAAAGCGCTATTGCAGTTGCTGCAGGATACGCTCTGGCCGGATCTCGATTATCTGGTATTGGATATGCCGCCGGGCACCGGGGATATCCAATTGACGCTGGCGCAGAATGTACCGGTTACTGGCGCCGTCGTTGTGACCACGCCGCAGGACATCGCGTTGATGGATGCCATGAAAGGGATTGTGATGTTTGAGAAAGTCAGCGTGCCGGTGCTGGGCGTCGTTGAAAACATGAGCGTGCACATTTGCAGCCATTGCGGTCATCTGGAGCCGATTTTTGGCACCGGCGGTGCGCAGAAACTGGCGGAGAAATATAACTGTGCTCTGCTGGGGCAGCTTCCGCTGCATATCTCTTTGCGTGAAGACCTCGATCGCGGTGAGCCGACGGTGGCTTGCAAGCCGGACAGCGAATTTACTTCGCTCTATCGTGAACTGGCTGGGCAAGTTGCCGCGCAGCTCTATTGGCAGGGTGAAGTTATCCCTACCGAGATTTCGTTCCGCGCTGTGTGACACGTTTGCGCGCGGTCTATAGGGTTCCCGCAAAAGCGGGAGCCTTCTACCCAATCGTGCATGCGCGCTTGACGCTTTCTCGCGTTGAATGACCACTTGCCTGTCATAAGCGTTTGCGTCTTTATGTCAGGCAACTGCCAGCTCATCGAAACGAAACGGCAAGCAACGCCCTCTGTGGGTATCTTTGGCGCTATACCTATGCTAGTTTTCCAGCCTGTAATGCATACGTATTGGGTGATAGAACAATGACGGTATTTTTACGATGGTTTGTTTTTGCAGTGCCGGCTGCAACTCTCTTCTCCTGCGCGCCTTATAACTACGATGCTCATCAGGATAACAGGCCAGCCATGCGCACAGACAGACCCATATATTCTGTTGGCAGTGATGGATCGTATAAAAGAGACGTGCGTATGGAGCAGGTCCGCGATCGGGGCTGTGCCGATAACAGCACGGATTGCGGCAGGCCTGTCGGCTGGTAATGCTGTGAAAAGTACCGCTGTAGAGCCTACCCTTGTACGTTGTATTGGCGCAGTCAGTTTGCGCCACGGGCAATGCCCTCACACCCTATTTTAGCCTCCCTTTGCTTTTGTTCTCTTTCGTGGCGTTGAGATAGCGCGTGCATGCTCACTTATCATTTTACAAACCAGAAATGACCATGCGTAGGGCTGGCGCTACCTTCCTTAACTCCCTATAATTCGCTCGTTACTGTTTGTTTACCCGTTACTATGCCATTCGGCATTTCCCTCATTTATCAGGTCATTTATTGTCATGGCTGCGACGTCTCACCAGTGTGTCATCATCGGAATTGCAGGAGCATCCGCTTCTGGTAAAAGTCTTATTTCCAGTACGCTCTATCGTGAGTTGCGCGAACAGGTAGGGGATGAGCATATCGGGGTTATCCCGGAAGACAGTTATTATAAAGATCAAAGCCATCTGAGTATGGAAGAGCGGGTGAAAACTAACTATGACCACCCCAATGCCATGGATCATGACCTGTTACTGACGCATCTGAAAATGCTCAAGGCTGGGCAGGCAATTGAGCTACCGCAGTACAGTTACGTAGAACATACTCGCAAGCAAGAGACGGTTCGCTTGCTGCCGAAGAAAGTGATCATCTTGGAAGGTATTCTGCTTTTAACGGAAGTGCGCCTGCGTGCTGAGCTGAATTTCTCCATTTTTGTGGATACTCCGCTGGATATTTGCCTGCTGCGTCGTATGCGCCGTGATGTTAATGAACGCGGTCGCTCGATGGACTCCGTCATGGAGCAGTATCAAAAAACCGTGCGTCCGATGTTTTTGCAATTTATTGAACCGTCGAAGCAATATGCGGATATCATCGTGCCACGCGGTGGTAAAAACCGTATTGCGATTGATATTCTTAAAGCCAAAATAAGTCAGTTTTTTGAGTAACTCACCAGTGACGGCTTAAACGTGAAAAGGGAACAAAATGAGACTGTGCGATCGTGACATAGAAATCTGGCTAGACGATGGGCGCCTGGTTATCACCCCCCGTCCTCCCGTTGAAAGAATTAACGGCGCAACGGTAGATGTGCGGCTAGGGAATCAGTTTCGCGTTTTTAGTGGACATACTGCTGCATTCATCGATTTGAGCGGCCCGAAAGATGAAGTCAGCGCAGCGCTCGATCGCGTGATGAGTGATGAGATCAACTTGCCGGAAGGGGAAGCGTTTTATCTGCATCCCGGCGAGTTAGCGTTGGCCGTGACGCTGGAATCCGTGACGCTGCCGGACAATCTGGTGGGGTGGCTCGACGGTCGCTCATCTTTGGCGCGCCTGGGATTAATGGTTCACGTTACTGCACACCGAATTGATCCCGGTTGGCAGGGTAGAATTGTGCTGGAGTTCTATAATTCAGGTAAGCTACCGTTGGCATTACGCCCTGGCATGATTATCGGTGCGTTGAGTTTTGAACCGCTCTCTGGCCCAGCCGCACGCCCCTACAACCGGCGTGAAGATGCAAAATACAAAGATCAACAAGGTGCTGTGGCGAGTCGAATCGATAAGGATTGATCGCGAGTGCATAATGCTATTGCACTGATTGTTGGGAGGATGGCATGAAAAGAGTGTTGACGACGCTGGCGATTTTGCTTGTGGTGCTGGCTGTTGGTATGACGGCGCTGGTCATGCTGGTGAATCCCAACGATTTTCGCGCTTACATGGTAAGCCAGGTCGAAGCCCGTAGTGGATACCGTTTGCAGTTGGAGGGGGATTTACGCTGGCATGTTTGGCCCCAACTCAGCATCCTTTCCGGTGGTATGTCGTTAACCGCACCGGGCGCGGCATCGCCTATTGTCAGCGCTGAGAACATGCGTCTGGATGTCAAACTCTGGCCGCTGTTATCACATCGTTTGGAAGTGAAGCAAGTGATGCTCAAAGGCGCAGTTGTTCGTCTGACGCCCGAGAGTGAAGCGCAGCGTTCCAGCAATGCGCCCATTGCCCCCGCGGGATCATCGACCCCAGAAGAGGGACGCCGTTGGCAGTTTGCCATCAATCAGTTGAAAATCGCGGATAGCCTGTTGATTTTACAACGGGGTGATGATGAACAGCTTAACGTACGCGATATCAATCTCACTCTGGAGCAAACCAACGATCGGCAGCTAGAGTTGGAGTTCACTAGTCGCATTAATCGCGATCAGCGTGACCTGTCGGTTTCACTCCAGGCTAACCTGGATATGCAGCAGTATCCCCAGCAAATCAACGCAACCATCGAGCAATTCCAATACCAACTTCAGGGGGCGGGTATACCCTCTGGTGGCATCAGCGGCAATGGCAGCCTCCAGGCCAGTTATCAACAAGCTTCAGGCAACACACAACCTGAAAAGATCACAGTAAGCCAGTTCACGCTGGCGGCGAACGACAGCCAATTGAGCGGGCATGCAGCAGCGACGCTGGGTGACCACCCGGACTATACGCTGGACATGAAAGCCGCGCGATTAAATCTGGATGCACTACTGGGAAGCGCACCCGTGACGCAAACTCAGAGTGCTGCATCCGCTGTGATTAAAACGGCTACGCCGGTGGTATCGTCTGAGCGTGGGGAACATGAGGGAGATGCTCTATGGCAATCATTCAGCGCCCAGTTCGCGTTGCAGGCGGATACCCTTATCTACCGTGGTCTGACATTCAGCCATGTTAATCTCAACGCGGTGAACCGTGCAGGCGTACTGACGCTTTCCACCTTGCAGAGTGAGCTTAATGACGGGCGCATTGCGCTAACCGGAAAGATGGATGTGAATGCAACGCCGAAAATCACGCTGCAACCTGTTATTGATAATGTGCAGGTCGAACCACTGACGGTGGCGTTTTCTTTGCCGCAAACGGTAAGTGGTAAGCTCTCGTTAAAAGGGCAGTTTGGTGGTGATGTCTTCTCGTTGGATTCATTGATGCGCCAGTGGCGTGGCAGTGCAGCCTTGGAAGTGGACAACCTACGCTTTCAGGGCGTGAATGTTCAGCAAATGATTCAATTGGCCGTTGTGCGCAATAACAGCAGTGTTCAGGCGCTAGAACGTTATGAACGTTATACCGACATCACACGGCTGACAGGCAATGCCGATCTTAATGCGGGAAAACTGCGCGTGAGTAACATTGAAGGCGAATCGGCCCTGCTGTCACTTACCGGAACCAGTCAGTTTGATCTCCCGGCTCAGCAGTGCGATATGAACTTTAACGTGCGTATTACCGACGGTTGGCGTGGAAATGAGCAGTTGGTGGAGATTTTGAAATCCACGAGTGTGCCGCTGCGTATTTATGGCCCAATCAACAACTTGAGTTATCAACTGCAAGTTGATCAGTTGCTGCGTAAACGCCTGCAAGATGAGATGAAAAAACGGCTTAATGATTGGGCGGATAAAAACCAGCAAAGCCAAACCGGCAAAGGGTTGAAACAGCTTCTCGACAAGCTTTGATCTTCTTTGTCTTTGTCATTCCCGCTCTGTCTTTGCCATTCCCGCGAAAGCGGGAATCTCCCACAGGCAAAACGCGTTTCTTCCGCCAGAGATCCCCGGCTTTCGTCGAGGATGACGAATTGGATGATCCCCCATCTGCGTTGAGAACGACAGATGGGGAGAGAATAATGATTATTAATGTTTTTTTTCTTTTAATACGCCAGGTGGTAGTTTATTAACCTGATCTCGTTTCCAGAAATAAACTTTACTTCTTTGATCTTTGCCATTTGTAGTTTTTCTACAAATGAGTAAACTCCCCATCCTTTATCGCGTTTTCTTATACCAGAGCGTTATCTGATGTCTGCTTGTCAGGCACTTTTTTACGTTCACCTTTACAGAGAAACATCATGATCGAACTCCTTATTGGTGTCATTGTGACGGTGCTGGTGGGCCGTTATATCATTAAAGGCTATTCCGCGAGCGGCGTGCTGCTGGCGGGTGGGTTACTGCTACTGCTGATCAGCGTGGCGATGGGGAAAAACGTATTGCCTGCCAGTGCAAAATCTACCGGGTGGGGCTTAACGGATATCGTTGAGTACGTCAAAATTCTGCTGATGAGCCGCGGTGGTGATCTTGGCATGATGATCATGGTGCTGTGTGGGTTTGCCGCCTACATGACGCATATTGGTGCCAATGACGTCGTAGTAAAACTGGTTTCACGCCCGCTGAAAGTGATCAACTCACCTTATTTGTTGATGATTGCTGCGTATTTCGTTGCCTGCCTGATGTCACTGGCCGTGTCATCCGCAACGGGGTTAGGGGTGTTGCTAATGGCAACGCTGTTCCCTGTTATGGTGAACGTCGGGATCAGCCGTGGCGCAGCCGCCGCTATTTGCGCCTCGCCTGCGGCATTGATCCTATCCCCGACCTCTGGTGATGTTGTGCTGGCTGCACAGGCTTCTCAGATGAAACTGGTGGATTTTGCTTTTAAGGTGACGCTGCCGATTTCCATCGCCGCCATTGTCTGTATGGCTATCGCACATTTCTTTTGGCAGCGCTATATCGACCGAAAAGAGAATATCCGCCACGAAATGGTCGAAGCGAAAGACATTGAAACCAATGCACCGCGCGTGTACGCCATATTGCCGTTCACGCCTATCATTGGCGTGCTGATTTTTGATGGTAAGTGGGGGCCGGAACTGCACATTATTACCATTCTGGTGATCTGCATGTTGTTGGCCGCTGTTTGCGAGTTCCTGCGTTTCTTTAATGCGAAAACCATTTATGCCGGTCTCGATGTTGCTTACAAGGGCATGGCCGAGGCATTCTCCAGTGTCGTTGTGCTGTTAGTGGCCGCGGGTGTGTTTGCGCAAGGGCTAAGCACCATTGGTTTTATTAGCGGTTTGATTGGGCTGGTGCAATCTTTTGGCAGCGGGGCCTTGCTCATCATGTTGGTGCTGGTGGTGATCACCATGTTGGCGGCAATGACAACGGGCTCTGGCAACGCACCTTTTTATGCGTTTGTTGAACTGATTCCCAAGTTGGCCTCACAGATGGGTATCAACCCAGCTTATCTGGCTATTCCGATGCTGCAGGCCTCTAATCTTGGCAGAACCATTTCGCCTGTTTCTGGTGTGGTGGTTGCGGTCGCTGGGATGGCAAAAGTCTCACCGTTTGAAGTGGTAAAACGCACGTCAGTACCGGTGTTGGTCGGGCTGATTGTTGTGGTGGTTGCGACGGAAATTTTAATTCCGGCGTAATATAAAGAGGCATCCCTCACTGTTTATTCGGTGGGGGACACCTCTCTGTTGTGCGGCTATTTTTATGTAAATGTGGTTACTGCTTTCTTATACTTCATAATCCTGATCGGGAGAGCGTTCTTGGGTTATTGCCACTTTCACAATGCGGTGGCTCTCCATGCTTAATATCTTAAAACGGTAACCATCGATGGTGAGTTCATCACCTTCTTGCGGTACTCGCTGCGTATACTCCATCATCAACCCAGCCAGCGTGTAGTACTCCCGTTTTTCATCCAGAGTCAGTGGAATGTACATAGCGAGATCTTCCAGCGGGGTGTAACCGTTGGCAATCCAGCTACCGTCTTCGTTTTGCGCAATGTCATGGCGTGCATCGACATCTTCTCCCTCCACTGGCAAGTTACCGGCGATGGTTTCCATAACATCACTAAGCGTAACAATGCCTTCCACCGAACCAAATTCATCTACCACAAAAGCGAAATGGGTTTTGGCTGCTCTGAACTGCTCCAGGGCTTGCAACAAAGAGATCTGCTCAGGAAACACTAGCGGTTGGCGCACCAGCTTGTGCAGATCGAGCGGTTCATGCCGCAACTGTTGTTGTAGCAATGACGCGACGTGTACGATACCCACGGGTTCATCAGATGTAGGGCTATCCATCACCACCAACCGAGTGTGAGGGCTTTTCTCCAACAGCGCTGCCAGCGCATCCTGTGAAGATTGAAGTTCAACGGCGGTGATATCATGGCGAGAGGTCATGATACTGCTCACGCTACGTTGGCCCATACCGAGCACGCGCTCGATCATGCGCCGTTCCTGACGGTTGAACACTGCGTTACCGCTTTGCGCGTTGTCGCCAATCAGATCCGACGTTTGGTTATTTAATTCTGCATCTTCATGTTCCCCACGCAGGATTTTCAGAATCACCTCGGCAGTGCGTTGGCGCAGCGGCACATCGGAGGTGAGAAAACGGCGGCGGTTAAATTGAGCAACCTGATTTAGCACCTCAATCAATACGGAGAAACCAATTGCCGCATAAAGATACCCTTTGGGAATATGGTATCCGAAGCCATCAGCAACCAGGCTAAAACCAATCATCAGCAAGAAGCTGAGGCAAAGAATCACAATAGTGGGGTGGGCACTAACAAACCGCGTTAATGGTTTGCTGGCAAGCAGCATCAGCCCGATAGCGATGGTCACGGCAGACATCATTACCAGCAGGTGATCGGTCATGCCAACCGCTGTGATGACCGAATCAAGCGAGAAGATGGCATCCAAAATAACAATTTGCGCCACGACAACCCAAAACCGTGCCCCCTTACGCTGCCCGTGTTGCTCCTGATCTTTGCCCTCCAGCCGTTCATTAAGTTCCACGGTAGCCTTGAACAGCAGGAACAGCCCGCCTACCACCATGATGATATCGCGTGCGCTAAACGGCTGCTGAAACAGGGTGAACAGTGGGGCAGTGAGCGACACTAGCCAGGACATAGAGGCAAGCAGCACCAGACGCATCAACAATGCGAGTGACAAGCCAACAACGCGGGCGCGATCTCTGAGTTTTTCGGGGAGTTTTTCCGCCAGAATGGCAATAAAGACAAGGTTATCAATACCTAATACCAGCTCCAACACCACAAGCGTTGCCAAGCCGGCCCAGATAGTGGGATCCGCGATCCACTCCATATAAATTCTTTCACCTGTATCAACCAGAACCGACATAGGTTAGCAGCGCTGTTGGCGTTGGACCAGCATTTGTGGGGATATTGCCTGTCTGATGACATCCTCATAACGTCATTGCAAATATAATTACTTTATTTACAAATGGTTAGTGTTTCAACTTGCTGATTTAAACTCGCTAACTTTCAAAAAACGGTTTCTCGGTGAGTGCAAGAGTGCTAGCATTTGTAAGGATTTATTAAACAAAATCATTTTGTTCAAAAAACATTCAAAAATAAAAAGATATGCGATTTCTTGGGGTTATTGCGGTTTTATTAAGCGGGATAAGCCTAATCTGAAAATCTTTGTAAATCCACGAACTTCCTGTACATCGTGAAATGGGCTCCATACTATAGTGCCTTGAACGGCGCTATGTGGTCGTTTTCTGAAAGTTTCGTGGTTTTTATTGCTTGACTAATCCGTAAAAATAAATAGTACCCAAGAATCATAATGTGTTCCACGGACGGTATTCCGTATTTTAACAGCGCGTTGGTAGCTATAAAGCCAAGGGCGGTAGCGTGTCTGATGTGAAATAACTTAACGGTTGATGATGGTGCAAAATGCAAGATATTACGGTTATCTTCATCGGTGCTTTTATTGCGCTTTTTTTGGCAAGAAAAACGGCAATAAAAGTAGGGTTAGTTGATAAACCGAACACGCGTAAGAATCACGATGGCCATATCCCGTTGGTAGGGGGTGTATCTCTCTATTTTTCGCTATAGCTTCTTTATGCCTTGCATCCTTCCTGGTTGCCTGAATTCCCTCTCTATATGGTTTGCGCCAGTGTACTTTTCTTCGTTGGTATTCTGGACGATCGATTTGACCTTCCTGTCCTCCCTCGCATAATCTTGCAAGCCGCTGTAGCCGGCCTGATGATTTATTTTGATCTTTTTATCTCAACGGCTGGCAATATCCTGTTTGGATATGGACTCATGCTCGGTTTGGCTGGATACCTTGTTACTGTATTTGCAGTATGGGGGGCGATCAATGCGTTTAACATGGTTGACGGCATGGATGGCCTGCTTGCAACACTTTCCAGCGTAACCTTTGGGGCATTGGCATTGATGTTCCATTTGGGCGGAAATAATGCATTGGCGTTGTGGAGCTTGTGCATATTGGTCGCATCTGTTCCTTACCTTTTGCTTAACCTCGGACTCATCTGGGGTAAGAAATTTAAGGTTTTCATGGGAGATGCGGGAAGTACGTTGGTCGGGTTTACTGTTATCTGGCTGTTGATCCTTGCAACTCAGGGAACAACGGCTGTGATGCGCCCTGTGACTGCCCTGTGGTTTATCGCAGTTCCATTGATAGACATGGCCGTGATTATCATCCGCCGGATTCGTCGGGGTGACAGTCCGTTTAAGCCGGATAATGAACACTGTCATCATATTCTGATGCGTGCTGGACTGAGTAACTTTCAGGCGCTAGGAGTGATAGGATGTATGGCGCTGGCCTTTGCTGCATTTGGAATGCTAGGTGAGCGTGCAGGGTTCTCAGAGTCTGTTATGCTTAGCCTGTTTTTGCTCGTGTTTATTGGCTATTTCTGGTCAATTACTCGGGTGTGGCGTTTGTTGGCGTGGGTGCGGAGCCATGCGGTGCACGCTTCTGGAATGCACGGGAAGGTTGGATAAGCAGTGTTGAACAAGTAAATTACCCGTTTTTACAGCCGTAACTCATGGAATCAATAGCGCCCGAAGTTCTTTATGATAGTGGCAGAGGATTAGCGGCGACTTATAACTTATTACAAGTGATGGCATAAACAGGATGATAGCTTACAAAAGAAAAGTGATACCCATGATGGTATCTGCTGTGTTGCTGAGCGGTTGTACCATTATTCCTGGTTCGCATTTGACGACCAGCGGCAAAGAAGTGATAAAGCAGCAAGATGCGGATTTCAACATCAGTAAACTGGTTAACGTTTACCCGATGACGCCCTACCTGATTGAGAAAATGCGCGCAAAACCGCTGGTAGCGCAAGCTAACGCTGCGCTGGATCGTGAACTGCAAAGTTACGAATACCTGATCGGCGTGGGTGATGTGCTGATGATCACCGTGTGGGATCACCCGGAATTGACTACCCCTGCGGGCACCTACCGTACTGCAGCGGATACCGGCAACTGGGTTCACTCTGATGGCACCATCTTCTACCCCTACATTGGTAAAGTGAAAGTAGCGGGAAAAACGGTCACTCAAGTACGTGATGAGATTATGGGTCGCCTGGCGCAGTATATTGAATCTCCACAGGTGGAAGTGAGCATTGCCGCATTCCGCTCGCAGAAAGTGTATGTTTCGGGTGAAGTGGCGACATCGGGCCAGCAGGCCGTGACTAATGTGCCGCTCACGATTCTGGATGCCATCAACAAAGCGGGTGGGCTGACAGAGAACGCCGACTGGCGCAACGTGGTGTTGACCCATAACGGCCAGGAAAAACGCATTTCTCTCCAGGCGCTGATGCAAAACGGCGACCTTTCTCAAAACCAACTTCTCTACCCTGGCGATATCCTTTACGTGCCGCGTAACGACGGCCTGAAGGTGTTTGTTATGGGGGAAGTAAAAAAACAAAGCACGCTGAAAATGGACCGCAGTGGCATGACGCTCACAGAAGCGTTAGGCAATGCGGAGGGGATGGATCAGGCCATGTCTGACGCCACTGGCGTGTTTGTTATCCGCCCGCTGCGTGGCACGCAAGGCCCGAAACTGGCCGATATTTATCAGCTCAATACCGCAGATGCCACCGCATTGGTGATGGGCACCGAATTCCAACTGCAACCTTATGATGTGGTGTATGTGACTACCGCACCGATTGTGCGTTGGAACCGTGTTATTTCACAACTGGTGCCGACCATCTCTGGCTTCAATGACTTGACCGAAGGTTCGCTGCGTATTCGTACCTGGCCGTAACCATTTATTTGCACGCGAAGAACGTCATGTTTGATTCTATTTTAGTGGTCTGTGTGGGTAATATTTGCCGCTCCCCGACTGGGGAGCGGTTGCTAAAACAATTGTTACCGGGCAAGAGAATCGCCTCCGCGGGATTGGGGGCATTAGTAGAGCACGCTGCGGATGACACAGCCAGTGACGTGGCCAGCGCACACGGCCTTTCTCTGGAAGGACATTCTGCTCAGCAACTCACTAAATCTTTGTGTCGGGAATATGACCTGATTTTAGTGATGGAAAAAGGCCACATCGATGCCGTGGGGCGCATGGCACCGGAAGTGCGTGGTAAAACCATGCTGTTTGGTCACTGGTTGAACCAGCGCGAAATTGCAGACCCTTACCGCAAAAGCCGCGAGGCTTTTGAATTTGTTTATTTGCAACTAGAGCAGTCGGCCCAAAAATGGGCGCAGGCTTTAAATCGATAATTCTCAGAGAAACCGATGGCAGAGAAAAATTCAGTGAAAACATCTGAAATTGATCGTTCAGATGAGATTGATTTGGGGCGATTGCTTGGAACCCTGTTAGATAATCGTTGGCTGATTATTGGTGTAACGGCACTGTTTACCATTGCGGGCATTATGTATGCCATGCTTGCCACACCGATCTATAAGGCGGATGCGCTGATTCAGGTGGAGCAAAGCGGCGGCGATTCTTTGCTGAAAGATTTTTCTAGCATGTTGCCTGACGCTAAACCCCAGTCTGCAGCAGAAATTGAAATAATCAAATCACGCATGGTGATAGGCAAAACTATTAATGACCTTGCGTTAGACATTGATGTACGCCAGAAATATTTTCCAATTGTGGGAAAAGGGATTGCGCGCTTGTCTGATGATGAGCCTGGGCAGATTGCCGTCTCGCGACTTGATGTGCCAGAGAGTTGGCAGGACGAACCGTTTACGCTTAAAGTCATTGATAAAGAAACATATACGTTAACGGGAGGTGATACTGTTTCTTTTACGGGGAAAGTTGGACAAGTTGAAAGCAATAATGGCATAACTCTATTGGTCAGTGATATTGTAGCTGAAAATGGAACAATATTTCGTATTAAAAAACTTAACCCTGTAACTGCGCTAGCCGATGTGCTCGATAGTTTTTCTGTTGCTGATAAGGGAAAGGATACAGGCGTTTTGGGGTTAAGCCTAGAGGGCGAGAACCCAGTACTCACTGCAAGAATTTTAAACAGCATCAGCCAAAATTATCTACAACAAAACGTTGAGCGTAAATCTGAAGAAGCAGGTAAAAGCCTCGAATTCTTAAAAGAACAGTTGCCAAACGTACGCAGTAGCCTCAATGATGCGGAAAATAAATTAAACAGCTTTCGTCAGCAAAATGATTCAGTCGATCTTTCACTGGAAGCAAAAGCGGTGCTGGATACCATGGTTTCCGTGGAGTCTCAGCTTAATGAATTGACCTTTAAAGAAGCTGAAATATCCAAACTCTATACCCGTGAACACCCCGCCTACCGTGCGTTGATGGAAAAGCGTAAAACCTTGCAGCAGGAGCGAGATAAGCTCAATAAACGCGTGGGTGCAATGCCGAAAACCCAGCAGGAGATTTTGCGTTTAACTCGCGATGTGCAGGCTGGGCAAGAAGTGTATATGCAACTGCTGAACAAGCAGCAGGAACTGAGCATTAACAAAGCCAGCACCGTAGGTAATGTGCGCATCATTGATAATGCGGTGGTGCAACCTAAGCCCGTGAAGCCGAAGAAAATGTTAATCGTTTTATTGGCAATGATTTTAGGTGGCATGGTATCAACTGCGTTTGTGATCTTGAAAACGTTACTGCATAAAGGTATTGAAAGCCCTGAACAGTTGGAAGAGCTGGGGATTAATGTGTATGCCAGCGTGCCGCTTTCAGAGTGGCAACAGAAGAAAGATAAAGCACTGCTGACAAAGGGGAAAAAAAGTAATACGCGAGCTACGGAGTTGCTTGCAATTGGTAACCCCGCTGATTTGGCTATTGAAGCTATTCGAAGCCTGCGCACCAGCTTGCACTTTGCAATGATGGAAGCAAAAAATAATGTGCTGATGATCTCGGGTGCCAGCCCTTCCATTGGTAAAACGTTTGTCAGTGCCAACCTTGGTGCGGTGATCGCTCAGGCAGGGCAGCGCGTGCTGATTGTTGACTGTGACATGCGCAAAGGCTATGCACATGAACTGATGGGCGCACAGAGCACCAATGGCCTTTCTGATATTCTCTCTGGCCAGGTGAATGTTAAAGATGCTGTGCGCAAAACGCATGTTGATAACATGGATTTTATTCCGCGTGGGCAAGTGCCGCCAAACCCTTCTGAACTGCTTATGCACAGCCGTTTTGCAGAGTTTATCAAGTGGACGGCTGAAAATTATGATTTGGTTCTGTTGGATACACCACCTATTTTGGCTGTGACAGATGCGGCTATTATCAGCCGTCACTCAGGCACTTCTTTACTTGTTGCTCGTTTTGAAATGAATACGGTGAAAGAAATTGAAGTGAGTATTCGCCGCTTTGAACAAAATGGCGCTGAAATTAAGGGCGTGATCCTTAATGCCATTGTGAAGCGTGCTGCGAGTTACTATGGGTATGGCAATTATCATTATTATACTTATGATTATAAATCCAACGAAAAGTCGTAATTAGATTTTAAAGTTTTTTTGTGTTGCCATTTGTAGGACGAATGGCAACGCAATGTTCTCATTATTATTGATTTTTTTAACTCCTATTAAACATCAGCATAATCATTCATTCTTGAAAAAATCGTGAATATATCGATTGATATATTCACGTATTTATTATTTATAAAATATGATAATAATTAAGGTGGCGTCACAATGAATTTTTTAAAGAATAGAAAAGCTGATTTGGTGAAAGTATCATTGGCTCTTTCTGATTTCTTATTTTTTAATTTATCTTTGTTAATGTCATTGTTAATTATGTATCTATTAAACCTTGATATTACAAAGTTTATTCCTTATCGGGAAATCCCATTTCGGTTTTCTTCTCACCTTATACTTTCCATTATTTGTGTTGCCTGGTTTTGGATTCGGTTGAGACACTACTCCTATCGAAAACCCTTTTGGTTCGAGCTCAAAGAAATATTAAGAACATTAATCATCTTCGCTGTTCTTGATTTGGCGCTGGTAGCGTTCTCTAAATGGCAATTCTCACGCCATCTATGGGTTATGACATGGGGGCTTGCTTTAATATTAGTGCCTTTATTTAGAACACTGACCAAACGAATTCTTAATCAATATGGATTGTGGGGAAAACAGACAATCATTATTGGTGATGGGAAGAATGCTCAAGATGCTTATGAGGCACTGCGTAGTGAGGCCTTGCTTGGTTTTGATATTTTTGCAATCGTGTCCACTGGAAAAAAAGTTTTAAATAAAGTGCCTGCTGCCAAAATTATTTATTCAGAAGATGAATTATGGGAAATAAGCAACACAAAGGAAATCCAATATATCATTGCGCTTGAATATGAAGAACAAACACTACGTGACGAATGGCTTAAAAACTTGGCAAAGCATCAATGTCGCTCAGTTTCCGTTGTGCCGACACTGCGAGGTGTTCCGCTATATGGTACCGATATGTCTTTTATATTTAGCCATGAGGTTATTCTTTTACGGGTGAATAATAATTTAGCTAAGCGTACCTCTCGTTTTTGTAAACGAACTTTTGATATTTTTGGCTCTCTCGGCATTATGCTGATTATCTCTCCAGTTCTTTTATTATTAAGTTATTTAGTTTCAAAAGATGGCGGACCAGCAATCTACGGCCACGAACGAGTTGGACGAGGTGGGAAGAAATTTAAATGTCTAAAATTTCGGTCGATGGTTACGAACTCGCAAGAAGTATTAGAAAATTTGTTGTCAACAGATCCACAGGCGAAAATTGAGTGGGAAAAAGACTTTAAGCTTAAAGATGATCCAAGAATTACGCGTATCGGAAAATTTATTCGAAAAACGAGTCTGGATGAGCTACCCCAGCTCTTTAACGTGCTGAAGGGTGAAATGAGTCTTGTTGGACCACGACCAATAGTGGAAGAAGAGCTTGAACGCTATGCTGGTGAAGTTGACTATTATCTGATGGCAAAACCCGGTATGACGGGATTGTGGCAGGTGAGTGGTCGCAATGATGTTGATTATGACGTTAGAGTGTATTTTGATTCTTGGTATGTTAAAAATTGGTCGTTGTGGAATGATGTCGCCATTTTATTCAAAACCATAAGCGTGGTTTTGAAAAGAGATGGTGCATATTAATATACGAAATATTTTGTTGTTTGATGAAATATACATAATAGTGGTTGGTGTATTTTTTTCTATGAAAGAGGGAAAATGAAATATTTTGTCGCTATTCCGACTTATAATGGTGGTAATATTTGGCGTTCTGCAGCTGAAAATATAAAAAAATATTCTCCAGATGGGCTTCATGTCCAAGTTGTTGATTCAGGAAGTAAGGATTCAACAATGGAAATCTCAAAACGTTTTGGTTTTGATGTGGCTTGCATTGATTCAAACAAATTCAATCACGGAGGAACCCGTAACTGGCTTGTTGAGCTAAATCCAGAATATGATGTTGTCATCTTTTTAACTCAAGATGCGATACCGGAGCCTGACTATATTAACCATATTCTTTCCGCATTTAATGACCCAGATGTGGCTTGCGCTTATGGTAGACAATTACCACATACAGATGCCAATCCCATAGCGCAGCACGCGAGATATTTTAATTATCCTGAAAAAAGCCATGTTTACAGTTTAAAAGATGCTCCAAATGTTGGATTAAAAACTGTTTTTATGTCTAATTCATTTTCCGCATATCGAATTGATATTTTTAAAAAGCTAAGTGGATTTCCATCTAATACCATTCTGTGTGAAGATATGTACTTTACAGCAAAGGCCGTTTTAGCTGGTTATAAAGTTGCTTATGTTGCTGAAACAATGGTTAAACATTCACATAATTACAATCCAATGCAAGAATTTAAAAGATACTTCGATATTGGTGTGTTTCACCATGATGAGCCATGGATTAAAGAAAATTTTGGTGGCGCTGGAGGGGAAGGGAAAAAATTTATTTTTTCTGAATTTTCTTTTTTGATAAAAAGAAATTATATGTATATACCACTTTCTATGATGAATAATATAATGAAAATCATAGGGTATAAATTAGGTGGTAAATATAAAAAAATCCCGAAAGGCCTAATCAAAAAACTAAGCATGCATAAAGTTTATTGGGAATGATTTTTTGTAAAAAATTTTCAAAATCATGGTTTAATAATAATATGAAAAATATTGATGTGTTGATGGCAACATATAACGGTGAGTTATATATAAAAGAGCAGATATCGTCTATTCTTTTAAATTTTGATAATTGTGATGGATATTATTTTCGGTTATTGATTTCCGATGACGCATCGACAGATAATACAGTATCTATTATAAATAATTATTGTGATATCGATAAAAGAGTTATTCTTCTAGATTCTAGAAGAAAAGGTGGTGTTCGTGAGAATTTTAATTTATTAATTAGATCAACAGAAGCTGATTATGTTTTTTTTTGTGATCAAGACGACTTTTGGTTACCAAATAAAATTAAAATTTTCACTGAAGAATTTAAAAAAATAGATCCAAATGTTCCAACGCTGATCCACTCTGATTTATGTGTTGCTGATGATGATTTATCTCCAATAAGTTTATCAATGTTTGACTATCAAAAATTAAATAAATCTCCTTCGTTAAAACAAATTATAACCAGTAACTCTGTTACCGGTTGTGTGATGGCTGGGAATAAAAAAATAATTGATCTTGCAAAGCAGAGCAATATAAATAGCTCAATCATGCATGATTGGTATCTTGCTATAATAGCCTTAGCATTTGGTAACTTAGTATTCATAGACAAGTCGTTGATATTATATAGACAGCATGAAAACAATCAGGTAGGTGCTAAAAACTTCTCTATTTTATATTTTTTAGATTTTAGAAGAATAAAAAATAAAATAAAATCAATACATTCTTCAATTAAATTAACCCAAAAACAGGCCGAGGTTTTTTTAACTGATTTTGATTTTAAACTTAAATCAAACGAACGACAATTAATCAACGATTACGTTGAGTCATTTAATTCATCATTTTATAAACGAGCTTTATTGTTTTTTTTAGGTTTTCGAAAAAAAGGAATTATAAGAAATGTTGCTTTTTTTCTTTTTTATGTGATGTTAGGTAACGATAAAAAGTAATCACTCTAGGTTTTTATATGGTATTGTTTATTCTGAGGGCTGTATGAGACGTTTTCTCTCTTTGTGTCGTAGTAAAATTAATATTATTTTTGATTTTTTTTACGATTGTAAAAATTATTTAACCCACTCATTTTATAGCAATAAGAAAAACACATCGGATTTTGAACACTCCGAAGGTATTATTATTAGACTTTATCATAGCATAGAAAAAGGGCTGGCAATAAAAGAGTTGAAATATGAGTTTGGGCTTAAAAATGTTATTTGGCTACAATCTGTCTTGATTGATGCTAAAAAGAAAGAATTTTCAAGCAAGCATATTGAAAGTGCAATAAAAACATTAGAGATTTATTATGCTGTACATGATAAGAATACTAGTGATGAATTTCAAAAAAGTAAGAAAGAGTTTTTCGAGAGAATTTATTCTGAGGTTTCGACAAATGGAGGCGCTAAACCACTAGATGTAAGCATGGATGTAATGAACGTAGGGTATAAAGATTTTTTTAGAACTAGGCAAAGTGTGCGTGAGTTTGAACCAGAAGAACTTAATGAAGAGCTTGTAAAAGAAGTTATTAGTATTTCTAAACATTGTCCTTCTGCCTGTAACCGGCAGGCAATTAAAATTTATTATTCATTAGATATGGAAAAGAATAGTGAAATACTTTCACTCCAAAATGGAAGTCGATCTTTTAGAGACCGCGTGCCTGGACTACTCATTGTGTGTGCTGATATTCGATATCAAGAGGGGCCTGAAGAACGTAATTTAGGTTACATTGAAGGTGGTATTTGGATCATGTCATTAGTTAATGCATTACGGTACATGAAGCTAGGTTCATGTGTTTTAAACTGGTGTGTACGCACTAAGCAAGATAAGTTACTGAAGCGTTTATTATGCATTCCACAATATTATAACGTTTGTGCCATGATTGCATTTGGGTACCCTAAGATGTCTCAGCGTGTACCATACTCTATTCGAAAGGATGATAATCACTTTATTGAGAAAATTAAATAATTCTTTGTTGAATTATTCTTAATATAAATATGAAAAAAACAAATAAGATTGTCATAAATTCATCAATATTGTACGTCCGTATGATTGCTACAATGATGATTACTCTATATATATCGAGAGTGGTCGTCAACTCTTTGGGAATTGAACAGTTTGGGCTGTATAGCGTCCTGTCCAGTTTTGTAATAATGGCAGGATTTGTGACAAATATTCTTGCAGTAGCAAATCAACGGTTTCTATCTGAAAGTCTATCAAATTCTACCATTATTGCTCCCCATGACATGTTCAAAGGGTGTTTTACGGTTACATGTATATTAGCGTTTGTCGTTTTTTTCATTATTGAAATTACAGGGATATGGTTTATAGATAATAAATTAGTACAACATGTGGTTGATGCTAGTACTGTGCACATTGCTTTTCAGTTTTCGGTGGCTGTGTTTATAATAAATATTTTATATACACCATTTCTTGCATTACTATTAGCCCACGAAAAAATGTCTTTGTATGCGTGGCTTACTTTACTTGATGTTTTGTTGAAACTATTAGCTGCTTTATTGATTAACTTTTCAGGATGGGAGCCTTTAATTTCATATACATTTAATTTAGGCGTTGTTTCATTGTTTTCATTTGTTTTTGGAACTGTTTTTATTCTAAAAAAACATCCGTATTATAGTGTAAGATTAACGCGAAATCGAAGTTTTATTTATAAAATATTTTCTTACATCGCATGGAATTTATGGGGTGGAATAGCATCGGTAATGAATAATCAAGGAGTAAATATTTTATTAAATATCTACTTTGGTGTCGCGATTAATGCATCAAGAGCAATTGCATCTCAAGTATACTCAGCCATAAATCAAGTTGTCTCAAGCTGCGGTCTAGCATTTAATCCTCAACTGGTAAAATCTTACATTGATAATGATAGAGAATATTCGTTATTACTTATTACTAGAGGCACTAAATTATCGGCTTTCCTTACCAGTTTAGTTTTTTTAATAGTATATGATAATGTTGATGTTATTTTAAATGTCTGGATTGGTAAACATGACAATTATACTGTATCATTTATACAATTAATGTTGATCGATGTGTATATAAATTGCCTTAGCGGGTTAATCATTATGGCTATACAGGCTACAGGGAGAATTCGATTGTATCAGACTGTGGTCGGTGGAATATTATTATTTAATTTGCCAGTGTCATTCTTATTCTTGACGAATGGGTTTGATCCAATTTATGTATATATTGTATCAATATCCATATCATTAATTAGCCTATCGGTCAGGTTATGTTTTTATAAACATTTGTTCGAGTTACCTGTTTTTGATTTTTGTTTAAATATTATCTTTAAATTCACCTGCATATTGTTATTGGCATTATATATACAGCGTACAGTAAAAATAAATGTATATGATTTTATATCACTAATTCTCAGTTCTGTTTTTAGTGGGATTTTATTAGTCATTCTTACATTTTTAATTGGATTAAATAAAAATGAGAGAGTAATTTTAGCTGGTTTATTTAGTAAGCTTAGAAAAAAAATATAATCTTTATTTAATATATTAATGGGTTATTTATGGAAAATGACAACAAAAAGAAAGTTGCGATTGCAACGTTTCATTCGGCACATAATTACGGTGCAGTTCTTCAAACATATGCTCTTTACAAAACGATAGAAAAAATGGGTAATGATGTATATCTACTTGATTACTCCCCTAAAAACATTATTAAAAGTTACTCCTTATTTCCAAAATTAAAATATTGCGATGGCATAATTCACTATATTAAGTCTTGGGTGAGCCTGGCTCTTGATTTTAAGAGACGGTATGTACGTTACACGGGATTTAAAACCTTTTTAGAAAAAAACTTTAAAACTATCGGTAGTAAAAAGGGAGTTGTAGATACAGTTGTTGTCGGGAGCGATCAAATTTGGAATCCGACAATTACCGGTGAGTTTGATAAAAATTACTTCGGTTTTATCGATAATATTGTTTCTAAAGATGTTTTCTCATATGCCGCCAGTATGGGAATATCGTCTCTTGGTGCCAAGGATGAAAGGGAGTTTATATCTTTACTCGATAATCTATCTTCAATTGGTGTTAGGGAGCACGAGCTTAAAGAGTATATTCTAAAACTTACAAACAAAGATGCATCCGTAAACCTTGATCCAACTTTGTTGTTGGATAAAGATGATTGGTTGCCTATCTCTGCTACATTAGATAATAAAGAAGACTACTTATTAGTTTATGAAGTCAAAGAGCATAGTGAAACTTTTCGGTTAGCTGAGTATATCGCAAAATTATATAAATTAAAGATTATAGTTATTACAGCTAAAACTAGTTACAAGATCAGTAAAAACTTTGAGACTGACAAAGCACCTGGCGAATTTTTGGCTCTTTTTCGAAATGCGAGTTTTATCATTACAACCTCATTTCATGGAACTGTATTCTCTATAATAAATGAAAAAAACTTTTATACATTAGAATTTGGTAATGACATTGACCTGCGTTCAAAGTTTTTATTATCACAAGTAGGGCTTTCAGATAGACTAATGAAAACATTGCCTAGTGTTACACCTTTAGATATTGAAATTGATTACGAAAAGAAAAATGTAAAAGCCAAGCTTAATGAATTAAGAAAAGAGTCGATATCATTTATTTCAAATTCATTAAGAGGATAACCATGAAAAAGAAAGTTCTGTTTGTTTTTCATGAATCAGATCCCCTCAGTGGTGGTAATGCATCCATGCTGGATGTGATCAAAAATATAAATAATACTGATGCGTTTGAAATAATTGGTTTGGTTCCATCAATAAAAAGTAATAAACCAAAAGTTACGGTTGGTGATGTACTAAATGGGATAGGGATACCTACCATTGAAGCTGTATATTTTTCATCTAGATATCAATGTGAAAAACCAAATATAAAAGAATCGATTAAAGTAATAAAGTGTATTGTTAGAAATACTATATCAATGGCAACCTGTATTTATCTATGGCTGAAATTACGTAGAAGAGGAATATCGGTTATATATACCAATACCACTGAGGTATATATAGGCGCATTTTTAGCTAAGTTATTAAATATCAAGCATATATGGCATTTTAGAGAATTTGGTAAAGAAGACCAAAATGCTCATCATTTGATGGGCGATAAATTATTTTACAAAATGGCCAATTTTTTGTCATCAAAGATTATTGTTATTTCACATGCATTAGAAAGCAAAGTGTTATCTTATATAGATGATTCTAAAGTGAAAATGATCTATGATGATTTATGTGTTCCTGATATTCCTAAGCTAAAGACCAAACCTATCGGTGATAAATTAAATATTTTGATGGTAGGTACTTTATCTCAGGGGAAAGGTCAGTTGAGTGTAATCAAAGCTCTGACTGCCCTGAAAGAAAAAAGGATAAACTTTCAACTCGCTATTGCTGGCCATGATGATACCGAGTATGCGAATTTTTTAAAGGAGCAAACAGCTCTTTTAAATATGAGCCAGCATGTAAAATTTCTTGGCTTTTCTCGGGATATTCGAGCTATTCGAGAAGAATATGATATAGGAATAGTTGCTTCACGGTCTGAGGCCTTTGGCCGAGTTACTATTGAAGGCATGTGTTCTGGATTGATTATGATTGCATCTAATTTGGGGGCTAATAGTGAATTAATTGAAAAAGAATATAATGGCTTTATATACGACAATGATAATGAATTGATCTCTATTCTAGAGGTTTTGAACTCAAATAGAATCGATATTAATGAAATCAGAGAGCGAGCATATTCTTTTTCGAGTGATTTTCTTCGTGGAATAAATAGCAAAAAAATAGAAAAATTGATTCTTTGTGAATGATTTTTTTAGTTATCTGTGCGCTGAATTTTTTTGGTTTTTTAATCATATGGTTATTTATGGGGGCTATTTTTAAATTAAGTTATTGTTGTATCCGATGAGTCTATGTTTTTTAATGATCGTTTTTTGCGAGTAAAATAATGCGCTCATTTTATTTGAATTCATTTTATATGTTCTCTTTATCTTTTGCGTTAGCCATGTCCATGTTCCACATGAAGCTTTCTGGGTTATACAATAACTTAGGATTTGGGTTTGTAGAGTTCACGGTGGTAATGATTTTATTATTTAGTCTTATTTTTGGTTTTTTATATAAAAATAAATTACAAAAATACATTAAGAATAGTATTCCTGATGACGTTGGTAAAATTAATATCTTTTTATTCTCTTTTTTTATAATTTTAGGGGCAATTGCTGAAGTATGGTTTTCTGGGCAAATCCCTTTGCTTTCAGTGTATTATGGATTGTCTTATGAATATAGAGAATTTGGCATAGCAACTTTTCATGTTTTCTTTCTGAGCTATGTGTCAGCATCTGCAATAGTTAGTTATGAGCGGTTCTTATTATTTGGGACAAAACGAAATCTTGTATTAACGATCTTGGGTGTTTTATTTACTATCGCTATAGTAAATAGGGCTGCAATGCTAATGATTGTTGTTCCGTGTTTTCTTATGTATTTATCGTTAAGAAATAATCTGAAATCAAAAATTGTAATTTTATCCTTACTGTTAATTTCAATCATTGCGTTTGGCTATATTGGCGATAAAAGAATGATTTCATCTGGATATACAGATGATAAACCAATATTTAGAATATCACAGATTGATAATCCTATTATGAACAGTCTACCCTCTGGTTTTACATGGTTTTATACATATATGTCTTCTCCATATGCTAATTTGGTTAATCAAGAGAAAAATGACCAACATGGCAGAGGAGATATTGGCGAATTTATTACTGTATCTATATTGCCTGATTTTATATCGAAGCGTATTGATGAGTTCGTGAAAAATAGATTTAATATACTATTGATTACGCCTGAGTTACAAGTTTCTACTGGTTTTGGTTGGAGCGTTGCTGTATATGGAATCGCAGGGATAATATTAACATACCTTTACATGTGCTTTTTAATAGTTTTCTTTACCTACATAAATAGAAAGAGAAGTGTATTGTCTATAGCTGCAATATTATCGACTGCATCTGCATTAATGGTTTTTAACAATATGCTTGTCTTTGCTGCTTGTATAATTCAGTTGGTTATAATAAGTTTTTTTTGTGGGAGGAAAATAAATGTTAACGGCAAAAGAATTCATTTGTTGTAAGAGAATATATCTTCTTCTACTGTCATTCATATCAGTATCAATGGCTCATGCTTCTGAAATAAAGGCTCACACATATGGGAATTTCGATACAGCGGCAGGGCAATCGTTAATTGTTAATAAAGACAGTGCTAAAACAGAAGTTTCCGGATACCGGGATGATTCAGAACAAGCTAAATATATAAATAGAGACCACGTTGGGCTATATATAGGGATGTATAGCCCAGAGAGTCAAATTAAAACTGGATTTGGAGAAATCACTTACAGTCAAAATGGTTTCATTTTACCAACGCGCTATGATTTGTTGAAAGTCAAAGTTGGAATGTTTGTTTCTGCCAACGCTATTAAACGATTTTCTGCAAAAATAATTTCGATTGATGAGAAAAACAGATTTATTGGTGTTAGTGGATGGTTTGCTAATAATGACATATCCAGAGGGCAGATCCCCACCCAAGGAACTCCAATTATTATAAATGCAGCAGACAAAATTTGGGGGCAAAATACTAATGTATTCATAAATAAAACTAGCTCTGCGCGAACTGCAACAGGCTATGAATTAGGATTAATTTCTGATGGTAGTCATAATGTTCCTATCTGGGGATATCATGCTGCAAATTTATCCGGTATTGGACGACCTTTTGATCAGGCATTTCGTGCAACAGGGCAGTGGGAAACAGGATATTACTCTTCATCTGAGATAAATACTGCGCTAATGGCTGATGAACCAAAATCATATGCTATTCGTGTTGTAAATGCTAAAAATGAAAGATGGAATGGTACAGCATTATTTTTGGATTCAAACTTTAATAACTCTAGTTCATATATTATTAAATCTGCTGTGCATGGCGCCACTAACTTTTATGTTAAATCTGACGGTACTATGAGTAATACTCGACTTGAAATTTTGAAAGTAACTAAAAGTATAGCGTTAGATAGACACGGTCCATCTGTAATTTTATGTGAAAATGTTGTAGGTATAGACGTTTCTTTACCAAGTGGAGATGACTTAAATGGTATTGTTTATGAAATAAAGGCATTAGCTACTGGTGATGTCGCTGTTCGGGGGAGTAAGGATGGAAATGATATTCTTCTCAATAAAGTTAATGGTACATATATAAAATTAATTTACGATGGGGATGGTTGGACTAAGTTGTTTCAATCCAATTAAATACAACAATATAGTAAGTTTGGATAACATAATTTCCAAGATTATTTATACAATTTTAACCCACTTAAATCTTCTTAGCATCAATGCGCTTTGACAATTCCTTTTGTTTTCAACTTTCCTATGGACTTCCCCTTGACACTTACCGCTTGCCACCCATCGCCAATGTCGGTATCGTTAACAGGCACCTGCAAAATCAGGTGTCAGGATTAGCCTCCTGAATCACTTCATCGATGACATAAAAGCGCATCTGCGCTTTTTTTGTGTCATACGCTTAGCTATACCTCAATGGTGGGCCGGGCGGGGGCATCGTAAGATGCGCCGGTGTCGATGAGGCCGGTAAGGCTAACCCTGTCCGGTTCCACCACCCGTGAGATTAGCCTCTCCGATGGTGGAAATAACAAGTTACTCATCGGAGGCGGCCTTATGGCTACAACCCTCAATCAAACACACCCGTTACTGACCCTGCCTTTCACTGCAGATACTGATTTCACTGTTCTGGCCGATCACTGTGAGCACTTTACTGATGCCATGCTTGAATGTGATGATGCTGCGCTGAAGCTGGCGCTGTCTGGCCGATTGGCCATCTGTCTCAGGTTATTAAAATCCACACTGAATGCGCCCGTTCCGCCTCATCTTATTGAGAGCCTGAGCGTGAATGCTCTCCCTGACACGTCTGCGCGTTTTGAACCTGATTCTGAATCCCTCTGTCACTATTGCCAAACCTTGGTGCAACTGTTGATGGAGCAGAAGTTATCTTCAGAAACAACACCGGTTGTCATTGAGTTATTGGCAGAATTGGTTTGGTATTTTTCGGCTGGTCTTAAAGCACCGCGCTGGCTAAAAACCGAAGATGGCCTTAAAGAAATTGAAGAGCTAATGGCATAAATCAATTATGCGGTGGCTGCTACTGCTTTGCTAACGTGGGAATGCGTTAATTTAGCTAAAGCAGATAACGGGTTTAGATAGTGTTCTTTTAACAGGAGTGTAGTCCCTCCGGTTTTTAGTACCACCGCCAATGAGGGTCTCCGGCTAGTTTTTGCCTTGCATAGATAACAGG
>JADMXW010000026.1 GCA_015548865.1 Serratia marcescens | reverse complement strand
GAGCGGTAGTTCAGTCGGTTAGAATACCTGCCTGTCACGCAGGGGGTCGCGGGTTCGAGTCCCGTCCGTTCCGCCACATAAAATAAAAAGCCCTGAGCAATTGCTCAGGGCTTTTTATTTTATGCTGTAGTATCCTCATTCTGTAAAGAACGGTTATACAGTGCAAGTCTTGCCGAATACCCCTGTAACTCAGACCGTTCTTTGCTTAAAGTAATAGCGTGTGGCAATGAAGATACAAGCAGGTTCGTTGTGCGAAAAAAAACCTATGCGGTAAGGTATAGTGCGGGGCAACCCGTAGAAAGAATTTTTCCCTCTGGCGTACAGTATCCTGTTATGCAGGCTCTGCCAGGGGAGCCGCTGCTTGAAAAAAACGACGTACTGCGTGTATTGGTGTGGAATATCTATAAACAGCAGCGCTTGCACTGGCTTTCAGTATTACAAAACTTTGGTAAGGATGCGCATCTCGTTTTATTACAAGAAGCACAAAGTACTCCTGAGCTGATTCATTTTGCAACAGCTAACTATGTTGCTACCGATCAGGTTCCCGCCATTGTTCTTCCCCAGCATCCTTCTGGTGTAATGACGTTGTCTGCTGCTCAACCTTTATACTGCTGCCCTTTGAGAGAGCGAGAACCTCTGCTGCGTCTGTCTAAATCGGCGTTGATTACTGTTTATGCATTGCAGAATACTCAGCAACTGATGGTTATTAACATCCATGCCATTAATTTCAGCATAGGTGTTGAAGTGTATGGCAAACAACTGGATGCAATTGGTGAGCAGGTCAAACGTCATGCTGGACCAGTGATTATGGCTGGTGATTTCAATGCATGGAGCCGGCAGCGTATCAACGCGCTTTATCAATTTGCCAGCGAGATTGCCTTACGTGAGGTCCGTTTCGTAGACGATCAGCGGCGCCGAACATTCGGTCGCCCATTAGATTTTGTTTTTTATCGTGGCTTGAGCGTCATGCAATCTTCTGTTCTGGTTACACAGGCTTCCGATCATAATCCGTTGTTGGTCGAATTTCAGCTACCACTGTGACAACAAAAACAACATACAAAAAAGCCACTGTCGAGATTAACGATAGTGGCTTTTTCTTACAGGCTATACAGCGTTTAAGAATCTGGTGATGTTGCTGCGTTTACGTACAGCGTTAACCGATCCCCAGGCTGGATGTTTGCCTTTTTATTTATGACTGAATTCCAACGCATGACATCTGCGATATCTACCCCATGACGTTTGGCAATGCTCGCGAGAGAATCACCCTTACGTACCTGGTAAGTAATGGAATTACTGTTACCATTCTTACTGCTTGCAGGTGCCTGTGCAACCTGAAGTGACTGCCCAACCTTTAACGCGTTAGCACTGGCAAGGTTGTTCCACTTACGCAAATCTTGTGCACTGACCTTCAGCTTGGCTGCAATACCTGACAAGGTATCGCCTGAGCGAACCTTGTATTCCGTACTTGCAGATAGCTGCGCCAGTTGAGTGGGCTGTACAGCGGCGATATCGCCATCTGCCAACGAGTCCTTCAATTGCTCAACATGTGCTTTCGGCACCATAATGTAGTGCGGCCCGTTCGGAGCTGTTACGTTACGTTTGTAGCCCGTGTTGTAGCTCTTCAGTTTTGTTAGCGACAAGCCTGCCATTTCAGCCGCTTGCGTCAACTCCATCTGTTGACCCAGGTCTACCCGTGCCAGCGCTCGACTTTCATTGGGCTTAGGTAACTCAATGCCGTATTTTTTGCTGTTTTTGAGAATATCGCTCAAGGCCAACATCTTGGGAACATAGAGCGACGTTTCTCGTGGTAACGCCAGCGCCCAATAGCTTGTTGATTTACCTTTTGCTTTATTCGCTTTTACCGCTTGCAAGACACGACCCTCACCGCTGTTATAGGCGGCGATAGTCAATAGCCAGTCGCCATCAAACATCGTATTGAGGCGCTGCATCATGTCTAATGCAGCCGTCGTAGATGCAACAACATCACGACGACCGTCATACCACTGGTTTTGTTTCAAACCGTAGTTGCGCCCAGTGCCTGGCACTATCTGCCAAAGCCCTGCGGCATTGGCGGATGATGTGGCCTTGGGATCAAAAGCGCTCTCCACTATGGGTAGCAGTACCAGTTCCATCGGCATTTTGCGCTGCTTAATCTGCTCGACTATCCAGTACATGTACGGCTCTGCCCGTAATGTTACATCGTGGAGATAGCTCTTATTTTTTAGATATCGTGTTTTTTGCTCGCGGATCCGGACATTATCCGGAACCTCCATCTTCAGCTCGTCGCTAATGAAGTTCCACAGGTCGCGCTGCGCTAGGCCGTTATCATCAAGCCAGCGCGCGGATGTCTCTCGACTTCCTGTGTACTTTCCTGCTTCACCTTGACCTGCTGAAGACAGACTCTGTGCATGTTGTTTGGGTTGTGAGGTGTCCTGATAAACACCTTGGCAACCCGCCAACAAGACTGAGGCGATAATAATCGCTTGAGCCTTCATATGTGTGTCAATAGTTTGCTTAAAAGACGAGCAATAATACTTTGATTAGCCCATCAGCACAACAAAAACCTTTAAAAGCTATCTTTCTTGCTACGTAATTGGGCGAAAACTTGCCAATCCTCTATGTTACCGGGTTTCATTTTTAATTTTTCTTTTAAATCAATGTCATGACACCGAAGGAAAAGGTTGATTTTTCGTTCTAGGCTAAGGGTTGTTGGCAAGGTTGATTGAGATTTTTCTCGTAATAGTCTGATTTCAGAAAGATAAGCAGTAATATTGCACTCTTCAGGCCAGATAGTGTGAGCAAACTCAAGATTTGATTGGGTATACTCATGTGCACAGCAAATGCGTGTGTCGTCCGGTAGTTTTGAAATTTTCTCAATTGATTCATGCATTTGTTTCATTGTCCCTTCAAAAACTCTGCCACATCCAGCTGAAAACAAGGTATCCCCACAGAATAAAAAAGGTGCGTTGTAGTACGAAATGTGACCTAAAGTGTGACCCGGCACGGAAAATACAGAGAAATCCGAATTGAGTAACTGAATGTGATCGCCATCATGCACTATATGAGTTGCCCCACATTGTGCTGTTTCATTCGGTCCATAGACTGGCAGGTCATAATAAACATTCAAAATATTGGGGACGCCTGCCACATGGTCGCTATGATGATGGGTAAGTAAGATAGCCACTGGTGTGAGTTGGTGTATACGCAGCGTCTGCAATACTGGCTCTGATTCTCCAGGGTCGACAATCACGCAACGGTGCTGTGCGTCATGTAATAGCCAAATGTAGTTGTCCGAAAGTGCTGCAACACTGATAAGATTCATGTAATACCTCATTTGTTACGTAGTCTGAGATAGCAAGTTATTAGGTCTGAGGGAGAATAATAAGATATGAAGCCAGCGCATACACCCCAGACTTACACTTCGCCAGAGAATTGGGCTGAGCTACCGTGGGGGACGCATTATCAGAAGGCGCTTGAGCGCGCACTCGCGCCGTGGTGGCCGCGTGTTTTTGGTTTCCACTTACTAAAAATTGGTGCACTCAGTAACGCTATAGCGACTGATACTTGTGCTATTTCTCATCAGGTCAACATTAGCCCGTCTTCTGCTGACGATGTGCATGTCTTGGCCGACCCTTACCAACTGCCGTTTTCTGAGAAGTCTGTTGATGCATGTTTGCTTGCGCATACACTTTCATATTCTTCAGACCCGCACCGCATTCTACGCGAGGTGGACCGGGTGTTAATCAATGATGGGTGGTTACTGCTGAGCGGGTTTAACCCAATAAGCCTGCTTGGAGCAGGAAAACTGACACCTGGCTTACGCCAATGCCAACCCTACTGCGCTCGTATGTTCACACAGATGCGCATAGTGGATTGGCTTAGCTTGCTTAATTATGAAGTGCTGCATCAAGGGGCATTTCACATTATTCCATGGAAGATGCCACAAGAGGCAGCTGCATCAGAACCGCATTCTACTCCGTTAGGGTGCTTGATGCTTCTTATTGCGCGTAAGCGCACCATCCCACTCACGATGTCCCCTATGCGTCAGAAGTTCAACAAACTACCAGTGCGTAGGGCGGTTGGAGTAACTAAAAGTTATCGTAAGGGGGCCAAGCCATTCTATGCCGGTTGCTCTTGCTGATATCCTGTATCATCTTGAGTAGGGTGTGAAGCTGCCTGACGCGCCAACTCATCGCATTTTTCGTTCTCAGGATGACCTGCGTGGCCTTTAACCCATTCCCAACGCAAAGTATGGCGCTGAATAGCGGCATCCAGCCGTTGCCAGAGATCGATATTTTTAACCGGTTTTTTATCAGCGGTTTTCCATCCTTTAAGTTTCCAATTGTGGATCCAGCGTGTGATCCCCTGACGTACATACTGGCTGTCAGTACTCAGTGTTACCGTGCAAGGGGTTGTCAACGTTTCCAGAGCAGTGATTGCTGCCATTAGCTCCATCCGGTTATTGGTGGTCAGGCGGTAGCCCCCACTCAAGGTTTTTTCATGCTGTTTGTAGCGCAGTACTACGCCATAACCGCCAGGACCCGGATTTCCCAGGCAAGAACCATCGGTGAAAATTTCTACCTGCTTTGTCATCTCTGGTAGACTCTGCCTTAATCATAAAACCGTAAGTCTGACATAAAACGAAAGCGATGAGCACTGCAATTACACGACAGATCGTTCTGGATACCGAAACCACGGGGATGAACAGGCTCGGCGTTCACTATGAAGGCCACAAAATCATTGAGATTGGTGCGGTAGAAGTTATCAATCGCCGCTTAACGGGCCGGCATTACCATGTTTATATCAAGCCGGACCGATTAGTCGACCCGGAAGCTTTCCTTGTACATGGCATTAGTGATGAGTTTTTGCAAGATAAGCCTACCTATGCAGACGTAGCGCAAGGGTTCCTCGAGTTTATTCGTGGCGCGGAACTGGTTATCCATAATGCCATGTTTGATATCGGCTTTATGGATTATGAATTCCGGATGTTAAATCGAGATATCCCGAAAACGGAAACGTTTTGCAAGATAACCGATAGCCTGATGGTCGCACGTAAATTGTTTCCGGGTAAAAGGAACAGTCTGGACGCATTGTGCGATCGTTATCAGATAGATAACAGCAAACGAACGCTGCACGGGGCGTTACTCGACGCCGAAATTTTAGCCGATGTTTACCTGGCGATGACCGGGGGACAAACCTCTTTGGCGTTTGCCATGGAGAGTGAGAATCAGCAAGTCAGTGTAGAAAGTGAGAGCGTTCAGCGGATAGAGCGCCAAGCTTCTTCCTTGCCTATCATATATGCTAACGCAGAAGAACTCACAGCACATGAAGCGCGCCTGGATTTGATTGCCAAAAAAGGGGGGAGCTGTTTGTGGCGCCAATAAAATTATCAATGTGGCGATGATTACATCATTGCGATGGAATTATAAACAAACGGTGTGAGCTGATTATAAAAAGCATTGACGCCATACTCGGATCACCTTAGTATTCATCCCGCTCGCAAGGGTATGTTAATGGGGAGCGGTAGTTCAGTCGGTTAGAATACCTGCCTGTCACGCAGGGGGTCGCGGGTTCGAGTCCCGTCCGTTCCGCCAATAACAAAGAATGCTGATATAAGTTCGCTTATATCAGCATTTTTTTTGCGAATGGGGTGATGAATCTCTGAACAGTAAAGAAAACGAAATTATGTAGTCATCTCTTGGTCGAAAATGCTGAGTATGAGCATCGGCATCTTGTTTAAAAATTCGCAGGACGAATTTATTCACGCAAGTTACGTAGGGTTTTGGTCTTCATTGCGGCTTCATAAGTTATCCACTATGAGAGTTCTTCTCATTAGGGGTATTTTTCCCCTGGGTTGTGCTCGAAATCTTCATATACTGTATGTACGCTCCGTGGGCATCATGCTGTACGTGGCAAAACTGGTTACGCAAGTTGTTCCTATTGGAATAGGTTATAAGAATTTTAGGTAGGTAATTAATTTTTCATTTTCAATAAACATGCTATTTCTCCAAGCTAAAGGCTATATTTATTATCATTTTTTTCATCGCTGAAAAGCAATGATCTCCAATAAAAGCAATGTGTTATCTCAACTTTTACTTTTCTTTTTATAAAAATTGATGTTCACATATTTTCCAGTATTCACATTTTGGGATTTGTTGATACGCGTGTAATTTTTTCATTTTTTTGCTGTGAGAGGTATTTTATTTTTTTATTGAATTATTTTCGATATAAAAAACTGGATGTTGGATTTTCTTTCATTTTATTTGCTTTTGTTGTAATTATGTTGTTTTTTTCTCTATGCAATATGTGGATGGTTGTTGATGTTTTTGGGGTTTGATTGTCCTATATCACTTTAATGAAATCCAGTGTTATGCTTTTTGTCCTTTTATTTCTCTTTTATACATAAGTAAGATAAATCTTATTTTTTATTAATATTTGATATCAACTTGTTAATTGATAGGTTTAGGCTATTGCTAGTGAGATATTTTTTTATAATGTGCTCATTGTTAATAATCCAAAAGAGATGATATAAAACCTCCGCCAAATGATTGGTACTGAAAATGGCTTATCCGAAGTAAATTCACGGGTAAAATATAAATGTTTTAATTTAAGAGGGTTTTAGATGTATTTCTTAGCTAACTATTTTCAAGGGAAATCAATTCAAGGCTATGTTTGCATTTCTGAAGCATTGCGTAATTTTAAACATGACCAAAGAGGTGTTACTGCGGTGGAATATGCTATTGTGGCTGCGGGTGTTGGTGGTGTGGTTGCTATTGCTTTCGGGGAAAATGGAACGTTTTCAACGATGCTAAATAATATTTTTGCTAGCTTACAGAAAAAACTAACGGGAAAAATTCTTTAAAGTCATGTATCAATTGAAATATAGTGTGCCGAAAAATTAAACAATCTTATCGGTCTGTTTAATTAGATAAAAATGCTCTATATCTCATGCAGATATAGAGCGCAGCTTTCCATTCCTTATCTTCATTTGTATGGTGTCTATACATTGAATATCTAGGGCTTGAATCTATTACTAATGATATATCTGATGGGTGTATTGTTATACTAACAGTAGAGTTAGGTTGTAACTAAAATGAAAAAAAGCGCACTGGTTATTTATATGCTGATGATCCTAACGGGTAGCGTTGGTATATTATTTTATATGAAATCTGAAAATACGCCAGTATCAAGACAGAACGAAACACTAGGGGATTATCCGAGGGAAACTATTTCTGTTGCAGTTGCCATGCACGATTTGGCTGCTAACAGTATTCTTAAGAAAGACGATTTTCAATTAAAAAGTCTATCTGTAACGCCCGGGAGCACAGATATGCAGTTCAACATAAATGAAAATGACCTGACGCATTGGGCGATTAGAAGTGCAGTAGCCAAAGGAAGTTACCTTCAACCAACCACAATGGTTGAACCCGGAAGTGATGACTATATCGCTATGTTTATTATTCCCGGAAATGTGCTTTATCCCTTTGAATTAGAGACATCTGATAATTATTTGTTAACCAATTTAAAGCCCGGTTCTGGCGTTGATATCTATCTTTCTTACAGTCTTGGTCAAGATAATAACGGAAAGGCAGCGATTGTCTCTCCCGCAGAATCTATCCTCGACACTCGTCTTAAACCTCTAATGATCAACAAACGTGTACTGGCAATACGGTCGGTAAACGGGAATAAAAAAGAGAAAAATGAAGAAAATGAAAGTCAATTATTGATTGAACTGAGGGATGCTGAAATTAAATTCCTAAAAGGATTAGAGGGAAAAGCCAGAATACTCGTTTTTCCTACAATTAAGGGGACGACTGACTCACGTACTGACGTAAATCACGCATTATCCGACAAGGAGGTCGCGTGGCCAGTCAGTAGTGTTCCCCTGTTCGACGAACCCCGCTCTCGACCGACGCATGAGTGGCGCGGCTAAGTAACACCCTTTTTAGGGATGGAATCTGGTAGGTAATCTCTAACACAGGAAAATGGTTTAATTATGAAGCGTTTCTCTTTTCACGTATGTCTGGTATTGACACTGATTCTATTATGCCCACTTACCGTAGCGGCTAATCAAATTTTTTTGAAACCAGGGCAGTCAAAAACGATACGAATTAAAGGAAACATCAATACGGTATTTATCTCAGATCCTGCTATCGCTGATTATAAAGTATTAAATCAAAATACGATAGTGTTGTATGCTAAAGGGTCTGGTATTTCAGAGGTCACTGCCTATGATGTGAATACCAGTTTATTAGCAGATTTACAGATAAATGTGGACGAATTTATTGGCGATATCAATCAGCGTATTGCTATAGAGTTTCCTGGTAGTCAGGTAGTGGTAAAGCATTTTACTAATGGCGAAAAAAAAACGTATATTCTGACGGGAACTGTACCTGATGAAGAAACACGAGGGGGAGTCTATCAGTTAGTAGGAAGTTTGGTTGGCAAAGAAAATAAAGAACTGAAAGCAGAACAGAGCACAACCAGTAATAAAAGCTCTGAAATATTCTTCATATCTCATAAAATTTATGACAATGTCCTCAACCGATTAACATTGCCTTCACCAAATCAGGTGAATGTGAAGCTTACCGTGGTTGAGGTAAGCAAAAAATTCACAGACACACTTGGCATTGAATGGAGTAATTTAGCATTAGGAGGGGGAGCCAAAAATGGAAGTGGAGCTAATGAGCCAGGTGTTTTTAGTTTGATAGGTCTCAAACATGGTTTTAATGCTGATAATATAAGCACAATAATCAGTGCGATTAATAATGATACTTTGGCTCGCGTGCTTGCTCAACCAAGCCTCACAGTTTTGTCCGGTGAAATAGCCAACTTTTTAGTCGGCGGGGAAATTCCTATTTTAGTTCAGGGTAAAGATGGTGCGACAATACAATATAAAGAACATGGTGTCAGATTGAGTGTGGCGGCCAAGGTTGAAAAACAACATAAAATAAAACTCTTTGTTTCTAATGAGATTAGCAATGTTTCAGGGGAGTATGCCTATAATAATTACAACATTCCCAAGATAAAAACAAGGCGTTCGAGCTCAACAATCGAACTTGCTGATGGTGATAGTTTTGTCATTGGAGGTTTACTTAACGAAGAAGATGTGGAGTCACTGACGAAAGTGCCCATCATCGGCGACATACCTATCCTGGGGGCATTGGCAAGAAAATCCCACACGCAGAGAAATAAAACAGAATTGGTTGTTTTTGCTACCGTTAATCTTGTGAAACCTGTGTCTGCAGCATCACAGGAGAAAATTTCGTTGCCAGTTTATCAACGTAGTTCTGCCGCACAGCTATTTTTTAATGTTGGTGTCGATCAGAAAACTCGGGAAGGAAGATTGGCCAGCGATGCCAGTAATTTTATCTCTCGCGGTGGTTTTTCCAAATAATGTCGATGTCTATCAATATTGAACAGTGGGGTACAGCATGAAATTATTTTTTAATTCAAATCCGGATGATAAAAATACCATACGACAATCTCAGAAAAAAAAGTTGGCACATCCTATCCTGGTTATCTCGCCGAGAAAAAGTGTGATGTCGGATATTGTCAGCCAGCTATTAATGCATCACTTAGTGGACGTGATGCCTCGTGAAGTAGATTTTTTTTCGCTGCAGGATAATCCCGGCGCTTGCGATGCTATTGCCGTGATAGTTGATATTGGTGATACGGATAATGTTGAACTAATTACACAAACCGCTGCATTACTCATTCCTGTTTCTGCCAAGCCTATCATTGTGGGTAACAATGACTCTATTAGCTTTGCACATGCGCTAATGATGTCAGGTGTCAACTACCTGCATGCGGGGTCACAATTGCCACAGCTGGCAGATCTCGTGCGTGACCCCATTTCGGCTTCACATAATCGGGCTACGATGAAAATCAGTGTATTAGGATGTAAGGGAGGAGCAGGAGCATCTACGGTTGCATACCAGCTCTTTCAAGCCGCAGGAATGCTGACTTCAATACCGATGCTTTTGGTTCAAGGTTGTAGTGGGAGTAGCGACTTGGATTTATTACTGACGAGAGCATTACCAAAAGACGGTAGTATTTCCGCTCTTTCTGCTCACCAGTCAGTAAAGATGGAAACGCACGACGGAGCATGGCAGTACGAAGATACGCAGTTCAATCGATATAATCTGGCATTTTTTGATCACAGTATCCATGTGGATTTCGATCAGCATTTGGAACAAGTATTAATGCAATCAAACGTCGTAGTGTTAGTTATCTCTCGGGCTTTGGCTGCATTACGAATAGCCAAAAATATACTTGAAGAGAATAAACGTTTCTTATTATCGAATCCACTTAAGGAAGTGCGTATTTTGCTTTGTTTGAACGAGAGTCATCCCAAAAAAAACAATGAGCTTGCAAACGACGATATCGAAGAGTACCTCGGAACGACTCTTTCTGCTGTAAACGTTTATAACGTCAACAATGCCAGACTCTCTACCGAAAGTGCACTTTATCGACTGGCCGCGCATGTGTTAGGCAAATCCTTGAGCCCGGTGACTACGCGTAAGCCCCGATTTCCTCTACCGACTTTTCTGCGCTCAGCACGCCAGAGTGCCGCCGTATAATATTTTCATATTCTCGGACCTGATGTGGTCAGTGAATAAACACTCTTGAGAGTAAGATACCATGAGTACGGATACTGAAATGACCAGTACGCTGCTCTATTTTCGTGAGCAGGTACTAAAGAATATCGATCTAGAACGCATAGATGAATTGAAAAACCAGCGCGATGCGTTGTTGCGAGAAGTTAATGATGCCATTCAGCGAGTGATGAACAATACAGGACAATATCTTTCGAGTCGTATCTGTAGTTGTTTAAGCGAGCTCATTGCCGATGAGATTACAGGGTATGGCCCGCTGCGTGAACTCATGGAGGATGAGAGTGTCAGCGACATCTTGGTTAATGGGCCGGAACGTATATTTGTCGAACGTGCTGGAAAGTTGGAATTAGTGGATAAACGCTTTATTAGCAATGAGCAGTTGATTGATATCGCTCGTCGGCTGGTTGCTCGGGTTGGACGGCGAGTTGATGACTCACAACCGCTCGTGGATGCGCGTATGCCGGATGGTAGCCGTCTTAATGTTGTTATTGCTCCTATTGCACTGGATGGTGCCTCAATTTCAATTCGTAAATTTGGATCTGGGCAGAAAACGCTGGCCAATTTGATTGAGTTTGGCAGCATGAATGAAATGATGGCTAATTTTCTGGTCATTGCGAGCCGTTGCCGTGTGAATATCATTGTTTCCGGCGGGACAGGCTCAGGGAAAACCACCCTTTTAAATGCCATGTCGCACTATATTGATGCGGGAGAGCGCGTGCTAACGTTAGAAGATGCGGCAGAGTTACGCTTACAGCAACCTCATGTTGTCAGGCTGGAAACTCGTATGGCCGGTGCAGAAAACCAAGGCCAAATTAATATGCGGCATCTGGTTGTTAATGCGCTGCGTATGAGGCCTGACCGCATTATTATAGGGGAATGCCGTGGAGAAGAAGCATTCGAAATGCTGCAGGCAATGAATACGGGTCACGATGGTTCTATGTCGACTCTGCATGCCAACTCACCACGCGATGCACTGGCCCGTCTGGAAAGTATGGTAATGATGTCAAGTGCTGCACTTCCGCTTGTTGCGATTCGCCGTAATATCGCATCGGCCATCCATATTGTTGTTCAGGTGTCACGTCTTCCTGATGGTTCTCGAAAGGTCACCAATATAACGGAGGTCATGGGGATGGAGGGCGATAATATTATTTTGCAAGATATATTCAGTTATTCTGCACAGGCTGAACGGACTGAATCTGGAGAAATACGGGGGGGGTTTACCTCATTTGGGCTATTGCAACGATCGATCGTTTACCAACAGGCGATAATACATAATATGCAAGAACCCTTAAAGCAACTTTTCGGGAATAAATTGCCATGATCTTGATTTTTTTAATCATGGTTCTGCTGGGGGTGCTTCAGATAATTTTAAAATATCAGAAGAGAAAAGATATTCGACTGCTTAGTCATATTACAGCTGTACCGGCGACAAACAGATTGGCTCATCAGCTTCAGCAAAATACATTGTGGCAATATGTCACTACTGTCTTTGGTGACATTCACCACTATCTGCTAGGGAGAGAATATGGGCTGGTGCTAAAACATGGCATTGTTATCGTTATAGTTCAGGGGATAAGCGTTTACATCAGCCAACAGTATTTACACATTACGCTTCATGTTTCATCACCGCTTGTGCTTGTATTGACACTTTATGTGTTGTTTTATCGTAACAAAAAAGCGCTAAGGAAATCATTTGAAACGGCTTTTTCAGAATCACTTAATATTATTAACAGTACTATCGGGGCCGGTAACTCCCTTATGCAAGGAATTGAGCAGTGTGGCGAAAAGATTGAAGGGATACTGGGTGAAGAGTTTAGAAAAATATCTCAGCGCCTTGAAATTGGTGAAGACATCGAAACTGTTTTAATGGATTCTTATCGAATTTTTCCTTATCGTGAATATTATTTTTTTATTGTTACCGTTTTGATTAATATGAAAGGTGGTGGACAAGTAAGGGAAATTATGACACGTTTAAGCACAATGATCTCAAATGGAAGGATTGTTGAAAGAAAGAAAATAGCAATGACATCTGAAGTAAGAATGTCTGTGAAAATACTTACGGCTATTCCTGTTCTCTTCTTCTTTTTTATAAAATACAATTCTCCAGAGAATTTTGACATATTGATGTATAACTCAATAGGACAAGTAATCCTTTGCTATGCTATAGGGAGCATTAGTTTAGGTGTTTTTATACTTTGGTTGATGATGAATAAGTTATAGGGAAATTATGTTTCATCTTTTTTTACTATTAATGATCGTGCTTGGATTAGGTGGGCTCATCTTTGATTTTTTAAAGAAAAGTAGAAGGCGTAAAACTTTAAATTTGCTACATTCCGAGAGGTCACTTTTAAATAACATTGAAAATAATAATGCTATATCTCATGTCGAAGTATTGCTAAAAAAATCTAGCCTTATGATTTCTTTAGCTACTCTTTTAGATAAAAATATTATGTTAAAAATATCGTCCATTGCTTTATTTTGCGGAGGGGTACTTTTTTCTGACATTAGTGGCTTATTTCCAATGACGATGAATACTATTGCTCTTTGTTTTTTATTCATCACTGTAATCGTTATAGTGTTACCTGATATAGTAAAAAAAACACTTATAAAAAAGCGTATAAAAAATATATCCAACGATCTGCCATTTATCATTGACATGATGGCTGTGTGCATTCAGTCAGGTATGACTGTAGAAAAGTCAATGCGTTATATTAGTGATAATGCGAAATATATTAATGAAGACATTGCCGGTCTCTTGGAGCGCGTTATGCTGAAAACGGACGTTAGTGGCATTAACGCAGCCTTAGAGCAGCTTTATCAAGAAATTGTCAGCAATGAGGTAAGAATGTTCTGTACCACGTTACAACAGAGTATAAAATTTGGCGCATCTATTTATCAAATGCTCATTTCTTTATCTAAAGAAATGAGAGATATACAGTTACTTGATATGGAAGAAAAAGTAGCAAGCTTATCTGCAAAAATGACCATGCCAATGATTGGTTTTATCATGTTTCCATTATTGGCGATTATTGCTGGGCCGGGGTTGATAGGGATGATGTCACTATGGGGAAATTAGTTCGCTATTTTTTATTAGCAGCCGTATTCTTTCTTGGCGGATGTCAAACGGGTGCTGAAACGCATAATGTTAATGATGAAAACCAAAGGGAATTTATTCTTACGAAAGTTAATGATTTACAAGGGTTGATTAAACTTTATCGCGAAAAATTGGCTCGGAAAGAAGATGCAAAAACACGTTATAATCTAGCAAAGTATTATCATCTTGCTATGGATTATGAATCATCAAGGCATTATTTATTGCCTTTACTGGCAGACAATCCTGATGAAGACACCCTTTTACTTGAAGGTAAAAATTTGTTCGAACAAGGGCATAATTTCGAAGCAATTGAGCAAGTGAAAAGTGCCTTGAAGATTAATCCTAATAATGGGGATGCGTTGAATATTCAAGGCATCTTACTAGCGCAACAGGGTGATTACGATGCAGCTAGGCTAGCGTTTAATAAAGCACGCATATACTATGTTGATGAGGAAAAGGTTATTAATAACCTGGCCATGTTGGCTATCATGCAGGAAAAATATGCCATTGCTAGAGATTATTTGGCCCCTTTGTACGCTCGTGGTTATTCAAGCGAAAGTTTATTGCATAATTTAGTGTTTGTTTTAGTGAAGATGCAAGATTTCTCTGGTGCAGAGGCAATATTGAATAGAGAAAAAAACTTTGACATGAACGATGATTTACTTGAAGCCTTATCGCACATAAAACCTCGTCCGCAACAACAATTGCAACAGAGAGGTTTACTAAAAAACCAAGAGGGTTCCGTAAAGGTCGACATAGATAACGAAATATCTTCACCGGCGTTAACACGGCCAGAAGAGCATAAAAATGAAATTATTACTGTACGTACGGGGTTGCATGAAAAATACTTCAGGATGACAATGGAATCTAAGGAAAGAATAAGCTTTAAAGAATTGAAATGTGACGATCTGAACCAGATAACTTATGCGTTGAACAATGTAAAAGCCAGTGATGACATCCTCAGAATTGGAAATAGCTTGGTTGCTGGAGAATATATTAAATCAATTTCAATAATTCAGAAAGATAAAAATACAATTCTCGTTAATTTTTCTCTAAAAAGAAAACCTGAAAAAATTAAGATTTTTCATCTTCCGATGGAGAAAACAGCACCTGAAAGATTAGTATTTGATGTTTACTACGGCTAATGCCTTATATCTCCAGTAATTTATTAGTAGTAAGTAAATTTCATCTACTTTTAATATCTATAGATAGTCGGTGATATTCTGTATTACGTCTATTACCCGATCGCTAGATAGTAGGCGACTCTTTACTATTCATCAAATTGTGAGAAGTCATAGTTTTTAGCAAAATGGTGCGTGATGAAAGTTGAATGGATGCTTGTTATTTCTATTAGCGTAACATTGATATTTGTATGCTATACAGATATTCTTCAGCGAAAAATAACCAATGGTACAACATCACTGATACTTTTTTTTTCACTCTTATTGACCTTTTACCGTCTTGACAATATTTCTTTTCTGCCATTAATAATATTATTTTTTATTGGTTTCATGTGCTCAACGGTGGGTGTCATCGGCGCTGGTGATGTAAAACTGGTATGCGCGTTGTCAACTGCTCTTTCAACAACTGAAATGGGTAATTTTCTGTTATTGACAGGAGTGTTTGGAATCCCTTTATCACTACTAACATGGCTATATTATAAAGTTTTATCAAAGCAAAAATTAATAACCATTCCTTATGGCGTTGCCATTTGCTGTGGGTATTGGATGCTATGGCTTGTATAAATAAAAGGAATAGAACATTGAATAAGAAGTATAGATTTAGACATTTATGGTTCAATTCAAATTCAGGAAGCACTACGATTGAATTATCCCTGGTTTTTATACCATTTATTATGGCCATGCTTTTTCTAGCCGAGTTATGCCGGGTTGTATATATTTCATCTGCGCTTGATTTAATTCTAGCCGAATCTGGGTATCGAACATCACTTCGTTCGTCTGAGAGCGACTATAAAGCTTTTTTTGCTAAAGAGCTAAATAATAGGCTGAATACATGGACACTATTCTCAAAAAAAATAAAACTAAATTTCTCCGTGCTTTATTGTGATAGTGTTGGCATGTTAGTCGATAACAAAAGTTATTGCTCGTCTACAAACTCAGTGAATAAACCTCTGGCGCTATACAGCGTTAGTGTCGATTATCAACCTCTTTTTTTTATTCCACCACACAGCATAATTAACAGTCAATTAAATAAAAAAACAGTTTTTGTTCAAGAATATCAACGAGAAGGATTGTAATATGTTCACTTTTTTTTCGTGGAGGAAAATATTTTTCAGATTAAAAAACGAAAAAGGGAGCGTCGCTATTGAATTTGTTTTTTATTTTTTTGCAATCTGTCTACTCTGCATATTGTTAATCGATTTTAGCCGGTTTCTTTTGAATAAAGCATGTCTTGAACGCGTTAATAATACGCTTGCAAGCATATTAAGAGAACGCTCGGCGCTTTATCAAGGAAAAGACGTTTTAACACAAAAAGATGTTAATCAATTAGACAGACTTGCAAGTACATTATTAGCTGAAACCAGAATCGGAGAGAGGTATCAACTTTATGTGGATGCTGTCTATTTTAAAGAAAGTAGTAGATCAGAAAAAATCATAAAAGGAAAACCCGATGAATTCACTGGAAATAACAGAAGTGGAGGAAAGTGTACAAAGTCTACCTTTGCAAAAGATCTTAATAAACTTATTGCACTATCTCCTTTCTCCCATGCAGATAATGAATCAATATCGCAGGGGCACTGGCTACCAGTATACCAGGTAACTATTTGTGCTGAAAGTGATCATAGTTTATTTATGAAAACATTTGAATCTATCGGATTGCCTTTTGAAAATATCTCTGTAAGTAATGCCGTAATACCTCGTTAAATATCTTTCAAGTTAAAAATAGTCTCAGGGCGAGTTATGAGAACGAAATATCTTGATGTTTTTTTAGCTTTTGTATTGAGAAAGCAATCCGGAGCAACAACGTTAATGTTTGCTATTATGTTTCCATTGCTGCTGATGTTTTTTTCTGTAGCACTTGATGGTGCTCGTTTTCAGACAAGTCGAGCACGACTGGCAGATGCAATGAACCAGGGAGTGTTAGCGATTGCGGTAGATGATACTTGTGATTATGTTGCTGATAGCTTATGTAATCGCAAACCTGAAAACCTGCAAATGCTTAGGCGCTATCTGAACTATTATCTTCCTGATGTGACATTTCCTGATGCTGATCTTCGCGTTATCGTAAATCTTAACCGTGATAAGTTAAAAACATTAACATCGATTGATTACAATGCGCAAGGAACCGCCAAATCACATCCGATGTTTAAGTCATATCGGGAAGTAGGTTTTAACGATGATATTTATCTTAGAGCAGACAGCACTGTTGGTTCAGTAAGAAAAAATTTTAAAAATAAAAGTATTTCGACGGATTATGTTTTTGTTGTGGATATTTCTTCCTCTATGCTTGAGTATATAAATAAATTAGATAAAAAATATATTAAATATGAATTACTAAAAGAAGTTGTGACGGATTTTTCTGATAAAATTCTTGCTAATAATATAAAAAATACCATTGGAATTGTTCCCTTTAACGTAGGTGTTCCTGTAAAACTTGATAAGAATAATTTTTGGGGTGGAAAAGAAACTGGTTGTTCATTTATGGGGAGGATTAAAAAAGAGTATATGCAGGTTAATAACAAAAATATCGATTTGTCTTTTTGGTATAATAAGTCATTTTCTGCGGGGGCAAATAACATTTACAAACAAAATGAACTTGTAACTTCAGTTTATACAAACATTCTTAGGTCTTATTTGAAACTTGATTATAATGATGTGGTTAGTAACAAAGAATGATGTTATAAATATTATGAAAAAAACGGTGAGGATATTTTAAGTTGTGATGCCGATCGACGTGCTAACGTATTTAAACACCGTAAAGAATTTGATAACACCTATGATAAAGTAAAACATTTATGGGAGTTGATGAATGGGAGGAGCTATCTATATCTTAATGTTTTAAATGCAAAAACTATAGATATTGAAGAGACGCTAAAAGACAGTAATTTATTTTCTGATGAGTCGGTAACAACCTTTACTTATTTTCCATACCATGAACGTGATGGTTTATTAAACAAAATGTGTTATGACCATGACTATATGTTAGGTTTGTCTGAATTGAATCCAGATGGAGTTAGTGAGCAAACTAAATCAGTGTTCGTTTCATATGTAAAAGAAATAAAGTCACCTCCATCTTATCTTATTGAATTAAGTTCGGATATCAAAATTATTGAAGAGTTTAAAAAAATGAAGGCCCCAGGAGGAGATACGGATACTTCCAGTGGATTGTTACGATCGCTACCAGTGATTGCCAAGGGAAATAACCCCAGGAAAGTCATCATCATGGTTACCGATGGCGAAGATAGTGGTAATGCCGAGGCACTAACAAACTTACTTCATGACCCTAAAAACAATATCTGTGGAAAGATAAGGCAAGGGTTATTGAATTATCGAAAAATGCCTAAAACTACTGATGCGGAAATTTATTATATTTCTCTTGGGCGTGAGGGTAATTTTGATAAAAGAATGAAATTCTGGCGTGATAATTGTGTCGGGGAAAATAATGCTTTTGTCGCTACTGATTATAATACGTTAATGCAATCTTTGCTGACAATATCAAAAGAAAATCGCATCAATTTTGTTGATGCCAGTGAAAATAATCTTTGATCTGATACCTCGGAGGCGTTATGAGAACGATCATTATTGCTGATACGCTTTATCATCGCTATGTTGGGTTGAGCGGTATTTTTTATAAAAAATTTAATGGTAACCCTGTAGTTGATGTGTTCGATCACTATAATGAAAGGAAATTAACGCGTAAAGCCCCGTATCGTAATGCGCTGATCGTTGGCAATCAGTCCGAGCAGCAGATGGAACGAACAAACAAACTTTTGCTTGCAAATAACTCTGATATTGTTATTTACCGCATATTCTTTTCTGACATGATAAAACTGAGAAAGTTGAAACGACATTTGGTCATTACTCCTTATTGTATTGTAGTCTCATCTGATATTTCAAATCGAGAGTTGTTTACATTAAGCCATTCTTGGCTGAGCAGTGTAGATAAAGAAAGCTGTGTGTTTGTCCGTTTCAACCCGCATGAACGACAACTTTTACAGTATTGGGAAGAGACAATGCACGGCAATATCCCCGTAGGACTAAAGAGTATAGCCTATTCAGTGATTAGCAGATTAAAGCGGAAGATGGATATTCGTAGTGAATATTCGCTCTATCTACTGTGGCGGATTACTCGTGTGGGAATTTTCTATTTGAACAACTTTTCTGTAACCAGCAACAATAATACTGTGAAGGTGAATGCCCAGAACCCCCCGCCTATAGCGCGCCATGTGCCTCACGGTTTTTTTTTCCTCCGCTAGCTCGACTCGCCCGGGAAAGTTGCCCGGGCGTTATCTTGAGGATTAAAAATCCCAGTCATCATCTTCGGTATTAACCGCCTTGCCGATGACGTATGAAGAGCCGGAGCCAGAGAAAAAATCATGATTCTCATCCGCGTTGGGTGACAGTGCGGAAAGGATCGCGGGGTTAACATCAGTCATATTAGCAGGGAATAGTGCTTCATAGCCGAGGTTCATCAGCGCTTTGTTAGCGTTATAATGCAGAAACTTCTTCACATCTTCGGTCCATCCCACTCCGTCATATAAAGCTTCGGTATAAAGAATTTCGTTGTCGTAAAGATCCTGCATCAAATCGAAGGCGTAGTCTTTTATCTGCTGCTGCCGCGCTGCGTCAACAACAGCAAGCCCCTTCTGGAATTTATAGCCAATATAATAACCATGCACAGCTTCATCACGGATAATCAGGCGAATAAGATCTGCTGTGTTAGTCAGCTTGGCGCGACTGGACCAGTACATTGGCAGATAAAAGCCGGAATAGAACAGAAATGATTCGAGGAATACGCTGGCGATCTTTTTCATCAAGGGATCGCTGCTGTGGTATTGTTCAAGAATCAGTGCGGCCTTTTTTTGCAGCGTGGCGTTTTCTTCACTCCAGCGATAGGCATCGTCCACTTCATTGGTCAGGCAGAGCGTAGAAAAAATGGAACTGTAGGAGCGGGCATGCACTGCTTCCATAAAGCTTATGTTTGATAGCACCGCTTCCTCATGAGGTGTAACGGCATCTGGCATCAAAGTCGGCGCGCCAATCGTATTTTGTATGGTGTCTAGCAGCGTGAGGCCAGTAAAAACGCGGATTGTTAGCTGGCGCTCCTGAGGCGTTAGCGTTCCCCAGGAGGGAATATCGTTCGACAGCGGGACTTTTTCCGGTAACCAGAAGTTACTGGTTAGACGATTCCACACTTCCAAATCTTTGTCGTCTTCAATTTTATTCCAGTTAATTGCTTTTACACGTGTGAGCAGAGTCATCGTTAAATTCCTTCGAGAAACCTATCAGAGCGCACAGGAAACGCAGCCTTGTACTTCTGTACCTTCCAGCGCCATCTGGCGTATGCGCACGTAATAAATGGTTTTTATGCCTTTTTTCCAGGCATAGATCTGTGCCTTGTTGATATCCCGGGTGGTGGCGGTATCGCGGAAAAACAGGGTTAACGACAATCCTTGATCGACGTGCTGGGTAGCGGCAGCATAGGTATCAATAATTTTTTCCGGACCTATCTCATAAGCATCCTGGTAGTAATCCAGATTGTCATTGGTCATATAGGGGGCAGGGTAGTACACACGCCCAATCTTGCCCTCTTTGCGAATCTCTATACGCGACACAATGGGATGAATGCTGGAGGTTGCATGGTTGATGTAAGAGATAGACCCTGTTGGAGGCACTGCTTGTAAATTTTGGTTATACAGCCCGTGCGCCATCACCGAATCGCGTAACTCAGTCCATGCTTGCTGTGAAGGTATAGCGATGTGTGCCGCATCAAACAGTTCACGCACACGTTCCGTTTCTGGCTGCCAGATGCGTTCAATGTATTTAGTAAAATAGTCGCCAGATGCATAAGTCGATTGGGCAAACCCAGCAAAGGTGCGCCCACGCTCAATTGCCAGCTGGTTAGATGCACGCAGTGCATGATATGCCACGGTGTAGAAGTAAATGTTGGTAAAATCGATGCCTTCAGGCGAGCCATAGAAAATCCGCTCTCTCGCCAGATAACCATGCAGGTTCATTTGCCCGAGACCAATTGCATGAGAGTCATCATTGCCTTTGGCGATCGAGGGCACAGAACCGATGTGGCTCATGTCTGAAACTGCTGTCAAGGCGCGAATTGCGGTTTCAACGGTGTTGCCAAAATCAGGTGAGTCCATCGTTTTGGCTATGTTCAACGATCCCAGATTACAAGAGATATCCTTGCCGATGTGGCGATAGCCTAAATCGTCATCATAAAGACTGGCTTCGTTGACCTGAAGGATCTCTGAGCACAGGTTACTCATGGTGATACGGCCATGAATTGGATTAGCGCGATTGACCGTATCTTCAAACACCATGTAGGGGTAGCCAGACTCAAACTGTATTTCTGCCAGAATCTGGAAAAACTCACGGGCCTTGATTTGCGATTTACGGATACGTTTATCATTTACCATTTCATGATACTTCTCGCTCACGCTAACCTCTGAGAAGGGCATGCCATATACCTGTTCCACATCGTAGGGAGAGAACAGATACATTACCTGATTAGTTTTAGCCAATTGGAAGGTGATATCAGGGATCACCACGCCAAGAGAGAGCGTTTTGATACGTATTTTTTCATCGGCGTTTTCACGTTTGGTATCCAAAAAACGCAAGATGTCGGGATGGTGTGCGTTGAGATAGACGGCGCCAGCGCCCTGGCGTGCGCCCAACTGGTTGGCATAGGAGAAGGCGTCCTCCAGCATTTTCATGATGGGGATGATCCCTGAGGATTGGTTTTCAATACGCTTGATAGGCGCGCCAGTTTCACGAATGTTGGTCAATGTAAAGGCGACGCCGCCTCCACGCTTGGAGAGCTGCAACGCTGAGTTGATGGCGCGTCCGATAGATTCCATGTTGTCTTCAATACGCAACAGAAAACAGGAGACCAATTCCCCACGCTGTTTTTTACCACAGTTGAGAAAGGTTGGCGTTGCGGGTTGAAAACGCCCGCTGATGATCTCATCCACCAGTGCGCTTGCAAGCTGAGTGTCACCCTTGGCCAGCGTCATAGCGACCATACAGACCCGGTCCTCATACCGCTCCAGATAGCGTTTGCCATCAAAAGTTTTCAGCGTATAGCTGGTGTAGTACTTGAATGCTCCCAAGAAGGTTTGAAATCGAAATTTGTGCGCATAGGCTTGCTGAAAGAGACGCTTGATAAAGCTGAATGCGTACTGATCCAGCACGCCTGCCTCATAATATCCCTCTTCCACGAGATAGCGCAGTTTCTCCTCCAGATTGTGAAAGAACACCGTATTCTGGTTCACATGCTGGAGGAAATAGCGACGTGCTGCCAGCCGATCCTTCTCAAACTGAATGTGCCCGTCAGCGTCATAAAGATTCAGCATGGCGTTGAGTGCATGGTAATCAAGCGTGTTATCGCCTTTTTCCTGCACGAGTGTGGTGATCATTGATGTTGTTGCCAAAATTGGGTTACTCCCTTGCGCACATTGATGACGTCTTCCGGTGTTCCGAGCAGTTCAAAGCGGTACAGATACGGTACTTGGCACTTCTGAGCGATGATGTCGCCAGCCAGGCAATATGCGGTGCCGAAATTCATATTGCCTGCGGCAATCACGCCACGCAGGCAGGCTCGGTTGTCGACATCATTGAGAAATCGAATCACCTGATGTGGCACGGCACCTTTGCTGCTTCCTCCGCCGTAGCTGGGCACAACCAGAATGAAGGGTTGTGCCACTTTTAGTACCGGCTGGTCTTCTGCTATCGGAATTCGAAGGGCGGGTAGAGCCACTCGAGCAATAAACCGATGCGTGTTTTCCGATAGACTGGAAAAGTAGACCAGTGGATTCATAACGCCCCCCTACTGCAACTGTGCTGAGCGTAATGAGCCGAGTTTATCTGGGCGAAAGCCGCTCCAGTGATCGTCCTCTGTCATGACGACCGGTACTTGTTGATAGCCCAATGCCCTTACCCGTTGTAGCGCCTGTTCATCTTCTGTCAGGTCGATGAGTTGGTAAGCGATACCCTGTTTATCCAAAGCACGGCACGTCGCATTGCACTGAACGCAGTGCGGTTTAGTGAAAATAGTAATGCGCATGATTCGTATTTACCTTTTGGGTTGAAATCAGTATGGTAAAGCGGCCTTGTGACACCATCCCGCTACCGCCTTTCTGCGAAACGCGCCTCATCAATAACGTGGGCGTGATTAAATACTAGATGTAGATGTTTTTAATTTCAACCATACAATATATGGTGCTTAGTGAGTGTGCTGTCAGGCAGGCAACTGAAAGGGAAATGACGGAGTGTCAGACTGATGACAAAGTCCGCAATTAGACGAAGTGTGGCGATGGGGTCGTAGCGGCGTAAGCCGCCGACAAATTTGCCTGGAGCAAATTTGAACAGCGTGTGCGCTGGCCCGTAGGGTGGGGTACATGGATGTACCCCATAATGGCCCCTCGTCGTGATTCGCCGGGAAACACGGGCATGCCTAAAAGGGTTTGTCAGCGATCTCAGTGTACGCCATCGTGTAAAGCGTGTGTGGCCGAGGGGGATCAAAAAGTGGGCCGCAGTGGGCCCGTCAGTGCATTGTTTACAAAATAGGAAGATTCCTACCGTAGTAGATCTCTCTCATTTCATGATAAAGCAGGTCGGTGATTCTTTTACGCTCCGTGGCTTCCAGATTTTCTGGGGCGGCGTTGAATAGATAATGCTTGAGATCGAAATCCTTGAGCAGCATCTTGGTGTGAAACATATTCTCCTGATACACATTCACGTCCATCATGTGATAGAGAGACTTCATATCTTCAGACATAAAGTTCTGGATAGAATTGATCTGATGGTCGATGAAATGTTTTACCCCGTTGATATCACGCGTAAAGCCGCGTACCCGATAGTCAATGGTGACAATATCGGATTCCAACTGATGGATAAGGTAATTCAGCGCTTTTAGCGGAGAAATCACGCCGCAGGTTGAAACTTCTATGTCAGCGCGAAAGGTGCACAGGCCCCCTTCAGGATGACTTTCTGGGTAGGTATGCACACAAATATGGCTTTTATCCAGATGCGCAACCACGGCAGTGGGCAGAGGTCCGGGATGTTCAGAGTTATCGACATCGCGTGGATCCATCGGCTCCTCGCTGACCAGAATCGTCACACTGGCTCCCTGAGGGTCGTAGTCCTGTCGTGCAATATTCAGAACATTGGCACCTATGATCGAGCAGGTTTCTGTGAGAATCTCTGTCAATCTATTCGCATTGTATTGCTCGTCAATATAGGCGATATAGCCGTCGCGATCGTCAGCAGTTTTGGCGTAACAGATATCGTAGATACAAAAACTCAGGCTTTTGGTCAGGTTGTTAAAGCCGTGCAGTTTCAGCTTGTGCAATTTTCGTCACCCCCTTATGGCTGCAAGCGTCAAGCTAATGCATTTAATAGATATTGTGGAAGGGCAAAGCTACCGGTGTGTACTGCCGGATTGTAATAGCGGCAGGAGACGCCCGAGGCAATATAACGTGACTGTAACGTATCCTGTGCTATCTGCCGCAATGCAGGCGTATTGCTAGCCCAGGCAAAAGTCATGATGCCGCCGTAATAGGTGGGGATCGCGGCCTGATAAAAGGTGACATCCGAAAAAGATCGGTTGAGCAAGCGGTGACTGTTAATCGCTTCATCCTGTTGCAGAAAGCAGACGCCATTTTGGGCCACAAACAGGCCGCCAGGATTCAGGCTTCGCGCACAGCCATCATAAAACGCTGAACTGAATAGGCTTTCTCCTGGACCGATAGGGTCGGTGCAGTCAGAGATGATCACATCATACTTATCGTGATTTTGGCGGACAAAATCAACGCCGTCGGCGATCACCAGCGTCAAGCGAGGGTCGTCATAAGCACCAGCACTGTGGTTGGGGAGATACTGACGACAGAAACTGACCACGCCAGCATCAATTTCCACCATGGTGATCTGCTCCACTTCTGGATGGCGACACACCTCGCGCAGAATGCCACCATCGCCGCCGCCAACGATCAGCACTCGTTTGGCACAACCATGTGCCAACAGGGGAACATGAGTCAGCATTTCATGGTAGATAAATTCGTCGCGTTCTGTGGTTTGCACCACGCCATCCAAGGCCATAACTCGACCCAGTGCCGCATTTTCGAAGATAATCAGATCCTGATGCGCGGTTTTTTCGTGGAACAGTACTTGGTCAATGGAAAAGTATTGGCCAAAATTGGCATGCAATGTTTCATGCCATATCTCTTTTCGGGACATGTCAGGGCTTCCTCTGCGATAACAGCCGTGAAAATCGCGCGTCATCATAGCTAACTCGCTCTTGGCTTGCACGGCGAAATTCCAGGCGGTACAGGGAGTGTTAAGCGAGCACTATTTCGCGTAAGCGAGCAGACCGAGTGAATTTTGCGCTAGCGATTGACATTTTTTCGGCGTTGGAATTGGAATATTGCTCAGATCGCGGTAGCTATCTTCCCCCAGACTGGTCATGTCAAATTCATTATAATTGTTGAGGTTCCAACGATTTTGTTGTGCGAAAGCGATCAGTACACGCCGAATATGGTCATTGGGGAGATCTTGATAGCCGCAGTTGTTTTTCAGGTAGACGAAAATAGCCGTCAAGTCAGCGAGATCTTCCGCCTCGAATTCATTCAGTGCGTTACTGGCTGACGAAAATCCCATCAGACTCATCAACAGCAGCGCCAGCGCAGAGCGTTTCATGATTAAACCTGTATCAACAATCCTAAAATGACGTTATCACAGATGGGGCGAGGGGTTTCAAGGTTTATTTTACGTGGTTACGTTAGTGAAACCCGTTATTCTCTGCGCCCCAATATGTAATGTACGGTCCAATGGCACGATTAAGCCCCATTTATTCCCTGTTGATAGCATGACGCCGTCCGCGCCCTCTGTTATTAATAGTTATGGTCAATAGGATTTATCGTTGCTTGTGTGATGATATCGGGTATCTGGCGTATCAGTTATTGGATGATTAACGGAGCATTTCTGCTTCCCGTGGGTATAGTATTTGCGCTGGCATTTTTGCCCGAGGCTGACAGCGTACTGACACTATGGGAACAGGGAATGCCGCTTTACTTGTTGCATACGACGATTCTCGTATGCGGTTCTGTTGTACTCAGTTTGCTGATTGGGCTTCCTGCCGCTTGGGTGATGGCATGTTATCGCTTTCCCGGCAAGCGTAGCGTTGCCTGGGCACTGTGTCTGCCGCTGGCCATGCCAGCCTTTCTATTGGCAGATTTTTATGCGGATATGCTGGGACAAAATGGGATGCTATGGTCCCTGTTTAATGTTTCTGGACTCAGTGAGGAAAATGCCCGCCGTTTTACTCTTGCAGGTGGCAGTGCCGCGTTGGCGCTGGCTTTCTATCCTTACGTTTACCTGCCCGTGCGCCACGCGTTGGAATCACAGCCACCGCATTGGTTACAAGCTGCTCAGTTACTCAAATTGACGCCGCGCCAGGTGTTTTGGCGTTTATCCTTTCCGCTTGTACGCCCTGTCATCGGTATGGGGGGAGTGCTGGTGGCTGTGGAAGCGCTGAATGATTATGGTACTGCGCGCTTGTTGGCGTTGCCCACGCTGACGACGCGTTTGATCGATGCGGGTGTGCTGCAAGGTGATACTCAGGCTGTAGCCCATTGGACGCTCTCTCTGTTGCCTTTCGTTGTCCTGCTTACCTGGCTTGGGCTGCGCTTTGCCCGGCAGCAGCGGCAAAATACCTTACCAGGCGTGACAGATTACATGACCAAGCCGGTTTTGACGGTGGGTAAGGCTCGGTTGGTTATGCTGATAGGTTGGGGGTTGGCACTGTTGGCTATCGGGCTGCCGCTAGGGCGCTTAGTGTATTGGCAATTGGCTCATATCGGTGATGGCTTGAATGCAATGCTGCTTGATGCGCTGTTGAACAGCCTGACTATGGCATTGCTGGCTGCCGCTATCCTGTGCGTGATGATGATTCCTTTCTTGCTGTTTATTCGCCTTGCTGGCTTACGTGCCGGACGGATTTCTTTTGGTCTCGCGCAATGGGGCTATGTTTTTCCGGGGGCTGCGCTGGCGACGGGAATTGCCATTCCGCTTATTGCTCTGGATAACGGGTTACGTCCTCTGGTTGAGATGGTTGGCATGCCGTTTTCTTTCCCGCTTTTTTCCAGCGTCTGGTTGATTATGGTGCTGGTTTACTGCGCCAAATTCAGCCGTTTCGTGTCGGAGCCGCTCAGTGTATGTATGGCAAACATTCCACACATACTGGATCAGGCTAGTGATGTCGCTGGCCTCACGGCCTGGCAACGTGGGGCACGTGTTTATTTCCCGTTATTGAAACCGCAGGTGATGATGGGGGCGGTGATTCTGTTTTTTGAAGGCATGAAAGAGTTGAATGCCGCATTCTTGTTCCGCACGTTCGGATGGGAAACGCTGCCGACGTATGTTTTTCGTTTGGCTGCCGATAACCTGTTGCCGTGGGGAGCGCTGCCGGCACTGTGCTTAGTGATTATTGGCGGTGTGCCAATGTTGTGGTTTCAATGGTTTTGGAAGGGAAATAATCGATGACGCCCACCACGGTATTAGCGGTGCAAGGTTTATCCTGTCATATCAGACAGCAGTCAGTGTTGGACGCAGTAACATTTTCAGTCCGTGAACAGGAACTGATTTGCGTATTAGGTCCGCACGACTGCGGAAAGACCACGTTGTTGCAAGCAATCGCTGGATTGTTTCCGGTGACACAAGGGGAGATCGCCATTGTGGGGGAGCGCATGAGCACCGCGATGGCGTCTGTTCCCGCACATCTGCGGCCCGTAGGGCTTGTTTTCCAAGATTATGCCCTGTTTCCGCATCTCTGTGCGCGGGAGAATCTGGCCTTTGCCTGTCCGGTTCCAGCCACACAGGAACATAAAGATGCGGTACAGGAGATGCTGGTGCTGTTGGGATTGACAGAGTGTGCCGCGCGTTATCCGCGCGATTTGTCCACCGAAGAGCAGTTACGTGTTGCGTTGGGGCGGGCCTTATTATGCAAGCCACGCTTATTGCTGCTGGACGCGCCTTTCCCCGCGATGGACAGCCAGCAGCGAGATCGGTTGATTGGGGAAATTCGCGATTTGCTCAAACAGCGTCAGATTGCGGCTATTCTGGCGACGGTCAGCCGCGAAGAGGCGTTTGCCTGGTCAGATCATGTGGTGTTATTGCATGACGGCAAGGTGATACAGCAAGGAAATCCTTATGAACTCTATTATCGGCCAGTACAGCGTGTAGTGGCCGATTTTCTAGGTAACACTAACTATCTGCCGATCACCGTGCTGAGCGAACATCAATGGCAGAGTCCAATGGGGGATTTTCACGCCAATTATCCACTGAGCTTTCCGGTAGGTAGCCAGTGCGATTGGCTGGTACGGCCACAAGAGATCGCGCTGGCTCTCGATCCAGATGGTTCAGCGCTGGTAGAAGATCGTGTGTTTCTGGGCACATCGAATGTGTACCGGGTTCGGTTAGCGGAGCGAGTACTTATCGTACAAACCAGTAACTGGTTTGAGCCGGGGCAGCAAGTCAGAATCAGTATCCGACCGGATCAACCCATCCTGTTTCCCGCATTGACGCCAACACACCCGCAACGTGAAGTGTGACGGAGATATATGCGTGTCACTGGTTTAGCAACCATAGGTTGAAAAATATGCGATCTGATAAGTACTTTGCTAACTGCATTATGTGTTTTTCTGGGAGAAATAATTTTTTGGTGTCTTGATTGACAACATATTCCATTTGATATTCTGGACACCATTTTCACAATACAGAGTGAAGCAACATATTATTTAGTTCATTTTTAGGCATAAAACGTACTTTACACTTGACTCTGAAAATGTATGAAGGGAGTAAGGTAACTCTGTTGATTTGTATTGTTTCATGATTGTTTTTTATGAAATTATGACTATTTTAATACAGATTTCCATCGAAGAAAAAGGGTCGGTCATGTCATTGAGCATTGAGGGTAATCATGAAAGAAGTTATTTCGGTGAGATACTTTCTTACGTTGATGAATGCTGCCATAAATCCACAGGGACGATGGTTATCTATCTGGAAGGGGGGCATTTTAATCATCGATTTGGTGTTGATGAGTTCTCTGTGAATACGCTTAGAGATGCCATTTTTTTAGGTAAGGCTTTGATAAGAAAATACCCAAAAAAGGTGAGGCTTGTTTATGGGATTCTCATCGATGATTTAGGGATTTCTTGTTCAGAGGATCTCTGCACAGTAAATTCTGCTCCAATAAATGAAAGGAAAGAGCAAGAACTTCCTCATGAATTGGAGAAAGTGATAGCGGAAACTGAACTTATAAAAAGAGACAAGTTGATGCTTTTTTCCGAACGTACAAGTAAAAATCGCGCCATAAGCACTATAAAAAAGAAAATAAATCATGATAGTATCATTGTTACGCAACATGGTCTCGACAATGAAGTGAATATAAAAACAAGCTCCTTAGGTATTTTTATGCTCGCACGTCGGAAAGGGCATGTGTTTACTGCGAAGTGCCCTGCTATTATTTCACAGCATTACAAAGATGTGATGTTGAAATTAACGCAACGCTTCTTTAAAGCAAATAGCTTTGTCATTATTGACTGGTCTGACGCTTCAGATAAAACGAAAGTTTTGCAAGGCGTATCTTCGTACTCTATTTTTAAGGATGAGCCTCTCTGCGAAACCACCATTATTAATGTTTTTTTTGGGGATGATGAAGGGGCATTTGTCGATGTCTGTTATAGCATTCAATAATACTCGTGATCGATATACTTCCATAATTTACGTTGCAGATAGCCTTGGTTATATCTGATTCATCTTTCGGGATTCATTTGCTTGCCACCTTCCTACAACTCGAATTATTTAGGGTATAGAGCAGCGTGTAATTCGTAAAATGGGGTTTTAACTGTGATTTATTTGGACAATAACGCAACGACGGTTTTGGATCCTGTTGTTCGTAACACCATGATCCATTGTACCGAAGAATATTTCGCAAACACGGCTTCCGTTGGTTATTATGAGGGGATAAAATCGAATGCGTATTTAGAATCGTGTCGGGCGATTGTAGCGCGATTAATCGATGCAGAACCGCACTATATCGTATTCAACTCAGGTGCTTCTGAGGCAAACAATACTGTCATTCGAGCCGTTGCTGATTACTATTTACCTCAGGGACGTATTCATATTGTGACCAGCATGATTGAGCATAAGTGTCTATTGAGTGTCTGTCAGCACCTTCATCCTTATGGCGTTGATGTGACTTACTTACCCGTGGACCATCTTGGCAGGATATGTCTCGGTGCGCTTCAGAAGGCAATACGTCCTGACACTCGCTTGATATCTATCATGGCTGCGAATAATGAAACCGGGGTGTTACAACCCTTGGCTGAAATTAGTGAGATTGCGCGTAGGCATAATATCTTATTTCATACGGATGCCGCGCAGTGGGTCGGGAAGTTGCCCTTTTCGGTTATCGCATTCAAGCCGGATTTTGTCAGTATGTCGGCCCATAAATTCTATGGTCCCCGTGGCGTTGGCGCGCTTTATTGTTCAAAACCTGACATATTGAGACATTTTCCGCTTATCCACGGTGGCGGTCAGGAGTCAGGCCTGCGTGGTGGCACGGTTAATCTTCCCGGTGTTGCCGGGATGGCAAAGGCAGCAGAGCAGTTTCTTTCAACCTGTGCTCAACGTGTTCCTGCTCAGAAAACGATGAAAGAATACCTTATCGATCGTCTTCAGCACCGTTTACCCGAAATCGTTATTAATGGTTGCCCTCAGCAAAGCTTACCGAATACGGTGAATTTTTCGATTCCGGGTATCAAAGCAAGCACGTTGCTGCAAAAACTGAAAATGAAAGTGGCATTGAGCAGCGCCTCTGCCTGCCACTCTGCTGAGCAAAAACCGAGTCATGTGCTGACCGCGATGGGGCTGAATGAACTGCTGCTTACAGGAGCGCTCAGGCTCAGTATGAGTCATACCACCACAAAACAAGAACTGGATGACGCTCTGGACCTGCTTGTGTCCTATACGCAGCGACTGAGAGGAATCGCATGAGTACAGTAACTCCTAAACGTTGGATCGCCGAGCTATTGTTACTCTGTGTTGCTGCCGGGTGGGGAATAGGTTTCCCTGTTATGAAATTGGCCATCAATTCACACTCGGTACTCATGGTGCTGGGATTACGATTTGCACTATCTAGTCTGATATTACTGCCTTTCAGTGCTAGAAAACTTGGCGTGATGCCTCTTAATACGTTAGCCGCTGGAGTTGGATTGGGTCTTCTGCTCGGGGGGGCATTCATCTTCCTCATTTCGGGATTGCAGATAACGACAGCATCAAACACAGGGTTCCTTTCTGGACTCAGCGTTATCTGGGTGCTCTTGCTCTCAGGGCCGTTGGCGGGGAAATTGCCTCGCCTTGATGCGCTCCTGGCGACCCTTTTTGGTATTGCTGGATTGTATCTGATGTCAGATGTGAGTGGCTGGCAATTACAATGGGGAGATGTACTGGTTATTGTTGGTTCAATATTTACTGCTGTACATATTATGGTGCTTGATAGGTTGAGCCACCATCATGACAACCTGACACTGACGTTTTTACAAATTGCGACCATGGCGATAGTGTTCATTACACTAGAGCATTCCAGGGGCGGTGTAGGGTTGCCATCAACATGGGACAGTGACTTGGTTATTGCCTTATTAGTAACTGCACTTTTCTCTACGGTTATCGCTTTTTGGGTTCAAACCCATTATCAGCGTTATACCACGCCACTGCGTGCCATATTGATCTATAACCTCGAGCCTGTATTTTCTACATTTTTTGCAGTTTGGTTACTGCATGAAACCCTGTCGGGTAATGTACTTTTTGGAGGAGCGCTCATATTGGTTGGCATGAGTTTGCCCGCCATTGTAAATCTGGTGGATCAGTATGTTCGCAAAAGGCGTCTCGCTTAATCTATTGGGGGGAAGAGAAAGGAAACGCCTTGCCTTTCAAGGGAAAGCAGTATTCATTTCGCTGAGGGCTTCATCTCTGGCGGTAGTGCTGGCAGCTCGCGAATCATTACCCTGACCTCATAGTTTTTGTTCTCTGTCTGAGGGGCGTTGGCAATCAACTTGTTGAGCGCCTCAGTGGGTTGATGGGTTTGCATTGAGGCTTCGTAAAGCGGTGGCGCGGGGAGTGGGGGAATCTCGCCCTTGGCAAAGGGATGGGCACCCATCGGTGGGGGGAGAGAAGTGTCGGGGGCGGCATGGGTCATCAAAGACGTCCCTAATAGCAGGGGAAGCAGAAGAGCGGAAAATGGACGTTGCAGCATCATGTTCATAAAAGATCCTTATTGCTGGCTGAAATCAGGCCCTATAAAAACCGCTCTGGCTTGGGAGTGCAATGGGTTTTACCCACCTTTATGCTGTGATAACGCTTCACTTACACTCCTGCCATTTTGCGATCGTCCAAGTGATAAAGGCCTATTCGCCTTTACCTGTATCATTGAGAACACCGCCTCGTGGCGTTATACTGCGCGCCTCAAAGAGACCGCTAACAGGTAGCGAAAAAGCTGCGTAGTACTGCGGTATCGCCCCCTTTTTATAACGAGTGATGTGTATGATGAAACATACTGTGGACGTCATGATTGCCGAAGCAGACGTTCGCGCGCGCGTAGTGGCACTAGGCCAGGAAATCAGCCAGCACTATCGTGGCAATGATAGCGATCTGGTACTGGTCGGGTTGCTGCGTGGTTCTTTTATTTTTATGGCTGATTTGTGCCGTGCGATCGATGTCTCCCACGAAGTGGACTTTATGACCGCGTCCAGTTATGGAAGTGGTACCAGTTCCACGCGAGACGTTAAGATCCTCAAAGACCTGGATGAAGATATTCGCGGTAAGCATGTGCTGATCGTGGAAGATATCATCGATTCCGGTAACACCTTGAGCAAGGTGCGAGAAATTCTACGCCTGCGTGAGCCTGCATCACTGGCGATTTGTACTCTGTTGGATAAGCCGGAACGTCGGGAAGTGGACGTGAAAGTAGAGTGGGTGGGTTTTTCTATTCCTGACGAGTTTGTTGTGGGATACGGTATCGACTACGCGCAGCACTATCGGCATTTGCCTTATATTGGCAAGGTGATTCCGCAGGAATAAGATCCTGCCCCATTAGGGCTATTTTACTTGCCATTTTGGCCTTGGGCTGTGCTCAAAATCCTCACGTACTCCGTGTACGCTCCAGTTTCTGCGCGCTGTCCGTGACCAAACTGGCTTCGCCAATTACGCCTACTGGGATGGCTCTACGTGGTCGCGCCAGATAGAGGGGCACATAGCGTGCCCCTGTAGAATCAGATCAGGGAAGAGATAGCGCGGCGATAGCGCTGTTCCAGAGTTTCGCGACTGGTGGCGGTTACCTCCAGATCGCTTAACAAACCGTCCTTGATGCCATACACCCAACCGTGAATAGTGACCTTTTGGCCGCGTTTCCAGGCGGATTGCATGATGGTGGAGTGTCCAAGGTTGTAGACTTGCTCGACAACATTGATTTCACACAGTTTGTTAAAGCGCTCTTCAGGCGGCAATTCTCCTAGCAGCGAGCTATGCTTGTACCACAAATCACGGATGTGCAGCAGCCAGTTGTTGATAAGCCCTAATTCAGGGTTTTCTACCGCGGCCTGCACGCCGCCGCAGCCGTAATGTCCGCAAATGATGATATGCTCTACTTCGAGCACTTCAACGGCATACTGCACCACGGAAAGACAGTTCAAATCGGTATGGATAACCAAGTTTGCTACATTGCGGTGAACGAAAAGTTCCCCGGGGGCAAGGCTGGTTAAACTCTCTGCAGGGACACGGCTGTCTGAGCAACCGATCCACAAAAAACGGGGTTTTTGCGCCAACGCCAGACGTTCAAAGTAACCCGGATCTTCTTCAACCATCGTATTGGACCAGCGCTGGTTGTTGGCGATGAGCGTTTCAATATCTTTCATGAAAGTAAATGGCCTGTGACAAAAAAGGGGCAGTGAAAGGTAATATAAGGCAAGCGTGAATGTTTTAAAATCGAAACTGAGTCACTCATTGATAATAGGGCTAGTTAAATTGTTATGACATATGCACTTGAACTGGAGAAACTGACCAAAACGTACCCTGGGGGCGTCAAGGCAGTGCGCGGTATCGATCTGCGCGTGGAAGCCGGGGATTTTTATGCGCTGCTGGGGCCGAACGGTGCAGGAAAATCGACCACGATTGGTATTATCAGCTCACTGGTAAACAAATCTTCCGGTAAGGTGCGCGTTTTTGGCTACGATTTGGAGCGCGATATCGTTAACGCCAAACGTCAACTCGGACTGGTGCCTCAAGAATTTAACTTCAACCCATTTGAGACGGTGCTGCAAATCGTTACTCACCAAGCGGGCTATTATGGTGTTTCACGTCAGGATGCACTGCAGCGAGCGGAAAAATACCTCACACAACTCGACTTATGGGAAAAACGGCAGGAAAAAGCGCGGATGCTTTCCGGTGGAATGAAACGCCGGTTGATGATTGCGCGCGCCTTGATGCACGAACCCAAATTGCTGATCCTTGATGAACCCACTGCTGGGGTGGATATCGAACTGCGTCGTTCCATGTGGGGGTTCCTCAAAGCGCTGAATGCACAGGGTACCACCATCATTTTAACCACACATTACCTGGAAGAGGCCGAGATGCTGTGCCGCAATATCGGCATTATTCAACATGGCGAGCTGGTGGAGAACACCTCCATGAAGGCGTTACTGGCTAAAGTGAAATCGGAAACGTTCATTCTTGATTTAGCGCCGAAAAGCCCACTTCCCAAGCTGGAGGGATATGCCTACCGCCTGACGGATACGTCAACGCTTGAAATAGACGTGATGCGGGAGCAGGGACTGAATGGGGTTTTCAGCCAATTAAGTGCCCAAGGGATTCAAATATTGAGTATGCGTAACAAAGCGAACCGTCTGGAAGAGCTGTTTGTTTCCATGGTAAACGGTGAAAAGATGAAAAGTGCAAATGCGAACGGGGAGGCGAAAACAGCATGACGCAATTATATTGGGTCGCCCTGAAGAGTATCTGGACTAAAGAGATCAATCGCTTCAGTCGTATCTGGATACAGACGCTGGTGCCGCCTGTTATCACCATGACGCTCTATTTCATTATCTTTGGTAGTCTGATTGGTTCTCGTATCGGTGAAATGCATGGTTTCGATTACATGCAATTTATTGTTCCTGGCCTCATTATGATGGCGGTGATCACTAACGCCTATGCTAATGTTGCGGCTTCTTTCTTCAGCGCCAAATTTCAGCGCAATATTGAAGAACTGCTGGTGGCCCCTGTCCCGACACATATCGTGATTGCGGGTTACGTGGGGGGCGGTGTCGCCCGAGGTGTATGCGTTGGCGTGCTGGTCACTGCGGTGTCGCTGTTTTTTGTTCCGCTGCATGTGCATGCCTGGTGGGTGGTGGTGGTTACGCTGCTGCTGACCGCGGTGCTGTTCTCGCTGGCGGGGTTACTGAATGCGGTATTCGCAAAAACCTTTGATGATATCAGCCTGATCCCCACGTTTGTGCTGACACCGTTAACCTATCTTGGCGGCGTGTTTTACTCGTTAACGCTGCTGCCGCCATTCTGGCAAGTGGTGTCCAAGCTTAACCCAGTGGTGTATATGATAAGTGGTTTCCGCTTTGGTTTCCTCGGCATTCAGGATGTACCACTGGCCTTCACCATGGCAGTATTGCTGGCGTTTATTCTGGTATTTTACGTCTTGGCGTGGTGGTTGATTGAACGTGGGCGCGGCCTACGTAGTTGAGATAGAAACGGGGCCATAATGGCCCCGTTTTCTTAGGCGACCTGAACCGGAATGGCCTTCGCCTGGCGGGACATCACGTTGTCACCGGAGAAATAGGCAACTTTGGGATGATGCGTGCGCGCGTCTTCATCTGACATCTGCACATAGGAGCAGATAATCAGTTTATCGCCGACGCAGGCGCAGCGCGCCGCGGCACCGTTAACAGAAATAATGCGTGACCCTCTTTCTGCCGCAATAGCATAAGTAGAGAAACGCGCCCCGTTATCCACGTTGTAGATATCAATGGCTTCATATTCCAGAATGCCAGCAGCATCCATAAAATCCTGATCGATGGCACAAGAACCTTCATAGTGGAGATCTGCCTGAGTCACTTTTACCCGGTGCAGTTTACCTTGCAGCATGGTGCGTATCACTGTCTGTTACCTCGGTTAATGTCAATCATGCCAGTCAGTCGTCGACCAGGTCGACCTGCTGGTTATCAATCAAACGGGCCTTACCCAGCCAAGCGGCCATCAACACCACCGCGCGCGTGCTGGCCACGGTCAGTTCTTGCAGCGTATCAGCGTCACGAATATAGAGCTCATCGGGTGTAAACCCCGCTTCTCGTAATGATTCCGCAGCGCAGGTCAGTATTTCCTCCAACTGGCGATCGCCATTGCTCAGTTTTTCTACTGCCTGATCCATGATGCGTTTAAGCGCTGGCGCTAACTGACGTTCTTCAGGGCTAAGATAACCGTTACGTGAGCTGAGTGCCAGCCCATCCGGTGCACGAACGATAGGCACACCGACAATATCGATGTCGTAGCCCATATCGCGCACCATCTGACGAATCAGCGCCAACTGTTGGTAATCCTTTTCACCAAAACAGGCTATGTCGGGCTGTACCATGTTGAACAGCTTGCTGACAATAGTTGCCACACCGCGAAAATGGCCCGGACGACTTGCGCCTTCCAACATGGCAGAAAGCCCCGGCACTTCGACAAACGTTTGTTGGCCCAAACCGTTGGGATAGACGACCTCTGGCGACGGCGCAAACACCAGATCTACATTGCGTCGGGTTAACTTTTCGCAATCTTCTTGCAAGGTGCGCGGATAACGCTTCAGATCGTCAGGCCTATCGAACTGCATCGGATTGACGAAAATGGAGACGATAACAATATCGGCGCGTGCACGCGCCTCGTCTACCAGCGTCATGTGTCCATCGTGCAGATTGCCCATGGTGGGCACTAATGCAATGCGTTTCCCCTCTTGACGCCAGCGGCGAATCTCACGGCGTAATAGCAAAGGGGTTTCAAGAATTAACACGGTCTTGCTCCTTTGTACTCATCATTTTTATCAGCGCTTGCTGTGGTAGTGAAAGGGTATACCTTAACGGAACGAATGTTCTTCTGCTGGGTAGAGTCCCTGCTCAACTTCCTGCACATACAGTCGTGCTGCTGCTGCAATATCACCGCTTTGTGCCAAAAAGTTTTTGGCAAATTTCGGTGTGCTCTCACCGGTAATGCCGAACGCATCGTGCATTACCAGAATCTGACCATCGGTAACGTTACCTGCACCGATGCCGATAACCGGGATCGACAACGCATCGGTAACACGCTGTGCCAGCGGCACCGGGACACATTCCAGAACCAATAGTTGGGCTCCTGCATCCTCCAGCGCTAGTGCATCATCCAACAATTGTGCCGCTGCTATGTCGTCTCGTCCCTGAACCTTGTAGCCGCCGAAGATATTCACCGATTGCGGCGTCAACCCAAGATGGCCACATACCGGCACTGCGCGCTCGGTCAGCATCTTCACGGTGGGGGCAAGCCATTGGCCACCTTCCACTTTCACCATATTAGCACCAGCACGCATGACTTCTGCCGCACTGGCAAACGTTTGCTCAGCTGTGGCGTAAGCCATAAACGGCAGATCGGCAAGCAGCAGGCTCAATGGCGCGCCGCGCCGTACGCAGCGGGTATGATAGGCAATGTCACTGACGGTGACCGGCAGCGTGGAATCATGGCCTTGTAACGTCATGCCCAGCGAATCCCCCACCAGCATAACGCGAATACCATTTTCGTAGAACAAGCGGGCAAAACTGGCATCATAAGCGGTAATTGTCGCGAATTTACGCTTCTCCTGCTTACATTTGCGCAGGTGGGACAGGGTTGTCGGTTTCATAGGCAGCCTCCCAGAATCGAAAAAGTCAGGAGAGCATCTTAAAGGATGCCTGCGTTAAGGCATAGCGATCAAACACACAGTTGAAGGGGCGAAATGTGGCGGATGTGGTCTTGTACCCTGCAACTCGAATTATTTTGGGTATACCCTACTCATCCCACAGAGTCATGCCGTTGCGCGGAACAGTAGCCAAGCGGGACGTCAAGGCTTCACCATCGGGAAAGTGCAGGTTCGGAGCGATATCGGCTAACGGATACAACATGAACTCTCTGTTTTTCATGTCATAGTGAGGAACGGTTAAACGCGCGGTGTGAAGGGTTTCGTTGCCATACAGCAAAATATCCAGATCTAACGTACGTGGTCCCCAGCGATGCGCTTTACGCTCACGGCCGTGCTGCTGTTCAATCGCCTGAGTGTGATCGAGTAAGGCCTCTGGCGCGAGTGCTGTTTCCAGGGCAACGACAGCATTGAGATAATCAGGCTGATCCTGCGGGCCCAGTGGGCGGCTGCGATAAAACGGCGAGCAGCACAGTACACGCGTGTGTGGCACGGTATCCAATGCAGCCAGTGCGGAATTAACCTGTTGTAACGGATGCGCTAGGTTGCTACCCAGCGCAAGGTAAACGCGCGTCACGAGGTTCTTTCTCTGCGCGTCGCAGTTGGCTTGCGAGGACGAGAGCGTCGACGTGGCGTCGGGCCGTCGTCCAGCGTGCTCAGCATAGCTTGTTGACGCGGCGGTGCAGCCACCTGAAACTCTCCCCACCATTGTGCGAGACGTTGCAGCTCGGGCTGACGCTCTATCTCAGCGCGCAAGCTCAGCAAATCATAGGCAGCACGGAATTTTGGATGTTCCATCAACTTATAGGCGCGTTTGCCTTGACGTCGTGAAAGGCGCAGTTGCAACTGCCAGATATCACGCACTAACGAAGTGATACGTTTCGGAATGGCCAGAGAGCGGCACTGTTCGTCTAAAATGTCGTTAGTGGCGAGTGCGAAAGAGTCGAAATAGGTTAACCCACTCTCCTGTGCAAGCTTCTGGGCGTGTTCAATTAACGGATACCACAGCATGGCGGCAAACAGGAACGCTGGATTAACGCGCATGTTGTTTTGCAACCGCTGGTCGGTGTTTTTCAACACCAGTGCCACCATGCCTTCCAAAGGACTATCGCTATTAGGCGTAAAATGACGGCTGATCAGTGGGAACAGCGGTTGAAAAAGTTGATATTCGCACAGCAAGCGGTAGGTCGGGTAGCCATAGCCTGCCTGCAACAATTTCAATGACTCTTCGAACAAGCGTGCAGCCGGGATATCGTGCAGCAGTGCAGCCAGACGCGGTATAGGCTCGGCGGTTTCTGGGCTGATGGTCATATTCAGTTTGGCTGCGAAGCGTATGGCGCGCAGCATCCGCACCGGGTCCTCGCGGTAACGGGTTTCCGGATCGCCAATTAACCGAATCACACCTTGGTGCAGATCGTTCAACCCGCCGGTATAATCGCGCACGCTGAAGTCAGCGACATTGTAATAGAGGCTGTTAATGGTGAAATCGCGGCGTTGCGCATCTTCTTCAATACTGCCAAAAATATTATCGCGCAGCAGCATGCCGCTTTGCGCCTGCTGAGAGGTGGTTTTTAGCTGTTGTTCCTGATGTTGTTCGTGATGACCGCGAAAAGTCGCGACTTCGATCACTTCAGGACCAAACATTACGTGAGCAAGCCGGAAACGACGTCCCACCAAACGACAGTTACGGAACAGCTTACGTACTTGCTCTGGCGTGGCGTTCGTGGTGATATCGAAATCTTTCGGTTTTTTCCCCAGCAGCAGATCTCTGACGCCGCCGCCAACCAGATAGGCTTCATAACCCGCCTTATTCAGGCGATAAAGCACCTTCAGCGCATTTTCACTGATATCGCTGCGCGAAATGGTATGCTGGTCGCGCGGAATCACGGTCATGCTCTGACGTGTGGGCTCCGCTGTGGCCACATCATTGTCGCGGTTGAGTACCTTGCGACAGAAATTAGCGACTCGGGTAAAGATGGTACACCTCGATAGTGATAAAAAAATAACGGTACAACAAAAAATAGCGGCTAATCATAGCTCACCGCGCCATCTTTGAGAATGCCGATGTTGCCTCGGTCACATCGGATTTCCCTATTAACGGCACAGATGCAAGTGACCAGTGGCTAACGGCCCACTGTAGAAGGCCCGTTAATGACAAATCTTGCCAGTGCGCTGGCACCGGCTGATTAAGGAAACGCAATGCGCTTAACAGCACGGGCCGCGGATCGCCATCAGGCAGCGCTGGCGCGTGGTTCTGCTTGGAAAGTTTATTTCCCTGCGTGTTGAGCACCAACGGTAAGTGGATGTACGCCGGCACCGGATAGTTCAACTGCTTATATAGCGCAATTTGTCGTACGGTGGGGGCTATCAGGTCAGCGCCGCGCACAATTTCCGTTACCCCTTGATCGTGGTCATCTACCACAACGGCAAGATTATAGGCGAATAATCCATCTCGGCGATGAATGATAAAATCTTCCTGCGCCAGCGCTGGGTCTGCATATAATTCGCCACGGAGCCTGTCGCTAAAGTGCAGGATGGGATTATCTTGTCGTAGACGAAGGGCCGCGTTGGTGGGGCCCAGTTGACGCGTACGGCAATGGCCATCATAGTGCCCGCCCAGTAAATGGATGCGCTGACGCGTGCAATCGCAGTAGTAGCACAGATGGCGTGCTTTCAACGCTGCCAGGATTTCTTGGTAACGTGCATGGCGCTGAGATTGATAAAGCACAGGGCCATCCCACAACAAACCGTAGTGTTCTAACTGGGCAAGAATACGACTTGCTGCACCGGCGACTTCACGCGGAGGATCGATGTCCTCAATGCGCACCAGCCAACGGCCATGATTGGCACGCGCCTGTAAATAACTGCCTAATGCAGCAATCAGGGAACCGAAATGAAGATCGCCGGAAGGCGACGGGGCAAAGCGACCGGTATAACGATAGGTATCAGGCATACGGGTGAACAATGCCATCGCGCTACTCCCGCATTCGTTGCCGGGAGACAGCGCGGTGGCAAAAACGTAAAGCGGAACAGCTTTTCCGCTCTACTGTGGGATTATCCCGCCATCTGTTTCTCGCGGATTTCCGCCAGCGTTTTGCAGTCAATGCATAAATCGGCGGTGGGTCGCGCTTCCAGGCGGCGGATACCAATTTCAACACCACAGGATTCACAGTAGCCGAAGTCCTCGTCTTCGATTTTCTGTAGTGTTTTCGCAATCTTTTTGATCAGCTTGCGTTCCCGATCACGGTTACGCAGTTCCAGACTGAACTCTTCTTCCTGTGCGGCGCGATCGACCGGATCAGGGAAGTTGGCAGCTTCATCGCGCATATGGGATACGGTGCGATCCACTTCATCCCTGAGTTGATTGCGCCATGCTTCAAGAATACGCTTGAAATGAGCCAATTGGGCGTCGTTCATGTACTCTTCGCCCGGCTTTTCCTGGTACGGCTCCACTCCGGCAATTGCGAGAATGCTCAGAGAAGATGTCTTACGGTTTTGCTCTTCTTGCATGTTGCTTCTCCTACATAACACGACACGCACTATCGATCCCTAAGGGGGAGAAAAACAGGCCGCTATAAATAGCAGATGGAACTGGGGTTGGCAATAATTCCTGTCACAGGCCTGATAACGTGTCAGGAACCTCATCGTCACATCCGATAACAAACAATACCGATAACAAACAAGAACAGGTGAACACACTACCGTTTTTATCGTGTTACGGTTAACGGCAACGGGTACGTGAGCGTAATACCGTCAGGGCATAATGTGGTGGCATAGCAAAAAATTTCAACCCCCTTTTGCCTCGCTTCGCAAAATAATTCTGCATAGCGGGCATCAATGTGGTGCGCAGGCGCGACCTCAGCAATGCCAGAGTGCAGCACAGCGAAAAACAGCACGGCACGTTCACCTTTTTCTGCCACTTGCATCAATTCGCGCAGGTGTTTTTGTCCTCGCTGTGTTACTGCATCGGGAAAAAATCCCTGGTAGGGCGACATATACAACGGTGTTTGTTGCAATAATGTAACTGACTTCACCTCAATATAGCAGTTAATCCGGTCAGGTGCCTGTAACAGCAGGTCAATACGGCTGTTCTCCATGCCATACCTCACCTCGGGCGTGATCTGGCTGTAACCAGCAAGTTCCGGTATCCGTTGCGCCAGGAGAGCTTCATGCACCACTTGATTTGCACGCAGGGTATTGACACAAATCCAGTGCCCTTGCGCCGTTTCTGTTAATTCCCAACTGTGCGCATATTTGCGTTTGGGGTTATCCGACGTGGAGTACCACACCGTATCGCCCGGTGTCGCGCATCCGGTCATTGCACCCGTGTTGGCACAGTGCAGTGTGAAAGCCTCGCCCTCTGGAGTTACTACATCAGCAAGGAAACGTTTGTAGCGCTTAACCAATCGTGCTGGTTTGAGTGGCGGTATAAAATTCATCGCATCATCCTGTATTGCTCTCGGCTAATGGCCATTCTGCCACACGTTGGTAGCGGGTTTTTCCCTGCTCCCAGCGAGATTCATACAGAGCAAAATGTTTGGCAGACAACGTCCAGTCAAAATTGGCGGGGGGAAGAGCCACGGGGCGGGTCGCGCCGCGCAACAATGTGATATGCGGGTGAAATGGCTGTGGGCTTTGGTAGCAACCGCTACGTGCCGCTTGCGATCGCAGCAGGGTGGCAAGTTGCAGAAGGCCGCGCGGTGCCTGGCGGCAGCCCAGCCATACAACACCGGGGCGTGGCCACTGACCGGCATCATTAAGATGCAACTGAAAGGCGGGTTGCTGGATCCTGTCGGCCAGTGACCGAAGAGCCCGCTCCTTTTGCTCGCTCACCTCACCCAGAAATGCCAGCGTCAAATGCATATTGGCAGCAGCAACAGGGCGTCCCGCTTCTGGAGAAAAGTGCTGAGCACGCCACTGAACAAGCGTTTGTGCCAGCGAATCGGGTAAGGATAAGGCAAAAAACAGGCGGCGTGTGGTTGGCATGGCACTCTCTCTACGCGGATAACAGAGGATGCTACAATGCCCGCCGCAAGGCGACAACCTTCACTTTCACGTCATACCTTATTTCGTGCGAATGTGGCGTTGTGTCATCGTTGCGCTATAAATGGACTGTTTTGTCAGAGAAATAAATGACCATCAATAGGTTGTAGAGGAGAATGCTGTGAGTTTACCGCCGGTCAGCGCTGTGCTGAATGAGGTGATTGACGCGTTGGGGCGCGCGCGCCAGGTCTTATTGCACGCACCCACCGGGGCGGGGAAATCCACCTGGCTACCGCTAAAATTGTTGGAAAAGGGCGGGTTCTCTGGCCGGATTATTTTGCTGGAACCGCGTCGGCTTGCGGCAAAAAATGTGGCTTGGCGATTAGCTGAACAACTGGGTGAAAAGCCGGGCGGCACAGTGGGGTATCGGATGCGTGCTGAAACGCGCGTCGGCCCAGAGACGCGCATCGAGGTGGTCACCGAAGGGGTTCTGACGCGTATGCTGCAACGGGACGCCGAGGTGACGGGCGTGTCACTGGTCATTCTGGATGAATTTCACGAGCGCAGCTTACAGGCTGATTTGGCATTGGCGTTGCTGCTTGATGTACAGCAAGGCCTGCGTGAAGACTTAACGCTGCTGATCATGTCCGCTACGCTGGACAACGCGCGTTTGGCGGCGCTGTTACCTGCTGCTGAGTCGGTAGTATCACAAGGGCGCGCTTTTCCTGTTGAGCGCCACTATCAACCATTAGGCACGCAAGAGCGGTTGGAAGAGGGTATTGCTCGGCAAATTCGTCGTTTACTGGCGGAACAACCCGGATCTGCGTTAGTTTTTTTGCCGGGCGTTTCTGAGATAAAACGGGTTGAAGCCTTGCTGCAAGATACGCTCTCCAGCGAGGTGGATATTTGCCCACTGTACGGTGCACTGACGCTGGCTGAACAGCAGAAAGCGATTCATCCTGCCGCACCTGGGCGGCGTAAAGTGGTATTGGCGACCAATATTGCAGAAACTAGCCTGACAATTGAAGGTATTCGGCTGGTGGTAGACAGTGGATTGGAGCGTGTTGCCCGCTTTGATGTGAAAAGTGGGTTGACGCGCTTGATCACTCAGCGCATTAGTCAGGCGTCGATGACGCAACGGGCAGGGCGCGCTGGACGACTGGAAGCTGGTTTTTGCGTGCACTTGTGCGCGAAAGAGCAGGCGGAGCGTGCAGCAGCACAAAGCAGCCCAGAGATTTTGAATAGCGACTTGAGCAGTGTCTGGCTCGAACTGTTGCAATGGGGGTGTACTTCCGTTGAGTCGCTCACCTGGTTGGATGTTCCACCGTCGCCTGCACTCAACGCAGCTTGTCGCCTGCTGACGCAATTGAACGTAACCGACAAGGCTGGGAAACTCACGACCAGTGGGCGTCATATTGCCCGGCTGGGCATTGAGCCGCGTTTGGCCGCGATGCTGCACTGCGCTGCACAGCACGACAGGCAAACACAAGCCACTGCCTGTCTGCTGGCGGCATTGCTGGAAGAACCACCACGTATGGGGCCACTCGATATCGAGCGTTTGCTTGCACGGCCTTCGGCATCCTGGCGGCAGCGTGCTACGCAACTGATGACGCGCCTGACGGGGAAATCAGCGGTTTGGCATGATCCCGATCATCTCGCCGCGCTTCCTGAGTTGCTGGCATTCGCCTATCCCGATCGCATCGCACAGCGACGCAGTACCGATGGTCGTTACCAGCTTGCAAGCGGTCTGGGCGCAAGATTACCGTTGGATGAACCGTTGGGGGCACAGGAATGGCTGATTGTGCCCGCCTTAATGTTGGCAGAAGGTGCGCAGAGCGCTGATGCTCGTATTACGTTGGCGTTGTCCGTCGATATTGATGCGCTTATCGCTCAGCATCCCGCTCTGGTGTCAGAACAGAACATCGTGCACTGGGATGAAGAAAAAGGTACCCTGCGCGCCAGTCGACGCGAGTGCATTGGCTGTCTGACATTGCGCCAACAGCCGCTAAATAAACCCTCGGATGACGCCATGCAGCAGGCTCTGCTGAACTGGGTGCGGGAGGAAGGCCTCGCTGCACTCAACTGGCAAATGGATGCAGAGCAACTGCGAATGCGCGTGGCTTGCGCGCGGCGGTGGTTGGCGGAGGTCGATTGGCCCGCCATGGACGATGAAGCGCTACTGGCGACGCTGGATACTTGGCTTCTGCCCTCGCTCAACGGTGTGCGCGATGTGCGGGCGCTCCGACAAATTGACCTGTATGAGGCGCTGACGCGCCTGCTGAATTGGCCGATGCGACAGCGGCTGGAAAGCGCGCTGCCGCGCTATTACACTGCCCCAGGCGGCAGCCATCTGCCGTTACGCTATCATGACGAACAGCCGCCGGTGCTGGCGGTGCGTATGCAGGAGATGTTCGGCGAGCAGCAAAACCCAACGGTGGCGGAAGGGCGTGTTGCCGTCGTGTTGGAACTGCTTTCCCCTGCGCACCGGCCTTTGCAGATTACGCGCGATCTGGCCGCATTCTGGCAAGGGGCGTATCGTGAGGTGCAGAAAGAGATGAAAGGGCGTTATCCCAAGCACGTATGGCCGGATGATCCCGCCAATACTGCGCCGACGCGGCGCACGAAGAAATATCAAACACCCTGATACGTTTTCGCGACGTATTTCAGACGGTTCTGCTTTCCTGAAACCGGGCGGAACAACAGAGTAAGCGACGACGGCCAGCACTAACGTTTAGATTGGCGCTGTTGCTGTCTTTAACCTGATGGAGAAGTAACCGCAATGTCACAGGACGATCGTGAACCTATCGGACGCAAGGGAAAGGCGTCAGGACGAAAACCACCGCGCCCTCAGGCGACTCGGCGTCGTAGTAGAAAGGATGACTATGAAGAAGAGGATGACGTCTATCAGGATGACATTGATGAAGACGACGACGAGTACGATGAGTACGACGATGAGGACGCCATGAGCAAAAAACCGCGTAAAAAAAGACGCTGGCTAGGGTTGTTCATTAAGCTGTCGCTGGTCTTCGCCGTGGTGTTGGCACTGTATGGTGTCTATCTCGACAGCCAGATTCGTAGCCGAATTGAAGGTAAAGTCTGGCAACTGCCTGCGGCGGTTTATGGCCGGATGGTGAATCTGGAACCGGGCATGTCCTACAGCCAGAAAGAGATGGTAAACCTGCTGGAAGGGATGCAATACCGCCAGGTATCGCGTATCACCCGGCCGGGAGAATTCAGTGTGCGTGGCAATACCATTGATATACTCCGCCGCCCGTTTGACTTTCCCGATGGTAAGGAAGGGCAGATCAACGCCCGACTGATCTTTACCAACGATCGTTTGGCTCAGATCCAGAATCTGGAGAACCAACGTAATTTTGGTTTCTTCCGTCTCGATCCTCGCTTGATCACCATGATGCAATCCCCCAATGGGGAGCAGCGGCTGTTTGTCCAGCGCTCCGGTTTCCCCGATTTGCTGGTGGATACGCTGGTTGCTACGGAAGATCGCCATTTTTACCAACATGATGGCATTAGCTTCCTTTCCATTGGCCGTGCCTTCCTGGCGAATATCACTGCCGGTCGTGCTGTGCAGGGCGGGAGTACCCTGACGCAGCAGTTGGTAAAAAACCTGTTTCTCACCAACGAACGGTCCCTGTGGCGTAAGGCGAATGAAGCCTATATGGCGCTGATCATGGATTACCGTTACAGCAAGGATCGCATCCTTGAGCTCTACCTGAACGAAGTGTACCTAGGACAGAGTGGCAACGATCAGATTCGCGGTTTCCCGCTCGCCAGCCTTTACTACTTTGGTCGTCCGGTAAATGAATTGAGTCTGGATCAGCAAGCGCTACTGGTGGGTATGGTAAAAGGCGCTTCGCTCTATAACCCGTGGCGTAACCCGCAACTGACGTTAGAACGCCGTAATCTGGTGCTGCGTTTGCTGCAAAATCAGCAGATTATTGACGAAGATCTCTACAATATGCTGAGTGCTCGCCCGCTAGGGGTACAGCCGAAAGGGGGCGTGATCACGCCGCAGCCTGCCTTTATGCAGATGGTACGCCAAGAGTTGCAACAGCGCTTAGGGGATAAGGTAAAAGATCTCTCCGGCGTGAAGATTTTCACGACTCTAGACCCAGTTTCACAGGATGCGGCTGAAAAGGCTGTTGAAGAAGGAATTCCTGCGCTGCGTGCTGCGCGTAACGTAAGCGATCTGGAAACTGCAATGGTGGTTGTCGATCGCTTCAGCGGCGAAATTCGCGCTATGGTGGGCGGGGCACAGACGCAATACGCCGGCTTTAACCGCGCGATGCAGGCGCGTCGTCCTGTGGGGTCACTGGCAAAACCTGCGACTTATCTTACGGCGTTGAGTCAGCCGGATACCTTCCGTCTCAATACCTGGCTGGCGGATGAACCGTTATCGCTTAAACAGCCAAATGGACAAGTGTGGCAGCCCAACAACTACGATCGTCAATTCCGTGGGCGTGTGATGTTGGTAGATGCATTGGCCAACTCGCTTAACGTGCCAACGGTTAACCTGGGGATGACCGTCGGGTTGGAGCAGATCAGCAATACGCTGCAACGTCTCGGCATCCCGAAAGAGGTGATCCAACCGGTTCCCGCCATGCTTCTGGGGGCAATCAGCCTGACACCAATGGAAGTAGCACAGGAGTATCAAACCATTGCCAGCGGCGGTAATCGCGCACCGTTGTCCGCGCTGCGTTCAGTGATTGCAGAAGACGGCAGCGTGCTGTATCAAAGCTTCCCGCAGGCAGAGCGCGCGGTGCCGGCTCAGGCGGCGTACTTGACGCTGTATGGCATGCAGCAGGTGGTAGAGCGTGGGACATCTCGTTCATTGGCGGTTAAATTCCCCAATTACCATCTGGCGGCGAAAACCGGGACCACCAATGATCTACGCGACAGTTGGTTTGCCGGTGTTGATGGTAAAGAAGTGGCGATCACCTGGGTAGGACGAGATAACAACGGCCCGGCAAAACTAACCGGTGCTAACGGTGCGTTAACGCTTTATCGCCGCTATCTGGAAAACCAGACGCCGTTGGCGCTGATGCTGACACCGCCGGAAGGTATTGCCACCATGACTGTCGATGGCGGCGGCCAGTTTATCTGTAATGGCAGCGCAGGCCGGGCATTGCCAGTGTGGACGGAAAATCCGCAGGCGCTGTGCCAGAGTGTGCAACAGCAGCAACAAGCACCCGCGCAGCAAAATGACAGCGGTGTTGCTGATTGGATCAAGGAGATGTTTGGTCAGTAATCGCTTGTTGTCTATTGATGAACAACGCCCCGACGTGATTAATGCCGGGGCGTTGTGTTTTTCGGGGATAAATTGCTTGCGAGGGGGATTTGGTTACGCCTATCATTCCCGCTCTTGATAATAATCATTATCGTTCTCTTTTACGTCGGTAGGCTACGGTGAAAAGCTCCGCTACCTGACGAAGGGTGGACAGCAACGGCGGGCCATGACGGTTATGCAAAATTCAGACACTTCTTCTCATGAATCGGTGCGTGCTGATGATGGGTCGGATACCACCTTTCGACTCGAAGAGGCGAGTTTCTCAGTACCTGGTCGCACCCTGTTGCATCCGCTTTCCCTGACATTTCCTATCGGTAAAGTGTGCGGGTTGATTGGCCATAACGGTTCAGGCAAATCAACGCTGTTGAAGATGTTGGGGCGTCACCAAACGCCGAGTAGTGGAGTGATTTCGGTTAAGGACACACCTTTATCCTGTTGGGATAGCAAATCTTTTGCCCGACAGGTTGCTTATCTGCCTCAACAACTCCCCGCTGCAGAAGGTATGACGGTGCGCGAACTGGTCGCGCTTGGCCGCTATCCGTGGCACGGCGCACTAGGGCGCTTTGGCAGTACCGATCGCGAGAAAGTGGAAAATGCCATCTCTGTCGTGGGACTGAAATCGTTTGCGCATCGTCTGGTGGACAGTCTGTCTGGTGGTGAACGTCAACGCGCCTGGCTGGCAATGACGGTTGCACAGGATAGCCGCTGCCTGCTGCTGGATGAACCTACGTCAGCGTTAGACATTGCGCATCAGGTTGAGGTGTTAGCACTGATCCAGCGCATGAGCCGTGAGCAGGGATTAACGGTGATCGCCGTGCTGCACGATATCAATATGGCGGCGCGCTACTGCGATTATCTGGTGGCGTTACGTGGCGGTGAAATGATTGCGCAGGGTACCCCTGATACGATCATGACGCCGCAGGTACTTGAAGCCGTGTACGGTATTCCGATGGGTATCCTGCCGCACCCTGGCGGCGGTGCGCCAGTAAGTTTTGTGTGCTAAAGATGTCTTTGTTATCCCATTGCATTAATCACGATCGCCGTCGCGTACTCACGGCGCTGTTGCTTTCTCCTCTTTGCTTTTCTGCTTGGGCGAAAAACAATACACCGCCAGATCTTCGCCGTATCGTAGCACTGGAGTGGTTGCCTGCTGAGCTGCTGCTGGCACTGGGCGTTATTCCTCTGGGCGTGGCTGACATTCCTAACTACCGGTTGTGGGTGGCTGAACCCCGACTGCCTGATTCTGTGGTAGATGTGGGCTTTCGTACTGAGCCCAATATGGAACTGCTGGCCCAACTGTGCCCTTCGCTTATTGTCTATTCTGCGGGTTATGGCCCGTCAGTGGAAAAAATGTCGCGTATTGCGCCCACCATGGGGTTCACTTTTAACAATGAAGCTGGGCGGCCGCTGACCATGGCAAAAGCTTCGCTGCGTCAATTAGCACAGACCTTAGCCATCCCCGAGGCAGCAGAAAAGCACCTGCAAACTTTCTCGGATTTTATGCAGCATGCCAAGGCGCAGTTGAAGCTCTATACCCGTCGTCCGCTTTTGCTGTTCTCTTTTATCGACAGTTCGCACGTCTTGATCATCGCGAAAAACAGCCTGTTTCAGGAAGTAATGGATGAACTCGGCATTGAAAATGCCTGGCGTGAAGAAACCAGCTTTTGGGGGAGTGTGGTGGTGGGCATTGAGCGTTTGGCAGAAATTCAGGATGCCAATGCGCTCTGTTTTGGTCACGGTGATGACGCCATGATGGCGCAGGTGGAACGCAGCCCGTTATGGCAGGCACTGCCCTTTGTGCGCCAGCAGCGCTGGCAGCGCGTGCCTGCAGTATGGCTGTATGGTGGTACGTTGTCTGCGATGCGTTTTTGTCAGGTATTACAGGATGCGCTGGAGGCTTTCGATGACGCCAACGCCTAAGCATACTGGAGCGATATTGGTTGTTGTTGGTTTGCTGTCAGCATTGCTGTGTATGGTGGTAATCAATCTGCGCCACGCGTTGCCTGTCGCGACATGGTGGCAGGCAATGACGAACCCGGAACCGGGTGATTTACGCCAGCTGCTGTTCCATTTCAGCCTGTTGCCGCGTCTGGCGCTTTCGCTGTTGGTGGGAGCAGGGTTAGGACTGGCGGGATTACTGTTTCAGCAGGTGCTGCGCAACCCACTCGCGGAACCGGCTACGCTTGGCATTGCAACCGGCGCGCAGCTTGGGGTGACGGTTGCAACATTATGGATGCTGCCGGGCGGCGAAGCTGCACAGCAGTGGATGGCGATGGCGGGTGCGCTCGGTATCGGTGTGCTTGTGTTTGGCCTCTCATGGGGCAAGCAGATGTCGCCGATTACGTTGCTACTCGCTGGATTGGTGCTGAGTTTTTACTGTGCAGCCGTCAATCAACTGCTGGTGCTGTTTAACCATGAGCAGCTACAAAACGTGTTTCTGTGGAGCAGCGGCATGCTAAACCAGCAGGATTGGAACCGCGTCACGTTTCTGTTCCCTCGTCTGTTGGTCTGTTATGCACTGGCGTTGCTGCTGTTGCGCCCTCTGATGCTATTGGGGCTGGATGACGGTGTTGCGCGTAATCTGGGCCTGGGGCTTGTGTTGGCCCGGTTAACGACGCTTGGCGTCGCCATTTTCCTTAGCGCACAGTTGGTAAATGTGGCTGGTATCATCGGATTTATTGGTCTGTTTGCTCCGCTACTGGCACGCATGCTGGGTGCTCGTCGTTTGTGGCAACGGCTCTGGCTGGCTCCGTTATTGGGAGCGCTGTTACTGGGGGTTACCGATCAAACCGTGCTGTGGCTGGCCCGCATCTGGCGTGAAGTGCCTACTGGCGCGGTAACGGCACTGATCGGTGCGCCATTGCTGCTATGGCTGTTACCCCGTTTACGTACCACACACCAGCCTGCCTTACTCACGCCCCCTGGAGACGCCAATGCTGTTGCGCCGCGTTGGCGCTGCTGGCTGTTGGCCGGTTCTGCGCTCTTGGTGGGAGGGCTGGCTGTGGCGTTGATGCTGGGTAAAGGCGTACAAGGCTGGCAATGGAGCAGTGGTGAGGAGCTGGCGCAATTGTTGCCCTGGCGCTGGCCGCGCGCGTTAGCGGCACTGACTGCGGGCATGATGTTGGCTATGGCGGGTACGCTGATCCAGAAATTGACGGCTAATCCGATGGGGAGCCCAGAAGTGTTGGGCATCAGCGCTGGCGCGGCGACAGGGGTTATTCTGCTGTTGTTCCTGATGCCAGGAGACACCAGCGCCTGGCAGTTGCCTGCGGGTAGTGCAGGTGCGGCGTTGACGCTGCTGGTGATGATCACTATCGCCAGTCGAGGTGGGTTTTCCACGCAGCGCATGTTATTAGCGGGGATTGCTCTGAGTACCGCATTTTCTACCGTGCTTACGCTGTTGCTGGCGAGTGGCGATCCACGTATGGGTGATGTAATAACCTGGATTTCTGGCTCGACATACGGTGTTGAATCCTCACAGGCGATCAAAACAGCAGGCGTGGCACTGGTGTTAGCCTTGATGGTGCCATTGTGCCAACGTTGGCTGCGTATTTTGCCGCTCGGCAGCATGGCTGCTCAGGCGTTGGGGGTTGCCGTCACGCCGGTACGTTTGCTTATTTTACTGCTGGCATCAGTATTAACTGCGATGGCTACCTTGACGGTAGGGCCGCTCAGTTTTGTCGGGCTGATGGCACCGCATTTGGCCCGCATGATGGGCTTTTCCCGTGTGATCCCGCAGCTATGCTGCTCTGCATTGATTGGCGGCATATTGATGCTGTTGGCCGATTGGGCGGGTCGTATGATCTTGTTTCCTAATCAGGTTCCTGCCGGCCTGCTAGCGACCTTTATCGGTGCGCCTTACTTTATCTACCTGCTGCGTAAACAGGTCCATTAACCGCGTGTTGGCAAGGAACATCTTGCCAACACGTAAGCTCACTTGCATTTTAAATGCAAATCGTTATCACCTTGATTCTTGCTATCTAATATCATATGCCTTCAACGATCACATCTATGTATCAGGGCGCGAATGCTGTGCGGAATGGATTTACGATGATATACCCGTCATACTTCAAGTTACAGGTGCGTTGGCTGCGTTCAGTCACCCGAATCACTTACCTGAGTAAGCTCATTGGGATGCCTTCACTTACCGCTTTCCTGTAACTCGAATTATTTGGGGTATAGTTGCCTAACTTGTTTGGACGCTACCAGATCAACAAACAATTGGCGGTGCAGGTTAACGTCAATAAATTACTGTACAGTGCGCTCAGTGACAACTATGCCTATGGCGCACCGCGCAGCGTGTCTATGAGTGTGAATGACAACTTCTGATGTGCTCACTCCCCGGCCATCCGGTCGGGGAGTGTATCTTGGCGTAGGGATTACAATTGGGCAAAACAGCGGCGTGCCGCCGCGATGGTGTTCTCTATATCCTGCTGGCTGTGCGCCAATGACATAAATCCGGCTTCAAACGCTGACGGAGCAAGGTAAATACCCTCTGCCAACATCAGATGGAAGAAACGCTTAAAACGTTCTACATCGCACTGTGTCACATCCTGATAGCAAGTTACGCTCGGTGCATCGGTGAAAAACAGACCGAACATGCCGCCCACGTGATTAACCACTAAAGGAATGTGCTGGGTTCTGGCCGCTTCCTCCAGGCCTTGAGCCAACTGCGTCGTTAGTGCAGTAAGCGTGCCATGCACACCGGGTTTAGCCACTTCGGTCAAGCAGGCAAAACCTGCTGCCATGGCTATCGGGTTTCCGGATAGCGTCCCCGCTTGATACACTGGGCCGGTTGGGGCCAGCGCTTGCATCACATCCCGCCTCCCGCCAAAAGCGCCCACAGGCATACCTCCGCCGATAATTTTTCCCAGACAGGTCAGGTCGGGAACAACGCCATAGTGTGCCTGTGCACCGCCCAGCGCGACACGAAAGCCCGTCATCACCTCATCGATGATCAGTAACGCACCAAATTCATCGCACAGCGCACGTAATCCCGGCAGAAACTCTGGCAGTGGTGGAATGCAGTTCATGTTGCCTGCTACTGGCTCAACGATAATCGCTGCGATGTCATCCGGGTATTGTTCAAAAGCCTGACGGACTGAAACCACATCGTTGTAGATGCAGGTCAGGGTGTGGCGGGCGAAATCAGCGGGTACGCCGGGGGAGTTGGGCTGGCCTAGCGTCAATGCACCTGACCCCGCCTTGACCAGCAGGCAGTCAGCGTGACCATGATAGCAACCTTCAAACTTGATGATTTTGTCACGACTGGTGAAGCCGCGCGCTAAACGAATGGCGCTCATGGTGGCTTCGGTACCCGAATTCACCATGCGTACCATGTCCATCGACGGTACCAGCGAGGTGACTAATCGCGCCATATGTACTTCCATTTCGGTCGGGGCACCAAAGCTTAACCCTCGCTCTGCGGCGGCGATGACGGCCTGACGAATGGCAGGATGGTTATGGCCTAGCACCATTGGTCCCCAGGAGCCGACATAGTCGATATAGGCGTTACCGTCTGCATCGTGGAGATACGCTCCTTCAGCCCGTTCGATAAACAGAGGCACACCGCCAACGCCGTTGAAGGCGCGCACTGGCGAGTTGACGCCACCTGGAATAAGCTGCTGTGCCGCAGCATAGAGACTTTCTGATTTATTCATGGAAAGGGTCCTGAAAAGAGGGCGAAGTTCTGCCTATTGTAAACAACGCTGTCGCGTTATCAAATGCGCGTCGTTAATGTCAGATAGAGTGAGAGGTGTTGTGTGATGGATGGGCGTATACTGTGCCTCTTTTGTGTTAGATGCTTTTGGTTATCCAATGATGACTTCCCGAGATATTTCCCTTATTGAGGTGCGCCGGGCCGCTATTCGGCAATTCCTGCGCCGTGATAAAACGCCCGTGATAATTCTGGTGTTGGCCGCTCTTGTTGGTACGTTGGTCGGTCTTGTTGGGGTTGCATTTGAGAAAGGGGTTAATGCACTACAAACACTTCGTTTGGAAACGGTGATGCATTCAGTGCAAGATGAGTGGCGCTGGCCGCTGGCGTTTTTTTTCTCTGGACTGATGGCCGCAGGGGGATATTTTTTGGTGCGTCGTTTTGCACCGGAAGCGGGGGGATCGGGTATTCCAGAGATTGAAGGCGCGTTGGAAGATCTTCGTCCGGTACGCTGGTGGCGTGTTTTGCCGGTGAAGTTCTTCGGTGGTTTGGGAACACTTGGTGCTGGTATGGTGCTGGGGAGAGAAGGGCCAACGGTGCAACTCGGCGGCAATGTGGGTGGGATGATCGCAGATTTGTTCCCCGCCAAACGTGCAGAAGTGCGTCATTCGCTGCTGGCTACTGGCGCAGCGGCGGGGTTGTCGGCGGCGTTCAACGCCCCGTTGGCGGGGATCTTGTTTATTATTGAAGAGATGAGGCCGCAATTTCGCTACAACCTTATCTCTATTAAGGCAGTGTTTATTGGCGTCATTATGTCCAGCGTGGTGTTTCGTCTGTTTAACGGTGAGGCTGCGGTCATTCACGTTGGAACATTACCAAATGCTCCGGTAAATACATTGTGGTGTTACCTGTTGTTAGGCATTGTGTTTGGTGTCGTTGGCGTGGTGTTTAATCGTCTGGTCTTGGGAACGCAGGCGATGTTTTTACGCTTTCATGGGCAGAGTTTAACGCGCTTTATCCTGGTCGGCATGCTAGCGGGTGGGCTTTGTGGTGTGCTTTCTCTGGCATTCAGCGATGTCTCTGGCGGTGGCTTTGCGATCATTCCTGACGTAACGGCAGCCCAGTACAGCGTGGGCATGCTGTTGCTGATATTCTTGTTGCGTATGTTACTGACGTTGCTCTGCTTTGGTTCTGGCGCCCCCGGAGGGATCTTTGCGCCAATGCTGGCGTTAGGTACAGTACTGGGAGGCGCCTATGGGCTGTTATTTCAAGGTCTACTGCCTGACTATGCACTAGGCGTCGGCACCTTTGCCATCGCGGGAATGGGTGCTTTGTTTGCGGCATCGGTTCGTGCACCATTGACGGGTATTGTGCTGGTGCTGGAAATGACGGACAACTATCAATTGATTCTGCCAATGATCATCACCTGTCTGGGCGCGACGTTAATGGCGCAGTTTTTAGGCGGACAACCACTGTACTCTGCAATTTTGGCTCGGACACTGCAACGGCAGAATGCGCTAGAGCAGGGTACAGAAAATGAACACAAGGTCACACCTTGAACCTTGTTTCCCGCTGTTGGATAATGAGCGTATGATTGGGCTAAGGCAAACGGCATGCGCCGCCCAATAAAAGACAAGCTGGGAGTACGACAATGAGCGATGAAGTAATGGCTGTGCCGCTGCAATTTACCGATGCGGCGGCAAAAAAGGTGAAAGTCCTGATTGCTGATGAAGATAACCCGGAGCTGAAACTTCGCGTTTACATCACTGGAGGCGGCTGTAGCGGCTTCCAATATGGTTTTACGTTTGACGATAAGATTAACGACGGCGACATGACCATTGAAAAACAGGGTGTGGCGCTGGTGGTGGATCCGATGAGTCTGCAATATCTGGTCGGTGGCTCGGTGGATTATACCGAGGGTTTGGAAGGCTCTCGCTTCGTGGTCACTAACCCGAATGCGAAAAGCACCTGCGGCTGTGGCTCTTCTTTCAGTATCTGATTGTCCTACCGCTGATGTCGAAAAAAAACCGCGTTCTTCAACGCGGTTTTTTGTTTTAACGGGCCGAATAAACCAACTTGCGCCATCACCACTCAATCGTGATCAGGCGCTGTTCTTGATGGGTGGCTGAGCGAGCATTTGCGCTTAGCGGCGTTTGGGTAATTTTTGGCATGAGCGCTTTTGCTGTCGGACACTCAATGTTTGGCGTTCCCGTTGTTCCCTTTATCTCACAGGTTGGAACCACGCTTAACCCCACATTGATTCGCCCGCTGGTGCTCGCTGCATAAGCCGAATTGCAGGCTAGCATTAGCAGGCCCGCACTAAGCAGACAGATTTTTTTCACTTTTTCTACCTGGTGTTAAAAAGAACCGTCACCGGTTCTGCGCACAATGGCGCGTTACTAAATCGTTATAATTTGGTTTGTATACCCGTCATACTTCACGTTGCAGGTGTGTTGGCTACGTTCGTTATTCGGCCCATCCTTGGGCCTCACCTCTAACGAGGCCGCTGCACGCAGCGTTCAAATCTGCTCCCAGCAGATTTGTCACCCCAGTCACTTACCTGAGTAAGCTCCTAAGGATGAGGTTCACTCTGTGGGCCAGCGCAAGCGCTATTCAAAACGTTAACGTTTTGTCCTGCAACTCGAATTATTTAGGGTATATACGGTTGTGTTTTGACCGCTATCGGCATAATAGCGGTTTTCCCTGTGGATCAAAAGTGTACGGCTATGCCTGCACGAGTGCAGGCATCAATGTGTTGTTTCCTGTGAAGGCAGTGCGGCAAGTTGTTGACAAATATGCTGAGCTGCCAGCAGCAGGCGCGGGCCACTACGGTTAAACCAGTCTTCCTCTACTGTAATAATCGGCACAGACAACTGGGGTGACCAAAAATTACGTGTGGCGGCAGCGTCGGCTGCGGTGCCCGTGGTGATGATAACCTGTGGTTTGCGTCGCAGTACCTGCTCACGGCTGACCTGAGGCCAAGGTACCTTGCTATCGTCAAAAATGTTGATCCCGCCACACAGGGCAAGCACCTGGTTCTGTAATGACTGTTTGCCTGAAGTGAACAGCGGATGCGTGCCAAATTGCAGGAAAACCTGATGTTTTGATGTTTGGGCATAGTGCGTTTTCAAATCGGCTAACTGTTGGCGTAGCGTTTGTGCATTCTGCCGTGCCACATCAGGGTGTGCACTGTATTGACCAAGCTGTTCCAGCATGGAGGGAATGGCATCCAGCGACATGGGATCCAGATACACTACCGGAATACCAAACGCGGACAACTGTTCAAGCGGCCGCTGCGAGTTTCCTTCACGCCAGGCTAGGATCAAGTCTGGTTTCAGCGCTAGCACTCGTTCCAGATTGATACCCTGCCAAGAGGCAACCTGCTCACGCTGTTGCGCCTCGGGTGGGTAGTTTGACCATGCGCTAACGGCAATGAGCTGGTCACCCATACCAGCAGCAAAGGCCATCTCTGTAGCATGGGGAGCCAGACTGATTATTCGCTGAGCGACGACATCAGCATTGGCCTGCCCGGTAATGAGCAGGCACAGCATCGACAGAAGATAGAGACAGCGAACACGCATCAGGCTTTTCCGGCAAGCTCTTGTAACATGGCTTCGACCATGCGTGATGATTGTTTGGCAGCCACGGCCAGAAACTCGTCAAAACTCAGGTGTGAGGCTTTGTCTGCGACATCAGAGATGGCGCGTACCACCACGAAGGGGATGCCGAACTGATGGCATACATGGGCAATGGCCGTTGCTTCCATTTCGACGGCGACGGCCTGTGGGAAGGTGCGGCGAATGCGGGCCAGCGGTTCTGCACCATTGATAAAGGCATCACCACTGACGATAAGCCCTTGTACCGCATGCAGTTGCAGAGATGCGATCACACGCTCTGCCAATGAAATAAGCGATGCATCGGCAGGAAACGCTGCCGGGCAGCCAGCCATTTGACCCGGTTCGTAACCGAACGCGGTGACATCCGCATCGTGATAGCGTGCTTCGCCTGATACCACGATATCGCCGACGTTCAAGGTCGGCGCCAGGCCGCCAGCAGAGCCGGTGTTGATGATGATATCGGGTTGTGCGTGTTCCAGCAGCAGCGTTGTGCCCATCGCGGCGGAAACCTTGCCAATACCGGATTTTAGCAGCGCCACCTCGACGCCATTCAATCGGCCGCTGTAGATTTCGCATCCGGCACGTGTAAAGGTTTTGAGGTTTTCGATGCGATCGCGCAGAAGCGTCACTTCTTGTTCCATGGCCCCGATAATGCCGACTTTCATAATATTCCCCACAAAATTTTGAATAGTATTTCGAATAGTTAGCCGTAGTGTGCGTTGTGTAGTCTATCATGGCTAACAGGGTGGAATGGAGTTCGGGCGTGATTTTGGCGGCGGTAAAGGGAGAAAGGTATGTCCGATATCGATTTTTCGAAGAAGTTTAGCGTTCAACGGCCTCTTAGCAAACCGATTACGGCTGAGAGTGAATATGACATTGTCCGTCTGTTTGAAAGTGACAGGGGGCGTATTATCAACTCCGCCGCAATTCGACGTTTACAACAAAAGACGCAAGTGTTTCCTCTTGAGCGTAACGCCGCCGTGCGTTCCCGATTGACGCACTCCATGGAAGTGCAGCAGGTTGGGCGCTACATCGCTAAAGATATTCTGGTGCGGATTAAAGGAGAAGGCCGACTAGACTCGCTCGGTTTGTCTCTCTGGCAGACCCCTTTTGAAAGTATGGTAGAAATGGCCTGCCTGATGCACGACATCGGCAACCCGCCCTTTGGCCATTTTGGTGAATCAGCCATCAACAACTGGTTTAGAAAACAGTTGGATGTAGCTTATATTCAAGATGATGCGTCGCCGCGTGATGATATCTGCCAGGCAGGCGCCCTGCGCCTGAAAGGCGATGAGTATGATGCGTTGCGTCGTCAAGTGCGTCAGGATCTCAGCCATTTTGAAGGTAATGCACAGGCAATTCGTTTGGTGCATACGCTGCTTAAGCTGAATCTTACGTATAGCCAGGTTGGCTGCATTCTCAAATATACCCGACCAGCGTATTGGGTCGGAGATGTACCCGACAACTATCGGTATTTGATGAAAAAGCCGGGCTACTATCTTTCTGAACAGGATTTTGTTGTCGAGTTGCGCCAGGCTCTGTCGCTGGACGAATATCATCGCTTTCCGCTCACCTATATTATGGAAGCGGCTGACGACATCTCCTACTGCGTCGCCGATCTGGAGGATGCGGTAGAAAAAGAGATCCTCACCACGGAACAATTATATCTGCATCTGCGCCAGACCTGGGGTGAAGTAGAGCCCTCGGATCTGTTCGCAAAAACAGTAGAGCAGGCCTACGAAAGCCGAAAACGGCACCGCTGGCGCAGCACCGACGATCAATTTTTTATGCAGCTGCGCGTCAATACTGTGGCGAGGCTGGTACCTTACGCGGCGCATCGTTTTCTCAAAAATTTGCCTGCCATTTATGATGGCTCTTTTGATGAGGCATTACTGGAGGATAAGGGCGCACAAGCCAAGTTACTGCGCGTATTTAAAGAGGTTGCGCGCAAATACGTGTTTAATAACGCAGAAGTTGAAAAACTGGAGCTGCAGGGGTATCGCGTCATCGGTGGTCTGCTGGATATCTATCATCCTCTGCTGGAAATGTCTTATGACGCTTTCAGCCTGATGGTGAACAATGATACGCATCCGCGTTATCCCATTGAAACCCGGCTTTACCACAAACTTTCCAGCAAGCATTGTCTGGCTTATCGCGAAGCCACGCTCAGACTTTCTTCGCTTTCGCGCGATGAACAGGAGGTCTGGGAATACTATTATCGTGCGCGATTGATTCAAGATTATATTAGCGGCATGACAGATCTTTACGCTTACGACGAATACCGGCGGCTAATGGCGGCGGAATAACAATTTATGTAAAGCGGTTCCATAATTACTTACGTTTAGCCTGACGCACGATGATGAACTTTGTGCTTTCTTGTATATCTGATATAGCGCGAACGCCAATTGAGCCTGTTTACGAACCCCCCAGCGTGCTGAGGGGATGGTAAACAGGTTCGGCGACGTGGGATTCACCTGTTGATACGACGAGATAATAGATCATGAAAAGAAAATCATTGGTTCTGAGTGCATTGGCGCTGAGCCTGGCAATGAGCATGGGGCAAGTCTCTGCGGCGACCGAGGCGACAGTATCGACATCCAGCCAGATGCCAAGTCTGGCTCCGATGCTCGAGAAAGTGATGCCTTCCGTCGTCAGCATCTCCATTGAAGGGCATACCGACGTTAAGCGCAGCAATATTCCACAGCAGATGCAACCTTTCTTTGGCGAGAATTCACCGTTCTGTCAGGACGGTTCGCCCTTCCAAAATTCCCCGATTTGTCAGGGGGCTGAGGATGACGGGGAAGAGGGCGCGCCGGCGAAGCGTGAGAACTTCCAGGCACTGGGCTCTGGCGTGGTGATTAACGCGGAGAAAGGTTATGTGGTAACCAATAACCATGTGGTAGAAAACGCGGACAAGATTCAGGTGCGTCTCTACGACGGGCGCAGGTACGATGCTAAAGTGATTGGCAAAGACCCGCGTACCGATGTTGCGTTGATCCAACTAATTGATTTTAAAAACCTGACGGCCATCAAGATCGCCGATTCCGATCAGTTACGCGTGGGGGACTATACGGTAGCGATCGGTAATCCGTACGGCTTGGGCCAAACGGCCACGTCCGGTATTGTTTCAGCGCTGGGGCGCAGCGGGCTCAATATCGAAAATTATGAAAACTTTATCCAGACCGATGCGGCAATCAACCGGGGTAACTCTGGCGGTGCGTTGGTTAACCTCAACGGTGAGCTTATCGGCCTAAACACCGCTATTCTGGCGCCGGATGGCGGGAATATCGGTATTGGCTTTGCAATTCCCAGTAATATGGTGAAAAACCTGACAGCGCAACTGGTTGAATATGGCGATGTGAAACGCGGTGAACTGGGTATTACCGGCACTGAGTTAAACTCCGATTTGGCACAGGCAATGAAAGTGGATGCGCAGCGCGGCGCGTTCGTCAGCCAGGTCAGGCCGAAATCTGCAGCAGATGAAGCTGGGATCAAAGCCGGTGATGTAATTTTGACACTGAATGATAAACCGATCAGCAGCTTTGCTGCACTGCGCGCTGAGGTTGGTTCTTTGCCGGTTGGCAGTAAGGTCAAGCTGGGCTTGCTGCGTGAGGGCAAACCGTTAACGGTGGAAGTGACCTTGCAGCAGGCGAACCAGACGCAGATGGCCTCTGGCAATCTCTATACTGGGATCAGCGGTGCATCACTGAGCAACACTGAAATCGACGGCCAGAAAGGCGTGAAAGTGGATGATGTGAAAGCTGGTTCGGCGGCAGCGAAAATCGGTTTGAAGAAGGATGACGTGATCCTTGGTGTTAATCAGCAACCAGTACAGAATCTCGGCGAACTGCGTAAAATTCTGGACAGCAAGCCTCCTGTGTTAGCACTGAATGTGCGGCGCGGAGATACAACGCTTTATCTGTTGGCACAATAAACGTAAGCCATTCCAGCCTGAAAGGAGCGTGTTATTTCCGCTCCTTTTTTATTTCCGCTTTTGCAATCCACCCCTCGCTATTATTTTGTGATATTTCCCGCAATTCTAATGAATTGGGTAGATGTTTGTGAAATTGCACAATGTCCAGGTTTTAGGGCAACGCTATGATAGTGCAATTGTCACTTTCTCTTTCCAGGGGCGGGAATGGCGTCATATCATCTCAGCGCAAAGCTGGCGCAGGATATCGTTGCGCGCACCATGCAGATTATTGATAGCAACATCAACGTGATGGATGCGCGTGGGCGAATTATAGGCAGTGGCGATCGGGAACGTGTCGGGGAACTGCATGAAGGTGCGTTGCTGGCCTTGTCACAAGGGCGTGTCGTTGATATTGATGACGCCGTTGCCCGCCACTTACATGGCGTCCGGCCTGGTATCAATTTACCGCTTCGTATTGACGGTGAAATCGTCGGTGTAATTGGCCTGACAGGTAACCCTGCCCATCTTCGACAGTATGGTGAGTTGGTGTGCATGACGGCGGAGATGATGCTGGAGCAAGCCCGCCTGTTGCATATGTTGGCGCAGGACAGCCGTTTGCGAGAAGAGTTGGTGCTGAACCTGATTCGTACCGACGAACTTTCTCCCGCGTTGATGGAATGGGCACAACGCCTAGGGATCGATCTTAATACGCCTCGTGTAGTTGCTGTCGTAGAGGTAGACAGTGGTCAGTTGGGCGTAGACAGCGCCATGGCTGAATTGCAGCAGTTGCAAACGCTGCTGACCACGCCCGAGCGTAACAACTTGATAGCTATCGTTTCTCTGACCGAGATGGTGGTGCTGAAACCCGCGCTGAATAACCATGGTCGTTGGGATGCTGAAGAACACCGACGTCGAGTGGATAACCTGTTTTCCCGCATGACCGAGAGTGGCCGCTTGCGAGTGCGTATGGCGTTGGGAAACTATTTTACCGGACCTGGCAGTATTGCGCGCTCCTATCGTACTGCGCGCACCACCATGGGCGTTGGGAAACAGCGTATGCCCAACCAGCGTTGTTATTATTATCAGGATCTGATGCTACCAGTGTTGCTCGATAGTCTGCGTGGTGGTTGGCAGGCTAATGAGCTGGTTCGCCCGCTTGCCAAACTAAAGGCGATGGATGGAAACGGTTTATTGCGGCGCACACTTAATGCCTGGTTTCGCAATAATGTCCAACCGGGAGCGACGGCCAAGGCATTGTTCATTCATCGCAATACGCTTGAATATCGTCTGAACCGTATTTCTGAGCTGACAGGGTTGGACTTGGGCAACTTTGATGACCGTTTGTTGCTCTATGTGGCATTGCAATTGGATGAAGAAGAATAATGCGTTATCTGGTTGATCATAGGGGCCATAGGCCCCTTTTTTATCTCGAAAACTCTGTCACACGCTTAGATTTAAAAAAATGAATATGGTCAAAGAATATAACGCGAGAGCATAAATTATCGCGAAACAATATTTTTGCCCCCACTCCCTATCCTCTATTGTCACTCCATGTTGTGAGCCCATTGCCCGCACCAAGCCGAACACACTACACAAATTACGAAAAATGTTGAGGGAGTGATAATAATGTCAATACGCCGTCTGGGAGTATCTCTTGCAGCAGCAACGGTATTATTTGCGGGTGCTGCGTCTGCGGCAACGGAACTGCTGAACGTGTCTTATGATCCGACGCGTGAACTGTATCAGGAATATAACGCTGCCTTCATCAAACATTGGAAAGAGACCTCGGGTGAAACGATTTCCATTAAAAACTCCCACGGTGGCTCCGGAAAACAGGCGCGCTCGGTGATTGATGGCTTGCAGGCGGATGTCGTGACGTTGGCGTTGGCGGGAGATATTGATGCCCTGAACCTGAATCAGCCGCTGATCGATCCTAAATGGCAGGCGCGCCTGCCGGATAACAGCACGCCTTACACCTCTACTATTGTGTTCCTGGTACGCAAAGGTAACCCGAAAAACATCAAGGACTGGGGCGATCTGGTGAAACCCGGCGTTGAAGTGATCACACCGAATCCGAAAACCTCCGGTGGTGCACGCTGGAACTTCCTGGCCGCGTGGGCTTATGCCAAGCACCTGCCGGGCGGAAGTGATGCTACCGCGCTGAAATTTGTGACTGAGCTGTATCGCCATGCGCCGGTATTAGACACGGGTGCGCGCGGTGCCACCATCAGTTTCGTACAACGCCAACTGGGCGATGTGCTCCTGGCATGGGAAAACGAAGCCTATCTCTCACTGAAAGAGCAAGGGGGCGATCAGTTGGAAATTGTCACACCATCGCTGTCTATTTTGGCAGAGCCGCCGGTAGCTGTTGTGGACAAAGTGGTTGAGCGTAAAGGCACGCAAAAACAGGCTGAAGCCTATCTGAAATACCTCTATAGCGACGATGCACAGCGCATTATCGGTAAGAACTTCTACCGTCCGCGAAATGCCAAGATAGCCGAAGAGTTTAAAGGTCAATTTGCACCAGTGAAACTGGTGACTATCGATGAAGAGTTTGGTGGTTGGACTAAAGTTCAGGACCAATACTTCAATGATGGCGGCATTTTTGACAAAATATTTAATGAAATCAATAAATAAATTTTAAAATACCTACTGGTTGGCCGCTACATCGATAGCGGCTTTGCCATGTGGATAGGGCTGGTTCACTGAACTATTGCATTAAGAAAGGCTTGGTATGTCACGACGCATTTCTCCCGTCATTCCTGGTTTTGGCCTTACCCTAGGGTTTAGCCTTAGCTACTTAAGCTTGATTGTGTTGATCCCGCTGGCGGGCATGTTTGTCTATGCCAGTCAGCTTACACTCACACAATTCTGGACCCTAATTACTAGTCGTCAGGTGCTTTTTTCGCTACAACTCTCTTTTGGTACGGCGCTGGCGGCAGCCTTTGTCAATGGCATATTGGGAACCTTGCTGGCATGGGTGCTGGTGCGCTATCAGTTTCCGGGCCGTAAAGTCATTGATGCCATGATCGACATGCCTTTTGCACTGCCAACGGCGGTAGCGGGCATTGCACTCACGGCACTGTATGCACCTAATGGACTCATTGGTGGGCTATTCCCTTTCAAGATTGCTTATACCAGTTTAGGTATCACGCTGGCGCTGATCTTTGTCACCTTGCCCTTTGTGGTAAGAACACTGCAACCGGTACTGGCTGATATTCCTCGAGAAGTGGAGGAGGCGGCGGCCTGTCTGGGCGCAAAACCGGTTCAGATCTTTTGGCATGTGCTGCTGCCCGCTTTATTGCCTGCCTGGTTGACGGGTTTTGCACTGGCATTCGCACGCGGAGTGGGGGAGTACGGCTCGGTGGTATTTATTGCGGGTAACATTCCGTTTAAAACCGAGATCCTCCCGTTGCTGATCGTCTCCAAACTCGATCAGTATGACTACAAGGGCGCAACGGGTATCGGCGTATTTATGCTGTTGGTCTCTTTTATTATGCTGCTGCTGATTAACCTGTTGCAGCGTCGTATTCAGCCCAAACTGTAAGGCGGTGACAATGGAACAGGTAATTGCTACCGCTGCGCGAGCCCCTAAGGCTAAAAAACGCGCAACGACCTATTATGTGCTGGTAACGCTGGCTTGGCTGGTGTTTTTTCTGGTGCTGGTATTGCCATTATTGATGGTACTGACGCAGGGGTTGGCGAAAGGCGTTGGTGCATTCTGGCAAGCGATTTCAGAACCGGATGCGATTTCCGCGCTGAAATTGACGCTACTGGCGACGGCTATCTCTGTACCGCTTAATGTCGTGTTTGGGTTAGCTACCGCCTGGAGCGTGACCAAATTTGAATTTCGCGGCAAAAGCTTGTTGTTGGCATTGATTGACCTGCCCTTCTCGGTGTCGCCGGTGGTGGTGGGACTGGTGTATGTGCTGTTGTTTGGTGCACAAAGTTATTTTTATCCTTTTCTGACGGCACACCATCTTGAAATTGTTTATGCCGTGCCAGGGATCGTGCTGGCAACCATTTTTGTCACCTTGCCTTATGTGGCACGCGAGCTGATTCCACTGATGGAACAGCAGGGTACTCAAGAAGAAGAGGCAGCCCGTTTGCTGGGTGCCAACGGCTGGCAGATGTTTTGGCATATCACGCTGCCTAATGTGAAATGGGCGCTGATTTACGGTGTGGTGCTCTGTACTGCACGAGCGATGGGCGAGTTTGGTGCGGTGTCTGTAGTCTCTGGTCATATTCGTGGTTTGACCAACACCTTACCGTTGCATATAGAGATTCTTTACAACGAGTACAACATCGTAGCCGCTTTTAGCGTGGCGATTTTATTATTGCTGATGTCGTTAGTGGTATTGCTGCTGCGCCAATGGAGTGAAGGGCGTCTGGCAAAACAGGTTGAGAAACACCAACAGGAGCTGGCTCCAAATGAGCATTGATATTCGTAATATAAACAAACAGTTTGGCCAGTTCCGGGCCTTGAATGAAATTAATCTGGCGATCAACAGCGGTGAGCTGGTGGCATTGCTGGGGCCGTCGGGCTGTGGTAAGACGACCCTGCTACGTATTATTGCTGGCCTGGAAAAGCCAGACAGCGGCCAGATTGTTTTTCACGGTGAAGATGTGTCGGTACACGATGTGCGCGATCGCAATGTGGGCTTTGTGTTCCAGCATTATGCGCTGTTTCGCCATATGACCGTCTTTGATAACGTGGCGTTTGGATTACGCATGAAGCCGCGCAGCATCCGCCCTTCCAAGCGTGATATTGAAGCGAAAGTGCACGAATTGTTGAATATGGTTCAGCTTGACTGGCTGGCGGATCGTTACCCGGAGCAGCTCTCCGGCGGCCAACGCCAGCGTATTGCGTTGGCGCGTGCATTGATTGTCGAACCGCGTATTTTGCTTCTGGATGAGCCTTTTGGTGCGTTGGATGCCAAAGTGCGTAAAGAGCTGCGACGTTGGTTGTCACGTTTACATGAGAATATCAACCTGACATCTGTGTTTGTGACGCACGATCAAGAAGAGGCGATGGAAGTTGCTGACCGTATTGTGCTGATGAACAAAGGTGTTATCGAGCAGATTGGATCGCCTGCTGAGGTGTATAACCACCCGGCCAGTGAGTTTGTTTATCACTTCCTTGGTGACAGCAACCGCCTGACGGTGGCGCACAGCGATAAGCCGATCCTGTTCCGTCCCCATGAAGTGGCGATTTCTGCGGAGGTACAAGAAGGGTTTCAGCCCGTTGTGGTGCGGGATATCCGTCCATTGGGGGCATTGACTCGTCTGTCGTTAAAAGTCGAAGGTGAGCCCGAACTGATAGAAGCCGAAGTTGCACAGGATGACATCAACCTCAACGGCTTGAAGCGTGGCGATGTTATCCAGTTTAAACCTAAAGTGTATAACCACGATTGGGAAATCTAAGCGGCAACACCTGTTTCATAAATACAAATACGCCCGCAAATGCGGGCGTATTTTATGCATGTTGTTTGATATTACTCATCAACGGTAGTCAGGGTTAGAAACCACAGAATAACGCCCACTGCCCACCAGCGTAATAATCAAGCCGCCGAAAAAGTAGAGTGCTTCCACTTCCAGTGCCCAGGCACCGACCTTCGTCAGGGTAAAGAAATTACCAATACCGACCATCAGTGTGGCAACAACTAACGTGAAGGCAGCAATCAAACCTGAAATGCGGGTAAAGATACCCAAAATAATCAGAATCGGAGCAACCACTTCACCAATATACACGCCATAAGCGATAAACCCCGGCAGGCCCGCAGCTTGCAGCATCTGCACAATCCAACCCACGCCGTGCTCTATTTTGGCTACGCCGTGAAACAGCAACAAAATACCAATGGTCAGACGCAGTAACAGAATGCCCGCATCCTGATGGTCTGCAAGGCGGTTGAATGACCGATTGAGCTGAGCAATCATAATAATTAACCCTATGTATGTTCACAAAAATTGTGGGAAGGACAACAGGACGTAGTGTCCCTATTTTAGTGACGTAGAGAAAACAAATTTATTTGACATAGCTAGTCAAAAAAATTGCTGTGTTAGGGTGCAAGCGGCTTTCAGGCGGTAATGTAGTGAAAAAATAACGTTAGAAAATAGAGAAGATACACAGACGGATGAGAAAACAAAGCAAGTGGAGACGTGGGGGATATATTAAGCGAATGCAGCTTCACATTTGCACAGTGCTGTACATATAAAAACGCAACGTTTGAGAGGGAATAAAAGAGTATTTGCGGAAATGGTGGGTCGTGCAGGATTCGAACCTGCGACCAATTGATTAAAAGTCAACTGCTCTACCGACTGAGCTAACGACCCGCAGAAGTGGTGGGTGATGACGGGATCGAACCGCCGACCCCCTCCTTGTAAGGGAGGTGCTCTCCCAGCTGAGCTAATCACCCA
>JADMXW010000025.1 GCA_015548865.1 Serratia marcescens | reverse complement strand
GGTTTGGCGATTGATCAGATCGCACAATCCGGGCTGAGTTCCCTTTCAGTGATCTACTATTCCGCGCATCTATTTAGTCGTCACCGCGGAGCATTAGCCAGTGCCCAAAATCGACATTTTTGTTGATACTTTATGCTGATAGAATACAATCACAGCTATGTTATTGTTTAAGCAAAGGTGTTTTTTCCAACGCTAAAGTTGTTTTCATCGATCTTTAGCGTGTTAAACACATTTCCACTGCGTGTTATTTTAAAATCTCAAACAAACCATTTTGGATCTGGGTCTCTATTACTCTAACATGCATAGAAAAATTCAGCATCAAGGATGAAATTTTGAAGAAAAAATGCATAATGAAAGGTATTGGTGGTCCTTACATTCATATCAATCGAAATGTGGACAGCCGTGCATTGAAGGATATCGAGAACTTCCTCAAAAAAGAGGTTCCAAAACTCATTTCAGATAAATTTCCTGATAAAATATCAATATACGTAAATGTAGTTGAGGGATCAATTAAGGCTTATGTTATATTTGGTGGAATAACGTTATTCAATCTCGTTTCTGGGTATGGTTCCCTAAGAAGCGGTATAGACATGATTGTGAAGGATATACAAACGGTATCAAGCATGGTTCTCGACAGATTGTCAATTCGAGAAAACATATCACCCGATGAAATAATTCGTCAAGAAAGGCGTCTCGGCATTCCAGGTAAAATTCAACGATATCTGAAAAAATTGGATGGTTTGGATGACATAAACACTTTTCAGCGCACCGAAAAAATTGAAGAACTAAAAAAAGAATTGTTAGATATACTGGTGTTTATTGAGTATGACCGCGATAGAGCTATTCTTATAAACTCCACGCCCAAAGAAATACAAAATCTACTACCCCCAAATTTACCAGCCCCCTATAAAGGGGCACTTGATCTCAGATTTGTCATTAACAAAAAATATATTACCTTCACCAATGAAGATTCACTCACTGAAAGTCCAAATAAACGGTTACCTTCATCGGAAAAAAACGGCCTTGCATTACCTCCCCCTAAAAGAAAAGATGATGATGAGTAATAAAAATTAATTATCAATGCCTACTGTTGAAGCCCAAGTCATGACATGAATCATACCCGCAGGTAGACGGCATACCGAGCGATACTTGGTGGAAGATGTGTCTTGTCCCCCCTCATATTTAAACAACCCTTAAGGTACTGGAAAGCAAATTACGGGAATATGCCGCGCCACGCGTTCTTATCCGTTCTGACCTGTGGTCAGTCCCAATGAACTACCCTAGAATAGCTGGGTGAGTGAACCCGTACCATGGCGCAATATAAACTTTTCTCTTTTTTGCACTACAAACTACGCAAGCTGCACAACTGTAGTGCATTGAAATGTCATTACCTCCCAAACCTAACAACCTGGTTACTACCTCCCCCCTGCTCATCTCGTTTTCATTCAAAATTAATCCCTTAATTAACAATTAATTAGTTTTTTTATGTACTTTTTTTTTGCATCGTTTATTTTTGGCTCATTTACTGCATTAATTCCATTGTTACATACACATGTTCGCTATAACGGAAATGGAGTAAATTATGTACAATGCAAAACAGAGTAAAAGCAAGCATAAAACCGGTTGGGTGATGGGATGTTTACTTGCGGCGATGGCACCAAGTTTGGCCACTCCAGTACAGGCTGCAAAATTGGATGATGTGTTGAAACGTGGCTATCTGGTTGTGGGAACAGGCAGTACGAATGCACCCTGGGGGTTTCAAGGCGCTGACGGTAAATTGCAGGGATTTGATATTGATATTGCGCGCATTATTGCCAAAGGACTGTTTAACGATCCCAACAAAGTGCAATTTGTTCAGCAATCATCGGATGCCCGCATTCCGAATCTGATGACGGATAAGGTCGATTTAACCTGTCAAGCAATGACGGTTACGGCGCAGCGTGCTCAGCAGGTGGCCTTTACCATTCCCTATTATCGTGAAGGCGTAGCATTGTTGTTGCCTGCAAACAGTAAATATCAACAGTTGGCAGACATGAATGCTGCGGGGAACGACCTCAATGTTGCCGTGTTGCAAAACGTATATGCCGAAGAACTGGTACACCAGGCATTGCCGAAAGCCAAAGTTTCACAGTATGAAAGCGTCGATTTAATGTATCAGGCGCTCAACTCTGGGCGTGCTGATGCCGTGGCAACGGATCAGTCTTCAGCGAAATGGTTAATGGTGCAAACACCAGGGCGTTATCGTTCACCCGACTATGCATGGAGCCCACAGACTTACTCCTGCGCGCTGAAGCGCGGAGATCAAGATTGGCTTAACTTCGTCAATACGGCGCTGCATGAATCAATGGCCGGAGTCGAATTTGCTGACTATGCGGCTGCCTATAAAAAATGGTTCGGCGGCACATTGAATACGCCACAGATTGGTTTTCCCGTTGAATATAAATAAGCACGACTGCGCCGGGCACGTCATGCTGTCTGGCGCCTTGAGGTAACGCCATGGGTTATCAACTGAATTTTTCCGCGGTGTGGCAAAATTTCGATCTGTTGCTCGCCGGATTATGGCTGGGAATTGAGCTATCGCTCATTTCTATCGCCATTGGCTGTGCGTTGGGATTAACAGCAGCATTCTGCACGCTATCGAAAAATACAGGCTTACGCTGTGCCGCGACATTGTATGTCACCATTATACGCAATCTGCCAATCCTGATTTTGATTCTGATGATTTACTTTGCCTTACCCAGTCTGGGCATTCGTTTAGATCAGCTTGGCTCATTTATTATCACGCTATCGTTATATGCTGGGGCTTATCTGACTGAAGTGTTTCGCGCAGGTTTACTGGGGATTCCGCAGGGTCAACGAGAAGCTGGGCAAGCCATTGGTCTCACGGAATGGCAAATCAAATGCTACATCATCATTCCCGTCATGTTCCGCAATGTACTTCCTTCGCTCAGCAATAATTTTATCTCTCTGTTCAAGGATACCTCACTTGCTGCCGCCATTGCTGTCCCTGAGCTGACTTTCTATGCGCGAAAAATCAATCTGGAGAGTTATCGGGTTATCGAAACCTGGCTGATTACCAGCTTGCTGTACATCGCAACCTGTTACTTGCTGGCGGCGCTGCTGCGTCAACTAGAACACAGATTGGCATTGGTTCGTTAAGGAGAAAAGATGAACGATCCCTTTAGCTGGTGGTATCAACTTTGGCAGGCAAGAACCACATTGGCTCAGGGCTTTGCCGTGACGTTATCCAGTTCGATACTGGCGATTTTATTAGGTTCATTGCTCGGTGCAGTAGTGGGACTTTTGCTGAGTTATGGCCGTGGGCCGGTACGGTGGATATTTCGATTTTATATTGATGTGATACGTGGCACACCGGTACTGGTGTTGGTATTGGCCTGTTTTTATGTCGCCCCTGCACTGGGTTGGCATATCGGTGCTTTTGAGGCTGGTGTCATGGCCCTGTCCATGTTTTGCAGTTCTCATATGGCGGAAATTGTACGCGGTGCATTACAGGCCGTTCCCAAAGGACAAAGCGAAGCCGCTAAGGCGATTGGTCTGACGTTTTCTCAGGATCTTTGCTATGTCCAATTACCACAGGCATTACGTCAGATCCTGCCTACCTGGGTTAATTCTGCTGCGGAAATTGTCAAGGCTTCAACGCTGTTGTCCGTCATTGGCGTGGCCGATCTATTACTCAGTTCGCAGCAGGTGATCGCCCGCACGTTTATGACACTGCCGTTTTATGCATTCGCCGGGCTGTTGTTCTTCGTTATTAACTTCTCGATTGAACGCCTGGGCTATTACCTGGAACAGAAAGTGAGATTGCCATGAATAAGACACAGAGTGCATTAGCCGATGCACCACTTTTGAAAATCAACAATCTGCATAAGCAATATGATCAGGTTGAAGTGCTTAAAGGGATAGATCTCACGCTGTCGCGTGGTGACGTTGTAACGCTTATTGGCTCCAGCGGTTCAGGAAAAACGACGCTGTTGCGCTGCGTGAATTTATTGGAGGAGTTTCAACAGGGGGATATTTTCCTTAATGGCCAAGCGATTGGTTACCACCAACAGCAAAACAGACGGATACGGCATCCAGAAAAAGTGATTGCACGACACCGCTCCATGACGGGGATGGCATTCCAGCAATTCAATCTGTTTCCTCACTTAACAGCATTACAGAATGTGACGCTTGGGCTACTGAAAGTGAAGAAAATGTCAAAAAGTGAAGCGGTTGATGCGGCGGAGCACTGGTTGGAGCGTGTTGGCCTATTGGCGCGCCGCGATCACTATCCCGGTCAATTATCCGGAGGCCAACAGCAGCGCGTCGCGATTGCCCGCGCAATTGCGATGAATCCCAGTCTGATGTTGTTTGATGAAGTGACTTCCGCACTGGACCCTGAATTGGTCGGAGAAGTGCTGGCCGTCATCAAAAGCCTGGTAGAAGACGGTATGACCATGCTGTTGGTTACGCATGAAATGCGCTTTGCCTATGAAGTTTCCGATCGGATTGTTTTTATGAATCAGGGGCGTATCGAAGAAGAAGGCTCCCCTAAACAATTATTTCATCAGCCCGCGTCGCCACGTTTGGCTGAGTTTATTAAACATTCCCATTTTTAACCGACAAGAGTTTATCAACGGTAAGTCACAAACACAGGAGTGATGATATGAGTATTACCCGTTATGGTGCTGGTGAGCGTGGTGCAGGTGGTCAGCCATTACCTTTTGCTCGTGCTGTAGAAGCCGATGGTTGGCTATACGTATCTGGTCAAGTGGCAATGGAAAAGGGTGAGATAGTTGATGGTGGAATTATTGCTCAATCGCATAAAACAATGCAGAACGTGATTGCCATTCTTGAAGAAGCGGGTTATGGCCTGGAACATGTTGTGCGTGTGGGGGTCTGGTTGGACGACCCCAGAGATTTCTGGAGTTTCAATAGCGTTTTTGCCGAGTATTTCTCTGCTCATGCCCCAGCACGAGCCTGTGTGCAATCTAGTATGATGGTGGATTGCAAAGTGGAAATTGACTGCATTGCGTATAAATCAGTATAACTATATGAAATAAAAGATAAGTAGTACCTGAGGGGAAAATCATGACGGTTCCAGATGTAAAGCGGAGGGCACGCGGGCTGGATCGCGCGTTCGAAATACTCGAGTACCTGAAGATACAGCAACAACCTCTGCGGCCGCATGATATTGCCAAAGGAATCAATGCGCCAAAATCAACAGTGTATGAATTGGTTGCACTCTTGCAGGAACGGCGGATTCTTGAGCCGGTGGGACATGACGGTTTGGTGTACCTCGGGCGAGAACTCTATTTTTTGGGTCAGGCACATCTTAGCCATTTTAATTTTACGCGTGAAGCCGATCGTTTTCTGGAACAGATCGTCGAACGCACCCACGAGACTGCACAGATGTGCCTGCTTAACGGGCGAAAATACAACGTTGCGCTAATGCGTGAGGGTGAGCGCGCTTTCCGCATTTCCTCGGGCGTGGGAGAGGATATTCCGATCCCCTGGACGGCTTCCGGACGATTGTTACTGGGACACTTAAGCGATGAGGAGATCCTCGAGCTTGTTCCAGCTGATGATTTCACGTTACCGAATGGCACAAGATTATCGCCAGATCAGTTTTTACATGAGATCCGCCAATCACATAGAGAGGGTTTCTTCTCTTTCGATAGCATAGCGGATACCTATACTCACTGTTTTGCTGCCGGTATTTACAATAGTCAACATCAGTGTATTGCCACATTTTGTATTGTGGCACCGCGGGGTGATGCCTATGTTAACCACAATCATTACCGTAATGTACTGATGGAGTGCGCGCGGGTAATGGAGCAACGGTTGACCGGAAAGCAGAGCAGATAACCTGGAGTACGTCATATGTCTCATTCTGATAAAGGCCGCGCTCAATTGGGTGACAGCCTGCTGAAACAGGTCAGCCTACCCGCATTGGTGCTACACCAACAGGCGCTGAATCATAATTTATGCTGGATGCAGAACTATGCAGAAGCACACCATGCACAGTTGGCACCTCATGGAAAAACCACGATGACGCCTGCGCTTTTTCGGCGTCAATTGGAACAGGGTGCATGGGGAATTACCTTGGCAACAGCCGTACAAAGCTCTGTGGCCTACGAACACGGCGTGCGGCGGATTTTGATGGCGAACCAACTTGTAGGTGAAGCCAATATGGCTATTATCGCCGACCTATTAACGCAAGGTGGATTGGAATTTCACTGCCTGGTGGAAAATCCGGATAACGTGCGGGCACTGGGTGACTATTTTGGCGCTCAGGGACTATCGCTGAACGTGATGTTAGAAATTGGCGTATCCCATGGTCGCTGTGGCTGTCGAACTGAGCAACAGATGCTCGATGTATTGGCCGCGATAGAGGCGTCACCTGCGCTGGTGTTAACGGGGATAGAAGGATATGAGGGTGTGATCCACGGTGAACAACCGGAAAGCGCGATCCAGGCCTTTGCTGCTTACCTGGTGGAAACGGCGGTATCACTACAAGGGCAAGGAAAATTTGGCATTCCTCATCCTTATATCACCGCGTCTGGCTCTGCCTGGTATGATTTGATCGCGGGTGAATTTGTTCGCTTACGGGCAGACACGTTATTTACGCCGTTGTTGCGACCAGGATGTTATCTGGTTCACGATCATGGGTTATATAAAGTGGCACAGGCTGGCGTGTTGCACCGCCATCCGGAGATGGAGAGTGCGCTGTTACCTGCGATGGAAGTATGGGCTCATATACAATCTTTGCCTGAAGAAGGATGTGCCATTATTGCATTGGGTAAGCGAGACGTTGCCTTTGATGCCGGGTATCCTAAAGCACTGCGCCATTATCCTTTAGGTGAAGGACAACGCGATGCCGTGGCCTTTGGAGAGGAGTATCAGATTACGGCAATGATGGATCAGCACGCCTTTTTACAAATACCGGCAAAGCACGATCTTCGTGTAGGCGATATTATTGCGTTTGGTGCCTCTCATCCGTGTCTGACATTTGATAAGTGGCGGCAGATCAGTCTGGTCGACAATGACCTCAATGTGATTGAGATTATGCCAACCTTCTTCTGATTCTCTGTGATCTAACGGCTATACCCAATAGCGATGCGATGTGACTCGTCACTGGTGCACAACAGCGATGAGTCATAACGTAATGTTTTTCCGCCTGTTTTCCTTATTAAAACTTGTAATGTTCTTTACTCAGTCCGTACTTTTTCATTCTGAGGTAGAGCTTTTTACGCGGAATTTGCAAATATTCGGCTACCTCATTGATACGCCCTTGATGGATATTGAGCGCTTCGGTGATTATCTGCCGCTCGGCCTCCTCCACCCGCCTGTCAAGCGGGGTCGGGTCACCCACATGCATTTGCGGGTTTGCTGTTTCCGCAAGGGGTAATACGCCGACGGCAAAAAGCTCTGCTGCATTCGCCAATTCACGGACGTTGTTTGGCCATACCCGACGCATCATTCTCTTTAACAGGTCGTTCTCGACGTCTGGAACCGGATGGTTCAACCGCTGACAGGCTTTATGCAGATAATGGTGAAACAGCGGCTCGATATCATCAGGTCGCTGGGACAAAGGCTGACAGGCAATTTGTGTCATGGCAAAGCAGTAATAAAACTCAGCCACAATCTGCTGGGTAGACGCCAGCTCCACCAACGAGGCGCTGCCAATCCCAATTAAACGAAATGCACGCCGTTCCAGGCTTTGCAATTCAACCAGATGATGTTGTTGCTCACGACTCAGATTCTCAAGATGACTCAATACCAGCGTTCCTCCCTGCGCCTGAATAATGAGTTCATTCAGTTTTTGCGCGTTATCAGGCGTCAGTTCTCGATAAACAAACGGGCCTTCCGCGTTTCGCCCGAGCTGATGCAAATAACGCGCCCCCATCATGCGCCCCGTCCCCGTTTCGCCATAAAACCAGACTGCAATATCTGTCTCGGCCAGTTGCTGCAAACGCTGACGATACTGGTGAGTCCATTCGCTGCGCCCGATCAGCTCAGTCTGCATTTTCTGCTGGCAGTAATGACGACGTGCAATCACTGATTGTCTTTGACGCAGCGCCTCTTCAACCAGGGAGAGCAGCTTTTCTGGCTGCACCGGTTTTTGCAAAAAATCCCAGGCCCCCTTCTTCACGGCATCTACCGCCATGGGGACATCGCCATGTCCGGTGATGAGTAATATGGGCAGTTGATCGTCCCGCTGATGAAACAACGTCATCAGATCGATGCCAGAGCAGCCGGGCATGCAAACATCACTTAGCACAATGCCAGGCCAGTCTTTATCTACCCATGACCTGGCATCAAAAGGATTATTGCAAACACAAACGCGATACCCTGCTTGTTCCAGCAATTGCGTATAGGCATCAAGCACATCGGCATCGTCGTCAATCAGCAAAATCGAACATTCGTTACTCAACATCTTTTATATCCGCCAAATTGAATTGCAGAACCACACAAGCATTTTTCGTCAACGTTGATGCCAGACGTAACTCGCCTTGCATTTTCGCCATCAGCGAAACGCAAATAGAAAGACCGATACCCAATCCCACATCTTTACTGGTCGTAAAGGGTTTCAACAACGATGGCAGCAAAGCTTCCGGCCAGCCGGGACCGTTATCGGAAATCAATACGCACAGCGTTCTCCCCTCCCGTTGCCAGTTAACCACAATCCTGGCCGCATTAGGGCAGGCATCAAGTGCGTTTGCCAGCACGTTAACAAGCACTTGTTGGACTCGCACCTCATCCCCACTGACCCAAAGGGTTTCCTGCGGTAATATCAACGCTCCCAATTGGGGTTTATGACGCATCGCCAACAATTCCCACGCCGATGTAAACGTCTGGCGCAAATCCACTGGATGTACAGGCATTTCGAGTTCGGCACGACGGGTAAACTGACGCAACGAGCGGATAATGGCATCAATCCGCTTTATTAACCCTTCAGCCTTGGTTAAAGTCGTTCTCGCCTGCTGCGTGTCATCCTGTTCGATCGCTCTTCTTGCAGAAAAAAGGTACATAGACAACGCATTCAGTGGCTGGTTAATTTCATGGGCCAGTGTCGTCATCGTCTGCCCCACGACCGCCAGCTTTGCCGTCTGGATCAGTTCATCCTGCGTAGCACGCAGCTCGGCCTCAATTGTTTTACGCTCGGTGATCTCCAGCTCAAGCTGTTGCTTTTGTGCGTTAAGCTGCCCCAATGAGTGCCGGAGTAAACCGGCAATCCGCCCAAGCTCATCCTTCCCATAAACCGGAATAGTGGCATCCGTTCGGCCTAAACCAATCTGTACTACGGCCTGATTCAGTACGGTAAAGCGTTTTACCAGTCGAGAACGAATAAAATAATGGTTCAACACCCACGTAAGCAGTAACGCCAGTAAAGTTGCCACCAAAATTAACCCACCGCTGACGCGAACAATCTGTTCCATACGCTGATTAAACATCTGCATTTGTTGATGGCTGCTACCTAGCTGGGCCTCAAGCAGCGTTCTGAATCGCCCCAGCGTCGCTTCTCTGGCGCGGCTTGCATCTGCTAACGCTTTTTGCGCGGCAACGTAATCGCGCATGCTGTCCGGCATGTTGTTTTTCGCCATCCCAATTTCCAACAGCTCATCAATGGTTTGCCGAAGAGTGATCGTACTCGGCCAATCATCCAGCACACGGATGTTTTCATCGGCGGTTTTCTTCAGATTCTCGAGGTAACGGATATGCGTTTCGACCAGCATGCCATCATCATTACCTGACTTGAGTTCATTGAGCCTGTCGCGGAGATCGTCAACGATTTGGTTTTCTATACGGGCAAGTGTGTAGACTTGCTGCTGTTCGTTCTGTACTTCACGAGAACGTTTCAGATATTGCGCAGCGTCACCTTGCCGGGATTCAATCTGATCCAACAATGTCCCTTGCTGCCAGGTAAAATCCTGCACCAAAGAATTAAGCTCAGTAGTAAAATCATCGTGTAACCAATCAATGCGCGCCGACAATTCGCTTACGTTTTCGCGTACCAGAAACATGTTGTACAACACACGATCCAATTCCGATAACAGCGTACGACTGTCCTGTAAAATCACGACCAACTGCTGGCGTTCTGATGGTGATAATCCCTGGCTTAGGCGTTCTATCTTATCCAAATGTTGGATGATCTGATTGCGAAGTTGTAGCCGGACTGTCGTATTGGGCGCTAATAAAAACTCATTGAGTTGATCCACAACCAGATTGAGATTTCCTTCAATCAGAAAAGCGGAGCGAATACCGGGAAAATACTCATCCAACGAATAACGAATTTGTGAGCTTTGTTCGTGCCACGAGTAGAGACTGACGCTGCTGACAATCAGCGTCAACAATGCCCCGATTAAAAAAGCGCCCCGAAGACTGCTGCTAATGCTGATTTGCCGCAGACGTTGCAGCATTAATCCGCCCTTCATTTCAATTCTTCCAATTTATTGATCGCCTGACGCTGGTTATTAAGAAACCAGAGTTGCCACTCCATCATCTGTTGTTCTGCAAAACTTTTATTATCAAACTGCGCCAGCCAAGCTTCATCTTCACTGCTTGTCGGGTCAACAGGTACGCGCGTTAAGAGTGCACGAATCTCAGGTAAAGGACGTTTTAGGCGAGCCTCCGCGCTATGCAGTGCCCGCCAGGCGTCCTTCAATTGGGCAAGGCGAAAACTGATCGCGGTATCAAACATGCGTTGAATCAGGCGCTGCCGTTTCAGGATCAGACGATAATTTAACGGCGGTTGATTCATCAAAACCGACTGTTGTGCCGCACGAGGATTATCTGCCGCCAGCGGTGTAACCGGGTATTTCCCCGTATTGGCATCAGCAAGCATCCGTTGCCCCTCAGGGCTTAGCAAATACCGAATAAAACGACGGGCCTCACTTGCGTGCTGACCGTTTTTGAGTATCGCCACATAGGTGGGGGAAACAGCAGACTGAGGGAAATAGGTGAATGCCAGATGCGGATCGTTCAATAATAGATTGGCATAGTTATCAATCACAGGACCGGCTACACCCAGCCCACTTTTAATTTTATCTGCAACACCAAAACTGCGTGATGATATGGTCACCAGGTTCCCGGCAGCCGCCAATAACGTTTCCCATCCCTGCACCCAGCCTTTTTGCTGCAATAACGACTCAACCATCAAATGATTAGTATCTGAGCGCGATGGACTACTCATCAACAACGCCCCTTGGTAGCCAGGCTGAATCAGATCGTCCCAGTCTGTTGGTGCGGTAAGGTGTCTGGCGGCCAGCGCTGAGCGATTAATCAGTAAACCAAAACCTGATATTGCCACAGCAACGGAGGTGGTACGAATGGATTCCGGTACCTGACGTTGGCTGGCAGGGGGCGCTCCATCGAAAGGAGCCAGCTTCCGATGCTCCTGAAGATGCTGAAGCAACATGGGTGACGAGGTCAATATAAGATCGACGTTTTCCGTATTCTCCGTATCAAGTAACTTTTCCAGCGAAGCACTGGTACGGTTGAGCGTGCGAATCATCACCGATCCTGGCTCTGTCTGCCAGCGCTGGATAATCCATGCAGTGGCGCTGGGGGAAAATGTTGTCGCCATCACCAATTGATTGCTTTGTGCCGCACAAGAAGTGAATAGCATAGCCAGCAGCAACAAAAAACGCGATTTGTCAGAAAATATGCTGAGCTTAGAAAACATGTTTGTGATCCCGTTCATAAATATCAATATGGCGTAAAAATAATGTTGAGACAAAAATTACCCGTTTATGGCAATAAACAAACAAAAGGAAGCCATCGCATAAATAGCCAATCAGGCATCCGAAAGTATCAATAAAGATTACCATGTAATAACAGTGTGATTTGTTAATATCCGCACAAGCCAAGAATAAAACCGGGAGAAAATTAATTAATTTTGCGTACCACCATTCTTAACGAGTCAAAAATAACCATTATATTCATGACATTGTGTCAATAATGACACATATGGGTAGTTTGAATTTTTCAGCCGCTTATTTCACTCTTCATGCCGAATACTCCTGGTGTTCATACCAATATAAAATACAGGTGACGACATGCTATCATTTTTAAAAACAGGGCAATCGGCAGAAAAAGTTCCTGAGCAGAAAATTCAGGCAACTTATGGTCGATATCGTATGCAAGCGCTGCTTAGCGTCTTTATGGGTTATCTGGCGTACTATATTGTGCGCAATAACTTCACATTATCTACCCCTTATCTTAAAGAGCACTTAGAGCTCAGCGCGACACAGATCGGTCTTCTCAGCAGTTGTATGCTTATCGCTTATGGGATCAGCAAAGGCATCATGAGTAGCCTAGCCGATAAAGCCAGTCCCAAGATCTTTATGGCCTGTGGTCTGGTGCTGTGTGCCGTTGTAAACGTTGGACTGGGATTCAGCACTGCATTCTGGGTTTTTGCAGCATTAGTTATCCTTAATGGCCTGTTTCAAGGCATGGGGGTGGGTCCGTCTTTTATCACCATTGCCAACTGGTTTCCTCGCCGGGAGCGCGGACGCGTTGGCGCATTTTGGAATATTTCACATAACGTCGGCGGCGGGATTGTGGCCCCAATCGTCGGTGCTGCGTTTGCCATTCTCGGGAGTGAACACTGGCAAAGTGCCAGTTACATTGTTCCGGCCTGCATCGCTGTATTTTTTGCATTTATTGTGCTGGCACTCGGCAAAGGCTCTCCGCGCGAAGAAGGATTGCCTTCACTTGACGAGATGATGCCAGAAGAGAAAGTGATTCTGAAAAACAATCACACCGCAAAGGCACCGGAGAACATGAGCGCATTTACTATTTTCTGCACTTACGTGCTGCGTAATAAAAATGCCTGGTATGTCTCTCTTGTCGACGTATTCGTTTATATGGTCCGGTTCGGTATGATTAGCTGGTTACCTATCTATCTGCTAACGGAAAAGCACTTTTCTAAAGAACAGATGAGCGTAGCTTTCCTGTTTTTTGAATGGGCAGCTATTCCTTCTACTCTGCTGGCAGGCTGGCTCACCGATAAACTGTTTAAGGGGCGTCGGATGCCACTCGCCATGATCTGCATGGCGCTTATCTTTGTGTGCCTGATCGGCTACTGGAAAAGTGAATCCCTGCTGATGGTGACGATTTTCGCTGCCATTGTCGGCTGCCTGATTTACGTCCCACAATTTCTTGCCTCGGTACAAACCATGGAAATTGTCCCCAGCTTCGCGGTAGGTTCAGCCGTTGGTCTACGTGGCTTTATGAGTTATATCTTCGGCGCATCGCTGGGCACCAGTCTGTTTGGTGTCATGGTGGATAAAATGGGTTGGCACGGCGGTTTTTATCTTCTGATGGGCGGGATCGTATGCTGCATCCTGTTCTGCTACCTCTCTCATCGCGGGGCATTAGAACTTGAACAACAACGTAAAAATAGTGAGCAGGAAGAAGCCAATCTTAAATTGGCCAATGCCCAATAATCATTAAGCGCTGACGTATCAGGGAACGAAAGTGCCAGTTGCTGGCACTTTCAACAAGAGAAACAGACGCAAGAAGATCCCCTTTCCTCCCTTCTTTCCGCGTTTCAAAGTAATAGTGCGTCTTGTCTGGCGGCAGACGTAGCTTTCTGATTATAGTATCTATACCCAATCATCCCCCTCGACATCGACTGTCAGCGTGTCCAAGACATCGAACTCATCATAGGTCAATGCTATCAACAGTTCTGTCGGTTCAAGGTGTTATAACGTTCGCTTTTAGGCAATTTATCTTGGAGGAACATACATGGCGGTTAATCAAGCGAATATAGTCATTAGAGAAGCAAAAAAGGACGATATTCATAACGTGAAAGCATTGCTAGAACGCTATCACGCTAAAAATCTCGATACAGCGCAACGCGCTAATGGCTTTGTAACGACGGACATGACGGTTCAACAACTTGAGGCGCTGCGCGAAACAGAACACGGCGTCGTTATTGCTGTCGATGAAACCCAAAATCGTATTGTAGGGCTTCTACTAGGGGCATCTTGGGCATTTCTGAAGCCCTGGCCGATGTTTGAATACATGGCCAGTATTCTCAAGGACTATACCTTTAATGATCATAACCTTGATCCTGAAACATCATATCAATATGGCCCCATTTGCATCGAGGAAGCGTACCGAGGCTGCAAAATTGGTGAACAACTTTTAGCGCATCAACGACAGATTTTTGCTTCACGTTATCCCGTGGTAGTCACTTTTGTAAATGTGCTGAACCCTCGCTCCTACGCATTCCACTCCAGAAATGATTTTGCAGATATCGGGTTGTTCAATTTCAATGGCAACAGATATTACATGATGGCGTTACATACACATTAGCCCTCTCGCTTTTACTGATTCATACATTTAAGGAAATCTCACACGAAAAGCCTATCCCATTAGGGCTATTTTACCGGCGGCGCCAACGACGTCTACTGGGATACGCTTAGTGCATCAGGCTTCTGTCTTGACTTATTTTGTAAAAAGTATACTTTTCAGACATGAAAAAAATCCTGATTATCGTTCCCGACGGCGGAATGCTGTTTGAGTCAGCCGGCATAGCCGACATCCTGATGCAAGCGAACCAACTGCATACCGACGGGTTAGAACATCCTCGTTATCATGTCAATATTGCGACCACACAGCCGCATCAGGTAATCCACGGCCAGTCAGGGCTAAATCTGCTTGCAGATCATCGTCTTCATGAGCTCGATCCTCGAGAGCCTCTCGACACCATACTCATCACCGGTCGTGGGCAAAATGAGCAGGAAGGCACCGCCGTCGTCGATTGGCTGCGCCTTGCAGCCCCGCATGCGCGCCGTATTGCATCAATTTGCGGCGGTGCAATGCTGCTTGCCCAGAGCGGACTGCTGGATGGCAGGCGCGCCACTACACATTGGAAGCTGCTGGAAACCATGCAATCAACCTTCCCTAAAGTGAAGGTTGAAGCGGGTCCGCTCTATATTCAGGATGGTTCAATCTGGACATCCGGTGGCGTCAGCTCCGGTTTTGATCTGACGCTGGCGCTGGTTGAGGAAGATTACGGCTTTAGTCTTGCCCGGGATGTTGCGCAGGATTTGGTAATGTATCTGCATCGTCCCGGTGGTCAGTTACAGTTTAGCCGCTACAATCTGCGCCAAATCTGCGGTTCAGGCCCAATGAGCGATTTACAGGCGTGGATACGTGAAAACATCACCGCCGACCTTTGTGTTGAAACGTTGGCAGAAAAAGTGGCGATGAGCCCGCGTAACTTTACGCGCGTCTTTACGCGTGAAACCGGTGTTTCTCCTGCCCGCTATGTGTCAGAAGCGCGCCTGGCTGCTGCCCGACAATACCTTGAGCAAACGAGCGACTCGTTGGACAAAATTGCCGCCAATACGGGGTTTGGCAGCAGCATCAATCTGCGCCGTATCTTTGAAAAACAACTGCAATTGCTGCGCCAACCCCGGATCGTGCAACACGGCGTCAGGAAACCACGGGACCGTTCCCTCAGCGTGGTGGAGATCGTGCGACAATGAACGAAACAGATCCGGATGCGGATAGATGGCACGGTAAGCCCAACCGTTTTCTCGCGCGGAACACCCGGTATGCACATCATCGGCATTGACCAAAATGATGTCACCCTGCGGCGCGACATGCTCACCGCCGGAGCGATAAAAACGCTGGGCACCCTCTTCAATAACGCCAATACAGAAGGTGTCATGCACATGGCGGGAAAAACGCTGACGGTAATAGCGCGCCTGCAGCATTTCTAAACCACCGAAGGCTTCCAGCCGATGGTACTGCGCCTGTTCACGCGGCGTTGCTCTGCTCATATTGCTCCCCTGATACACCCTCTATTAGCAGTATCCGGATATTCACACCATTGTCACCCCGCATTGTCTGAGGGTTTAGAACAAAATTGCGCAGCTACGCATTTTTTTCGTCTTAATAGCATCGGAAACTGTTTTCTACACAGCAGATCGGATGCACGATGATGCATCATATTGTATAATATCCCCTTCAGGGCGACAGGATTACGCTCTTTATTGGGGTGAATGCGTGAACTATCCAATCGGACAAATCAATCACAGTTATCTGGGTTCCAGTGTTTATACCATGCTACGTGAAGCACTGATCATGGGACGGTTAAAACCGGACGATCGGTTGCGTATTCGCGAGCTGGCTGCTCAGGTCGGCACCAGTGTTACCCCTGTACGCGATGCCATCCTCCAGCTCGCCAAAGAGCAGGCGTTGATCCTGAAAACACCGCGTGATATTCGTGTTCCGCAGCTCACCACGGCACAATTTATTGAGATTCGGACCTTGAGGGTATCGCTGGAAGGCACAGGAGCCCTGCACGCAGCAGCGCTAATGACACCGAACACGCTTGCCGAGTTGGAAGCGAATATCGCACAAAACCTTCAGGCCATAGACGATAACGATCTGGGTGCGGCGCTGCGTCTTAACAGCGAGTTTCATCTGATGCTGGCACACATGTCGAACATGCCGTTGTTAAGCCAGTTTATTGGTAGCCTATGGATGCGCACCGGACCATTGATTGCCCAGGCTTATGCCCATTTTTCCCATCAAATGGCCATTGAGCACCATCAAGAGGTATTAACCGCCCTACGCCAACAGGATGGCCGCGCAGCACAGCATGCCATCCAACATGACATTCTTGATGGCAGCGACACCATGCTGGCCTTTATTGAACACGCTGTAGAGAGTCTGTCGGAAGAGTAGCGCCCTGGCACAGCACAACAGTATCAATCTGGCACAGCTAACATTACCGGCCCTCTAGGTTAAACACAGCGATCCCAATTATGCTGTGTTTAGTCTCGGCGCAAGGCCGTGTGCTGTGGCGTGTTTTGGGCATTACGCTGCCATTGCTTTATTCTGACTGGCAGCGCAATGGCCTGTTAGAGAGAAGATAGAACGCAGTAAATCCTGGCTACTACCGCTGCGCGACTTCGGTCAGCACCGCATCCAGCGTATCAAGAAACAGTGCGGCATGTTCTTTACCAAACACCAGCGGTGGCCGAATCTTTAGAATATTTCCCGCAGGCCCCGTGGCGCTGATCAACACACCGCGCTGGCGCATGGTGTTCACCACCGCCACGGCCTCGGCGCTTGCTGGCGTTTTGCTTTCACGGCTGCTTACCAGTTCCGCACCGACAAACAGCCCGCTGCCGCGCACATCGCCCAGCAATTCATGACGCTGAGCCAACGCTTGCAGCCCTTCACGCAAGTAATGCCCGACCTGCAATGCATTTTGTTGCAGTTGCTCTTCGCGGATCACCCGCAGAACCGCGTGCGCCGCCTGGCACGAGACAGGGTTACCCCCAAAGGTATTAAAATAGCGCACATCACGACCAAAAGCCGCAAACAACGCTGATTTCCCTACCAACCCGGCGATGGGATGCCCGTTACCCATAGGTTTTCCCAGACTGACTAAATCTGGCACGACATGGTGACGCGCAAATCCCCACATGGCTTCACCGGTGCGTCCAAAACCGGGCTGTACTTCATCCGCAATAAATAGCCCACCCGCGTCGCGTACCCACTGTACCACCTGAGCTAATTCGCCTGTGGGTGGAGAAAACACTCCGTCACTGGAAAAAATGGTGTCAAACAGTAGCGCCGCAGGACGGATCCCGTCGGCATGCATCTCTGCCAATGCCGCTTGCACTGACGCTAAAAACGCACCGGGTTGACGATAACTGTCCGGTGCATCAATCAGTTTCACATGATTGCCCCGCGCCACACCGTCTCCGAGAGAGGGAGAAAGTTCGGCTAACGCACTGGTGACACCGTGGTACGCCCAGCGAGTGACAATAACGCCAGTACCGCCGGTCACATGCCTCGCAATTCGTAGTGCCAAATCGTTAGCTTCGCTCCCAGTGCAGGTCAGCATCAGGTTATCCAGCTCCGCCGGAAACTCACTCAATAGGTCTTCGGCAAAATCGACAATCGCATGGTGCAAATAGCGAGTGTGAGTATTGAGCAACGCACTCTGGCGGGCAATGGCCTCTACCACAGCAGGATGGCAATGCCCTACAGATGCCACATTGTTGTATACATCCAGATAGCGTTTGCCCTGCGCATCAAACAACCACACGCCCTCGCCGCGTACCGGGTGCAACGGCTCCTGATAAAAGAGCCGATACCCCTGGCCTAATACACGCTGGCGACGCGCAAGCAACTCAGCGCTATCATCTTTTGGTGACATTGTCACTTCAGACATTGTTTATCTCCTTTACCCCCTGCCAAATCCGCTGGCAGAACTGATCGTGTGAATAACGGGTTATCTGTTGCAGGCTGCGCCAACTGCGTGGCAAGTTGCGCAGCAGATAGTCGCGATTTTCCGGATAGCGTGCAGCGCGCCACTGCGCGATGGTCATGATCAACGCCAGACGCGTCATGATAAGATCGGGCAAGAGCGCGATCTCCTGCTCAGTCAACGGCAAATGTGCATGATAAGACGCGGTAAACGGAACGATAAAGGCGAAGGGGTCGTCACCCTCATGGACTTGATACGCCAGCGCAGTCGCTAAGTCATTGATCAGCGGTGCATACAGAGCATCACCAAAATCGATAATGCCACTCACGCGCGTAGCATCATCCACATCAGCCAGTACGTTGTGCGGGTTCATGTCGTTATGGATGGTCTGCTGGCGCAGCGTTTTTAATTGCGGCGCGACATGACTATCGTAACGTTGCAGGATATGTGTAATTGCGCGTTGCTGCTCGGCGTCTTGCACAAACTCAAGGTAAGGCCGAATTTGCTCTGCGCGACTGATGTCCCACAAAAGTTGCCGTTTTTCCGCCGGATGCGAAAAACGGCTTAAGGCCACATCCAACTGTGCCAACGTGCTACCTAAACTTTCCATGAGCGTGGTTGAAGGCGTAACCGCGTGCAGCGGCGTGCCTTCAAGAAAACTCACCAGACGCATGCGCAACGCGATACCGCCAATATCCACCACGGGCTCCGCTTGCTGGTAGCGTGTCAGTATCACGCGCGGTACCGGCAACGCCGCCGCCTGCTGAGCGACATGCAGCAACAGCGCTGTCTGGTAATGACTTTCGGCCACCGATTCGGCGGCATTGATCACCTTCAGCATATAGCGCCGCCCAGAAGGCACCGTCAGGCAGAAATTTTTATCCCGCTCGCCGGTAAGCAAGGCGACATCGCCTTGCAGGCCATAATATTGCCACACTAACGCCTGCGCCTGCTGACAAGAAACCTCAGGCACCGCTTGTGTCATCAGTGTGCCAGTGTCCTGACCGTCACACATGCTGGCCTCCGTTAACCTGAATTTCGGCGCCATTCACATAGGAAGCACCGCTGTTGCACAAGAAATAAATCAGGCTTGCCACTTCTTCAGGTTTGCCCAAGCGCTGCATCGGTACCTGACGCGCCACGATCTCATCAGTGCCCGGTGACAGGATGCTGGTTTCAATTTCACCCGGCGCAATCGCATTAACGCGAATACCGTAAGGTCCAAACTCGTTTGCCATTTCCCGCGTTAGCGCGGAAAGCGCAGCTTTGGAACTGGCATAAGCGCTACCGGCAAACGGATGCACGCGTGCACCGGCGATAGAGGTGATATTGATAATGCTACCCTGACTGGCGCGAAGTTCATCAAACAAACCGTTTGCCAGCAGTGCGCAGGAAAATAGATTGACATTAAACACCCTAAGCCAGGTGGCATAATCCGTCTGACGCACGCCAAGGCGGCTGCCGTCGACACCTTTGGGTGAGATACCCGCATTATCGACCAGCGCATCCAATCTGCCGCCAAGTTTCTCTTTAATCAGCGGCAACGTATCCTGCACGCTATTAATATCTTCCAGATCGAGATGAATGTGGTTCAGCACCCCTTCCACCCACGGGCAATCTTCCACCCAGTTCTGCCGTGAGGCGGTAAATATGCGCCACCCAGCGGCATGAAAATGCTTCACCGTGGCGTGACCAATCCCTCGACTTGCACCGGTCAACAGCAAGGTCTTTTGCTCGGACATAGGCACCTCATTAGATATTTGATGCATCATAAAATCAGCGTTAAAAAAAACTGAAGCAGCGTACTGTTCAGTAGAACTGTGCCTGTCAGCCCGGCAACGCTCTCTTATATGGGCTTCAGAACATAACCTGAAGCACTATACCTTCACGCGAATGTGGTAAATCGACAACGAGGCTTCAAAATAATGACAAAGCTGCGTTACCCATTCATCATCCCCAGCTTTCTTCCCCGTCATCCTCGGCGAAAGCCGGGGATCCCTACCAGGAGCAATGCGATTCACCTGCAAGAGATTCCCGCCGATACGGAATGACAGTTGTAAGTGGATTTGTCAGCAACCGTTGACAAGGCTTCCGCCAACCGAAGCAACAGAATTATTACCCAAGACGCCCACCTCTGAGTTTCTCAGCACGTCGACGCAGCACCTCCATCACAATCAACAGCACTAACGCGGCCCCCACCATCATGGAGGCCGCGGCCGCGATCGTCGGATCGAGATTTTCACGGATGCCGGCAAACATTTGCAGCGGCAGCGTGCGCTGGCGCGGGCTGGCAAGAAATAGCGTCACGATAACCTCATCAAATGAGGTAGCGAAAGCAAACAACGCGCCGGAAAATACACCAGGGGCGATAAGCGGCAACGTCACCTTGCGAAACGCATACAGCGGCGGCGCACCCAGGCTGGCAGCCGCGCGAGTCAGGTTGTGATCGTAATTCTTCAATACGGCTGTCACTGTAATCACCACAAAGGGTACACCCAGCATGGCATGAGCCAACACCAATCCCAGATAGCTGTTGAGCAGTGAGAGCTTGGCGAAGAAAAAGAACATCCCCACCGCCACAATCACCACTGGCGCAATCATGGGGGAAATCAGCACCGCCATCACCAGCGCCTTGCCGCGAAACTCACCGCGCACCAGACCAATGGAGGCCAGCACCCCAAGAACCGTCGCCAGCAGCGTAGAGAGCGGCGCGATCATCAGGCTGTTGCCCAGCGCCCCCAGCCATGCGCTGGAGCTAAAAAACTCTTGATACCAGCGCAGCGAAAACCCGGTAAGTGGATAGCTGAGAAAAGAGCCGGCGTTAAACGACAACGGGACGATCACCAGCACAGGCACCACCAGAAATAGCAGCATCGCTGCGCCGTAAAAATTAAAGAAGCCTTTCCATAAACGCAGGACCACGGCACCTTGTTGTCTCATCAGGATTCTCCCTTGTGTCTTAACGCGCCGCCGCTTCTGCGTCGGTGCGGGTCACGCGAATATAAACAATGTAGAGCAGCGTCACGATAATCAGCAGTTGTGTCCCCAATGCTGCCGCCATCCCCCAGTTCATGGTGGTGTTAGTAAAGAACGCCACGAAATAGCTCAACATCTGATCGCTTGGTCCACCCAACAACGCAGGCGTGATGTAGTAACCGATCGCCATCATGAAAACCAGCAACGCACCCGCGGTAATACCGGCGTAAGTCTGCGGCACATACACACGCCAGAAAGCCTCAAACGGGTGTGCTCCCAGGGAAATGGCCGCGCGCATGTAACTGGGGGAAATCCCCTTCATTACCGCGTACAACGGCAGAATCAAAAACGGCAACAGGATGTGTGTCATCGAGATATAAACACCGACGCGGTTGAACACCATCACCAACGGCTCATTAATGATACCGATACCGAGCAAGGCGCGGTTAATCAACCCACCCGATTGCAGCAGCACAATCCAACTCGCAGTGCGCACAATCAGTGAGGTCCAAAACGGCAGCAGTACCAGAATCATCAATAGGTTCGCGCGGTTGGTAGGTTGTTTTGCCAACCAATACGCCAGTGGATAACCCAATCCGACACACAGGAGCGTCACAACACCGGCCATCAGCAGCGTGCGCAGCAGCACATCGACATAGAGCGATTGTTCCGGTGGTTGGGCGACAATGTTTCCCGATGCCGGATCGACGCGATGGTCGAACACCGCCAGCAGGTAGTAACTGGTGAAGGGACGTGAGGCGCGATCCAGCGTGCGCCAGGTAGACAACTCCCCCCACATCGGCTGGGTTTGAATCAGTTGCTCACGCACGTTACCGCTGTCGGGCGCAGGCAACTGGCGCAAGGTACGGTTAATCAGTGTGCGATAATCAGCGCCTTCATAGCCAAGACGTTTGGTTATCATGGCAACTTGCCCGGCGCTACGCGCCTGACGTAAATCTGCTGCCACGGCATTAAACGCCGCATCATTAGGCAATTCGTTGCCAGACCATTGCCGCAACGCGGCAATGGTCATCGGCATAGCTTCCCGCAGTTCTGGATTCGAGATACTTTTCCCCAGAATCGAAAAAATCGGAAAGAGAAAGCTAACGACCAAAAAAAGGAACAGCGGCGCAATCAACAGCATCGAACGTTTTTTATACAGCGCCTCAGCCGTTTTAAGCTGCTGTTTCAGCAGCGGGCTTCCTTCTCTTTCATTGGCGGGCGGCAACGCCGCAGCCAGATTATTCTGGGACATACACTTACCTCCAATCACAGATACGGCAAAACTAACTTACTGCGCGGCCCAGGCGTTAAAGCGCTGTTCCAGTTCTTCACCGTGGTCAATCCAAAACTCAGTATCTACCTGCAAGGCCTGTGCCAGGTTATCCGGTGCGGTCGGCAAGTTTTTCACCACGTCGGGTGAAATCAGGCTGGTTGTTTTGGTGTGGGTTGGGCCATAAGGGATGGTTTCTGCAAACACTTTCTGGTTTTCCGGCTGGTTGGCAAAGGCGATAAACTGCTCCGCCAGCGCTTTGTGTTTGGTGCCTTTGACGATGGCCCAGCTGTCGAGATCGTAAATGCTGTCATTCCACACGATACGGAAGTCATGCCCTTCTTTCTGCGCAGCGGTGACGCGACCATTGTAAGCGGAGGTCATCACTACATCGCCAGACACCAGCCATTGCAGCGGTTGTGCGCCAGATTCCCACCATTGGATATTCGGTTTGATTTGGTCCAGCTTTTTGAAAGCGCGATCGACACCGGCAGGGGTTGCCAGCACTTTGTAGAGATCTTCGCGTTTTACGCCATCAGCCAGCAGCGCAAATTCCAGCGTAAACTTGGCGCTTTTACGCAGCGCACGTTTGCCAGGGAAGGTTTTCACATCCCAGAAATCGGCCCAGCTTTTCGGCGCCTGCGGTAATTTGGCCGCGTTGTACGTGAGTACGGTAGACCAAAGGAATATCCCCGCACCACACTCAGAAACCGCGCCCTGCACAAAGTCAGCCGGGTTACCCAGTTTTTTCCAATCCAACGGCTCAAACATCCCTTCGTTACAGCCGCGAACCAATTCTGGACCCTCTACTTCGACCACGTCCCAGCCCACCTGGCCGGTTTCAACCATCGCGCGAATACGGGCCATTTCCCCGTTATATTCACCCGCCTCTACCGTTCCCTTACCCGCCGCAGCGAAAGGTTTGTAGAAGGCCTTATCCTGAGCGTCCTTGTTCAAGCCGCCAAACGAGACAACGGTTACGGTTTCGGCATAGGCCTGTGAAGCCATGGCAGTAACCAGCGCGGAGAGCGCAATTTTTTTCACTGCGGACATCTTGGACGGTAACTTCTTGGTCAACATAGTGCGGCTCCTGGAGAGTTCGTCAACGTAAAAAACGGGCTGTACCCATCACAAAAATTTTTGATGCATCATGCATCAAATAAAAAGCATAATCTGTGCCATGAATTCGGAATACTCCTGGCTGATTAGCTGAATTACCGCGATTGAAGCCTGAAAAAGGCATAGGGAATTTTTATGGCTGGCTGCTACATCCTATAACAGCATTTTTTGCTTTCTTGTGGTGCATCACATTACGCACTGCACCAGGAAAAGGCGGATATTTCCACCAACATCGCGCCAGAATGTGGCACGGCAAGAAACAGGTTCCCCACCGTGTCACCTTGGCATCACGATAAATCTACGCAGAGATATTTCATCTCCAGATAATCTTCAATACCAAAACGCGAGCCTTCACGTCCTAAACCTGACTGTTTCACACCGCCAAACGGGGCCACTTCGTTAGAGATAAGACCGGTATTGATACCCACCATGCCGTAATCCAACGCTTCCGGTACTTTCCATTGACGCACGGCATCGCGCGTGTACACGTAGGCCGCCAGACCAAATTCGGTGTCATTCGCCATGGCAATAACATCTGCATCATCTTTGAACGGAAACAGCGGAGCCACGGGGCCAAAGGTCTCTTCGCGTGCAAACCGCATTTGCGGTGTGACATCGGCAATCACAGTCGGCGTAAAGAAAGTGCCGCCCAGCGCATGCAGCTTGCCCCCGGTGAGTAACGTCGCGCCTTTGCCCAACGCATCGGCAATATGTTGCTCGACTTTGTCCACCGCATCGGCATCGATCAGCGGCCCCTGGGTTACACCCGGTTGCGTTCCTTCGCCGACGTTCAGTTTCTCAACTTCTTCGACTAAACGCTGTTTTAACGCCGGATAGATGCCCTGTTGCACGTAAATACGGTTAGCACAGACGCACGTTTGGCCGCTGTTACGGAATTTCGACGCCAAAATACCTTTGATTGCGGATTCTAGGTCTGCATCATCAAACACGATAAACGGTGCATTACCACCGAGTTCCAGCGACAGTTTTTTCACTGTTGGCGCGCTCTGCGCCATCAGGATACGGCCAACTTCCGTCGAACCGGTAAAACTCAGCTTACGAATCACAGGGCTGTCACAAAGCACTTTGCCTACATCAGCCGCTTCACCGGTGATCACCTGCAACACACCGCGAGGAATGCCCGCCTGATTAGCCAGTTCCGCCAGTGCTAATGCCGTAAACGGTGTTTGCTCTGCCGGTTTGACAATCATGGTACAACCCGCGGCCAGAGCTGGCCCCACTTTGCGCGTGATCATTGCCGCCGGGAAATTCCACGGCGTGATAGCAGCACACACGCCTATCGGCTGCTTGATCACCAGCAGGCGTTGATGCCCCTGCGGTGTCTGCAAGACGCTGCCTTCAATGCGTTTTGCCTCTTCGGCAAACCATTCAATAAACGAGGCAGCATACGTGATTTCACCTTTCGCTTCCGCCAACGGTTTGCCCTGCTCAGCCGTAAGAATTGCGGCCAGCGAATCCTGATTTTCTACAATAAGGCGTGCCCATGCTTGCAACAGGCTCGCCCGGGCTTTCCCCGTTAAAGCCCGCCAACTCACCAGCGCCTCTTCCGCTGCTGCAATGGCTGTCGATGTTTGTGACGCTGTCACTAATGGTACAGAACCGAGCACTGCCCCTGTCGCCGGGTTGGTCACCTCAAGGGTGTCACCCCGTTCACTGTTCTGCCATTCACCGTCGATCAAACATTGCTGACGAAAAAGCACGTTGTTTTTCAATTGCATAATATTCCTCTGGTTACTTCGCCAACACGCTGGTCAAAATCTTCAGCGCTTGACTGAACTGCGCATCGGGGATGGTCAGTGGGTACAGGAAGCGGATCACATTGCCGTGTACCCCACACGTTAACAGTAGCAGACCTTGCTCCAACGCAGCCTGTTGATACCGGCGCGTCAGTTCAGCTGAAGGCTTACCGGTCGCCGGATCGTTAAATTCGACGGCAACCATTGACCCTTGGGCGCGAATCGCCACAATCCCCGGACAAAATACTTTGGCACCTTGCAAGGTTTCCACTAACTGCGCGCCAAGACGTTGCGCACGTTGGCACAGCTGTTCTTCATCGATAATATCGAGCACGGTCAGCGCAGAAGCAACGGCCAGCGGGTTACCCGCATAGGTACCGCCCAATCCGCCAGGGCCGGGAGCATCCATTACCTCAGCGCGACCGACTACGCCAGAAATCGGGAACCCGCCCCCTAAGCTTTTCGCCATGGTGATCAAATCCGCTTTCTCTGCGTAATATTCCATGGCAAACAGTTTACCGGTACGAGCAAAACCCGTTTGCACTTCGTCAGCAATCAGCAGGATGCCGTGCTCATCGCACACTTTTCGAATGGCCGTGATGAATTCCGGTGGCGCTGGGACAAAACCGCCTTCCCCTTGAACCGGTTCAAGAATGATGGCAGCAACCTGATCGGCACCAATATCGGTATGCAGTAAAATATCCAAGCTCTCCAGCGCGCGTTCAACCGAGATGCCACGCGCTTCATTCGGGTACAGCGCATGGAAAATCGAACCGGGGAATGGACCAACGCCGGTAGAATACGGTGCCACTTTGCCGGTCAGCGTTAACGTCAGCAACGTACGGCCATGAAACGCCGCGTTAAAGGCGATGATGCCAGGGCGCTTGGTGTAGGCACGGGCAATTTTCACGGCATTTTCTACGGCTTCGGCGCCCGTGGTGAAGAAGGCGGTTTTAGCGGTGCCTTCGATGGGGGCACGCTCATTGATACGCTCAGCCAGCTCGACGTAGCTGCCGTAAGGAATCACCTGATAAGCGGTATGGGTAAAGCAATCCAGTTGTTTGCGCACCGCGTCCACAATTTTCGGGTGACGGTGACCGGTGTTCAGTACGGCGATACCGGCAGCAAAATCGATGTATTCGTTACCTTCCACATCCCACAGCGTGGCGTTCTCGGCACGCGCCGCATAAAAATCACACATGACAGCCACACCACGCGGTGTAGCGGCTAAACGGCGTTGATTCAGTTCGCTATTACTCATTTTTCAGCTCCCGATTACATTCGCACCCAAAGCACAGGTATTATTGACGGGCCGGTGGATGAGATGGCGACAGACCCGTTATCAAATCTCTTTTTATTAATGCCCGCTCTGGTTCTATAATCCAGAGCCAGTTCATACAATTTGAAGGATCCACTTTGCGCTCGCTACTTACTGACTTATTGATGCAACGGTTAGTGAAACAGACGTCTGGTACCCTGAATAAGCGGTTATACGATACGCTGCGTCAGGCCATACTGGCGCGCGCTATCACGCCCGGCAGTCGTTTACCCTCATCCCGCGATCTGGCGCAACAGCTCACCCTGTCACGCAATACCGTGCTGGCAACGTATGAACAACTGCTGGCAGAGGGGTACATCGAAACCCGCCCTGGCAGTGGCACCTTTGTGACTGAACAACTTCCGGATGGCAATATGGAGCGCGTACCCGATGCGCAGGAAGGTTCATCACACTCCGCAGCGCCTACGCTATCCCAGCGCGGTATGCATCTGTTGGGCTACGCTGGTGCGTCAACGCGCCAATGGGGCGCTTTCATGCCGGGCATTCCTGATATTGCCAGCTTTCCGCACGATCTCTGGCGGCGCACGCAAACACGCTTGATGCGGCGCATGAAACCGGAACAGCTCTCCTATTCTCCGATGGGTGGCAGTCCGGAGTTGCAGTTGGCGCTGACGGAGTATTTGCGCGTGGCCCGCTCTGTCGAGTGTACGCCGGAGCAAGTGTTGATCACCGAAGGGACCCATCAGGGAATGGACCTGCTGGCCAAGATGCTGTGTAACCCTGGAGATACCGCATGGATTGAAGATCCATGCTACTGGGGCATGCGCAACGTGCTGACCATTAACGGATTGCGAGTGACGCCCATCAACGTGGACGATCAGGGGATGTCCCCACCGGAGACACTGCCTCCCGGACGCATACCACGCTTGATTTGTGTGACACCTTCACACCAGTACCCGCTGGGTGCAGTAATGAGTCTGGCCCGCCGCCAACGGCTGCTGGCACTGGCGCAGGAGCACAATAGCTGGATCGTGGAGGATGATTACGACAGCGAATTCCGCTTCTCCGGAAACCCGGTACCTGCGCTGCAAGGGTTAAAAAAACATGCTCCGGTGATTTATATCGGCACGTTTAGCAAGACGCTGTACCCCGGTTTGCGCGTGAGTTACATGGTGCTGCCGCCGCAGTTGGCACAGGAACTCAAAGTTGCCCACGCCGAGCTCTACCGTGGTGGGCACTGGCTTACACAATCGACCCTGAGCGAATTTATACGTGATGGGCATTACGCCGCTCATATTCGGCGCATGCGGCTGCTTTACGCCCGACGACGCGCCCTGCTCACCCAATTGATTGAAACCCATCTTGGTAGCGAATTTGTCGGCGATCGCAGCAATGCCGGGCTACATATGCTGTTAAAGCTGCCTGCGCACGTAGACGATGTGTTACTGAGTTCGCACATTTTGCGCCATGGTGTCATGGTAAAACCGCTCTCCAGCTACTACCTGCGTCCGACCGTTGAACGTGGGCTATTACTGGGATACGCCAGCGTTGAAGAAAGTGATATTGTGCGCGCTTTTGACGTGGTGGTGACCTGCCTGAAACCACTGACCGGACTGGCGCGTTAGCGCCCTGTTATCGTGCGTCACGGCTGTGGCACACTGCACCACAGCCATGCAAATCGCCCCGACAACGCCCCACCACGGAGCATAGGAATAATCTCTCACGCCCTGTTTTGACTTTTAACCACGTTGTTACACAACGGTTTGATGGAACGGGCACGCTTTATGCATAACGGCTGTGATAATACCGTTAAGCGAGAGATTGGACGAATGAGAACCTACGTCAGCTTCAAAAATATTCAGAAAACCTACGACGGCGACCGCCTGGTGGTTAAAAATCTGAATTTGGACATCCAGGAAGGGGAATTTTTGACCCTGTTAGGCCCTTCTGGCTCCGGTAAAACCACCAGTTTAATGATGCTGGCCGGATTCGAAACCCCCACTCAAGGCGAAATCCTGCTAAAAGACACTCCGCTGCACAGCTTGCCGCCGCACCAGCGTGGCATTGGCATGGTGTTCCAGAACTATGCGCTATTCCCGCACATGACCGTTGCCGAAAATCTGGCGTTTCCGCTCTCAATTCGCCGTATGAACAAGAGTGATATCAAAGAAAAGGTCGATCGCGTTCTGGATCGTGTAAAGCTGACGACGTTAGCGGATCGTTATCCGGCGCAAATGTCCGGAGGACAGCAGCAGCGCGTAGCATTGGCGCGCGCATTGGTGTTTGAACCAAAACTGGTGCTGATGGATGAGCCACTGGGTGCATTGGATAAACAGTTGCGCGAGCACATGCAGTTGGAGATCAAGGCGCTGCATGAATCGTTAGATCTGACCGTGGTGTACGTCACTCACGATCAAAGCGAAGCCATGACCATGTCGAACCGCGTTGCGGTATTTAACGATGGCATCATCCAGCAAATGGACAGCCCGAGTGATATTTACGAACGTCCGCAGAACACCTTTGTGGCGCAGTTCATTGGTGAAAACAATACGCTGGTTGCAACGCAAAGCGGCTCTGATGGGGATTACTATCTGGCCACGCTTGATGATGGCACCGTGTTGCGCACCCTCAAAGTTCGCCCCAGTTCACCTGGTAAAAAAATCAGTCTGTGCATCCGTCCGGAACGTATTCGTGTCAATGCCAATCCGCTAACTGCCGGTGCAGAGCAAGTTCGCGCACGTATCCAGCAATTTATCTATCTGGGCGACCATGTGCGCATGATGACGGAAGTTGCAGGACAATCGTCCTTTATGGTGAAACTACCCGCCAGCGAAATCCAAACACATTGGAAACCCGGCACGGAGTTGATGCTGTCTTGGCAACCGGAGCATCTGCGTGCGCTGGATGTGATTGTTACCCACTGACTACCTCGCCCAGGCGAGATTATTGACAAACCGATATAACACAGTAATTCCCATCGCACCTGTCATTCCTGCGAAAGCCGGGAATCTCTTGCAGAAGAAACGCGTTTATCTTCAAAGAGATCCCCAGCTTTCGCCGGGGATGACGCAAGGGAAGCCAAGGATGGCACAAAGGAAGCAGAAGATGACGAAGCGTAAAGTGGCTTCGTCATCAGTCTGCCCCAGGCTCAGCTAGGTATAATCGTCAACGCCAAATCTCCTCTTCTTGTCACAGCCTTTCATCTCGCGATCCGCTACCATCAGCAGACAGATATATTTTCGGCTAACCGCATGGATATTATCGGATTTATTGCGACCATGTTGCCCATCGCCCTGTCTCCGGGTGCCAGCTTTACGCTAGCGCTCAATAACGCAGTGACTCAGGGCTCACGTGGCGTAATACGCATTATTGTTGGCACTGCATTAGGTATCTATACGCACGCGATACTGGCAAGCATTGGGATCTCTGCGCTGTTGATGCGCTATCCAACGCTGATGCAGGCAATGGCACTGCTCGGCACTGGGTATTTGGTTTATTTGGCATTACGCCTGATACAGCGTGGCTGGCAAGGCGGGACTCGGACACAGCAATCCGACCACACATTCGGCATTCGCGCTGCCTATGTTGCCAATGTGCTCAATATTAAAGCGATTTTACTGTATGTGACGGTGGTGCCTCTGTTTGCAGGCAGCACGCTTGATATGCAGTCACCAGAACAGACCGTGATTAATTTTATGGCGTTAGCAACAGTGCACATCTCTATCATGGGAGGATGGTTACTGCTGACAACGCAAGCCATGTTGCGCTCAGCGCACACAGTAAATATGCGAACGATGGAAACAACCATCAACATCGGCGGCGGAGTGATGCTGCTCGGTCTAACTTTGTGGCCTTATCTACCGGGGTAAAGGCGGGATACTTATCCCGCCGCAGACTGATGACAAAATCTGTGATGAGGCGACGTGCGTCGATGGGGTCGTAGCGGCGTAAGCCGCCGACAAATTAGCATTGAGCAAATTAGAACAGCGCTTGCGCCGGCCTGTAGGATGGGGTACATGAATGCCCCCCATAATGGCCCCTCGCCGTGATTCACCGGGAAGCACGGGCATGCCGAAAAGGGTTCGTCAGCAATCTCCCGAGTGCTATCACGATCGGATTTTACGGAACACCAACAGCACCACCAGAGCGCCAATCACCGCAACGCAGAAACTGCCGATGTTGAAACCATCCACGCGGCCAAACCCAAAGAAGGTGCTGATATAACCGCCCACCACTGCGCCAATGATGCCGAGCAAAACAGTAATAATAAATCCGCCACCGTCTTTTCCCGGCATGATCCATTTTGCCAGAATACCCGCAATCAACCCAAAGATAACCCAGGACAAGATTCCCATAACCACCTCGTGTTTTATCCATGAAAACGCGCATCTAAGACACACGCGAACGCCACGTACTTCATCAAGTATAGGCAAAAATGACAGCGAGAGAGATCTCTTGCACTGATGATTTTTATGGCCAGTTTGGTTGGAAATTAATGCGTTAAGATTGAATATGAAAATCGAATATAAGATAAATCATCATATTTACCATAATGGTGTTTCATACTTGAAACACCAAGTAAAAACTATTCTACTGATAAAACTTCGTTAAATTATATTTTATAAAAAAACCATAACAAACAATTAACCAACAACAAAACGCAACCGTTAAAAATAAAAATGCTTTCAGTAAATTAGTAATAATCTTATATACAATCACATAGAAACATTGTTTTACAATTTTGGAACGATGTTTTGATTTTTAGATTCAGATCTCATATTATAAAAAATACGCTGAGAGAAATTTATTATTCGTGCTGTAGTAATGTGGCAAGGATTATCGTAAGTATAAATTATCAATACATAGAGCCTATCCCAGTAGGTATAATTAGCTCAGCCAGTCTGATTGCGGACAGCTCGCAGGAACTGGCGCGTACATCGTGTACGTGATGATGTCGAGTGCCGTCCGGAAGCAACATGGCACATGAAATAACCCTAATGGGATAGGCTCTTAATAACACCAACGACTGTTGCATGACAGCGGTGGAAACAGGCTCGCCCCGTTTCCATGTACCGCCACGCCTGGTGTGTACACAACGCCAGCTATGCAAACACGTTAGCTCTCACTATATCTATACAGGGTCAACATGGACATATTGTTAAGTCTGGTTAAAACGCCGTCTGTCATCATCGCTATTGTTGCTTTTTTAGGATTATTATTCCAAAAGGCCACACTTTCTCGATTAATAACTGGGACATTTCTCTCCTTTATTGGCTTTACCATGATAAAAGTGGGTGGAGGCATTTTAATGAAAGTGCTTACCGCTTTTAGCAGCTTATTTTCTCACGCATTTAATATTGTTGGCGTGGTACCCAGTAATGAAGCCATCATGGCGGCAACCATTGATAAAATAGGTGCTACTGCAGCGTTGATATTGCTGTTCTCTATGATCATCAATATCCTGTTAGCGCGCTTTACACGCATGAAAAATATCTATTTATCGCTGCATCTGGTGCTATTTATGGCATTCGCACTGACTGCCGTATTGGCGCAATTGGGTTACAGCGTGGTGTCTATCATCATCATCGCATCAGCATTCATCGGGTTCTACATGGCATTTGCACCTCATGTCTTGGGGCGATTCAGCCGTAAAATCATCGGGTCTGATGAATATTCTATTTCTCATGCGGCAATTTCTTCCTATATTCTCGGCTCTTACATGGGGAAATGGTTTGGTAACACCAAGCATGACACCGAGCATTTGGAAATCAGCAATCGTTTCGACTTTTTGCGCGAACCCAATGTGGCCACGTTGTTGACCATGCTGATCTTGCTGGTCATTTCCTGCATATTTGCCACCCAACCACAAATTAAAGACGCCATGGTGATGGTGTATGGTAGCGGTGCGGCGGATAAAAACGTGCTGATCTTCATTTTGGAACAATCCGCTACCTTCGCCTGTGGTCTCTATTTGGCAAAAGCAGGCGTAGGGCTATTCACGGCTGAAATCGTTCCGGCATTTAAAGGATTTGCCAAAGTCTTCGCACCCGGCGCAGTGCCTGCGGTTGACGTGATGGTGTTGTTTGATAAAGCGCCGAACGCAACACTGATCGGTTTTTTGGTGAGTTTCCTGGTTGAGCTGATTTGTATTCTGATTTTTCCGTTTATCGGTCTGCCTATTATTGTACCCGGTATCATGGCGAGCTTTATTACCGGCGGCGCAGCAGCCATTTTCGGCAACGCGACCGGCGGATTCAGAGGTGCCATCATCGCCAGCTTTATCAATGGGCTGCTGCTGTGCGTATTGCCGGCCCTCACGCTGCCGTTGTTTGCCGATCTGGGTGCCAAAGGTGTGACCTTTGCCGATCCTGATTTTACTCTTCCGTCTCTGATCCTGAATTATTTGCTGGGACTGTTTAAATAACTGCAATACAGAGGTAAACAATCCCGCCAGATATGGCGGGATTGTTTATTAACAGGTTTTAGTGACGATTGTACACTAACGGATAACGACGCGTGAGGTATTCCACCGACGCACTCCAAAGGCGCATCAAGCGGCTGAATGAGAATATCGCTAACGCTCGACGTAGCACAGCTTACTTCCCATCGTCGTAGCGTCACAAGCCTGAGATAAAACCGTCAGGGTAGCAATCGCAACATTTAACAACTCACACCACGCGAGCAAGATACCTTAATCGCCGAGCGACGCCATAAGCGCCATCCCAGCGAAACGATGCACCGATCTATCGCAGGAAGATTTTGCCTTCCAGATAGGTGACGGCTTGACCCCCAATCAATACCCGCTCACCTAGCCACTGGCAATGCAAATCGCCGCCGCGTTCAGATACCTGACGCGCACGCATCGTCGTTTTGCCTAACCGCCTGTGCCAATAGGGAATTAACATGCTGTGTGCCGAGCCGGTCACCGGGTCTTCCGCAACGGCCTCTCCTGGGCAGAAAAACCGGCTGACAAAATCATAGTCGTCTCCCGGTGCCGTAACGCAAACCAGTTTGCCCAAGGGTTTCATGGCGTGAATATCTGGCGTTAGTGCTTCTACTTGTTGCTGATTTTCCAGCACGACCAGATAGTCGCGCGCCGCCCGCACCTCAACAGCCTTTTGTATCCCTAAACACTGCAACAACAGTGGCGGCGGTGTTACCGGCTCCGTTTTCCAGGCAGGGAAATCCAGCGTCAACCCAGCATCGCTACGTGTCACCGTCAGCTCTCCCACAAAACGGGTAGAGAAACGGACAGTATCCCCCGGATAACCCATGGTGGTAAAAATCACATGTGCGGCGGCTAATGTTGCATGACCACACAAATTAATTTCGCCCTGCGTTGTGAACCACCGTAACGCAAAGCCCTGCTCTGTCGGCACAAAAAAAGCCGTTTCCGACTGGTTGTGCTGGCGCGACATCTGCAATAAGCGCTCATCCGGCAACCACGCTGTCAGTGGGCATACTGCGGCGGCATTTCCACCAAAAGTGTGCTGTGTGAACGCATCTACCAGATAAAAATCCACAGTTAACATTGTTACTCCTTGATTGCCAGATGGCTTAGCGCTGTCCTGCGACCTGCCAGGACCTCATAAACATTAAAATCGCTCATGCGTTCGTTCGGGTTTCATCCACTTGCAAAACCAGATTTCGATGACAAATAAAAAACGCCCTCTTTAGAAAACTTTACGTTTCTTTTCAGTTCGTTAAGTAACACGATGAATAGTAAACCATTCTTAAACGAGATTGGAGATTATCGTCATAATCCTACTTATTCCCTGAATTTCCTTCGCTAAACTCACTTTAGGAATCGTTTTTTGATATTTGCCACAGCAATGATTGGTCACGCCAGCTTGCTTTATGCTCATCGCTGTTGGGCACAGAGGAATAATCATGATTAAACCGCGTACAGAACGCTTTATCGGACTGGAATGGCTGCGTTTTCTGCTCGGCTGCTATGTGATGATTTATCACACTGCACATGTTTATCCCCAGATAAAACGCGTGCCTTTTTTAAGTGAATTGACCAGTATGGGTTTTTTCGCCACCAGTACCTTTTTCGTGCTTTCCGGTTTTTTACTGGCCCACGTTTATATTCGCGGTGGAGAGTTGCGAGAACCCGCTCGCCATTTTCTGGCTAAGCGGCTGTTCAATCTCTACCCTATCCACATTATGGCATTACTCGCGTCTATTGCCGTCGTCACCCTGATGCAATGGCTGGCAGTACCGCCGGAAGGTCAGGTGGCCAGCGCTCGCTTTGTCATTTATGACACTAACGAACCTAATGTCGATCCGGAAAGCCTGCGTCATTATATGACTAATGCGCAGTTGCTCTTCAACGGTCTGTTGCAAGTATTCATGCTACAAGCCTGGAACCCCTATTTTCTGACGTTCAACGCACCGTTGTGGTCGCTCTCTACGCTGTTTTTCTTCTATCTGCTGTTTCCTGCACTGGGTCCACGGTTATTGAACAGCCGTCATCCCTGGATTTGGCTGGGCATTATTTGCTTGCTATACCTGATCCCCCCAGCCTGGGTTATCTGGAAGCAGCAATTTGGCATGCCCTATACGGGCTTGTTGCAACGCGGACCTATTTTCCGTTTGCCGGAATTTCTGGCCGGCATTCTAGGCTATGCCCTATTCCGCCATTATCGCGATCGTGCAAGAACACCACTCACCGGTGGTCAACGTGTTGGCATTGCTACGTTCATTTTTCTGAACTTTATTGCAGGTGCCTGGCTGTTCACCAACGGTGAAGCCTACTGGTATTTCCTGTTGCACAATGGTCTGCTGTTACCCGCACAGGTAGGATTAGTGTGTCTGAGCGCTTTGGCTCGCGATCCAGACAGCCATTGGCTGCGCCGTTGGTCACCGCGTCTGGGTGCTGCCTCACTCTCCATTTTTGCGCTGCATGTCCCGCTGTTTAACCTGTTTCGCACGCTAGAGCAGCTATTGCGCGGCGATCCTTTAGCCTGCTTTAGTGATTGGGAACAGTGCGCCGTAGCGGCAGGAAACGTGCAGCTTTCACTGCCAGGGTACGGCATATTTTTACTCGCAACGGTGATCATTTGCTTACTGTTTCAGGAACAGGTCGTCACACGAGTACGTCAGTTGCTGACTTCACGCTTTCTGCCAAGAAAAACACGCCCTGAGCGGAACATACGTAAGCCGCAACAAACGGCGTGACTCGCACCCTCTCTCTATTGCCCCACCTGCAGTAGAGAGAGCAATGCCAGCAAAGTGAAATGTGATTTTGATCCCGTTATATCGGTAAATCATGAGTGATATGTTTTATAACAATTTAGATTCTAACGAATTGATGTTTTATTGTAGAGCCAGGTCACATTTCCTGTTACTGTTTGCGCTGCCGAGTTTACCGGCTCAACCGCTTTAGCCAGCGCCATTGGCAGCATTATTCATCAACGACTTCCACTGTATTATCTCCAGAAAATGACACATACCAAACGCACATTATCTTCCCTGGGGCTGGCCTTCGCTCTGGCGACTGCTGGCACGTCTGTAAGCTATGCCGACACGGTCTGGCTTAACAACGGGGACAAAATTACCGGGAAAATCACGCTGCTTGACGGCGGCAAACTCTTTATCACCACTGATTATGCAGGCAGCGTCTCCGTTGCTTGGGATCAGGTTAAAACCTTTGAATCTGACCATGGGTTGGTGATCCAAGGCGAGCGCTATGAAAATGGTGTACTCTACCCCCGCCTGAAAGCGGGTGAAACTCGCTCCGTGGTAGGGAACCCTGCCGGTGGTGAACAAGGGGAACAAACGCTGGCGTTGACCAACATCAAATCGATCGTTGCCGCCAAACCGTTGGTCACTGATTTCTCCTGGAAAGGCAACATCGATGCAGGAATGTCACACCGGAAAAGCTCTACCGAGACGGAAAATTATGACGTCACCCTCAACACCCGGATGCGTCATGGTACCTGGCGTCACAACGTCGATGGTACCTACCATGAAGCCACAGAAAACGATGTGCGCAGCACCAAGAACGCATCTGGTGAATACGCACTGGATAAGTTCCTGGATGAGCAATGGTTCGTTCAGTCTCGTTACTATTACAAACGTGATTGGATCGAGGATATCAAGGTAAACCGTTCGTTCGGTCTTGGTCCTGGTTATCAGTTTTGGGATAACGATTTAGGCGCTTTCTCACTGACGTCTCTGGTCAACAGCCAAACCTTTACCTATCAAAACACTGCGGAAGGCAAAGAAGATAACTTCTACTCTGCCGGTCTGAAATGGGCCTACAACCGTTATTTGTACAGCAAAACGATTGAAGCATTCACTAACGGTGAAGTTGGACGGTCATTTGACAGTACCGCACCTATTTATCTGAAAGCGGAAGGCGGCTTGCGCTTCAAGTTGACCGATTGGTCTTCATTGAGTATGCGCGTGGTACGTACCCGCATCGAAAGTAATCAAGGGGATGTGGATGACACCATGTATACGCTGGGACTTGGCGTAGGCTGGTAATCGGCTTCGTTAGCCATTGGTCGTCTGTACACGGTCAATGGCTACAGGACGATGATGTACACATCAACGGCGCTAAACCCCCCACCAATCTCCTTGCTCAGGATGCGTTTGTTCTTGAAGTTCTCGTACTCGCCGTGCCAGCGCCGTTAGGCATTCATCTACCATACCGTGTTTTTTGAGCGCATCTTCCAGTGCAAACAGATATTGTGCGTTGGTTCCCAGCGGACCACTGGCTTTTGCTATCAAAGGGGCAACGCGGTGGATACAGGTGTCGGCTTCGATCAACGGGTGTTTTTCTTGCGAAACGAACACCAATGCGGTGACAATATCGCCGTTTTGACAATGCAGGTCGCACCATTCAGGACGGTAGCAACCGGTTATCATCTCGCGTTTCCAAAGCAGTTCCAGATCTTCGCGTAGAGACGCTTCCGGTAAGCGAAATGCCATACCGGTTGTTTTCCCACCGGGGGTTAATGCCAGCATACGCCCAGGCTGGGCTGCCGTACCACGCCCTGCCGTCAGTCGCAGGCAAAATGCCCGCTGCCAGCCAGAAAGCGTAGCCAAACGCGCTTCCTCCGGATTAAATACCGGATTCCACATCAGTGAGCCATAACCAAAAACCCACACAGGGCTGTCAGGGCGACGCGATAGCGTCTGGTCCAGGGAGTCCGCTCGCTGCTGAGGCGTGAGCAGCAAGTTTTCTTCGATACAACCAAAAGACGTACCACAATCAGCCTTTTGTAAAAACTCGCGTGTTAACAATACCTTAAAACCCCCGACACCCAATAGCCGAACAATAACTGCTGCCGTGTTTCAGACAAAGACAGCGTAACTGCTTAAAAATCCTGCAACTCACCCCAGAATATGCCATTCGTTGTGTGGCAATCAAGCTTGATCTTAATCACAAAGGGCTAATGTAACGCTGAAACAGTAAGAAAAAATGTTGAATGCTACGTTTTTAGCCGCGCGTGCTTTTGCCTGTCACTAAAATGATAATCACTATCATCAACATGGTATGATATTGTCCATCAAATCAATAATTATACCCTCTTACTTCAAGTTACAGGTACGTTGGCTACACCCGGTCACCCGAACCACTTACCTGAGTAAGCTCATCGGGATAAATGAACCTCATCTCTGAGGTTCACCCTACGGGCCAGCGCAGACGCTGTTCAAAACGTAAACGTTTTGTCCTGCAACTCGAATTATTTAGGGTATATACCGGCTGAATGATGGAGAAATTCAATGGCTCATCCAACAGGTTTTCGCCCAACCCAACCCCGATTAATTCAAGTAAAAAGTGTCACTGACCTTTCCCCACATTTACGCTGTATCACCTTTCACGGTGACGCTTTACGCGATTACCCGGCGGCCGGACGGCATGCAGCTCACATCAAACTGTTTTTAGCCCGTCCTGGTCAAAGCGTACCTACGTTACCCACATTGGGAGAGCGAGGTCCGCAATGGCCGGAAGGTCAAGCGCGCCCATTCGTGCGTACCTATACCCTTTATGCTTTCCGGCCTGAACTGGGTGAAGTGGATGTGGCATTTGCCCTGCATGAACATGGCGGTCCCGCCGTAACGTTTGCTCGCAACGCACAGCCCGGTGACAGCGTCGGTATCACCCAACCCGGTGGACCACATCCCATGCTTCCTGTGGCCGCTGCTTACTATTTGGCAGGCGACCCTTCTTCTCTGCCCGCTATCGCTGCATTGCTTAATATATTGCCATCCGATGCCACAGGCCATGCGGTTATCCGCATCGACAACGAAGCCGATCGTTTGGCACTGACTGCCCCAGCAGGTTTCAGCGTACATTGGATTATCGGTTCCACCGACAATACAGATACCTTGCTACAACAATTTCATGCAGTAACGCGTGACGTTGATATCCGCAACGCTTTTTTCTGGTTGGCGGGAGAAGACCGCATTGTGGTGCAATTGCGCCGTTATCTAAGGCGAGAACTGGATGTTGACAGAAATCAGCTCTATGCAGTGCCATACTGGCGTGAAGGGTTAAACGAAGAGGATTATCACCAGAAACGTCATGATGTTATGGATAACCCAGATGACTAAATCATCTGAAATTCATTAGGTACATCAATGCAATGGGGAGAAAAGTATTGAATTCTCCCCACTTATCTCATATTTCTCTCCAAGAATGTAAAATTACTTAAAATCTCCCGTCTGCTGCGCGTATTCTGTTAATCTGCTTTTGTTTTTTAGGCTATAACTACCTGTAAGTAACTTTTTCCGCAACGTCACATCCTTGCATATGAATCACCGTTTCTATCGCGGAGCTCATATTAAGAGAACAAAATGGCGTGCGGCACAGCCAGTAAAATGCAACATTTTGATAAGGAACCGCCTGCCATGAAGTCGCAAACTGAGGTGATCAAAACGCGTCACCATGAATATTCGTTGATCTTTCCCATTATTGCACTGTTTGTCTTGTTACAGTGGAGTGATGCACAGCATCTGGTTGCCATCCTCGGCATCAACTTTATTGCTTTAGTGGGTATCCTCGCCAGCGCCTTTAGCGTGGTACGCCATGCCGACGTGCTGGCCCATCGACTGGGCGAACCCTACGGCTCTTTGATCCTCAGCCTCTCTGTCGTTATTTTGGAAGTCAGCCTGATCTCTGCTCTGATGGCCACTGGCGATGCGGGGCCTGACTTGATGCGCGACACGCTTTATTCGATCATCATGATTGTCAGCGGCGGTCTTGTCGGATTCGCCTTACTGCTGGGTGGGAGAAAATTTGCCACTCAGCATGTGAACCTGATTGGCATCAAACAATACCTGATGGCCATTTTCCCACTGGCTATTATTGTGTTAGTCTTTCCTACCTCTCTACCGGGCGGTAATTTCACCACCGGCCAGGCGTTGATTATTGCGCTCATTTCCGCTGCCATGTACGGGGTCTTTCTGCTCATTCAAACGCGTACGCACCAGAGCCTGTTCGTCTATGAACATGAAGACGAAAGTGACGACGGCGATCCGCACCACGGCAAACCCTCTGCACACAGTTCCCTGTGGCACACGGCCTGGTTGCTGATTCATCTGGTGGCGGTGATCAGCATTACCAAGATGGACTCCGCACCGTTAAACGCGCTGTTGACGCGGATGAACGCACCTGAGCAATTTACCGGCTTTCTGGTCGCGCTATTGATCCTCTCTCCTGAAGGATTGGGCGCTATTAAAGCCGTGCTGCGTAATCAAGTGCAGCGTGCGATGAATCTGTTCTTCGGATCGGTACTCGCAACCATTTCACTCACAGTGCCTGCGGTAACCGTCATCGCAAGCTTGACGGGAAATACGCTGAACTTTGGTTTGGAAATGCCAAGCATCGTCGTCATGGTCTCGGTACTGATGTTGTGTCATATTTCGTTCTCAACCGGTAGAACCAACGTTTTGAACGGCAGCGCACATTTAGCTCTATTTGCGGCCTATTTGATGACAATTATGCTGTGATCCTACGGGAAAGCCCTGATTTTACGTCAGGGCTACCTTCATTTTGATGTAAGTCTTAACACTCCCCACTTAACAAGCGTATCCTACACTTCACTTATCGACGACGGGCCAGTAGCCCGCCATTTTTTTGTCCCTTTTTTGGTCTGACATAAGATGAAAACGCATGGAGTTAGCGGGGTTAAGCCCTTTAGCGCACTGATCGCCGCCTGTTGGCGCGAAAAATATACTGTTCAACGTTTGGTTCACGACATCATTGCGGGCATCACCGTAGGGATTATTGCCATTCCATTAGCCATGGCGCTGGCTATCGCCAGTGGCGTTCCACCGCAGTACGGGCTTTACACCTCCGCCATTGCTGGGATTGTCATTGCCGTAACCGGTGGGTCGCGCTACAGCGTCTCCGGTCCAACGGCTGCTTTCGTGGTCATTCTTTACCCGGTCTCGCAACAATTTGGCCTCTCTGGATTGTTGGTAGCGACATTGCTTTCCGGTGTGTTTCTGGTCTTGATGGGGGTTTGCCGTTTTGGCCGCTTGATTGAATATATTCCGCTTTCGGTCACGTTGGGCTTTACCTCCGGGATCGGTATCACTATCGCCACTATGCAGGTTAAAGACCTGTTCGGTCTGCACCTAACCACCGTGCCAGAGCACTATATCGAGAAAGTGATTGCCCTGACACAGGCATTGCCAACGCTGACGCTAGCTGACACGTTAATTGGTCTGACAACGTTAGCTGTGCTCATTTTGTGGCCCAAATTAGGTATCCGTTTGCCAGGGCATTTACCCGCCCTGCTGGCGGGTGTTGCTGTCATGGGAGGCATGTCGTTGATGGGTCATGATGTCGCCACCATTGGTTCCCGTTTTAGCTATCTGCTGGCGGACGGCACGCAGGGTCAGGGAATTCCCCCTATTTTGCCGCAATGGGTGCTGCCCTGGAATGTTTCGGCACCAGGCCAACCGACAATGACGCTCAACTGGGCAAGTATTTCAGCCTTGTTGCCCGCAGCTTTTTCCATGGCGATGCTCGGTGCAATTGAATCATTGCTGTGCGCCGTGGTATTGGATGGTATGACAGGTAAAAAACACAACTCCAATACCGAGTTGATGGGACAGGGATTCGGCAACCTGATCGCTCCTTTCTTCGGCGGCATCACGGCCACAGCGGCGATTGCGCGCTCAGCCGCTAATGTCCGAGCTGGCGCAACCTCCCCCATTGCAGCCGTGATTCATGCACTTTTAGTTCTGTTGGCTCTTTTGGTGCTGGCCCCCTGGCTTTCTTATCTGCCGCTGGCAGCCATGGCTGCCCTGTTACTGATTGTTGCCTGGAACATGAGCGAAGCCCATAAGGTGGTGGATTTGCTGCGTCACGGGCCAAAAGACGACATCATCGTCATGCTGCTTTGCATGTCATTGACCGTGCTGTTCGATATGGTGATTGCGATTACGGTGGGGATTGTGTTGGCGTCGCTGCTGTTTATGCGCCGTATCGCCCAAATGACCCGGCTGAGTGAACTACCTGAAACCTCATCGCCCGATCGTTTGGTGCTGCGCGTTAACGGCCCACTCTTTTTTGCCGCAGCGGAACGTATTTTCAACGATATATTGCAACGCAGTGAGGACTACCAGACCATCATTCTGCAATGGGACGCGGTGTCGATTCTGGATGCCGGCGGCCTGAATGCGTTTTTACGGTTCAGTGATGCGTTGCCCGCAGGCAAGCAGCTATTAGTAACGGATATCCCATTCCAGCCGCTGAAAACGCTCGCGCGAGCCAATGTGCATCCTATCGCGGGACGCCGCACATTTTATCCCACCCTGACCCAGGCACTGGAAGCGACACATCATTCGCTCAATTAATCTGAACGATTGCAGGGCCGCGTAAGCGGCCTAGACCGACGTAATCAGCACGCTCAGACACTCGTTACGCTGTGTCACTGTTGTTGAAGCTGAACAGGCTTCCCGAATGGTGACCAGTTGTGGCGGTGTCAACGGGTATGGCAACACAATATTCAGCGCCGTCAGCTTCTGCTGCTGTGCTAGCGCGATCAGTCTTGTCAGGTTAGTTTCATCATTGACCTGCGTGGAGAGCACTTGCATTGCCAGCATTTTCATTCGCTCTTGCGGGGCGGCCTGTCGGGCCGAAGCAGACTTTGTCACCATACCGATAATGGGCAACACGCCATACATGGCATCAATAAAACGCCAGCGTTTATTACACAGCGCTGCCAAATACTCAGCGTAATCAATACTCAACGTCTCATCGGAACACACAGACTCTGGGTGATTTCCCATGTCCTTCTCTCCTGTTCGCCAGTGGGTTCATCGCGTCACTTGTACGTCAATCACCTTTCATCAAGCGTCGATAATACATCTGCCCTGTTTTACGAGGCTCACGGGTTATACCCTAAATAATTCAAGTTACCGGACAAAACGTTAGCATTTTGAACAGCGCTTGCACTGGCTTTTTAGGGCGAGTCTCATTTACGAGTCTCGTCAAGCTGCAAGTGAAAGACAAATTTGTTTCTAACAAATTTGAACAGTACTGTCGCTGACCCGCAGGGTGAACCTCAGAGATGAGATTCATTCATCCCGATAAGCTTACTCAGATAAGTGATTCGGGCGAACGCGTGCTGCCAACGCACATGCAACTTGAAATATGACGGGTATACCTGTCTATATTGTCACGAGCGTGCGTTATTTGACAGCGCAAGCGCGTTATCAAGTTCACGATATTGCAATGAAATCTGATATCTGTGTTTTATACTTCATTGCTGGCGCCGCCATAGTGTGGGCGCTATGCTAACGCAAGATGAAAACGGTCTGCCACATGGCAGGCTGATGGTATTGCAACAATAATTACGGTGACTATGCACAAGATTGCCTTTGTGGAAGATGACCCTGAAGTGGGCAAATTGATTGCGGCTTATCTGGGAAAACATGATATTGATGTCCATCTGGAGCCGCGCGGTGATAAAGCTCTCGACTTTATCGCGCAGCAAAACCCCGACCTGGTATTGTTGGATGTCATGTTGCCAGGCAAGGATGGCATGACGATTTGCCGTGAGCTACGCCCGTTGTACAGTGGTCCGATTGTGCTGTTAACCTCCCTTGATAGTGACATGAACCATATTCTGGCGCTGGAGATGGGGGCTGATGATTACATTCTGAAAACCACACCTCCTGCAGTGCTACTAGCCCGTTTGCGACTCCATCTGCGCCAATACTCACAACCCGTCGCGCAGGCAACACCTGAGACACCCGCGGTACAAACTCAGGTTCAAGTGCATAAAACGCTACACTTCGGGTTATTGTGTATCGATCCGGTGAACAGAGAAGTGACATTGGCTGAAGAGAACATCGTGCTCTCCACTGCTGATTTCGATTTACTGTGGCAATTGGCTACTCATGCCGGTCACACAATGGATCGCGACCTGTTACTCAAAAATCTGCGCGGCGTCAGTTACGACGGCATGGACCGCAGCATTGACGTGGCCATTTCACGATTGCGTAAAAAGCTGCATGACAATGCACTTGAGCCCTTTCGTATCAAAACGGTTCGCAACAAAGGCTATCTTTTTGCCCCAAATGCCTGGGAGAGTGTGACACCATGAGAAAGCTGTTTGTACAGTTTTTTCTCTTGCTGTTTGCCAGCTTCGTGGTGATGACGTTGCTGGTTGGTCTGGTGTACAAGATGACGGCAGAGCGCGCAGGCAGGCAGTCTATGGACGATCTGATGAAAAGTTCGCTCTATCTGATCCGTAATGAACTACGCACTATCCCACCGCGCGAATGGCATAAAACCATCAACGAGATGGATTTGAACCTGTCATTCAAACTGAATATTGAACCACTGAGCAAGTACCGACTGTCCCCAAAAGCGCAGCAACGGTTAAATCAGGGCGAGATTGTTGCTATTGAGGACCAGTACACCTTTATCCAGCGCATTCCCCGCTCTCATTACGTGCTTTCGGTAGGGCCCATTCCTTATCTTTTTTTCTTACATGAAATGCGGCTGTGGGATTTGTTGTTTGTCATGTTGATCGGCCTTTCTCTGGCTCTGCCCGTGTTCTTATGGATGCGGCCGCATTGGCAAGCCATGTTGAAGCTGGAAAATGCCGCACAGCGACTGGGTGAGGGGCACCTGGAAGAGCGATTGCATTATGACAACACCTCGAGCATGGTGCGATTCGGCATCGCGTTCAACCAAATGGCCGATAATCTGAACCAACTGATCGTCAGTAAAAAGCGACTGATTGACAACATTGCGCACGAATTACGCACACCGCTGGTGCGTCTTCGTTATCGTCTGGCCATGAGTGATAACCTCAGCGAAGATGAACAGGCCGCACTCAACCGCGATATTGGGCAATTGGAAGCCCTTATAGACGAATTGCTGACCTATGCGCGTCTCGACCGTCCTCAGGTATCGCTCCATCTGACACAAATTGATTTTACTGTCTGGTTGCAAAACAAGGTAGAAGAGTGGCGGATGCTGCACGCGGACAAAGCATTTGGATTATCAATTCCCCCTGGCACGGATATCGGCTATCTCGATGTGCGCCTGATGGAACGGGTGCTGGACAATCTGGTCAATAATGCGCTGCGCTTTTGCCGCGAGCGTATCACCGTCAGCGTATCCCGTGATGCACAGTTAGCGTGCCTTCAAGTGGATGATGATGGCCCAGGCATTGCACCGGAAGACAGGGAAAATGTGTTTGAGCCCTTTATCCGCCTTGAAGCCGGATTGGAAAACAGCAGCGGTGGTTGTGGCTTGGGTCTCGCGATTGTTTATGCAATTGTGCAAGCGTATGACGGCACCATCGTGGTAGAAAACAACGAATGGGGAGGTGCGCGCTTCCGTTTTTGTTGGCCGATAAAAACCGAGATACCTGTCCGTCCGTCGCCCACCTCTTGAAGGTGTACATTGCGTTACACACCGATACCAATGACTCACAGACCCCAGACGGGGTTTTTCTTATTCTTCATTCACCGGACCGCTACAGGGTCCAACATGTGAACGGAATAATGAGGAATTGATGATGAAAAAAGTATTAGTGTTGATCGCAGGTGCGGCTTTGGGTCTGTCCTCTGTAGCATTTGCTGCAAACACAACGGCAGCACCAGCCACTGTCCCTGCTGCTCATGCACAAGAACATGCGAAGAAAACGGTGAAAAAAGCCGCTAAACCCGCAGAACAAAAAGCCCAGGCAACAAAAAAACATGTGAAGAAAACAGCTAAACCTGCCGCTCAAAAAGCGCAAGCTGCCAAAAAACATGTGAAGAAAGCGGCTAAAAAACCAGCCCCGACCGCAGCATAAGTTCACTGCATCGCAGTTCCTTGTCTCAAGCTCCCTGCTACGGCAGGGACTTGTTAGACAAAACAGTATGAGCAGTTCCCATCGCCAACAGGGCCTAGCGCCTCACAGGGATCTCGAGTCTTACACCTGGTTTTCCGGGTGTTTTTTATGGCAGGCATTCCAGCCACTGCCCTTCGAGTAGCCGCCGTATGCTCAAATGCACACGGCATGTTTAATGGGGTGTCTGATGATGTTTCGTCGCTACTCATTCGAAATCGCATTTTCCCTTGTGATGGTGTGTGGGTTTATCACACTGCTGTTCTTTTTGTAACAAAGCCGTTATCGATTCATAGTATCGCCTAGAAAGGCTTACCTGATAAATCCGGCTATAGTTAGTGGGTAACGTAAAAGAAATATCGTTTTTTCCGCAGGGTAATCATATTGATGCGTAAACTGGCTTGGTTGTTCTGTTTATTGTCGTTACCGGCTACCTGTTCATGGGCAGAAAAAACGCCCTCTGAAGCTGAACGTCAGCAAACATTGTTTTTCAATCATGACGATCGTGATCCGGTTCCGGCGCCCACTGCGTGGCCCTGGCAGGCCATTGGTCAACTGGAAACCGCCAGCGGAAATTTATGCACTGCGACCTTGATTTCTCCGCACCTGGCACTCACCGCAGGCCACTGTGTATTAACGCCTCCATCAGGCAAACCCGATAAACCGGTCGCGCTGCGCTTTATTGCAGTGAATAGCGAATGGCAATATGAGACCCACGCTATCGAAGCGGTAACCAATAGTACACTGCACAAGAAGTTGCAGCCCGACGGCGAAGGCTGGATCGTTCCGCCAACGGCCGCTCCGCTGGATTACGCGCTGATTCGCCTGCGTGATACACCGCCAGGCATCACTCCATTAGCAACATGGAGTGGCACTCAGGCAGAGTTGATTGCAGCACTAGCGCAACAACAGGCGAAAGTCACACAAGCCGGCTACCCCGAAGATCACCAGGAAGCGCTCTATCGCCACCAGGATTGTGTGATTACCGGTTGGGCCGCACCAGCCATCTTATCCCACCAGTGCGATACCTTACCCGGTGACAGTGGTTCCCCTTTGATGCTTAAAACGCAACAAGGTTGGCAGTTGATAGGCATTCAAAGTTCAGCACCTGACGCCAGCGACCGCGATCGCGCTGACAATCGTGCTGTTGCCATAACCGCTATTCAACGGCAACTGAAGGCGCTGGCACGCCATGTGATGAAAAACACTGCTGATTCAGAATAATTTATCGCCAAACACAGCGTAAACCTAAACACCACATGCACAAGCGCTAGCAAGGCGATCGGTTTCATGTAAAATCGCCTTATTATGCCTTTCTCCTTTTCATCAGATAATGCCAGTTCGGTACTTCTCCGGTTTTTTATCCTGTGAAATATCATGAATAGCGGTGCCTAATGACAGGTTTGTCCCCTATTGAATAGGCTAAGATGAGGTGTTCTTATAGCGCAAAAATGGAGTCATCAATGCTAAGACAGTTGAATCATGATGAGGAGCAGCGGATGCATGCGCTGGATAGGTTATTGTTTCACCTGGATACCTCTCAAGACAATGTACTTAGCCAAATTACCACGCTGACCAGCAAAATATTGAATATGCCCAGCGCGTTGATCACCGTCAGTGACACCCATTCTTTGCACGTTAAGGCCAAACATAACTTTGCCCTGAACGAGATGCGTAAAGTCGGCGCACTCGATCAATACACCATGCAAACCAATGAACTGTTGGTTTGCAATGACGCTTCTCAGGATGAGCGTTTTAAGAACAGCCCCTACGTCAGCGGTGAGCCTTATATACGGTTTTACGCGGGTATTCCGTTGATTACCAAAGCCGGTTATGCCATAGGCACCCTGAGTGTTGTCGACTATGTTTCACGTTCGTTTTCAAAAATGCAGCGCCGAGATTTGAAAACGCTAGCCTCGATCACAATGGCACTGATCGAATACCGCAACGCCATTGGGTTGATTGATGCGGTTACCTTGTTGCCCAACCGCCAGCGTCTTATTGAGGACATTAGCCAGTCCACCGATATTTTTGAAGACTTCGTTCTCATCCTGCTCGACAGCATCGATCTCACCTATATTTATGAGATGGCGCGCTCTCTTGGAATGCCAACGGTTGAGAGCGTACTTAAGGATATTGGCTTGTTTCTGCGGCTGAACATCAGTCGACAAGCCAGCATCTACAGCATCTCCGCCGGCCGTTTTGCACTGCTGGTCAAAAAAGAGCAGCAAGAACAGGTTCTGAGCACACTGATGTCGTGCGCAGACAGAATTCAGCAGAGCATCACCAGTCATATTCCGTTGAAACTGGAGATTTTTGTCGGTTATACCGAATTCCAGATTCCGATTGATGACCCCCAGCGTATCCTGCGTGAAGCGTTGAGTGCGTTGCACGATGCGCTCAAGAAAAATACGCGTCTGATGGCTTATCACAAAGAAAGTGATGAATATCAAAAACGTGCCTTTACTCTGCTAAACGACCTTTCCGATACCTTGCAACACGGTCACCCTGGTCTCTATCTGGTGTATCAGCCCAAACTGCATATCAAAACGCGACGCGTTATTGGTGCTGAAGCACTGATTCGCTGGCGGCATCCTGAATTTGGCGAGATCTATCCTGATCAATTTATTCCACTGGCTGAAGATACTACGCTGATGCGCCCATTAACGGAGTGGGTGTTGCAGCAAGCGGCGAGGCAAGTCAGAAAATGGCGACAATCAGGCATTAATATTTCCGTCTCAGTCAACGTCACCGTGACCAATTTCGCCGAAGAAGATTTGATTGAACGTTTACAACGGATCTTACGAACTAATGAGCTAAGCATTCATGATATTGAATTTGAATGTCTTGAAACGCAAAAAATTGTCGAAAACTCCGCCGCACTATCCACCATCAAAAAACTGAAAGACCAAGGTTTCATGATCTCCCTGGATGACTTTGGAACGGGTTACAGTAATCTTAACTATCTGAAAAATACGCCAGCCCACGTTATCAAGCTCGATAAGTCATTAATCAAAGACATGAAAACCGATAAAAGCAGCCGTATTATCGTTCAGCACACCATTGAGATGCTGCATAAATTGAATTATCTGGTGTTGGCAGAAGGCATTGAAGATGAAGAAACGCTAGAATATTTAGGACAGTACAACTGTGATCAAGGTCAGGGCTATTACTTCTCTCGCCCGCTGGTGGCCGACATTTTCGAACAATGGCTAGCACAGCATGATGCCAGCATAAATTCTTGACCCTTCGACGTTTCTTGTCATGAAAAATTTCACCTTTCATTGCGCTGTATTTGCCACACGGTATCGCTTACGCGCCACCTCCTCCAAAAATCCTTTATACCCTTCCTACATCAAATGACATGTGCGTTGGCGGCACGCGTTCACCCGAATTGCTTACCTAAGTAAGCTCATCGGGGTTCTCTCTTACCGCATTACGAGACACATAAATAAGCCTCACCCTAAAGAGCCAGCACAAGCGCTGCTAAAAACCGTCAACGTTTTATCTTACGTCTCGAATTATTTAGGGCATGTCTCTATGTAATAAAACGGATGTACCGTTTGCAGTACCGCCCGCCTTCAACATTACCGCAATGTACGGAGGATGCTTACAAAACGATTTGTTCCATCGCTTGCAGCACCCGTTTATCCGAAATGGGATAAGGCGTTCCCAACTGCTGGGCAAAATAACTAACGCGCAACTCTTCGATCATCCAACGAATGTTTTTCACGTTCTCGTCATCTCGGAGTGCCTCAGGCACTTTGTGCCACCACTGCTGCCACGCCTGTTGTACCTGCTCTACCTTCAGCATTTGCGCTCTGTCACGGTGAACATCTTGCGCCAGTTTTTCCAACCGACGCTCAATGGCCTGCAAATAGCGCAACACATCCGGTAGCCGCTGCCAACCGACATCAGTAACAAAACCGCGATACACCAAACCACCCAACTGCGCTTTAATGTCGCTTAATGCCAACGCCATCGCCATATCGACCCGACCTTTAAGACGTTTATTGATGGCAAAAACCGCTGTCAGGATTTGCTCTACCTGTTTAGCAATATCCACCACCGTTTCGTTCAGGTCAGCACGCACCTTTTCATGGAGTTGTTGGAAAGCAGCCTCATGCCAGACTACACCGCCCGATTGTGCAACCAACTTATCAACGCCGCAGGCAATGCAGTCATCGATCAGATCAAGCACTTTGCCGTAAGGGTTAAAGTAGAGTCCTAATTTCGCTTTATTGGGCAGCTTTTCGTGCAAATACTTAATCGGAGACGGGATGTTCAGCAATAGCAGGCGGCGCAGCCCGTGACGCATAGCGTTCTGCTGCTGTTCAGGTGTATCGAAAACTCGGATCGCTACACTCTCTTTTTCATCCACCAATGCAGGATACGCCTTTACCGAATAGCCGCCACGTTTCTGCTCATAGCGTTCCGGCAGCGTGCCAAAGCTCCAGATATGCAAACCTTGTTGCTCTAATCCGTCATCGGCAACCGCGGATAGCGTTTGCTGCACTTTCTCTTTAAGCTGTGTTTTCAGTGCCGTCAGGTCCTTACCTTCACGTAAGGTATGGTTTTTCTCATCCACAACGCGAAACGTCACTTTCAGATGATCGGGCACCTGTTCCCACTGCCACTCTTCGCGCGGCACAGTCACCCCCGTCATCAACCGCAGCTCACGCTCCAGCGACTCCAACAGACCTCGTTCTAATGGCGTAGCACGCCCGAGAAAGGCTTGTGCATAATTTGGTGCTGGCACAAAATTACGCCGTAATGGTTTGGGCAACGATTTAATCAAGGCAATAACCAACGCCTCGCGCAGACCTGGAATCTGCCATTCAAACCCCTCTTCACGCACCTGATTGAGGATCGGCAGCGGAATATGCACCGTCACGCCATCAGCATCTGCGCCGGGCTCAAACTGGTAGGATAAACGGAGTTTGATGCTACCCTGATGCCAGAAGTTGGGATAATCCAACGAGCTAACTTTATCTGCTCCCTCTTTGATTAACATGCTCTTTTCAAAATTGAGCAGGTCGGCATCCTGTCGGCTAGCCGCTTTCCACCAGTGATCAAAATGGCGGGCAGAGATGACTTCATGTGGGATACGTTGATCGTAAAAGGCAAACAGCGTTTCATCGTCCACAAGAATGTCACGACGCCGCGATTTATTCTCAAGCTCTTCCACTTCCGCCAGCAGTTTGAGATTACTGCGAAAGAAAGCATGCCGCGTTTGCCAATCGCCTTCCACTAGCGCGTGGCGAATAAACAGTTCACGCGCCAATACCGGATCGATCTGGCTGTAGTTAACTTTGCGCGCGGCCACAATCGGCAAGCCAAACAGGGTGACCTTTTCCTGCGCCATCACCACACCCTGCGCTTTTTCCCAGTGCGGTTCACTGTAACTGCGTTTGATCAGGTGCTGTGCGACGGGCTCTATCCATTCCGGCTCAATTTTGGCCGCCATGCGTCCCCACAGGCGGCTGGTTTCCACCAGTTCCGCCACCATGACCCATTTCGGCGGCTTCTTGAAAAGTGCTGAACCAGGGAATAGCGCAAAGCGTGCATTACGCGCGCCAGTAAACTCCTGCTTCTCAACATCTTTCTGACCGATATGGGATAACATACCGGTCAACAGTGCGCTGTGCACACTGAGATAGTCTGCCGGTTCACTGTTAACCGGCATGCCCAAGGTTTTCACCACCTGGCGCAATTGGGTGTAAATATCTTGCCATTCACGCACGCGCAGATAACTTAAGTAGTCACTGCGGCATTGTTTGCGGAACTGGCTGGAGGAGAGTACCTGCTGCTGCTCGCGTAGGTAGTCCCATAGATTGACCAATGTCAGAAAATCGGAAGACTTATCAACAAACCGCCGATGCTTTTCATCGGATGCCTGTTTTTTGTCCAGCGGACGTTCACGCGGGTCCTGAATAGACAGTGCAGCAGTAATTATCATCACTTCACGCACACAGCGCGTTTTACTGGCTTCCAGCACCATACGTGCCAGGCGTGGATCGATAGGCAACTGTGCTAATTGCTGTCCAGAGGGCGTCAGCCTATTGTGTCCATTCTCTGCTGTTTGTATCGCGCCCAACTCTTCCAGCAAGCGCACACCGTCCTGAATGTTACGCTTGTCGGGTGCTTCAACAAACGGAAATGCCGAGATATCTCCCAGACCCAACGAGGTCATCTGTAAAATGACTGAGGCCAGATTGGTGCGCAAAATTTCTGGGTCAGTGAATTCAGGGCGCGACAAAAAGTCAGCTTCGGAATAGAGCCGAATACAGATCCCTGCCGCCACACGTCCGCAACGTCCTTTTCGTTGGTTGGCCGACGCCTGCGAAATGGCCTCAATAGGCAAACGTTGAACTTTCGTGCGATAGCTGTAGCGACTGATACGCGCTGTGCCTGGGTCAATCACATAGCGAATTCCAGGCACGGTGAGCGACGTTTCTGCCACGTTGGTCGCCAATACAATGCGTCGCCCCGCATGGGATTGGAAAACGCGATTCTGCTCCTGATTGGATAAGCGCGCATAGAGCGGTACCACTTCCGTATGGGGCAAATCCAGCTTGTTGAGCGCATCAGCAGTATCACGAATTTCTCGCTCACCGCTCATAAACACCAGAATATCCCCCGGCCCTTCGCGGCTGAGTTCATTTACGGCATCGAAAATCGCCTGTAGCTGATCGCGATCGCTTTCATCCGCCTCTTCCACCACAGGACGATAGCGCACCTCAACCGGATAGGTGCGTCCTGACACTTCGACGATCGGTGCATTGCCAAAATGGCGTGAGAAGCGCTCAGGGTCAATGGTTGCCGATGTGATAATCACCTTGAGGTCGGGGCGTTTGGGCAACAGTTGACGTAGATAGCCCAAAATAAAATCGATGTTAAGACTGCGTTCATGTGCTTCGTCGATAATTAACGTGTCGTACTGCATCAATAACCGATCTTGTTGGATTTCAGCCAGCAAGATCCCGTCGGTCATCAATTTCACCAGTGAGGTTTCACCCACTTGATCGTTGAAGCGGACTTTATAGCCGACACAACCGCCCAACGGCGTGTCTAATTCAGCGGCAATACGATCTGCAACCGCGCGTGCTGCCAGACGGCGCGGTTGCGTATGGCCGATCATACCTTTAATACCGCGCCCCAGCTCCAGACAAATTTTCGGCAACTGGGTGGTTTTACCTGACCCGGTTTCACCCGCAACAATCACGACCTGATGATCGCGTACTGCGCGTAAAATCTCGTCCCGTTTCTGGCTTACCGGCAACGCTTGCGGATAATCGATAGTCGGGCAACTGCTACGACGCAAAGCCACACGGGAACGCGCGGTGGCGATTTCTGCGTCAAGTTCCTGCGCGATAGCGGCTTGCGCCTGTGGGTTACGCACCTTCGCCGCCCCCTGTAAACGGCGTTGCAGGCGCAACTTATCGCGCAACATGAGTTCATTCAACTGAGATGACAATGCTGTAAGGGGTGATGTCACAATCCTGTTCCTCAAACGTGTTTCGCGCCAACGCGATAGCGCAAGCGCCGCGCAGGCTGCCTCTGCGCCTGCGTTTTACCATTCGGCGGGCATGTTATCACATGCCAGCACGACTGTTATCACCGCACCTTTTTTCTCTTGTTCAATAAAATCGAACAATGCCCTCGAAATATTGCACTTTCAACCTGTTGGTGCACTGCATAAGATGCTAGTCATCCGGGGACATCATAAAACGAACCCCACTCAAGACGAGAAAAGGAATGACACAATGAGCAACGTATTAGTTCTGAAATCCAGCATCCTGGCGGGGTATTCCCAGTCAAATCAATTGGCGGATCACTTCGTCGCTGAGTGGAAAGCAGCGCACCCTAACGATACATTGACTGTGCGTGATCTCGCTGCCAACCCGATTCCGGTGCTGGACGGTGAACTGGTTGGAGCATTGCGTCCTTCCGATGCGCCGCTGACCCCGCGTCAACAAGAAGCGTTGGCACTGTCTGATTCGCTGATCGCTGAATTGCAGGCGCACGACGTGGTGGTTCTGGCTGCCCCCATGTACAACTTCAATATCCCGACCCAGTTGAAAAACTACTTTGACTTGGTTGCCCGTGCGGGTGTGACATTCCGTTACACAGAACAAGGTCCGGAAGGTCTGGTAAAAGGCAAACGCGCTATTGTATTAAGCAGCCGTGGCGGCATTCATAAAGGCACGCCGTCTGATCTGCTGGAACCGTACCTGCGTTTGTTCCTGGGCTTTATTGGTATCACCAACGTAGAGTTTGTTTTTGCGGAAGGGTATGGCTATGGCCCGGATGTTGCTCAGAAAGCGACTGAAGCGGCAAAAGCGCAACTTTCTTCGCTGGCTGCGGCATAACGCGAGTTTGCACAACCCTGGTGGCATTATCGCCATCAGGTACCCGATTCATCATTACTACCCTGTCTCAATATTGTGTGTTTTGGCTATCCACTGCGCGTCTTTCGACGCGCTTTTTTTGCGCCTAACGTCCTTGTGCTGCCGCTGCGGCTGGGTTAACAACCGTTTCCGAACGTGCTTGTTCACGCGTTGTGGTTTCAATCCGGCTTTCACTTACCTCCCCTGTGGCCGTATTGTTATTTGACTCCAGCAAACGCGTCGCATCTTTGTCGGCACGAATGGTAATGTCGTGCTCCACCCTGACGTTCATATTGATCGTGATCGGCGCCGTTGGTGTCGCCACTTCAATACGCGGCACACAGCCTGACAGCAATAACGCCAACAGGCTGACAGAACAATTTATGGTTGTGGAACGACGCAACATGCACGCCTTGCGGATAAATACAGATTTATTCTCGTTCATTGGCTCGTTGCTCAAGTGTGTCCTGCACAGTCCCGCCAAAGCGCAGGCTATGCCAAAGCTGGCGAAGATCCTGCCAGTGGCGGTAATTAAGTATGACGGGTTTCTGCATGCTACGCGTGGAGTTCTTACCTTCGATATGCGCCTGCAACGCCATCTCCCCCTGAGGCGTCATATCCACAGACGCGTAGGCTCGGCTGATTTCGAGATAACGCAGCCAATTCACCACTGCACCTTGCGCCATATTACTTTGAGCAAGCCCATCGGCCAACTGCTGGTCGAGACGCAGTGTGAGTGATTTATCATTGCGAAGCTGTCCACGCGTAATCATTTTGTTCGGGTCAGTGAAATCCAGCGGTAACGTGCCACTCATCTTCCCCGACAGAGCAAACTGCTTTATTTTGAGCGCTGTCACCAGTTCACTCAGATCAACCCCCTCAACGGTAAACAATACCGGATCGCGCAGTGGCCAGCGCAGCGCAGAGAGGCTGACTTTTCCGCCCAATACTCCCATCTCCGCCTGCGATAAGATCAGAGGATGGCTCTCACTGAATGGATAAGCGCCTTGCAATGCCAGACGAATGTCCTGCATCGTGAAAACACTGACCAGCTTATCAATATGTAGCGTGACAGGGTGTTTGACACCGAACGCCCACCGGTGCTGCGCAAAGCGATAGGGTAAAACAAAATTGACGCCACGGACTTCGCCGTCCGGTAGCCAGGCGCTGCCATTTTTTACCACCCAGTGCCCGCCCGCGCTAAAACCTTGTTGGCGAGCAGCAGAAAAGGCGACCTGCGCATAAAACTCCCCCGAACGGAAGTTGATGTTCAGTTCCGGCGACAATAGCGGCTGAAACACAGTTAACGGCTGCGATGCCCACCACCCCATGCCACGCAAACGTTCCCCGTCCCAGCGCCCACGCAATGCTACCGGGCCGATCGCTTCAGCATTTAAATCACCCTGCCATTGAAAGTTCGATGGGCTACGCCCTTCAACGCTAAACACCAGTTGTGACGGTGGAAGGTATCCCCCCGCACCCAAATCAACCCGCTGAGATGTTAAACGCAGTGCACCGGCGAAGTGTTCCTCCCCCGATTTACGCTGCCACTGCAGAGGTGCCGTCAGGGTTAAACGCGGTTGATGCGCCATCACAGGGCCATAGCGCAGTTGATCCAGCCCGCTGGAGAGCCGCTCTACAGTGATAAGCGAATCCTCCCATTGCCCTTGACCTGAGACATCCCACTGGCTTGACAGTGGCGGTAATCGCCCTTCGCCCCAATACCGCCACTGCCATCGGCCATTATTTGGCCAGAAATCTTGTGCCTGTCCATCCAAATGCAACGCGATGCGCCCCCAATAGCGATCCTGTGCACGCACAATCGCCTGTAGCCGACCATTGACGCCGTTGGCGTTGAGCCGCACTCCAGCCAGCGGCCAGCGTGCCTCTTCAAGTACGGTCTGCGCCGAAGGTCTTCCCCATGCGCGCAGTAACGATCCCGGCAGCAGCGCCATAGTTGGATTGATAATAGAACCACGGATCTCGCCCGGAATGGTGGCACTCAGCGAGATATCGGCGAGATTGGCCTGCCCAGTAAGCTGAAAGCGTAAGGCGCTATCAATCAGTCCCAGCCGCCCTGGTCCTAACACCAACACCGCATTGGCTTTGCCATTGTGCCCTTGAGTCAGCATATTCAGCCGTGCATCAATACGCGTCTGCTGCCAGCCGTCGCGCCAGTCATGCAGCGTCATCGAGACATGTCCAGACAAGGGTTGGGCTGCGTAAGGCCAGCGCCATGTGCCGTTTTCGATATAGATGCGGTCAGCACTCATTTGCCACGGCAGGGACACCAGCGGCGCGCTGTCATTTTGCGCTTCCAGACGCAGTACTCCTTGCGTACCTTGCCAATTCAACGCCAGAGAAAGGGGATCGGGAATGCTGCCGCTTTCCATGCGGCCTTCCAGAGCGCCACGCAATGGAGGGTGATCAATGCGCTCAGCCAGTTCCCCCTCTCCACGCAGAATCAGACGAGAAGAAACATCAGGTGCTGTAATCTCCCCTTTCTCCAGCGTGAAATGCGAGCCTTCGACTTTCGCCACCAACGATAACAGTTCACTTTGATAACGTAAGGATTGTTGCTGACGGTCAATTACCAGATGCACCTGACCGGCATAACTCTCCCATGGTAAGAGGGCAAGGCGGCCAATGTTGATTTCGGCCGCAAACAGACGGGCCTGCCATTGTGCCAGCAGTGCAGGCTCATTTTCTGTCGCATCAGGGGCTGATGCTGGCAGGCAAGCACTATCCAACGTGAGTCGATCAATATTGACGCGCCAGCGATGCTCTACACGCGTAATCAGGATGTTATCGACATCCAGTAGTACACAGTTACCCACGGCGATGCGCATGCCTGCGCTATTCACCCCCTGTTGCCAGACCGGGCGTGATTTCAACGTAAAGTTGGCCCCTTCAGGCAATACCCCTCTCACCGCGGCGGCAAGCCACTGCGGCGAGGTATACCATACTAATAGCACAAGCAGCATTACGCTCCCTGCGGCAAAAAGACACTTTCTCATTCATCATCCGGTCTGCAACAGGTTTTCTCACCTGCGGGGAAATGCGCACATCCTTTCATTATTAACATTCATCAACCTATTAGGTCACGCCTTGCACCATTCAGCGCACATATTCCTTACAGATTAGTGATAAAATGTTTACTTATGCGCAAAAGCTGCAATGCTTTAACACCAAAATTATCGCGGGCTTAAGGCACATTGATAAGCATATAGGTGCCACGGCCAAGGGTTACAGCATTCAGGTTACGCGATGTGTTTCTTGTTTTAGCTACGCTGTATCCGGAATTTGTATTTAAAGGACTACGTCATGCGAAAAAATCTCCCTATCCTATCGCAGCGCTATTCATTGGACGCTGAGACACGGCTTATGTCTGTGACTACGCCAGGCAGCTTTATTACTTATGCCAACAAAGACTTTATCCAAGTGAGCGGCTACCACTCCGAGGAGTTGATGGGGGAACCCCATAATATTATCCGACACCCTGATATGCCGCCATCTGCCTTCGCAGATATGTGGAACACCCTTAAAAAAGGCAATATCTGGACTGGCATTGTCAAAAATCGCCGTAAAAACGGTGAATATTACTGGGTAAAATCGAGTACTACACCGTTAAAAAAGGGCGATCAGCTCACCGGTTACATGTCTGTGCGTATTGCAGCCACCCAAGCAGAAATCGCCCAGGCAGAAGCGCTGTATGACAAAGTCAACAATAGCAAACTGCCACGCCAAACCTTTTTTCAAGGCCTGTTAGTCTATCGCGGCCTTTGGGGATGGCTTAACCTGACAAAAACCTTACCGTTACGTTGGCGTATTCGCATGTGCTTTCTTCTGTGCAGCCTTTTGCCACTGTCATTGGCCGGTGCCGTGCTGTATGCCACCCCTAATGCCTCCTTATGGTTAGGTCTGCTGGCTGCCTGTTCTCTCGCCGGTTGTGAACTGCTGGTTCGCCAGGTTGCAGCCCCGCTTCAACTGATTTTACAACAGGCAATGCGTGCCGCCGCAGGCCAGGCCGATTCCATGGAACAACTGGATCGCGTCGATGAGATTGGTATGTTGATGCGTGCTGTCAACCAATCTGGCATGAACTTTCGTACCTTCGTAGACGATGTCAACAGTAACTTGCAAGAGCTCAATGCTGCCTGCCGCGACATTGCGCAGGGGAATCACACGTTGTCACAGTGCTGTGAAGATACCGAAGACAATTTGCAACAGACCGCAGCTTCCGTTGAGCAACTCACGGCGACCATTAAAAGCAATGCGGATGCTTCATTGCAAGCGTCTCATTTCACACAGGATGTCAATCAAGCCGTAAACAGCGGCGAAGTTGCCGTGGGTCAAGTTTCCGCCACGATGGCCGCTATCACGCAATCCAGCGAACGTATTACGGATATTATTCGTGTGCTCGATGATCTCGCCTTTCAGACCAATATTCTCGCGTTAAACGCTGCCGTTGAAGCCGCGCACGCAGGAGAACAAGGCCGTAGTTTTGCCGTAGTGGCCAGCGAAGTACGTTCTCTGGCACAAAAAAGCGCCACATCTGCACGCGAGATCGCCACCATTATTGATGAAACACTCACATCCATACGCGCTGGCGAACATCAGGTTACTCATACACACAAATCCATGGGTAATATTTTGCAGCAGGTACAACGTGTAACCAATTTGATGCATGAAATCAGTCTGGCAACCCAGGAGCAGTCGCACGGGCTGAACCAAATCAACAGCGCCGTAACGAAGATCGATGAACTGACACACCAAAATACGGTGTTAGCCAGCCAATCCCACAGTGCAACCGATCAATTGGAGCGACAAATCGCGGATATGGCTCGCGCCGTTTCCGTTTTCAACGCGCCGCGCTAAATACCCTCTCCTGCGCCGGACAGGAACACCTTCCGGCTTTTTTCTAATATGAATATTTCTGCATCCCCCTTCAAAATCCTACACGTCGCCTATAATGATCAGGATCGTTTTTTGTTATTTAACGCCAGTAGTCACTATCACAAAAAATAATTAGCCACCTCACTATTTTCGACTTTTCCGTTAATCACGCCGAGGGGGATTATTTGTATTGTCGTTATCATTCTAACCTTTATCGCTGTCGTATTGGCATGAACGAAAAGGACTGGAAAATGCGAAAGAACTTTCCTGTAAGTAATATTCAGTATCCATTAGATGAAAAAGCAAAGTTAATGTCGGTCACTACGCCGACTGGACATATTACCTATGCTAATGCCGACTTTATTAATGCCAGCGGTTACACATCCGATGAAATTCTTCATCAGCCGCACAATATTGTGCGACATCCCGATATGCCGCCGCTAGCATTTGCTGATATGTGGCGCACGCTGAAAGCAGGAAGGCTCTGGACTGCGGTCGTCAAAAACCGTCGAAAAAACGGTGACCATTATTGGGTTAAGGCCAGTTCTACACCGTTGATGAAAGATGGCGAGCTGGCGGGTTTTATGTCCGTTCGTACCCCTGTAGGGCAACAGGATATTCAACAGGCCACTGCACTTTACCATGATATAAACGAAGGGAAACGCAAATTCCAAACACTGTATCAAGGCATATTAATATTTACCGGTCCGTTGAAGTTCCTTAGTATTGGTAAAATAATACCTTTACGCTGGCGTATTCGTAGCTATCTTTTGACGCTGTTTCTTTTTACTCTGATAGCCTTATATGTCACAACGCCCATTACACCACCGCTCGCATTTTTCATGCTGTCATTCTTTTTCGCCGTATTGGTTGCCAGTGAGTTGTTAGTGCGACATATTGCCATTCCATTAGAAAAGATCCTCTCGCAGGCGATCAATTCCGCATCAGGTCAGGCAGATAATCATTTTCAATTGAATCGAGTCGATGAGATTGGGATGCTGCTACGTGCAGTCAATCAGTCAGGCATGAATTTTCGCACCTTCGTTGATGACGTAAATGGACAACTGGCAGAAGTGCGCAGCGCTTGCAGTGCCATCGCCCATGACAACCTGACATTAAGCCAGCGTTGTGAGGATACAGCGCAAAGTCTGCAAAGCACAGCGGCTTCAATGGAGCAACTGACCGCCACCGTTAAGAACAATGCCACCGCGTCACACATGGCATCTCAGTGCGCTATGGATGCCAATAGTGCAGTTGATGTCGGGGGTAAAGCTGTTCAGCAAGTAGCAACGACCATGGACACCATGACGCAATCCAGTCAGGCGATTAATGAGATTATCAATGTTCTGGACAATCTCGCGTTTCAGACCAATATTTTGGCCCTGAATGCCGCCGTGGAAGCCGCACATGCGGGCGATCAGGGCAGAAGTTTCGCTGTCGTCGCAGGCGAGGTACGCACACTGGCCCAGCGCAGTGCTATCGCCGCCAAAGACATCGCGGGCATTATTGATACCACCCTAGATAACATCAGTCGCAGCGATAAACTCGTACACCATACCAGTGATTCTATGGACAATATTCTCACACAGGTACAACAGGTGACGCAATTAGTGAGTCAAATCAGCTTGGCAACGCAAGAGCAATCCCTCGGCCTCAACCAAATTACCGATGCGGTCAATAATATTGACGAGTTAACGCGTCAGAACACGCTGTTAGCCACTCACTCCAGTTCCGCAATTGGTTGCCTGGAAAAACAGATTTCCACTATGGCTGATGCGGTATCCGTGTTCAGCACCGTGCGCAGATAATGACCTGATTTTTCTGTGCTTTCTTTTTCGATAAACCGCGGCAGTTCATTGTTGTCGGTTTGTCTCATTCTGATTTTCTTGCTAACGTAGCGGAAGTATTCTTGCGGAGACACGCGTGATGAAAATCGCTATTTACAGCACCAAACAGTACGACCGGAAGTTTTTAGAAAAAGCAAATCAGCAGTTTGGTTACGAACTCGAATTTTTTGATTTTATGTTGAGCGCTCAAACGGCGAAAACAGCCGTAGGTAGCCAGGCGGTTTGTATTTTTGTCAACGATGACGGTGGCCGCGAAGTACTCACCGAACTGGCGCAGTTGGGCGTGAAAACACTCGCCCTGCGTTGTGCAGGATTTAATAACGTCGATTTGGCCGCTGCCAAGGAACTGGGCATTGATGTCGTACGTGTACCCGCCTATTCACCAGAGGCTGTTGCCGAGCACGCAGTTGGGCTAATGCTCTGCCTCAACCGCCGCATTCATCGAGCATACCAGCGTACTCGCGATGCAAACTTCTCCCTCGAAGGGCTGATTGGGTTCAACATGCACCAGCGTACAGCCGGAATTATCGGTACCGGGAAAATAGGTATTGCAACGATGCGGATACTGAAAGGGTTCGGCATGAAGCTGCTGGCGTTTGATCCCTACCCTAACCCTCAGGCACTGGAGCTCGGTGCGCAGTATGTTGACCTGCAAACACTGTATGCGCAGTCGGATGTCATTTCTCTTCACTGCCCACTGACACCAGAGAACCATCATCTGCTCAATGCCTCTGCCTTTGCGCAAATGAAAGATGGCGTCATGATTGTTAATACCAGTCGTGGCGGCTTGATCGACTCTCAAGCCGCAATTGACGCCTTAAAACAGCAAAAAATCGGCTCACTTGGAATGGATGTTTATGAAAATGAACGCGATCTGTTTTTTGTTGATAAATCCAACGATGTGATTTTGGATGACGTCTTCCGTCGTTTATCTTCCTGTCACAACGTGCTGTTTACCGGTCATCAGGCATTTTTAACCGAAGAGGCATTACTCAGTATTTCCCAAACCACCTTGAGCAATATTAAGCAGCTTGCCCAAGGCGAGCCTTGCCCTAACCAGTTGGACGCATAAAGCTTCACCGGCGGGCGGTATACTTAGCCCGCCGGACACATCCCGTTTAGCAAGGAGGATTCATCGCAACGCTTGCCGTTTGCCAACTGGCAGGTACCGATGCGACTCCCGTTCAACTGTCTCGACAGCGCCATGGTTCCCCCCGCTAACGTACAATTCACTTCTGCCGGAGAACTGCTTTTAAGCAACAACGCTGTCTCATCGCGGTTTTCCGCAGTGGTCCTGCTATCCACAACTGAATTATTGCTACTGCTGCATGCGGTCATCAGCACTGCGCCAACACCGACGAATAGCCATTGATACCCTTTCATTCATTGGCCTCATTAATCATTTTATTCTCATCACGTTATTTTCGTCGTGCCTGTGCTGCCAGCATCGGAACGACACGCCACCCGCACTATTGTTTTTCTTTTTCACGGGCGGAATATCGGTGTTGGTTTTTTGCGACATGCATCACAAAAAACTTGCATTCTGTGACAGAAGTCATATTATAGACACCAACAAGGCAAGAACAGATATCGCCAACTTCTTAACGTCATACGGAGTCAAAAATGAAAATTCGCGCTTTCTTTAAAGACATCCTGGATGCCTATATCAAATTATTCGAAAATGCCCCTAAAGGCGGCTTTTTCTAAGCACCACTATCTTGATAAAAAAAGCTGCTTCGGCAGCTTTTTTTGTATCTGTCACTAGCATATCCTTCCCGTCATCCACCTCGCAGTAATGCACACCCAGGTTGTGCCAGAAGTGCACAGGCTTGGCATTACGGTTGTTAAAACAACTCGATCAGTAACTGTTTTGTTAGGCATTTAAGCGATCCCTGCCTAAACTTTCATCGTGCTGTCATGGCATAATAGTGTTGATACTGTACGGTTTAGTTATGTGTGACATCACTTTTTAACCCGTTAAGGGAGCAATATGAAGGTACTGACGGAGGAACGTCGGCAGGCGATCGTTGCCGCCGCCGCTGAAGTATTTCTGGAAATAGGGTACGAACGTGCCTCCATGGATGAAGTGGCCAGGCGCGCCGGTGGTTCTAAGGCAACCCTCTATAAATATTACTCTTCAAAAGAGGAGCTGTTTGAAACGGTTGTGCGTAATTACAGCGCGAGGTTCCTTACCGAGGCCGCGAGTGGACTGACTCATCCGAAAAACCAGCACCTTTCCCTGGAACAAAAACTCACTCGGTTTGGGGAAGATATGCTGCGGGTGGTGACATGTGATAATCAGGCACTCCAGATCTATCGCGTTGTACTGGGTGAGGCTGGTCATTCCAATATAGGACAACTGTTTCTGGAGTCCGGTATCAGACAGAGTATGGAGGCGTTGGCTCAGGAAATGGAAGCAGCAATTAAACGAGGCGAACTGGCGCCAGCGGATCCCATGCTGCGCGCCATTCAGTTTACGGCGCTTATCAAAGCGGAAACTGAAGTTCTGTTTTTCCTGCGAGATATGCCCGACTTTTCTCAGGAAAAAGTCAGCCATATGGTCAGTAACGGCGTGCGTTTTTTTCTGGATGGTGCGGTTAAGAAACCACACTAACAGACTGCATTTTCACGTCATGTTTTCCTCAGGCAGCGAGCTTACACAGACCGGGTGGCGTTTTGAGCCCGGCTTTTGCCGCGTTGCATCCAGTCAGTCTTGATGACACGTAGCCGTCCCCGTTGACACCCAGTCAGTGGCGGTTTGCCCTATCTGCCTTGCCAGGCGATCAACGACATGTTGCCAGGCAGAAAACATCTGTGCAGAATCCCCAGAAAGTTTTTGCAACAGATGGCTTTTGCACACCAGCCGAAGATTTTTCCCCTGCCGCACCGTGGAAAGGCTCCAGTCAGCATCCAGACTGACGGCTTTTCCGGGCCAGCTATCAAAACGCCGTACCTGCAACAACACTCGCAGCACCGGTTTGCCGTTATCCCGCGCCAGTCCTGCCACGTCAACAGTATTAAGCTGCTGCGTCATGCTTAATGACAGCGCCGTCTGCAACTCATCGCCCAAGGGGCTCAGCCAGCGATCATTATCCAGAACAGCAACACGACTGTTGCTCTGACGGACCAAAACTTGTTGGGTATCCAGTTGGCTCGGAACGCCCACCGGCAGCAGATCAATCACAAAATCGCGCGGCGCAACAGAAAGCGTAACAGCATCAGAATTCACCAGCGTATGATAACGCACCTGCGGTGAAGAACACCCCGCCAGACCCCATGTGATACCGAGAATAAGACATAAAATAGATTTCATGGCTACTTCCCTTTCAGGAGACGATGGGAATTGTCTTCCACTGAATCCGCGGGACGCCCCTGCAATAAGGATTCCGGATATCGGTCCAGTTGACCGGTGAGACTGCGCACAGACCGTAACGTCCGCGTGACCTCCTGTAAGGACTGAACAACGTGAATCATCAGCGGTGAATCGTCCTCCAGTAGGTTTTGCGCATTTTGTGCCGTTTGCTGTGTCTGCTGCATCAGGCGATTGGCTACTGGTAGAGACTGGTTATTAACCATCCTCAGCGTTTTATTCAGTTCCACCAGAGCGGAATTCATGTTGTTCCCAATGTCGTCCAGCGGCATTTTGTTGATTTTTCTGGCGATCCCCGTAATTTGATCCTGAAGAATCATCAGCCCACTATTCACCGTGGGAAGTTCGACGGGGCGGGTAATTGCATCAAATTTCACTTTTGGCGCATCAGGGATGAAATCAAGCGAAATGTAAAGCTGCCCCGTCAAGAGGCTGCTGGACAATGCCTGCGCCCGCAGCCCGAGTTCAATCATCTCACGCGTGAAAATGGCTGTATCGAGATCCGAGTCCCCTGTCAGTTTGGGGAGTTTCTCCAGCACATTGCCCATCCGCGAGGGATAGACGTCAATGCCCACAATAGTGGGAAAACGGTATCCCTCCGGGTTATAGTCGAGTTCGACGGAAACAACGCGTCCGATCCGAACGCTGGAAAACTCAACCGGTGCGCCGATGTTCATGCCATGCAATGCGTGTTCAAAACGCAATTTAAAGTGGATCGGTGAACCATCCGCAGGTGCCATCGCGGTTTCCCGATCTTGAGCCAACCGGTAGCGCGTTTGCTTATAGACCACTCCGTGGGTTGGATTATCCGGCGTGAAGAAGGCTATTCCCCCAGCCATGATGGCGGCAATGGTCTGGGTTCTAAGTTGAAAACCATCGCTACCAACGGAGAGGTCCACACCGCTGACGTTCCAGAAGCGCGAATCCGCAGTGACGAGCCTGTCATAGGGGGCGTCAATGAAGACCTGTAAATCGACCCCCTTACCGTCTTTACGCAGTTGATAAGACGTGATTCGCCCGACCGGGATGCGTCGATAGTAAACCGGAGAATTAATATCCAATGACCCGAGGTCATCCGCTTCAAGCATAAACTGGCTACCCGCCATGTCGTTTACGATGGCCGGGGGGATTTCCATGCCGGTGAACCGGTATTGACTTTCATCGGAATGCCCTCGGTCTACGCCGATGTAAGCTCCGGACAATAACGTATCAATGCCACTGACACCGCTCACTCCGACGCGTGGCCGGACCACCCAAAAACGGGTGTCGGCCCGTGCCATATTCTGAGCACTTCTGCCGAATGAAACCCGCACTAGCACCTGCATGTTATCGGGGCTGAGGGTAATCTCCTTTACCATCCCGACGGTGACATCTTTATATTTCACGGCCGTTTTTCCCGCTTCAAGACCGGCTGCACTACGAAATGCAATCACAACCTCCGGACCAACGGATAAGCGTGCCTGGATAACCATTGAAACCGCGATAACAAGCGCAATAAACGGGAGCAGCCAGATGACTGCATTGCGCCAGCGCCCATGATGCAGCAAAGGAGTACCCGAAAGAGGAGGCTTCATTATTTATCTTCCCATATCGTTTTGGGTTCAAAACTCAGCGCACAGAGCATGGTGAAAATGACGACCAGACAAAAAAACAGGATCCCCGATCGTGGTTCCGCTTCACTCATCGCATGGAATCGGAGCAGGCCACTCACCACGGCCACCACCACCACATCCAGCATTGACCAACACCCAATCCATTCGGTGATCCGATAAAGCCTTGTGCGTTCGCGTCTGGCCCAACGGCTCTTGCGGGCAGATGAAATCAGCAGCACACTTAGGGACAGAAATTTCAGGCAAGGAATAATCACACTGGCAACAAAGATGATTGCCGCTATCCCCCACGAACCCGCTCGCCAGAATGCAATAACCCCGGAAAGGAGAGTACTTTCGCTGCCATGGCCGAACAGCGTTGTGTACATCACCGGGAAAATATTGGCGGGCACATATAAGATAATGGAGGCCAACAGCAACGCCCCGCTCAAAGACAGATTCCTTGAAGGGTGGCCGGGAAGCTTCGTCTGACAGCGAGGACATTTTGCACGAACACCAAACGTCGTTTCGGCATCGCACACCAGACCACAGAGGGAACATCTGCAGACTTGCATCTGGCGGGGAAAAACCGCATTAGCCATGACGTTCATTCCCCTTGACAGAAATCAGATCCCATAGCGGGTGCAGATCGTGATTGTTCACCAGGATAATCAGCACGCAGGAGACGGAAAGTGCCCAGCCTCCCGGCCCTACGGATACGTCCAATAATGACGAGAGTTTTATGCCCGCAACAAGAAACCCCAGCACGCCAACTTCGACCATGCTCCAGGGATGCAACCATTTCAGTGCCTTCATGGTGAAGATAAAAGCCGGTGCCGGGCGTGCGAAATGGGCATAGCCCAATAAATATCCCGTCAGAATTATCCGCAGAAAAGGGGCGGCAACCAGCAAGTAAACGGTACCGATCGCCATAATGGGGCTGCCGTCTCCGGCCGCCATCGCCCATGCTGCATCCCACAGCGTAATGTCATTCGCCATCCCATAAAATCCAACAGACATGACGGGGAAAATACAGGCGATGACTAAGGTGATGGCCGCCGTCAGCGTCAGGGGCAATACATGGGCAGGCACACGCCCATGTCCACGCCATAACACCGCGTAGCAACGTTGACATAGTGCGGTTTCCCCCAGTGCAGAGGGCAGCGTCTGGTAAACACTGCCGCAATGCGGACAAAGGGTCAGATGTGGGAATATATTCATAACGTCGGATCGCCGCAGGAAAAATGCAAAGGGATATCACAGCCGGTTCTGGTTGAACGATTCCGGCTGTATCCGGTATGTCGGAGACTACTGGAGCATTTCCGCCAGTTCTTCCGCCCCCTTTTCAATACCGACTTCAGCGGCGCTCAGTGAACCGATACTGGCAGAGATGTTCATGGCATTCGGATACTGCCGGGCAACATAGGCCTTCAATAATTCGTGGCTATTTGCGTCGTAAACTTCAACGGCATAATCCACGGAACCGCTCATTAACCCCCTACCACCGCGCACCGATTGCACGATGTTGTAAGGGCCACCCGCCAAATCGAATTTAGTGAATGTTCCCACCACTTGCGGCGTAGTGTCAGCGCCCGTCAACGTTGGCACCAGACGTAACGTACCCGGTACAGGCGTTTTGATCTCTTTAAAACGAGTGCTCAGCGCTTTTCTGAACTGATCTTGCATGTACGAGGCAAGTAACTGACGATCGGACTGCGGCATATCGTCAAACTGGCCATCTTTATCCTGATAGATTTTCACCGGATCAATAATGATGCTGTCGTACTTTCGCCAATCAACCGCGGGTGAGTAACGGTAAGGGATACGATCGGCATTATCCTCTGTGTTTGCCGACAGTTTAGACGATGAGTCGATGCCGCTATAGCGTACGGGCGGATGACTGGAGCACCCTGCCAGCAACATGGAGATACCGATAACAGCCAGCCCACTGATTTGCCTTAACGTCTTCATGTAAAATCCTTTCGTTGTGGTTGAGAACTGCGCTTTCAGGCAATCCTTCAGTAAAAATCATTGGCTTCACATTACATGTGAACTGTACGGTTTAGTTTTGATCGCGTGACAGAATTCTGTCAAGTTAATTGTTGGTTGAAAACTATTCGGTTAGGTAAACAATTCATCCTTCTGGATGCTAAGATTCAACGATAAAGCAGCCTTCTGACACCTTTACTCATGCCCCCTGCCACTACCATTCAGCCAAGGCACGCCCCTCACGCACGGCCAGACTGAAACCCAGTGACGTTCTCTCATTAATTGGACAATTATGGAACTCAGCATTAAAACGATCTGGTATTCGTCGCCGTAATCCGTACCATACGCGCCATACTTATGCATACTGGTGGCTTTATAAAGGAGTCCTCCCCTCGTTTATCGCTAATCAAATGGGGTATAGAAATGCACAAAGGGTGTATGAAATCTACGGCAAATGGAGAGATGACCTGAACGCAGATCGCGGGTCGGAATGCTGAATAAACGGCCTTCCCAGTGAATCGATTTGCCCCTGTGGTGCCCCTCAAGGGTATGGGAATAAAATTAAATGCAAGATAATCAAAAGATTAACCAGAAACAGCAGTACAACCTCAACAAATTGCAAAAACGTCTACGTCGTAACGTGGGCGAAGCGATCGCCGACTTCAACATGATTGAAGAAGGTGACCGCATTATGGTGTGCCTCTCCGGCGGCAAAGACAGCTACACGCTATTGGAGATATTGCGTAATCTGCAACAAAGTGCGCCCGTCAACTTTTCGTTGGTGGCCGTGAACCTAGATCAGAAGCAGCCGGGATTCCCTGAGCACATTCTGCCGCACTATCTCGACAGCATCGGTGTTGAATACAAGATTGTCGAAGAGAACACCTACGGCATTGTTAAGGATAAAATCCCTGAAGGGAAAACCACCTGTTCTCTATGTTCGCGCTTGCGTCGCGGCATCCTCTACCGCACGGCTACCGAACTGGGAGCAACCAAAATCGCGTTGGGACACCACCGCGACGATATCTTGCAAACGCTGTTTTTAAACATGTTTTACGGCGGTAAGTTGAAAGGAATGCCGCCTAAACTGATGAGCGACGACGGTAAACATGTGGTGATCCGTCCATTGGCCTATTGTCGCGAAAAAGATATTGAGCGATTTGCAGAGGCCCGAGCGTTCCCCATTATTCCGTGTAATTTGTGCGGTTCGCAGCCCAACCTGCAACGTCAGGTCATCAAAGATATGCTGCGCGATTGGGATAAACGTTATCCTGGTCGCATTGAGACCATGTTCACTGCCATGCAAAACGTCGTGCCTTCGCATTTGGCCGATCATCACCTGTTCGATTTCAAAGGAATACATCACGGCAGCGAAGTAATTGACGGTGGGGATTTGGCATTTGACCGTGAAACGTTGCCGCTTCAACCCGTAGGCTGGCAGCAAGAGGACGATACCGTTACTGAACCAGAGCGCCTCAACGTTATCGAAATAAAATAATTCCAGGGCACAGCAGTGCCCGCCTGACCTTCAGGCAAAAAAATGCCGACATTAACGTCGGCATGGTGTGAATCAATTGTGCTATGCAGTAATTCAAAAAAGGAAGTAAGACAATATGGAGCGCAACGCCCATCGCTTGACGTTGCATTCACCTGCGAGAGTGATAGTGCCGCACCTGCGTGCCTGAAATGTTGATATTTCTCAATATATTCAATTTTTTTTGAAGACTCGCAACATTATGTGATAGTGAACGCAGTAAGCTGCTGAAAAATTCATAGCCATTTACTGCGCTTTAACCACAGGGCAACCCCCCCCACCAAGGCGAGCAACATAAAGCAAAAGGTGATAAAGCCTACCGATGAACTGCCGCCCGGAATGCCCCCGAGATTGACACCAAATAACCCGGTCAGGAAGGTCGTTGGCAGAAATATCATGGCCAACACCGACATGGTGTAACTGCGCCGATTAAGTGCTTCCGTCATTTGCGACGTGATTTCATCAGCCAGCACAGTGGTCCGTGCAATGCTGGCATCCAGATCGTCCAATCCTCGCCCAAGGCGTTCGGCAATTTCCTGCATTCGTCGGCGATCGTCATCGCCCATCCAAGCAAGGCGCTCACCAGAAAGACGAGAAAAAACATCACGCTGTGGCGTCATGTAACGTCGCAACACAATCAATTGCTTACGAATCAAGGCCAGAGCACCGCGTGCGGGAATTTTCTGCTCTAACAGATCGTCTTCAAGATCGATGATTTTTTCATGCAAATCGTCAATGAACTCGCTGGTTTGATCCGTCAGTGCTTCCGCCACAAAAACTAGCCAGCTACCGCTATCCGTAGGGCCATTACCTTCTCGCAAATCTGTCAGCACGTCATTGATAGCAGCAATTTTACGCCGACGCGTTGAGATAATCAGCGTATCGGTGATAAACACCCGCACGGCCACCAATTGATCGGGGCGCGAATCAGCATTTAGATTGATACTGCGCAAGGTGATAAGAGTGCCTTCTCCCAGACGCGTTACACGTGGACGGGCACTCTCTCCGGCAAGCAAATTGCGGATACCATCCGGCAACAGCGGTGTTGTATTCAGCCAACGCGCGCTGCCAGGCAGACTGTAATCAAGGTGCAGCCAGCAAGGGTTAGTGCTATCCACTATCCCGTCATCCGAGATAGGTTTGATTCCCCCTTTGCCATCCAACTGACAGGCATGAACCGCCTCTGAACCCTGCAATACTTTTCCTTCAAACGGCTTCACTTTTCTCTCTCCTACGGCCATTCCGTCACGGCTGCACGATGACAGTGATAACATAACGATTTTACTCGAATAGCACATTTTTGACACATATCACTGCCCGTTTGCAAAAACCCGCTACAGTGTAAATGAGCTCTTGTTTCCACATCAGATGATGAACAGGAGGTGATATGTATAAGACTGTGCTCGTTCCCATCGACATATCTGAAAATGAACTAACGCAACGCGTTGTTGCGCACGTAGAAGCGTTGGCGAAGTTGCATGACACCTACGTACACTTTCTCACTGTGATCCCTTCATTCCCTTATTACACCACTCTCGGTGTTACTTACCCTGCCGGGCTGCCGGATATAGAGGAGATGAAACGCAATACCAGCGCGGCATTTACCGAGGTCATCAAGCGTTTTAACCTGCCGGAAGACAGGATTATGTCACACATTATGACCGGCACGCCCAAGGAGCAGATCCTGAAGCTTGCTGACTCTCTCGAAGCTGACCTCATCATCATCGGCTCCCACCGCCCCAGTGCCACAACCTTCTTGCTGGGTTCCAACGCGGCCGCCGTGGTGCGACACGCCACCTGCTCGGTGCTTGTCGTTCGCTAGCCGTAGGCAGCCCGCGCAAAACGGGCTGCCTTAACGCAGACACTAGCAATCAATGTTTCAAGATGTAGAGGGTGTGGCTATAAGCCACATCTTCGGGATTGGTAATGGGATAACCTTTAACCCAAGGTTTAATCAAGCGTCCGTTGGTGTATTGATAGATAGGTGCAATAGGCGCGGCATCCAGCAGCAGATTCTCTGCTTGGTTATACAGAGCATTGCGTGCCGCAGCATCGGTTTTCATGCTGGCATCGTTGACGACGCGATCGTAATCCGCACTCTGAAAACGTGCGATATTTCCACTGTGTGTTGACGTCAGCAACGACAGAAACGTCGATGCCTCATTGTAATCGCCGACCCAGGAAGCACGGATAACATCAAAATCACCGCTGTTGCGGCTATTGATATAGGTTTGCCACTCCTGATTGGTCAATTTTACGTTGACGCCCAGTTTCTGCTTCCACATAGATGCGATGGCGATAGCAATTTTCTGATGGTTTTCCGCGGTGTTGTACAACAGTGAAAGAATCAGAGGACGGTCTGGTCCATATCCCGCCGCTGCCATTAGCGCTTTCGCCTGCATATCTAACTCTTCCTGCGAGTAACGCTGCAAAAGGTTAGGCTCTGGTGTAAAACCTGCGGTCACATCAGGTGTAAAACGATAGGCGGGTTTTTCTCCGGTGCCAAGCACTTTCTCGGCGATAATTTTGCGATCGATTGCATAAGAAAGCGCCCGGCGCACGCGCGCATCGTTCATCGGCGGTCGTTGCGTATTGAATGCATAGTAATACGTGCCCAACTGCTCCGGTGTATACACTTGACCAGGAACCTCTTTGAGCAATTTCTGGTACATCTGTTTAGGGAAAGATTCTGTGATATCAATATCGCCAGCAAGGTAACGCTTGGTGGCATTAGATTCCTGATTGATAGGCACAAAGGTGACTTTGGTCAAACGCGTATTGGCACGATCCCAATAATAAGGGTTAGGTTCCAACACCAGTTTCTCGTTAACAACACGCTCTTTTAACATGAAAGCGCCGTTACCAACCAGATTCCCCGGTTTAGTCCAATCATTGCCAAATTGTTCAATGGTTTTTTGGTGAACTGGAAATAGACTGAAATGAGCGACGAGATTGGCAAAATAGGGCACCGGTTTATTCAATTGCACTTTCAACGTGTGGGCATCCACCGCTGTCACGCCTAATTGATCCGGTGCCAGCGAGCCCACGATAATCTGTTCGGCATTCACAATTCCCGCCAGACGAGCAAACCAGGCAAAGGGGGATGAGTTGGCAGGATCAACCAATCGCCGCCAACTGTAGACAAAATCCTGCGCGGTCACCGGATCGCCATTAGTCCAGCGCGCATCATCGCGTAAGGTAAAAAGAAAGGTTCGGTTGTCATTGGTTTGCCAACGCAATGCAACGCCCGGTATGGCGCGACCTTGCGCATCCTGATTAAGCAGCCCTTCAAACAGATCGCGTGATACTTGCGCCTCCGGTAAACCGACCGCTTTAATCGGATCCAGTGAGGCGGGTTCATCCTTGATATGGCGGACAATTTCCTGTTTATCGGCTAATACGGTACCGGCTGGCACGTTGGCCGCTACTACACTGCCTGTTATCGCACTCAAAAAGACTGCCAACAGGCTCCGTGATACGCTCCGTTTCTGCCCTGTATTGCTATGGTATTGCATTACAATTCACCTCATCCATCATCAGGTTACAGTGTATATCACCACCCGTATTAACAACATGATAGCGGGAAACGGCGCATGTCGCCTTATTGCATTAGCGCTTAACGTTTATGAATGCGAAACGGGGCACGAATAGGGCTTTTTCCATCACGCCTTTTATGATGAAGTAATCTGATTAATCACCACAATAAGGCTCTGGCATCATCATGACTGACATGTCTTTGCTGACTCCACGCCAGCGGCGTGGGCCACTTCAGGTATCCGGCGAACGCTATGGTTCATCTGCGTTGGGGGCACCGTTACTCTACTTTCCTGCCGAGCACACGAGCAGTAGCACAGGACTCATTCTCGCGGGCACACATGGCGATGAAGCCGCATCGATAGCCGTTCTCTCCTGCGCGATGCGCTCGCTGTTACCCGGGCAACGCCACCAACATCTGGTTCTATGCGTCAATCCTGACGGCAGCCAACTTGGCCTGCGCGCAAATGCTAACGGTGTTGATCTGAATCGTAATTTTCCTACCAATAACTGGCAGGAAGCCAACACCGTCTACCGTTGGAACAGCGCAACGGCGGAACGCGATGTACAACTTTCAACAGGAACAAATCCTGGTTCAGAACCTGAAACCCAGGCATTGTGTACATTGATCGAACGCCTCAATCCTGCATGGGTTGTCACGTTCCACGAACCGCTTGCCTGCGTTGACGATCCGGGCCAATCCTCGCTGGGCGCATGGCTTTCGCAGGCTTTCTCCCTGCCACAGGTTGAGCACATTGGATACGCTACACCAGGCTCTTTTGGCAGTTGGTGCGCAGAACGGCAGTTGCCTTGCATTACGCTAGAATTACCCGCTATTTCAGCCGATGAAGCCAGTGAGCGTTACTTGCCTTATTGTATCGCGTTACTGCAACAAAAGTTTTTATATCAATGTTGCTAATGTTGCCCTACACTGGTGACCGTGTTAACCACCTGTAATTGAAGGACAAAGAAATGTCAAAAAATGTGCATTTTCAAGGCAATCCAGTGGCTGTAACCGGAAATTTTCCTGAAAAAGGCAGCAAAGCGCCCGCCTTTACGCTGGTTGCCAAGGACCTTTCCGATGTCGCGCTGACCCAATTCGCCGGTAAGCGTAAAATCCTGAATATCTTCCCAAGTATTGATACGGGTGTCTGCGCGGCCTCCGTTCGCAAGTTTAACCAATTGGCTTCCGAACTGGATAACACTGTGGTTCTCTGCATTTCTGCCGATCTGCCGTTTGCGCAATCCCGCTTCTGCGGTGCAGAAGGCCTGAACAACGTTGTGGTGCTGTCGTTACTGCGCGGTGCTGAATTCAAAGAGAATTATGGTGTTGCTATCGCGGGTGGCCCGCTGCACGGGCTGACTGCACGTGCCGTAGTGGTATTGGACGAGCATGACAACGTGCTGTACAGCGAGTTGGTGAACGAAATCACCACCGAACCAGATTATGATGCCGCACTGGCTGCACTGAAATAAGCCTCAGCGGATAAATAAAAACGGCTGCCTCGGCAGCCGTTTTTATGTGGATTATTCGTCCGCATCATCCGTTGCTTTTCTCTGACTCAGACCATATTCACGTAATTTGTTGGCAATCGCGGTATGGGAGACCCCCAGACGCTTAGCCAATTTACGTGTACTGGGATAAGCCTGATAAAGACGCGTCAACACTGAACGTTCAAAGCGCTTGCTGATATCATCCAGCGAGCCTTCAAGCAGATCATCGCTTTGTACGGTATCGAGTGTAAACGAGGGAAGATCGATATCCTGCATGCGCAGCTCACGCCCTTCTAACTGCGTCAACGCCCGATAAATGGTGTTCTTCAGTTGACGCACATTGCCCGGCCAACCGTACTGGGGAAGCAAATGATAGAGTTCAGGCGCAATACGTGGTCTTGGAATGCCCTGTTCGTCAGCAAAGCGCGCTACAAATAGCTCAGCAAGGGCCATAATGTCTGCCGGACGTTCGCGCAACGGTGGCAGAGTGAGCATCAATACGTTTAGACGGTAATAAAGATCTTCGCGAAACTCGCCACGCTGTACCAATTCCAGAAGGTTCTTCTGCGTCGCACAAATCACGCGTACATCAACATGTACCTCATGCTCTTCCCCGACGCGACGAAAAGTGCCGTCATTAAGGAAACGCAGCAGTTTGGTCTGCATTTGCGGCGACATTTCGCCTACTTGGTCCAGCAACACAGAGCCGCCATTTGCCTGCTCAAAAAAACCTTTTTTACCTTCCAACGCATTGGGATAAGCCCCCGGTGCGTGACCGTACAGCTCGCTTTCCATCACATCATCAGGGAGTGATGCACAGTTGAGGGCCAGAAACGGTTTCTTGCCACGGGAACTGCGCAGATGGCAGGCGCGGGCCAGCATATCCTTACCGGTTCCGGTATCACCGACAATCAGTAATGGTGCATCCAGCATGGCCAGCTTTTTGCCTTGTTCAATCACCTGACGCATTTTAGGGCTAACCGCAACAATGTGGTTAAATTCGTTCTCATCATTGACCACCAGCTCCTGAAGCTGACGCCCCATGCGCACGGCAGATTTCAGCATGACCAACGCACTGACGATAACGCTTTCACCGGCTTCATTTTCCAGATGCACTGGCGTAATTTCCAACAAAAAATCTTGCCCGCGGATCACTACCCGCTCAGCTTCCAGCCTGCGATCATCGCGTTCCAGCCAGCGCGTGAAATTGTAATTGGGGATCAGTTGACTGATGGTAACATTGGCAATGCTGTCAGCCGATTGTTCGAACAGCGCCAACATCGCCGGATTAAACAGTTCGATATTCCCTTTTAAATCGAGTGAAAAAACCGGCTCCGGCATCGACTCCAGCACGGCGTTCATCGCACGGTGCTCTCGTTCCGAGGGCATGAAAGCCACGGTTCTGACATCTCGCACACTTTCAATCCGTCGAATCTCGGCCATCAGCACTCGAAAATCGTCAAAACCTAGCGTAGCAAAATTCAAGTAAATCCGTCCGGCGGGATCAATTTCAATACCCCGCAAATCAATATCGCGCGAGGCCAGCAAATCCAACAGCTCACGCGTTAGGCCAATTCGATCTTCACACAAGACTTCCAGACGCATTAACAGCTACCTTTCGAGGAGAATGGATACCACGGGCATCATACCGCGTCACATCCCACGGATGAAGACACCTGTCAGCAAAAGTTGACAGGTGGCAACATCTTTTTTCCAGTAGGCGGTATTTCAGTCTGTTCTGCGGACTACTGCGGGGTCGAAGGAGATTTTTTTTGCACTACCGTCTTTATCTGCCCGATTAATTCACGCCTGAAATCCCCTAGCTGCGGTTTATCATCCAACCAAGGTAAGGGCCGGCAGAGTTCCATCGCTTTGATACCCAAGCGTGCGGTCAGCAATCCGGCACCAATTCCCTGTGCAGCACGGGCTGACAGGCGCGCGGCAAGATCTTGGGACATCCAGTCCAAACCGATTTCACGCACCATTTCTGATGCCCCCGCGAAAGCGATGTTCAGCAACACTAACTTGAACAAGCGAATACGGCTAAAATAACCCAGTTCAATACCGTAGATCGCCGCAATCCGGTTAATCAGGCGTAAATTACGCCAGGCGATAAAGGCCATGTCCACCAACGCCAGCGGACTGACTGCAATCATTAGCGTAGATTCGGCAGCCGACCGGCTAATCTCTCGACGAGCACGATTATCCAGCACCGGTTGCACCAGGTTTGCGTAGAGTACCAGTACTTCTTTGTCATTGTGGGTTTCATGTAATGAGGCGCGCCAACGTTGTAAGGCCGGATGTCCATCATCCAATCCTGCCTGCTGCGCCAATTTTTCACAGAAATGTCGTCCCTGGCCAACGCCATGACTGTTAAGCAACTCGCGCGCTTTGTCACGAGCCTCAGCACGAGCACGCAAGCGGTACAAACGTCGCCATTCTGCAACGAGGGCGCCCGCGCCAGCAGCCACGATCATGCAACCAGCAGCCAGCCCTCCCAACGTTATCCACTGCTGCTCTACCCAAGCTGAATGCACCGATTGAATACCCTGCGCGACCGCACTGGCACCGAATAAGGTAATTCCTGCGATCACCAGCTTGCGCCACAGGCTACGGCGAGGCCGCAATGCCGCCTCTACAGCAGCTTCTGCTTCCCCCTCGCTGCTCAGCACCTCTTCCTCCACCGTCGGTGAAAAATGACGGGATGCTTCGTCATCAAAGGCAACCGTACTGCGTAACGTAGGAGGTGTTACCGGGGGCGCATCATCGTCAAAGGTGATGCGCGGCTTTAGCGGTTCACTCATCGCAATTTATCCCCCAATAAAAATTCCATAACGCTGTCCAGACGAATATGGGGCAACGGCGTATCTATGTTCATCACTTGCGGTCGAAATGCCTCAAAATGGAAGCCCTGCTGCTGCCAGAAAGCGGCCCCAGGCAAACGCGAGGGCACCTCACCGGGATAGAGCGTCAGCGGTTCCCCATCACTGAGGCGGTGACCACGCAACGCCGGTAGGTTCTGCCCGTGGTATTCCACGATACCACTTTGAGTGGATTGTACCGACGCAATACCCGCGCAATCCATCGTGATCCCTTCAAACGCAGCGTTCTGCCAGGCTTCCTGCACCAGTTGCTGCAACAGCGACACCAGATTCGCGTGCTGATCCGCCGTAATATGGTCCGCTTTACTGGCGGCAAACATTAATTTGTCGATACACGGCGAAAATAAACGGCGTAGTAAAGTGCGTTTGCCATAATGAAAACTTTGCATCAACTGCGTCAGCGCCAGGCGCATATCGGTAAATGCGTGCAGGCCGCGATTGAGCGGTTGCAAGCAATCTACCAGCACAATCTGACGGTCAAAACGTGAAAAGTAGTTCTTGTAGAAACCCTTGACTACCGACTGACAGTAGTAGTCATAGCGGCGGCGCAGCATGCCGAGCGTGCTTTTTTCATCCGCTTGTGCCAGCGCAGCGTCTCCCAACTGTTGGGCCTGTGGCCACGGGAAAAATTGCAGTACCGGCGCGCCCGCTAAATCGCCAGGCAGCACAAAACGCCCCGGTTGAATAAAATGAAGCCCCTCCTGCTTGCAGCGCAGCAGGTAATCGGTGTAGCGCTGCGCAATCTCTGCCAGCAGATTCTCATCCGCCGGTGCTTGTGGATCGAGCTTGTCGCACAGGTCAAGCCAAGGCTTGGCCCAAAGCGCCCGTTCACCTTGTAACAGCCCGAGCATTTGCCGCGACCAGGCGAGATAATTTTGTTCCAGCAGAGGAAGGTCTAATAGCCATTCGCCGGGATAATCGACGATCTCCAGATAGAGCGTGGAGGTTTCCTTGAAGTGACGCAGCAGCGAATCGTTGGATCGATAACGTAGAGCCAGACAGATCTCGCTGACGCCCCGCGTCGGCGTCGGCCACTGCGGCGGATCGCCAAACAGAGACACGATACCTTCATCGTAGGCAAAACGCGGTACGGCGAGATTACGCTGTGGCACCCGCTTTGTGCCCAGCAACCGCCCTTCCCGCACGGCGGAAAAAAGCGGTAACTGCGCGCCGTTGTGTATATTGAGTAGCTGATTGACAAATCCCGTTATGAACGCCGTTTTACCACTGCGACTCAGCCCGGTAACGGCCAACCGCAGTTGACGATCCACTCCGCGGTTCACCAGGGCTTCAAACTCATGCTGTAAATGTTGCAAAGGTTGCTGTAGGGGCAATCCGTCACTCCTTTTCATACCTGAGGGTAGTTTGTCATCAAATTATTTAGGGTATAAACAGTATCACAGCTGGCGAAAACGGCTCTGTACCACAAAGGTATCCGAGGTGACATAGCGCTCCATGTCACGCAAACGCGCTTCACTGGCGCGGAGCACCGCATCGGCCTCATTCAACGTCTGGCTTGGACGCACAGCAGTAGCGTCGTCATCGTCATAAGCGCCAGCCGGTGCCGGATCGAGAACAAACGTCAATACGATATAGGCCACCAGCGTAAAGAAAAACAGGCCAAAGAACAGCGATAGCACCACAATGATACGCAGCAGTTTCACTGGGACATCCAGATAGCGTGCCAGACCTGCACAAACGCCTTTAAGCATGCCCTCTTGCGGCAAACGATAAAGCTTGCGCCCGTGTGAGTTAATCATTGCGTTAAGTTTCCCTTTCATCAGGATTGTCTCCATTGGGGATGTTCTGCATCCAGAATCTCTTCCAATGCCTGGATCCGCTCACGCATCTGTTTCGCCTCTTGAGACAGCGCGGCCAGTCGTTGGAGATCGCTTTGTCCCCAGGATGCCTCTCCCTGCGCAGCATCACGTTGCTTGCGTTGACTGTAGTGCAGCCAGAGCCATACCGGGGCCACGAACAACATGAAAATGGTCAATGGGATGGCAAGAAACAAAGCGCTCATTATATCTCCTTGATAGGCTTGTTAATGTGGTGCGAGCGGCCCGAAAGACCGGCAGCCATCAGGCTTCCGGTTTGATTTTTGCTTTTAATGCTGCCAATTGAGCGCTGATCTCGTCATCAGCCTGCAATTCGGCAAATTGCTGATCGAGTGATTTTTGTTTACCAAAACCAACGCTCTCAGCTTCAGCTTCCATCGAATCGATGCGACGTTCGAATTGTTCAAAACGGGCCATAGCTTCATCCAGTTTACCGCTGTCGAGTTGACGACGCACATCCCTTGATGAAGAGGCCGCCTGATGGCGCAGCGTAAGCGCTTGCTGGCGCGCTCGCGTTTCCGTGAGTTTGTTTTCTAACTCACCAATTTCACGCTTCATGCGCGTCAACGTCTCATCCACATTTTCGGCCTCGCGGCCAAGCACGGCAATCACATCAGCCAGTTTCTGTTTTTCAATCAGCGCAGCACGCGCCAGATCGTCTTTCTCTTTACGCAGCGCCAGTTCCGCTTTTTCCTGCCATTGCGCTTGTTGAGACTCAGCCTGCTCTACGCGGCGCGCAATCTGTTTTTTCTCCGCCAGCGCTCGCGCAGACGTGGAACGCACTTCAACCAGTGTGTCCTCCATTTCCTGAATCATCAAGCGCACCAGTTTTTGCGGATCTTCCGCTTTGTCCAGTAACGAATTGATGTTCGCGTTCACGATATCGGCAAAACGAGAAAAAATACCCATTACAGTGTCCTCTTGGTCATATCACAGCGCGTAATGCACTAGTGGGTGGTGTCCATCGCTCATGCCTGATGACGACAACCGAATCATTGGCGACCGCGATTACTCGCGATTGTTATTACTCGCTATTGCTATTACAAGATGCGTGCCAATCCGGATGAAATCCATATCTTATTGTAAACATTGAATATTATTTTTTTGACAATTCTCACGCATCAGATAAATTAGCGAAATACACCAACAGTTAGCAAAATTAACCGCAATAACGAGCGATAGACAATGGAAAAAGGCCAAGAAAATCTGCTGGGCGAAGCCAACAGTTTTGTTGAGATGCTGGAGCAAGTTTCGCAATTGGCACAGTTGACCAAACCTGTGCTGGTGTTAGGAGAGCGTGGAACCGGTAAAGAGTTAATTGCCAGCCGCTTGCATTATCTTTCACCACGTTGGCAAGGTCCGTTTATTTCCCTTAACTGCGCAGCACTTAATGAGAATCTGCTCGATTCAGAACTGTTTGGTCATGAAGCGGGGGCATTCACCGGTGCGCAGCGTCGTCATCTGGGACGTTTCGAACGTGCGGACGGTGGCACGCTGTTTCTCGATGAGTTGGCTACAGCCCCCATGCTGGTGCAGGAAAAACTATTGCGCGTGATCGAATATGGCGTGCTTGAGCGCGTGGGAGGAAGCCAACCGCTCCAAGTTGATGTGCGTCTGGTGTGTGCCACTAATGAAGATTTGCCCGCACTCGCTACCGCAGGCAAGTTTCGTGCGGACCTGCTGGACAGGCTCGCCTTTGATGTAGTGCAACTGCCACCGCTGCGTGAACGTCAGCAGGACATCATGTTATTAGCTGAGCACTTCGCCATACAGATGTGTCGGGAATTACAACTCCCTCTGTTCACCGGATTTTCTGCGCGCGCCCGTGATACCTTGTTAAATTATGCCTGGCCCGGCAACGTGCGGGAACTCAAAAACGTGGTTGAACGCTCGGTGTATCGGCATGGCGCAGCAGGCGAACCCTTGGATACCATTATTATTAACCCCTTTCAACGCACCGCTGAAACACCCGTTTCTCCAATTTGCGTTGATTCTGCCCTGCCGCGTTTACCACTGGCACTGCGTGAATGGCAGCAGACACAGGAAAAATCGCTCATTGAGAAGGCGTTGTCTCAAGCGCGTTTTAACCAGCGTAAGGCAGCAACGCTGTTGGGATTAACCTACCACCAGTTGCGCGGGCTGTTAAAAAAACACGATATCACCAGCGGTGAGGCGTAAATTGCAGGCAAAAAAAAGCCAGCAAACGCTGGCTAAAATAATACTGGAAGCAATGTGAGCAATGTCGTGCTCCCCTTCCGCGCTTACAAGAAGCCTTCTGGAGTGCGAGATGAATGATAATAGTTATCAGTATCAGTTGTAAAGCACTTTGTTGAGAATATTTCTCATTTCCATAGTAACGGTAGGGTTCTTCTCTATCGTTGATACTTTTTAACGAACTGCTGCCAACTGGATATCAGCGTATCAAACTGTTCGTCCTGCTCTGCATCGCGGTAAGATATCTGCGAATACCACTGGGTCAGCTTATCAGTCATGACTTCCGGTTCCTCTGTGCTTTCGCTTATCGCCATCACCTGCCCGATCTCTATCTGAGCACGGTAGTTGCCCTGCGCATAGGCGTTAACGTTCTCCTGCGCTTCTTCTATACGAGGCTCATCTTTCAAGAACTTGGCATACACTAATTCATTATCCAGCATTCGCTTCATGCTGTTATCACGCGCTGTCAGTTGCCGTTCCATATAGTTATCAATATCAGCACAGACCTGCGCTTGATACTCTTCAGGAATGTAGTTAGTGTTAATGAAATCCAGCTTCTCCCGCATCAGAGCAATACCCGCAGCCTGGGTGCTGTCTGTCGAACTCTCAAGCGGAATGGTCACTGCGTCATGAAGCGCATCCGCTAATACTCGAGTTGACTCACGCGTAGCATTCGGTGCCAGAGCAAAAAAAGCGCGAAAATCCGTCAATGAAACATCGGAGCCCACTGTGCTGTATAGCGGGTGCGTCACTCCAGGCGCTCTGCGTTCCAATTCATCAAGATAAGTATTCCTCATCTCCAACATCTGTTTCTTGGCCGCTTCCTGCGCTTCTGGGCTCGGAGGCGTCGCATTTGCAAAATCTTGCTTAAGGCGCGCTAACGCTTCAGGCGATAGAGTCAAGTCTACCGAGGCTAACGCCGCCATGGCCTTTTGTCGTCCGACCAAAACGGCATCAGATTCAGAAATCTTATTTGTGGCATCGTACGTTGTCGTTGATGGTAAGGCTGACGAGTAGGCTGAAATCACACTCACGCGCTATTCTCCCTGTTATCTTGCATTTTCGTGGCCCATTCAGGGTTATCTTTTGTATAACGGCAGTTAGCATTCATTTCTTAGAGAAAAGATAACAAAGGTTATCATTTCGTGAGGTAGCACTCTCTCGCGCAACGATGAGGACATCTGACACCCCATTTAGGACCGCATTTTCCCGAATTTGGCGGAAAATACAGCAGGTGAGCATCTACAGAGTGGGGAGCTTTAGCAGAGTGCGGTACACTCCTATAATGACAACTCTGATTTTCAGCCAACTAAAGCGCATCGTATGTCTGGATACACCTCCTGTCTGTTAAAAATAGGCGCGCTGTTTTCTGCCTGCCTGATAGGGACCGCTTTCGCAACGGCCCCCGGTAAGGCGCAGCGGGAAGATATCCGCCACAGCGGTTTTGTGTACTGCGTCAACGGCGTAGTCAATACCTTTAACCCGCAAATGGCGCGCAGCGGCGTGATTATCGATACACTCGCGGCACAGCTTTATGATCGGCTGCTGGATGTGGACCCTTATACCTATCGCTTAATGCCTGAACTGGCACAGCGCTGGGAGGTCTTGGATAACGGGGCGACTTACCGCCTTTATCTGCGCCACGACGTACCGTTTCAAACCACCGACTGGTTCACGCCAACGCGCATGTTAAATGCCGATGACGTGATATTCAGCCTGCAACGTATGCTGGATAAAGCACATCCCTATCATGATGTGAACGGCGGTGAATACCCCTATTTTGCCAGTTTACAGTTTGCCGATGTGGTGCAAAGCATACGCAAACTGGGTGACTACTCAGTGGAAATCCGCCTCAACAGCCCGGATGCCTCTTTCTTATGGCACCTTGCGACGCACTACGCACCGGTGCTTTCTGCTGAATACGGTCAGCAGTTGATCAAACAAGATAAAAAAGAGCAGCTAGACCGAGAGCCCGTCGGCACCGGCCCCTATCGTTTAGAAGAGTTCCGCAGCGGGCAATACCTGCGTTTGATGCGCAATGATAATTACTGGCGCGGCAAACCGCGTATGCAGCAGGTGGTCGTGGATTTGGGCGTAGGGGGCACCGGGCGTCTTTCCAAATTGCTCACTGGTGAGTGTGATGTGCTGGCTTACCCCGCAGCCAATCAGTTACCTATTTTGCGCAACGACCCCAGGCTGCGGCTCTCACTGCGTCCGGGTATGAACATCGCCTATCTGGCATTTAATGTGCGTAAGCCACCACTAGATGATATGCGTATCCGCCGCGCCATCGCGCTGGCGATCAATAACGATCGCTTAATGCAATCCATCTATTACGGCACCGCTGAAACGGCAGCATCACTGTTGCCTCGCGCATCCTGGGCCTATGACAACGAATCACGCATTACCGAATATAATCCAGAGGAAGCGCGCCGCGTGCTGACGGACTTAGGCGCAACAGATCTTAACCTGAAGCTTTGGGTACCCGTGGCGTCGCAGTCATACAATCCCAGTCCGCTGAAGACCGCAGAGTTGATCCAGGCCGATCTGGCGCAGGTGGGAGTCAAAGTCACGATTGTGCCCGTAGAGGGACGTTTTCAGGAAGCGCGTCTGATGGAGATGAGTCACGATTTGACCCTGTCCGGCTGGACCACTGACAGTAACGATCCCGACAGTTTTTTTCGCCCACTGCTCAGCTGTGCCGCGATTCGCTCGCAAACCAATTACACCCACTGGTGTGATCCGACGTTTGACAGCGTATTGCAAAATGCCCTTACCTCACAGCAGTTGGCAAAACGCATCGAATATTATCAGCAGGCTCAGCAGATTCTGGCTCAACAATTACCGGTGTTGCCGCTGGCATCCTCCCTGCGTATGCTCGCTTACCGCTATGATATGAAGGGGCTGATATTAAGCCCGTTCGGCAATGCCTCTTTCGCCGGAGTATACCGCGAGTTTGGCGAGAAACCCGCGCCGGAAGGCCCACCCCAGGTTGGTCAGGAGGGAGAACAGCCATGATCATTTTCACCCTGCGCCGCCTGCTGCTATTGCTGATAACACTGCTGCTGTTAACGCTGGTCGGATTTAGCCTTTGTTATTACACGCCAAACGCGCCCTTGGGTGGCGCTATGCTGTTTGATGCTTATGGCTTTTTTATGCGCAGCCTGTTGCACGGCGATCTGGGGATTTCATCCATCAATGGCGAGTCGATCAGTGGACAACTAAAAGAGGTTCTTCCCGCTACAATCGAGCTGTGTGTGCTGGCGTTCTCTCTCTCCTTGTTGGTAGGCATCCCTCTCGGCGTTACCGCAGGGGTGATGCGCAATAAAACCCCCGATATTATCATTAGCGCCATCGCGTTAATCGGCTTCTCGCTTCCGGTATTCTGGCTGGCACTGCTGCTAACGCTGTTGTTCTCTCTCCAACTTGGCTGGTTGCCGGTGTCAGGACGTTTCGATCTACTTTATCAGGTTGAGCCAGTCACCGGGTTTGCGCTGATTGACGCGTGGTTGTCACATTCACCTTATCGGGATGAAATGCTGATAAGTGCTATACGTCATTTGATTTTACCCATCATTGTTCTCGCAGTCGGCCCCACTATGGAGGTCATTCGTCTGATGCGGATCAGTACCACCGATGTGATCAACAAGAATTATGTCAAAGCGGCGGCCACCCGCGGTCTGTCACGACTGACCATCATCCGTCGCCATGTGTTGCGCAATGCGCTGCCTCCCATCGCCCCGCAGTTAGGGCTTCAGTTTTCCACCATGCTGACGCTGGCTATTATTACTGAGGTAGTGTTCAGTTGGCCGGGTCTGGGGCGCTGGCTGGTGGATGCCATCCGTCAACAAGACTACTCCGCTATCTCTGCTGGGGTCATGGTGGTAGGCGCAATGGTTATTACGGTCAATGTGTTGTCCGATATTTGGGGCGCTATGGCGAATTCACTGAAACATAAGGAATGGTATGCCCTTCGATAGACCATACCTATAAGTTTGGTTAATATATAAAAATCAATAAGTTAATAATATTAATCCATAAAAATAACTCATTAAACACACATCTATGTACACAAAACATTTATGATGGTGAAAGCGCCCAACATTGTCGTCGGGCGCTCTTGTTTAGTTTGCTACGGTACTGCAGTAAACATTACTGTGTATCACCTTCGGTTTGGGCTCCTCACGTTCTGGCATCTGTACGCACCCAGCCATAAAGTATGACTCTGTGGTATTCCTGATCCTAGTGGTAACGAGTATGCTCAGACGTTATGCGCTCGGTTTCCTGACTAAAACTATTCACCGCTTGTACTTAGTTGAGCGTCTAGCTCGTTTAAAAAGACTTTCATCCCATCAATGAAAACACTCACCATCTCCGCAGTTAATGGTGCGCCAGATTGATGGAAAAAATCTCTGCACTTCATCGCGGCATTCGCTATCTGCATTTCACTCGGCGTGCAGTTTAT
>JADMXW010000024.1 GCA_015548865.1 Serratia marcescens | reverse complement strand
CCTGTTATCTATGCAAGGCAAAAACTAGCCGGAGACCCTCATTGGCGGTGGTACTAAAAACCGGAGGGACTACACTCTCCTGATACGTTAACGGAAGCGCGCTAAACGCTCAGCGCCTACTCGAAGTGAATGGTGATGAACACACAAACATCACCATTCCTGTCAACATTCATCAAACTGTAAACAAAGGTAACTAGGTTATGTCCTGATTATATTATCGCTCAAGGACATGACCATGAACGCTCGTTGGCTACTGCCGTTGTTGTTTGCTTCCACCCTGCCAGGGTTCGCGCAGGCTCAAGCGATTTACCCTATCGACCGGGCCACCATGCTGGCTGGTGGTAAATTTGATTTCAAAGTCGAGTTTGATTCTGTACTGAAACCCGCTGATGTTCGCATTCTGATCAACGGCAAGGATTACCAGCAGGTGCTGGGTAAATCCGCCACCTTTGTTGAGCGCGAAGACGGGCAAGATGTTTCTGCCGTATGGATTCGCGATGTGTTCCTGCCGCAGGCAGGCAAGTATGAAGTGGAAGCACAGGCCAACGGCAAAACGTCGAAAGTAACCTGGGATGTCTATCCCAGCGCGGAAAAACGCAAAGCGAAAAATGTCATTCTGTTTATCGGTGATGGTCTCTCCGTGGCGCACCGTACCGGCGCGCGTATCCTCTCTAAAGGTGTGACCGAAGGGAAAGCCGATGGTCGTTTGGCCATTGACGATCTGCAATACATGGCGTTTGCGGGTACCTCAAGTACTGACTCTATCGCAGCAGACAGCGCCAACACCATGAGCGCTTACATGACGGGGCACAAATCCGGCGTGAATGCGCTGGGCGTCTATGTGAGCCGTAGCAAGAATTCGCTGGAGCACCCGAAACAGGAAACGCTGGGCGAACTGATCACCCGTTCTTCCAAGATGTCAGTTGGCGTAGTCAGTGACGCCGAACTGGAAGATGCCACGCCAGCGGCGGTGGTATCTCACACCCGCCGTCGCGCCGATAAAGCGGAAATCGTTGAGATGTTCTACAACGTGAAGCCGACAGTTATGCTGGGCGGCGGTTCTGCCTACTTCCTGCCGAAGAGCACCGCTGGTTCTAAACGTAAGGATGACACCAACTACGTTGAGAAATTCCAGCAAGCGGGCTATACGCTGGTGACTGACGCCGACGGGCTGAAGAAGAATGCTGAGCAGGCGACCAAACTGCTTGGGCTGTTCCACACCGGCAATATGGACGGTGTGTTAGATCGCCGTTTCCTGAAAAACGACGTGACCAAGAAATTCCCCAACCAGCCGGATCTGACCGACATGACGCAGGCGGCGCTGGATGTGCTGTCGAAAAACAAAGACGGCTTCTTCCTGATGGTGGAATCGGCGCTGATTGACAAAGCGTCTCACCCGCTGGACTGGGAACGCGCCTTTACCAACACCATCATGCTGGATCAGTCCGTGGCGATCGCTAAAAAGTTTGCTGAGAAAAACCCAGATACGCTGATCATCGTGACCGGTGACCATACGCACGGCCTGTCAATTATCGGTACTGTTGATGACAACAAGCCCGGCACCGAGATGCGTGAAAAGGTGGGCGTGTATGAGGATGCTGGCTTCCCGAACTACAAAGACGCCAACAAAGACGGCTACCCGGATGACATCAACGTTTCCAAACGGTTAGCGGTATTCTTCAACAACTATCCGGATTACTACGAAACCTTCCGCCCAAAACTGGATAACCAGTTCGTTCCTGCCATCAAGAACGAAAAAGACCAGTATGTGGCGAATAAGGCGTATGAAAACATCCCCGGTGCTGTATTCCGTGAAGGAATCCTGCCGCGCTCTGCGGATACCGGTGTTCACGCCGTGGATGATATGGTGATTCAGGCCAGTGGCCCCGGTGGTGAACGGATTCGTGGTTATATGGAAAATACCGAGCTGTTCCGCGTGATCGTTGATGCGCTAGCGCTGAAACCACAAGCCACCAAGTAATGCGCTGTGATGAATAGCCCTACTTTGTGTCAGGCGGGGGAAACCCCGCCCTTATTATTCTCTGGGCCGTGGCGTTTGATGGCAGCCTGCATGTTGATGCTGAGTCTGCTCGGCACCGTGCATGCTGCATTGCCCACACTCTCTTTCGATAAACTCTATGCCTCTTATGGCGTGTTGGGGTTGGAATTTTCCGATGAGGTAAAAAACCTCTCGGGAAAACGCGTCAAAATGCGCGGTTTTATGGCACCTCCGCTCAAAGCCGAATCCCAATTCTTTGTGTTGACCAAAATGCCGATGGCACTCTGCCCGTTCTGCTCTTCCGATGCTGACTGGCCGGAAGATATCGTGGTGGTCTACCTGTCAAAACGGCAAACCTTCGTACAGAACAACACCATTATTGAAGTGGAAGGCGTACTGGAGCATGGCTCATGGACGGATCCAGAAACCGGATTTGTCAGCCTGTTGCGCCTGCGCGATGCCCGCTTTGATACTCCGTAGGAGCCACAGTGGCCGATTTGCGTATTGAAAACTTAACCGTGTCCTTTCCTGATATGTCCAGCGCGGTGCTGGACATCGCTCAATTGCAGATTGCCTCGGGCAGTTGTGTGGCAGTGATGGGGCCGTCAGGTTCGGGTAAAACCACGTTAGTGAATGCCATCACTGGCATGGACTCTGAGGGTACCGGCAGTGTGCGTTGGGGCGAACAGGATATTCGTCAACTGTCGGAAGCTGAGCGAGATCGTTGGCGTGCCCGTCATGTAGGTCTGATTATGCAAGATTTTCATTTGTTTCCCGGCCTTGACGCACTGGAGAACGTGCTACTGCCCGCACGATTTCATCATTGGCGCTTGCCTGCGTCATTAAAAGCGCGAGGGAAGATGTTGCTGGAGCGCGTGGGGGTGAGCACGGGCGATCGTCCCATTGAAGTGCTGTCGCGTGGTGAGAAACAGCGTGTGGCGGTGGCGCGAGCGCTCTTGGCGACGCCGGAAATCATCGTTGCCGATGAACCTACAGCCAGCCTAGATGCACACAATGGTGAGCAGATTGCAGATTTGCTGGCGACGTTGGCGCGAGAGCACCAAAGTACGCTGATCGCCATCACGCATGATAAACGGCTGGCCGCGTTGATGTCGCGTTGTGTTCAGTTGGAAAAAGGACAACTGGTGGCGGACAGTCATCAGGAGGTGCTGGCATGATCCCATGGCGTTTGATTATCGCCGACTGGCGTCGGCTTTGGCCGGGTGTGGTAGTGGTCGTGGTATTGATCGCGTTGGCGACAGCGCTGAGTATTTCTGTGAGTTTACAAGAGCGTGCCTTACGCATGGGAAGCGCCAAGGCGGCGGATCGTTTTGATCTGGTAATTGGTGCGCCGGGGAGCGAAACACAACTGGTGCTTTCGTCGGTTTTCCTCCAGCCTTCCGCGTTGACGCTGATTCCCGCGCAGGTGCTGGATGATGTACAGAAAAACCCGTTGGTTGCCTGGGCTGCACCCGTGGCGTTTGGTGATTTCTATCACGGCATGCCGATTGTGGGTACTAACACGGCATTGGTGACCGATGGAGGGAAACGCCAATTGCAGGCGGGGCGGGTGTTTAAGGATGGGTTTGAGGCAGTGGTGGGCGCAGGGACCGGACTGTCTATTGGTAGCACTTTTAGCCCAGTGCACGGTCAGGTAGGGGAAGAGGGGGCACATGCCCATGCCGAAGTACGTTATACCGTGGTTGGCATACTGCCCGCCGATGGCAGCGCCTGGGATAAAGCCATTCTGGTGCCAGTTAACGCAGTGTGGCGTGTGCACGGCATCCATGCACCCGGCGATCATGACGAGGAGCTCGAGCATCATGATGATGAGCATGAACACGCCGAGGGCGATGCGCATGAACACCATGATGACAGTGACGCGCACCACCATGAGGCGGGGGTTCCGGCTATCGTAGTAAAACCCCTAAGCATTGCGGGCGCTTACCAACTGCGCTCACTTTATCGCAGCACGGCGACGCAGGCGGTATTTCCGGGAGAAGTGTTGGTGAAACTCTATTCCGTCCTCGGTGATATTCGTGCGTTATTAATGTATATCGCTATTGGCACTCAAGGGTTGGTGGGGATGGCCGTGGCGCTGGTGGCGGTGATGCATTTACGTCAACGCCAGAAGCAAATCGGTGCGTTGCGTGCTTTCGGCGCGCCGAGCACCGGTATTTTCCTGCTGATCTGGAGTGGGCTGATGTCACTGGTATTCGCAGGCGTGGCATTCGGCGTAGGGCTGGGCTATGTTACTGCTCAGGCTGTTTCGCTGGTCATGAGTGAAAAGAGTGGCTTTGTATTACCGATTGCCTTGGGCGAAGACGATCTATGGTTCGTACTGCTACTGCTGGCCGTGGCTGCCATGGTATTGACGCTTCCTGCCGTGCTCTCCTATCGACAGTCTCCTGCGGCGGCATTGCGAGGGGAATAAAAGACACAATAAGGGGCGCGCGGCCCCTTATTAAGCTCCCGTCCCAGAACCTCATCTCTCACAAAGTTAGTTCAAGCGCTATTCAAAAACGTTAATACGTTGTCTCGAACGTCGGGTTATTTAGGGTGTAATATATTCTGCTGATAATTGAATCAGGTGACGATGCCTTTTTTTAGTAAGTCATTTTCTGAATGCACTGCTTCTCCTCTCGCCGTTATATTCTGACTCCGTTACTGGTATTAATATCTGATAACTTCACGTTTGAAAAATGGCTAAGGATACAGTGTTATCCGGATGTCTTTATTCTCTTGCTGGTGTAATTTTCATTACAACCCAATCAGAAAATAATGAAGGAATTATTCATGCAGCAACGATATGTCATTCTCTGCTGTTTTTTCGGGTTGATGACGGTATTTTCTGCGCAAGCCGAAAATACCGCTTCACCTGTAACGATAAGTGGTGCATTAGGGTGGTTAGAGGGGGAGTCGCACGAAAATGTTTACATGGATAATGGGTATAAACTCAGCCAATTAGATTGGAAAATAAAGCAAACTCCGATTATGAAAATGGTGTTTAACTGGGACATCTCCTCGGATATGACATTGAATGCGAGTGGTTGGACGACGTTTGCTAAGCGTGGTGCGATAATGGATGACTATGATTGGCTCTATAGCGATCAAACGCATTGGAGTGAGTGGTCCCATCATCCCAATAGTCGCCTAAACTACGCGAATGAGTTTGATATAAGCGTCCAGAGTTGGGCTGTGAGTCAACCCTATTACCGGCTGGGCGGGATCGCCGGTTATCAACAGACGCGTTTTAGTTGGACAGCTCTGGGAGGGTATTATCAGTACGATAACGGCGCAACGGTAGGGGAATTCGAGCAGGGAACCAATCTTGGTGGCTACAGGCAACAATACGACGTACCGTATCTGGGTGTCTCGGGGGTATTTCGTTACCAGAATTTTGAATTGAGCGCGCTCGCGAAATTCAGTCCTTGGGTTAAAGCGCGTGATAATGATGAACACTATTATCGTCAACTGACTTTTCGCGATGAAGGTAATTATGGGCGTTATTATTCCGTGTTGGTAGATATAGGTTATTATCTGACATCCCATGCCAAAGTGTTTACTGCGCTAAGCTGGAGTAAATATGATGAAAGTCGAGGTGGGACGCAAATTATTGACCAGGTTTCTGGGGGTCAAGGATACATTGGCGGTCATGCTGCGGGTATATCTAATGAGTATTACATGGTGACTGCGGGCTTGGCATATCGTTTTTAATAACATATGTAGCGTATTTTTGTATAAGAAAGAGTGTCGTTTTTTATAATGAAATCTCTGTTTATCTGGCTACCTTTCCTTGTGGTGAAAATAGGTGATGCGTCAACACGCTGAGCTCAGGATTATAAAGGAAAGGCTAATGAGACAACGATACGCAGTAGCCTGTGGTTTGGTGAGTTTTTTTTTAGTATTTGCCTTGGCTGCGTCGGATGCGATATCTGTGAACACAGATAACATGAAAATTCATGACGGCGGTAGAACCGATTATTCAGGCGGTGATGCTGCGATAGCCAACAAAAACTACAGTACTTCTGCCGGACTACAGTACAACTTCTGATGCTTCGTCAATCCGTGCCAGGGATGGCATATATCTATATTCAAATAAATTGAACGTTGACAGCAAAACACTTAGCTATTCATCATCGTTCTGTGGCGCTATTCTTCTCTCCATCGAAAGCACTTCGCTTTCTTCCTAACAACAGAGATAAGGATTAGCATCATGAAAACCATCAAAACTTTTGCAGCAGTATTGGCCCTGACTTCTCTCTCTTTCGGCACTTTTGCCGCAGAGCAGCAGATCGGTACCGTTTCCGTGAGCGGTGCTAAGACACTGAGTGGTTTTGAATCGCAAGTTGCCGCTAAAGCACAGGCCGCAGGCGCATCTTCTTACCGTATCGTGTCTGCCACGGGTGACAACCAACTGCGCGGCACTGCAGTTCTGTATAAATAAGTGAAGTCCAGCAAACGTTACAAGGGGAGCCAATGGCTCCCTTTGCGTTTTTTTAACGTTTTTTAAATGCTGCGGCCAGTGCATCGCTCATTGCACTATTACCTGCTGAACTCTGCTGCTGTCTTGCTCGTGGTGAATTATTGGCAGGGCGAGCCCCTGTGTTACGTTGACCACTGCTGGCGCTGCGCCGTGAGGTGGTGTCACCCGGTTGTTCATCGAGACGCATGGTCAGCGCAATACGCTTACGTTGCAGATCAACCTCCAACACTTTGACTTTAACGATATCTCCGGCTTTCACCACCTTGTGCGGATCGTCGACATAGCGATCGGACAACGATGAAATGTGCACTAGGCCATCCTGATGTACACCAATATCCACGAATGCGCCAAAGTTAGTGACGTTAGTCACCGCACCTTCCAGTATCATGCCTGGCACCAGATCGTTGAGTGTTTCCACCCCTTCCGCGAAGGCGGCGGTTTTAAACTCCGGTCGCGGATCGCGTCCTGGCTTTTCCAGTTCTTTCACGATGTCTGTTACGGTGGGTAAGCCAAAGCGTGAATCGGTAAAATCTACGGCCTTGAGTTTGCGCAGCGCTGCGGTGTCCCCCATCAGATCGCGCAGTGTTTGGCGTGTCGCTTCCAAAATACGTTCCACCACTGGGTAGGCTTCTGGGTGAACAGTAGAAGCATCCAACGGGTTATCACCTTGGTTGATACGCAGAAACCCGGCGCATTGTTCAAATGCTTTTGGCCCCAAACGGCTGACCTTGAGCAGTTGCTGACGATTATCAAAACGCCCGTGTTCATCGCGCCAATTGACGATATTCTGCGCCATCATTTTGCTGAGCCCAGCGACACGCGTCAGCAGTGCCACTGAAGCGGTGTTCAGATCGACGCCCACAGCGTTAACGCAGTCTTCCACCACCGCATCCAGTTTTTTTGCCAGTTGAATCTGGCTCACATCATGCTGGTATTGGCCGACACCGATAGATTTGGGATCGATCTTCACCAGCTCTGCCAGTGGGTCTTGCAAGCGACGCGCAATAGAAACCGCACCTCGCAATGAAACATCCAGGTCGGGGAATTCCAGCGCAGCCAGCTCTGATGCTGAATAGACCGAAGCACCCGCCTCACTAACAATGACCTTCTGAGCGTTAATTTCCGGGAACTGTTTTTGTGTATCCAGGAAAAAGCGTTCGGTTTCTCTCGAGGCCGTGCCGTTGCCGATTGCCACAAGTTCTACCTGATGTTTGATACATAGCGCTGCAATGATAGGTGCGGCTTTGGCTGCTTGGCCGGTGTGGGGATAAATGGTATCCGTGGCGACCAGCTTACCCGTCGCATCCACTACGGCGACTTTCACGCCAGTACGCAGGCCGGGATCGAGTCCCATGGTGGCACGCATTCCGGCAGGAGCGGCCATCAGCAGATCGTGCAAGTTGCGTGCAAAGACATTGATGGCTTCTTCTTCTGCTTTTTCACGCACGGTGCTCATGAGTTCAGTTTCCAGGTGCAGTAGCACCTTGATACGCCAGGTCCAATTGACTACGGCTCTGCGCCAACTGTCGGCGGGGGCGTTGTTTAAGCGTAAATTCAGATGTGAAATGATGATCTGTTCACACTGACTCTCGCGCGGCGGCTCGTCAAACTGTGGGTCGGCGTTAAGGGCGAGTTGCAGCACCCCTTCGTTGCGGCCGCGGAACATAGCTAGCGCGCGGTGCGATGGCACACTGGCGATCGGCTCTTGATGTGCAAAGTAGTCGCGGAATTTCGCCCCTTCGTCCTCTTTACCTTCCACCACGCGAGCGACCAGATGGGCATTTTTCCACAAATACTCGCGTACCTTGCCCAGCAACACTGCATCTTCGGCGAAACGCTCCATCAGAATATAGCGAGCGCCGTCCAGGGCGGCTTTGACATCGGCAACACCCTTATCTTCAGCCACATAAGCGAGTGCTGCTGCTTCCGGCTCTTGGTTGGGGTCTTGCCACAGGCTGTCTGCCAATGGTTCCAGCCCAGCTTCAATGGCAATCTGTCCGCGGGTACGACGTTTCGGCTTGTAAGGTAGATAGAGATCTTCCAGTTCAGTTTTGCTCAGCGTGCTGTTGATGGCCTGGGCCAGAGGTGGTGTCAGTTTTCCCTGTTCTTCGATCGATTTCAGAATGGTCTGACGCCGTTCTTCCAGTTCGCGTAAGTAACCAAGGCGTGTTTCCAACTGGCGTAGTTGAGTATCATCCAACCCGCCAGTCACCTCTTTACGGTAACGTGCGATGAACGGTACGGTGTTCCCTTCGTCCAGCAGGCGAACAGCGGCGTCGACCTGCTCCTTTCGCGCCTGCAATTCGCTGGCGATAATCTGGCTCAATGCATCATTCATAATCTGACTTTAATCATCATCAAAGGGTGAGTTAAATAATCCGGGACAGTTATACGGATTGCGTGGGAAAAATGCCAGTCGCACAGGGTTTGGTATATACCATGTTGCCATAGGGGCGAGTTGACGATGATGCGAAAAGAGGGCGTAGCAGTATGATTTTCATCAACCCGCCCTCAGCGGTACGATGAAGCATCAGAATATTTACCTAGGTCAATTTTTCAGCGAATTGTTCAAATATGAGTTCTTTTTTCGCGTATTAAGGAGAAGTGCGGTACGGAGAGTGCTCGGGCTGTGTTACGTTAATGCGGCGCAGACTCGCGTTATGGGGTGTCATGTTGGCGAAAAGCGCATTCGGACGGGAGACAGAATAATGGCAGTCAAGAAATCCATCCTGACGATGGAAGGAAAAAAGAACATTGCGCTAAATGTGCGCTCGGGCGTGTTAGGCAAAGAGGCCTTAGACATTCGTCCGCTGGGAGCTCAGGGGCTGTGCAGCTACGATCCGGGGTTTAATAACACCGCCGGGTGTGAATCCGCTATTACTTATATTGACGCTGCCAATAGCGTGTTGCTGCATCGTGGGTTCCCCGTGGAGCAATTGGCTGAACAATGCGATTTCACGGAAGTGTGCTATATCCTGCTGCATGGCGATGCGCCGAATCGCGAGCAATACGATCAGTTCGTCAACAGCATCACGCGCCATACGATGATTCATGAACAGATCTCGCGTATGGTCAGCGGGTTTCGCCGCGACTCGCATCCGATGGCGCTGATGTGTGCGGTTGTGGGCGCGCTGGCGGCGTTTTACCATGACGTGCTGGATATTCATAACGAAGAACATCGTGAGCTGGCGGCGCTGCGTCTATTATCGAAAATGCCGACGTTGGCAGCCATGAGTTACAAATTTTCCATTGAACAACCCGCAGCTTATCCGCGAAACAATCTCTCTTATACCGGCAGTTTCCTGCATATGCTGTTTTCCATCCCAGCGGAAAAATATGAAGTTAACCCGGTGTTGGAGCGTGCGATGAACCGGATACTGATTTTGCACGCCGATCACGGTCAATGCCCGTCTACGACAGCCGTGAGAGCTTCCGGTTCTTCCGGTGCCAACCCTTTTGCGTGTATTGCCGCTGGGTTAGCAACCATGTGGGGGCCGAATCACGGTGGTGCCAATGAAGCCTGTATGCGTATGCTGGAAGAGATCAATACGGTTGAGCGTGTTCCCGATTTTGTTCGACGGGCAAAAGATCGTCGAGACTCGTTCCGCTTGCTGGGCTTTGGTAACTCGGTGTATCACCATTTTGATCCGCGTGCGGCCGTGTTGCGCAAAACCTGTCATGAAGTGCTAAATGAGATGGGACCGAAAGATAATCTGATGCAGGTGGCGATGGAGCTGGAACATATCGCCATGACCGATCCCTATTTCCTTGAGCATAGGCTCTATCCTAGTGTGGATTTTTACACTGCGGTGATCCTGAAAGCCATGGGGCTGCCCCCTTCCATGTTCCCTGTTATTTCCGCTGTTGGTCGTACCATTGGTTGGATTGCTCACTGGAAGGAACTACACACTCAGGAACCGAAAATCTACCGCCCATGCCAGATTTACACCGGCAAACCGCGCCGGGACTACGCGTCGCAGTTGAAATGATGTAGCGCATTTGGGCTTCAGTCATCCTCCATTAAGGTGGAGGATGGCTGTGTGAGTGGTTCGCTTACGGGAATAAGCTTTTAGCCGTGTTCTTCTGCTATTGGCTGCTGTGCCGATAGAAACGGGGCAACATAGCGCTGGTAACGAGAGGATTTGAGCTGCGTTATATCCACCAGCACCAGACCATCGATGCAGTTGTTAAAATCAGGGTCGATACCAAAATCGATAAACTGCACGCCACCGGTTTCACATACCTCAGAATACTGCTTGTATAACGTGGGAATCGCGCATCCCATGTTGCTAAGCATACTTTTCAACCGCGACAGGTCTTGTTGATAGTCGGTACCTTCGAATTGTTTTAATACATCGGGTAATGAGGCTGGATAAGGACGGCGCGAGTACGCCATCGGCTGGCTCGGTGAGAAATATAAACGATAAAAGGCCACCAACAGATCCCGCGCGTGTGGCGGCAGAGTACCGGAAAGCGAGACCGGGCCAAACAGATAGCGGTATTGAGGATAGCGGGCAAGATAAGCACCAATGCCTAGCCACAGATAGTCAAGCCCACGTTTTCCCCAATATTTGGGCTGGATAAAGCTGCGTCCCAATTCGATCCCCTGCGCCAGAATAGGATCCATTTCTGCCCCATACTGAAACAGACTATGGCTGTATAAGCCGTTAACACCTTTGTGAGCAATTTGTTGTGCTGTAGGGGTAAATCGGTAGGCGCCGACAATCTCCAATTCTTTCTCATCCCACAAAATCAAATGCAGGTAGTCGTCGTCGTAACTGTCCAGATCGCGCCGTTGACCAGAACCTTCCCCGACAGCACGGAAAGCGATTTCGCGCAGTCTCCCCAACTCGCGCAGAATGGCGGCGTAATCTTCGTCACCTCGCCGGTAGAGGTAAACTACCTTTCCGTCAGGCGTTGTGCCGAGTGTTTCACACACGGCTAAGGCATGCTTTAGCGCGGCACGATCCTCCGCCAGTGCAATCGGCTTTTCTCCCATAAAGCTGCCGGGTTTACCTAACCCTAATCGATAGACGTGTCGGCGGAAACGAGCCGCAACATCGTTAGCATTCCACTCACCCTGGCTCCAGGTGGCGTAGGGGATGCGTGCACCGATACGAATTTTGAGCTTCTGATCGCGTTGTTGAAACATCTCCCGCACTAATAACAGCGTTGATAGTGGTCGATAGAGCAAGGAGGAGACATAGAACAAGCTGCTGTTGCGTCCACTGATATGGATGGGTACCACTGGTGCACGCGCTTTGCTTGCCATGCGAATGAAACCGCTGTGCCAGTGCCCGTCACGGATGCCTCGCAGACTGATGCGCGATACCTCTCCTGCAGGGAACAGGATGATGGCGCCATCTTGGTTTAGGTGCTGTTGTATTGCGTTGATTTGCGATCGCTTTGTTCGATTATTAACGTTATCGACTGCAAGCAGGACACCTTTTAACGGGGTAATGTAGGAGAGTATCTGGCTGGCTAAAATACGAACGTCAGGGCGAACGCTGGCGACTGCACGCAGCAGTGCCAAGCCATCCAGCGATCCGATCGGGTGATTGGCAACCAGCACCACTGGCCCTTGGCTAGGGATATTTTCTAAATCCCCTTCCACCATTTCACAACTGAAATTGAAATAGTCGAGAATTTGCTCAACCAGATCCAAACCTTTCAAATGGGGGTAACGTTCAGAGAATTGCTGCATTTCGCGCTCAAAAAGGAGTGCACGTAACAAAGAACGCTGCCAGGATGGCGTTTGACGATGTGGTGCGAGGTCTTGCAGGATGGCATCTAAGCTGAACATATCCGAGTCTCCCGTGACGCTTCGAGGCCAAATTAAGCGATCGAAGTGACACATTTATGTCAACACAGAAATAATCTCATGCCCGTCATGCATCACGTTGCAGGTACATTAGTTAGGGGCTTATCCCATTGGGGGTTACTCTACTTGCCACTGTGGCTTTGTGCACTGCCCGAAAGCCTCACGTACTCTTCTGTGTCTGCTCCGGTTCCTGCTGCGGTCCGTGACCAAATGGACTGCGTCATAACGCCTACTGGGATAGGCTCTAATCTTGTGATTCTCCTCACTGGATTTGCTTTGTCCTTTCTGAATTCCTGCTATATGAATCATGTAGGTTGATATTTAATCATAAACGATTTGAAGGAACGACCAACGCTTTCATAATGTAATATGCCATTCTCTATAAATTCATCATATTGGCTGCTATACCCGCCATACTTCAAGTTACAGGTGTGTTGGCTGCGTTCGTTATTCGGCCCATCCCTGGGCCTCACCCCTTACGAGGCCGCTGCAAGCGGCGTTTAAATCTGCTCCCGGCAGATTTGTCACCCGACTCACTTACCTGAGTAACCTCATCGGGATGCCTTCACTTGCCGCCTTCCTGTAACTCGAATTATTTAGAGTGTATATCGTGATAATTGCGAGTTCATACGCAATTATCATACCGAATAGAAAGGTCGGAAAAATCAAGAAAAGGAAAGATAAAAAACTTGCAATCCATTAAGATAATTTCATCTTGGCAGGTATTTAAGATGATATTTACTGATTGTCGAGTAAAGTATTATTGAAATAATTTATTTGTGTTATTATTCAGTGCGATATTAGTGTGTGATCTCTTTTTCAAAATGTGAAATTTGTTTTTCTGGCTTATAGAACACAATGTTACTTAATGGTTTTTTTAATAGGTTTTGGTTATGTTTTGGCTGTGGTAGGCATAGAATTAACGAACTATGATATCTATTTAGTTCAATGTATTGTTCATTTTTTTTATTTTTGTTTATCTGTTGTTTGTATCTATTTTTCCCATTTTTTTCAAAAAACGTGCTTGAGTTTCTCATCATAAATAACAATCACGAACAGCTTTAAATAGTCTTTGACAATAAACGAACAAATTTTTATGCTACAGCTAAATCTTTTTATGACGCAGTGTAAAGGTATGGTGTAAAGGTATTATTTAAACCAATATTCTCATGGGCTTCAATGAGCGATCTAAGATATACATCGCCGGCTTTTCACTTCCTATGTTCTATGTAAATAAACATTTTATCAATAGGGTTAGGTTATTTTTAGAATAACACTTGCTTATCCCAGAGGTTTTTATGGCCTATTTGATTAATCAAAACATTATTTTTAATGATGGCGAGGGGACTTTAGCCTGGCGTGACCGTGAAAGTGAAACCACTTCATTGAGCGCGCCTATTGCACGTATACTCACCACTTTGATTGATAACCAAGGGGTTACATTAAGCCGTGAATTGTTACTGCGTGAGGCTCTTGAAAAGTATTCGCTTTCTCCTTCTATCAGTAATCTCAATAATTATATTTCACTGCTTAGAAAGGTATTGCGTAACTTTGGACTGGCCGAAGCGATAGTCACCGTCCCCAAATCGGGTATTGTTTTTCATGTTGATAGTATTGAAGCCTATGCTAAGCAGCAAGCGGAAGTCTATGCGATAGAAAATGCTGCGGGTGGTTCGATGAAAGCGAAAGTGGGTGGCATAAATACCCGGTTGTTTACAGCAGGTGAGTCTACATCTTGGTTTCAGATAGGTTATTCGGCCAAGATTATTATTATTACAGGCATGATTCTATTATTTATTTTGATTATAGTGTCGTTTTCTAGCCGTTTCTCTTATCGCCCACTGGTAAGGGTTGCTATGCCAAACAAATGTGATGTTTTTGCATTAAAAGACGCGGGTAATCGAGATTCTATCACTGGCTATCAGGATCTCTGTGGGGATAATGTATTGTTCATTTCATCAAAGACAACACCGGCACATGGCCCTGGCATGAAAAAGAATCGCATCATCATTGCATGTAGTAAACGAGGAAAGGGATGTACTACTTATGTTGAAAAATAACCTTGGCAATAAAATGGTATGGTCGAGCCTATTATTATTGATAATGGTTTTATTGATTGGTCCATATTATTTCAAACAACAGTCGTTTCATAAACCTGTGATTTGTTGCGGTGAGGTAAAAATGAGAGAAGAGAGTGAACATTATAAAGTAAAAAAAGAATACGATGTCAATATTTACTTGAGTGATAAAAATCGAGCATTAATTTTTATTGATGGCGTATTTATTGGTGAAGATGATGTTCCTCGCACGGTGCAGCGGACATTCAGTTTTGACTCCGTCTGGAATGAAAACCGCTTGATAGTAAAGAATGTCTCCTTGGATAAAAATCCAGAGGATAATGCGCCTGATGACGCTTTTTCCATGATAGGTGAAAATGACATCCTGGAATTTGAGATGCTGACGCGTGATGTTTATCTTATCAGCACGGCATGGTCAAAACTAGCCTGTAATATCCGTTGATGGCATTTTTCTCACGCTGCAAAGTCAGTATTGCTTGGGTAACGAGTAGGTTGCCTCCTCATTACTCTGCGGGCAGAGTATAGGAGATCATGTTTACATACCACGTTTTTTCTCCAGAGGGTGTTTTCACTTTCACCTCTTCGTCGAGCTCTTTTTTTAGCAGTGCGCGCGCCATTGGGGCATCGATTGAAATATAGTCTTTTCGCCCATAGATCTCATCAGGGCCAACAATACGAAAACGCATCCGGTCGCCTTGCTCGTTCTCCACTTCAACCCAGGCACCAAAGAACACTTTGCCGTCTTGCTGGGGGGAATAATCGACCACGCGCACGATTTCCAACCGTTTGCGCAGGTAACGTACCCGGCGGTCTATTTCACGCAATAGCCGCTTGTTGTATTGGTAGTCGGCATTTTCACTACGATCGCCTAAACTTGCCGCCCAAGCCACTTTTTCTGTAATTTCAGGACGACGTTCTTTCCAAAGATAGTTAAGCTCTTTGTAGAGCATGTCGTAACCTTCACGGGTGATAAGATCGGTTTTCATCGGTTGCTTTCATCATCTGTTATTACGGATGCGCTTCGCGTAATGTTAAAACACAATGAGCAGTATAAGCGCTAGCGCATCCTATGGCGATAACGTATATAAAGTGAAGGAAATGGTTGATTAACCCTTATTTTATTATGCTTTGTAACAATTTTGCCTGCAATATATACCAGAAACGACTGTCAGTAATTCATAGGTTTTTGAACAATACGGGCATCGGCAGCGATTACGCTTTTGGAGAATGAAAATGCAAGAGAATTATAAAATTCTGGTAGTAGATGATGATATGCGCCTGCGTGCACTGCTGGAACGTTACCTGACGGAGCAAGGTTTTCAAGTACGTAGCGTAGCCAATGCTGAACAGATGGATCGTTTACTGACGCGGGAATCCTTCCACCTGATGGTGCTGGATCTGATGTTACCGGGTGAGGACGGGCTCTCTATTTGCCGCCGTCTGCGCAGCCAAAGCAACCCTATGCCGATCATTATGGTGACGGCGAAGGGGGAAGAGGTCGACCGTATTGTAGGCCTGGAAATTGGGGCCGACGACTATATTCCAAAGCCGTTTAACCCGCGTGAGTTGCTGGCGCGTATTCGTGCCGTGCTGCGCCGCCAGGCTAACGAACTGCCGGGGGCGCCATCACAGGAAGAGGCGGTTATCGCATTTGGCAAGTTCAAGCTAAATCTGGGTACGCGGGAAATGTTCCGCGATGACGAACCAATGCCGTTGACCAGTGGTGAATTTGCTGTACTGAAAGCGTTGGTTAGCCACCCGCGTGAGCCATTATCGCGCGATAAATTGATGAACCTGGCGCGTGGTCGTGAATACAGCGCGATGGAGCGTTCCATTGATGTGCAGATCTCCCGCCTGCGCCGTATGGTAGAGGAAGATCCAGCTCATCCGCGCTATATCCAAACCGTCTGGGGTTTAGGATACGTGTTTGTGCCTGATGGCAGTAAAGCATGAGACGATGGCGCTTTTCTCCGCGCAGTTCGTTTGCCCGGACGCTATTGCTGATTGTTACCCTGTTGTTCGTCAGTCTGATCACCACCTATTTGGTGGTGCTCAACTTCGCTATTTTGCCGAGTCTCCAACAGTTCAATAAAGTGTTGGCATACGAAGTGAGAATGCTGATGACTGACAGGCTGCAACTGGAGGATGGCTCTTCATTGGAAGTGCCACCTGCGTTCCGGCGTGAAATCTATCGTGAGCTGGGAATTTCTCTGTATACCAATGCCGCGGCGGAGGAAAGTGGGCTACGTTGGGCGCAGCACTACAAGTTTTTGAGCCAGCAAATGGCGCAGCAGCTTGGCGGCCCAACGGATGTACGTGTTGAAGTGAGCAAAAACACGCCGGTAGTGTGGTTGAAAACCTGGCTTTCGCCGGATATCTGGGTGAGGGTGCCACTAACAGAAATTCATCAGGGTGATTTTTCACCGCTGTTCAGGTATACGCTTGCGATTATGTTGCTTGTCATTGGCGGGGCATGGCTGTTTATTCGTTTGCAGAATCGGCCTTTGGTGGAGCTGGAGCATGCCGCGTTGCAAGTGGGGAAAGGCATTATCCCGCCCGCATTGCGCGAATATGGTGCCTCCGAGGTACGTTCGGTAACGCGCGCATTCAACCAGATGGCGGCTGGCGTAAAACTTCTGGCCGATGATCGTACTTTACTGATGGCGGGTGTCAGCCATGATTTGCGTACACCGTTAACGCGTATCCGGCTGGCCACGGAAATGATGGGCAAGGATGATGATTATCTGGCGGAGTCCATCAATAAGGATATTGAAGAGTGTAACGCCATTATCGAGCAGTTTATCGATTATCTGCGTACCGGTCAGGAGATGCAGATGGAAGCGGCGGACCTGAACAGTATTCTGGGTGAGGTCGTGGCTGCAGAGAGTGGCTATGAGCGTCAGATTGACAGCGATTTCTCTGAAGGTGAATTGATGGTGCGCATCAGTCCGCTGTCCATCAAACGTGCGGCACTCAATCTGGTGGTCAATGCGGCTCGCTATGGTAACGGTTGGATCAAGGTCAGCAGTGGACAAGAACTACAACGAGCCTGGTTCCAAGTAGAGGACGATGGACCGGGGATCGATCCCGCGCAACTGGCACACCTATTCCAGCCGTTTGTGCGTGGTGATAGCGCACGCACGACCAGCGGTACTGGACTGGGCCTGGCGATTGTGCAGCGTATTATTGATGCGCATGATGGCGCATTGGAGGTCGGTACCAGTGAGCGCGGCGGGCTGTGTGTGCGCGCCTATCTCCCTTTGCCGTATGACCGGATAAAAGAAGGTTCACCGACCGCTGAAAAAGAGGTGTCAGAAGGGTGACCCCGCAGGGTTTTGCTGAGGAAAAAAGCGCGGGCTCGCCCGCGCTTTTGCGTTTTATTGCGTAACGTCCACCCCAATTTCGGGGCCGGCACTGACCAGCGCCTGACCTGCAGGAGTATCCGTATATTTGTCGAAATTGGTGCAAAAACGCTGTGCCAGATCTTCGGCTTTTTCTTGCCACTTCGCCCGGCTTGTATACGTATTGCGCGGATCAAGAATCTGGACGTCGACACCCGGTAATGAGCGTGGGATAGCCAGATTGAAGATCGGCAGTGTATGCATTTCAGCATCATCGATGCTGCCACTCAGAATGGCATCAATGATGGCGCGGGTGTCTTTGATAGAGATACGTTTGCCCGAACCGTTCCAGCCGGTATTCACCAGATAGGCCTGCGCGCCAGCGGCTTTCATGCGTTTTACCAGCACTTCAGCGTAGCGTGTGGGATGAAGCGACAAAAACGCAGCACCGAAGCAGGCGGAGAACGTTGGCGTAGGTTCGGTTATTCCGCGCTCTGTTCCCGCCAATTTAGCCGTGAAGCCGGACAGGAAATGGTACTGTGTCTGGTCGGGCGTCAGACGCGATACCGGCGGCAAGACACCGAAGGCATCTGCTGTCAGGAAAATCACCTTTCGTGCATGTCCCGCTTTAGAAACCGGTTTGACGATATTATGAATATGGTAAATGGGGTAGGAGACACGGGTGTTCTCCGTTTTGCTGCCGTCGTTGAAATCCACGCTGCCATCTTCCCGTACCGTGACATTTTCCAGCAACGCATCGCGTTTGATGGCACCGTAAATATCCGGCTCGGCTTCTTTCGACAGCTTGATGGTTTTGGCGTAGCAGCCGCCTTCAAAGTTGAATACGCCATCATCATCCCAACCGTGCTCATCGTCGCCAATCAATTGGCGTTTCGGATCGGTTGAGAGCGTGGTCTTGCCTGTACCTGAAAGGCCGAAGAAGATAGCCACATCCCCTTTTTCGCCGACGTTAGCGGAACAGTGCATTGACGCGATGCCTTTGAGCGGTAGCAGGTAGTTCATGATGGAGAACATCCCTTTCTTCATTTCGCCGCCGTACCAGGTGCCGCCGATCAGTTGAATCCGCTCCGTCAAGTTAAAGGCGACAAAATTCTCCGAGTTCAGTCCTTGTTCCTTCCACTGTGGATTAGTGCATTTTGCGCCATTCATCACGATGAAATCGGGCTCAAACTGCTTGAGCTCTTCTTCATCAGGACGAATAAACATGTTTTTGACGAAGTGGGCCTGCCAGGCGACTTCAGTAATAAAACGTACTTTCAGTCGGGTATCTGGGTTGGCTCCGCAGAAGGCATCAATGATAAACAGACGCTTACCAGAAAGTTGCTTGGTCACTAACTGTTTCAGATGATGCCAAACTTCTTGCGTCATGGGGTGGTTATCGTTCTTACCTTTCCCTTGATCTGACCACCACACATGCTCACGCGTGGTATCATCTCGAACGATATATTTATCTTTGGGCGAACGACCGGTAAAAACGCCGGTGTCAACAGCGATTGCGCCCAGTTTGGTTTCTCTGCCGCGTTCATATCCTTCCAGGTTGGGAGCAATCTCCTCCTGGAAAAGTACTTCATAACTCGGATTGTAGACAATCTCGCTGACATCGCGGATTCCATAAGCTGCGAGGGCTTGTGGTGCAATACCTTTCATCTGCATATCGCTACTCCTCAATAGTTATAGTCATACTGATAGTTATTGTAAGGAGTAAGCCTATTTTAGCTGGGATAACAATCATAAAATTAAATAATTTAAGACATAGGTTTGTTTAATTTTCGTTAAGTGAAACGATTCTTCTTCAGAATGGCGGAAAAATAAAACGGGCACCGAGGTGCCCGTTTAGCTAATGACATATCGCCAATATGTTCTGCGATCAATGTCTTGTGCTGTCTGTGTTGGCGTGACGAATATCACTGACTTCGCTTTCGCTAAACAGATAGTGATTTCCGCAATAATCGCAATGCATATCAATTTCGCCTTCTTGTGCCAGCATCTCATTGAGATCGTCATCCGACAGCGTCATTAATGCATCTGCGCAACGTTCACGCGAGCAGTGGCAATGAAACGATACGGCCTGTGGTTCGTAAAGCGTAACTGACTCTTGATGGTAAAGACGGTACAGCACATCGTTAGCAGGCAAGGTAAACAGCTCTTCGTTTTTGATGGTAGCGGTCAGCTGAGCTAGATGGTCAAAGTCATCGTGGCCGACGTGCTGAGCAGGCAGCACTTGCAGCAGCATACCTGCCGCGGCCGGACGGCCTTCATGCTCCCCGCTGCGGATAAATAATCGGGTAGGCAACTGCTCGGATTGCAGGAAATAATTCTCCAGGCAGCTGGCAACAGAGTCACCTTCCAGCCCCACCACGCCTTGGTAGCGTTCACCTTCCACGGGTGTAATGGTGATCACCAGATAGCCGTTACCTACCATATCGCGTAGCGTAGCATCAGGCGCGATCTCCCCTTGCAAGCGTGCAACACCGCGCATTTGCTGCTGGTGGTTGCCATTGATTACGGCAAGTTTGAGTGGACCGTCACCCTGGAGTTGTACGGTAATATCACCATTAAATTTCAATGTTGCCGTTAGCAGACTGGTGGCGGCAAGCATATCTCCCAGAATCAGACGCACGGGAACTGGGTAGTCGTGATTTTCCAGAATATGCTGGTAGGTATTGCTGACCGTCACCAACTCGCCGCGAACAGCATGATTTTCAAACAGATAACGGTATAGTTGGTCATGGTTGGACATGGTTTCTCTCTTAATTGCCAGGGGCTATTCTGGATCGCTATATTTAAATTTTATCAGATCGCGCCGTTCTTTTTTATCGGGACGGCGGTCTGGGTGAGGCATCGTTAGCGCATTCATTTTGCGCGCCAGAGCGACCTTTTCGCGTTTTTCTACGCTTTGCTCGGTCTCCCGATACAACAATTGCGCTTCAGGTGCCGAGCGGCGTTGTGAGCTGAGAGCACAGACCAACACGGTTCGTTCGTCGTTGCCCTGACGCAGTTTAATTTCAGCATTCAGCTCTACCAACTTACTGGGCTTGGTACGCTGCCCATTGTAATGCACTTTGCCACCGTCGATTGCTTCGCGCGCGACAGCCCGGGTTTTATAGAATCGAGCGGCCCAGAGCCATTTATCCAGGCGAACACTGTCATCTGACTCGGTCTTCTCTTTCATATCATCCCCCTTGTTCATAAACCCATTATCAGGATGCCTGTTGTGCTATGCGTAATGCGGGCAGGAACGCCAGATAATTATTCATGGACGGATGGCGTGCAAAAGATTTTTCCTGCTGACCAGAGTCCGGATTGGTTACCCCGAGACAGTAGCGCAGGCCAAACGCCTTAGCGGCATCCAGAATCGGTTCACTGTCATCGATAAACAGCGTACGTTCTGGATTAAACCCCACTTGCGCCTGCACATGTTGCCACAATTGCGGATGTTCTTTGGGATACCCATACGTATGGGTGGAAAGTAATAAATCAAGGTGTCTATCAAGCCCAGTATGCGCGATTTTTACCGCCAGACCGTGTGGATGGGCATTGGTGAGTAAAACCCGTTGTTTGCCGCTGACCCCCAGTGCTGTAAGGAATGGCTGGGTGTCTGCGCGCAAACGGGCCCGTGAGCCTATCTCGCTGGTCATCTGATAGATATCAAGGCCGAGGCGTTCACTCCAGTAATCGAAGCAATACCAGTTCAACGTATGCTGAACGGCGTGATACTCCCTATCGATGACCTGCTTGGCTTCATCGAGGGAGATCTCCCTCTGCACACTGAGTCGTTGTGGCACCAGTTGAAGCCAGAAGTAGCTGTCAAATGCCAAGTCTAGCAGGGTGCCATCCATATCCAGAATTACGGTGTCGATGTCATTCCAATTGAGATCTTGCAGCATGGGTACTCCAGTAGCGGCTGTGAGGGCGATCGTGTGCAGGAAAGTGCGGCACAGCAAGGTGTCGTCGTTGTACCCGCCATACTTCAAGTTGCATTCACGTTGGCGGAGCTCGAATTATTTAGGGTATATATCCAATATGGAGGTATGCAACAGGCGTTGATGCCAGCGTGTCTAGCCATCCATCCGGTAGGCACGGCCTTCCATCAGAATTGGCATAGCAAGTCGGGTAGAAAAACAGTCATCATAGTACTGTTTGATGTCACGTTCACGCTGTTGGCTTTTGCGCATTTTTACCAGCATCAGCACCAAATTGACAACCAGTACCACCGAGAGCACTAACATCAGCAAACCGGTGCCAAAATAGCGCCATAGCGTGATTGCGTCAGGCTCGCTACGTAAATTGATGTGCTGTGTACCATTGGCGTCGGTGGAGAGCTGAGTAATTACCCCTTTGGCGCTGAAAGGCGTGTGCAGAAGCATGGCGGAAAGGCGTTGTAACTCCTGCCACTGTTCTGTTGCATGATACTCATTGAATGGTTTGGGCGGAAGAGGATAGTTCACAAGCTGACGGCCTTCATCGCTGCGGATAAGAAAGCCATTCGGCGGTGGACTGTTCAAAGAGTCTGTCGCTGCGTTAATCTCTTGATAGAAAAACGACTCAGTTGCGCTGACAACCAGTGATTCCAATGACTCTGCGTTAACGGACCGCAGCAGGACATTCATACCTTTCAGTGACCCTGACTTCGCGCGTCTGACCAACGCATCCCATGTTTTAACATTGCCCAGATTGACTAATGCATTTTTCAACCGAGTGCAATCCTCTTCACGCGTACACAGTTCCTGCGTTTTTAGCACAATGTCAGAGAAATTGTTGAGCAACACCATACCCGATTTTTGAATGGCGGAGGCGAGTTGTGTGCTGACTTTACCTTCATCGTTGGTCACAGGGTGCAACTGGGCGTTGACGACGGCCAGTAACCCCGATGCTTTTTCTATCACATCTGACTCAGGTAAGGGTAACGACCCGGCCTTGTTCCAGTAGATAGCGGAACAGTCAAATGGGGTAAAGGCATAAGGTTTGGCATTACTGGGATAACGATTGCCCGTAGGCACATCACACATACCCGTGCCTTGTATGTCCAGCTTGTCGCCAATTTTGAGGTGAGCATTTTGCAATTCATCAACCTGCGTCACTTTGATATTTTGCGCGCCTTGTAGCCAGCTCATGCTCAGGTTGAGTGGTAATTCCAATGGCAAAAAACTCAGTAGCAAGATAAGGGGCAGGAGTGCACCCGCAGAGAGAATCAGGTTTTTTCCCCAGCGCTGGAGGGGGAAACGACTGACTTCATTGTGGAGCGAGAGAAACTCTCCCTGACGAACCACCTGGCGATTCAGATAGATATCAACTTGGGTCTTTTGCGCCAGATCGTAGGCGATGTAAGGTTGCCAATGAGTGGGGTAGATAAGATCGATATTACCAAGGGAAATATTGCCAATCTGCCCTTGGTTCGATTCACCAAACAAACCGAGGCACTGCGGTGTCCCATTCAGGCTGTGCACCTCTTGTAGTTCGCGATCGGACGGTGCACGGAACAGTTGCCAACAGCTCCAGGCTGCCAGTAGCAATGCCATGCTAACAAGCCAGGGCATCACAGTAAGCGGTGTCGTCAGGCTGATAAACAACAACAGGAAAGACAATGAGAGCAACAATGCTTCACGAATGCCAGATGCGTGATGCACTTCGAATTCTTCTCGGGTTTCTTTACGAACAGAAACCAGTTCCGCACGCTCATTTCCTTCTTCCCGGATTGAAGCATTGCGCTCTGGCATCAGCGGCGGAGGTAAAATACTCTGATCGCTGTGCTCAACGCATTCACTCAAGGAATGTCCGTTGAGCGCAACGACCAGTGGGATTGAGCGGGTGTTAATTAGCTCAATATGGTTGTTCTCGGTAATGTACTGTTCCCAGCTTGGGGGGAGGTGTATTTCTTGCGTATCAATGAAGTAACGCCATTTGTTCGGTGCACTGGTATTTAGCCCATAACGCGTGATGCTATGGGTGAGCATATAGACCCGTGGATCTTGTCGGGTGCGTTGTAAAACCGGCAATGTGCTCAATGCTGACGGTTGCAGATTGGCCTGTGTCAAATAGCGTTCAATGGCTGTGCGCTCATCTTGACTCAATGAGCGTTCTCTCTCGTGCATCATGGATAATGACGATTTTATAAAGGGTAAATGGCGACGCATACGGTATCCAGTGTAACTCCCGATGACGATAAGGCAGGCAAACAATAGGGATAAAAGAATAACTATTGTGCTCATGCCATCCTCATTCCAACGCTGATAATTCGGATACTAGCAAACTTATCCCGAGAGTGATAATCCGTATGTCATTGTTAATCAGCTTGAATCACCGATTAACGCAATAATTTTTGTCTACATTTCGACGATCTTACCAAGATAGAATCAGATGAAAACATGGGGAAAATCTGAATTTACTGTGACGTGTTGACTTTTATATTTTTTGGTGGGAAAGCATTTATGTTTATTATTTGTTGCAAATGCGTAAGTTGAGTCGTTTCATAGTTGCAGTAAGATAGCCTGTTAACGCACAATGTGAGCAATATCAAAGAAGAAAATTAACGTTTTTTTTGCATTCTACGGCGAGCCCGTTTTGGAGCATTATGTGGCCACTCCTTATGTTCCTCAACGATTTTTTGACGGGTACCAAATTTTTTTGTTGCTACAGGAATGCCTGGTAGGGCGAATATATTTATGGATAACAATCTGAAAAAACCGAAAATCCTGAATGTGGAAACGGTGGCCCGTTCGCGTCTGTTTAACGTGGAGTCGGTTGATCTGGAGTTCAGTAATGGCGTTCGCCGTGTGTATGAGCGGATGCGTCCCTCGGGTCGGGAAGCGGTCATGATTGTGCCGATTATTGGAAATGAGCTGGTACTGGTACGTGAGTATGCCGTCGGTATTGAGCAGTATGAACTGGGGTTTCCCAAGGGACTTATTGATCCAGGTGAAACCGTTTTTGAGGCTGCAAATCGTGAATTGATGGAGGAAGCTGGGTTCGGCGCACACCAAATGTCGTTGTTGGCGACGTTGACGCTGGCACCTTCCTATTTCTCTAGCCGTATGAATATTATTGTGGCACGTGGTCTTTATCCGCAGACGCGAGAAGGAGATGAGCCTGAACCGCTTATTCCGGTGCGCTGGCCTTTGGATAATTTGCTTGGTTTGTTACAGGAACCGGACTTTCGCGAAGCGCGTAATGTGAGTGCGCTGTTCTTAACGCGCGAGTGGTTGGCGGGGCAATCTGAATAATATTTCCCCCCGGTTCTCACCGGGAGGAATCATCCTATGACAGGTTAAAACAGTTCTTCGCTCTGACCGTTTTCCATCAAGGTCGTGCCCGCTTCGTGAACGTCAAACTCCGTAGGCTGTGTACCCTCAATAAAATACTCCGCACGGCTGTTACCACCGCCGTTGGAGAGCTTGCCAGTGTAACGATCAATGGTGACGGTAACAACGCCGGGCGGCGGTGTCAGCGGCTGCTCCGGCACACCTTGCAGGGCGACTTTCATATAATCATCCCACGCGGGTTGGGCACTCTTTGCGCCACCTTCATAGCCAGAAATCTGATCTTTAATCGCGCCAGAAACGGTGCTGCGGCCTAAATCGCGGCGGTGATCGTCAAAGCCAATCCATACAGAGGTGACAAGATTAGGGCCGTAGCCGGAGAACCAGGCATCCTTGGAGCTGTTGGTGGTACCCGTTTTGCCCCCAATGTCATGGCGTTGCAAATCTTTACCCGCTCGCCAGCCTGTTCCCATCCAGCCGGGCTCGCCAAAGATGTTACTGTTTAGCGCACTCTTTATCAGGAACGATAATGGCGTGCTTATCACATGAGGGGCGTACGGTAATGTACTTGCTTGCGCTTCGGTCGGCGTTACAGCGTCGATCTGCGGCTGAGAGACGCCACCTTGCTGCTCTAACGACGTAGCAACGTTTTCCATGCTGTCTGCGGAGAGGATGGCTGAACGCGGCGTTTCGCCATACACCAGCGGCAGATTACAGGTATCGCACACCGTTTTTGGCGTTGCGTTAAAGAGCACGTTACCAGTGTCATTCTCGATGCGGGAAATAAAATAAGGATCAACCAGATACCCGCCGTTGGCCATCACGGCATAGCCTCTGACAACTTGTAGCGGCGTGAAGGACGCTGCACCCAACGCGAGTGACTCGGTACGAACAATGTTTTGCTGTGGGAAGCCGAAACGCTGTAAGTAGTCCGCCGCGTAATCGACGCCCATAGCACGCATTGCGCGCACCATCACCACGTTCTTGGACTGCCCCAATCCCTGACGTAACCGAATCGGGCCGTCGTAGGTTGCAGGAGAGTTCTTCGGACTCCAGTCTGAACCTGCACCTGCATCCCAACGGGTGATTGGCACATCGTTGAGAATAGTAGCCAGTGTGAGCCCTTTATCCATAGCGGCGGTATACAGGAACGGTTTGATATTGGAGCCAATCTGGCGCAGTGCCTGGGTGGCGCGGTTGAATTTGCTCTGATTAAAATCAAAGCCCCCTACCAGTGCCTCAATGGCACCATTAGAGGGATTCATTGATACAATGGCTGAGTTAACATCTGGCGCTTGCCCCAGCCACCAGTCATTCCCGACCTTGCGCACCCACACCTTCTGACCATTTTGTACTACATCTGTGACGCGGCGTGGCATCGCCCCTTGTAATACGTCAGATTTGAATGGGCGTGCCCATTTCATGCCCGCCATCGGCAGCACGATGTTGCTACCATCGGCCATTAGCGCGGTTGCTTTGTCGGCATCGCTTTGAGTGATGACTGCAGGGTAAAGCGGGCCGTAATTTGGCGTATTTTTCAACTCATTGATGATGCGAGTCTGATCCCATGCGCTTTCGCCTACTTTCCACAGCACTTTTTCCGGGCCGCGGTAACCATGACGCATATCATAGGCCATGACGTTATTACGCAATGCTTCTTCTGCGGCGAGCTGGCGCTTTTTGGTGATGGTGGTGTACACCTTGTAGCCATCGTTATAGGCATCTTCGCCGTAGCGTTTCACCATTTCCTGGCGCACCATCTCTGCCAAGTATGGCGCAGAGAAAGCAATTTCCGGAGCGTGGTAATCAGCCACCAGTTTCTCGTTACGCGCCTGATCATACTGTGCCTGCGTGATGTAATTTTCATCGCGCATACGAGCCAGCACTACGTTACGACGTGCCACGGCGCGATCGTAAGAGTAAAGCGGATTAAAGGTCGATGGCGCTTTAGGCAACCCGGCGATAGTCGCCATTTGGCTCAGCGTCAGTTGCTCTACCGAGCGACCAAAATAGACGTGAGCAGCGGCACCTACACCGTAGGCGCGATACCCGAGGTAGATTTTATTGAGGTAAAGCTCAAGGATCTCGTCTTTGGTCAGCAACTGCTCAATACGGATCGCCAGAAACACTTCTTTGATCTTACGGATCAGGGTGCGTTCCGGGCTTAAAAAGAAGTTACGCGCTAGCTGTTGCGTAATGGTACTTGCCCCTTGCGATGCGTGCCCAGAGGTCAACGCGATCGTTGCGGCACGAATAATTCCCACCGGATCGACACCGTGGTGATCGTAAAAACGGCTGTCTTCAGTTGCGATAAAAGCGTGAACCATTTCAGGCGGAATTTGGGCCAGCTTCAGCGGGATACGGCGCTTCTCTCCGAATTGAGCAATCAGCTCGCCATCGGCGCTGAACACCTGCATCGGCGTTTGTAAACGGACATCTTTTAACGTTGCCACATCGGGCAATTGAGGCTCGATATAACGGTATAACCCATATATCGACGCGGCTCCTAGCAGAATGCAAGTCACTGCAAGGATGAATAAATACTTTACGAACTTCACCTGGAATTTTCCATTCAGTAGCGTGTGGACAGTTTCTAAACAATTGCCCGCTAGTATAAAGGTAAGCCTGCACTGTGGATACGTTCTTTTATTCAGCACACGTTTTTAGCAACGCGTGCTCTTCTCAACGACGATGGAGAGGTCGCATTGAGCATGGCTTATCACAATTGGCAGGTTGGGTTAGATATACAAAACGGATGTATGCGTGCCCTAGCCGTTCAGCGTCGCCGTCATGGCTGGCAACTGCGTCAGTGGTGGCAAATCCCGTTGCCTGCGGACACGTTAAGGGACGGAAGTTTACAACATTCCGATGCATTGTGCGATGCCCTGACACAATGGCGGCGTGCGTTGCCTCGCCGACTGTCGTTGCGCGTTGGCTTCCCAGCTCAACGCGTGTTGCAACAGCGGATGGCTGCCCCCGACAACCGCCTGCGCGAACCGGAGCGCGGTTGGTATATTGATCATCAGGCGGCGCGCCAGTTTCCTATTGGCCGTGAGTCTCTGGTGCTTGATTACCGCACCGAACCTCAGTCACCGGGCTCATTGTTGATCACGGCAGCTAAACGTGACGAGGTGACTCAATGGAATCAGTGCCTGCATCGTGCCGGGCTAACGCCAGACGTATTGGATATTGTTCCTTGTGCCTTGCGTACCATGGCCCAATTGGCAAGGGTGGATTCTGCTTCTCTGCTGCTGCACTGTCTTGATGCCAATCACTGGTTGTGGGCCTCGCCCTTATCCCAACCACTGTCGTTTGGCGTTATCCCTAAAGAGGCAGTGGTACATACCGAAGACATCATCACCTGTGTGAGTAATCACTATCACGGAGATATGGGTGATGAGGTGTATTACAGCGGCGAGGGGGGAGAGGATATTCCGCCTTCTGCACATCCACTGACATTATGGTCACCTTTCGCCATCTTGCATCAGGCCTATCCACCGTTACCACAATACCCTTCCCAGTTTGTGGTGGCCGGGGGGCTGGCTTTACGGGCAGAAGATTGATGCACGCCTTTCGGGTCAATTTGCTGCCGTGGCGTCAACATCGACTGATGCGAGAGACGCGCCGTTGGTGGCTGTGGCTGCTGTTTTTCACGGTAGGGTTATTGACTACTCTGGCGGTATTCCGTGGGATGCTCACCCAGCAACGCTGCGCGTTGGAGGAAACACTGCACTTGCTGCAACAAGAGCAGCAAACTTACAGCGGACAGCTGCGCGAGGTACAACAGCTAATGAGGGCACTGCAACATCAGCAATCGAAACAGCAGGCAGCTAACAAGACGCGGGCGCATAACCGGAAAGTTGAGCAACTGTTAAAACAACTGACGCAGATACTGCCTGACGGGCTGTGGCTCACCGCCATGACAGTACAGGACGGTAAGGTAAATCTGATTGGGAGAGGCCATGACTATGCTGATATCGTGCGCTTTAGTTCTCGGTTAGAAACAGAGACGGTGCTGACAACGGTTCGGTTGATTCAGGCGCGTCAGGAAACCGTGTCTTCAACCGCTAGCGCCATACCCACACTGACATTTCATCTCCAGGCAGACTGGGACACCGATGTGCTTTCCCAGCAGGTTTTTCCACATGATGAATAGCATGCGTTCCTTTTGGCTGATGTTTATGGCGAGTTCGCGTTGGGTTCAGCGGTTGGTGCAAAGTTTGGTGATCGGTGTAATGGTCGCGTTTGGCTATTACACCGTGCTGAAACCGGAGCGAGTCGCAGTGGAGCGCGCGCGGCAGCATATTTTGCAAACGAGAGGAGCAAGCGCTGCGCTGATATGGCGCCTTGAGGATCTTCCTGCGCAGCTGACCTTACAACAGCAGTGGGACTCCCTGCCAGATAAACTGACTGATGAGGTTGGAGCAACGCTATCAGATCGTCTTCTTCACCCGCTCTTCACTTCAGGAGCGGATTTGTTGACATTAACCCCTCCTGCTTCTGAACGTTTTCAACTATGGTCTGTGATAGTGAGCACTAACTTTCATGGTGCACAGATGTTCATTCAACAGCTATCCTCCTCGTCACAACCTCTGCATATCCATTCGCTTGCCATCAGCTCGCAACAAGATGCATTGCATCTGGAAATGCAGCTTACCCTTCCCAGTATCGACGAAGAGAGGCTGTGATGAAATGGCGTCAAGGAGGGGTGTTGGCAATGGCCCTGTTATCACCGATGGTGCACAGCAATACGGTCTCCGTGGAACGTGACATTTTTCAACCAATAACTGGACATATTCCCAGTGAGGATGCAATTGCACTATGGGTGCTTGAAGGTGTGATTGGGCATTCAACTGGGTGGTCTGGGTGGCTTTCTGCGCCAGGACAGGGGTGGGTCATGGTGAATGTGGGGGATGCTGTGGCGACCACTGGGTGGGTAGTCATAACCATCGATGAATATGGGGTTGAGGTGGAGAAACGCGTGATGGATGCAGCGGGACGCGAACAGAGATGGATGTGGAAGTTGCCTCCTAGGTGGTTATCGCAGAGCACTGATATGCAGTGAAAAAATCATCGCTGAACGCGGAGGAAATCAAGGATGAAACGGATGAGCAAATTGAGGGTCATCATCGCGTTATTGTGTGCTATGCAGGGTGTTGTACATACTGTATTTGCGCAGGCACCATCACAGCCCATTTCATTGATGTTTAATGATGCTCCAGTGCAAAAAATCGTGCAAGCCCTTGCCGAACACCAGCGTTTGAATGTGGTGATAGCGCCCGGTGTTGGTGGTGTGATGAGCCTGCGTTTGAACAATATTCCCTGGCAGCAGGCGTTGGAAATCGTTGCCCTTCAGGGCGGGTTGTCGGTTGAACGGAAAGGCAACGTGTTACTGGTTTCTTCTCGTGCGGGGGAAGTTCGTCAGTCTGTGCTGGAGAATCGCTTTTTCACTCTGCAATACGCCAATGCGGAAGAGGTCGCTAGCAGTGTACTGGCACTGCGCGGTACGCTGTTGTCAGAACAAGGCAGCGTAAGTGCTGATTCGCGTACCAATACGCTGTTGGTTCGCGATGCGCCTGCGGCATTGCAGCAATTACAGACGTGGGTTGACGCGCTGGATCAACCCGTTGCCCAAGTGCAATTGGCAGCACATATCGTCACTATCAGCAGCGAAAGCTTACGGGCTTTGGGCGTCAGCTGGGGGATGAGCGAGCCCGTGAATTCAGGTCGGGCACTGCGTTTGAATGATTTTAACGTTAACTTGCCGGTGGAGTCGCCCGCAGGAAATATCGGGTTTAATCTGGCACGCTTGAATGGCCGTCTGCTCGATTTGGAACTATCAGCGCTAGAGCAAGAGAATCAGGTCGAAATCATAGCCAGTCCGCGTCTTTTTACCGCACACAAACAAATGGCGAGCATCAAGCAAGGAACGGAAATTCCTTATCAAGTGTCTAGCGGCGCCAGTGGAGCCACCGCTATCCAGTTTAAAGATGCAGTACTGGGGATGGAAGTGACGCCCTCAGTATTGCGTGAGGGCAAAATTACATTGAATTTGAAAATCAGCCAAAACATGCCGGGATTGGTCATTAAACAAAGCGACAATGGCGAAACATTAGCGATCGACAAGCAAGAAATCCAAACACAGGTTACGGTGTCTGATGGTGAGACGATTGTGTTGGGCGGGATTTTCCAGCAGCAAAAAAACCATGGGGAGCGAAAAGTGCCCATACTGGGTGATATTCCGTTGCTGGGCTCACTGTTTCAGCATCAACGACATGAGCACAAACGGCGTGAACTGGTGATTTTTATCACCCCAACACTAGTCGTCGCTTCGCCCTGATAGACACTTAACGATGTGCGCTGAGGTCCAAGATTTACCCGTTTCCGCTTTCTCAGTTTGACGCTGCGCTGGATTTAGCATACAAGGTTAGCCCATTGAGCGCTGCGGTCTGTCGAAGCGGAATTATCTTACCGGAAGATGCCGAATAAATACGCTATTTGCCGTTTGACACAGGGCGATATATTTTATTCGGTTGCCAAACGCCCCTGAGTATTGAGATAATTTTCTGTCTGATTCTCGAACTATCGCTCATGAGGTTTCAGTTTAGGTCCCGTCGCTGGGTTGATTGGCGGGGCGGGTTATCATTAACGAATTGTCTTAGTAATACCAAAAAACATGGCAGAGAAACGCAATATCTTTCTGGTTGGGCCTATGGGTGCCGGCAAAAGCACTATTGGCCGTCAGTTAGCTCAGCAACTCAATATGGAGTTTTTCGACTCTGATCAAGAAATTGAGCGACGCACCGGGGCTGATGTGGGCTGGGTTTTTGATCTCGAAGGCGAAGAAGGTTTTCGCGATCGTGAAGAAAAAGTCATCAACGAATTAACCGAGAAACAGGGTATCGTACTGGCCACCGGAGGTGGTTCGGTAAAATCACGCGAGACTCGCAATCGCTTGTCTGCGCGCGGCGTTGTGGTCTATTTGGAAACCACCATTGAAAAACAGTTGGCGCGCACGCAGCGTGACAAAAAGCGTCCTCTGCTTCAGGTAGAGGATCCGCCACGCGAAGTGCTGGAGGCGTTAGCAAGAGAGCGTAACCCGCTGTATGAAGAAATTGCTGATGTCACCATTCGTACTGACGAGCAGAGCGCCAAGGTGGTTGCCAACCAGATTATCAGTATGTTGGATGGCAACTGAGTAACAACATCGCCCTGAGCTCCGGGGCCAAGCGGGTGAACCACGCGCATGGAAAGAATTACCGTAACATTAGGGGAACGCAGCTATCCCATTACGATAGCTGCTGGGTTGCTTGCTGACCCAGCTTCTTTTATGCCGCTGGCCGCGGGCGAACAGGTGATGTTGGTGACCAACCAGACACTGGCACCGCTCTATCTTGAAGCGGTGAGCCGTGTGCTGGAACAGGCAGGCGTGAGAGTCGACAATGTCATATTGCCAGACGGCGAGCAGTACAAATCGCTCACGGTTTTGGACGACGTTTTTACCGCATTGCTGCAAAAACCGCATGGTCGAGACACAACGATCGTTGCCTTGGGTGGTGGCGTGATTGGCGATCTCGCGGGCTTTGCTGCTGCCAGCTATCAGCGTGGTGTGCGTTTTATTCAAGTGCCAACAACGCTGCTATCGCAGGTGGACTCTTCTGTCGGCGGGAAAACCGCGGTAAATCATCCGCTCGGTAAAAATATGATTGGCGCGTTCTACCAGCCTGCTTCTGTCGTTATCGATTTGGATTGTCTGCGCACCTTACCGGCCCGGGAGTTTTCTTCCGGTTTGGCCGAGGTGATCAAATATGGGATTATTCTTGATGGCGAGTTCTTCGTTTGGTTGGAGAATAATCTCGAGGCAGTATGTGCGCTGGAGCCATCGGCGCTCTCTTACTGTATTCGCCGCTGCTGTGAACTGAAGGCGGACGTCGTTGCTGCGGATGAACGCGAAAGTGGAATGCGTGCGCTACTTAACCTGGGTCATACGTATGGTCATGCCATTGAAGCTGAAATGGGCTATGGCAACTGGCTACATGGTGAAGCCGTCGCTGCGGGTATGATGATGGCTGCACATGCGGCGAGAAGGATTGGTCAGTTCAACTCGTCGGATATTGATCGCATTCATGCATTGCTGGTGCGTGCTGGGTTGCCTGTTCATGGCCCGGATGTGATGCTACCAGAATCTTATCTTCCCCACATGATGCGTGATAAAAAGGTACAGGCTGGTGAACTGCGCCTTGTCTTGCCCACTGCTATTGGACGCTCGGAAGTGCGTGGCGGCGTAGCACACGATATTGTGTTGGCGTCGATTGCCGATTGCCGGGCATGAACGTAGTTTTTCGGGTATTTGCAGACATATTCACGCTGATGGTTTATGGTTAATAGAAGATAATGTCTTATAATTCAATAATTCGCTCCGCTTGCCGCGCAGCGGGTATGTGCTTTTCAGTTGGAGGGGTTTAAATGGACGAATTTAAACCAGAAGATGAGTTAAAACCGGATACCAGCGATCGACGACCACAACGTCAGCAACGCAGTCCCCGTCTTTCTGCGCCGCAGTTAGCGCTCTCTCGTCAACATTTGATGATTGGTATCGGGATTGTGGTACTGGTGTTACTTATTATCGGTGTCGGCTCTGCATTGCAATCGCCATCTAAACCGGCTGATGGTGCACAAACAGCGTCAGCAGGCAACGGTGAAAAGAGTATCGATTTATCTTCTTCCTCTTCGATGACGCAGGGTGTGCCTGCTCAAGGGGAAGTCGCATCAGGTAATGCCGTTGTATCAGGAAACGCCACTGCACCTGGGCAACCACAAACCTTAAATGCGCCCCCTATCTCCGGCTCTCCGACACAGGCGCAGGTTACGCCTCCGCCCGCCGGGCAGCAGCGGGTTGAACTGCCGGGTAACATGACAGATGCGCTTTCGACCCAGCAAGAGAAGGTAAACGCGTTTTCTCAAGGGGCGACGTCGGGGTCTTCACCGGTAACTACCCTGCCGACCACACCTGCTACTGTAGCTCCTTCAGCGAAAAACCCGCCCCATGTCTCAGAGAAGGGGGGACAGGAGAAATCTACACATGCTAAAAACGTTCAAGATAAGGCCGCCCAAAGCAAGTCAGCCCTAACGCCAGCGCAAAAAGTGCCGATGACATCAGGCAAGCCGACATCCTCTGGGGACTCGGCGACGGTTTCAGGGCAGGGGGGATCGATTCAAAATGCTCCCGCCAGCCATTTCACACTGCAATTAAGCAGTGCATCACGTTCAGAGACGCTGAAAGCTTACGCCAAACAGCACAACCTACCCAATGCCTGGGTTTATGAAACCAAGCGAGATGGTAAGCCTTGGTATGTATTAGTTAACGGAGTTTACGCTTCTTCTGCGCAAGCTAAGCAGGCAGTGTCATCGCTTCCTGCTGCCGTGCAGGCGCAAAAACCATGGGTTAAGCCGATCCGTCAGGTGAAGCAGGACTTGAATAAGTAACACCAATTTTAGCCCTGATGTGCTGTCTGACACAGAGTACAATCCGCGGCTCTGAAATGTAATGAGTAACTAACGACGGCATGAAGAAGAACCGCGCTTTTTTAAAATGGGCTGGTGGAAAATATCCGCTGGTAGAAGAAATTCGCCGCTATCTACCTGCAGGAGACTGTCTGATAGAGCCGTTTGTGGGTGCCGGTTCAGTGTTTTTGAATACGGAATATGACCGTTACATACTGGCAGACATTAACAGCGACCTCATCAACCTCTACGATATTGTTAAGACGCAAACTGACGATTTCATTCGTGACGCGCGTGAACTGTTCACTGATGAACACAACGTAGCTGAGATGTTTTATCTGTTGCGGGATGAGTTTAATCTTTGTACGGTGCCTTATCGTCGAGCAGTGCTGTTTTTGTATCTGAATCGCCACTGCTATAACGGATTGTGTCGTTATAACATGCGTGGCGAATTCAACGTGCCTTTTGGCCGTTATAAAAAACCGTATTTTCCTGAAGAAGAGTTACGCTGGTTCGCCCACAAGGCGCGCAATGCCACTTTTGTTTGTGAGCATTATCAGCAAACGTTGCTCAAAGCGACTCCTGGGGCTGTGGTCTATTGCGATCCACCGTATGCTCCGCTTTCCGCCACGGCGAATTTTACAGCGTATCACACGAATAATTTCAATAACATCGATCAACAGAGCCTGGCGACGCTGGCGCATCGATTGTCGGTGGAGAATGCCATTCCTGTGTTGATATCCAACCATGATACTGAACTGACTCGAGAGTGGTATCAGGGGGCGGCATTGTATGTGGTCAGAGCGCGACGCACCATTAGCCGGAATATCATGGGGCGAAGCAAAGTCAATGAACTGTTGGCGCTCTATGGTGCGCCGCTACGTTAATACTCGATGCGTGCAAATAGCACGGGTTATCCTATCAACTGTTTGGAGATACGAATGAAGCCTTTCTTGATCGCTCCGTCCATCTTATCGGCCGACTTTGCCCGGTTAGGGGAAGACACTGCCAGTGTGCTGGCTGCTGGAGCCGATGTGGTTCACTTCGATGTCATGGATAACCACTACGTTCCCAACCTGACTATCGGGCCGTTAGTGCTTAAAGCATTGCGTAACTATGGCATTACAGCACCTATCGATGTTCACCTGATGGTGAAACCTGTAGATCGCCTTATTCCTGACTTTGCCGAAGCCGGCGCCAGCTTTATCACTTTCCATCCTGAAGCATCTGAGCATGTTGATCGTACGCTGCAATTGATCAAGGATCACGGTTGTAAAGCGGGCCTGGTGCTTAACCCTGCGACATCGCTCAACTGCCTTGATTACGTGATGGATAAGCTGGATATCATTTTGCTTATGTCCGTTAATCCTGGGTTTGGTGGTCAATCTTTTATTCCCGGCACGTTAGATAAACTGCGTCAGGTTCGTCAACGTATCGATGAGAGCGGCTATGACATTCGATTGGAAGTGGATGGCGGTGTGAAAGTCGACAATATTGCACAGATTGCGCAAGCGGGGGCCGATATGTTCGTGGCGGGTTCTGCTATTTTTGGCCACCCCGATTACCGTGCCGTCATTGATAACATGCGCAGTGAATTGAGTAAGGTATCTCATGGCTAACATCTCTACGGTTCGCGGATTGGCTTTCGATCTCGATGGCACGCTGGTCGACAGTGCGCCGGGTTTGGCGGATGCCGTTGATATGGCATTACAGGCGCTGAATCTGCCCATTGCGGGTAAAGCGCGCGTTGCTACTTGGATCGGCAACGGTGCCGATGTGCTGGTAGATCGGGCGTTGCGTTGGGCGGGAATGACGCCTACGGCGCAAGATATCCGCACGGCACGCGAACTGTTTGATCGTTACTATGCGCAAACGGTGGACAGTGGCAGTACGCTGTTTCCCGAGGTGCACGCCACGCTGACCCAACTGGCTGGCTGGGGCTACCCGTTAGCGTTGGTCACCAATAAGCCGACGCCTTTTGTCGCGCCTCTGCTCGAGACGCTGGGTATTGCCGGGTTGTTTAGCCAGATTGTCGGCGGTGATGATGTCAAAATGAAAAAGCCACACCCAGCGCCGCTGTATCTGGTATTGGCGCAGCAGGGGCTGCTGGCATCTGAATTGCTATTTGTCGGCGATTCGCGCAACGATATTCAGGCGGCACAGGCCGCGGGTTGCCCGAACGTGGGCATGACCTATGGCTATAACTACGGAGAAGCCATTGCGCTGAGTCAACCCGACGTGGTGCTTGAGCGCTTCTCACAACTTTTGCCCCTGGTGGGGCCACTTACGTCAAAAAATCAGGAAGCGTCAGCATGAATAAGCCCATTGTGTTTAGCGGTGCACAGCCGTCCGGTGAACTCACCATTGGTAATTACATGGGTGCATTACGTCAGTGGGTGAACATGCAGGATGATTACGATTGCATATACTGTATCGTTGACCTGCATGCCATCACCGTGCGTCAGGATCCCCAGCAGTTACGCAAAGCGACGCTGGATACGCTGGCGCTCTATCTGGCCTGCGGTATCGATCCTCAGAAAAGCACCATCTTTGTTCAGTCACATGTGCCGGAGCATACTCAGCTGAGCTGGGTGCTAAACTGCTATTCCTACTTTGGTGAACTGAGCCGTATGACGCAGTTTAAAGACAAATCGGCGCGCTATTCCGACAACATTACTGCCGGTTTGTTTGACTACCCTGTGCTGATGGCTGCCGATATCTTGCTGTATCAAACCAATCAGGTGCCGGTGGGGGAAGATCAGAAACAGCACCTGGAATTGAGCCGCGATGTCGCCCAGCGCTTTAATGCGCTTTACGGTGATGTTTTCAAAGTGCCTGAGCCCTTTATTCCTAAATCGGGTGCACGCGTGATGTCGCTGCTGGATCCTACCAAAAAAATGTCTAAGTCTGATGACAACCGCAACAACGTTATTGGGCTGTTGGAAGATCCGAAATCCGTAGTGAAAAAAATCAAACGTGCGGTGACGGATTCCGATGAGCCGCCTGTGGTGCGTTATGACATTGCCAACAAGGCAGGGGTATCCAACCTGTTGGATATCTTGGCGGGTGTGACGGGGAAACCGATTCCTGAGCTGGAAAAAGCGTTTGAAGGGCAAATGTATGGCCACTTGAAGGGCGCGGTCGCCGATGCGGTCTCAGGCATGCTGACCGAGTTGCAGGCGCGTTATCATCATTTCCGTAACGATGAAGCCTTCTTGCAGCAGGTGATGCGTGACGGTGCAGAAAAAGCACGTTTAAAAGCCAATGCTACGCTTAAGAAAGTGTACGAAGCGGTGGGTTTCGTCGCTCAGCCGTAATCAGTGTTTCGCTGATTATCTGGCGGCTTGTGCCGCCAGATAATGGTATATCAATTATTTTACATCGATATCGATAATTTCACACCTGAGGAATTGGCGGAACCACACCGTCGGGAATCGGGTTCTCGAACGGCGTAACGCTCAGTTTCTCTGCCAATTCGGCTTTTGCCTGTGCCACCAGTGCCGGATTCTGTAGCAAATCTACGGTTAATGACGCCATCGCCTCAGCCGCATAGGCGGTGCCTTTGTGTGCTGCTGGTGCCTTGCCCTGCGCTACCAACTGCCAGGAGTGGGCGGGGGTGCCGATGGCGTAGGTGGCGGCACGAATTTGTACGGTTGGTACCACCCAGCTTACCGTGCCGACATCGGTAGACCCGATAAAGCTGTCGTCCGGGCTGTAAAGCGGATAAATACCTTCATGCAGCGATTCACCCGATTTAGGTTTTACGCCAAAACGCGCGTAGGAGTTGGCAATATCTTCTGTACTCATGGCGGTTTGGAATTTGGCGGCAAAAGCACGATCGGCATCATCAAACTGAATGGGGCCAAGCGCCAGCAGGTGCTCGTGCATGCGCTGCTCCAACGGTGCGTTACCCAGCAAGTTGGCATCGCCGCTGATCACTTCCCAACTCACTTCTGTTTCGGTCATCAGCGCCGCACCTTGCGCAATTTTCTTCACGCGTTTAACCAACTGGTGCAGTTCGGGTAGCTGACGCGCTCGCACCAAATAGCGTACCGTTGCGTTGGCCTGAACCACGTTCGGCGCATGACCGCCGCTGTCGGTGATGGCGTAGTGTACGCGGGCTGATGACGGCATGTGTTCGCGCATATAGTTGACGCCAACGTTCATGAGCTCTACGGCGTCGAGTGCGCTGCGTCCCAGATGCGGGCTGCTGGCAGCGTGTGAAGCACGACCTTTGAAGTAAAAGTTCAGTTCGTTGCAGGCCAGAGAATCTGGGCTGTTTACGCCTGTAAAAGTGGCCGGGTGCCAACAGATAGCAATATCCACATCGTCAAACACCCCCTCTTTAACCATAAAACCTTTGGAGGAGCCGCCCTCTTCTGCCGGGCAACCGTAAAAACGCACGGTGCCGGGCAGGTGGTGCTGTTGCAAGTAATCTTTTACCGCTGTAGCGGCCTGCAATGCAGCGGTGCCAAGCAAATTGTGGCCGCAGCCATGGCCATTGCCACCGGCATCGATAGGGCAAGGCTCAGCCACGCCTGCTTGCTGGCTCAAACCCGGCAGTGCGTCGTATTCACCCAGTAAGGCAATCACCGGTTTACCGGAACCGAACTCGCCCAGCAAGGCGGTAGGCATCCCGGCAATGCCTGTTGTCAGGCGAAAACCTTCCTGCTTGAGTATGGTCTCATGCAGCGAGGCGGAGCGGACCTCTTCGTAGTTGAGTTCTGGCACATCCCAGATGCTGTCGCTTAGCGCAGTGAACTGTGGATTTTTGGCGGCAATCAGTTCGCGCAGGACAGAAACGGTGTGCGTATCGATGGGAGGCAAGGTGTGTTGTTCTGATGGTGTAACGTGTTCAGATGGCGAAGTCATGAATCAGGCGCTCCTGCTGTTATGACAGCGAATGCGGTGGGAATGAAGAGAGTGTGGCGTCAATCAGACGCCACATCCGTGGTTCACATTAAGTTTGCGAGAGGGCTTTCAGAGCGGGGTAGTGTCCATGCCGAACCATTTTTCACTCAGCTTCTTGATCGTGCCGTCTGCTTTAGCCTGATCGATAGCTTTATCAAACATGGCTTTCAGTTCAGGATCGCTTTTACGCAGACCAATGGAAGAACCGCTGCCCAAGATACCGCCGATAAACTGTGGGCCGGCCATAACGATTTCACCGTTTGATTTGTCAGCAGTATTTTTCATGTAAGGCGCAGAACCGATAACCAGATCGACGCGACCGGCTTTCAGGTCCAAATCGTGCTCTTGCATGGTTTTGTATTCGCGCACTGTCATCATGCCTTTGAAATATTTATCCAACAGCGTGCTGGCGATCGAAGCAGACTGGACGCCAATGGTTTTGCCTTTCAGCAGCGGGCGCAATTTTTCCACTTCAGCGATGGCAGCGGCTTCATCTTTCTCATTAAGGGAGAAACGGGTGCCCAGATCGGGCAGTGATGCCAGCGGGCTGGATTTTAGTACAGCAAAGGTTTGACCCGCCTGAGTGTAAGGCTGGCTGAAATCGATCACTTCACGGCGCTTCGGCGTGGCGGACATACCGGAGATGATGGCATCAAACTTACCTGCGTTCAGCGCCGGAATGCTGCTGGCAAACGGCTGCACCATGATCTCACATTTTACCTTCATGTTATCGCACAGCACTTTGTACAGCTCAATTTCCATGCCATCCAGAGTACCGTCCGGTTTAGTGAAGTTATACGGATGGTAAGCCCCTTCAGTGGCGATGCGCACGGTGCTCCAGGTTTTACCGGTTTCTGCGGCAGCATTGAATGACGTAGAGAGTGCGCCAGCCAGACAAAGCGCATAGGCGGCGGCAGCGAGTTTGGTTTTTATCATTGAGGTATCTCCTGGTGGTTGTCTGTTGTGTTCTAACGCATTGTGTTGATATACCCGTCATACTTCAAGTTGCTGGTGCGTTGGCTGCACTCGTTATTCGGCCCATCCCTGGGCCTCACCTCTTACGAGGCCGCCGCATGCGGCGTTCAAATTTGTTCCAGACAAATTTGTCACCCGAATCACTTACTTCAGTAGGCTCATCGGGATTAATGAATCTCATCTTGAGATTCACCCTACGGGCCAGCGCAAGCGCTGTTCAAAACGTTAACGTTTTGTCCTGCAACTCGAATTATTTAGGGTATAAACGTAGTTCTGTTACCAACTGGCAATAAACTGACGAAAACGTGCGGACTGGCTGGCGGTAAACATCTGTTCCGGCGTGCCTTGCTCTTCAATCTCACCCTGATGCAGAAAAACTACACGGTTAGAAACTTCACGCGCAAAGTCCATTTCATGGGTCACAACCAGCATGGTCATGCCTTCATCAGCCAATTGGCGCATCACGCGCAGCACTTCCCCGACCAATTCCGGGTCCAGCGCCGATGTCGGCTCATCAAACAGCATCACTTTTGGCGACATAGCGAGCGCTCGCGCAATGGCCGCACGCTGCTGCTGACCGCCGGAAAGGTGAGAAGGATAGTAGTGACGTTTGTCAGCCAGTCCAACTTTCTCAAGCAACTGCTCTGCATGTTCTTTTGCGTCCTGCGTGGCGTGTTTGAGTACGTGGATAGGTGCTTCAATCACATTCTCCAGCACGGTTTTGTGCGACCACAGGTTGAAGTTTTGAAAGACCATGCCGAGCTGGGTACGAATACGGTCGATCTGTTTCGGGCTGGCTGGACGGTTTTGTCCCTGGCTATTCGCTTTCATCGCAATAGTTTCGCCGCCGACGATGATCTCGCCCTGATCGGGGATCTCAAGCAGGTTAGTGCAGCGTAGCAGGGTAGATTTGCCCGAACCAGAAGAACCCAGAATCGAGACAACCTCGCCTTGGCTGGCTTCAAACGAGATCCCTTTCAGGACTTCCAGTGAGCCGAAACGCTTGTGAATGTTGCGCAGGCTGATAGCGGCGGTACTCATGATGGGTTTCCTTTCATATTCTTAACTTCAGCCAGCGACTGCGGTGCACGCAGATACGGCGTCATACGGTGTTCGACAAAAGCCAGTAAACGAGTAAGTACCAGATTGATCAGCAGATAAATTGCCCCTGCCACCAAAAACACTTCCAGTGCACGGTAGGTTTCCGCAATCAAACGTGCTGCGATACCGGTGATTTCCATCAGCGTGATGATGGATGCAAGCGAGGTCGACTTGATCATGGAAATCAGCTCGTTGCCGTAGGCAGGTAGTGCCTGGCGAATGGCGAGCGGAAATACGATGCGGGTAAATATTTTCCAGGATGGCATGCCACAGGCGCGTGCCGCTTCGATTTGCCCGGCGGGCACCGATTGCAAACCCCCGCGGATGATTTCGCTGGCGTAAGCACCCGTACAAAGTGTTAACGACAGCAGCGCACACCAGTAGGGTTCACGGAGTATCGGCCACAGGACGCTTTCACGCACCCAACTGAATTGGCCCAATCCGTAGTAGATAAGGAACAGTTGCACCAGTAGCGGTGTTCCACGGAAGAACAGTACATACAGACGAGCGACTGATTGCAGCAGCCGACTGCCAGAAAGCTGCATGGCGGCCAGCGTCAAGGCTAAAAAGAAGCCGAGCAGCACCGACCCCACGGCAAGTTGGAGCGTCAGAGGTACACCGGGTAGAATCTCAAGAAAGGTCTCGTAGAAAAAATTAACGTCCATTACCGTCTTATACCTCGCGAATAATGTGCCTCCGCGCGGCGCATAAGCCAGCCGGAAAAAATCGAAATTAGCAGATAAATCATGGCGGCAGCCATGTAGAAATCAAACGGTTTGCCCGTGGATCCAGCACCTGTTTGTGACTGGGTCAGCAGTTCTGCTACACCTGTCACCGACACCAGCGCTGAGGCTTTTAGCACCAATTGCCAAACGTTACCGAGCGCGGGAATGGCATGGCGTAGCAGCAGCGGAATAATAATACGGTGCAAACGCAGCAGGGTAGGCATGCCGCAGGCTTTAGCGGCTTCTATCTCACCTTTGGCTACGGCGTAGAATGCGCCGCGAAAGACTTCAGTTTGCTGCGCACCTGAGGAGATGCCGACGGCAATCACCCCTGCAATATAACCGGGAAAACCGATAAAGCCATTGTGCCCAAACAGGCTTGCCAGCAGCGTCAGTGCAGAGCTACCGCCAAAGTAGAGCAGGAAAATAATCAGCAGATCGGGAATGCCGCGTGTTACGGTGGTGTAGCATTCCGCCACAACGCGAAGTGGCCGATTACCGCATATTTTTGACCAGGCACCGATTGTGCCAATCAGTGCACCTAATAAAAAACCGCCTACTGCCAATGCCAGGGTCATTCCCGTCCCCATCATCAGCAATCTTCCCCAGCCATTCTCACCAAAACTGATGAGCTGCCAAAATGTCATTTGTTCCACGTATTACTCCAATTTTCTTTTTTGCAGGCATAGCTCCGCGCGTGGCCTGAACGCTGTGGGTGTTCCTGTCTGGGCAACTCCCGCATTGAGCAGAGTATTTAGAGCCTATCTCAGTAGGGCTTTTTCCTTGCTGGCTTGGCCCCGGGCAGTGCTCGAAATCCTCACGTATTCTGTGTACGCTCCGGTTTCTGCGTGCTGTTCGTGACCAAACTGGCTGCGCCAATGACGCCTACGGGAATAGACTCTTAGGATGCTAAGCAATATTCAGGCCACGTTTTTATTATTGTTGAAACGATTAATTATGCATATAAATTGCTTATTAATCAGTACTTCATTTTATTGTTTTGATGACGCTTCACAATTTATGGGCAAACCGTGGCGAAAAATGCCCTTAACGACCCAAATTAGTGCATTTAAATGCATTAATTTGGTGCCTTGTCTCGTTTTGGTGCGGTGAAAGAGACGGCGGGTGTGATATCGCTGCATAGTTGTCACGGAGATTGGAACCAGTTGAGCTTCTCGCGCAGGCCCACAGTTTCGCCTATGATCATCAAACAGGGGCTGGCGACGTGCTGTGCTAGCGAACCTAAAGCGGCAAGCTGGCCTGTAAGTACTTTTTGCTCCGTTGTGGTGCCATTTTCTATCAGCGCGACAGGCGTTGTGTCGGGCAGCCCATGCTCCAATAATTTCAGCTGAATATGTTCGGCCTGCATCAACCCCATATAGAACACCAGCGTCTGTTTTTCTTGTGCCAAACTGGGCCAGTCCAGATCGTTGTCATGTGTAATGTGGCCCGTTACCAGGTGCACCCCTTGCGCGTAGTCTCGATGAGTTAACGGGATACCGCTGTAGGCTGCGCATCCCGCGGCTGCAGTGATTCCGGGAACGACCGAAAAGGGAATGCCAGCTTGCTGCAAGTGTTCCAGCTCTTCACCGCCTCGTCCGAAAATCATCGGGTCGCCGCCTTTTAGCCTGACTACACGTTTTCTTTCCGCCGCCTTGTTCTGCAACAACTGGTTAATCTGTTCTTGCGGCAATGAGTGATAGCCAGATTTTTTACCGACATAGATGCACTCGGCATCTCGTCGTACCAGGTTCAACACCTCTTCCGATACCAGCCGATCGTAAACCACGACGTCCGCTTGCTGGAGCTGCTGTAGCCCTTTTAATGTCATCAATCCCGCATCGCCCGGTCCGGCACCCACCAGTGCGACTTCTCCGCGATCGTTGAGTGGCATATTGAACAGCGCATCGGTCAGTTTTTCAGTCTGTGCCACGTCATTGTTTGCCAGCGATTGCGCCAAACGATCGTGGGAAAACAGCTTTTCCCAAAAACGCCGCCGCTCGCTGCCGTTGGCATAATGCTGTTTCACCCGATCGCGCAGCGTTCCGGCCAATGTCGCCAGCTTGCCCAAATGCAGCGGGAGCAGACTTTCTAACTTTTCACGCATCATGCGGGCCAGCACCGGTGCTTTCCCTCCGGAAGAGACGGCAATCATCAGAGGTGAACGATCGATGATTGACGGCATGATGAAGCTGGCTAGTGAGGGGGTATCGACCACGTTGCAAAAAATACGCCGTCGTGTAGCGCTGTCATAAATAAACTGATTTACCGCCACATTATTGGTCGCGGCGATTGCTAGCCAGACATCGTCCAGCAGTGAGGGAGAAAAAGGCCGCATTAGCAGTGTCACTTTGCTTTGCCTGCCCCATTCGAGGAAGCACGGGCTGAACGTCAATGCATTGACGGTTAGTCTGGCGCCGGCATCCAGCAGCAGGCGGGCTTTACGTTCTGCAACGTCACCACCGCCTACCAGCAGGCAGTGTTTGTCACGTAGCTGGCAGAACAGGGGGAAGTAGTCCATCTCGGGTCTCTCTCAGCGTTTTGATACTGTCCAGGTGAAATAGCGTTCAGTATGCAAATCGTGTTCCAAAGACCAGCCTTTGCAACCCTGCAGTGAAACAGGAAAACAACGGCATTATCCTCGCTCCTTGTGCGGTTAATCCCAACTGTTGGTGATGTTGTTCACAAGGTTATGGGCATTTGCACAAATATTTGCGCCGGATTTTCTGCATTTGAAAGAAATTGCCTAATGACTCACCAGGTTGTAACACCAATAATTACAAATAATAAAACGATATTTTTATTTAATTAATACATCATTTCTTTTGTGATCGCGGTCTCAGTCGCACTGGCTGGACGGCGATAGTACAAGCCGGGTTTGTCGTTCGCCGTCGAACCAGATGTTGTTTTTTCTATGTTATTGAATTTCAAGGTAGGTATTCGCGTGAAAATAGAATCTATTGATGTCACCGTTTTTACGTATCCCACTCGTCGCGTGTCCGACAGTGCGGGACATTCGCATCCAGGAGAAGAGAATCAGGCCAAAATGGCCCTCTTGACGTTGACCACCGACGATGGACATCAGGGCTATGCATTTGCACCACCCGAAGTGGTTCGTCCCCATATTATCAACGCCTTTTTTCGCAAGGTGCTGATTGGGCAGAATCCGTTTGACAGAGAACGCTTGTGGCAAGATTTGGTGCATTGGCAACGCGGCAGCGCCAACCAACTGACCGATCGTGCCATCTCTATTGTGGAATCCGCGCTGTGGGATCTGCAAGGCCGCTTCCTGAATATGCCGGTGCACAAACTGCTGGGCGGTTTCCGTGACAAAGTGCCTGCTTATGGCAGCACCATGTGTGGTGATGAGTTGAAAGGTGGCCTCTCGACGCCGGAAGAGTACGGCCAGTTTGCCGAAAAACTGGTGGCACGCGGTTATAAGGCCATCAAGCTACACACCTGGATGCCCCCAGTATCCTTCGCCCCCAGCCCACAGATGGATGTCAAAGCCTGCGCCGCCGTGCGTGAAGCGGTGGGGCCGGATGTGTGCCTGATGCTGGATGGTTACCACTGGTACAGCCGCAGCGATGCGCTTTACATCGGTCGTGAATTGCAAAAATTGAACTTCACTTGGTTTGAAGAGCCGATGGAAGAGCAGAGCATGGCTTCTTACAGCTGGCTGACCAAGAGTCTTGATATTGACGTTATTGGGCCTGAAAGTCTGTCCGGTAAATACTTCAGCCGCGCTGACTGGGTGAAAGAGGGCGCCTGTGACATTCTGCGTGCGGGCGTACAAGGCGTGGGTGGCCTTTCTCCGACCATGAAGGTTGCTGCGCTGGCGGAAGCCTTTGGTATGGATTGCGAAATCCACGGTAACGGCGCACCGAATCTGAACGTGGTTGGTGCTATCAAAAACTGCCGCTGGTACGAACGCGGCCTGCTGCATCCCTTCCTGAACTATGAAGAACCCGCCGCTTACCTCAACAGCATCATCGATCCGATGGATGACGAAGGTTTTGTTCACTTGCCGAAGCGTTCGGGCCTGGGCGAAGACATCAACTTTGACTGGATTGAGGAGCACACGCTGAGTAAAGAATAAAAATAGTAATAATAACAAAGCAGTACTGAAAGAAAGAGCCCTTACGACAATAATCACTAAATAATTCGTCTTCCATACTTCACACCTGGAGAAGTCTAATGAAAGCGCGAGCAATAATCCGTACCCTACTACTGAGCTGTTTCTGTATGGCCGCAACACCGGCCTTATTGTCTGCAAAAACTCCCGACGATCAACTGATCGTCGGGATGAACATGAATAACATGCTGTCCCTCGATCCCGCTGCTATGACTGGCAATGAAGTGGTCGGCATTATCGTTAACCTTTACGACTCGCTGGTCGAGCTCGATCCTGAAAATCTGAGTCGCGTTCTGCCCTCACTGGCAAAAAGCTGGGAAATCAGCCCAGACAACAATCTGATTACTTTCCATTTGGTGGATAACGCCAAATTCCACTCCGGCAACCCGGTCACCGCCCATGATTTTGCCTGGTCGATGAAGCGACTGCTGACACTGAATATGGCTCAGGCTACCACCTGGAAATCCTACGGTTTTACAGCGGATAACGTCGAAAAACTGATCCGCGCCAAAGATGACAAAACGGTAGAGATCGAACTGCCTAAACCAAACGATCCCAAACTGGTTATCTATTCTCTTGCCACGCTCGGCAGTGGATCGGTACTGGACAGCAAAACCGTAATGAAACATGAGAAAAACGGTGACTGGGGTAACGGCTGGTTGACCACCAACGAAGCCGGTTCAGGCCCGTTCAAACTTGATGTATGGCAGGCGAAAGACGTGTTGCGCGTTAACCGTGCTGACGGTTACTGGCGTGGTGATGCCAAAATGCGCCGGGTGATCTTCCGCCATATGACTGAATCTCAGGCGCTGCGTCTGATGATTGAAAAGGGGGATATTGATGTGGCGACGGGCATGTCAGTGCCAGATATCAACGCCCTGAAAGCAAACCCGGATGTAAAAGTAGAAGAGGTGAAGAAAGGCACCCTCTATTATGTTGCCATGAGCCTGAAAAACGATGAGTTTGCCAAGCCAAAAGTGCGTGAAGCGGTACGTTACCTCATTGATTACGACGGCATCAACAAGACCGTGATGCCGGGCTATGGCTTCTATCACCAGCGCCCTATTCAGGCGGGAATGGATGCTACGCTGCCTAACCCTGGCTACAAGTTAGATGTGCCGAAGGCGAAGGCGCTACTGGCAGAAGCGGGTTACCCGAACGGTTTCGAAACCACGTTGCGGGTGCTGTCTGACCAGCCTTTCCTCAACCTTGCTACCTCGGTGCAATCTACGCTGGCGCAGGCCGGTATTCGCGCCAAGATCATTTCCGGGACCGGTAATCAGGTTTATGGCGCGATGCGCGATCGTAAATTTGACATGCTGGTTGGGCGCGGTGGCGGTGGGGTTGATCCTCACCCGCATTCCAGCCTGCGTTCTGTGGTGTACAACCCAGATAACAGCGATGAAGCCAAACTCACCAACTTCCAAGGGTGGAGAACCTCTTTCTACGATGCGCAATTGAACGAGATGATCGATCAGGCGCTGCTAGAGAAAGATCCCGCCAGACAGAAGCAACGTTATGCCGAGATACAGGACCGATATGAGGCGCTTTATCCTGCCATCATTCCGGTATCGCAGATGGTTGACTCGGTGGTGCAACGCAAAGATGTTGTAGATTTTGTGTCACATCCTTCTTCAACCACCCGTTTGTATCTGGTGCAAAAACAACGCTGAAGCCTGAGTAAAGCGTGAGGGGATTTTTCCCTCACGCCTTCATCCTACGAGGTAAGTCACGGCATCAGCGGCGCTGAAGGTAGTGTTGCGGATGCTGGACGGGGAGAAAGAACATGGTTTTCTCTGATTGGCTCAAACCGGGGGCGTTACCCTATCGCGTGGCAAAGCGATTGTTACAGGTTGCTTTTACGCTGTTTGGGTTATTGATTCTGACCTTCATCATTGGTCGGGTGATGCCGATCGATCCGGTATTGGCAATTGTTGGTCAGGATGCTGACCAAAGTACCTACCAGCAGGTATATCAGCAGTTAGGCTTGGATAAGCCGCTGTATGTTCAATTCGGTATCTACTTCAATTCACTGCTACACGGCGATTTGGGCAACGCAATGCTCACAGGTCGGCCGGTAGTGGATGACATTATTCGCGTGTTCCCTGCCACGGTAGAGCTGGCAACGATGGCGATTATCGTCGGCGCGGGACTGGGCGTGCCGCTGGGTGTGATGGCGGCAGCACGGCGCGGCAAACTGGCGGACTATATCGTGCGCTTTATCAGCCTGGCGGGTTACTCCACACCGATTTTTTGGGTTGGCATGATGGGGTTGTTGGTGTTTTACGCTTGGCTCAACTGGGTCGGCGGCGCAGGACGCGTTGATATGGCGTGGGACGGCATGGTCGAGAACCGTACCGGCTTACTGCTGGTGGATTCCTTGCTGGCACGCGAGTGGGCGGTGTTTTTCAGTGCGTTAAACCACCTGGTGTTACCAGCCACGATTCTTGGCTTCCATTCGTTGGCATACATCAGTCGTATGACGCGTAGCTTTATGCTGGCGCAACTGTCGCAAGAGTACATCATCACGGCGCGGGTTAAAGGGTTGTCTGAGTTTCGGGTGATATGGGCCCACGCGTTTCGCAATATTCTGGTGCAACTGCTGACGGTCGTCGCGCTGGCGTATGGCTCACTGTTGGAAGGCGCGGTGTTGATAGAAACCGTATTCTCTTGGCCGGGCTTCGGCTCTTATCTGACGGGCAGCCTGCTGCTGGGGGATATGAATGCGGTGATGGGTTGCGTGCTGCTGGTGGGGTTGATTTTCGTCACCCTTAACCTGCTCTCCGACATGTTATATCAAATCTTTGATCCGAGGACTCGCGCATGAGTATGTCTTCAGAACCGGTAATAGGCTCGTCGTCGGAAGTAAAAGGTGGACGGGCGAGGCTGCGTGGTGCACGCCTGTTCAATTTTCTGCGCCTGCTGGCGAAAAACCCGCTGACGGCCATTGGCTCACTGATTGTACTGTCGCTGATTATCATTGCCATTTTTGCCCCCTGGCTGGCAACGCACGATCCATTAGCACAAGATCTGGAGAATGCTCTGCAAGCGCCGGGGGCAACCCATTGGTTCGGCACCGATGAATTTGGGCGCGATGTGTATAGCCGCTTAGTGTATGGATCTCGCATCACACTTTACATTGTGGCGTTGGTGTCGGTTACCGTTGGCCCCATTGGGTTGATGCTTGGTGTGGTTGCCGGTTACTACGGCGGTATCGTCGATACCATCCTGATGCGCATCACCGATATCTTTATCTCTTTCCCCAGCCTGGTGCTGGCGTTGGCGTTTGTTGCTGCGTTGGGGCCGGGATTGGAACATGTGGTGATTGCCATTACGCTCACTGCCTGGCCGCCTATCGCGCGTCTGGCCCGTGCAGAAACGCTGTCACTGCGTCAGGCAGATTTTGTCTCCGCCGTGAAACTTCAGGGGGCATCTTCGCTGCGCATTCTGGTACATCACATTGTGCCGCTTTGTCTGCCTTCGGTGATCATCCGCATCACTATGAACATGGCGGGTATTATTCTGACGGCAGCGGGGCTTGGCTTTCTGGGGTTGGGCGCGCAGCCGCCCGATCCTGAATGGGGAGCCATGATCTCTGCGGGTCGTCGCTACATGATGGAGTGTTGGTGGTTAGTTACCATTCCTGGGTTGGCTATTCTGATGAACAGCCTGGCGTTTAACTTTCTCGGAGACGGCCTACGTGACATCCTCGATCCCCGCACCGAATAAGGGTGCATTTCAGGACGCGCCGCTGCTGGAGGTGGAAAACCTCAAGGTGAGCTTTGTTAACCACGGCGCAGTGACGGATGCCGTGCGCGGCGTCTCATTTAACCTAGGCTGTGAGAAGCTGGCAATTGTGGGTGAATCCGGCTCGGGTAAATCAACGGTCGGGCGTGCGCTGCTGCATCTACACCCACGTAGCGCGCGGGTGACGGCTGGCAGGTTGCGCTTCGGCCAGACCGATCTGCTCAATGTCTCGGAAGCGCAGATGCGTCAGATACGCGGTAAGCGAATTTCCATGATCATGCAGGATCCAAAATATTCGCTGAATCCGGTGGTGTGCGTCGGCGATCAGATTGCCGAAGCCTATCTGGCGCACCATAAAGTGCCCCCGCGCGTGGCAAAAGAAAAGGTCATGGCCATGCTGGAGGTTGTTCGTATTCGCCAGCCGGAGCGCGTGTACGCACTCTACCCGCATGAAGTCTCCGGCGGGCAGGGGCAGCGTATCATGATCGCCATGATGTTGATCACTGAACCGGAGATCGTGATCGCCGACGAACCGACCTCGGCGCTCGATGTGTCGGTGCGTTTGCAGGTGCTCTCAATGCTGGATGATTTGGTGTCAGAGCGTGGATTGGGGCTGATCTTTATCAGCCATGATATCAATCTGGTACGTAGCTTCTGCGACAGGGTTCTGGTGATGTATGCCGGCCGTGTGGTGGAATCGATTGCGGCAAGCGAGCTCGATAACGCGCAGCATCCCTATACGCGCGGACTGCTCAATGCGTTGCCGGACATCGATCATCCTCGTGTGCGACTGCCGGTAATGCAGCGCGATCCCGCCTGGCTGAGTGAATAAGGAGCGACAATGGGCAGACAAAATACGGCGGCGATGATCGAGGTGAAAAACCTCAACCTCTCCTTTGGTCAGGGTAGCCAGCACAATCAAGTGTTGTTTGATGTCAATCTGGCGGTACGTAGCGGAGAAATCTTTGGCCTGGTGGGGGAATCTGGCTCGGGGAAAACCACGGTGCTGAAATGCCTGGCAGGGTTGTTCAATCATTGGCAGGGGGAATTGCACATTGATGGACAGCCATTGGCACACCGTATCGACAGAGCTCGTTGTCGTCAGGTGCAGATGGTGTTTCAGGACCCTTACGGATCGCTGCACCCACGCCATACGGTTGAGACCATATTGGAAGAACCGCTGTTGATCCACCGCTTTGAACAACGAGACAGGCGTATCAATGCATTATTGGATAAAGTAGGGTTGGGGCCGCAGTTTCGCCGCCGTTACCCGCACCAACTTTCCGGTGGACAGCGCCAACGCGTTGCTATTGCGCGCGCGCTGATTCTTGAGCCGAGAGTGCTGTTGCTAGATGAGCCGACCTCGGCGCTGGACGTATCAGTACAGGCAGAAATCCTCAACCTGCTGGCAGAACTTCAGCAGCAAGACAACCTGACTTACCTGATGGTAACGCACGATCTGGGGGTGATCGCCCATTTGTGTCACCGCGTTGCAGTGATGCAGTATGGCCGTATTCTGGAAACGCTGGATACGGCGGAGTTGACATGTTCTACCGAGAAAACGGCGTACACCACTATGCTAGTGGATGCCAGTCGACAATATAGCCGCGACTTAGCCGTGCGTTCGGAAAAAATGGGCTAATACGTAGGGTGATTACCGCATTATGTGCTGACAAGACGGGTAATTTACCCGTCTTTTTTTACGATCGTCGCCGATACCGCAATGGTATGCTATACCAAATAGCCGTGACTTTGTGGGATACCCGTAAGTAAAAAAAAGTAAAAAGGTAGCGTTAAGGAGTGCGGGTATTTACAATCGTTACGCTTTCTTGTAGCCCCGATCAAAAAGGAATTCTCATGTTCAAACGTACTCTGGTTGCTGCGGCGGCCCTTGTTTCACTGACAATGTTTTCATCTTCGGTCATGCTGTCATCAGCGATTGCGGCCCCGGCAGCCACCACGCGCGTATTGTTGACCACGTCTGAAGGCAACATCGAGTTAGCGCTGGATAACCAAAAAGCACCGGTGTCAGTGAAGAATTTTGTCGAGTACGTTAACAGCGGCTTTTACAACGGCACCACCTTTCACCGCGTGATCCCCGGTTTTATGGTTCAAGCTGGCGGCTTTGTGGATGAAATGAAGCAAAAAGCCACCAACCCTCCGATCAAAAACGAAGCCGACAATGGCCTGCGCAATTTGCGTGGCACCATCGCCATGGCGCGTACTGCTGAAAAAGACAGCGCCACCAGCCAGTTCTTTATTAATATCGCGGACAACGCTTTCCTCGATCATGGCCAGCGTGATTTTGGCTATGCCGTGTTCGGCAAAGTGGTGAAGGGGATGGATGTTGCTGACAAAATCTCTCAGGTGCAAACCACCAACGTCGGGCCTTACCAGAATGTGCCGAGCAAACCGATTGTGATTAAATCGGCGAAAGTGCTGCCATAAACGTTATTGAGGATTTCTGGTTATGACATCAAGGCCACATTGCGTGGCCTTGATGGTTTCTAGTGAGATATAGGGTGTGTTATTAATGTGGTGCTATGGTCGATTATTCTTTCTTTGGCTGATTTTTCAATTCAAAAAATTACGATACTCAAAAAATAATTTCCAGCTAAATTAAATAATGCAATTCGATATAATTGCCAACAGCATTTTATGTTCTGCGGGTGGCAATGTTCGAATTTATTTAAAATCAACATGAAATATTTAATGGCTCTCGGGCTTTAAGTCGTGAATTGTTTGTTGATGAAATTATATTGTAACTGTTTTTACCTTCATTATTGGGGCTGGTTTTAATGTTTTATGCGTTTTTTAAAACAAGAAATACGTAATAATTACATCGCTGACTACAAACACCTCGTGGTCAGCGATATAATATAATTATCTCATTAGTTATCTGACGTGAATATTATGGATGTTCTAACATTCGCGATTAAACAAAATTTAGGTCAAACGCTTGATAAAAACCCATTGGCGTATCTGCCACGATCCATACCAGCAGAAGCACTTGGTGACCGGATCTTGTAGGCAATTGTACGCTATGGTTAACCCGTGGGGGCATTTGCGCCAATGAGAAATTCCAAAAAGGGGTCAATAAGTTAAAGTCATCCATCGCCTGACCAAGATAAAAGCTCTCACGAGTGAGACGTTGTGAAGGATTCCAATTCTGATGAGTCAAAAACCATCGATAACCACGAGTTCTATGTTGCGCTGTATATACCCAGCTCACATTGAAAACTTGCCCACTTGTGACTGTAATTCTAGGCCATGTTGTTCCGCGTGTCGCTTGCAATTGTGCATCCGTAAAATTCACAACATCTCGAGTCCCTGTGCGACCACCACTGACGATAGAACCATCTACCGGAGGTATATCACTCGGGATATCAGTCGCAAAAGCATTTCCATATCCGGGGGGCTCAAATGGGCCACCTGACGTCATTGGGAAATTTTTCCCCCCTTCCATTTCATTGGCCTCCCATGCCTGTATCCACCCGCGAGAAGCCGCAATCGCACTGCGCGACGGAGGATTTGTCACCTGACCATGATAAAGGTCGCCAAAGTAATATTTATCCTCTGGTACACAGTAGCAATTATTATCGTGTTCCGGCCTGGGCGGACAAGGTTCTGGGTGATACGCATTACAAGGGTCGGGCTGGGACTCATTACACTGCAGGTCGTAATTAATAGGCTTGGTCATGATGAATATCCTCATTATGAATAAATAATGACATCTGAAAGTAGATTAGAAAAATATCTAATCATTTTTTTCTTTTGAAATAAAACCAAAAGAAAAAAAATATATTATGAGGCTAAGTTTTATCTGGTGTGAAATAAAATAAACAAATCAATCAAATGGAAGGTGTGATTGTGTCATCACATAATTGTAATGCATGTATTGGCGATAATTATCTGGCTGATGATTGGCATCATCGTAAAAACCTCAACAACAAAACAATATGATGATATTAGTCGAGTTATATAAAATAGCCATAACCTTTTTATGATTACAGAATAAATGTACAAGTAATGGTTGCCATGCATTAACAAAGTATAAACATAATAAGTTGTTTTTGGACGAAAATAATATTCTAACTTTGTTAATGTCATCAAAATCCTAAAGAATAATACAATAAATAACCCGGATTTCCTGGGGTGATATCATCAATAGAAACAATGATGCATTGTATGTCTGAAAGAGAGCGAAGAACAAAAAGAAAATATTTAGCAACAAAACAATAGTCGGGTTAATTATATTCTTGCGCATAATTTCTATTACATTTCTAGGCATGCATTAAAAATATGACTTGAATTAATATTTTCTAATTTAAGCCATGGTGATGCTCATGAAAAATATCTGATTGAGTTTTTGTGTCTAATTAAACCACGTTCATCGTGAGCACCGTTGCGATAACTCATAGAGCAAAATTCAACTAACCTATTCAATTAAAATATTTTTCTTTTCATCACCTATAACTACATTCACGGTATCAAAAAAGTCAGTTTGAGTGGTCCCACCAGCAGTGTTACGGATGAGGATATTTACGTGGGCGCTCACATAAACGCATATCACACGCGTCTGGCAGGTATTTGTAACTCAGCAAAACTCATCTTTGACGCGTGCCAGTTTTGAGCCTGTCCCCTTCTGTGGAAACTCTATTCCGGTCGATTCACTCACCCGGAAAACATGAGTACAGACTGTGTTGTACCTCAGCGCACTGGCTATCAGGTTATCTTGGGGTTATGGACGATTTCGGATAAAGCAGATGTCCTTTATCAGGTACTGGATGTCAATTTCGGTTCTTAAGTTAGTGTAGGGAATGAAAATCAAGGCCGCATTGCGTGGCCTTGATGGTTTCTATACCCGTCATACTTTACGTTGCAGGGTCTCGATGTGGCTATTTTAGTTGCAGGACGCTGTAGTCAGCACTGCCAAACCTTTTCCCTGGCCTGCGAACTGTGCCAGCTTCGCTTTCACGCACTGTGCATTGACCGGTGAATAGCTGTAAGGCAGCGACGGGAAGGTGCCGGTAGATGCCCAATCCTCCGCGTTAACATAAGCCTTGGTATCACTGGTCCAGGTGATGTTATAGGTCGCGTTCTGAGAAGCGCTGGTGACATTGTTGTCACGCAGAACCCAGGTGCCGAAATTGGAACCGTCGTAGCGAGATGTTACGGGGTTCACGGCGTTTTCGAACCAGTTACGTTCGATCAGCGCGAGCCCGTTTTGGCGCACGTTTATTCCTGAACTGGTAATACCGGAATAGAGGTTGTTATAGGCGTGTACTTGTCCTCCACGCTGTAACGGCAAGCGGGCGTTAACATCGCTGTAAACGTTGTGGTGATAGGTCAGGTTACGGCCTGTATCGCTGCTGCTGGATCCGCTCAGCCCCACTTTTTTAATACCATGAATGTAGTTATAGGAGACGGTGACGTTAGTCGAGGCTTTCTTGATATCGACAGCTGACTCAAACGTGGTATCACCATCGGGTGTGCCTGCGCACTCGTAATTTTTGGCGTAGATTTCGTTATGGTCTACCCAGACGTTAGGCGTGTTATCAACGCGGATCGCATCACCATCGCTCGCGCCGCCAGGCATGTAGCCGAAACGCATATTACGAATCACCACATCGGAAGACTTCACTAGCCAGAGACCAAAGTTGGCCGAAGAGCCATTAGTGCCAAGAATCGTTATCCCTTTGGTGAACTCCTTGATTTCCACTCCACGTGCCGGTTTGCTCCATTGGCTGCAAATATCGGCGGCGGCAGCGTTGATCAGACTATCTTCGTTGCCGTCATAGGTGATAACCAGTGGATACGCGCCGGTTTTCACTTTTTTACCGCTGCTGTCTACGCGAGCAGCTTCAATGATGTCGATAATATCCTGCATGGAATGTGCGGTTTTTTTTACGGCACCCGAGATATCGCCGCCGTCGGTTGTCGCATAGCCGCCAGTATTAGCAGCAAACGCGCCTTGTACGGTTAATGTCAGCAGTCCTGCGGTAAGTGAAAGTAAAACGTGTTTCATTCCTGTCGTCTCCTGAGGGAGTTATGGTTTTTCTCCGGCATAATGATCCCTATGCCGATGGTAGGGTATATGTTTGTTTCAATAAAAATGAAAAATGTTTTTACTGTGTAGCGATGTCATTTAAGCAAAAAATGAGGGAAAAACAAATAAAAGGTAATTATTAAGGGTAAAATAAACGTTCACTATTTTAATCGTTTTTATATGACGTTTTGGTTTTAATGAAAAGAAAAAAATTATTATATTTCAATATGTTATATTTATTGGTTGTCAAGATTAACACTGACGACTTAGATCTTTTTTATGTGAGAATCCTTAATTTTCCATATCATTGGTGTTTTTTATCAAAACATCTGTTGTTTTAATTTTAAAAGTTTAATGTAAGTCACATTTTTATGTGTAAGTGAGTAGGTGAAAGTCATGATAGTAAAATATTGGTATCATGACTAATTATATTCATGATTATTTTTAAAAAATTATTTAATAGGGTGGTATTTCTATGTTTTCACAGTTAAAAATTGTTTTTTTATTTTTCAATTACTTCGTGTTTTATATGTTATCAATATTTACGAGATCTTGTATGAGTGAGGGTAATACTATTCCTAAATATCTTCATTGCTTTAATAAAGTAATGATGATTTCTTTATCTCTGCTATTGTATTTATTGTGGTTTGATATGAATTTATTATAGCGTGATGATTGTTTTTTTATAAATATATTTTGGTGATTATATTTCATTGTCGTTAATTACAATGAGTTTGTTTTTAGTGATGGTTTTTACATTCATCATCCTAGGCTGTTTTTGTTGTGATAAAAGTTAATTGTTGGCGTTTTTTTTGAAAAAAAAGCCTGTTTTTATGAAGTTATCATCTATTCCTCATTAGGTATCAGAAATGGTCAAGAATAATGATTACAATCAACAATGTAATAACCACAATTCCGAAGGAAATACTTCTCATTCATCCCCAGAAAAGTTTGAGGGAAATAACCATTGTTGTTGCGTTTCGCATGATAAGTATTATTACGGTGATCTTTTTCATGGGCAAGTGACTAGTCCTCAGTCACGTTCTGGCTTTGCTGTTCAGAGAGGGTGGATGGCTCCATGGGAAGCAAATGAAATGGAGGGCGGTAAAAATTTTCCAATGAACGTTGGTGGAGCATTTGATCCTCCATGGGCCGGTGGGCGCTTCCTGTCAGATGCTCAAAGCCATGTACCGCCCCCGGATGGACAAATTATCAGCGGTGGTCGTACAGGCGCTCGCGATATTGTGAACTACACGGATGAGGAATTAATGCGTGAACGTGGAGTCATCTGGCCAAGAATACCTGTGACGAGTGGGCAGGTGTTTAATGTTCAATGGGTTTATACACAGTTACACCGGACACGCGGTTATTCATGGTGGATCACCACTCCTACCTGGGATAGCTCACAGCGTATATCACGTTATAGTCTTGGTACAAACCCCTTTTATAATGATTATCATACTCTTCAGCCGTTTTGGAATTTTGATATAGCGCAAATGGCGCCAACAGTTGACCATCGTGTACAGTTGCCTAACAGAACGGGTCACCATGTACTTCTATTGGCATGGATAGTCGCTGATACGGGAATGGCATTTTATCAGGCTTTTGATCTGAACTTTGCTTAAGTGTAATCAGTGTGATACCTAAAATAATTCGAGTTGCAGGAAGGTGGAAAATGAGTGACAAATTTGTCTGGTACAGATTTGAACAGCGCCTGCGCTGGCCTGCAGGGCGAATCTCAGAGATGAAATTCATTCATCCTGATGAACTTACTTAGGTAAGTGATCCGGGTGAACGAGTGCAGCCCAACGCATCTGCAACTTGCAGTATGACGGGTATAGATGAAAATGGTGGAAGTATAATTATTGTTACTCTTTATTTTCTATAATTTTTAACAAGCGGTATGTCTTTTTTGCATAAAATATTATTTTTTACCTTTAGGCTCTGTAACCATTTTTGAAAAATGGATAAAAGATTATTAGTTGAACGTAACGATATACTGATGCTAGCAAAAGCTGACGAGGGATTAACTTCGTGTATGGTTATTTCATCTATGAGCTAAATTGGAGTTTTATTAGCGACCATCCGTCATTTTGTTGACGATTGTTAATTTTTGATATGTGTTTCTATTGTCAATGGATGGTTAAAACGTTTGGGATATATACAATTGAGTAAGTATTTAAGATTAGGCGGTTTTAAATGATGTGTTAGTAATGAAATTGCCTGCGTAAATAATTATATTTTTTGGCTAAGTAGATATTAGTCTGCATTTTATTTATGGTTTTTAAATTATTGATATTTGTAAGTAATAGGCGTCTTTTGATATTTACATAGTGAGTTTTTTATTGAATGCTATTAATTTAAAGTTAGCTTTTTTTGCGGTTTTTTTATTTCGTTATGATAATACTATTATTTATTATGAATAACCTGAGGTTAATTATGCGTAAAAATAATCCTTACCCCCATCACTGTGATTCAGATGAATCTCTAGAAATAACGCCTGCTCATGGTTGGTTACGCACTCCTATAGGTCGAACCGCTTATGCACGCCGGCGCGGTTGGTTACCAACCGACTGGGATGCAAGTGAAATGGAAGGGATGAAAAACTTTCCTATGTATACTAACGGGAGAGGCCCTGAAGATCTTATCTGGTTTGCAGGAGAGGGTGGGCCGTATAGTGATTCAACTCATATATTTGCTGGTGTAGCCTCACCTGTACCTGATGGCCTCATTCTTAGTGGTGGTCGCACAGAAAACAATCGCGATATTGTAAACCTCACAGACGCTGAGTTAATGATGCGGCACGGTGCGATGTGGCCAATAACTGAAGTCAAGGCAGGTCAGTACCTCCCGATTAATTGGTTCCGTACTGTGTCGCATTCGACTCGCGGGTATCGTTATTTTATTACCAGAGATGGTTGGAATCAAACGCGACCAGCGACGCGTCAGGATTTTGAACGCGTCCCCTTTGCCAGCGTTATAAATATGACTGGACCTCTTAATATCATACCTGATCAAACAATTAAGCTACCGTTAAATAAAAAAGGTCATCATATTATCCTGGCAATATGGATGGTGGCAGACACGGGGGCGGGCTTTTATTCAGCATTCGATGTTGAGTTTACTGAGGGTAGTGGCGGCGGAGGCGGTGAAGGCGGCGGTGGTGGTGACGGCGGCGGTGGTGGTGAAGGCGGCGGCGGTGGTGAAGGCGGCGGCGGTGGTGAAGGCGGTGGTGGTGGTGAAGGCGGTGGTGGTGAAATTGGCAGCGTGGAAAATCCAGTTCCGTGGTCTTACTATAACGTATTTTACCCTGTGGGTTTTCATGTGACGCACAATGGGCTGGTGTATCGCTGCACGCAGCAGCATACATCCAATAGAGGTTGGGCTCCAGGGGTTGCCAATACTCTTTGGGCTCTCGTTTGATAAACGCCTAAGTAAATTGTTTCATTAAATAATCGAGTGCTAAGGCACTCGATTTTCTTGTTAGTCGTGTTTAATACAGCGTATTTACGGGATGCAACTAAAGTTACCCATTGCCTAACCACATACAGCACAGTAGCCTACTTAAAATATCTCTTCGGTTTAGACTCATTCCCCATGCTCCTACTCATCGACAACTATGACTCCTTTACCTACAACCTCTACCAGTATTTTTGCGAGCTGGGCGCAGAGGTGCTGGTTAAACGCAACGACACCCTGACGCTGGCGGAGATTGAAACGCTGGCACCGACACATCTGGTGATCTCTCCCGGTCCCTGTACGCCGGATGAGGCGGGTATTTCTCTGGATGCGATCCGCCATTTTGCTGGTAAGTTTCCTATTCTTGGCGTGTGCCTCGGACATCAGGCGATGGGGCAGGCGTTTGGGGCACACGTGGTGCAGGCGCGGCAGGTGATGCACGGAAAGACTTCGGTGATCCAGCATACGGGATGCGGCGTATTCACCGGCTTAGCGCAGCCACTAACCGTGACGCGCTATCATTCACTGGTGATTGAGCCAGCCTCCTTGCCCGCCGAATTTGACATAACAGCCTGGACGGAACGAGACGGTGAACGTGATGAAATCATGGGAATACGCCATCGTACCTTGCCACTAGAAGGAGTGCAGTTTCATCCAGAGAGCATTCTCAGTGAGCAAGGGCATCAACTGCTGCAGAACTTCCTTAATACCTGAGGTTATCAGTATGCCTCGCGATAAAACAGACTGTCATAACGCGCTATTTTATAACGCTGCGTATTGATTTTTTATGCATATTTGATGATTATATTTTCACTTTAAGCGGTGTGGACGGAAGCAAATGACAACAGATTCAAAGGCGGTAACGCGGGCGACGCATGACAAGGTGATTTTACCTGTATACGCACCGGCGCAATTTGTGCCTGTTAAAGGCAAAGGTAGCCGCGTATGGGATCAGCAAGGACGTGAGTATATCGACTTTGCTGGTGGGATCGCGGTAACGGCGTTGGGCCACTGTCACCCGGCATTGGTGGCGGCGTTAAAGCAGCAGGGAGAAACGCTGTGGCACACCAGCAATATCTTCACGAATGAGCCAGCGTTGCGTCTGGCCAGCAAACTGATTGATGCCACCTTTGCTGAGCGTGTGTTCTTTGTCAACTCTGGCGCGGAGGCCAACGAAGCGGCTTTCAAGCTGGCACGCCACTATGCGATTAAACGCCACAGCCCGTATAAAACCAAAATCATTGCTTTCTACAATGCGTTTCATGGCCGCACATTGTTCACCGTCTCAGTCGGTGGTCAGGCGAAATACGCCGATGGCTTCGGGCCAAAACCGGCAGATATTGTGCATGTGCCGTTTAACGATCTTGCCGCGGTGAAAGCGGTGATGGATGACCATACCTGCGCCGTGGTGCTGGAGCCGATTCAGGGCGAGGGCGGCATTACACCAGCCACGCCAGAATTCCTCAAAGGTGTGCGCGAACTTTGCGACCAGCATCATGCGCTGCTGGTATTTGATGAGGTGCAAAGCGGCATGGGGCGTTCCGGCAAACTGTTTACCTATATGCACTATGGTGTAACACCAGATATTCTCACCACAGCGAAAGCGCTAGGGGGCGGTTTTCCCATCAGCGCCATGCTTACCACCGAAGAGGTCGCTTCTGTAATGACCGTCGGCGTACATGGCACCACTTACGGTGGAAATCCGCTGGCGTGTGCGGTGGCAGAAGCAGCATTGGACACCATTAACACACCGCAGGTACTTTCCGGTGTACAAGCACGCCATGAGCGCTTTGTCTCGATTCTTCAGGCCATCAATGAAGAACATGGTATTTTTGAGCAGATCCGCGGTATGGGCCTGTTGATTGGGGCGGAATTGAAGCCGAAATGGCATGGGCAAGCGGGTAAATTCCTGGCCGCAGCGTCGGAGCAGGGTGTAATGGTGCTGGTGGCTGGGCCTAATGTGATGCGTTTTGTGCCGTCGTTGGTCATCGATTTGGAAGATATCGATCAAGGCATGGCGCGGTTTGCTCGGGCGGTAGAAGCCGTGGTAAAAGCTGCATAACGTTTATGTAAAAAAATACGTTGCGCAATGCGCAACGTATTTTTGTTCGAAACAGCAGTAGTAAAATCAGCGAGTGCCGTACACAACGATGGTTTTGCCGTGCGCAGAGATCAGATTTTGATCTTCGAGCATTTTCAGAATACGGCCTACCGTTTCGCGAGAACAGCCAACAATCTGACCAATTTCCTGACGCGTGATTTTGATTTGCATCCCATCTGGGTGCGTCATGGCATCGGGCTGTTTCGCCAGGTTCAAGAGCGTCTGTGCGATACGGCCCGTTACATCCAGGAAGGCCAGATTGCCCACTTTCTGAGAAGTTACCTGGAGACGACGCGCCATCTGTGAAGAAAGACGCATCAGAATATCCGGGTTGACTTGAATCAACTGACGGAATTTTTTATAGGAGATTTCAGCGACTTCGCAAGCCGTTTTTGCTCGCACCCATGCACTGCGCTCTTGGCCCTCTTCGAACAGGCCCAGTTCTCCAATAAAATCCCCCTGGTTGAGGTAGGAGAGGATCATTTCCTTGCCTTCTTCATCCTTGATCAGCACTGCAACGGAGCCTTTCACGATGTAGTAAAGCGTTTCTGCTTTTTCACCTTGGTGAATTAGCGTGCTCTTCGATGGGTACTTGTGAATATGACAATGAGAAAGGAACCATTCGAGAGTCGGGTCTGTCTGCGGTTTGCCGAGAACCATTCGCTGTTATCCTCTGTTGTAATTCACTGCGCAAATTACAGGGTTCAGAGTTCCCTGTACGGCGTATTAACGTGCTAGTAGTAAAAATTCCGTGTTGGCGGACTGACGTCAGGGAATATACTGGCCTTTGTACGGCGACGTCACAACCCGTTAAGACCGTCAGTATCATACTGATGGAACGGATTCTATTCCAGTTTGTAACACAGCTTGACGAGCCTGTCTTGTGTTGTCTCGCTTCAGCATGATTGAGCTCTAGTTATTGGCGGTTTTTGACTATAACTGTTAGTAATTTTCAAATAAATTTTAGGAGTTGGGAATGCAAGCGCGCGTAAAATGGGTTGAAGACCTGACCTTTCTCGGTGAGTCATCATCGGGTCATCAAATTCTAATGGATGGCAATGCCGGGGACAAGGCGCCCAGCCCGATGGAGATGGTGCTAATGGCCGCTGGTGGCTGTAGTGCCATCGATGTGGTGTCCATTTTGCAAAAAGGTCGCAATAATGTCACTGGGTGCGAGGTCAAACTCTCTTCCACGCGTCGTGAGGAAGCCCCACGTTTGTTCACGCATATTAATCTGCACTTTATTGTCACAGGGGTAGGACTGACGAATAACGTGGTTGAACGGGCAGTGTCGCTGTCGGCAGAAAAGTATTGTTCAGTTGCGCTAATGTTAGAAAAGGCCGTTCAAATCACCCACAGCTACGAAATCATCACCACCGTATAACGTCTTCTGCGGGTTGTTTCCCCTTTTTCAACCCGCGTTACGCCCTTCTGCCAGTCGTTTTACCAACGGTGTCATGATCAGCTCCATCGCCAATCCCATTTTTCCACCAGGTACCACTAACGTATTGATATGTGAAATAAACGAACCTTGCAGCATGGCCAGCAGGTAAGGGTAATCAATATTTTCTACACCCTGAAAATGGATCACCACGAAGCTCTCATCCAGCGAAGGTATCGCCTTGGCGGCAAAAGGATTTGAGGTATCAATGGTGGGGACACGCTGGAAGTTGATATGAGTGCGAGAAAACTGCGGCGTGATGTAGGTAATGTAATCCTCCATGGAACGTACCACGGAGTCCATCACGGCTTCACGTGAGTGGCCGCGCTCGTTGATATCGCGGACTAGCTTTTGAATCCATTCAAGATTGACGATAGGGACTACGCCGACCAACAGGTCAACATGCTGGGCTACATCGTGCTGAGCGGTGACGACTGCGCCGTGTAAGCCCTCATAAAACAGCATATCAGTGGGATGCGGCATCGGCTCCCACGGTGTAAAGGTACCGGGTACTTGATTGTAGGGAATCGCCTCATCGTAGGTATGCAGGTATTTGCGCGTTTTTCCCGTGCCGTTGCGGCCATACTGGATAAAAGACTGTTCCAGTAAACTGAAATCGTTGGCCTCTGGGCCGAAGTAGCTGATATGGCGTCCGAGATCTTTTGCTTTGCGGATCGCCATGTCCATTTCTGGCCGAGTATAGCGATGAAAACTGTCACCTTCCAGTGAGGCTGCTTTTATCTGCAACTGCTGGAAGATCTTCCTGAAGGCGAGGCTGGTTGTGGTGGTGCCCGCTCCACTGGAGCCGGTAACGGCAATGATCGGGTGTTGTTGCGACATGCGGTTTCACTCCGTCGGATTAGGCGTTCAGTAACACGGATCTCACTGTATAGCAGACCCTGTGACGCAAAACGACCCCTCGTTCGTCAGGAAACGGTGATTAATCACGTTAAAGGGTATTTTCGTTAAGCTGGGTGCGCGGCATGATATTTAGCGTTTCATGCAGCTCTGACCATACCAGAACCACGTCGCCGGAGGCGAGCTGACGGCGTATATCCCTGACTTTTTCCTCCAGCGAGCGCTCCTGCTCACCGTAGTCCGTGCCTTCGCGCAGGACAAAAGATTCAATGATGCTTTGCAACGTATCAGGTTCGAGTTGTTGCCAGGGAATTATCATGCGGTTGCTCCCACCGTGTTTACCGATAAAAAGGGCGTGAACCAGGCTGGAATGCGCTGTTCCAGCCACATTTCTGGTTTCAGTAATGAACCGCTGACAAACCCAACATGCCCGCCATGCGCTGTCAGTTGGTATTCCATGGTGGCAGGCAGGTGAGTGATATCCGGTATCACCTCGGGTGTCATAAAGGGGTCGTCTTGTGCATGGATGATAAGTGTCGGCGTGCGGATCGTGGGGAGTAACGCCAGCGCACTGCATTGACGGTAGTAGTCGGCAGCATCCTGAAAACCATGAATACGGGCGGTGATCGCATCATCAAATTCGCGCAGCCCTTTGATGTGCTGCAGTTGGGATAGGGCAATGGGTAACGAACCCGGATAGCGTGCCAGCTTACGGCGCGCATTCTGCTTCAATTGCTCCACCAGATAGCGTTGATAAATACGGGAAAATCCCTGCTCTATCCTGCGACTACAGGCTGCGAGATGAAACGGTGCGGAAACAATAGCAGCGGCAGAGAGCAATTGAGCTTCTTCCCGTTTGGCCAGCAGACAAGCCAGCATATTGCCTCCCAGAGAAATGCCGATGGCAGCAGTCGGTACTTCACCCAGAGTGTCCCGCATCCAACGCAGCAAATAGCTGCCATCATCCGTTTCACCGGAATGGTAGATGCGATTCAGGCGGTTGGGGCGACCGCTACAGCCGCGGAAATGCATAATGACTGCCAGCCAGCCATGCTCTCGACACGCCTGGAGCAGGCCGTGAGCATAGGGACTATGAAAGCTGCCTTCCAAACCGTGAAACAGTACTACGCGGGGTCTGTAGCGTGCGTTTTGGGGAGACTCACTCCAGGCAAGGTCGACAAAATCACCGTCAGGCAGATCGAGTTGTTGCCACACAGGTTGCAAACGTGCATGACGGCGAATTAAACGCGGCAACAGCGTTTGCACATGCGGGTTAGCAGCCCCGCGTAACGGGCGAAATGTTGAGGACACCATGGGAATAGAAACGACCTCGGGAAATAATTGTGCGATATTCATCACACTGCGCTAACCTGCTTGCGCCGCTCAGCGAGCATTTGTTTGCAGCAGACAGGATAACGTGCAGTCAAGTCAATAAATCATACCGTAACGGTGGGGACAAGGGGCAGTCAAAACGTGGAACAGGGCTTATTTTTATCGATGTTGGGTTTTCTCTGGGTGGCGGCAATTACGCCTGGCCCCAATAACATGCTGTTGACGACATCCGGTGCTAACTTCGGCTTTATGCGATCACTCTGGCTGATGGTGGGTATTATGCTCGGTATGCAGAGTATTTTGCTGCTGGTCGCGTTTGGCGTAGGTGGTATGATTCTGCTCTATCCCTCATTGCACCTGATACTTAAAGTGCTTGGCAGTCTCTACTTGCTGTGGCTGGCGTGGAAAATTGCGACGGCGGCCTATGAGCGGCTGGAAACCAGCGCACCACCGCCAAAACCGCTGAGACTGTATCAAGGCTGGCTGCTTCAATTTCTGAATCCCAAAGCTTGGCTAATGGCGCTGGGCTCGGTCGCAAGTTTCAGTCTGGCGGGCAGCGGCTATAACCATTCGGTGCTGCTGATAAGTTTCGGCATTGTATTGGTGAATATTGTCTCAGGCGTGATCTGGCTGGGTTTCGGCACGGCGATTGGCCGATTGTTACGTAGCCGCAGAGCATGGGTGATTTTTAACGTGTCGATGGGTGTGCTTACCGCAGCTTGTGTACTGCTGATCTGGCATTAGCGGAGCCTGCTCGTCATCCTCGCGTAGGCCGAGGATCTCTTACAACTGAAACGCGGTTTGTCTGTGGGAGATTCCCGCCTTCGCGCTGAGGAATCTCCACAAATCCAGGCCAAGCCTTTTTGTTGTTGCAGTGAATGTTTCGTGCGCGTTAACCCACGCGGTTATTTGCACCGTACTTCGCACGCGCCCGACTCGGGGCGCTCAGTCGCCCTCGCCCCGAGGCCCCTGGCTTTTTGCGGGAAATAACGCCGCTACGCGGTGCCTTCGGGGCCTGAGCCCACTGACGGGCCGCCAGCGACGCGTTCCCGACTCGGCGCTGACTTTCGCGGCGTCCTGCCGCTCACCCTGTGGTCTCGTTCCCCTCAGCATTATTTTTTTACGCGATATAACGTCAAATAATTCAGAGAATTAAAACCACGCCTCTCTCGATTGAGGCCGATTACCCCTCATTCAGCATCTGTTCCAACTGCTCTTGTGCGTCCAGCCAGGCCATCTCTGCTTCTTCCTGTTCGCTTTTGAGTTTGGCCTGCTGTTGCAGGCATTCCGTCAGTTCAGCTTTACGGCTTTGATCGTACAATTCGCTGTCAGATAAGCGCGTTTCGATTTTTGCCAACGCATCGGAGAGCTTCTCCATCTGCTGCTCATACTGAGCGATCTTTTTACGCAACGGCTGGGTTTGGGTGCGCAGTTCCGCGTCGCGCCGCTTTTGATCTTTGCGTGCCTGAGCGTTGTTGGTTGATGTGGGCTTATCGGTTGATTCAGCAGCGCTGTTTTGGCGCTGCACGTCCGTCAGCCATTGCTGGTAATCTTCCAGATCGCCATCAAACGGTTCCACTTTGCGATCGTGTACCAAATAGAGATCGTCCGTTGTCGAACGGATCAGATGTCGATCGTGGGAAACCACTACCAGCGCCCCTTCAAAGTCAATCAACGCTTCTGTCAGTGCCTGACGCATATCCAGATCGAGGTGGTTGGTTGGTTCATCAAGTAGCAGAAGATTGGGGCGCTGCCAAACGATCAATGCCAGTACTAAACGGGCTTTTTCTCCGCCCGAAAAACGTTCGGTCACTTCCGTTACTTTGTCGCCTTGAAAACCGAAACCGCCGAGATAATCGCGCAGCTGTTGCTCGGTTTCCCGTTCTGCCAGGCGGACTAAATGCTGAAGCGGTGATTCGTCGGCGCGAAGAAACTCAAGCTGGTGTTGGGCGAAATAACCCAGTTTAACGCCTTTCGCCAGACCAATTTCACCGTGCAAGGGCGCCAGTTCTCCCGCTAACAGCTTAATCAGCGTCGATTTACCCGCACCGTTGTGCCCCAGTAACCCAATACGAGATCCTGGCACCAGATTCAGCTTGATGGATTCCAGAATTAGCTTGTCGCCATAGCCAGCGCTCACTTTCTCCATGCGCAATAGCGGATTTGGCAGGGACTCTGGCGCACGAAAGCTGAAGCGGAAGGGGTTATCGACATGTGCAGGGGCAATAAGCTCCATGCGTTCCAGCATTTTGATGCGACTCTGTGCCTGCTTGGCTTTGGTTGCCTGTGCGCGAAAGCGGTCGATGTAGTGTTGCAAGTGCGCTACGCGTTCTTGCTGATGTTCATACAATGCCTGCTGTTGCGCTAAACGTGTGGCGCGTTGCCGTTCGAAAGAGGAGTAGTTGCCCGTGTATTCAAACAGCGTCTCCTGCTCGATATGCAGGATCTTATTGACGATAGGATCAAGAAAATCGCGATCGTGCGAGATTAATATCAACGTCCCAGGATAGCCTTTCAGCCACTTCTCCAGCCAGATCACTGCATCCAGATCGAGGTGGTTAGTCGGTTCATCGAGCAGCAATAGATCCGAACGACAAATCAGCGCCTGCGCCAGGTTAAGACGCATACGCCATCCCCCGGAAAAATCACGTACCGGCTGCTGCAATTGGGCTTGAGTGAAGCCAAGGCCATCGAGCAAACTGGCCGCGCGCGCGGGAATGCTCCAGGCCTGAATAGCGTCCAGCTTACCGTGCGCGCGGGCGATGGCATTCCCATCGTTAATATCGTTTGCGTGCTGAAGTTCAGCTTCTAACTGGCGAAATTCACGATCGCCGTCAATAACATAATCAATGGCGGGCACATTTAGCGCAGGTGTTTCTTGGTTGACCCAGGCCAGCGCCCAGTTGCTCGGAAAGGTTGCGCTACCGCCGTCGGCACCGATCTCGCCTTTTAGCAAAGAGAGCAGCGTGGACTTGCCACAGCCGTTTTTACCGACTAACCCGACCTTCTGACCTGGGTTGATGGTGGCAGTGGCGTTATCAAGCAAGACGCGCACGCCGCGCCGAATTTGCAAAGCGGAGAAAACAATCATAAAGCGTCACATGTTCAGAGTATGTTAAATTATACCCGTCATACTTCATGTTGCAGGTGTGCTGGCTGCGCTTGTTCACCCGAATCCCTTACCGGAGTAAGGGGGGCGGGGGAGACTCTCTTGCCGTCTTGCTGCAACGCGAATTATTTAGGGTGTTTCGCGGGTATCTCGGGACAGCGAACGTCCTGTTTGTCGTATCGTTATCGCGCAGCATGTTAGCGGAAAACCGCGCTCATGACGACGCTTTGGAGGGGAATGATGTCGCAGCCACCGAAGATTTTGCTGCTGTATGCCCATCCGGAATCGCAAGACTCGGTGGCAAACCGCGTATTGTTGCAACCGGCGCACCAGTTAGCTCATGTTACCGTACACGATTTGTACGCTCACTATCCTGATTTTTTTCTTGATATTCACTATGAGCAACAGCTTCTGCGCGAACATCAGGTGATTGTATTTCAGCATCCACTTTATACATACAGTTGCCCGGCACTGTTAAAAGAGTGGTTTGACCGAGTGCTTTCGCGCGGGTTTGCCAATGGTATTGGCGGCAATGCGCTGGCGGGCAAATATTGGCGTTCAGTAATAACCACCGGTGAACCGGAGGAGAGCTATCATCCACAGGGCAGCAACCGCTTTAGTATGGAAGAGGTGCTGCGCCCGTTTGAAATGACGGCGGCCATGTGTCGTATGCACTGGTTGCCGCCGATGATGGTCTATTGGGCGCGCCGACTGCCTGCTGATGTACTGGCAAGTTATGCCGATGCGTACAGCGAATGGCTGGTTTCCCCGTTGCCCAAAAGGGAGGGTGAGTAATGGAAAGTTCCCCTCTGTTGAGTGCGGGCATTCTGTTTTTGTTTGTCGCTGTGCTGATGGTGCCCATCGCCAGCCGATTGGGCATTGGTGCGGTATTGGGATATTTGATTGCAGGGATAGCCATTGGTCCTTGGGGGCTGGGTTTTATCCGTGATGTCGATGCCATCCTGCACTTCTCTGAGCTTGGCGTGGTTTTCCTGATGTTTATTATCGGGTTGGAGCTGAACCCGCAAAAGTTATGGACACTGCGGCGTTCTATTTTCGGCATTGGTGCGGCGCAGGTTGGGCTCAGTGCGGCGGCCCTTGGCGGTTTGCTCTACCTAACCGATTTTTCCTGGCAGTCAGCGCTGATTGGTGGTATCGGGCTCGCAATGTCTTCCACGGCGATGGCACTGCAATTGATGCGTGAGAAGGGCATGAACCGCAGCGAATCCGGTCAATTGGGTTTCTCGGTGCTGCTGTTCCAGGATTTGGCGGTTATCCCCGCATTGGCTCTGGTGCCAGTGCTGGCCGGAGTGCAAGGGGAAGTGACTGACTGGAAAGACGTCGCTATCAAAGTTGCGGCCTTTATCGGGATGCTGATTGGTGGGCGTTATCTGGTTCGTCCTCTGTTCCGTTTTATCGCCGCTTCTGGGGTGCGCGAAGTGTTTACCGCAGCAGCGTTGTTGCTGGTACTCGGTTCTGCGGTATTTATGGATGCGCTGGGCTTTTCCATGGCGCTTGGCACCTTTATCGCAGGCGTCTTGCTGGCTGAGAGTGAATATCGCCACGAACTGGAAATCTCCATCGAGCCCTTTAAGGGGTTGCTGTTAGGCCTGTTTTTTATCTCCGTTGGCATGGCGCTCGATCTTGGCGTGCTGTTTACCCATATTTACGAGGTGCTGCTGGGGGTATTCCTCTTGGTTATGGTCAAGGGGGTTGTGCTGTATGTGCTGGCACGTGTGAATCGGATGCGGCGTTCAGAACGGCTTCAGTTTGCCGGGGTACTCAGTCAAGGTGGCGAGTTCGCGTTTGTGCTGTTTTCTGCGGCGGCGGCACATAAGGTGCTACAAGGGGAGCAGCTTCCGCTGCTGCTGGTAACGGTCACTCTTTCCATGATGACCACTCCGTTACTTATGCAGGGCATCGACCGCATTCTTGAGCGTCGTTATAACGCCACAGAGGAGTCAGATGAGAAACCCTATGTGGAAGATGACGAACCGCAGGTAATTGTGATTGGGTTTGGCCGCTTTGGGCAAGTGATTGGTCGTTTGCTGATGGCGAACAAAATGCGCATCACAGTATTGGAACGCGACATCAGTGCCGTCAGCCTTATGCGCAGTTACGGCTATAAAGTGTACTATGGTGATGCCACCGAATTGGAGTTGTTGCGGGCAGCAGGAGCAGAACAGGCACGCGCAATTGTGATTACCTGTAATGAGCCAGAAGACACCATGGCTATTGTGCACCTGTGCCAAAAGCATTTTCCCAACTTGGAAATTCTGGCCCGTGCCCGCGGGCGTGTGGAAGCCCATGAGTTGCTGCAGTCGGGAGTGAAGCATTTCTCGCGTGAAACCTTCTCGAGTGCGCTGGATCTGGGGCGCAAAACGTTGATGTCGGTGGGGATGCACCCTCACCAAGCATACCGTGCACAGCAACATTTCCGGCGTCTGGACATGCGCATGCTGCGCGAATTGATGCCGATACGTCAGGGGGATGGCGATGTGGCACAGGTTTCACGCGTTAAGGAAGCGCGGCGTGAGCTAGAGGACATTTTTCAACGTGAAATGCTGCATGAACGTCGCCGACTGGATGACTGGGATGAATACGAATAGCACGCGCTGCGTGCAGCGAGGAAGGCAAGATGCAACGTAAACGGTTTATCGCAGGCGCTGTGTGCCCCCAATGTCAAGCGCTGGATACACTGGCCGTTGGACAGGAAGAGCAGGTGGAAGTGGTCACCTGCGTAAAGTGTGGCTACTACCAGCGCCAGTCGGATACGCCGCCCGCTATGTCAGAACGACAGGGTGAGAATATCATCGGGATGTTTCATCCTGATTGACTGCTGGCATTTTTTTATCCCAGACGGTACATGGGGGTTTTTTTCAGCTACAATTTGCGCCAGTTTGATTTCCAACGGTAGGAGATGTCATGAAAGTAGCAAAAGATCTGGTGGTCAGCCTGGCCTACCAGGTACGTACAGAAGATGGTGTATTGGTTGATGAGTCTCCGGTGAGTGCGCCGTTGGACTACCTGCACGGTCACGGTTCCCTGATTTCTGGCTTGGAAAAAGCGCTTGAAGGCCGCGAAATCGGTGAAAAATTTGACGTTAGCGTCGGTTCCAACGATGCATACGGCGAATATGATGAAAACCTGGTGCAGCGTGTGCCGAAAGACGTCTTCATGGGCGTTGATGAGCTGCAAGTGGGCATGCGTTTCCTGGCTGATACCGATCAGGGTCAAGTGCCGGTCGAAATTACTGAAGTGGAAGAGGACCACGTAGTGGTTGACGGCAACCACATGCTGGCAGGCCAAAATCTGAAGTTCAACGTAGAAGTGGTTGCAATCCGTGAAGCAACGGAAGAAGAGATTGCGCACGGCCATGTACACGGCGAACACGATCACCACCATGAGCACGGCGAAGGTTGCTGTGGCGGTCATGGTCACGATCACGACCACGATCATGAACACGGTAAAGGCGGCTGCGGCGGTCACGGCGGCTGCGGTTGCCATTGATTTCCGGTTCACATCCGTGAGGCTTGCCCTCACACTAAAAAACCCGGAGCGCTAGGCGCTGCCGGGTTTTTTTTCGTTTTGCGCTCGGTGTTGTTGGCGCTGAATACGTTTATGTTGTCTGTTTTTTTACTCTGCGATTTTTTCTCTGCACTCCCTCGACTTTTCCACCCAACTAGGGATGTGCATCACATAACGGGTTAAAAGCGAAGGGGGTCTTATTGACACCTATCGGTGCTTTGACGAACAATCTGCAAACGTTCCCGAGAACGTTATTTTAATAAATACATAATAGAACATCCAGGAAAGAGAACCTCTACCATGACAAACATGAATATCGATTTACGTGGCCTGAACCCTACACCTTTCACGCCATTTCATCATGATGCTGAACTGCCGCGCGTCGGCTAATGGCATGCAGAGCCGCTGCGCAAGCGTATCGCGGCTAACACACTATCCTTTTTGGAGAACAAACTATGTCAACGCATGACATGAGTGCCGGTGTGGTCAATGCAAACGCCAGTACTGCCGCTGCAAGCGGGACATCCAATGCCGAGTTGGTCGCCCGCCTTGAACGCTTACCGATCACGCGCCGTATTTTTTGGACCCGAAATATCATCGGCGCTGCGACATTCTTTGACGGTTATACCGTTATCTGCATCGCTTATGCGATGCCGCTTCTGGTTCAGGAATGGGGGCTAGACCCCAAGCAAACCGGCATGATTTTGTCTGCAGGCTATCTTGGCCAACTGCTTGGCGCGGTCTTCTTTGGCTGGCTGGCTGAACGTGTGGGGCGTCTTAAAGTGCTGTTGTTCACCATTCTGCTGTTTGTCAGCATGGATGTGGCCTGCCTGTTCGCCACCGGCGCGCTGATAATGATGACGCTGCGCTTTGTTCAGGGGATAGGGACCGGCGGAGAAGTCCCGGTTGCATCAGCTTATATCAATGAATATATCAGTTCAAAAGGGCGGGGAAGGTTCTTCCTGCTGTATGAAGTGATGTTCCTGCTCGGTTTGGTCGCCGCAGGATTGATTGCTCGCGCTTTTGTCCCGCTCTACGGCTGGAAGGTGATGTTTATTGTTGGTCTCGTCCCGGCATTTATTCTCCTTCCCTGTCGTTTTTTTATGAAAGAATCTCCGCGTTGGCTTGCCTCTCAAGGGCGACTGGCTGAAGCAGACCGTATCGTGACCGATTTAGAGCGCAGTGCCGTTGCTCAGGGCTTCACTTTAGAAGAGCCCAAGGTGACCATCCAGGGAAAAAAAGAAGAGACCTCTCACTGGAGCGGGTTGTTTAAGGGAATATATCGCAGGCGCACATTTACCATTTGGACGATGTGGTTTACCTCCTATCTGGTCGCAAACGGCATGATTACGTGGTTACCCACTCTCTACCGCCAAACCTACAAGCTTCCCTTGGAAACCAGTATTAGTTACGGTCTGACAACGTCCGTGATGGGGGTTATTGCCTCAGTCTTGTGTGCATTGCTGATTGACAAGGTTGGGCGTAAGCGTTGGTACACCTTTGCCTTCTTACTGGCGCCGATTCCCCTGATCGTGCTTGCTTTGCTAGGGGCAACGTCTGCGGAACAAGTCCTTATTTGTGCAGGATTGTCATATGCCATCATACAGACGGTCACCTTCTCACTGTATCTCTACTCGGCTGAAATCTATCCAACCCGTATGCGCGCTATTGGTACTGGCTTAGGCAGTGGGTGGTTGCGGTTAGGATCATCAACAGGCCCGATCGTAGTGGGGACCATTATGGCATCAAGCGGCATTAGCACAATGTTTGGCTTCTTTGCGGGGGTGTTACTGGTTGGGGCTGCGGTCACGATGTTGTTTGCTATTGAAACGAAAGGCCGTGTGTTGGAAGAGCTTTCACCGTAGTAAAAGGCTGGGGTACCCAGAAGGAAATGCGCTGTTCGCGCAGTGCATTTTCTCACTATTGGAGGGGGCGTTCAGTATTGCATCGTTGAGGTACAAAATGAAATTAGCAAGTTTTAGGATTGGCCAGAAAGAGACTTATGGCCTGAAAGTAGAAACGGGCATAGTTGATTTAGGCAAAAGGTTAGGGACGCGCTATGCCGATCTCCGCGCATTGATTGAAGACGGTGGTATTGCCGATGCCAGGTATTTTTTGCAGTCTCAACCTGATTATCAAGAGGATGAGGTGGTATTTCTTCCGGTGATTAATAACCCTAGAAAAATTTTTTGTGTCGGAATGAATTATGCGGAGAAACGCGCCGAGTTTGGTGAAATGAATTCAGCTCCTACATTATTTATTCGTTTTCCTGATTCTCAGGTAGGACATAATTGCGGTGTGGAAAAACCAGCGCAATCAAATGAGTTTGACTATGAAGGAGAATTGGCCGTTATTATTGGTAAACGAGGCAAGGAAATTTCTGCATCAAACGCCTTCTCTTATATTGCCGGATACAGCTGCTATATGGATGGCTCCGTGCGCGATTGGCAGCATACCTGGTTTACAGCAGGAAAAAACTGGCAAAATACCGGCGCTTTTGGTCCGTGGCTGGTGACGAGTGATGATGTGCCAGAGCCGCAAAATCTGCATATTGAAACCCGACTTAATGGCAATACTGTGCAAAATGACACGACCGCCAGTATGATCCACCCAATCGAAGAACTGATCGAGTATATCAGTACCTTCAGTGAGTTATCCCCAGGTGATGTGATTATCACCGGATCTCCCGGTGGGGTTGGAAAAAAACGCACGCCGCCGCTTTTTTTGCATGAAGGCGATATCGTGGAAGTCGAAATTGAACACATTGGCTGTTTACACAACTGTGTTACCACGCGAAAGATGGCTTGTAGCGCAGCGTAATAGCAGTAATAAAAAAATAATATCACTATTATTCTTGGCCGGATAAATGCGGCGATACGCCTGTTATCCGGTTTGTCTATTTTAGCTCGTATTCACACGTAGAGTCGGTGACGGAAAATATTATCAGGAGGAAAGAATGCGTGCTCTATGGGAAGGAATGCTTCAAGTTAGTATTGCGAAGAAACTCTATGGCGGCTTTTTTATCGTATTATTATTAATTATTGTTGCCGTATTCTTCAGTGCATTACGTTTTTCTGAAATTCGTGATTTATATACCAAGACAGCGCTGATGTCTGAGATAAACCATTATCTCGACCAATCAAAAATTGCCCGAGTGAAGCTCTTTTATACGTTAGAAGAAGAGAACGCTAACAATATGATGAGGTATGTCTCTCAGATAACAGCGCAGCAGGAAAATGTGCGTCAATTGCGTTGGGAAGCGCGCGATGTGCAGCATTTCCAACGCCTGGGTGAACAACTTTTGCAATATCAACATGAACTGGAGGAGGTCGTGCTTGCTGCATCTGCTCTGCATGCGCAGAAGAATGCCAATCCTGCAGGAGTAAGGCAAGATGCTGAGCAGTGGCAACGCCTCAACGAAGCAGACAGGCAATCCATCAAAACAGGGTTTGCCGTTACCGATACTCTTAGCCGTATTGCGAGTGAGCTTGATGAGAAAAACCAGTATGTTATCAATCGGTCAGTTGCGGAAATCGTTGTTATCGGTATTTGCGCCGTTTTGCTGGGAATACTGATCTCTGTCTCGGTGACTCGCCTGATAACGAGATCGATACGAGGCAACCTTGAACTGGCGCAGCGTATTGCACAAGGCGATCTGTCTGTGATGGTAGAGCAAGTGCGTCGTGACGAGTTGGGAATGTTGACACATGCTATGATGGATATGACGCAAAAGCTGTGTGGACTGATGGTGGATATCCGGGACAGTGCACATCAGGTAGCTACGGCCTCTTCTGCCATTGCTGTTGGTAACCGTAATTTGTCTTCGCGCACCGATCAACAGGCGGTTGCGATGGTGGAAACAGCGGCCAGTATGGAAGAATTGACCGCCACTGTGACCAACAATGCAGACAACGCACGGCATGCTGGACAGCTTGCGCGTCAGGCATCTGGCAATGCCAATCGGGGCGGCGACATCATTAAGCAAGTAGTGACGACCATGTCTGATATTACGGGTAGCTCGAGGAAAATCGCGGATATCACGTCGGTTATTAATAGCATTGCTTTTCAAACCAATATATTGGCACTGAATGCCGCGGTGGAAGCGGCGCGGGCCGGAGAGCAGGGGCGTGGTTTTGCCGTCGTCGCCAGCGAAGTGCGTAATCTGGCTCAGCGCAGTTCACAAGCAGCCAGAGAGATTGAAGCCTCGATTGCAGAATCAGTGACTCGAGTGGATGAAGGTTCTGTGTTGGTAGAAAAAGCGGGTGCTGCTATGCATGATATTGTGATGTCAATTGGTGCTGTTGATCGCATCATGAACGATATCTCCGTGGCATCGGACGAGCAGAGTCGTGGCATTGCGCAAATTGGTGATGCTGTGACGGATATGGATCGCACCATTCAAGAAAATGCAGCGATGGTCAGTGATTCCACAACGGCGGCATTAGCATTGGAAGCACAAGTCGAGCGCCTTGCCTTGTTGATTGCGGTATTCCGTTTGCCAGAAAACGATGTTTGCGAGTCTGCGGCAGCACAACGGCAAGCCCATTTCGCTGCTTTGCCCGTTCAGGTGACGCAAGGCGATTGGGTGTAACGTAGCCTGAAGACGTGTGCATTAGCGGGCTGGTATGATACCCACTAATGCATAAGGATTACCTGAGCGGCGCACTGGAACTGCGTGGAATAAGGCTTGGCATGACGCGCCGAATGGTATCGACGGGTTCAGTGCCTGCCAGTAGTAATTCAACTGCAATAGACGCAACGTGGTCAAATGGAATATGTACCGAAGAGAGCGGAACGGGTAAGCGTGCGGACAACGGAATATCGTTATAGCCCACCAGTGATAAATCCTGGCCTATTGCCAACCCAAGCCGATGTGCTGCGGCCATAACACCGAAGGCTAAATCGTCATTGATAGCGAAAATGGCGGTGGGCCTGCGCACGCCGTTTAGCAGCGCCATTCCTTCACTTTCTCCTGATTCGATGCTAAAACCGGATTCCCGAATCCAGGCTGGATTCGGGGTCAGCCCGGCTTCGCGCATTGCTCGATGGAATCCTTCCCGGCGGTAGGTCGCCCCAGAAGAAAAGCTGGGACCTGCTACCATACCAATATCACGATGACCGAGATCGATCAGATGTCGGGTTGCCAGATAGCCGCCTTGTTCATCGTCGCCGATCGCAGATCGACTTACACCGTCGGTACGTAATGCCAGAACGTGCGCAACATTTTGCTGACGCAGTTCCGCCGGTAAATGGTCGTCCAGTCGGCTAGTCGCCAGAATCAGCCCATCAACGCGCCGATCAAGCAGGGAAGCTGCCGCCTGCTTTTCTTGTACCGGATCGTCACCACAGGTGGCGACAATGGCAAAATAACCATAGCGCTCAGCCGCACGGCAGATGGCCTCGTATAGCAACGCCATGACCATATCGCTCAGGCGTGGCACCAGTACACCGATGGTGCCCGTGCCGCCTCGACGTAGGCTTGAGGCCATAATATCGCGACGGTAACCCAATTCTTGTGCAACCTGTCGTACGCGTTCGGCGGCTTTACTGCGCGAAGGGGGTAACCGTTCATCCAGAACGCGAGAAACGGTTGAAACGCTCACCCCGGCTGCCGTAGCGACATCCTGTAAGGTGACGGGTTTGCTTCCCAACTTACGGCCTGGGCCGTTGGGCGGAAAGGTATTAGGGTCCATGTAATCCCTTGATTTTTATTTTTAAAAAAAGGCACAGTGTGTTGCCAATGACATCCGCGCGGCGTTTATGAATTTATTATGTAATGGTTCCAGGGCTTTGGCTACACCTCGGAATTTTAAATCTGCACCGCGGCAAGAAAATCAGGGATTACCGTGCGAAAGCAGGCAATAAAGCACACTATAAGAGCTTGATTGCGCTAACACGTGAAGAAAAAACAGATGCAATGTCGATCGCGAATACGCCCGCTTCTCATACCGTGAGGGCGGGCGTACGGATCATGTCAGTGTCGGCTTGCTGGCATTAGCCAACGAATGACAGTTCAGCTGCACGAATAGCTGCTTTAATTTCCTCTTCTGCGCCGGGTTCCAGTGGCAGCAGTGGGGAACGTACCGTTGCATGTTCCAGTATGCCACGTGCCACCAGCGCGTGTTTCAGTGCAACAGTTCCTTCCATGTGCGAACCGCGGTGATATACGCTTTTCGTCACTGGTAGCAAGCGGTCATGAATCTCACGGGCCTTTTTATAATCTTTTGCCTTGCCTGCTTTGATCATTTCTACCAGCAATTCCGGCGCGATGTTGCCATAGCCCACCAGGAAACCATCGACATCAAAGGTGGTCGACAACAGATATTCGTCATGGCAGCTCAGGATCTGCAGGTCCGGGCGCTCACGACGGATTACAGGGATCTCTGTATCCCAGCGACGCATATTACGCACACCGTTCTTCATGGCAAATACGCCGGGTTGAGCAGAAATTTCCAGCAATGTTTCCAGGTTATAGGTGCACTTGGTGGCATCTGGATACTGGAACAGGATCAGCGGCAGACCGCTTTCTTCGTACACCTGACGGTATTTATCCTGCGGAGCCCCTTTCTGATAGCCAAAGCGCAGCCAGCCATGGGAGGGATACAGCAGTCCCGCGGACGCTCCAGCGCTGACAGCGCGCTTGGCTTCTTCGGCAGCCACCTCGGTACCTTCGAGCGTGATGCCCGCGATGATAGGAATCGCACCGTTCACGGATTCCGCGAAGGCTTCAATCACTTTCATCTGCTCACTCTGAGACATAAAGGTGCCTTCACCGGCGTGGCCCAATACGGTCAGACTTTTTACGCCATCGATGCTGGCAAGCCATGCACCCAGCTTTTTACACGCGGCGTAATCTACGGAACCATCGCGGTTGAAAGGGGTGACAGGGGCAGGGTTCAGGCCACGTAAATCGATATTAATTTTGGTCATGATGTTCTCTTTTTAATGTCATCGGGAAGAATGAAAGAACGATTAATAACGTTCTCGGGAACGTTTGCATTTTTGGTTTTTCTGAACGGACTGTCAAGAGAGATTTGTGATGAGGATTTTTGAAAAACAGTATGTGTATTGTATTTTATATTATTTAAATCAATTCGTTATTTGTTTTTTAGGTGCGGGGGAAATCGTACGAATGGCCAGGGATGATGTGAGAAATGTGATCTGACGCAACCGTAGAAGTACAGATGCGCCAGCATTGTTTGCTAATAATGTGGCGGTGGCGTCTCTTCGGATTGTGAGGCGACAAGAGAAGGAGAGGCTGCTTTAAGCTTTTCCACCAGCAGACGCAGGTGCTCGCGTATCTTTGCCATTTCCAACTCATGCTGGACGACCGTCTGATTCAACTCATCAATGGTGAGTTCCTGGAAAGCCAGCTTGCTTTCAAGCATTTCAATGCGTTGTTCGAGATGCGAATGGGGCATTGCGATTCCTCTGTAATTTGTCTTGTCTAGCCGAATATTCGGAACCTCCGGACATCGACGAGGTCGGAGAATGGGCCTATGAATAATTCAGGGAATTTTATCAAAGGATTGTTGTGTGTGTCGTTGTGTTGTCTCGATACCCACAGTTATAGTAGTCGCGCATTTACGATTAATGTTTCTGGAGCCTGTCGTTCCAGACCGGGAGATGATAGATGAGATCACTATTTAAAGTAACGCTGTTAGCGACGACGATGGCACTGACACTGAATGCCAACCTGGTAATGGCAGCAGAAGCGGCTAAAGCGTCCGATGCGGCCCCAGCGGCAAAATTCAAGAGCGATGAGGATGCCGCCGCTTATGCGCTGGGTGCTTCCTTAGGCCGTTACATGGATAATTCCCTGAAAGAGCAAGAAAAGCTGGGTATCACGCTGAATAAAGACCAGCTGATTGCCGGCGTTCAGGACGCGTTCGCTGACAAGAGCAAATTGAGTGACGAAGAGATTGAGAAAACCCTGCAAGGTTTCGAAACGCGCGTGAAAACGGCCGCAGAAGCGAAAATGAAGCAGGATGCTAAAGAAAGCGCTGAAAAAGGCGCTAAATTCCGTGATGCATTCGCCAAAGAAAAAGGCGTGAAGAAAACGGAATCTGGTCTGCTGTATCAGGTAGAAAAAGAAGGAACGGGCGCAGCACCGAAAGAGAGCGATACTGTTGTTGTTAACTACAAAGGCACGCTGGTTGATGGTAGCGAGTTTGATAACTCTTACAAACGTGGCGAACCGCTCTCCTTCCGTCTTGACGGTGTTATCCCTGGTTGGACCGAAGGGCTGAAACAGGTTAAGAAAGGTGGGAAAATCAAACTGGTTATTCCGCCTGAGTTAGCTTATGGCGAAAATGGTGTTCCGGGCATTCCGGCTAACTCTACGCTGGTGTTTGAAGTGGAACTGCTGGATATCAAGGCAGACGCTGATGCCAAACCAGCCGCTAAAGCAGAAAAACCTGCTGCAGAAAAAAGCGCAAAGTAAGTCTAGGTTGATAACTGACAATACTGTCCCTATCTCGTTGCCCTCGGCGTAGGCCGGGGACTTCGAGTCTAACCTGAGAGAGATTCCCACTTGTGTGGGAATGGCGATGTTAAGGCAGTTTGTCAGCAGAGTGGGCCGTGAGGTAACTCGCGGCTTTTTTATTGCGTATTCTCAGGAAAGTAGTGGTGGGAAGGTAACTTCTGCCAGTGCGCCACCCTCGTCCCCCAGGTTGCTAAGCTGTAATCTGCCATGATGAAGCTGCGCCACGCGAGTGACGATGCTCAATCCAAGTCCGATACCGCCATAGCGGGTATCCATACGAACAAACGCTTTGCTCAATTCGCCAACTTTGCTTTCATCGATACCCGGCCCTTGGTCGCGTACCTGTAAAGTAATTTGCGAAGCGGCCATAAGCCTTACGGTGATGGTGCTCTCGGGTGGGCTATATCGGTGAGCATTTTCAATCAAATTGCGCAGCAACAATTGCAATAACGTGGCATCCCCTTGTATCGCCACATTGTCAGGGTCGATTTGCCAATCAATGCGTTGCCTGCGCTGTTCAACCATCTCCTCCATCGCATCTTGCATAGGGCCAATCACATCCTGGGCCAGCGAGACCTGTTGGTAGCGACCAGAGGAAAACGCCACGGCGGCTCGAGAAAGTTGCAACAGTTGCTCAACAGTCTGTGTCATGGTGTCAATACGTGCGATCAGGGGTTGGCAATCTACTCCATGGCGCTGCTGCTGGAGTTCAAGGTGCAGCCGTATTCCTGCCAACGGCGTGCGTAATTCATGTGCTACGTCAGCGGTAAACTGGCGCTCTCGTTCAAGCGTTTCGTTTAGGCGTACAAAAAGCTGGTTCATTGAGCGAGTGACTGCGGCAATCTCTTCTACCTGTTGATAGTCAGTCAGCGGCTCCAGATTTTCCGCGCCGCGATTGCCCAGCTCTGTTGCCAGACGCGACAGTGGCCGCGTAATCCAGTTAACTGCCTGGATAGACAACAGTAATGAGGCGAGCACCATCACCAGGCTGGGAATGCTGAGTGAAGCGATAGATTCGCGTATTTCCTTGGCGATATGCGCGTTTCTTGCGTGCTCACTCAGCGTTTTATCCACCAGAAACTCGATCTGCTCTTTGCTCTCATGCCACAACCAGGCAACGCTAATGAGCTGGCAGGTCAGTAAAATACACCCCAGTGCGATGATAAGCCGCCAACGCATGCTGGCCGCAGGGGGAGACATCGAACTGAAAACGCGTTTCATGCATCATCCTCGGTGGTGAACAGGTAGCCAAAGCCGCGTAAGGTACGGATGCGTGCTTTGCCGATTTTTTGTCGTAAATTATGAACGTGAACTTCGAGCGAGTTTGAGGCGGGATCGTCATTCCAACTGTAAATATCCTGATGCAGCAGTTCGCGGTGTACCGGCTGTCCCGCTTTTAGGACGAGCCGGGCAAGAATCGCAAACTCTTTTGGCGTCAGAATAATGGGCTCTTGCTTAAGGCTGACCTGTTGAGTATTAAGATCAAGACTGAGATCGTCAACCACCACTAGATTATTGCTAGACCCCTGATGGCGGCGGATTAGGGCTCTGACGCGCGCCAGTAATTCAGTCAGCGCAAACGGCTTTACCAGATAGTCATCGGCCCCGGAATCAAGCCCCTCGACGCGATCGTCGATGGTATCGCGGGCAGTCAGGATCAGCACTGGCATATGCTGATGCTGTTTGCGCCATCGGGCCAACAATTGCAAGCCATCGCCATCAGGCAACCCTAAATCCAGAACCACCAGGCTGTATTGGGCGCTGTTTAACAGCGCATCCGCTTGTTTGGCACCGCCTGCACAGTCGCAGGCGTAACCTTCCTGGCTCAGCGCCAGCAATAGTCCCTCTTGCAGTAAGGCGTCATCTTCTACGATCAACAATCTCATGCAGTTCGATCCCGGCATCCCTTTAGGATATCCAATTCAGGCTGATATTCGCTGGTAGTGACATTAAGCATTCCCAGTATGGTGTGAAACAGATTGTCTTGCGAATAACTTTGCGTTTGCGCGCGTTGTCGCAAACATGTTTCTTGCACGGCGAATTGTTGTTCGTAGTCGTGCGACAACCACATTAACATCGGAATGTGCGTCTGCTGTGAAGGTGCAACGGCATAGGGCATGCTGTGTAAGTAAACACCCTCTTCCCCCAATGATTCTCCATGATCAGAGAGGTAAACCAATGCGGTGTTAAACTTATCCTGATGGTTTTTCAGTAGATCAATAGCCTTGTTTAACGTGTTATCCAGATAAAGTATCGTGTTGTCATAGGTATTCGTTAGCGCATCCCGGGAGCAGTTCTGAATCTGGTTGGTGTCGCAGGTCGGTGTAAATTGTTTGAACGCGTCTGGATAGCGTTTGTAATAAGCCGGCCCGTGGCTGCCAATCATATGCAGTACAATGATGGCATCGCCATTGAGTTGATTAATATGGTCTTCGACACCGGTAAATAGCGCCTCATCGTAGCATTCTCCCCCACTGCACAAGCCTGGGGCGGCGATTTTGGGGATGTCTGTGTTAGGTACGCGATCGCAAACCCCCTTGCATCCACCGTCATTTTCCTGCCACAGAACATTGATGCCTGCACGTTGAACAATATCCAATAGCCCTTCCTGATGGCTAGCCAGTGCGGCATCGTACTGTGTACGCGGCATATTAGAGAACATACAGGGAACCGAAACGCCGGTTGAGGTGCCACACGATTGGGTATTGGGGAAATAGACCACGTTGGCTTTTTTCAACTGTGGGTTGGTTTCCTTACTGTATCCTCCCAGAGAGAAGTTTTCAGCGCGTGCGGTTTCTCCCACCACCAAAATGATCAGGTTTTTCTTACCATTAGCGTTGACAGGACGTGGCCCTTGGTGTGCATCCTGGCCGATTTGCACCAACGGCGCCTTGGATAGCGCCTGATGCTTAAAGTAGGAAAGGTTTGCTGCGATCACATTGCTGGGAGTAATCGATTTCACCAACTCCTTGTTATTTCGCATTAATGACGCGTAATCTTTGTAAAATAGAGCGGCGACGAGCAATATTGTTAGCAGGGAAAGTGCGATAATCAGAAAGCGCTGACCAACACTGATTACCGTAAATGCTGTAGGTTTTATCTTTACCCACAGCGCGAATGCGGCAGGCAGAACTCCGAGCAGCAATACCCAAAGCGCGAGTTGCGGCGTTAACAGATCGACAGATTCTGACACGTTGGTTTCCATCAGATTCTGTATCATTGTGCGATCGATAATAATGCTGTAGTTCAGCATGAAGTATTGCACGGATGCGCCCGCGATCAGCAATGCAGCAATAGCCAATTGCCGTAGATAGGGAAGGGCAAACAGTGTGAAAATGATATTCAGCACCGCGAAAATGACCAACGGCATGCTAAGGAAAAAAGGCAGTGTTACTCGTTGGCTGAAATCCAACAGGTGCAGCGTTTGGCGATAGTAGGCAATGTTTTGCACTAACGTGACAAACGCGGAGAAAAATAGCACGTAGCCGATGCTTGTCCACTGGGGGCGGGAAAGGGTAAAACGAATTTTCATGGCTATCTCAATGAATAAATACAAAATGAGTGATAGCGCGTGACGGTAAGACAATAAAATTAAGCCAACCTTAAGACGGCGTTCAGATGTCGTGTAAAAGGGAGTAGTACCGTGAAATGCGGGGACGGGAGAAGGGACATTTGGTAGACTATACCCCAAATGATTCGAGTTGCAGCCAACGCGCCTGCGACTCGAAGTATGACGGGTAATGTCCTGTTAATACTGAGCGCCTAAACTATTAGGGCTATTAAAATAGATGATGTCGAGGATGGTGTCAGCCATGTCAAATTCGCTTGTGTCCGGCGAATCATATGAACTTGATTTGCTGGAGGAACGGCCGTTTAACCCGACGGACCATGAGATCCTGAAATCGTACGAAGCAGTGGTGGATGGTCTGGCGATGCTGATCGGTGAGCATTGTGAAATCGTTCTGCACTCGTTGGAAGATCTCAAATGTTCGGCTGTGCGCATTGCTAACGGTGAACATACCGGGCGTAAAATCGGTTCGCCGATAACCGATCTGGCATTGCGCATGCTGCATGACATGGCAGGGGAGGACAGCAGCGTTTCCAAGGCCTACTTTACCCGAGCTAAGAGCGGTGTACTGATGAAATCGGTCACCATTGCTATTCGTAATCGCGAGCAGCGTGTGATTGGCCTGCTGTGCATCAACATGAACCTTGATGTGCCTTTTTCCCAGATTGTGCAGACTTTTATCCCGCCAGAAACCCATGAAGTAGCTTCCTCGGTGAACTTTGCTTCCTCCGTGGACGATCTCGTTGCGCAGACGCTCGAGTTCTCTATCGAAGAGGTAAATGCGGATCGCAACGTTTCTAACAATGCCAAGAACCGACAAATTGTGCTTAATCTCTACGAGAAGGGTATTTTCGATATCAAGGATGCTATCAATCAGGTCGCGGATCGCCTGAATATTTCCAAGCACACGGTTTATCTCTACATCCGCCAATTTAAAAACGGCGATTTCAGCGGTCACGATCGTTGATGTTGCGTTATTGCCTATTGGTGACAGGTCCGGCATACGGTACACAGCAGGCGAGTAGCGCGCTACTGTTTGCCCGGGCGCTGATTGCGCAGGGGCACTGTCTTGATAGCGTCTTTTTTTATCGAGAAGGGGTGTTAAACGCCAGTGAACTGACGTCCCCGGCTAATGACGAGTTTGATTTGACGCGCGCCTGGCAACGGTTAGGTACAATGCATCAGGTAGCACTGAATGTTTGTGTGGCAGCTGCGTTGCGTCGAGGCATCACTGACAGCGAACAAGCGAAGCTGCTCAATTTGCCCGCATCCAATCTACAACCCGGATTTTCACTGAGCGGACTGGGCGAACTGGCCCAATCCGTGTTGACGTGCGATCGCGTCGTTCAATTTTAAGGAGCGATAATGAAGCGTGTCGCGTTCTTGTTTACCCATGCGCCGCACGGTGATGCTTCAGGACGAGAAGGTCTGGATGCCTTGCTGGCGACCTCCGCGTTGACTGATGACATCGGCGTCTTTTTCATCGGCGACGGTGTGCTGCAACTGTTGCCTGGTCAGCAGCCGGACAAGATTCTGATGCGTAACTATATCGCCACGTTTGGGGTGTTGCCGCTGTATGATATTGAACGTTGCTACCTGTGCGCAACGTCTGCTGCACAGCGTGGTCTGGCACCAGACACCGCATGGGTGATTGACGTTGAGCCGCTTACGCCTGATGCGTTGCATACCACGCTTGCGTACTACGATACTGTCATTACGTTTTAATCAGAGAGCGCTACTCCTATGCTACCTGTGACCGAGCCTCACGCGAATTCCCCCACGAAAACACGCTTACATACGCTTTCCCGTTCGCCGTATCAGACCGATATCGATGCCATGCTACGTTGCGTTGCTCCGCAGGACGCTCTGCTATTGTTACAAGATGGTGTTATCGCGGCATTGGCGCAGGGAAACACGGTGGCACGCTTGTTGGCACAGGGTGTTCCGGTCTATGCCTTGCGAGAAGATGTTGAAGCTCGAGGGTTGGCTGCACAAATTTCAACCAGTATTCTGCTGGTCGACTATACTGAATTTGTCCGGCTGACCGCCCAACACGCAGTGCAACTGGCGTGGTGATGCTGAAATTTTGACTATTTCTTGACTCCTTTCACCGCCAGCCCTAAAATTCTGCGTCCCCATATTTTACTCTGTAGAGTATGGGGCGATTTATCACGTGTTTACGAAGCAAAAAAACCAGGAGTTTTTAATGGCAACAATTAACCAGCTGGTTCGCAAGCCGCGCTCACTGAAGGTTGCAAAAAGCAACGTTCCTGCGCTGGAAGCGTGCCCGCAAAAACGTGGTGTATGTACTCGTGTATATACTACCACTCCGAAAAAACCAAACTCCGCACTGCGTAAAGTATGCCGTGTGCGTTTGACTAACGGTTTCGAAGTGACTTCCTACATTGGTGGTGAAGGTCACAACCTGCAGGAGCACTCCGTGATCCTGATCCGTGGCGGTCGTGTTAAAGACCTCCCGGGTGTGCGTTACCACACCGTACGTGGTGCACTGGACTGCTCTGGTGTTAAAGATCGTAAGCAGAGCCGTTCCAAGTACGGCGTTAAGCGTCCCAAGGCTTAATGGTTCTCCGTTAAGTAAGGCCAAACGTTTTAACTTAAATGTCAAACTAAACTCGTAGAGTTTTGGACAATCCTGAATTAACAACGGAGTATTTCCATGCCACGTCGTCGCGTCATTGGTCAACGTAAAATTCTGCCGGATCCTAAGTTCGGATCTGAATTACTGGCCAAATTTGTAAACATTCTGATGGTAGACGGTAAAAAATCTACTGCGGAAGCAATCGTCTATACCGCGCTGGAAACCCTGGCACAGCGTTCTGGTAAAAACGAACTGGAAGCATTCGAAGTCGCTCTGGACAACGTTCGTCCGACTGTCGAAGTTAAGTCCCGCCGTGTAGGTGGTTCAACTTACCAGGTTCCAGTTGAAGTCCGTCCGGTCCGTCGTAATGCCCTGGCAATGCGTTGGATCGTAGAAGCTGCTCGTAAACGCGGTGATAAATCGATGGCTCTGCGCCTGGCGAACGAACTTTCTGATGCAGCAGACAACAAAGGTACTGCTGTTAAGAAACGTGAAGACGTTCACCGCATGGCCGAAGCCAACAAGGCGTTCGCTCACTACCGCTGGTAATTCCCGCGGACTAACCAGGCGGGCGTGCTTTACGGCCCGCCCGTTTGTGTTAACTGATGATTTGAACGTCCGAAGATATAGAGGAAACAAATGGCTCGTACAACACCCATTGCACGTTACCGTAACATCGGTATCAGTGCACACATCGACGCCGGTAAAACCACCACGACAGAACGTATTCTGTTCTACACAGGTGTAAACCACAAAATCGGTGAAGTTCACGACGGCGCCGCCACGATGGACTGGATGGAGCAGGAGCAAGAGCGTGGGATTACCATTACCTCTGCTGCGACTACTGCATTCTGGTCTGGTATGGCGAAGCAGTTTGAGCCACACCGTGTAAACATCATTGACACCCCGGGACACGTTGACTTCACTATCGAAGTAGAACGCTCCATGCGTGTTCTTGATGGTGCTGTCATGGTTTACTGTGCTGTTGGTGGTGTTCAGCCGCAGTCTGAAACCGTATGGCGCCAGGCTAACAAATACAAGGTTCCGCGCATCGCGTTCGTTAATAAAATGGACCGTATGGGCGCGAACTTCCTGAAGGTCGTTGGTCAGATCAAATCCCGTCTGGGCGCGAACCCGGTTCCGCTGCAGTTGGCGATTGGTGCTGAAGAAGGTTTCACCGGTGTTGTTGACCTGGTGAAAATGAAAGCGATCAACTGGAATGAAGCCGATCAGGGCGTCACGTTCGAATACGAAGATATCCCTGCTGACATGCTGGAACTGGCTGACGAATGGCACCAGAACCTGATCGAGTCTGCTGCGGAAGCTTCCGAAGAGCTGATGGAGAAATACCTGGGCGGTGAAGAACTGACTGAAGAAGAGATCAAAAAAGCTCTGCGTCAGCGCGTTCTGAACAACGAAATCATCCTGGTTACCTGTGGTTCTGCCTTTAAGAACAAAGGCGTGCAGGCGATGCTGGATGCAGTTGTTGATTACCTGCCGTCTCCGGTTGATGTACCGGCGATTAACGGTATTCTGGATGACGGTAAAGACACGCCGGCTGAGCGTCACGCAAGTGATGACGAGCCGTTTGCTGCACTGGCATTCAAAATTGCTACCGACCCGTTTGTCGGTAACTTGACCTTCTTCCGCGTATACTCTGGTGTGGTTAACTCCGGTGATACCGTGCTGAACTCCGTGAAAGCGGCGCGTGAACGTTTTGGCCGTATCGTTCAGATGCATGCCAACAAACGTGAAGAGATCAAAGAAGTTCGCGCAGGCGACATCGCAGCAGCTATCGGCCTGAAAGACGTGACCACAGGTGACACCCTGTGCGATCCGGATTCTCCGATTATCCTGGAACGTATGGAGTTCCCGGAGCCGGTTATCTCTATCGCCGTTGAACCGAAAACCAAAGCTGACCAGGAAAAAATGGGTCTGGCTCTGGGCCGTCTGGCGAAAGAAGACCCGTCCTTCCGTGTATGGACTGACGAAGAATCTAACCAGACCATCATCGCGGGTATGGGTGAGCTGCACCTCGATATCATCGTTGACCGTATGAAACGTGAGTTCAACGTTGAAGCGAACGTCGGTAAGCCTCAGGTTGCTTACCGTGAAGCGATCCGCGCGAAAGTTACCGATATCGAAGGTAAACACGCCAAGCAGTCTGGTGGTCGTGGTCAGTACGGTCATGTGGTTATCGACCTGTATCCACTGGAGCCGGGCTCAAATCCGAAAGGCTACGAGTTCGTCAACGACATTAAAGGTGGTGTAATTCCTGGTGAATACATCCCTGCCGTTGATAAAGGCATTCAGGAACAGCTGAAAGCGGGCCCGCTGGCGGGTTACCCGGTGGTCGATCTCGGCGTGCGTCTGCACTTCGGTTCTTACCATGACGTTGACTCCTCTGAGCTGGCGTTTAAACTGGCTGCTTCTATCGCCTTTAAAGATGGCTTCAAAAAAGCAAAACCTGTTCTGCTTGAGCCTATCATGAAGGTTGAAGTTGAAACGCCGGAAGAGAACACTGGTGACGTTATCGGTGACCTTAGCCGTCGTCGTGGTATGCTGCGTGGTCAGGAATCCAACGTAACTGGCGTTGTGATTCATGCTGAAGTTCCGCTGTCTGAAATGTTCGGATACGCAACTCAATTGCGTTCTCTGACTAAAGGCCGTGCTTCTTACTCCATGGAGTTCCTGAAGTACGATGATGCGCCGAACAACGTTGCTCAGGCCGTTATTGAAGCTCGTGGTAAATAATTACCAAGCCTAATACATTGATCCCATGCCCTCTCCTCAGGGGAGGGTATTTGAGTAAGGAATATAGCCGTGTCTAAAGAAAAATTTGAACGTACAAAACCCCACGTCAACGTCGGTACTATCGGCCACGTTGACCATGGTAAAACAACGCTGACCGCAGCGATCACCACCGTTCTGGCAAAAAC
>JADMXW010000023.1 GCA_015548865.1 Serratia marcescens | reverse complement strand
CCCAAGGGAATACCGGCGGCAGCGGGCATCGTTAACTTAAGATACAAAAGCTGTCCGGAGATGGCGGGTCAAGATCAACCAAGATATCTGGCAACTACCGTTTTTTTTAAGCACATATATCCTAAATAATGCATGCTCCTGCAACATGAAGTATGAAGGATACAGTAGAGGCTGCCTGTCTTGTCAGGCTATCTCTGGTGATTCAAGGCAGAGAAAAGTTGTTACTTTATCTGCCATCATCCTATATACACCTTTAAAACGTCTACCAGCAGAGAACTCAGGGGTCAGCGTAGTTTGTAATTGCAGTTCGAAAATCTGCTGGGTTTGATTGAGCACGGTAATTTGTGCATCCAAAAAATCAAAGTAATGCTTTACCGTGGGGTAAATGGCTTTAAACAAGCTCTCCTTGGCAGAAAAGCTCAACGTCAGCGCCTGGCAAAACGGCATATCAACCCTTTGTAGCCATTGATATTCCTCATCGCCAATGATACCAGGCCAGAGTGAATCAGCCCTGTCATCACTCATCAGCGTTTCAACATCCACACCCACTCCGCTAAAGACTTCGCTACGGCGGTGAATAGCACACAGCACGCTGTCTTTATTATGGCTCAAAGAGCCACAGAGATTTTCAGGCCACACAGGTGAACGGTCCTGACCACTGATCAGGGTAAACTGGTTTATACCGAGTTTTTCCAGCACATGGCGCGCCAGATAACGCCCTGCAAGAAATTCAGCGCGCCGCTTGGGCACCGAACGCGCCAACTCCGCAGACAAGGGAACATCAATACGATGATAAAGCGTATCGTGGTAAGCCTCTGGGTTAAAACAGCAATAAGCACAGAATCCAGGATACACATCCTCGCCATTGGGCAAAGGCAGCGTCATCCACTCAATATTGCCTATAAATGCCGAGATCGTCATTAACTTACACTCTCCCCTGCTGCGGTTAGGCCTTAAAGTGCCAGAAAGAAACCTGCAATCGTTGCGCTCATCAGATTTGAAAGCGTGCCTGCAGCAACAGCCTTCAGTCCAAAACGAGCAATATCCTGACGACGATTTGGAGCCATGCTACCGAGCCCGCCAATCAAAATTGCAATCGATGACAGATTGGCAAAGCCGCACAAGGCAAACGAAATAATGGCTTTCGACTGATCCGAAAGAACCTGCAACCCCAATGCAGCCACTGCGTCATCCGCTTTGAGGTGCTGACTAAAGTTCAAATAGGCAACAAACTCATTGAGAATCAGTTTTTGGCCAATAAAGGCACCTGCCACTGTCGATTCCTGCCATGGTATCCCGATCAGAAATGCCACCGGCGCAAACAACCAACCCAGAATCAGCTCCATGGAGAGTTGTGGGTAGTCAAACCATCCACCAATACCCCCAAGAATACCGTTGAGTAATGCAATCAGCGCAACAAAAGCCAGCAACATCGCCCCCACATTGAGCGCCAGTTGTAGCCCTGAAGCCGCGCCACTGGCAGCCGCATCAATAACATTGGCGGGTTTGTCATCTGCGCTCACAAAACCGGAGAGAGTTTCATGATCGTGCGTTTTTTCCGTCTCTGGCACAATCAGTTTGGCAAACAACAAGCCACCTGGTGCAGCCATAAAGGAGGCGGCAATCAGATACTCCAGCGGAACGCCCATCTGCGCATAGCCCGCCATAACAGCTCCTGCAATGGATGCCAGCCCGCCGCACATGACTGCAAACAGTTCAGAACGCGTCATCGAGGCAATGTATGGGCGAACGACCAGCGGTGCTTCCGTCTGCCCGACAAAGATATTTGCCGTTGCTGAGAGCGACTCTGTACGCGACGTTTTTAACAGCTTTTGCAACGCTCCGCCTAGCAGGCGAATAACCCATTGCATCACACCGATGTAATACAGCACTGCAATCAAGGAGGAAAAAAAGACAATGATAGGGAGCACCCGCAGCGCAAATACAAAACCACCGCCACCAAACAGCTCATACATCTTATCGGAGGCCAGGCCACCAAAAATAAATGAAACGCCTTCATTGCCGTAACCAATAATTAGGGCAACGCCTTCGGTCATCCCTGCCAGTACCTTGCGACCAAGGGGTACGTAGAGCACCAATGCACCAATACCAATCTGGAGTAAGAACGCACCCAGCACTGTGCGCAGGCGAATGGCCTTGCGGTTGCTGGAAAGTAAAACGGCGACCAGCACCAATACAGCCATGCCAATAAGACTCATAATGAGTTGCATAAGAAGTTCCCTTTTATGCGTTGTTGAAAATCAAGGATAGACCATTCATCTCGGGCCGGACCGCCCGAAAAACATCAAAGGCGGATTATAAAGCGGTCATCAGGTAAATACGCATCTTTTGTCACACTTGAACATGCTTTGACATGCAAGGTCGCTCATCGTTGAGATTTCTATCACGTTCTTTTTCCAAATCCTGTGCTTATCCATGCAGCCATAGATACTGCCTTCATCGTTTTTTCTTATGTTATTTTGGGGAAACAGTATGTTAATAATATTGTTCAATGCAACGAATTATCGTTCATTTTCTGCATCGCTGATGGTAATTGATGGTTTTACTTAAAGGATATAAGGTACAACACGCAATTTTGCACCATACAGTGTTTTTTATATGTTATGAATATAAGGTAACCCGATGAAAACAAAAACGTTCTCCCCGGACGCCGCAGAAGAGAAGTCTGCCGACCTCGATAAATTCGATTACGCCATCCTGCAACTGTTGCAAAAAGATGCCTCACTCTCCAACGTGGCACTGGCAGAGAAGGTCAACCTCAGTGCCCCCGCCTGCTTAAGACGCGTAGAACGCCTGAAACAGGCGGGATTGATAAAGGGAACGGTGGCATTACTTAACCCAGAGGCGCTAAACGCGGGAATGGTGGTGATCATCGGTGTGGTATTGGATCGTTCAACGCCCCAGTCATTTGCTGATTTCGAACTGGCAGCACAGAAAATCAGTGGATGCATGGAATGCCATGTCGTGACGGGAGAGTTTGACTACATGATGATGCTCCGCACCAAAGATAATCAAAGTTTCAATCGATTACATGCGGAGCAACTGCTGTTTCTACCAGGTGTGCGGCAGATACGTTCATTTATGGGATTACGTCAGGTTCTTTCAACCACACAGTTGCCTTTTTGATAACGCTGGCCCAAACGAGCGGGCCAGCAGTTGCACCGGAACGATCAGCCGTTACGGAAAATGTAGCTATAAGCGCTCAGCGCCGGGGCTCCGCCCAGATGGGCATACAGCACTTTGGAGCCTTTAGGAAACTCACCGCGACGTACCATGTCGATCATGCCGTGCATTGATTTGCCCTCATAAACAGGGTCAGTCAACACGCCTTCAGTACGGGCACACAGTCGAATGGCTTCCAGAGTGCCTTCATTAGGGAGACCGTACTCTGGTCCCCCATAGCGGGTATCCAACACCACGTCTTCTTCTGTGATCTCGCGGCCCAGCTCCACCAGATTCGCCGTGTTCTGTGCAATACGCAGGATCTGCGCTTTGGTTTGTTCTGGTTTAGCAGAAGCATCAATCCCGATAACACGACGAGAGCGCCCATCAGCGGCAAAACCTACCACCATCCCAGCTTGAGTGCTGCCGGTTACGGAACAGACCACGATATAATCAAAAGTAAAGCCAAGCTCTTTTTCCTGCTGGCGCACTTCCTCAGCAAAGCCGACGAAGCCTAATCCACCCAATGGGTGCTCAGAGCAACCAGCCGGGATCGGGAACGGTTTTCCGCCGTTTTGTGCAGCCTCTTCCATTGCTTGCTGCCAACTTTGGCGAATACCGATATCAAATCCCGCGGCATCAAGGCGTACATCCGCCCCCATAATGCGCGAGAGTTCGATATTGCCTACACGATCGTAAACCGCATCCGCATAATTCACCCAGTTTTCCTGAACCAGCACGCACTTCATGCCGAGGTGCGCCGCCACAGCAGCAACCTGGCGCGTTTGGTTCGATTGAATACCCCCAATCGATACCAGCGTGTCGCATCCTTGCTCCAGCGCTTCAGGGATCAGATATTCCAGTTTACGGGTTTTATTACCGCCAAACGCCAAGCCGCTGTTGCAGTCCTCACGCTTGGCATAAAGTTCAACATCACCGCCCAAATGTTCGCTCAATCGCTTTAACGGCGTGATGGGAGAGGGACCAAAGGTCAGCGGATAGCGGGGAAATTTCTCCAGATTCATCATCAAGCTCCAGAATAAAATGGCATTAGGGAAACGGGAGATTGCTATTTCTTAGAGAAATATCCTCACGCCGTAAAAACAGATTAGCAAATTAATAATGAATTTAAATTGCGTTATTTAGCAATTTTTTAATCTAAAAAAACAAAAATAAAACATAAGTGGAACTTAAAGAAACAAAATAAGACAAAAAACGAAATAAAATTAATGTGAAATTTTAGTGTTTTGGCATCCCGTAGCGTTGCCGCAATTCGCTGTCCATTTCCGTCAGTGTTTGCTTGAGAAATTGGCAAAAACTTGCCAGCAGCGCCGTTCTGGGACGCCCGATCTCTGTCTGAATTTGCAGCATGCGTTGCCCTAACGGTTCCACATTAACGCAGCGGATCTGAAGATCATCATTGAGCATGTGCCCCATCACCGAAAAATGGCTACAGATACCGATCGCATCTCGATCGTTACGCACATAGCCGAATACCGCAGAAAATTGATTGCTGGTAAACACTGGCTCGATAAACACGCTGTTCATTCGGCAGCAAAGATCGAACAGCTGCCGTATAGTGGCTGTCTGATCCGGCAACACCAACGGATAAGCATTCAAATCGGACAACGCAAAATCACGCATCGCCAGCGGATGCTCTCGATGCATAAATGCCGTAACCGGCGCGGGAAACGAAGCGATGACTTCAACCCCCGGCTCCGCCGCAAGACTGAATTTAATGGCCACGTCTCCTTCACCGTGCCGCACCCACTCCGGCACCTGCTGACCGCTACCAACTATCAGATGAAAATTCACTTCAGGGTGCAACTGACGAAAACGAGCCAATAACAGAGGCACCAAATTCAACGCCAGACCATCGGTACACACCACGCGAATTGGAGTTTGCTGCCGAGACTTGAGCCCTTCTAGTTCGGCAATGGCTAGTTTCATATCCGCCATACTGCGTCTGACATGGTTTGCCAGGATTTGCCCAGCATCATTGAGCACCATGCCGCGCGCACTGCGTTCAAACAATGGCATTCCCAAACGCTTTTCCAAACGTTGGATATGGCGACTGATGGCAGAAACCGCTACAAACAGTTGCTGGCTGGCGGCACTCAGCGATCCTGTACCCACGACGGCCATAAAGTAACGGATCTCGGTATTGTGCATGGCTCCCCCCTGCGCTTAAAACGGCACCACGCGCACCGAAAAACCGGCGCGCGTGGTCTGGGCAATATAACAATTCTAACGGCAGCCTTAAGCAACGGTAGAGACGGCTAATTGCTGCTCCCGCTGGCGGTACACAGCTTCCCCTTGATCTGCCAGATCCCACAATATGCCCGCCATCAGTTGCAGCGCTTCCTGTGCTACCGATTGCAGCAAATGCTCGTTAGGCGCGTGCTGGCTACAGGCTGGGTAAGAGTGCGGCACCCACAGCGTCGGTAACCCTAAGGTCTCAGAAAAACAGGCATTTGGCAGGCCACCACCAAAGTTAGGAAGGATGGCGGCTTTTTTTCCCGTGGTCCGTGCAATAGAAGCGTCAACCCACGCAACCCACGGATCGCCCGGATCAAGACGAGTCGCCGTAAAGCAGTGATCGGGCGTGACGATCGTGACATCGTCAAATCCGTGCGCATCCAAATGCTCACGCAAGTAACGCGGAAAATTATCTACATCACTGCCGGGGACATAGCGCATATGGCAATGTGCCCGCGCCACCGGAGGAATCGCATGAGCAGGCTTATCGGGATTACCGGTAGTAAAGGCCAATATGTCAAAGGTATTCCAACTGTAAAGCTTCTCTGCTGCCGTCAGGCCAGGCTCGTTCCAGTCTGGGTCAATAGCCGGATCGTCGGGGCCGCCCCCCAAAGCAATATCACGTAGCAGGTAGCGCACTTGCTCGGGCAGCATCGCAGGGCGTAATCCTGGCACCAGAATGCGTCCGCGCGCATCCACAATGCTGCTTAATGCGTGGGCCAGACGAATGCCGGGGTTTGCCAACAGCCCCCCCCAATTACCTGAGTGGTGTGCACCCTCACGCAGTTTGACTTGAAGTTCAACGTTAAATACCCCGCGCGATCCGAGAAATAGCGTAGGGCGATCGGCCACTACGCGTGGACCGTCAGAAGCGATAAACAAATCCGCCGCTAACCAGTCGCTGTAATGTGCGCACAGAGCATCCAACCCAGGAGATCCCGTTTCTTCCCCCATTTCCAGAATGAGTTTCAGGTTGTACCCAAGCCGACCTTTCCTCGCTTTCAGCACCAGCATCAGCGCCGCCAGATTGATGGTGTGCTGGCCTTTATTATCCGCCGTGCCTCGGCCATACCAACGATCGCCATCCGGTGTGACTTTCCAGGGATCCACCCCTTCCAACCAATGGGTTTCATCCCCCAATACCACATCGCCATGACCATAAGTCAGTAGCGTAAACGGCGCTTCGGGTTCAATACGGCGCGCCAGCAGAAAAGGCCATTTTCCCGGTACCGGATTATCAACAATGCGGCACTCAAAACCTAATGCCTGTAACGAGGGCACCATCTCTTCCGTCAGATATGCCATTATCTGTGGTGCACGCTCTGCTACCAGACTTTCTGTGGGATAGCTTACCCGCCGCGCCAGCGTTTCCAAAAACGCACCAGACGCCATATAGTCCACCGCCGCTTGCATCAATTCTTCACGCGTCATCTGCCTACATCCTTCTTCATTTTTGCCGTGTTCTGGTCATAATCCGCTGTAACTGGGTGAAATATCTGGAATACCTAGCCCCGGCTCCGGCGTCAGCACCGAAGCGAGCAGCGCCTGGGTGTAAGGATGCCGCGGTGTTTCAAAAATCTGCTCGCGCGTACCCTGCTCAACAATGACCCCTTTGCGCATAACGGCAACGTGATCCACCAGATGCTCCACCACGGCCAGGTTATGGCTGATAAACAGGTAAGTCAGACCCAGCTCCTGCTTGAGCGTCATCAGCAAATTGAGGATTTGTGCCTGAACTGACACATCCAGCGCCGAGGTTGGCTCATCGCAAATGAGGATTGCCGGGCGCATGATCAGCGCTCGGGCGATGGCGACGCGCTGGCGCTGGCCACCGGAAAGTTGGCCTGGATACTGCCCGTGTGTTCGGGTTGGCATCCCTACCCTGTCCAACATCTCCTGTACCCGCTGCTTGCGGGTTTCCGGAGTGCCAATGTTATGCAAGCGCAGCGCAACTTCGACGATATCTGCCACAGTGCGGCGTGGGTTCAACGAAGAGTAAGGGTCCTGAAAGATCGGCTGAATTCGGGTTGCCAGCGCTTTACGATCGGTCGAATCGATTTCACGGCCTTCAATCAGGACGTTACCCGAAGTCGGAGGCAATAACCCCAGCAGCATCTTTGCCAGTGTGCTTTTGCCGCAGCCGGATTCGCCTACCAGCCCCAGGGTTTCACCACGCCGGACGCGCAAAGAGACGTTATTGACTGCGTTAAAGATACCGGGCCGAGCAAACAGCCCGCGATTAAGGCGAAATTCACGGCTCAGGGCACAGAGCTCCAGCGCCAGATCGTCGTTACCGGGAATATAGGGTGCGGGTTGTACCACGCCAAACTCCGTTACCGTTTCGCTCATGCCACATCCTCCCAGGCTTGTGCCTGTACACAACGCACGCGTTGCTGCGGCGTAACCGCAACATAAGGCGGATTTTCACTGCAACACGCCTGCGCGCTGGGGCAACGATTGCGAAACGCACAACCTTGCTGCGCACCAATAAGACTGGGTACTACGCCAGGGATCGCTTGCAACAACTGGCCCGGAACGGTTTTTCCCCGTACCGGAATGCATGACATCAATCCTTTGGTATAGGGATGTTGCGGATGCCCAAACAGTTCTTTCACCGGTGCAGTCTCAACAATCTGGCCGGCATACATTACCGCCACGCGATCGGCGATGCGCGCTACCACGCCAAGATCGTGGGTGATGAAAATGACCGCCGTACCCAGTTCCTGCTGCAATTCACGCAACATGCGCAGGATCTGGGCCTGAATAGTCACATCCAGCGCCGTAGTCGGTTCATCAGCGATGATCAGCTCCGGCTCACACATCAGCGCCATGGCGATCATGATACGTTGACGCAATCCACCCGAAAGTTGATGCGGGTACTGCCGCAAACGATCCCCTGCCTGCGGGATACCAACCCGTTCCATTAAATAGAGCGCTCGCTCTCTTGCCTGGGTTGGTGTCACCTTACGGTGCGCGTGCAGCGTCTCGCACAACTGTTCACCCAGCGTGTAGGAGGGATTCAGCGACGTCATCGGCTCTTGAAAGATCATGGCGATCTGATCGCCTCGGATCGTCGCCATCTGTTTGTTGTTCAGCGTTTGCAGATCCTGCCCTTTAAAGCGCAAATGCGTCGCACTGCGCACCGCCTTACGCGGCAACAGCCCCATCAGCGCCAGCGACGTCATGGATTTACCGCACCCTGACTCGCCCACCAAACACAGCATCTCTCCTTTACGCACCGAGAAATCGATACCGCGTACGGCGTGCAAGGTGCCCCGCGCAGTGGGAAGATCGACGCGCAGGTCTTTGACATCCAACAAGCTATCCTGACTCATGGCAACCTCCTCAGTTACGCCCGTCTACGGCGGTGATATCGCGCAGGCCATCGCCCACCAGATTGATGCCCAGCACAACCACCGCCAGCACAATACCGGGGATCAAAATCACCCAAGGCTGAAAGAACATATAGGCTTTCCCTTCCGCGACCATCAATCCCCAAGAGGGCATCGGCGGCTGCACCCCTAACCCCAAAAAGGAGAGCGTGGCTTCCAACAGAATGGCGTGGGCTATCTCGAGCGTTGCCACCACCGTAAGCGGCCCCAGTAAATTGGGCAGAATTTCCCGCACCATGATGAAGACAGACGATGCCCCCAGCGTTTTCGCCGCAGCAACAAACTCCTCTTCCCGCAGTTGGCGCGTCACGGAGCGCGAGACGATCAGAAAGCGATCCCATAGCAGTAACCCGAGCAGCAGAATCACTACTTTCACCGACCCGCCCACTAACGACGCCATCGCCAGGGCCACCAAAATCACTGGCATTGAGAGACGCACCGTCAGCAGATAACTCACCACCGCGTCCACTCGACCGCCAAAATAGCCCGCAACCACGCCCAACGTGATGCCGATGGCCCCAGCCAGCGCCGCTGATGCCAAACCAATCAGCAGCGAAACACGCGCACCAAACAACAGACGGCTTAAGTAGTCGCGCCCCAGCTTATCGGTGCCCAAGATGTGCTCCCAACTGCCCTTCTCATACCAAACTGGCGGGATCAAGCGCCGGCTGACATCCTGCGCATAAGGATCATGAGGGCTGATCCAGGGAGCCAGCAGCGCTAACACCACAACAATGCCCAGAATCACCACGCCTAGCGTCATGCTGTGGTGGCCCAGGATACGCCGCATGGCGCGTTGCCATGGGCCTGGCTGCGGTAATAACCCCGTTTGTCCAGCCTCAGTTTGCGTTACTGTCACGGCACCACCTCGCGAAAAAAACGATAACCACAATGCAGATGTCTTTTCAGATGCTTTCATGTTGCTTACCCCTAGCGCGCACGTAAGCGCGGATCGAGTGCAGCATTGAGCACATCCGCCAAAAAGGTGAGAACGATATAGAACACTGCGATAATCAGTACGATGGCTTGAACCACAGGAAAGTCATTGCGTGAAATGGAATCCCAGGCCAATTGCCCTAAGCCTTGCAGCGCAAACACGGATTCAATCACTACCGATCCGCCCAACATAAAGCCCAGCTCAACCATCGCCAATGCGACAACGGGAATAATGGCATTACGCAAGCCGTGTTTAACGATGACCTGAAAACCACTCAATCCCTTGGCACGTGCGGTACGGATATAGTCAGCATTCAACACGTCCAACATACCGGAGCGGGTAAGCCGCATCAGGGAAGGCATGGCGTAGTAGCCCAGAGCGATGGCGGGCAGAACAAAGTGTTGCCAGGTTGCATTGCCGGCGACCGGCAGCCACTTAAGTCCGACGGCGAAAATCAGGATCAGCAGCAGTGCAAACCAAAAATTGGGCATTGCCTGCCCGAGCACGGCAGTCATCACAGCGCTGCGATCGACCCAGGAATCACGGAATACCGCAGCCAATACGCCAAGCGGAATCGCCACTAACAGCGCCAGCAGCAGAGAAACCGCCCCCAATTTCAGGGTGACCGGCATACGCTGCCCAATCAACTCCATTACGGTGTGTTCAAAATAGAAAGAACGTCCGAAATCGAGATGCAATGCGGCCCAGAGCCAATGACCAAACTGCGTGGCAAGCGGCTGATCCAACCCATACCGGACGCGAATCTGAGCAATCACCTCTGCAGTGGCCTCAGGCCCGGCAATCGCTGCTGCCAGATCGCCGGAAAGATGTAACAGAGAGAAACTCACCAGTGCCACGGTAAATAACACCGCGAGCGCCACCAGCAGCCGATGAAAAACATACCTCGCCATAATGCAGCTCCTTCTTGGTCACAACGCGGGGAAAGCAACGCTTCCCCCGTAACAGGCATTACTTCCAACTGGACAGGGCAAAGCGCGGCAGCTCGTCCGGCCAATCCTGAAAATTCAGATCGGAAGTAAAGGCATAATGGGTTGAGTAGGAGAACAACGGCGCAATATAGGCCTGAGATGAAATACGCCCCAATGCGGTGGCATACAGCGCAGCACGATCCTGGGTGTTGATGGTTTCATCGGCCTTCAGCAAGGTATTGGTGACCTCCGGATCCTTCCAGATGTCATTGCCCTTACCGCCGAAATACGGTGTAGTGAAAGCGGTGGCATCGTTAATCGAAAACGATCCCCAAGTATTGAACGCCATGGGTGCTTTGCCGGAAATCAACGCGTCTGCCATCACCGGATACTGCACATAGTGCAGCCGAGCGCGAATGCCAACTTGGCGCAGATAACCGATAATCGCTTCCGCATAATCACGCTCACGGTAGGCCCAGATATCCGTATCAAACCCGTTGGGATAACCCGCTTCCGCCAGCAGCTGTTTGGCTTTTTGCGGATCAAACGGGTAATTAATCACCTTACTGGCATCACAGGCTACCTGTTCACGAAAGCAGGCGGTATAAACGGGTTTACTGCCGCCTTTCACCAGATTGGTCACCATACTCTGACGATCGATGGCGTAATTCACTGCCTGGCGCACACGCACATCCTGAAAAGGCTTTCCTTCCGGTGAATCGCTGTGAATACTCATCGCCACGAAACCCACGCGCATGGTTTCACCACTTTTCACTGCGAGGTTCGGCATGGCTGACAATGCTTCTGTCTGATCGGAAGGCACGCGCCAGATCCAGTCCACCTGCCCGGTCATCAACTGCGCCAGGCGGGTTTCCGGATCGCGGATCACCACGAAATTCAACTTGCCGATCTTAGGCTGACCAAGCGGGCTGTCTTTGAAGTAATCGGGGTTTTTCTCCATCGTAACCCCCTGCCCGGGGATCACCTGCACCACTTTATAGGGTCCGGTCCCTATCGGAGCACGGCTAAAGCCAGCCAGTTTCACGCTCTGGAAATACTTTGCTGGAAAGATAGGTGTCGGGCCGGACAGGTACTCCAACGCAGCCGGAAAAGGCTTGGCCAAATGAAGGCGGACAGTGTAATCATCAACCTTTTCAGTGCGCGCAATCCAGTTAACGCTTTGCGGTACGACCGAGTCAGTATTCGGTCCGGCAATATGTTCGAAGGTATAGACGACGTCATCGGCGGAGAAGTCATCACCGTTATGAAATTTGACCCCTTTGCGTAAATGCATCAGTAATGCAGTCGGAGATTCCCACTGCCAATCGGTAGCCAGTTCCGGTTTGTATTCACCGGTTTTTGGATCGCGGTAAACCAGGTTACTCCACACCAGATGGGCTAAAATCACCCCTTCCCGCATGGTATTGTGATAGGGACTGACATTTTCTATCTCACTGTCAGAGGCATAGACCAATGTATCATTGGCTTTCCCGGCGTAACTTTGGGCAGCCATTCCCATCAGTACAGCCGTAAATACATATTGTTGTAGCCGTCTTGCAAGTAAACGCGTCATGTTACTCTCCACACCATGAATAAAAGGAGGAATACAAGGATCATCGTTCATCCTGGTTCAGTGTGTTTTTGCAAGAGTGACGCCAACCGAGTTACCAGCTTGTTACTGATTTAAGACAGGAGCCTTCTCAAAACGAGAAACCGCCGAGCTGCTGCCGCTGCTGCGCATTGAGCAATAATAAATCGCTATCCATCGGCCATAGGAGCAGCATGCGTGCAAGCAATTGCGCGATTTAGCGGTGCAGAGAAGAAGATCGATAACGGTGCAGAGCGTCGATTTTTTGCACTATTAGCGAGAGTAGCGATAAGGTGTTGCTATTTCTCACTTTGAGAAACGGCGTTTGCGACTCCACCTTTGGCGTTAACGCCAGGCAAGGTGAACAGACGGCAGGTATTGCGATACAGAGCATCAGCAATGACATCAGGCGGCTCTGAACGCAGCTCGCACAGTGTGTGAAACACATTGGCCGCACGTTCAGGGCGGTTAGGCTGTCCCTGAAAACCATTAAGTGGCATATCGGGTGCGTCGGTCTCCAGCAGCAGACTGTCGAGAGGAAGGCGAGAAATCGCCTGACGGGTTTTATTTGCTCGCGGATAAGTGATGGTGCCACCGACACCAATGCAATAACCCAATTTGATAAAAGCGAGTGCCTGCTGCTCACTGCCCGCAAAACCGTGCACGACGCCTTTACGCGGCACATCAATACGACGCAGCAGTTGTGCCAAACGATCGTGAGTCCGCCGGGAGTGCAGCATCACCGGCAAGTCATAACACGTTGCCAGAGCCAGTTGCGCTTGCAGAAGTTCGCATTGGCGTTCGAAACGGGGCTCGGCCATATACAGATCCAACCCGATCTCCCCCACAGCAACCAACCTGTCATCGCGTTGACGTAGCTGCTGTTCAAGCAGATCCAAATCACTGTCCTGATGATGGGCGACATAAAGTGGATGCAGGCCAAGCGCAGCAAAGAGCGCTGAGTGAGTTTGAGACAGCGCGACGACGCGCGCAAAATAACGAGACTCAACCGCAGGCACCAGGATGTGTGTCACCCCTGCCGTAGCGGCGAGTGAAAGACTTGCCACTTCATTTTCGCACAAAGGTGGAAAATCAAAGTGACAATGGGTATCTATAAAGGAAAAGCACCTGAGGGAATTATCCATGCCTCAATGTAGCGTTGCCGAACCCTTTTTCGTCTGCACACCAGCATCCGATTGTTCGTCGCCTTCTTGCAGTCCGTAATCTTCCTGCAAGATACCGGCAAGATAATCATTGTTGCTTTCCAGCCAGGCACAATCGCTGTCAAACCACTCGGCCCACAGCGCCCAGAAGTTCCCTCTCAACTGCTTCCATCGACCTACCATAATATCGCTATTCATCACGAACCTCCCGAACAAACCGCACCGTAATCACACCAACGTTCAGCAAGCATCGCAAACAGTATGCAGGGTGACGATGACAATCATATTATCGTTCAGATTGATTTTCGTTAACACCCCGTGCTCAGACTAAAATTTCAGACAAATGGCGATTTCGGGTGCGAGTAGCTAAGGCCGCTTACGCCCTGCAAATAGACTGATGAGAAACAGGATAATCCCAACAATGAAAACAATTTTAGCTGCACCCGCTGCGGTACCGGCCAGTCCACCGAAGCCCAGTGCCGCCGCAATCAGTGCAATAACAAGAAAAATGATGCCCCAACGAAACATACGCTCTCCTTACCTTAACGAGGATGAGTGGCGCTCGTCCTGAGGTTAATTACGCATACCGCTGCGTTTCCACCTGTATTTTATTTTAACGACACCAAGTGTTAATTGGCTTGAGGATGGCGGAGGTAAAGCCTCCGCCGAATATGCGAGCATTAAGGGGACACGGGCCCATTAATGTGTGACTGTCAGATCATTTTTGACGCTTTTCACACCGGATACTGCCTTGGCAATACTCTCAGCACGCGCTGACTGCGCCGTATTTTTCACGTTACCGCTCAGTTGTACTACCCCTTCCTGAGTTTCCACTTTCACATGGCGAGACGGCACGATTTTGTCAGCCAACAGTTTGGCCTTGATACTGCTAGTGATGACCGTATCATCGGTGTACGAGCCAACTGACTGGGTAGCATTGTCCTTGATTTGCAGTTTGTCACTCACCGACTGCACGCCTTCAGTCTTGGTTGCCACCGCTACAGCCTGTGCCGCCACGGCCTGGCTAGGGACAAAACCGGTCAGCGTGACTACACCTTTGGTGGTGGAAACGGAAATGTCTCCGCTCTCGATCCCTTTATCATCCAGCAAAGCGCTCTTCACCTTGGCGGTGATGGTACTGTCATCCATATACCCCGAGGCTTTCTGAAGAGAACTGTCAATCTTTGCGCCCGTCGTTGTCGCCGCTTGCTGCACTTTTTGCCCCAGCGTCTCTTCTGCCAGTGCATTCCCCGCCGCCAGCAGGGTACCCAGTACAACAGCCATCATCGTTTTTGCGTTAAGGATGTTTTTCATCGATTATTTCCTTTTGCTATGGTCCACGCGGACATCAATCACGCGGGTGTTGGCATTCAATGCCGCTCAGCAAAAACCAAGCGTTTAACGTTGCCAAATATTCCGTAGTCGATATAACGCACTACATGATTTATCACCAGCAGTGAAACTCACTAATTGTTAACGCGATATTAACTATAGTGCATAGCGCGACGATTCCTAGCGGAATAGGGAGGAAAAGTCCCTTTGCAGAGGCATTTCGGATTTGTCCGTGGGGAAAAAAGGCGAGTGAAAAGCAGGCAAAAAGGACATAATCATTTGATAAATAACATTAAAATAAAGCCAGCGATTAAAAAGTCGAGTTGTACACCCGAATCTTTTTAAACGCCGGTTTTTTAACCATCTAAAACGCAATCGCGGAAGAAAATCAATGCTCGCGGGTTTTGAAGAAGGTGACATCAGGGTAACGTTCCTGCGTCAAATTCAGGTTCACCATGGTCGGTGCCACATAGGCCAGATTGTCTCCGCCATCGAGCGCCAGATGCAATTCGTTCTTGCGCTTGAATTCTTCAAATTTCTTCGCGTCAGCACACTCAACCCAACGTGCCGTGGAGACATTAACCGATTCATAGATGGCCTCCACGTTATACTCTGACTTTAACCGTGCAACCACCACATCAAACTGCAACACCCCAACAGCCCCCACGATCAAATCGTTGTTGGCAAGCGGACGGAACACCTGCACCGCGCCTTCTTCCGAGAGCTGCACCAGTCCTTTAAGCAACTGTTTCTGTTTTAACGGATCGCGCAGACGGATACGGCGGAACAGTTCCGGCGCAAAGTTCGGGATACCGGTGAATTTCATCTCTTCACCCTGTGTGAAGGTATCACCAATCTGGATCGTGCCGTGGTTGTGTAGCCCAATGATATCGCCAGGGAATGCCTCTTCCACATGGGAACGGTCACCCGCCATAAAGGTCAGCGCATCGGAAATGACCACATCCTTGCCAGTACGCACCTGACGCAGCTTCATGCTTTTTTCATACTTGCCGGACACGACGCGCATAAAGGCAACGCGGTCACGGTGTTTCGGGTCCATGTTCGCCTGAATCTTGAACACGAAACCGGTAAATTTCTCTTCCAGCGCGGTAACAGTACGCGTATCAGTTTTACGCGGCATCGGCGCAGGTGCCCAGGCAACCAGCCCATCCAACATATGATCGACACCAAAGTTGCCCAGCGCTGTCCCGAAAAATACCGGCGTCAGAGAACCCGCCAGAAACGCGTCTTGATCGAACTCATGGGAAGCACCTTGCACCAATTCCAGCTCTTCACGAAGTTGCGCGGCCAGATCGTCCCCTACGGCCTTATCCAGATCGGGGTTATTCAGGCCTTTAACGATGCGTACTTCCTGGATCGTGTGGCCCTTCCCACTCTGATAAAGGTAGGTTTCGTCTTTGTACAGGTGGTAAACGCCTTTAAACAGCTTACCGCAGCCAATCGGCCAGGTGATCGGCGCACAGTCGATTTTTAGTTCGTTTTCCACTTCATCCAACACTTCCATCGGATCGCGGATATCACGGTCAAGCTTGTTCATAAACGTCAGGATCGGCGTATCACGCAGGCGGGTAACTTCCATCAGCTTACGGGTACGATCTTCTACGCCTTTTGCCGCATCAATCACCATCAGGCAACAGTCCACCGCAGTCAGGGTACGGTAAGTATCTTCAGAGAAGTCTTCGTGTCCTGGAGTATCCAGCAGATTGACCAGTGCATCCCGATACGGAAACTGCATTACTGACGTAGTGATGGAGATACCGCGCTGCTTTTCCATCTCCATCCAGTCCGACTTGGCGTGCTGGTTCGAGCCGCGCCCCTTTACCGTCCCTGCGGTCTGAATGGCCTGTCCGAACAGCAGCACTTTCTCGGTAATGGTCGTTTTACCAGCATCGGGGTGAGAGATAATGGCGAACGTTCTGCGTTTCGCAACTTCGCGGGCGTATTCACTTGGAGACATGATTTTCAGGTTTCTTATGTTAACCACCCGGCGAGAGCATCAACACAAGGATGTTCGCGACAGGTAAAATGGGAAGAAAACGTATTAGAGTGTATTTTCCCTGATTTGGCAGTGAGACACAATCAATCGGCGCATATTCACACAACGCTTAGGAAATAAAAAGCAACGTATGGCCACAAGCGTTGAGAAAAAAAATCTGGCATGCTGTTTCTTTGTACCTCGCGGCATCAGCAACCGATCAGGAGCACCGATGAAAGATTGGAACCCCGCGCTCTATTTACGCTTTGCCAACGAACGAACTCGTCCGGCACAAGAGCTGGTTGCGCGCATCACGCATCCTAATCCTCGCACCGTGAGCGATTTGGGCTGTGGACCAGGTAATAGCACCGAGTTGCTGACACAGGCATGGCCAAGCGCCACCATAACGGGCGTTGATAGCTCGTCAGCCATGCTGGTGCAAGCGCGCGAACGCCTACCAAAACAGCAATTTGTGCAAGCGGATATCGCTACCTGGCAGCCCGCATCCCCTCAGGATATTATTTATGCCAATGCCTCGTTGCAATGGGTACCCGATCACACGCAACTGTTTCCACATCTGGCACAGCAGTTGGCCCCAAGAGGGATGCTTGCGATACAGATGCCAGATAATCTGGATGAACCCAGCCATCGGTTGATGCGCACTGTGGCCGAACAGGGAAGCTGGCGCGATAAAATAGGTGATACCGCACGTGTGCGTCAGCGCCTGTTCACCAGCAGCGTCTATTACGATCTGCTGACGAATGCCGGTTGCGACGTCGATCTGTGGCGCACCACCTACTACCACCCAATGGACAACGCGCAGGCGATTGTCGATTGGCTCCGAGCAACCGGCCTGCGCCCTTTTCTTGCGCCGCTTGACGATGCCGAACAGGTCGCCTTCCTTGATAGCTATCGCCAACAGTTAGAAACGGCCTACCCACCACACGCTGACGGCAAATGCCTGCTGGCGTTCCCGCGCCTGTTTATTGTGGCGCGCAAACGCTAAGTGACACGCAAAAAAAGGCCCGCACTGGCGGGCCTCAGACTGCTGGTAGCGTCACTTTACTTCTCGTCCTCATCGGCGAAAGCCGGGGATCTTGTACAAAAGGAACGCGTTCTCCCTGTAAGGGATTCCCCCCTTTGCGGGAATGCCGAAGGGGGCGAAAAAGAGCTATACCACTAATGAAAGCAGCAGTACGATCAGTAGTCCCACTACAGAGTTAGTCAGTTCCAACAGCCCCCAGGTTTTAAACGTGTCTTTAATCGACAACCCAAAATACTCTTTGAACAACCAGAAAGCGGCATCGTTAACATGAGTCAGGGTGTTACTCCCAGATGCAGTAGCGAGCACCATCAACGCAGGGTTGACGTTAAATGTGGTAATCATCGGGCCGACAATCCCTGCTGCTGTGATCGCGGAGACAGTGCCGGCACCGGTAGCAAGACGCAGCAGCACGGTGATAAACCAGGCCATGATTAACGGAGACACAGATGAATTGCGCATCATATCTGCAATATAATCGCCGACGCCGGTATCCATAATAATTTGTTTAAACGCACCGCCCGCGCCAATGATAAAGACCACCATGGCCACTTTTTCAATAGCAACGGTATAGGATTTCATGACGTCGGACATACTTCTACCGCGATTAACGCCAAATGCAAACAGGCTGACCAATACAGCAATCAACATACTGATTTGCGCACTGCCAATAAAATTAAGGAAAGGCAGCACTACGCTATTTTTAGCAATAAACAGCTTCACCACCGTGACACCCGTAATAATAATGGCCGGGATCAGTGGTACTAAAAGGCTTACGGCAAAGCTTGGCATTTCATCATCTGAAAATACCTTTTGTGATTCTAATAACTCAGGAATGGGACGTTCCAAATTTCCCAGAAGTTTGGGTAACAAGATCCCCGAACAAATCACGGTAGGAATGGCAACAATAATACCGTAAATATAAACCATCCCCATATCTGCATGAAATGCGGTTACCAATGCGGTGGGGCCGGGTTGAGGTGGGAAAAGGCTATGCGCCGTGGTTGCTGCGGCAACCATGGTGATACCCAATTTCAGAAAAGGGATTTTTGCTTCTCGAGCAATACTGATAATTAACGGCGCTAAAATCAAGAAGGCCACTTCATAGAACATGGCCAGACCGAAAATCAACCCAATCACCAGAATAGCCCATTGGACTTTCTGCGGACCGAATTTTTTCAGTAACGTTGATGAAACCCGCTGCGCAGCACCGGAATCCACCATTAGTTTACCCAGAATAGCACCAAACAGAATAATTAATGCCAGATGCCCCAAGGTACTGCCAACACCATTCTCAATCGATTTACCAATTGCTTCAAGTGGTAACCCTTCACACACACCGACAAACATCGCGGCGAGCAACAGTGCCAACATACCGTTAATTTTAAATTTCATATTTAAAATTAACAGCAAAACGACACCCAGAGCCACCCATATAATGGGCAGCGCCTCAATAATGAAATTCATATTTTCCCCGTCAACATTGAATAAAAAACAAATTTAGTCAGACATTTCTTTTCTACATACACGACCACAGCAAAACATGTCCTACCAATTAGACGCCCTCAACACGCCGAAAACTGTGATGGAGATTAAAAAAAATTTTTATATGGGAAAATAACCGTGAGAAAATAGTGATGTGAGTCACAAAATAAATGCAGCATATACGACAAACATCGATTTAATAAGAAATGTATTATACCAATAAAAAGAAAAGGAAAACCAAAAGGGCGGGGATGGCACGGTAGCACGCAACAACACGAACCACCGTTACCGATGTATCACTATGACGTGGACTTGTCCGTGTTCTCCTTTGGAACAGGCTCTGGCGTATTTTCGTCATCTTCTTTCACCGGTGTATTGGCCGTGAGCAAATAAGGTGACTGCTGCCAACGGCTACGGCGATGCTGCAGCAGTGTACGGGCGAGAATGATGCCAATGGCCAGCGCCAACAGGATCATCAGGCGCAAGATATTGGTGGTATTATCGACCTGTTTGGCTTCGGTTGCCAACACGTGAGTATCAAGCGTCATACGCAGAAAACCGAGCGGGCCATCCTTGCCGTTGATAGGTTGCACAATCTGGTGATTGAAATAGCTACCAACCCGCTTACCATCCAGCGCCAACCGATCGCGAACCAGGACCTCCTCCCCTGTTCGGGCAATCAACGACCCATCTTGCTGATAGAGTGCTGCGTCAAGAATGCGGCTATTTTGCGTCAACTGTGCCAGCATCGTGCTGATTTTCTGGCTGTTATCATCATTACTTTCCATCAACGGCGTCAGGCTGAAAGCAACCTGCCGAGCCAGCGTGCGAGCGATGTCTTCAACCTGCTCAGAACGCGCCATTTGATGACTCAGGCTGAAATAAGATGCGCCCTGCATCAACGCGACCAGCAGTGCCAGGCAGATCAGCACAATAGCGGTACGATGTAAGCGGAATTTTAACCGAGAGTGGACCATGAGAATCCCTGAGCGATTTGCATACTTTCATGTTGCCAGAAGCGTTGGCGATAGGATAGCTTGTTGCCCTGTTTTCTGAGTGATGTTCTGTTATGTTTACTCGCGTCAGTACGCGCTATTTTTGCCAGAAGAGGATGCCCCATGCCGAATAGTCAGACCTACCGCGATCTCCCAAACGAGATTAACTGTTGGCCGGGACTGCCATTATCACTCAGCGGTGATGAAGTTATGCCACTCGACTACCGTGCAGGGGACACCGGCTGGTTACTCTACGGCGACGTGCTCGACAAAAACTTGCTCTCGCGTTACCAGCGTAAGCTCGGTGCGGCAATGGTGATCGTCAGCGCCTGGAATATTGAAGACTATCAAGTCGTGCGTTTGGCTGGCTCGCTCACACCACGTGCAACCAAACTGGCTCACGAGTTGGGGATGGATGTAGCCCCGATGTGCAACACCCCGACGCTACGAGCACCGGGTTTGTTGGTAATGGACATGGACTCCACCGCCATCCAGATTGAGTGTATTGATGAAATTGCCAAACTGGCAGGCACCGGAGAAAAGGTGGCCGCGATTACCGAGCGTGCGATGCGCGGTGAGCTGGACTTCTCCGCCAGCCTGCGCGAACGCGTTGGCACCCTAAAGGGGGCCGATGCCGATATCCTGCAAAAAGTGCGTAAAAACCTGCCTCTGATGCCAGGACTGACCTACATGGTAGAACAGTTGCAGGCGGCAGGCTGGCATGTGGCCATCGCGTCCGGCGGGTTTACCTATTTCGCCGATCATCTGAAAGAGAAACTTGGCCTGGTTGCGGCAGTGGCAAACGAAATGGGCCTGCGCGACGGCAAGTTGACCGGAGAAGTGATCGGCCCGATCGTCGATGCCAAATATAAAGCCAAGACTCTGCGCCAATTGGCTGAAAAGCTGGAGATCCCTGAAGAGCAGACCATTGCTATCGGTGACGGTGCCAACGATCTGGTGATGATCAAAGCATCTGGACTCGGCATCGCCTATCATGCCAAGCCCAAAGTGAATGAGCAGGCGCCCGTCAGCATCCGTCACGCCGATTTAACCGGTGTCATGTGCGTACTGAGTGGCAGCCTGCGGCACGAAAAACGCTAACAGTAATGAGGTGAACCGTGGCAAAAGCCGTTAAACGCGCCTTCGTTTGTAACGAATGTGGTGCCGACTACCCGCGCTGGCAGGGACAATGCAGCGCCTGCAATGCCTGGAACACCATTACCGAAGTCCGGCTGGCCGCTGCCGCGACGTCCCGTACCGATCGCCGTACTGGCTATGCGGGCGAACATGAGGGCATCAGCCGAGTACAAAAGCTGTCTGACATCAGCCTGGAAGCGCTGCCGCGTTTTTCCACCGGCTTTAGTGAGTTCGATCGCGTATTAGGCGGCGGCGTGGTACCCGGTAGCGCCATTTTGATCGGTGGCAACCCTGGCGCTGGCAAAAGTACCCTGCTGCTGCAAACGCTGTGCAAACTTTCTGAACAGATGAAAACCCTGTACGTCACGGGGGAAGAGTCGCTACAGCAGGTCGCGATGCGTGCACACCGCCTGGGCCTGCCGACACAGCACCTCAATATGTTGTCCGAAACCAGCATCGAGCAAATCTGTCTGATTGCTGAGCAGGAGCAGCCCAGACTGATGGTGATAGACTCTATTCAGGTGATGCATCTAGCGGATATCCAATCCTCACCCGGCAGCGTGGCGCAAGTGCGGGAGACCGCAGCTTATCTTACCCGTTTTGCCAAAACGCGCGGTGTCGCTATCGTGATGGTGGGTCATGTCACCAAAGATGGTTCATTAGCCGGCCCTAAGGTATTGGAGCACTGTATTGACTGCTCCGTGCTACTCGACGGTGATGCTGATTCCCGCTTTCGTACCCTGCGCAGCCATAAAAATCGGTTCGGTGCCGTTAACGAATTGGGCGTGTTCGCCATGACCGAACAAGGGTTGCGTGAAGTCAGCAACCCCTCCGCCATTTTTCTCAGCCGGGGTGATGAAGTCATGTCCGGCAGTTCCGTTATGGTGGTGTGGGAAGGTACGCGCCCGTTGCTGGTGGAGATTCAGGCGCTGGTCGATCATTCTATGATGGCAAACCCCCGCCGCGTCGCCGTCGGTCTGGAACAGAACCGACTGGCACTCCTGCTCGCCGTGCTACACCGCCACGGAGGTCTGCAAATGGCAGATCAGGATGTATTCGTGAACGTGGTTGGCGGTGTAAAGGTCACTGAAACCAGTGCCGATCTGGCGTTGCTGTTATCGTTGGTTTCCAGCCTGCGCGACAGACCACTACCACAGGATCTGGTGGTATTCGGCGAGGTGGGGCTGTCTGGGGAGATACGGCCCGTACCCAGTGGTCAGGAACGTATTTCCGAGGCCGCCAAACACGGCTTCAAACGCGCCATCGTCCCACATGCCAATGCACCAAAGCGCCCTCCTGCCAACATGCAGGTTTTTGGTGTGAAAAAGCTCACCGATGCCTTAGCGATCCTTGAGGATCTGTAGTGCCAATCCTCAGTAACATTCGCGCAGGTTAGGTAAGCTTGTGATATCTTGGTTTAGCATGCTAAACACACATGCTAAACCAAGAGTGCCTAACGATGTCATCTTTTGATTACCTGAAACCCGCCATCCGCAAGAAAGGGTGTACCCTTCAGCAGGTTGCCGATGCAACCGGCATGACCAAGGGCTATCTCAGCCAGTTGCTCAATGCCAAGATCAAAAACCCCAGCGCCCAAAAGCTGGAAGCACTGCATCGCTTTCTGGAACTGGAATTTCCCCGTCACAACAAAACCATTGGGGTGGTATTCGGCAAGTTCTACCCGCTGCATACCGGTCATATCTACCTGATCCAGCGCGCCTGTAGCCAGGTTGATGAACTGCATGTGATCCTGGGTTACGACGAATCACGCGACCGCCTGCTGTTTGAACACAGCGCCATGTCGCAGCAGCCCACCGTAAGCGATCGTCTGCGTTGGCTGCTACAAACCTTTAAGTATCAAAAAAATATCCGCATTCACGCCTTTAACGAAGAAGGTATGGAGCCTTACCCGCACGGTTGGGATGTATGGAGTCGCGGCATCAAAGCCTTTATGCAAGAGAAAGCGATTGAGCCCAACTTTGTCTACACCAGCGAAGCGCAAGATGCCCCGCAGTATCGAGAGCATTTGGGCATTGATGCCATGTTGGTTGACCCAGAACGATCATTTATGAACATCAGCGGCGCGCAGATCCGTCACGATCCATTCCGCTATTGGGATTACATTCCCACGGAAGTTAAACCCTTTTTTGTACGCACTGTCGCCATTCTCGGCGGTGAATCAAGCGGTAAATCAACGCTGGTCAATAAGCTCGCCAATATCTTCAATACCACCAGCGCCTGGGAGTTTGGTCGGGATTATGTCTTCTCACATTTGGGCGGTGACGAGATGGCACTGCAATATTCCGACTACGACAAAATCGCATTAGGGCAAGCTCAATACATTGATTTCGCGGTGAAATACGCCAACAAAGTAGCTTTTATCGATACTGACTTCATCACTACCCAAGCCTTCTGCAAGCAGTACGAAGGGCGAGAACACCCCTTTGTACAGGCGCTGATTGACGAGTATCGGTTTGATTTGGTGATCCTGCTGGAAAACAATACGCCGTGGGTCGCGGATGGTTTACGTAGCCTGGGTAGCAGTACCGCGCGCAGCGCGTTTCAGACGTTATTGAAGAACATGCTGGTGAAAAACAACGTCTCTTATATACACGTTACTGAATCAGACTACGATTCACGTTTCCTGCGCTGCGTGGAGCTGGTGCAGCAAATGCTGTCACATCGCACATCTGGCGGGCCGGATACACCGACATTGTAAGAGCACACCAGCAATCTGCTACCACTGCCAGCGGCGAGAGGGTGTCAGAATGGCGGGCAAGGGGATATCCCACGCTTCGCTCGGGATGGCATCCACCTGCTGGCAGTCATGTGCCAGCCCTATGGGATAGGGTCCCTGCTGCTGCCAGCGCTGCAGCGTCCTGTCATAAAATCCGCCCCCCATGCCCAGGCGTTGCCCCTGTGCATCAAATGCCACCAGCGGGGTGAACAGAAGATCAAGCTGAGTCAACGGCAACACGCGACGCACATCCAAACGCGGCTCAACGATCTTCAGGCGATTCTTCACCAACGGGGTCTGCGCATCGTACTGTAAAAACAACAGGTGTCCCGGTGAAAAAGGGTGCAGTACCGGCAGATACACCGCCTTTCCCTGCTGCCACAGGCGCGCTATCAACGGCTGGGTATCCAGTTCACCATCAAACGACAGAAATAACGCTATTCTCTCCGCCCGCTGCACCTCAGGTTGTTCCAACGCACGTTCGGCAATCTGCCTGGCAAATCGGGCTTGCTGTTCCTGTGTGAGCGCACGACGTAGCTGACGCACACGATCGCGCATTGCCTGTCGCTGTTGGTGTGGCGAAGTGGGCATAGTCGCAGAACTCATAGGCAATAACAGGGAAAAGAAAGGAGAGAAGGGATCTCCGAGATGCCGCCGCAGGTGGTAACCCTTGAACCCTTGGTTCAAGGTGAACATACCGTCGCAACCATAAGGCTTCTCGGACGAACCGAGCATGCTCACCGGCTGCGGAGCGTTACATTCTGTTGGTTTGAAATATCGGCTCAGGGGACTGACCCGCAGACAAACACCTCAGAGAAATTTTATTCTTTACTCGTGAATAACTCTATCACGCTTTATAGCGAAAAACATCGGGCAACTAGCAAAAATCAATTTAAAAAACCAAAATGCGAGCCATCACCCTGCCGCACGCTTGACTCATTCGAAGGGCGTGCCCTGGCGCTCACTGATGCGCCCTTGCTCCAGCAATGCCTGCTCGATGGTCTGCTGCAACATGCGGATCCGCTGCTCCATGTTCGCGGCATAATCCCGCGTTTTCAGGCGCTCTTGCGCCAGCTCATGGCATACGTTCAACGCGGCAATAAACACCAATTGTTCCGTGTTGGTCACGCGTGTGCGCACTTTGAGATCCTGCAACCGCTGGTTAAGATCTTCCGCAGCCTGATTCAACGCTTCCTGTTGTTCTGGCGGACAATTGACTCTTAACGAACGGCCAAAGATTTGAATATCTACTGGTTGTGCAGACATGCCCCTTTCCTGCCTCATTTCGTTTTCTGCGCCCGCAGAAAAAATTCATATCACTGGCTGGCAACAGCCCATTCACGCGGGCGCCACTATAATAACTCAACATAGAAGAAACAAGCCCTTTCTGGCATAGCAGCAGAGCTTGGTGGTAGCATAACACGATACCAACCCGTCAACGATGACCAAAGCACATGTCCATAGAAACCACTTATCCCGGCTATGAAACCATAGATACGCTCCTTACACAGCAACAAGTTGCATTGACGGCAGCGGAAATGCATGGGCTTATCAGCGGCATTCTGTGCGGGGGCAACAACGATGACAGCTGGAAAACGCTGTTACACGAGCTGACAAACGATGGTTTGGCTTTCTCTCACCTTGTTTCTCAACCCCTGCAAACGCTGTATCAGGTAACGAAAGAGGCGCTGGAAGAGAGTGGCTTTGAATTCCAACTGCTGCTGCCGGATGACGACAACACCGCAGTAAGCGTATTTGACCGTGCCGATGCACTGGCCGGATGGGTCAATCATTTTCTGCTTGGGTTGGGCGTCGTTCAGCCACGCCTGAACAAAGCGCAGGGCGAACTGAAAGAAGCCATCGACGATTTACGCAATATCGCTCAACTCGGCTATGACGAGGATGAAGATCAGGAAGAGCTGGCGCAATCGCTGGAAGAAATCATCGAATACGTCAGAGTCTCTGCCATTCTCTGCCACAGCGAGTATAACCGCCCGGTACAAACCGCACCGGAGAAAAAAAAACCGACGCTACATTAATAGCGCATCAGTCATTCCCCCAGTGATTCCCTGCAAAAGGGGGAAATCACTGAAGGTGTATCAAACAGGAGCAGGTGATGATTCAACAAGATGCTTTTTGTCAGGAATATACTCGCCGCCGCCAGCAGTTGCTGGAGAAAATGGCCCCCGCCAGCGCAGCTCTTTTTTTCGCAGCGCCGGAAGCAACGCGAAGCGCTGACAGTGAGTATCCTTATCGCCAGAACAGCGATTTTTGGTACTTCACCGGATTTAACGAGCCGGAAGCCGTACTGTTACTGGTAAAAAGCGATGAACACCATCACCATACCGTCCTATTCAACCGCGTTCGCGATGTCACGGCAGAAATTTGGTTTGGTCGCCGTCTGGGGCAAGAAGCGGCCCCGGCGCGCTTGAATGTTGATCGCGCCCTGCCCTTTACCGACATCAATACGCAATTGCACCTCTTGCTGAACGGACTGGATGTGATTTATCACGCTCAAGGATTGTATGAGTATGCAGACAGCCTGCTGTTCAACGCACTGGAGACGTTACGGCGCGGCACGCGTCAGGGTCTCATCGCGCCGCCCACACTGACCGACTGGCGACCTTGGGTGCACGAGATGCGTCTGTTCAAATCACCAAAAGAGATAGAACTGATGCGTCAAGCCGGAGAAATCACCGCCAAGGCCCATATCCAAGCCATGACACGCTGTGAACCTGGGATGTACGAATATCAGCTTGAAGGGGAAATTCATCACGAATTTACCCGCCACGGCGCACGCTATCCTTCCTATAACACTATCGTCGGCAGCGGTGATAACGGCTGCATTCTGCACTACACAGAGAACGAACGGCAAATGCGCGAAGGCGATCTGGTGCTGATCGATGCAGGGTGTGAATATCAGGGCTATGCTGGCGATATCACACGCACTTTTCCGGTCAGTGGGAAATTTAGCGCCCCGCAGCGTGCGATTTATGACATTGTGCTGGCTTCTCAACGCAAAGCGCTGGCGTTGTTCAAGCCCGGTGTCAGCATTCGTGAAGTCAACGAGCAGGTCATTCGCATCATGGTGGACGGGTTGGTCAAACTCGGCGTACTGAAAGGTAATGTCGATGAGTTGATCGCTGAACAGGCGCACAGAGCATTCTATATGCATGGCCTCAGCCATTGGCTGGGACTGGACGTACATGATGTTGGTGATTACGGTGCATCAGATCGCAGTCGTCTACTGGAACCCGGCATGGTGCTCACCGTCGAACCGGGACTCTATATCGCCCCGGACGCCAAAGTGCCCCATGAGTATCGCGGCATCGGCATCCGCATTGAGGATGACATTCTGATTACTGACAGCGGCAACGAAGTGCTAACGGCAGGCGTAGTCAAAGACGCCGACGAGATTGAAACACTGATGGCGCAGGCCAGCGCAGCGCGACAGGCTGAGAGATAATCGCCATGACTATCCTGATAGTCGGCGGAGGTATGGCCGGAGCAACGCTGGCGCTGGCCATTTCCGCCCTTTCCGGTGGCACCCTTCCCGTCGAGATGATTGAAGCACACTCGCCGTTGGACAGCGCACACCCCGGATTTGACGCGCGCGCTATTGCTCTGGCGGAAGGCACGGTACAACAACTCAAGCGTATCGGTATCTGGCAGGCCATTGCGAGCGAAGCGGAACCCATCACGTCGGTTCACGTCAGCGATCGCGGCCATGCAGGCGTGGTCAACATGCAGGCCCGTGACTACCGAGCCGCCGCGTTGGGGTATGTGGTCGAGCTATATCAGGTCGGGCAAGCCCTGTTTCGGTTATTGCACACTGCACCGGGCGTGCGCGTACACTGCCCGCGTAAAGTGGTGCACGTTGAGCGCAGTGCCGAAGATGCTACCCTGCAACTGGATGACGGTAGTACGCTGCATGGCACACTATTGGTGGCAGCAGACGGCTCTTCCTCCGCATTGGCGCAAGCTTGCGGTATGCAATGGGTGACAGAGGAATACCCACAGTTTGCCGTTATTGCCAACATCCGCACCCAGCAGCCCCATGCTGGCAAAGCCTTTGAGCGTTTTACCCCTGACGGTCCGTTGGCGCTGCTGCCAATGCGTGATGGGCGCAGTTCATTAGTGTGGTGCCACCCCTTATCGAGCCAAACACAGGTTGCCGCCTGGAGTGAGGCGGAATGCCGGGCTGCACTGCAACGCGCGTTTGGCTGGCGATTGGGGGCAATTACCCACATCGGCGAACGCCACACCTATCCGCTGCGGCTAGTGACGGCGGCACGACATATCGCTCATCGCGTGGCATTGGTGGGCAATGCGGCGCAAACGCTGCACCCGATTGCCGGTCAGGGATTCAATCTCGGATTGCGAGACGTGATGTCACTGGCAGAAACCCTTACACAGGCCGCTGCACACAAGGAAGATACCGGCAGTTACCGCGTGCTAAGCCGCTACGCGCAGCGCCGAGAACCAGACCAGCAGGCTACGATTGCGCTGACAGACGGCTTGGTGCGCTTGTTCGCCAACAGTTTTACCACGCTGGAAGTGGGCCGTAATCTGGGGTTGATGACCATGAATACCGTCTCCCCCGTGCGTGATGCCTTTGCGCGCCGCACGCTGGGCTGGGTCAATCGTTAATGCAAGCAACAGGAAATAATGCTTATGCAATCATTTGATGTGGTCATCGCAGGCGGCGGTATGGTCGGTCTGGCATTAGCCTGCGGGCTGCAACATTCCGGGCTGCGCATTGCCGTTCTGGAACAGCGGACACCACCGCAAGCGGAAGCAGACGGTGCTTATTCACTGCGCGTCTCAGCCATCAACGCGGCCAGCGAATGCCTGCTGCGTCATCTCGATGTTTGGCAAGACATTGAGGCACAGCGCATCAGCCCCTACAACGCCATGTACGTATGGGACAAAGACAGCTTTGGCAACATCCATTTTGAGGGCGATGCCTATGGCTTTTCCCGTCTCGGCCACATTATCGAAAACGATGTCATCCAACGCGCGCTATGGCAGCGAGCAGAGCAGGCAAAAGACATTACGCTGATAGCACCGGCGGTATTGCAACAGGTGGCCTGGGGAGAAAACGACGCATTTATCACGCTGGACGATGGCACCATGCTTACCGCACGGCTGGTCGTAGGTGCAGACGGTGCCCACTCTTGGCTACGTCAACAGGCAGATATCCCGCTGACATTCTGGGATTACGGCCATCACGCGCTGGTGGCAACAGTACACACCGAACGTCCACACGATGGCGTGGCGCGGCAGGTGTTCCATGGTGACGGTATTCTGGCGTTTCTGCCGTTGGCAGATGCACACCTCTGCTCGATTGTATGGTCGCTACCGCCATTACAGGCCGAAGCCATGCTGGCACTGACCAGCGAGGCATTTGACCAGCAGCTGGCGATTGCCTTTGATACCCAGCTTGGGTTGTGTACTACCCTCAGCGCACGGCAAACACACCCGCTAACCGGACGCTATGCACGCAGCTTTGCCGCCCACCGGCTGGCGCTGGTGGGTGATGCCGCGCACACCATCCACCCGCTCGCCGGACAGGGTGTCAACCTCGGGTTTATGGATGCCGCCACGCTAATCGCAGAAATCAAACGCTTACAAGGGCAAGGCAAGGATATCGGGCAATACCTCTACCTGCGGCGCTATGAACGCCAGCGCAAGCACAGTGCTGCGTTGATGTTAGCCAGCATGCAAGGTTTCAGAGAACTGTTTAACGGAGAGAACCCAGCGAAAAAGCTGCTGCGTGATATCGGTCTGACGCTGGCGAACCGCCTGCCAGGGGTGAAACCGGTACTCGTGCGCCAAGCAATGGGATTAAATGACCTGCCGGAATGGCTGGCGCAAACCACTGCGCCGCAGTAAATGAAGCGGTACGCCTGAGTGGGCGTACCGTTAACATCACTTCTTTTCGTGGCGCGTCGTTTTATCCAGATACCCCATAAGAAACGCCGACAGCACAAACGTCAGGTGGATAATGACATACCACATCAGCTTGTTATCCGGCGTGTTGAGCGCATCCATAAACACACGCAGCAAATGAATGGAAGAAATCGCGACAATCGATGCAGCAACCTTGTTCTTGAGCGATCCTGAGTCCATCTTGCCGAGCCAGTTCAGCTTCTCCCTATCCTCGTCGATGTTCAGCGTTGAGACAAAATTCTCATAGCCAGACAGCATTACCATCACCAACAGGCCACCCACCAGCGTCATGTCAATCAGCGACAGCAGTACCAAAATCAGATCGGCCTCTGCTAATGCGAACACATTTGGCAAAATGTGGAACACTTCCTGGAAAAATTTAAGCATCAGCGCCAACAGCCCGAGCGACAACCCCAGATAGATCGGAGCCAGCAGCCAACGAGAGGTGTACATCAGGTTTTCAATAAAACGTTCCATAATTCTTCTTTTAGCAGGTGAATAACCATCGTCGCGTAGCATGCACACGACGGCAAAACGCACAGTTTACTGATCGACCACTGAACCATCTACATGAAGACGGGTTTTCAGCGGACGGCGACGGTAGGGGTATTTTTCTGCCAGGTTATCCGCCAGTTCTATGCCAATACCCGACGCGGTAGGGATCTCCATAAAACCGTCGACACACTTGAAGGTGCTCTTGACGACGTCTCGCTTCAAGACACCATTTTCCACGCCGGTGGCGCCAAACTTCTCCGACAATGCGGGCTGGTCATCGCCGGGATACTCCAGCAGGGCAAAATTGGGGATACTCACCGCGATTTGCAAACAGGCCGCCGTAGAGACCGGGCTGAGCGGGTTATGCGGCACCACCATCAGATCGTGCGCTTCGGCCAGCGCTGCGATTTTTTTCGCACCGGTAATCCCTCCGCACATGCATACGTCTGGCCGCACGTAGGAAACCGCATTGCGTTTAATCAGCATGGCAAATTCTTGCAAGTTGTTCAGACGCTCACCGGTGGCAATCGGCACGTTGATTTTGTCTGCGACCTGCGCCATCGAATCAAAGTTATCCGCACCAATCGGATCTTCAATAAAGTAAGGCAGATAAGGCGCAATGCCCTGTGCAAAAACGATAGCATCATGCGGTTTCAGCCGCCGGTGCACCTCAATACAGAGATCGACGTCATTCCCCACCGCTTCACGATAAGCACCAATGCGCTCAATGGCTTCACCAATCTCTTTTGCATGCGTGGTGAAATAGGGATCGCCGCGCGACTCATCCAAAAATGGCGTCAAATGCCCAATCGCAGTAAACCCATGCGCCTTCATCTTTTTCAGGTTGGCGATAGTCTCTTCCGTGGTTTTTCCCCCAGCATGGGCATAAACCCGTGCCTTGTCGCGGCAGCGACCGCCCAGCAAGTTGTAGACTGGGGTATCGTAGAATTTGCCCGCAATATCCCACAGCGCGATATCGATGGCGCTGATCGCCCCCATAATGGCCGCTCCGCGAAAATGCCAACAGCGGTACATATACTGCCAGTGGTGTTCAATACGCAGCGGATCTTGCCCGAGCAGGTACGTTTTCAGCGCTTCCACTGCCCCCATAGAGGCATCCAGAAATCCCCATGTACCCGACTCACCAATACCGACAAGGCCTTCATCGGTGTGAATTTCGACAAACAGGTAGCGATTCGCCAGGATGGTTTTGACATCCGTAATTTTCACGTTGCTTTACTCCACTTTCAGCCAGATTGGGATCTCAAACCGTTAGAATAACCCGAGCGTGCCGTGCGGCGTCAATGCTTAAACACCGCGTTGACTGAAACGCTATTTCATTCTTTCCTTTAGCTATTTTTGTGACGCCGGTGGCATCCACCTTTTGCATCTTGCCGTGTGGTGTGCGGGTGATGGCACGGAGCGGAAGGTCTCCCCCTTGTTCACTTTTTACACTTGCCCTATCGAACCCTCTCTCTTGAGGCGTTCATACACGTATTCCTACATTACTTAAAACGAAAACAAGAGGGTTCTATGAATAGCGCAATTCTCCTCGGGCTTTTCTGGCATTTTGTCGGTGCTGCCAGCGCGGCTTGCTTCTATGCCCCGTTTAAAAAGGTCCGTCACTGGTCATGGGAAACCATGTGGTCATTAGGCGGTTTCTTCTCCTGGATTATTTTGCCCTGGAGCATCAGCGCCCTGCTGTTACCCGATTTTTGGGGCTATTACAGTTCATTCAGTTTTTCTACCCTGCTGCCAGTATTTTTGTTCGGTGCTATGTGGGGTATCGGTAATATCAATTACGGGCTGACCATGCGCTACCTCGGTATGTCGCTTGGCATCGGTATCGCCATTGGTATTACGCTGATTATCGGCACCCTGATGACACCGCTGCTACAGGGCAAATTTATGCAATTATTTGGTACCACCGGCGGGCAACTAAGCTTGGTGGGTGTGGGCGTGGCACTGATTGGTGTAGGCGTGGTGAGTTACGCCGGTTTGCTAAAAGAGCGAGCACTCGGCATTCGCGCACAAGAGTTCAATTTGAAGAAAGGGCTGCTGCTGGCAGTCATGTGCGGCATTTTTTCAGCAGGTATGTCCTTCGCGATGGATGCAGCCAAACCGATGCACCAGGCAGCAGAAACGCTTGGTCTCAACCCACTCTACGTGGCACTGCCAAGCTATGTGGTGATTATGGGCGGTGGTGCCATTGTCAACCTGGGTTTCTGTTTCCTGCGTTTAGCCATGAGTCCCACTATCTCCATCAAGGCAGATTTGGCACAGGCCAAAACGCTGCTTATCACTAATGCGCTGTTTTCTATTCTTGGCGGCGTGATGTGGTATTTACAGTTCTTCTTCTACGCCTGGGGCCACGCCAATATTCCCGCCGATTACACCTATCTCAGTTGGATGCTGCACATGAGTTTTTATGTGCTTTGCGGCGGCATTGTTGGGTTATTACTCAAAGAATGGAATAACGTGGGAAGAAAACCGATTAGCGTGCTGGTACTAGGAGGGCTGATCATTATTCTCGCAGCCAATATCGTGGGGATGGGGATGGCATCCTGATACGGTTTTACAAGCCGCTCTTGGAAGCAAAGACAGCCAGAGCGGCATAACACTGCGGAAACATTCCACCACTGAATGCAAAAGATGTAACACCATACTGTCATAACATCAAGACAACGTTACAAAGACAACAATTCTTACATAATCAAACATCATGAAATATTATTGTTTTATATATAAAACAATAAGTTATAGATATGGCGTATTTATTTCACGTTAGAAAATAAATATTCTCAGGCGTATTATCTCCTTAAATCACCTACTTACAACGCTATTGTCTATGGCGGTATGCGCCATTATGAGAAATAAAAAGCGGGATAATCCGTTATTGAAGGAGAAAGAGAAATGCAAATACGCACCACAAGGGAGAAAATTCTGGTGGCATTACTGGTGGGGATTATTGCCGGTCTGGTGTGCGCGCTGGCCAAATTCGGCTGGGAGATTCCGTTTCCGCCACGCACACCCCTACGTGATCTGACTAACCCACCGCAACAGCTGCTACAGCAAATGGGCATGTCATTTGAAATGTCGCATCTGACCTACCTGTACAACGGTAACCCTCGGCCTATCATGAGCTTTATCATGCACTTTGGCTTTTCCATCACCTTCGCCGTGATCTATTGCGTGGTCGCGGAAGTGTGGCCGAAGATTAAACTGTGGCAAGGTGCGCTGTATGGTCTGGTGCTACACATAGTATTCCACGTATTCCTGCTGCCGCTGATGGGCACCGTGCCTGCACCGTGGGATCAACCGTTCGCTGAGCACTTCTCAGAAATCTTTGGCCACATGTTCTGCTTCTGGCTGGTGGAAATTGTACGACGCGACCTGCGTAACCGGATTACACACGCCCCGGATGTGGACGAGGTAGCGCGTTAAGAGCACTGGGGGGAGATAGTTGCCCCCCATTCACTTGAGCTCGGTGAAATCCGAAACAAATTTCTGCAATAGTTGTGTTAGTGCCACACGATCCTCTTCCTGCCAATGTTGAAAAACTCGGTCATAAATCTGTGCTCGTGCTGTATCAATTTTATCTGTCATCACTTTGCCTTCTGTTGTAATGACCACTTCATTAATCCGTTTGTCTTTTGCGTTCTTTTGCCGCTTCGCCAAACCATTCCCCTCCAATTTGGTTAGCTGGCGACTTACCGTGGTGTAATCACGCCCCACCCGATCGGCAAGTTCAACAACGCCAATTGGGCCAAAACGGCCTATCTGTACCAAGAGGGGAAACAGTGCATTCTCTAATTGAATTTTTGATTTTTTTATAATTAATTCATCACGTTGTGGGCGATTAAACGTACCCAAAATCGTCAGTAATGCATTGTGTAATTCATTAAAATCTGAATTATTATGTGTATTTTGCACCCTTTTCATTGTGTTCACTCAATGGGAAGAATAATATGTGCATATTACACGCATATTCCGGTTAACTGAAGGCGATAAACATGAAAGCAGCGATCGTTTCTATGCCGAAAACATTGCCCGTTTTCGGCGATTTCCCTGAGCCACAAGCCGATGACAACCACGTAGTGGTCACCGTTAAAGCGGCGGCAATGAGCCAGTTGGCCAAAGCGCGTGCTGCTGGTATCCATTATAGCGCGACAGCAGAGTACCCTTTTATCGCGGGTGTCGATGGTACAGGCTATCTCACTAACGGTGATCCCGTTTACTTTCTGGCTTTTCATGCTCCCTGGGGAAGCATGGCTGAGAGAACGCGAGTGTCAGTTAAAGAAGTTGTACCGTTGCCAACAACGCTTGATCCCGTTCTCGCTGCCGCCCTCGCCAATCCCGGTATGTCCTCCTGGGCCGCATTAACCCGCAGAGCTCAGCTTCACAAGGGTGAAACCGTTCTGATTAATGGGGCAACCGGCACTTCTGGCAGTCTGGCGATTCGTATTGCTCGTCATCTTGGCGCAGGAAAAATCATCGCTACCGGCCGTAATCTGACCGTCCTTAAACAATTACGCACACAAGGCGCGGATATCACACTTCCTCTGGATACTCTGCCAGCAGAGCTTCCTGCGCTGATGGCTGAGGGCATCAATGTGGTACTGGATTATCTCTGGGGCCAGAGCGCGCTCGATATCATGCAGGCAGCCGTTGCCGGGGGTGAAAAAACCGTGCGCTTTGTACAAATAGGTTCACTGAGCGGTCAAGACATTACGCTACATAGCAAACTACTGCGCTCATCCGGGCTGACACTGATGGGAAGCGGCTTGGGCAGCATATCGAATACCGAGTTGGTTGCTACGGTCGGAGAACTTCTACTAGCCGCGGTGAAAAGCGATTTTTCCATTCCATTTCAGACCCGCTCATTAAGCGAAGTCAATGATGTCTGGGGCGATGATGACAGCCATTGTCGCGTCGTGTTTACCCTCTAAAAAGAGATATTGTGCATTTTACAAATAGGCTCATCCAGCCAGAAAACGCTGGCGATAGGCGCTGGGTGATACGCCCAGCGCCTGATGAAATACCACCGAGAAATAGTTACTGTCATCAAAACCACATTGCGCAGCCACTTCGCCAATGGTTTGTCGGTCATAACGCAACAGTTCCATTGCCTTGCACAGCCGCAGTTGGCGCAAGTATTGGGCTACGCTCATGCCCGTCTCCTGTTTAAAGCGCGCACCCAGCCCACGCACGCTGAAGTCGTGCTGCTGGCAAAACTCATCAAAACGGAAGGGGCTACCAATACTGGCCCTCAAGGCCAACATCAACAAATCCAACTGGTGCGCATCGGCCAGTTGAGGACTATCGGGTAGATGGCGGTAACGCAGCGCTAGCAGCGCAATCTGCAACAGCAACACTTCGCTGAGCTGCAACGATAATGTATCCGACTTCATGCACTCTTGCGCTAAATCATCCACTTTGTCACGCAGCGTATCCATACCTGCAGACCCAAGGCACCAGTAGCGCTGGGATTGCGGCACCTCTGCACCTGGTAGCAGATTGCGCCAATCAGTGGGTAGCGTCAGCCGATCGCGAATAAACAGGACATTGTCCAGTTCCAGATCGTTTACCGACTCATAGCTATGGCGATCGTTGGCCGTGACATAGAACAGATCGCCGCGTGTAATTCGATATGGCACATCGTTCCACAGGTGCAGACCGTTACCGCGCCACACGATAACTAATTCATCAAAATCATGATGATGTAGCGGGAAGTCAGGCTGGGGATGACGCTCAGCCACCCGTACCGCCTGTTTATCGGTAAGGAAATAATCTTCCGTTTGAAGCTTCAAACCGCGCGTCACCGTCACACTCACCTCACCTGCACTGGCGTTGTGTTATTCCGCAGCACTCTCCGTATGCTGGCGTACGGATTTAGGCGCAACAGAGAACGCCTTGCGAAACTGCGTGGAAAAGTGATTACTGTCGCTGAAACCACACGCATGCGCAATGGTCGTAATCGATTCATCGCTCTGCTGCAAGCGACGGCGCGCTTCCAGCAAACGTAAGCGGTTAAGATAGCGCTGTGGCGTCATACCGGTATTCTGCTTCAGTTGGCGGTGCAAGGTACGCAGCGGCAGAGAAAAGCGGTCGGACAATTCTCCCCAGTTAACCTCTTCACAATAATTATTTTGCAGCCAACCGAGCAGCGCCTGCACACCGTGTCGATCGCCATCAAGGCTCTGGGTCTGGAAACATTTTTGCCGTAACAACACCAGAATTTGCAGAAATACGCTTTCGCTGGCGGCGATATCTTCTGGCGTGTCGCGCAGGGCCAGTAGTGACAAGCGTTCCAGCAGTCCTTTCAGTTGCTGCATGGTTGGCGCATTGACCTGCCACTGCCCTTGCCACTCCCCGTTTGGCCCATAGGGCAAGAAGGAGGCGATATCAGACAAAAAACGAAAACCACGCGGCGAGCGGTAGAGCACATTCGTCAGGAATAGGCCGTCAACGTCTTCAAACAGGTGGCGATCGTTATCGCGAATAAAAAATACCGCACCGCTGCATAACGCAAACGGCTGGTCGTTGAAAACATGCACGCCAGCCCCCTGCTCAACCAGCACGATTTCCCAGAAATCATGATAATGTTCAGGAAAAGCCTGTTGCGGCGCTCGCGGCTCAACGGCAACGGTCACCGAGCGAGAAACGAAAAACTCATCACCTTGTAGCAACGTCATTTCAAGCCCCCTGTTTTTCTGCTTTGCATCAACACATGATTTGATAGAAAACAGACTACCGACCCTCGTGAAATTTCACCTTCAAATCCCGACGTTTCACTTTCAGGGTGACGTCATTTTTCAAAGATTTCACCGCCAATTCACGGAAGTGTGGCTAGGATCACAGGTGGAGATGCGACGGGATAGCACGCGCTGACGTCCGCGAATTGTGACGCCTTTCACGGCCAGCTTTGCCATTTTGCCAACCTGTTCTGCCACATGGCATTCACCGGAAGGCAGCGCACTTACCGGCTCTTTACACTGCGCAACATGAATCAGTAAAAGGGGAACGGCAATGGCGGTGAAAAATATTGTCGCAGTGGATTTAGGAGCCTCCAGCGGACGAGTCATGCTGGCAACATGGCAAGTCGAAAACAGGCAACTGGCGCTCAAAGAGATCCATCGGTTTACCAACCGACTGGTGGAACAGGAAGGCCACCATCTATGGGATCTGGATGCTCTGGAACAGGAAATCCTCACTGGCTTGCATCGTATCACCGACAGCGGCATCCTTCCTGACAGCATTGGCATCGATAGCTGGGGCGTGGATTATGTGCTACTGAATGCCGCGGGCGAGCGCGTTGATCTGCCCTACGCCTACCGCGATCACCGCACCGATGGCGTGATGGCGCAAGCCATTACGGAACTGGGTGCCGAGCATATCTATCATCTGACGGGCATTCAGTTTCTGCCGTTCAATACCGTGTATCAGTTGAAAGCCTGGCGCCGCGCCAACCCCGGCAACATCGACAGCATTGCCCATTTTCTGATGATCCCGGACTATCTCCACTACCGTCTCACCGGTAGCTTCGGCTGCGAATACACCAACGCAAGTACCACTCAGTTACTCAATTTGCAGACCAAAAACTGGGATACGTCGCTGCTGGCATGGCTCGATCTGCCCGCCAGATGGTTTAGCCCCCCAGCACAACCCGGAAAAACGCTCGGTGCCTGGACCTCCCCCGCAGGCGATGCCATACCAGTGATTACCGTCGCCACACACGACACCGGTAGCGCCGTAGTGGCAGCGCCACTGACCACCCGCGACAGCGCATATCTGAGCTCAGGCACCTGGTCACTGATGGGCATTGAAAGCGATGTGCCCTACCACGATGCGCGTGCACTGGCGGCGAATGTCACCAACGAGGGCGGCATCAACGGCACCTACCGCGTCCTGAAAAACATCATGGGCATGTGGTTACTGCAACGTGTAGCGCAGGAAATGAACATTGCCGATTTACCCGCATTGATCCGCGATGCCAGCGTACTGGCACCGTTCACACGCCTAATCAACCCGAACGACGAGCGTTTTATCAATCCGCCGTCGATGTGTGAGGCTATTCGCGCTTTCTGTCGTGAGCACCAACAGAGTGAGCCCGTTACTCAGGCCGAGTTCGCCCGCTGCATTTTTGACAGCCTGGCGCTGCTGTACCGCCGCGTCCTGCTGGAGTTGGGCGAGTTGCGCGGCACGCCGTTACGCCAGTTACACATTGTGGGCGGCGGGTGTCAGAACGCGTTTCTCAACCAACTCTGCGCCGATGTTTGCCAGATACCGGTATTGGCAGGCCCGGTGGAAGCCTCGACGCTCGGCAATATCGGCTGTCAGCTGATGGCGCTTGACGCGGTTCCCAATCTCACTGCTTTTCGTCAGCAACTGGCGGAGAGCTTTCCATTACAACGTTATATCCCCCGTTCTATTGACGATTTTGCCGGACACTGGCGCCGCTTTGAGGCGCTGTGCCACGCCACTGAGGAGCTTACCGTATGAACACCGCCATTGAATCGGCCTGGCAGTTGGCCAAGGCGCGCTATGCCGCGCTCAACGTTGATGTTGAGGCTGCCCTGAAGCAACTGGATAACATCCCCGTCTCCATGCATTGCTGGCAAGGGGACGATGTGGTGGGCTTCGAGCAGTCCGCAGGCGCACTCACTGGCGGTATTGCCGCAACCGGAAATCATCCAGGTAAAGCGCGCACCGCCGATGAACTGCGTGCCGACCTTGAGCAGGCGTTCCGCCTGATTCCGGGGCCGAAGCGTCTGAATCTGCATGCGATTTACCTAGAATCCGATGAGCCCGTCGCACGTAACGCCATTGAACCGAAACACTTTAGCCGCTGGGTGGCCTGGGCCAAAGAACAGCATTTAGGGTTGGACTTTAACCCCACCTGTTTCTCGCACCCGCTCAGCAGCGATGGCTTCACCCTCTCCCACCCGGATGAGAAAGTGCGCCGTTTCTGGATTGAGCACTGTCAGGCCAGCCGCCGCATCTCTGCCTATTTTGGCCGCGAGTTGGGTACGCCTTCCGTCATGAACATCTGGGTGCCAGACGGCATGAAAGATCTCACCATCGATCGTCTGGCGTTTCGCCAGCGGCTGTTAAACGCGTTGGATGAAGTGATTGCCGAGCCGCTGGATGCGAATCACCACATTGATGCCGTAGAAAGCAAACTGTTCGGCATCGGCGCAGAAAGTTTCACCGTTGGCTCCAACGAATTCTATCTTGGCTACGCCACCAGCCGAGGCACCGCGTTATGCCTTGATGCCGGCCACTTCCACCCAACGGAGGTGATCTCCGATAAGATCTCCAGCGCCATATTGTACGTACCGCGCCTGTTACTGCATGTGAGCCGTCCGGTACGCTGGGACAGCGACCACGTCGTACTGCTGGATGATGAGACGCAAGCTATCGCCCATGAGATCGTACGCCATAACTTGTTCGATCGCGTTCATATCGGTCTCGACTTCTTTGATGCTTCCATCAACCGCGTTGCCGCTTGGGTCATCGGCACGCGCAACATGAAAAAAGCGCTGTTGCGTGCCCTACTGGAACCCACCGGGCAGTTGCGTCAACTGGAACAACAAGGCGACTACACCGCACGTCTCGCACTACTGGAAGAGCAAAAATCTCTGCCGTGGCAAGCCGTGTGGGAGCACTACTGCCAGTGCCACGATGTGACGCCCGGCAGCGAATGGCTGCAGCAGGTACGCCATTATGAACAAACCATTCTTCGTCAACGTCAAGGGTAAGTGATTATGCAAGCAATTCTGTCTTCCTGGTTTGTACAAGGCATGATTAAAGCCACCAGCGATATGTGGCTCAAAGGCTGGGACGAACGCAATGGCGGCAACGTCAGCCTGCGCCTCGATGCCAAAGACGTCACGCCCTACGAGAGCGATTTCTACCCAACACCACGCCACGAGGCACTGTCACTGGCAATGCCAGAACTGGCAGGCTGCTGGTTTATCGTGACCGGCTCAGGCAAATTCTTCCGCAACGTGCAATTAGATCCAGCGGATACGTTGGTGTTATTGCAGGTGGATGACGATGGCAAAGGCTACCGTATCTTCTGGGGGTTGACCGGCGGCGGTTTACCCACCTCTGAGCTGGCGGCGCACTTCCAGTCACATATCGTGCGCATGGCGGCCAGCCAGGGGCGCGATCGCATTATCATGCACTGCCACGCCACCAACCTGATTGCACTGAGCTATGTGCTGGATCTGAACAGTGCCGCCTTTACTCGAGAGCTGTGGGAAGGCAGCACCGAATGTCTGGTGGTATTCCCTGACGGCGTGGGCATTGTGCCGTGGATGGTGCCGGGCACCGATGCCATTGGCACTGCAACGGCGGAGCAAATGCAGTCTCACTCGCTGGTACTGTGGCCGTTCCACGGCATCTTCGGCACCGGCCCGACGCTGGACGAAGCCTTTGGCCTGATTGACACCGCGGAAAAAGCGGCAGAAGTGATGGTAAAAGTGCGCTCCATGGGCGGCAAAAAGCAAACCATCACCACGGAAGAGCTGATTGCGCTGGGCAAACGCTTTGGCGTCACACCGATGGAAGCGGCACTGAAGGTGTAACATCGTAAAACCACACCCTGTGATGTCGTTGCGTTTGATGTTACGTGTTGAATGGCACGGAGAAAAAGGTTAACGGCAGGATAAGCGGCACGGATGCCGTGAAGTACCCTGCTGTACAGAGAATACTTTCGTCTGGCTGCAACGATTTTTGACGGTGTCGTGGCACAGGACCATTTCGCACGGAGCAAGGGGGGATGGCAATCGTCTCCTTCTTGTCGAGCGAGGGCCACAGCCGTACCACCAAACACTTAACAGGAGTTCCCCATGCTACGCAAAGCCTTCGTGATGTCTGTCTTTCCTGACTGCCACGACGAATACCAACGCCGCCACAATCCTATCTGGCCTGAGCTGGCCGAGGTACTGAAAGCACACGGTGCGCATCACTACAGCATCTTTCTTGATGAAAAACGCCATCTGTTGTTTGGTTATGTAGAAATTGAGTCACAAACACAGTGGGATGCAGTGGCACAAACTGACGTTTGCCAGCGTTGGTGGAAACACATGACCGACGTGATGCCGGCCAATCCAGATAACAGCCCGGTTAGCGACGAGTTGAAACCCGTGTTTTACCTTGACTGAACGCGCCTTTGGTTAACACCGCGACGCTATCGTTACGCCGCGGCTTTATCGCATTAGGTCATGTTGTGTTTATTGATAATGCGAGACATCCGTGGCACACACCCGCAACCGGTAGCCATCAGGATCCTGTGCCACAAAGGTGTAGCCGAACTCCAGACCCGTCGGTTCCGCGACAATGGTCACTCCCTGCGCTACCCACGCGCGATATAGCGCATCCACATCACTGTCCGTTGCCTGACTCATGCACAGTTCGGTACCCCCGACATGCGCCTGTGGCGGTGGGAATATGCCTTGGCGTGCCTGTAAACCGAGTGAAAATTCAGGCTGTAGCGCAAACAGGGTAAAATCCGGGAACGTTTCCAGCGGTGGGGCACCCAGTAACGTTTGATAAAAACGGGCACTGGCATCAACATCCTGCACATACAGGATCATACTGTTAGGGGCGAAAGTCATCACGTACTCCTTGTCACAATGATAAGGCCTGAGCGAGCGGCATCAGGCATATGAGCACGTTATTCGTATTGAGTGTCAGTTTCTGTCAGTAGACTTCTGGTCTGGTGAGTTGTCAGTGTCAAATACGCTTTTCCGCCATGCCTGCAGCAGTTGTTCACGACGTTTAGGAAAGCGATCGGGTAAGCGTGTCAGCGCAGCGATGCGGTCGGTGCGGAAATGACGGAAATCCTGCCGCAGCTCGCACCAGGCCGCCAGCAGTTGCGTTTGATCGAAGTAGCCCAATGCCAATGGCCATAGCGTTCGCGTTGAGCGCTGGTTTTTAAGGTCACAATAGGCGATGTCTATCCTCTGCTCATTGCGAATCGCCAACCTCAGTTGATACATCACGTCGTCATCACTTTTATACGCTTCGCTCGGACCAACGCGCAGCCCCGAATGCTCCATCACATAGTGCAACGGTTGTGGAAGTACCGCGCCAATCTTCCCCAGCGCCGATTGCGCCGCTGCCGCGAGGTGGCTATCCCCTCGTTCATTCACCCAACGGGCACCCAGCGCCAAGGCTTCCAGTTCTTCCGAAGAAAACATCAATGGCGGCAACAAAAAACCCGGACGCAGTAAATAGCCCACGCCAGCTTCACCGTCAATGCTGGCTCCCTGTGCTTGCAACGTGCGAATATCGCGATAGAGCGTGCGCAAGCTCACGCCAAGTTGCTCTGCTAACTGCTCCCCCCTCACCGGGAAGCGGTGCTGGCGTAATATCTGTAATAACGCGAGTAAGCGTTGTGCGCGCGACATAGCACTCTCTCTGTGTTGAACCACCGTTTAGTGCCATGATGCGCTCCCGCACCCATCATGTCATTTCTCATTGCAGAAGAGGGGCAGTAAGAATCTCTCTCAGCAGAACGCGGCGCTGGTGGAAAAATCGCTGACGGAGCAAAGTGAGCCGTTACGTAACGCCGTGCGCTTCTTCCATCAGGAACACGCATCCGCACTGCGCTTACATTAACCGCCCCCCCTAAAGCCGCGTCAAAACGCCATTACCGACGTTAACAGGCGGCGAGCAGCAGGGTGCTGAACCTGTCCCAGTGCCGCCATATCATTCACCTGTTCAATGATTCGGCCTTGATGCAAAAACAACACGCGCTGACACAAATAAGTCACGGCAGTAAGATCGTGGCTGATAAACACATAAGTCAGCCCCAGACGTTGCCGTAACTCAGCTAATAAATCGAGAATTTGTCTCTGAACCGCCACATCCAGCGCGCTGACGGCTTCATCCAGCACCACCAGTTCAGGCTCACTGGCGATGGCGCGGGCGATACACACGCGCTGCATCTGACCGCCACTGAGCTGATGCGGATAGCGTGTGCCAAGCGCATCATCCAATCCCACTTGGTGTAATAACGTCCCAACGCGTTCGCGTGCTGCTGTTTGGCTTAACCGACGTTGTAAACGTAATGGCTCTGCCACAATATCTGTAATGCACATCAATGGGTTTACTGAGGAAGAGTAATCCTGAAACACCGCCCCGACGCGTCCTCCATTACCGAGCCCACGCCGCCATAAGCCCGATTTTGCATAGATCGATGTACCCGCCAACATCACCTCGCCGACCTCAGGACGTTCAAGGCCAAGCAATACTCGCCCCAGCGTGCTTTTCCCGCTGCCACTGGCTCCGACAACCCCCACACATTCGCCGCGAGAAATACCGAATGAGACGGATTGCAGAGCAGCCTGCCATTCCCCCGTCGCGCGCAACTGATACCGTTGGCCCACATCGCGGACCTCAAGCCAAGCACTCATGCCTGCTCCCCCAAAGTAGTAACAGGCGGTACCCAATGTGCGTAACGACGTAACATCGCCAGCCGAGCGTCCACCAGATAACGGGTATGCACATGGTGGGGATGGCTCAGCACCGTGCGGGTGTCGCCCTGTTCCACCAACCGCCCTTGGTGCATAACGATCACACTGTCTGCCAGGCGCTGGATGGCACCCAGATCGTGAGACACAAACAGCAGCGTCATGGCGTTGCGAGAACGCAGCTCCGCAAACAGTTGTACGATCTCGGCCTGCGTCACAGCGTCCAGCGCGCTGGTGGGTTCATCGGCAATCAGCAGGCGCGGAGACAACCCGAGCGCAATAGCAATGGTTACCCGCTGCAACATGCCACCGCTCAGCTGCGCAGGATAATCATCAAAGCGCTTAGCCGCATTCTCCAGACGCACTTGCTGCAACAGCGCAATGGCCTTCTCTTTTGCCTCTCGTGGTCGCAAAGCCAAATGCGCACACAGGGTTTCCACCATCTGCTTACCTATGGGTTGCAGCGGATCGAACGCCGTCATTGGATGTTGTGGGATCAGGCTGATGCTCCGCCCGCGATAACGGCGTAGTGCTGCATCATTATTCAGCGCCAACGGTTTATCTTCGGCAAAATGCATCGCGCCCCGACAAACAAACGTATTATTCAGCAGCCCGAGCAAAGCGCGACACAGCAGGCTTTTCCCACTGCCGCTCTCCCCTATCACCCCGAGGCAATGGTGTGGTGACAGCGAAAATGACACATCGTGCAACAGCACTCGCGATGTCTGCGCCAGCGCGACCTCAAGATGTTCGACCTGTAACAAAGGCGTATTCACGGCAGTGCGTCCTGATAAGGCATGTCCGGCACACACTAGCAGATAGCGTCAAAAACGCTGCGGAGCGATATCAAAAAAACGGGGATTAATGCAGGAAAAACGCCCCGGCCAGCGCAGGGGCGTTAAGTTTGTTTAGCCTAATGCTTTCTCTACACAACGTTTAAACACGCGAACGCCCACTTCCAGTGAGTTGAGATCGAAGTGCATATCCGGATGATGCAAGCCGGGTTTAAGATTGGTGCCCAATCCCCAAAAGCCCGATTTGACCTCAGGGCGCAAGCGCGGATAGAAGAAGAAATCTTCACCGCCAGCAGTGCTTTTCGGCTCAGTCAACCCTTGTGGGCCAAGCACATCAACGATAGCGTCACTGATAAGCGCAGTGGCTTCATCATGAATTTCCGCAGCCGGAATCTCTTTGGTCAATACCACGTCGGCGGTCGCTCCCAGCGCTGCGGCACTGTGCTCAATCGCCAGTTTGACTTTCTCTTTCAACGTTTGCATCAAGTCGTTCTGTGCGGAGCGCAAATCCCAGCACACCGTAGCGCGGTCTGGAATCGAGTTGGTAACACCGGCATCGCACAGGAAACGGGTTGCCTTGACGCTCCAGGTCAAATGCGGCGGCAGAGGAATAGCTTTAACCGCCATCACGGCCTGAGCCGCAGCTTCCAGCGCATTCACCCCCAGATGAGGGCGCGCACCGTGCGCCGGTTTACCGTGGAAAGTCACTTCAAACGTACTGCTAGCGGAGTAGTACATGGCAGGTACCGCTTCTCCTAGCACGCACTCTTCAATGGGACGTAGGTGGAAACCCAGAATCATATCAACATCGTCAAGTGCGCCGCCTTCAACCATGGCAATCGCCCCCGTACCCAGTTCTTCTGCTGGCTGGAACAAAATGCGCAGACGGCCTTTTTTGACAATACCTTCGCGGATAATCTCTTGCGCTGCCGTTAATACCACCGAGGAGTGCGCATCATGCCCGCAGGTATGCCGTGCACAATGCTCACCGTCAATGATGTGACCCAGCGCATCCATATCCGCACGTAACGCTAACAGTGGACCGGGCACGCCGCTATCCAGCTCTGCCACAATACCGGTTGTACCGTTAATACCGCGCGTGACGCGATAACCTGCGGCCTCCATTTTGCTGGCGAGGTATTCCGAGGTTTTGAACTCTTGAAAACCCAATTCAGGGATAGTGTGCAGGTAATTGTAATGCTCTAATACGATGGACATAGTTCCACTCTCTTTTTTAATGGTGAGTGCCGCAGGAAATCGATCATGCAGGGCAGCACGACCTCGTTGGCACCAACAGCATCAGGCAAAAAACAGGCGCATGATCAGCATGGCTATCATGGCATTGATAATGCTGGTCAACATCAGCAGAGGCCAATATTTTTTTGGCACATCCGCCACCCCCAGCAACCGCCCCATGTACTGCAACTGTGAGCCCATCAGGAAAATAGCCGGGGCCAGAATCGTCACCATATGACCATCCAGCGTCCCTTTTGCAAGCAGGCTGACAGCAACGCCGGTGCCTGCCGAGGCGGAAAGCCAGGAGGTCAACAGCACAGTGATCGCTTCACCGGGCAAACCAAACAGGCCCATGATCGGCGCGAACACCTTACCCAGCAGCGCCATGATGCCGAGCAAATTAAGGATTTCAGCAATCACATAGGCCATCAATACATTGGGCAGCAGGTTATTAATGGCGATATTGAAGCCTTTGCGCGCCCCAACCACGAAAATATCAAACGGGTTGTTGGACACTTTGGCCGGGCTGTTATTGCTCATTCTGGAAATCCTTGCGATAAACGGTGTTTAGCACCACGCGTACCAGCGCAGCACCGACAAACTTCATGATGAACATCAGCACCAGTGGAATCACAATCGGTGCAGTCATGGAAAGAAATAGCGCGGAACCAATAGTGAAGTAGTTATTGATAAGCCCTGCACCGGAATACTGCCACGCAGTCATGATCACCAAATCTTTCTTCGTGATATCACCACGATCGCTTAACTCTTTGGTCAGCGCCGCACCGGCATCGGTACTTTGCAGATCGGTTATCATCGCAAGCCCCGTCAGGCCTGGAATGCCAAGCAGCGGGCGCAGCAGTGGCGTCAGCAAACGATGCGCCGCGCGGATGGCACCGTAGTGGGTGAAAATTTCCAGTACGCCCAACGCCAGCATCACCGTAGGCACCAGCGACAAGGCAAATATAAAACCCGCTTTAGCACTGATGCCACCAGCGCCAATAAAGGTTCCTCCCTCTTTTATGGCGCCGAACGAACCACCCAGCGTGGTGAAATCAAATGCGCCCAGCCATTGCAGCCCATCGACCTTGAAAAATAGCCCAGAAAAAAACAGAATCGCCCCAACCAGCGCGATGTATGGCCCCACTTTTTTAAGCAGACCCTTACGCTGCGCTGTTGGCTGCGTGATCTCTTCCGACATGCAAATCCCCTTTTAAGTCCCCTGCGTTGCTGAAAATGCCACGCTCAGCGCCGCTTTTCCGCGCTGATGCCGTGACAAATGAATAAAAAAGTCATGACCGGCGTGCAGTACACGCCAGAAATATTGCTGAGATTGATAACGGAATAAGAAGCGGAGCCGTTAAAAAACAAAACCCGTTTTAGGTCTTGTATACCCTAAATAATTCCAGCTGCAGGAAGGTGGCAAGTGAATGAATCCCGATGCGCTTACCCAGGTAAGAGATTCGGATGAGTGAACACAGCCAACTCACCTGCAACCTGAAGTATGACGGGTGTAAGCGTTATACATGCATCATCAATGGATGACGCTCAGTCAATTGCAGCAATCTATCCTTTTTTATTTCCCCTGAACTTGTCAAGGCTTATTCCCCAAATAGGGTTGCCGAAAAGGCAAATCAGCTTTCCGGAAACACCAATACTTATCGAAAACATGCGTCATGCTCACCAAGAGACCAAAATTGCATACCGCATGCAGAAAGCGCATGGATATTCTGCATTGAATTTATTGAGAATAAACTGAAATCATGACGGGTCAGCCTCGGGGGTGATAAATAACATGAAAAATCCTATATCATGATTTTCCAGTCATCTCACTTTTGAGGCCAACATTATTCTCATCGTTTTGTTGGCGATCTGTAATATTGTGATGAGAGCGAAATCTGATAATTAAGAAAAATAATCAAATCAGTCATCATAGGCAGTATTTAATTCTATTGTTTTTGCACTTTATCAGAACAAAATAAAATACTCATGGGATCTGTGATACACTTCGTTAGCATACAGCGATATGTCACGCTGGATAACCGACTGGTGAGACTCGCTGTTTAATACCACAATAATTCTTCAGGATGGATTATGTTGACGCTGCTGCATTTGCTCTCTTCCGTTGCGCTGTTGGTATGGGGTACCCATATCGTTCGCACGGGTATTATGAGAGTTTATGGCGCAAACCTGCGCCGCATACTGAGTGCCAGCATCAGGAAAACCAGCATGGCATTCCTGGCAGGCATCGGCGTAACGGCGCTGGTACAAAGCAGCAACGCCACCGCGCTGCTGGTGATCTCTTTTGTATCACAGCAGTTGATTACCCTTTCACCAGCGCTGGTGATCATGTTGGGGGCCGACGTAGGCACTGCGCTCATGGCGCGTATCCTGACATTTGATTTAGGCTGGCTTTCTCCCCTGCTGTTGCTCTGCGGGATTGTCGCCTTTCTCTCCAACCGCAAAACCCGCGTCGGCCAATTGGGGCGTGTGGGCATCGGCCTTGGGTTGATCCTGCTGGCACTGGAGTTAATCGTCGCTGCCGCTGCGCCCATCACCCATTCCAGTGCCATTCTGGTGATTTTTACGTCCATTTCCGACGACACCCTGCTGGCGCTGCTGCTCGGGGCAGTGTTCGCCATGGTCAGCTATTCCAGCCTTGCCGCCGTGTTGCTTACTGCTACGCTGGCAGCGACTGCGCTGCTTCCGCTAAAAATGGCATTGTGCATTGTCATTGGCGCGAACCTGGGTAGCGGCGTGCTGGCAATTCTCGGAGGACGTGGGCAAAGTGCCAGTGCCCGACAATTGGTGCTCGGCAGCATGTTGTTCAAGATTATCGGCTGCGTGTTGATTTTGCCTTGGCTGGCCCCGCTTGCACGTTGGATCAGCGGCACAGGCTACGCCCCTGATGAAGCGGTCATCTATTTTCATGTCATCTATAACCTGTTGCGCTGTCTGTTGATGCTGCCGCTGGTAACCAGCATGTCTCGTCTCTGTCGCCGTTTGGTGCCCCATGAAGATATGAATAACGCCAGCGCTGCACCGCGTTATCTCGACAACAGTGCGCTGGACACCCCTTCCCTCGCTCTGGCCAATGCCGTAAGGGAAACATTAAGACTGGGCGATGTGGTGGCACAAATGCTCGAGCGTTTTCGCCTGGTGTTATTGGGCGACAGGGAGCAAAAGCGCGAGATAAGCCGCCTCGATGAAGAGGCTGATATGTTACACAGTGCGATCAAACTCTATCTGGCACAAATTCGTCAGGACGATCTGGGTGAGGAAGACTCACGTCGCTGGGCTGAAGTGATCGATACGGCATTAAACCTGAAACAGGCGGGCGGCATACTCGAGCATATTTCGTCGTCGTTCACTAACAAGGCTCTGGATGCCAGACTGTCACTCTCCACCGAAGGCATGGAAGAGCTGTTGGCACTGCATCAACGTCTCACCAGTTCACTCTCACTGGCGATGTCAGTGTTTCTCACGGGAGACGTGACCAACGCCAAACGCCTGCGCCGTGCCAAACACCGTTTGATTCTGCTGGGTCGTCGCTACTCACACGCGCACGTAGAACGCCTGCATCAACAGAACCCGCAGAGCCTGGAAACCAGCTCGCTACATATGGGGCTACTGGGTGATATTCGTCGCCTCAATTCGCTCTTCTGTGCCGTAGCGTATCATGTGCTTGAACCGGACCCAGAAGATTCAGCAGAGTAATCTTCGGTACAACGACAGGAGGGCAGCAAAGCGCTGCCCTCCCACACATTCACACTATAATCGATGTTATGTTACTCGTCTGTATTCAACACGATTGAGGACGAAAGATCGCCAGCTCTTTATCCATCGCACAGGGTGATACACCCGCACCGCCACCGCTGCCGTTCCAGGTCGGCCCCATCGGCACAACAGGAATTGGCACATTAACCGGGCCGTGTGCAACGGCACCGTCTACGACCGTCTGCAACGCTGCCCCCGCAGCACCCGTTATAGCACCTGCTACTGCACCGCCAGGGCCGCCCACCGCGCCCAAGCCAGCTCCCCACGCCATGCTTGAACCAAGTGAGTTAAGTAGTTGCTGGTTCTTATCTGTTTGATCCCCCCCTGCACCCGAGACATTTATCAACATATCTGCGTCAATTTCTCTCATACGACCTCCTGTTTAATATAACTAAAAGGAAAATTATCATATTTAAAATAATTGCTACCAATGAAGAAACCAGACTCGTTGCCAATGAAAAATGAATGTCTTTATCGTTTAGAAAACCCGTAAATAAGGGATAAAAAAAACCATTAAAGCAGGACATAAACACAATAAATGAAATATGAACAGAATGCTTTTTTGTTTTTCTCTTGCGTAAAAAAATAATATAGGACATTACTGAAAACCACACTGGAGAAAAAATACCTGATAACATTTTTCGCTCCAAATCTGATGAGTAGGAATCGATAGATGCACAAGAGAATGAGGAAATCCAATGTATCTTTATTTACGTTTTTGTTCATTCTAACTTTATTTATCACATCCCGCCAGAATTTCACTGAAAGTGGTTTAATTTTTGTTTCATTTTCTCTTTATTTATTTATTAAATTAAGAATTGGTTTGATAAAAGTTTGAATTTTACCCTGTACATTTGACACTAAAGGATGAGGAATTATGCTTTAGCGCACCACTAAGTATCTATCCCATCAGGCGTCATTGGCCATTGCACCACGGACAGCGCACAGATACAGGAACGTATTCTCAGTACGTGAAGATTTCGAACGCTGGCAGCGCCAAAATGGCAAGTGTATACCCTAAATAATTCGAGTTGCAGGAAGACGGCAAGCGAACGAATCCCCAGAAGCTTACTCAGGTAAGTGACTAGGATGAGTGAACGTAGCCAACACACCTGCAACTTGAAGTATGACGGGTATATAGCACAACGTAATATGCAGAGAGGTGTCGCATGTTTCGTCAGGAGGCATTAGGGCACAGGAAAACGCCATGGCAAGGAAAGGCCATTTTACTTTCAGGAACTTCGCCTTGGTTAACGGCACTGGTTTGCCTATTTTTCCTTTTCGCTTTTATCGCGTTTGTCACCCTCGGCACTTACACTCGACGCGTCAACGTCAGTGGCGAAATTAGTACATACCCTCGCCCAGTAGCTATATATTCAGGTGTACAGGGATTTGTCGTCAGGCAATATGTCAACGAGGGGCAAGAGGTTAAAAAAAACGATCCACTCTATCGCATTGACGTCAGTAAAAGTACACGCAGCGGTGTTGTCAGTGATAACCACCGCAAGGACATTAAACATCAGTTGGTACGAATCGATAATATTATTTCACGGATTGAAAAGAGTAAATCATCCACGTTATCCACACTGAATAAACAGAAATCACAATACAGTGATGCACTTAAGAACTCTTCAGCAATTATTACGCGCGCCGAAGAAGGGATAAATATAATGAAAACCAATATGGAGAATTATCGGCGTTATCAGATGCAGGGGTTAATCAATAAAGATCAGCTAACCAATCAGATAGCACTTTATTATCAACAACAAAATAACTTACTGAGCCTAAGCACTCAAAATGAGCAAAATGCATTAAGAATCACCAGTCTGGAAAGCGAGCTTCGCATTCAGGAAGCTGAGTTTGATAACCGAATCTTTCATATGGAATTGCAGCGTTATGAATTACAAAAGGAATTGGTGAATACCGATGCTCAAGGAGAAATTATCATCCGGGCATTATCCAGTGGGAAAGTAGACTCATTAAGCGTCACTGTGGGCCAAATGGTTAACGTGGGCGACAGTCTGGCGCAAATCATGCCGGATAAATTCTCCGCTTTCTATTTAGTCATTTGGGTACCTAACGATGCAGTGCCTTACATCACCATCAACGATAACGTCAATATTCGCTATGAAGCCTTTCCTGCTGAAAAGTTTGGCCAATTTTCCGGCACGGTGAGACTGATCTCAAAAGCCCCCGCATCACAACAAGAAATGCAAACCTATCAGGGTGCACCGATCAACCGCACCTCAGCAATTCCTTACTATAAGGTGATGGTCAGGCCGGATAAACAAACGATTCCTTATAACGGCAAAACGCTCTATCTGGAGAATGGGATGAAAGCGCAAACCACGTTGTTTCTCGAAAAACGAAAAATATATCAGTGGATGTTGGCACCGTTTTACGACATGAAACACAGCGCTATAGGTCCTGTCTATGAATAGCAACTTGCGCAAAAATAGCGTTGACCAGTTGGACCTACGGTTGCGCCGTCGAATTCCGATGCTGCACCAGACTGAATCTTCTGAATGTGGGCTGGCCTGTCTGGCAATGATCTGTAGTTATTACGGTAAAAATATCGATCTGAGTACCTTGCGCCAACAGTTCAGACTCTCGACCCGCGGGACTACGCTTGCTGGGCTAAACGACTTCGCCGCACAGTTAGGAATGACAACGCGTGCGCTGTCGGTGGAGCTGAACGAACTTGAAGCACTGAAAACCCCCTGTATCCTCCACTGGAACTTCAACCATTTTGTGGTACTGGTCAGCGCCAAACATAACCGTTTTGTCGTGCATGACCCAGCTCAGGGGCGCCGAACCATCGCGTTAGCTGAGATATCGCGCTGTTTCACCGGTGTGGCACTGGAAGTGTGGCCGGGTAGCGAGTTCAAGGAGGAAGAGGCAACAAAGCGTATCAGCGCGTGGCAGTTGATTCGTAGCGTACATGGCATCAAGGGTGCGCTGATAAAGATCTTCTGCCTGTCTTTGGTCATCGAAGCCATTACGCTTATCGTACCGGTTGGCACGCAATTAGTGATGGATCATGCCCTTCCTGCTGCCGATCGCGGGCTATTGAGTCTGATTTGTCTTGCGCTGGTTTTTTTTATTCTGCTGCGGGCAGCCATCAGTATGGTTCGCGCCTGGTCATCATTGGTGATGGGAACACTCATCAACGTGCAATGGCAATCGGGATTATTTATGCACCTGTTGCATCTGCCACTGGATTATTTCGAAAAGCGTAAGCTGGGAGACATCCAATCGCGTTTCGGTTCACTCGACACGCTGCGAGCCACCTTCACCGCTAGTGTGGTTGGTGCCATCATGGATAGCATCATGGTAGTGGGGGTGTTGATCATGATGTTGCTGTATGGCGGCTACCTGACGCTATTGGTTGTCGGTTTCACCCTTATCTACATCCTCACCCGTCTCGCAACTTACAGCTACTATCGCCAATTATCTGAAGAAGCGCTGGTCAGAAGCGCACGCGCCAACTCCTATTTTATGGAGACGCTGTATGGCATCGCCACCATCAAGATGCAAGGTATGTGCGAACGGCGGCACACCCATTGGCTTAACCTGCAAGTTGACACCCTCAATACCGGTATCCGCATCACCCGGCTGGACCTGTTCTTTGGTGGTGTGAACACCTTTATCGCCGCTTGCGATCAAGTGGTGATCCTGTGGTTCGGCATCGATCTGGTTATCGATAATCAGATGACACTCGGAATGTTCGTTGCATTTTCCGCTTTTCGTGGACAGTTTTCTGATCGCATTGCCTCACTGGTAGCGTTTATCCTGCAACTGCGCATGATGGGCCTGCACAACGAACGTATAAGCGATATCGCACTGAGTGAAAAAGAAACCCTCATGCCCAATATCAGCGCTCACGCTGATATGCGCCCGCTCTCATTAACCACCCAAGCACTGAGTTTTCGTTACGATAGCCTTTCTGCCCCGATATTCAGCGAGTTGAATATCACGATTGCGCCGGGAGAAAGTGTAGCGATCGCAGGGCCCTCCGGTGTGGGCAAAACAACACTCATGAAAGTACTGTGTGGTCTCTTCACCCCCGAATCCGGCAAAGTGCTCATTGATGGCAACAATATTCAACACATCGGCGTGAATAACTACCGCAAAATGATCGGGTGCGTATTGCAGGAAGATCGGCTGTTTAGCGCCTCAATACGCGAGAATATCTGCGGTTTTGAGCCAGACATTGATGACGCATGGATGATTGAGTGTGCCAGAGCCAGCTATATTCACGATACAATCATGGCATTGCCAATGGGTTATGAAACCCTGATAGGGGAACTGGGGGAAGGGCTTTCCGGAGGGCAAAAACAGCGCCTGTTCATCGCTCGAGCCCTCTACCGCAAACCGGGCATTCTATTTCTGGATGAGGCGACTAGCGCACTGGATAAAGAAAGCGAAGCCTTTGTTAACATGGCAATAAAACAGATGAATATTACCCGGATTATCATTGCACACAGGGAATCCACGCTCGCAACTGCCGAACGGGTTATCACCTTGGGGTCAAACGGAGCATAATCGGTATGCCGCTACTCAGCAGCATACCGAACCTACCCGTCAGGCTTTGGTCGCTAAAATCACGCTAGATGCTTTAATCAGGGCGACAAGCTCGCTGCCAACACCCACCTGCATTTCTGCCACGCTTTCATTGGTGATGGTAGAGGTCAGCGCCAAGCCGCTACCGGTGACCAAATGGATGGTGGAATTCACCGCCCCGGGGATGACTGATGTCACTTTGCCACGGAATTGGTTACGCGCGGAGAACACAAGGCCGCTATTGGCCGAAGCCAAAATCACCCAGGGCGCCTTGACCAGTGCAATTGCGGCTTTACCCGGCACAAGGCCCAGCGTGTTGCTGCTGGCGCGGGTGATCACAGTCGTCAGGGTTTCCCCGCCTTCCAACGTCAGAACCACTTCATTATTGACCGCGCCTTCGGTTACAGACGCCACAACACCAGAAAGTTGATTTCTTGCCGACACTGACATAGCTCGCTACTCCTGCTGATGAACAAGGGATTAGCGCTATCATGAACATATATCCCTAAAATTAAAAAGCGTTTTTTATTATTACTCCCAGAGAGGTAACACATTTGCGCATAACGCATCACGGCTCACGCCACGATGGCGTGAGCACACTGAGCCTGAAGCAGCGCCCATTCAGGTTTGACGGCGGAACCCGCGTCAGTAATGATGATATCGATTTCCTGCGGTGTGGCGTAAATGACGCGGCTGGTGATACCTATCTTACTGTTATCCGCCAGAATAATACGCGTTTTGGCGTTCTTGACCATGGCGCGAGCAATGGCCGCTTCATGGTGTGCAAAACTGCTTGCCCCCGAGACGCTGGTGATCCCCACCGGAGATAAAAGCGCAACGTCAGCGCGATAACGCTGAATCTCGCTCACCGTCAAATCACCGCTGGTCGCCTGCATGGATGGCCCCATATGACCGCCAAGCAGAATCACCTCATGGTGCATTGTCGATTCCGCCGTGGTCAGCTTTAGCGCAACATTCAGGCTATTGGTTATCACCGTCATGCCGGGCATCGATAGCAACTCATCCGCCAACAGCGTGGTCGTACTGCCCGCATCAATAAACAGCGTCTGCCCAGCACTCAACTGTTGCACCGCTGCGCGGGCAATGTCCTGCTTCTCTTTTTCACGCACGGCGTTGCGCACCGACAGCGGCGGTTCAGGCTCCAGCGATGTCGCGACAATCCCGCCATGGACGCGGCGTAACGCGCCCATGGACTCCAGCTTCAGAATGTCTCGCCGCACCGTCTCTCGCGAGACACCGAGATGCTGGATGATTTTTTCCGTACTGACCCGGTTCAATGTGGACAGCAACGCGCGGATACGGTGTAAGCGAGTCTCTTCTAGCATGAATAGTAATTCTCTGGCGTAAAGGCGTAAACGGCGTTCATTGGCGTTTCCCCGTCAAGAGATGAAGCAGCAGCGCCATTATAGCGACAATCCCCATTATGCACGTAGAAAAAGCCGCTGCCTGCGAGGTGAAACCCGCTTCATCCAGCCGCATAACGGTCACAGCACCCAGTGGCAGCGACGGCGTAACCAGAAAAATCACCGCCGAGAGGGTCACCATGGAACGCATAAACAAGAACATGGCGACGGAGATCAGCGTCAGTCGCATGGCAGGCAAATAGACATCACGCAGGATACGCACCACGCCTCCCCCCAGCACGGTGGTGGCATCTTCCATGGCGTTGGGCACATTGCGCATCCCCATCATCATCGTGGTATATCCCTGCGTGTGATAATGGTAGTAGTTACACAACGCCACCAGAATCGCCGACCCATACAGCATCCCCCAAGGGAGGTCAGCGGTATTAAACGTGAACACATATGACAGCCCAAGCACCAGTCCCGGCACACCCACGGGCAGTGCACTGAGCAACGCGGCAAAATCCGCGCTTTTTCCCGGTTGGCGACGAATCCCAAATGTAAGCAAAAACAGCAGCAGCGTACCGATAACGGCGGCTAACGCTGAAATCCAGATGGATGTCCAGAGCGGTGCATATCCCCCAGCAAGATCGATGTTGTAATGCTTAAGTGTCAGGTCCAACCGATAAGGCCACAGGCGAATCATGCTGGCAATCACCACAGTGGCAATCACCGTCACAATCAACAACGCTATAACCATATTCACCAGATAAAACGGAATATCTCGGCGCTGCAATGGTTGAGGAACATGAGGAATGGCAGATGACGTGCCGATGGTTTTCTGTCGACGCGAGGCTGCACGCTCAATCCAGATGGATGCCGCCGCAGGCAGTAATAACAGAATCCCCACCACGGCCCCCATGCCAAACTTCATTTGCCCACTGACCTGGCTGTAAATCTCCGTCGCCAGCACAGAGAAATCACCGCCGATCACCACCGCATTACCAAAATCTGTGATGGTGATGGTAAACACTACAAAGGCCGCGCTCAAAATACCATAGCGCACGCCTGGCAAGGTGATGTCCAAAAACTGCCGCCAGTCCGTAGCGCCCAGCACGTTCGCCGCCTCATACTGCCGGGTATCACTTTGGCGCAGCGTGACGCGAATGATCAAAATCGCCTGCGGCAATGCATACAGCACGTTGGCAATCAGCAATCCCCAAAAACCGTAAATATTGAGGCGCACACCTAACAAGTTTCCCACGATGCCATTACGCCCGAGCAAAAAAATCAGACCCAGACCGAGCACTAATGATGGCGCTAATACCGGCAACGACGTGGCAAAGGAGATAAAACGTTTGGCGGGCATAGCGGTACATTCCAGCCCATACGCGACGAAAAACCCCAGTGCCAGTGTCACCAACGTGGTAACGGCACCCAACACCAGACTGTTCCACATTGCGCGCCAGACGCCCGGCGCATTCATCAATGCCAGATAGTTCGAGAAACCAAACGTGCCGCTACGATCGTCGAGCAGGCTGTGCCACAGAATGCTGAGCATCGGCGCACCAAAAAATGCCAGCAACGCCGCCAGCGGCAGATAGAGACAGAGACGAGATAACCAGCGATCAGCCGCCGTTTGCGGAGGAAGGAGTGAATAACTCATGCTTGCACCCAGGCGCAATCTTGCGCGGCAATGGAAAGCGCAACGCGATCGCCCGCTGACCAGTTGAGAGCACTGCTGGTTTCCACCAGCAACGGATGTGATTTCCACAGCACTTCAACCCGCTGAATGCTGCCCAAAAAACTGGTGCTCACCACCTGCCCCTCGGCATCAGGCGCTTTCGTCATGGCGATACGTTCAGGGCGAATAAACAGCTCGGCATTCTCTGGCGCAGAAGTCTGCAGCAGTTCCGGCATCCACTGCTGGACCGTCGCCTTAGGCAACAGATTGCTGTGTCCCATAAATTCAGCCACAAAGCGAGTGCGCGGTGCGGTATAAAGCTCGCGCGGCGTCCCTTCCTGCACGATCAGACCGCCCTGCATACAGACGATTTTATCCGCCATGCTCATGGCTTCTTCCTGATCGTGGGTCACCATCAGCGTGGGAATGCCTAACCGTTGTTGGACTTCACGCAGTTCCTGGCGCAATCCGGCACGTACGCGCGCATCCAGTGCAGAAAGTGGCTCATCCAGTAACAACAACGACGGATTGACGGCTAACGCTCGCGCTATCGCCACACGCTGCTGCTGGCCGCCGGAAAGCTGATTAGGATAACGATCGCCAAACCCGCCAAGGCGCACCGTGTCCAACAGACTGTTGACGCGATCGCGAATCTCCGCCTCCGGCGTATGACGAATTTTCAACCCATAACCAATGTTTTGCGCAATGGTCATGTGTGGAAACAATGAATAAGACTGGAACACAATGCCAAATCCGCGATCGCGGGCGGGCACATTAATCAAATCGCGGCCATCCAGACTGATTTTTCCGCCATCGCTGCTGAGCAATCCGGCGATAATCCGCAGTAGCGTGGTTTTTCCACAGCCACTGGGCCCGAGTAAGCAAACAAACTCCGCGTTCTCAATCGACAAGTTAATGCGATCGAGCGCTACGTGGCCGTCAAAACTTTTATAGAGATTCTGAATCACCAGCGCCATGTACTTACTATCCTCTTTAAACAACGTCTGGGACAAAGACGCCTTGTATTACAACGGCCTCAACGCTGGCCTGATAGCCTGCGTTGGTACAAAAAAAACGGCATGAGGTTACAGCCCCCCTTTCCGACATGTCCGTGTTTCCCGGCGAATCACGACGAGGGGCACTTCGGCGGCTTACGCCGCTACGACCCCATCGCCGCACTTCACCTAACAACGGGCTAAGTCATCCGTTTGAACAACCTGTTATCAGCGACCAATCGCCTTTTGCCAGGTTTCCAAAATGGCATCACGCTCTTTAGCACTCTTAGCGAAATCAACCGGGAACAGCACGCTGGAGAGATCGGCAGGCAGGCCCGCCAGCTTGGCCGCTTTCGATTGCTCTACGCCGGGAATGGTGACGATCTCTTTGTATTTGGTGTACAGCGTCGCTGCACTGGTGGATAAGGTCCAATCCAAGAAACGCTTGGCATCCGTTTTATTTTTTGATGCCGCCATCAAGCCAGAGGCTTCCAGCTCATAGCCTGCACCATCACTGGGAATGACCATTTTGACCGGGTACCCTTCTTCGATAGATTGCATCGCGGCAAACGCCAACGACACACCAATCGCGTATTCACCGGTGCGCGCCGCTTTACACGGGCGAGAGCCGGATTTGGTGTATTGGGCAATGTTGCCATCCAACGATTTGAGGAATTCCCACCCTTTTTCATCCCCTTTGGATTGCAGCAGCGCGGCAATTTGCAGATAGCCCGTGCCTGATGAAACCGGGTTCGGCATCACCACTTCGCCTTTGTAAATCGGGTTGGTCAAATCTTGCCAGGTGGCGGGAACCGGCAGGTTTTTCGCTTTGAGCGCTTCGGTGTTCACACAGAAAGCCGCCATGTAACCCGTGGCCGCGAACCATTTGTTATCCGGCGCACGATAGGTTCCATCCAGCTTTTCGCTGCCTTTGGCGGCGTACGGCTCCAGCAACGCAGAAATGCGCGGATCCATCACATTGGTCAGCGCCCATCCCCAGACCACGTCATGCTGTGGGTTCTTGGCTTCTGCCAAAATGCGCGGACCGAGATCGCCCGTGGACAAACGCAGTACATTCACGGTGACATCTGGCATGTCCTTCTTCGCCTGTGCAACGTAATCCTTGATTTCATCCTCTTCCAACGAGGTATACACCGTGATGGTGCCTGCGTGTGCCGCTCCCACCAGGGTCGCAAAGGTGCATGCCGCGAGCAGGCTGGTACGGCGTAATGAAAAACGTTTCATAAATGTTCCCCTTAATGGTTGCGGAAGTCATAACTCGGTGGCGTAGCCCTGAGAAAGTGAGCACTTTTGTGCATTTCACATTCTGCATTTTTTTGTGCGTTATTTTGTATCTGTGTAATTTTAAGCACTAATCATGCCAACCCTAATGAAAGTATAAATGGCGACTATCATAAGCTAATAAAACAAGGAATTACTCAGTTAGCGTCGAATTAATGAAGGATAAAAGAAAGGGATTACTTGTATGATATTGCACTTTTTTGGTGTTTTAAACGCATCAAAAAAGTGCATTTAAATGTATTTGTGTATTTAGTTGCTTTTCAATCAGATTAATGCGTAAGCTATTCCCATCCTGTTTATGTACGGTGTCTGACAGAAATACGGTGCCGTTCGAAATACTGTGCTTAACCGAAATTTGGAGTCATCATGGCAACACGTTCTACTATCATGGATACCAATAGCTTTCGCGCAGAACACGCGGATGCGTTGGATGCCGAAACGCGCAAACTGACCGATAAGCGCAGTCAACTGCTCGGTGAATCCTACCGTTTGTTTTATCGCAACCCTGTGCATCTGGTTCGTGGTGCAGGGCAATACCTGTGGGATGCTGCAGGCGATAAATATCTGGATGTCTACAATAATGTTGCCAGCATTGGGCACTGCCACCCCGCTGTTATCGCCGCTGTGCATGAGCAGATGAGCCAGCTCAATACCCACACCCGCTATTTGCATGAACGCATTCTGGATTACACCGCCGATCTGCTGACAACTGTGCCTGGCGAAATCAATAAAGCGATGTACATGTGTACCGGCTCGGAAGCCAACGATCTGGCGATCCGCATCGCTAAAGCTTACAGCGGCGGCACTGGCATCATCGTCAGCCAGGAGGCCTATCACGGCACCAGCGAACTGACCTCTGGCGCATCACCGGCACTGGGCAGCGGCCAACCGCTCGCGTCCACCACTCGTCTGGTGCCGCCTCCCGACCGCTACCGCGTTGATGCACCCGATTTAGGTGTCTGGTTTGCCAATGAGATCCAAAAACAGATCGACGACATGGCAGCGCATGGCATCAAATTCGCGGGTCTGCTGGTCGATTCGATCTTCTCTTCTGATGGCGTGCTGCCAGGGCCGGCAGGCTTTCTGAAACCTGCACTCGACGTGGTACATGCCAACGGTGGCATTTTTATCGCCGACGAGGTACAACCGGGATTTGCGCGCACCGGCGACAACTTCTGGGGGTTTGCGCGCCATGGTATCGTGCCGGATGTGGTGACACTGGGTAAACCAATGGGTAATGGGATTCCAGTATCCGGCCTGCTAGCCAAAGCCGATGTGTTAGCCGCTTTTAGCGATGAAATCCCCTATTTCAACACGTTTGGTGGCAACCCGGTTTCCATGGCTGCGGCTCAGGCGGTGTTGCGCGTTATCCGCGAAGAGAAGTTGCAGGAACACAGCCTGATTGTCGGTGAAAAACTGCGACGTGAACTGGCACGACTCGCCGATCGCCATGAATGTGTGGGCGATGTACGCGGAGCTGGACTGTTTATCGGTTTCGAACTGGTGAGCGATCGCGCCGCCAAAACACCTGACAAGGCGCTGGCGCTGGATGTGATCGAACGCCTCAGAGCCGAACGAGTCCTAACCTCAGTGGCTGGTCCTTATGGCAATGTATTGAAACTGCGCCCACCATTGGCTTTTCAGGAGCAGGACATTGACTGGCTGGTGGGATCGTTGGACAAGGTGCTGAGTGCCGTGCGTTAATTAAAATTGCGCACGCTCTCCACTCAAGCGGAGAACGTGCGCCAACACAGATCACTTCACCAGCGTCACATAGTCAAAGGCAAAGCGTTTTCTCTCACCGGCTTCATGATAACCGATACGAATAAACACATGCAGATCCTCAAGATACGCATAATCACTGCTCATCGGGCGGCCATCACCGCGATCGTCAGTACAGGTAAATTCCAGATGACGACCGGGAAAATGTGGGCTAATTGTAGCGGCGCTGCGCCATGCGCTATCAGCACGGCACTGCTGACCGGTCGATTTGTTATCGCTCTGGCTATTCTTCCAGCGATACTCGGTGCCCGCCGCTGGAGGCACCACAAACGAGGCGAGATCCTCACCCGGCGATTTTTGGGCATAGCTCAGACGCTTGAATGTCGGGCGTTGTCGCTCAAAAAATAATACGTACCAAAATACTCATAAAATAGCAAAAATGAAGTTAAAGAGTAAAAAAAGTTACACTGATTGAAAATTATGCAGATTAAACGTACTATTTTACTCATAGATAGCGGGAGGTATGCAGGTGGAACAGTTAACGCTACAGGCTTTCCTTAACAATCAATGGTGTGATATTGCACTCATCACTTTTCCCGAAAGTGAACACGGCAGGTATCAACTCACCGAGTTGGACTATCAGTCTGACTACGCCATCGACCACCTGAACCGTGATGATAATTACGCCGTATCACTTAACCACCCCGTATCCCTCTTCTTCGATGATGGTGGCCAGCCCGGTTGGATGCGTTTTCTTGATGATATTATTCCCAGTGGGGCAAGCCGACGTTATTGGGAGAAATACCTTGATCTTGACGGGCTGACCTCCAGTCAGCAAAATTTTGTCATTCTAAAACATGGCACTGTGTCTCCCATTGGCAATTTGCGCATCAAAGAATCTGTTCCTGCGTTCCATCCCGAGGCGGAACAACTTTTTTTCTCTGTTGATGACGTTAAAAACAGAGCGAGTGATTTTCTGGATTATGCTCAACAACGCGGTGCGGCGGCAGGTGGGGCAACGGGCGCAGGGGGCGAAGCGCCGAAATTATTACTCCGTTGTACACCAGATCAGCGCATATGGATTGACACTTACCAACACGACTCAAGCAAGAGAGATATTTATTACCTGGTTAAATACCCTCGAGGAAGCCGCAGCGAAGTTGACTGTAATATATTACGTGCCGAATTCTATTATTATCAAGAATTGACAGCCCTTGGGTTTAACACAATTTCCACTCAAAACATGCGGCTGGAAGAAGGGGAATATTACCCTTCTCTGTGGCTCCCCAGATTTGATGTCTCTTTCGAAAAAGAGGGGGGTATCAAGCGATTTGGCATGGAATCCGTGTATTCAATATTAAGAAAAGCACCCGGCGTTACGCTTTATCATGAGGAAACGCTCAGAACACTAATAAACAAAATCACACTCAGTAATATGGTGACAGAACAGGGCTTTGATTTTGATATTACTGCCTTTGTTATCGAATGGGTACGTCGGGATTTACTCAATATTATTTTCGGCAACAGTGATAACCATGGAAGAAATACCGCATTTCTTAAAGCAGAAAGCGGCATTACGTTAGCCCCTATCTACGACTTTGCTCCCATGAAAGCAGACCCTGAAGGGATCGCACGCACAATGAAGTGGGCTGCGCCATTAGAAAATGGGGGCGAGTATAATTTTATGGCAATTGCACAAACACTTGACGATCTTGTGCCGGCCGAAATATTACTGAAAGCATTGCAGGAAACCGCGCAAAAACTACTGGGGCTAAAAGAGAGGCTTATACAAAGGGGCGTTCCTGAACAGATAGCTACCCTGCCGTCTATCGGTTTCAACTATATAGAACAGAAATTGGATAGATGGGGTTTGCTATGAAAAATCAAAATAATGATGTGATGCTTGCGAGAGAAACAATAAGGAAAATAAAAGAAAAAAATCGCGCAATGCACGAACCGATAACAAGCTATACCACCGAGCCGACCACACCGACTCCCACGGTACAAAGCATTAAGCGACAGCGTGTTTCTAAAAAAGCCAAGCCGATTAGCGCGTCAGAAAGACAGTCAGCCATGAATGCCATTATCAGGCATCTGTTAATGGGTGAAATCACACAGGGTAAAGCACTAAAAATGCTTCGGGCTGATGTACTAGGACTAAAACAAGATGCCTTTGCCAATCTGGTTTCTATATCACGCAAAACACTGTCCGAAGTGGAAAATGACCGAGGAAACTACACTGCTGATGTCATCAACAGGCTATTCAAACCCTTCGGACTTCAGGTCGGGTTAGTGCCCACTTCGCGCCATCGGCTTGCCGCGATTTTATCGCCGGAGCGAAGCAATACATAAAAATGCAGATTGCACAGATATTGTTCTACTATGGGTGAGTTATAATGACAAACCACAGAAAGAGCAACGACAGGGCGGCGCCAACATGCAGAACACCAGAGATATCACTCTGATCTTTGGACAACGAATCAAAATGTTGCGCGTTCAGGCAGGGCTCACGCAGATGGCACTTGCCAGTAAATGTAACCTGGATCGTACTTACTTAAGTGGTATCGAACGCGGAGTCAGAAATCCGACCTTAGAAATCATTAGTACCCTTGCCGCTGGATTAGACATCTCAGTGATGGAGCTTTTTAATTATTGAACGCCTGGCGATTGTGAACCTCTGTTAACCGGGCACACCATAGCGCTTACCACAGCGAATTCTCGCATGTTTAATAATATGCTCTGCTGTGTCATTCATTACTGAGTTTTCCGCCAACACATATGCTCTCCCCAGCAGACGATATTTATCCGTTCCTAAACGGTGATACGGCAAAATTTCATAACTCACCTGTGGCAGTGCAAGAATAAAATCAATAATGGGGTCAATATATTCCAATGAAGCGTTAAAACCCGGAATAAGCGGTGTGCGAACATGAATCGACACATCTGGAAATTCTCGACGTAAGCGCAGTAGGTTGCTCAGGATGCGTCGATTACCACGTTGCGTAAAATGACGATGTCGCGTGTCATCCAGGCTTTTAATATCAAAATAAAAGGTATCCGTATAATCGGCAATCCGGCGCAAGGCTGACCAACTGCCATCACCACAGGTTTCCAATAACGTATCAATATTTCTTTTCTTTGCTTCCTGTAGCAGTGATAGCGAAAATTCCCCCTGCATCAACGGCTCACCGCCACTTAGCGTTAATCCCCCACCCGAGCGATGGTAAAAAATCGAATCAGATTCCACAATCTCTAGCACCTGACGCACGGTCATCCGCTTACCGAAAGTGTGTAACGCTTTCGTCGGACACAGGGAAGTGCACAGCAAACACTGAGAGCAACGGTTACGGTCGACAAGTACTGTTCCCGTCGGCGTGAAGTTGAGTGCGGCTGTTTCACAGACGTCCTGACACAGGCCACAGGGTGTGCGTCCAAGACATTTTCGGTCATCAACCGCCATTTCTGGCTTTCCACGCTGAGATTCAGGATTACTGCACCACTCACAGCGCAAAGGGCAACCTTTTAAAAAGACTACCGTGCGAATCCCCGCACCATCATGCAAAGAATAACGCTGGGTATTGAATACCCAGCCGGTAATCGGTTCTGCGGACATTGCCATAGGTTTATACATCGCGAACAAGGACAAAACAGAGGCTAGCCACTGATCACACAGTGACTACCCTTTTCTAGAACATTTCATGCCCGGTTCTGGCAATCAGGTCATCCTGTAAATCAGGGGATAAATCCGTGAAGTAGGCGCTGTAGCCCGCAATACGCACTATTAGCCCACGATAACGCTCAGGACAGGCTTTGGCCGCCAGTAACGTTTCACGGTTAATCACGTTGAACTGTACGTGCCACAATTTGAGATCGCACCATGCCCTGATTAAATCACACAGCTTGCGTGTCCCTGCCTCACCCGAGACAATCGACGGCGTGAATTTAATATTCAACAGCCGCGCTGCCCGCTCCCGATATTGATAGTTTTTGGTCTGATAATTTGACAGCAATACTGCGGTTGGCCCCTCGGTATCACAGCCTTGTGAGGCTGAAGAACCGTCCGATAGCGGCATCCACGCTTTACGACCATTCGGCGTTGCATGAACCACCTTGCCAAAGGGCACATGAGAAGTAAAAGGCACCAGTCGCAGGTCAAGGTGCACACCTAGCGTTTGCGAGTATTTGCGGGTGAATTCCAGACACACTTTATCCAACGCTTTGCCAATACTGTCTGCATAAGGATCGTTATTACCGTATTTAGGGGCGTTCATTAACAGGGCTCGCACGACCTGATGATGTTCGAAATTATCCTGCAATGCCGCTAACAGTTCAGACATTGAGATACGCGGCTCGTCATACACCCATTTTTTAATCGCCACCAAGGAGTCAATCACCGTCCCATAACCCATAAATTCGAAATATCCTAAATCAATGCCGCCCTCAATAACCGGTTGATGAATATCCTTATAGGCATTCATAGCCAAATCATGTAATGCAGTGCCTAATGGCCAGGCAAAATGTTTGGCACGTAAATCGATAATGGTTTTTTGCTGAATAAAAGCATGTCGAAGAAAATTAATATGCTGCTTGATATACGCTTGCCAAAAGTCATCCCATGAAGAGAACGTCAATGGGTCTCCGGTCTCCAACCCCAGCTGTTCGGAACCATAGCGGAGCATACGCCCGTTATAAAGGGTCATTTCCAACGCGGCGGGGAAATTAATATAGGCACATGGGCTGGTATAAGTATCACGGTTTGGCATTCGGCATTCGGCGCAGCCGGAAACGGCATAATCATAAGCCTGGGAGAATTCCGCCCCTTTGGAAAGCAGTAAAGGAACAACCTCTTCATCATTAATTAATTTCGGGAAGCCCGTACCTTCTTTTATCGTCTCCGCAACATCATGCAGGAAACTCGCTGGCGTGCGGTTGTGAATACGAGCAGCTAAATCAGGGTAATGTAATGGGAATTCACGCTTAGAGCGTAAAAACAGATGAGACAATGCATTTGTTGCATCCATCCCTTCTGGCGTCTGTCCACCGATAGTGACGGCTTCCCAATGCGCATAGCCCTCATTGAACGCACCACCGGTCGATGAAATATACAAATCAACAAACTGCGCCATGGAAACCCATACGCAAGATAACCATTCCAGTACCTGTTCATCGTTCAATTTCCCCTGTTCAATGTCTCTCTGATAATAGGGGAAGAGATACTGATCCATACGTCCATTGGAAATAATGGTGCCGGTTTTCTGCTCCATGCGAGAAAACAGTTGGGTAAACCACTGGGCCTGAAGTGCATCGCGAAAATCCCGTGCCGGATGTTCTGGCACCCATTCGCAACGCTCGGCAATCTCTAACAATTCTTGTCGCCGTTGCAGATGACTTTCCTGCCCCGCAAGCTCACGGGCAAGGTGTGCATGGCGCTTCGCCCACAATACAATGGCATCAGCGGTGATAATGATCGCCTGTAAAAACGGTACTTTCTCTACGTTATCAATCGGATTAAACGGATCTAACTGCGCTAAACGGCGTTCGGCGTCTTGCCGGATACCTTTAAATCCCCGTTGCAGTACTTTTTCATAATCATGCACCCATTGAATGGATGAACGAAAAGATGACGTTTCATTCACAATGAAACGCGATGTCTGCTGATCGGCAGGATCGTAGGTCAAACGTAGCGTTTCTTCCGGTAGCGCCTGCGATAAATGCTCGTGGTAGGTTTTACCCTGCCAATAAGGCGTAATCTCCTCGCGGATAACGGCGCTATCCTGTTCATCAATAGTGAATGGAGAGGCCAACCGTGAGGGAAGTTGGCTGATGGCAGCATCCAGAAAATCGCCATCCAGCTCTGGATACAGAATGCCATAACGCCCAGGCTTACCGGCTCGCCCAACAATTAACTGTTCATCATCGATATAAACCGTGATGTGTTGGGCTATGTGATACATCGCTTTCGCCCAGCGTAAAATCAGCAATTGCCCTTCCGTTGCGCGCATTGACTCAGTGAAGTAGCGAGCGCGCTCGACATCAATACTGGGCTTCCCCTGCTGGATTTCAGCCAATATCTTGTCTGTTCTGCGCGATGGCCCTGTGTGTAACACGGTATTGAGCTGTAAGAGGCGCTGTTCTTGTGGACTCAATACTTCTGTTTCCTGACTCATTGCCGCCTCTCGCTGTATTTAAGACTGCTGTCCGTATGCATTTCCGCACGCGTCTCGTGCCGATTAAAAATATGTTCCAAGACTTCGTTTTCCAGCGCCGCCAATCGAGGCAAACCCCGTTGCCGTGGCCGCGGCAGGTCGATAGCTAAATCCAGGCCAATCGCCCCCTGCTCGATCAGGATCACCCGATCGGCAATGCTGACCGCTTCACTGACATCATGCGTCACCAGTAATACGGTAAAACCCTGCTCCAACCACAAACGCTCAATCAGTTGCTGCATTTCAATGCGCGTCAACGCATCAAGAGCCCCCAGCGGCTCATCCAGCAGTAACAGCCTCGGACGATGGATCAGCGCTCTGGCAAGCGCCACACGCTGTTTTTGCCCACCGGATAATGCCGACGGCCAGTCATTTTCCCGCCCCGCGAGCCCGACGGATTCCAGAGCTTCTCGCGCCTTAGGCTTCCAATCACCGGTTAAACCGATACCCACATTTTCAATGACCTTCTTCCAGGGCAAAAGCCTGGCATCCTGGAACATCAAACGAATATCCTGCTGAAAGTGGCGCAAGGGCTGTGTTCCCGAAAGCAGTTGGCCTGCACTGGGTTTCTCAAGCCCGGCAAACAGACGTAACAAGGTGCTTTTTCCACAGCCACTACGCCCCACAACCGCTACAAATTGCCCTGCGGGAATCTGCAGAGCCACATCGTTCAATACCGAACGTTGATTGAAATGCTTACCCAATTGCTGTGTTGCCAGCGGAATGCCCTGATTGACGGAGTAAATGCGGGCGCTCATGCCTCACCTCCGGCAGATTGGTAGGAGGGATGCCAACGCAGCCAGCTTCGCTCTAATAAACGGGCTGCAACATCTGCCAATTTTCCCAGCACGGCATACAAGATGATAGCCATCACGACCACATCGGTTTGCAGAAACTCACGGGCATTCATTGCCAGATAACCGATCCCGGCGCTGGCAGAAATGGTTTCGGCGACAATCAGCGTCAACCACATCAGGCCCAACGCAAAGCGCACGCCAACTAAAATAGAGGGCAACGCACCGGGAAGAATAACCTGACGAAATAGCGCAAAACCCGATAATCCATAGTTTCTCGCCATCTCCACCAGCCCGGCATCCACATGCCGCACACCGTGATAGGTATTCAAATAGATAGGGAAAAAGGTACCGAGCGCGACCAGAAAAATTTTCGCTGACTCATCAATCCCGAACCAAAGAATAACTAGAGGGATCAAGGCCAAATGCGGAACGTTACGTACCATCTGGACAGTACTGTCTATCAGTAATGCACCAAAACGCGATAAACCGGTAATCAGCCCCAGCGCTAAACCGATACTTCCACCAATGCCAAACCCAACGGCGGCTCGCCAACTGCTTATCGCCAGGTGCTGCCATAGCTCACCGCTGTAGGCCAGCGTCCAGCCAGCTTTAAGTACCGCCCCCGGCGCTGGCAATATGCGGGTTGACAACCAACCGACCATAACCGCCCCTTGCCAGAAAATAATCAGCAGCAGTGGGATCAGCCAAGGAATCAACCGAGTCAGCACCTGCTTAATCACGATGTTCATCGTATTTACTCCCGATGGAACGTAGCCAACCGAACCCTGATTGATTAATGAGGCTGTTTCCAAACGGCCTGTTGGATATCTAGCTTTTGCGGAATAAGTTTCAGGTCAGTGAAGGTGTCGGCAATACGCTGTTGACCAGCAACCACCTCAGGTGAAATAAACTGTGCATCATACTCCTGTCGCTCAACGGCAAGTTGAGTGATATTCTCAGGAAGCCCCAACAACGGTGCAACTTGGCGAGTAACGGCTTGCGGATCCTGCGTGGCTTTAGTACCAATCAAGCGAATTTCCTCGATCAGCGCAGTAATGACCTTTGGATGTTGAGTGGCAAAATCACGCGTAGCCAAATAGAACTGGTAATTATTTACTATTCCACGGCCGTCTCGCAAAACACGCGCATGAATCTGTTTTTCTGCTGCTGCACTAAAAGGATCCCAGATAACCCAGGCATCAACGCTACCATTCTCAAATGCCGCACGGGCATCAGCAGGCGGCAAATAGACGGGGGTAATATCACTGTATTTCAACCCAGCCTCATATAATGCCTGTACTAATAAATAGTGAACGTTAGAACCTTTATTTAAAGCGACCTTTTTCCCTTTTAACTCAGCCACTGATTTCAGCGAAGAATCTTTCGGTACCAAAATAGCTTCTGCTGTAGGAGACGCAGGCTCATTGGCGACATAGACTAAATCCGCCCCTGCCGCCTGCGCAAAAACCGGTGGTGTTTCTCCGGTAAAACCAAAATCAATGGAGCCTACGTTGAGCCCTTCCAACAATTGAGGGCCACCGGGAAACTCCGTCCACTTCACGGCAACCCCTTGTGAACGCAGCCGATTCTCCAAAGACCCTGCGCCTTTAAGTAACACCAGCGTTGTCGCTGACTTTTGATAACCAATCCGTAAAACATCTTCAGCATTGACCGCGCCAGAAAATATCACTGAAGCCATAACAAGAAGGCAATAACGGGAAATACCAATCATAAATGCACCCTGACGTTTTAAAGCGTTTTAAGACAATATGGCATCCTAGGCGTTACCTAACATCAGAGAAAAATATCAGTTGCGCATAAAGATATAGCCATTTCAGCTAATAATTAATTTATTTGATTTTATTATTTCTATCGTGTTGTAAGCGTTATCATCATTAGCATGAAATTTAAAACCTGTTAAAGAAACCGCACCGGAGCAGCGTAAAAACCACACTGTTTATTTTCATTTATTTTACTCTATGCCTGTTTTTGTCTTTACTATACCGAAGATAGCATTAAGGATGAGAAACAGTAAAACACTGGCAATGGAAAGATAAATATCATCTTTGACAGCACCTATTGTTTTATAAAACATGTTCTTTATATTACCCACCACGAGACCCATTTAATTATGTTATCGCTATTATATATTGCAAATCGACGGGCCGTCATTTTTACGCTCGCGCTTTCCATTCTCTTTTTATCCGGATTCACCGCGCATTACGCCAAGGCGGAATCGACATTGCGTATTGGTTACCAAAAATCGTCTACGCTATTTACCCTCCTGAAGTTACAAGGCACTCTGGAAAAAGACTTAAATAAACAAGGCGTACAGGTTACCTGGCATGAATTTTCCAGTGGATTGCCTCTATTAGAAGCGCTGAATTTGGGGAATGTCGACATTTCCGCCGACGTCGCGGACACTGTACCGGTCTTTTCGCAAGCGGCCGGCGCCAGACTGACCTATTTCGCGCTGGAAACGCCCTCCCCGGAAGCACAGGCAATTCTGGTGCCCGAACATTCGCCGCTCAACTCTCTGGCGGAGTTAAAGGGCAAACGCATTGCCGTGACCAAAGCTGCAGGCAGCCATTATTTGCTGATTGCCGCCCTCGCCAAAGCCAATCTCTCTTTTAAGGACATCACACCGGCCTACCTGACGCCGGCTGACGGGCGTGCTGCATTGGAAAATGGCAGCGTTGACGCTTGGGTTGCCTGGGAACCCTTTGTCTCCAGTGCGATCATTCAGCAAAAGGCTCGCGTGCTCGTCGATGGCAAAGGGTTGGCAACTTATCAGCGTTACTATCTTGCCTCAACGGACTACGCCCACCAGCACCCTGAAATCTTGAACGCCATTTACCATCAACTGGCAAAAACCGGGCAGTGGGTGAAAGCCAATCCTGACGAGGCAGCAGCATTACTTGGGCCGCAATGGGGCAATCTCAACGTTGATACTGTCAAAAAGGCGAATGCCAACCGTACGTATCAGGTGCAGCCTGTCACGCTAGAAAGCCTCGGTGAGCAACAACATATCGCCGATGCTTTTTTCAATGAAGGATTACTGCCTAAACGCATCAACGCACAGGACGTCGCTCTCTGGCAGCCAACAGCAGGCCAACACCAATGAGAAGCGGGCTCGATAGCGATAGGACCGTTTCCACGGAGAAACATTTAACCGTCGATGCGTTAATCGAACAAGCCCGTCAGGCGCAGCAGAGTATCGAAAATTACTCTCAGCGGCACATTGACAGGCTCGTTAGTGCGGTGGCCTGGGCCATTATTCATCCTGAAAATAACCGAGCATTAGCGATACAGGCGGTTCAGGATACAGGCTTAGGTAATATCGAAGATAAAGTGGCAAAAAATTACCGGAAAACCCTTGGCCTGCTACGAGATCTTCAGGGCAAACGCACCGTCGGCGTCATTAATGAAATCCCAGAGAAAGGCATCATTGAAATTGCACGACCGGTAGGCGTTATCGCGGCGGTGACACCATCCACTAACCCTATTGCCACTGTTATCAACAACATAATTAATGCCATCAAATGCCGCAACGCGATTATTATTGCGCCCTCCCCGGCGGCAGCAAAGGTATGTGCACGCATGCTGGCGTATATTCATCATGAGCTGGATTTTGTTCAGGCGCCGCGTACGCTGGTGCAAATGCTGCCCATTCCCGTGAGCCGCGCGCGGACACAAGCATTACTGCAACAGGCAGACCTGATTATTGCCACCGGCTCACAAAAAAACATTGCCCTGGCGGCACAAAGCGGTACACCCGCTTTTGGGGTTGGAGCAGGCAATGTCGCCAGCATCATCAGTGAAACGGCTGATATCGAGGCCGCCGCCGTACTGATCGCCGCATCTAAAACCTTTGATAACGCCACCAGTTGTTCTGCAGAAAATAGCCTGATGGTTCCCACGGCTCGATATCAACAAACCCTCGACGCGTTGACGCATCAAGGCGGCGTTTTATTAACCTCAGAGGAAAAAAGGCAGCTACAGCAAGTGCTCTGGTCTGAAGGAACGCTGTCTCGCCAGAGCATCGCGCGCACTGCGGGTGAGCTTGCAAAACTCGCAGAGTTGGCCCGACCAGAATGTCAGCAGGCACGTTTTTTCATGGTCGAAGAAGAAGGCATCGGCCCACAGTTTCCTTTCTCGAGTGAAAAGTTAGCCCCCGTGTTAACCCTGTACCGAGTTAACGATTTTCATCATGCCTGTGAAAAGGTAAAGGCGATTTACCACTGGCAAGGCGCCGGGCACTCCGTTGGCCTGCATACACAAGACGAGCAGGAAGCCTTATACGCTGGGCTTTCTCTCCCTGCCAGCAGGGTCATCGTCAATCAAGGCCACGTTTTTGCCACGGGTGGTAATTTTAATAATGGTTTGCCCTTTACGCTGACACTCGGTTGCGGCACCTGGGGGAAAAATCACTTTTCTGACAATCTCAATTATCGTCATTTTTTCAATCTGGTCAGGATCGCCTCGCCTATCCCCGAACACATCCCTTCACTCGACGACGTTCTCGGTGACTACTTACAGAGGCGCTACAGATGACGACGCAGCCTGCTACGTTACAAGATATTCTGTTGCAACAAACGGATGCGCAGCCCGATACCCATTTTATTGTGGCCAGTGAATCGCCCGATACACTGAGTTTTGCTCAGCTATGGCAAAGCGCCACCGCGACCGCAGCCTGGCTGCGCGCGCAAGGCTTTCTACCCGGAGATCACATTGCCTTTCTGTCAGAGGGGGGATTTCACACGGTAAAGCTGGCGCTTTCTTTGATGCTGTCGGGCTATGTGGTGGTACCGCTCAATCTGCTGGCCACCGATGACGCACTGGTATGGATTATTCCCCACAGTGATGCCCGAATTATTTTTACATCGCCACAACTCGCGCCTCGTTTACAGCGCATACTGCAACGGCTTCCTGACACGAACAGACCACTATTGATAACCAGCGAACATTGGCCGACGGCAGAATCTCCATTATCCCAGCCGACAACCGTTGATCGTCTGTTACCTACCGATCCCGCACTGTTGATGTACACCTCTGGCACGACAGGAAACCCTAAAGGCGTCTTACTTAGCCACGCCAATCTGTTCACCGCTGCCGGTGAAATTTGCCGTTGGCACCAACTGGGTTCCCAAGACAGGTTATTGAGCACCCTACCGGTTTATCATATTAATGGCTGGGTTATCGGCGTATTGGTTCCCTTGTTTTCAGGCGGTAGTGTGATCACCATGCGGCGCTTTTCCGTCACGGAATGGTGGAATACCGTCGATAATTATCGTCCTACCTGGCTGAATCTGGTGCCCACCATGATTGCCTTTTTATTAAACGCTAACACGGATCAGACACGCCGTTATCCGCGCGTTCGGTTTGCTCGCTCAGCCTCAGCCCCCTTACCGCAAATACACCATGAACAGTTTGAGCAGCAATTCGGCATTCCTGTCGTGGAAGGCATGGGAATGACGGAGTCCAGTTCACTGGTTTTCTGTAATCCGCTGATGCAACGAACCTATGGCAGCGTGGGGTTACCTTGTGGCGTTGAAGTAAAGGTCATCAATAGACAAGGAGAATCCATACCAGACAACCGTGTAGGGGAGATTGCCCTACGCGGCGCGGGCGTCATGCAGGGTTACTACAAAGACACTGAACAAACGCGATCGGTCATCAGTCAAGGTGGATGGCTACATACCGGAGACCTGGGCTATCGTAATGATGAGGGATTCTATTTTATTACCGGTAGATTGAAGGAGTTGATCATCAAAGGGGGCGAAAATATCGCACCGCGAGAAATCGATGACGTCTTGGTCAGCTACCCAACAATCGCAGAAGCCGCGGCGTTCGCGATTCCCGACATCAACTATGGACAAGATATTGCCGCCGCCGTTGTGCTGAAAAATGATTATCAGTTGGATGAAGATGCGCTGCGAGAATGGTGCTGGGAAAAGTTGGGAAAATACAAAACACCACGCTATTTTTATGTCGTAAACACCCTGCCCCGAGGCGCTTCAGGGAAGATCCAACGCCTCAAATTACATGAGCAACTACGCGAAAAATAAGTCAAAAAAGCGAAAAAGGGGTGAATTGCGGTGTACCATAACAAGCGCATTCAATATGATCAGGAATGACTGCGTTTTTGAACATGAGGCAAGTTATTTGTAAACACAATGTCACCTATTGTTAAAAACAATCGCATTTAATGTGATGTAAATCAAAGTTCATCACTGCTATTCCCTTACACTGCCCACAGATGTTCAACCTCTGCTTTTGCTATCCATGCCTGGCGCCCTTTAACATTGGCGCCAAACGATTATTTTTAATGAATATTTTCAGAAGCTCTGATGAACATACTGACAACCATCATGTATAAATAGGGGAAATTGTATGTCGACATATTATTTTCTACCCACACGAAATGTATTTGGTGAGGGCAGTGTTCAGGAAGCAGGCAGCCTTGCAAAAACGTTAAATGCTAAAAAAATCCTTATTGTCACAGATGCCTTCCTCGCCAAAAGCGGAATGGCAGATAAGGTTGCTGAAATTTATAAAAAATCAGGTATTGGCGTTCATATATTTGGCGGCGCTGAACCCAACCCAACAGATAAGAACGTTGCGGAAGGCATCAAGTCTTATCGGGAAAATGACTGTAACGCGATTGTTTCTCTCGGTGGCGGCTCGTCGCATGACTGTGCGAAAGGGATTGGCCTTATCGCTGCTAACGGCGGAAATATTCGCGATTTTGAAGGCGTAGATAAATCTATCAATGACATGATCCCGCTGATGGCGATTAATACCACGGCGGGCACCGCGTCGGAAATTACCCGTTTTTGTATTATTACCGATACAGAACGCAAAGTTAAAATGGCGATTGTTGACTGGCGCGTTACGCCACAAATATCCATTAACGATCCGGAATTAATGGTCGGAATGCCGCCATCACTGACAGCAGCAACGGGGATGGATGCATTAACCCACGCCATTGAAGCGTATGTTTCTACCATGGCAAATCCGCTTACGGATGCCGCCGCATTAAAAGCCATCAAAATGATCACCCAATATTTGCCGAAAGCCGTTGCCAATGGTGAATATATGAAAGCCAGAGATAATATGGCTTACGCGCAATATCTGGCAGGGATCGCCTTCAACAACGCCTCGCTGGGCTATGTGCATGCCATGGCGCATCAGTTAGGTGGCTTTTATAATCTGCCGCACGGCGTGTGTAATGCCATTTTGCTGCCGTATGTCGAATCCTTCAACCTCATCGGCAACCTCAACCGGTTCAGAGATATCGCCGAAGCCATGGGAGAAAACGTGGATGGTCTATCGACAGACGAAGCCGCATTGAAAGCCATTAGCGCGATTCAACGCTTAGGCAAACAAGTGGGCATTCCGCGCGACCTCAAGAGCCTTGGCGTCAAACCGGAAGATTTTGCCATTATGGCTGAGAATGCGAAGAAAGACGTTTGCCAGTTAACCAACCCGCGCAAAGCCACCAAAGAGCAGGTTATTGAGCTGTACCGTCAGGCCTATGAAGGCGAGGCGATTGCGTAATCAATAACATCGCCAAGAGGGAGTTACCCGACGCAGCGAGGACAATGCGTCCTGAAACAACGCGCGGGGTAGCCCCCTCTACACCTTTCAGCCGCTTTCCCTCTCAGCATTTTCATCGATAAAACCGAACAGGCATTGCCATCAGTTTGCCACTTTTCGCAAAAGTGTTTTTTATTTTTCTACGTTTATCTCCCCGCCTAATCACGGCAAAATGCCGAGTTCAAATCGCAAGCGCTGATGGATGCCTGTATTTCCGGGGCGATTCAATGCTGGTGGCGTTCAAATCGCAACGATTAGGAATCAAATCATGTCGACAAGCCGTACGTCTTCACCCTCCCATTCCACTCTTCCATTACTCTCACTCGCCGTTGGTGCCTTTGGTATTGGCACCACCGAATTTGGCCCCATGGGCATGCTCCCGACCATCGCGCAGGGAATGGATGTATCCATCCCTACCGCCGGGATGCTGATTTCTGCTTATGCTATCGGTGTGATGGTGGGCGCACCGGTGATGACGCTGCTGTTCGCCCGCTGGCCGCGACGCAGAGCGCTGATTGCGCTGATGGCAATTTTTACCCTTGGCAATCTGGCCTCCGCCATGGCCCCCAATTACACCAGCCTGGTGATTGCGCGCATCATCACCAGCTTAAATCACGGGGCATTCTTTGGTATTGGTTCCATTGTGGCGGCAAGCCTCGTTCCTCGTGAGAAACAAGCCAGTGCCGTTGCTGCCATGTTTATGGGGTTAACCATCGCCAATATCGGCGGCGTTCCTGTGGCGACCTGGTTTGGGCAAGTCGTCGGGTGGCGTGAATCCTTTATGGGTATCGCATTGCTTGGCGTTGTAGCAATGCTATCGTTAGGCGCTTTTCTGCCCAAAGGCGGCCACGGAGAAAGGCCCAATGTACGAGCCGAACTGCGCGTACTGACACAGCCCGTGGTGTTAGTTATTCTGGCGACTACCGTGATGGGTGCAGGTGCCATGTTCACGCTCTACACCTACATAGCCCCTTCGATTGAATCCATTACGCAGGTTTCTCCCGGCTATGTAACCGGCATGCTGGTGTTGATTGGCATTGGCTTCACCCTCGGGGCCAAGTTAGGCGGCAAGCTGGCAGACCGTTCGGTAAAAGGCTCACTGCTGGTATTTTTAAGCCTGATCGCCATCAGCATGCTGGCATTCCCCTGGCTGGCGACAACCAAGGCGGGCGCAGCCATCGGCTTGGTTGTCTGGGGCACAGCGGCTTTTGCCGTGGTCCCGCCGTTGCAAACCTGGGTAATGCGTGAAGCTACAGGTGCGCCAGGGCTGGCCTCATCAGTCAACATCGGTGCGTTTAACCTCGGCAATGCGCTGGGTGCCGCATTAGGCAGTGCCGTGCTGAACCTTGGAGGAAGCTATGGTGCAGTTTCCATTTCTGGTGCAGTGCTGGCGCTACTCGCCCTGCTACTGGTGCTGACGCAGATGCGGCATAAGCAAACGGATATCTCTCAGGAAACGACAACTGAAGCGTGTTGAATCAGGGAATGTGAAAGGGAGCACACTGCCACTTACAGTCACCGCGTATCGCTACTGTCAGTGTCAGTTCCCTCATGACTTACCACTCCTTTTTCAAACATCATTCTCATCAAGAATGGGAGGCACCTTTCACGGCATGTAGCTCCAGTCTCAGCAAAGAGAGAATTTTGAGCAATCTCTCCAGCTTGGTGGACTCCTGCTTGTTCTCACAATCAGAGACGGCTGTTTGATCCCAAGGCGTTCAGCCGTCTCAATATGAGTTTACTTATTGAGCTTATGCCGATCGCGAATAGCGGAGGCCAACGCACTTAGGGAAGTCACTTTCACAATTATCCTTTTCAGAGATTAAAATTATTCTGCTCCACGCTTCACCTCCTCCCAATTCAGCCCAAACCGAGCAAGATACTTGCGTTATCGGTCGGCATCATTCGGTTTCTGCTTCTGCTGCCGTGAGATGGCAGTCCACCCCTAACAAAATGGGGGATGGAAAATTGGGTGCAACGGTTCAACCATTCAGGTATTTTGCCGAGTACGCAGCAACAGGTTCGTTTACAAAATTTAATGGATGAAAAACCGCATGTTGTTTCGAGTAGCAGTCCGTACATCACGCCGTTTTTTTGACGCGATGGAGTAAATTCTGTCACTGAAAAGCCCTCCGAGGTGGTAGGGAGGCAAGTTTGGGGGCGTGTTCTCAAACACGTGTTTAATCTTGATAGATGTCATAGTTGTTTAGTTTCTGTAGAACAGATAACAGACTTCAAACAACACGGTTGAAATAACATTTCATTTTTCGTAGCCTATGGAGTAATAATGAGAAAACATGAAAAATTCATGTATTAGGCTCAATAATAGTATCGATAACAGTACTTTAAATACTACTGGCTCATACCTGTCTGGTTGATTGACATGCCGAGGTTGCTGAGCATAACAGCAATGGGATAATAGAAATGGACATTATTACTCAAGTTGAAAATGGCCAATACACACTGGCTGATTTAATTAACAAACTCACAGAATACAGTAAAGGGAAATATCCTGATTGGGAAGAACGTTACAAAGATCTGGTGAATGCAACACAGACAGCAACAACATACCTAGGGTCTGAAAATGATGAGTTGATAAAGCGCCTTTGGTATGTGCGCGATAACGGTATTGCCAACATCCGACAAGGTGGTTTTTCTTTGGAGGAGTTTGAGCGTAATTTTATGTTTTTCCGTTCTATCACAGAAAAAATCCGCCAAAGTCCGAGTGAAGAAACATATCTAAAAATCACTCAAGAAATGGAAGATGCAAAAAAGGATGGCCGGCTAAGTAGAATGTATTTCGCTTTGCGAAATCGCGTATTCTCTGCTTTTACTCCCCATATTTGCACCACTACTGTAGATTATAAGGCATTTAATAAAACTGTCGCATTTCTGAATACACACTTCAAGTTAAATTTACCGATTAATGGTAACCGCAGTTGGTTATGGCTCAACCATGAATTAAAGAAAACACTGGCAACAAAGCTACATCCTATTAATGATTTCAACATTAATATGGCCGTATGGGGATTATGTGAGTTATTGATTCAAAAACAAAAAATGGCAGAGCAACAAGAAGAGGTGATAAGTGTTCAACATGTTAACTCTCATGAGAAAAATAAACTGACGCCGCATATTCCTGTCAACCAAATCTTTTTCGGTCCTCCAGGAACAGGTAAAACCTATACACTTCAACGTAAGATGGCGGAATATACCTCTCGAGCAACACCGGCAGATTACGACGCCTGGCTAGATGCTCATTTGAAGCAACTAAATTGGATGCAAATTACCGCATTAGTATTGTTAGACCTCAATTCTCGGGCAAAAGTCCGCCAACTTACCGAACATATCTGGTTTCAGCGTAAAGCGTTACTTAATGGACGTAGCGGCAACCTCTCACAAACAGCCTGGGCGACGCTACAATCATTTACGATTCCGGAATCCACCACAGTTGATTATAAAGGTCGTCGCGAGCCTGCCATTTTTGATAAAACTGCAGATAGCGAGTGGTTTTTAGTCGATTCCAAGCGGGAACAGATTGAGGATTTGGTTGCCTTTTATGGTGAGCTAAAACACGGACCTGAGAAGGATACTGAAATTCAACGTTTTTCATTTGTCACCTTTCATCAATCTTATGGCTATGAGGAATTCATTGAAGGTATCCGAGCATGCTCAGATGAAAATAATCATATATCGTATCCCATAGAGCCTGGTATCTTTCTACAATTATGCCAACGGGCTAAAGCCGATCCTGAGCATCGTTATGCCCTATTTATTGACGAGATCAACCGTGGAAATATATCAAAGATATTTGGTGAATTGATCTCTCTCATCGAGATCGACAAACGAGAGATGATGGATAATGCGCTTAGCCTGCAATTAGCATACAGCAGTAAGCCTTTCAGTGTACCGGCTAACGTTGATATTATTGGTGCTATGAATACAGCCGATCGTTCATTAGCATTAATGGATACGGCACTACGGCGGCGTTTCGAGTTTATAGAGATGATGCCAGACCTATCACTACTCAGCGGTGTAAAGGTGAAGGGAATAGATATCGAATCATTACTGGAAAAACTCAACAGCCGAATTGAAGCGCTTTATGATCGTGAGCATGCTTTAGGTCATGCATTTTTTATTCCTGTAAAAATGGTTCTCGAAAAGAAGGGAGAAGAAGCCGCTTTCAAAATACTTCAGACCATTTTTAAGAAGAAAATCATTCCCTTGTTAAAAGAATACTTCTTTGATGATTGGAACAAAATTCGTTTGGTACTAGCAGATAATCAGAAAAAAAATGATGGATTACAGTTTGTCATTGAAAAGGTAAATGATCTAGATGCGTTATTTGGTGACGATTATAATTTGAACCAACGTGAGCAGAAACTGGTATCATATGAATTAAAAGAGACGGAGTCAGATGAAAAAGTTAACGCTGATAATGTTTGGGATAATCCACTAGCATATCGCGCAATTTACGATCCCAAAGCGGCAGAAATCGCTTATGCGGATGAGCGCCATGAATAATGTCATTTCAGTATTTGAATATGGTTTACTCGGGGCAGGAAAATCACTGCCTTCAACAATCTATGCTATTCCTTCTGCCACATTCAGCTATCTAGAGTCATTGGCATTGTCTGAAAAGGGCTGTTCTTTTCTTCGCCTTACATCACATGCAGGTCATCGCGTGCTACAGGTGCAGAACTATGCAGGCGTGTTGTATACCCCAACGGGGACCCAGTTAGAAATTCTCCCTAAAGTGGGTAAATTATTAACACCAGAACGCGCGCGCGAAACCTTACTTGTGATGCTGAGTTACTTGTCAGATTTTCGGCATATCGTCACGCAGCAAGCCTCTGTACAAACAAATAGAATGCCGCTATTAGATATATTTGTCGGCCAATTTTTATACAGCGTCAGCCAACTGTTAAGACAAGGTCTACATTCTGAATATGTTCGTCAACAAAACAACCTTGCTTTTATGAAAGGCAAGTTGATGCATTCTCAGCAACTACGCCAAAATCATGTCAATAAGCACAAATTCTGGGTTGATTATGAAGAGTATGTGCCCGATTGTCCGGCGAATCGCCTACTGCATGCGGCCTTATTGCGGTTAAACCGCCTAGGATTATCTTCTGATAACCAACGCTGGTGCCGAGAGTTGCGTTTTGCTTTTGAAGGGGTAATACCAAGCCAACATGTTGAAAATGATATCTCTTGCTTGCAACATGAACGTGGCATGTCTCACTACGAGGAGCCGCTTGCCTGGGCCAAGCTAATTTTACAAGGCATGGGCCCATTGGCACTACAAGGTGATACCAAAGCACTGTCTCTTTTATTCCCTATGGAAGCAGTATTTGAATCTTTTGTAGCGCAAACCTTACCTAAAGAACTCCCACAACATTTACAGGCCAAGATACAGTTCTCAGGGCAAACATTGGTTCATCATGCAGGAAAGGATCGGTGTAAACTTCGCCCAGACCTCTTAATCCAATCTCGGTCTTTCTCGAAACCTCAAATGGTTTTGGATACTAAATGGAAATTGGTCAATAGCACCACCAAAGGCCCGTCGTTATATGGTCTGTCGCAAGATGATTTATATCAAATGTTTGCCTATGGCCAGAAATACCTTGGCGGTAAGGGCGATCTGTATTTGATCTATCCGGAGCAAGACAACTTTACTCACGCCATTCCCCATCCTTTTATGTTCTCTGATGACCTTCGGCTATGGGTTGTGCCTTATCGTATTATGGCAAGGGCTGGGGAAAGAATGACATGGTGTGATTACCCGCGTTAGGGAGTCAGAAGCATATTTAAGGTATACCACACTTGCTTCATCTTATAGCTCGCGCTGTTCCAGGCTGGTATAAATCGTTTTGATCTCACCTTTCAAACTTTCACCACAATACACCATCGACGTATCGTACCGTTGATACTGTTGCTCCCGCGCCGCGCTAAACCAGTTAAACGATCCCACGCACAATAGCCCTTCATCGCCAATCACTATTTTACTGTGGACGCGTTTGACCAGTTTGGTGGTAACACCCATTTCGTTCAGCTTTTCAAGTGCAGCGTGAAGGTGCTGCTGCTTTTCTTTACGCTTTTCATAATCGGCGTGTTCAGTATTGAAATTTCGATCCGTCACTACAGTGATATCAATACCACGCGAGCGCGCCTGAATCATCGACGACAGAAACCCCGTCTCTTCCAGCTTTTGCCAAGTCAACCAAGGGGACACAATCGTAATGCGTTTGCCAATTGTGTCGAAAGTTTGGTTCAAAAATGCATCATGCTGTTCAACACCGTGCAAGGCATAAATCTGCGTGTGTGCAACGCTTAAATCTTTACGTTCCTGATATTCAAACTGCAATGCATTACTATCTGAAGCAAACAGGTATTTTGCGAGTAATCCTCGTGGCGAAGAGCCAGGCTGGATCTCAAACAGATCCATATCGCCAAAGACCAGAAAGTTATCTTTAGCGCGAGAAACGGCAACGTTTAGCATACTGCTATCGCTGTCGATAAACCCACCGTCTTCATGTTTTGAATAAACGGGGGAGAAGAGCACAATTGATCTTTCCGCTCCCTGCAAGGAGTGCACCGTTCCAACGGTCAACGAACTCTCATCGCCGGAGCAATGAATACCCTGCTTTCGCAACGCCTGTTTGATAGCGTTGACTTGTGCCGAAAACGGCGTAACCACACCCACGACGTTATTAAGAGGCTTGTCGTAATGGCGCTCGATTTCTTCTTTATGAGCGACTAGCCATGCAGCAATGGTTTCTGCTTCAAAGGCATTGTAACGGCTCCCACTGTTTCCCAGCATGCCTTTACCATCGATATGTAAATAGCCCATTGACGGAAAAAGCGTTTCCTTTTCAGCACCGCGTTTAGGTTGCAACTTACCGTGATAGCAGAGCGCGTTACAGAAACCAATGATGTTATCGAAGCAGCGGCGGTGTTCATACAGGTACATGCCACGCGCTAAATCCGAATCATATTGATAGCATGAGGTAAACTGGGCGACTTTCATGACGCTGCCTGATGCCGCACTCTTACCTGAATCACACACCGTGGCATAAGCCTCCACCAACGCTTCCTGAGTACCACCGGGGAGGATGTTCTCCTCCACCATATTGCCCATATCAATGCCGGGCAAACTGTTCCAGATAGGTGCGATTTGTTCCGTATCACCAATCACTAACGCTTTTTTCGCCAGCGCGAAAGAGGCAGCAGCCACTTCCGGCAATACCTGCCCTGCCTCATCAACAATCAGCAAATCAACAAAATTATAATAATAGCTGTCAGCATATTTCTTCGACTCACTATCATGAACGCCAATTTTCAGGTGATGCGGCAACATGTAACAGGTCATCACCACGCAAGGGGTGAGTTTCATTCTGCGCTGCCAGCGGTCCTTAACAATTTTCGCTCTGTTGCGGCTTTTTTCGTCCTGAAGATCTTTTATGGCTGCCATATCCATCAGCCAGCGACCTTCCCAATAGTGGGTTGCCAGCAGGAATGCCGGGAAGCGAATCTGTGTATCCGCAAGCCTATCGGCCCGAGCCAGATCCAGTTCCTCTTCACCCGTATGCCCTAAAAACAACGTCAGGGAATGCCAGTGCTGTGCTGCCTGATATTCACGGTGGGAAATCTCTACCGCAAAATCGATGTGTTGCAGGTATTCATCCTGTGCTTTTCGCCTCTGAGCAATAAGGCCATCAATATAGGTATCGATACCTTCCGGCACAGCATCGCGGAACGCTGCCATATGGGTGCCAAATGTCGCGTCCAGAAAAAGGGTAATCTGATAGTGACGCTTACGACGAACAGCGGGGAGCCAGGAGAAAAGCGAATACCAGATTGATTCACTGGCTCGATACTGCTGCCACTGCTTTTTGCCTTGGATTAACAGCGCAATATCCTGCTCGCACTGGAGCAGTAACGTCCTTTCATCCTGAATATACTGGTCAATATCTGCGCTTATGGCGCGACATTCCTGACGCAGGCGAATCAAGTCCCCCCATGCTTGCTCAATGTCTGCAAGCTGAACAGACTGCGCGGTCAGGCATTCATGCAACAGATCAACAACGCGCGCGGGAGAGGCACATTCCTCCGCCGGGAAAGCGCTTCTGGCCTTATCAAGATAATAAACCCGGGCGTCTTCTACATAGTCCAGAGATTCAACACGGGTAAAAAAATCATCCGTTTGGTATTTTTTGGCTGATACATCCTTACGGCGCTGTGAGGGGAAATAGGCACCATAGCTTTTCAGATCGGGTAACCAGCGCCCAGCCATCGCACCAGTGCCGGTGGCAAAATCTTTACCGAATGCCTCAATGATATTGGTCACAGCCTGATTGTTGGTTGATGTGGCAATCACCACGGGCGGTTCGGATTGAGCAAGGGCCGCTTTTACCCATTCGGTCGCAATGATGGAGAGAACCAAGGTGGTTTTTCCGGTTCCCGGTGGACCGTTGACAGCGAGGATATCGCCCGTCTGCTGCGTAAGATAATGGCTCAGGGCATCGCGCTGAGCCGCTGCTAACGGGAACTCATCCCCTGAATGCCCCAGACGTTCGCAGAACTTTGCATTAGCGCTAAGGAGAGGTTCTAACGGGGTCGTTTCTGTCGAAGCAAAACGCGCCAACAATGGTACCTCTTTTTTACACATCAGCAGATGATCGTACAATGGGAGAATATGCTGACTTGCACCACCAGGCTTGTTTGCTTTGATAATATAACCATAATCGGCTGGCTCATATTGCTCATAGGTGGCAACCCATTTTCCGGCCACGCTTTCCAAAAGCTGGTTTGTTTCATTCAGGTACTTTTGCCACTGCCGTTGATGCTTTTCATAACGCTTAACCCGCTGCTCATCATTTTCTTCGCGACGTTGTTCATCATCATCCACACCAAACGTGGTCGAATTATGCGTGGTTTTATAACTGTCATAGTGCGCCATCGCACCAATGGAGAGAGTCCCCTGGGGAAGCGGTTCGAGTAGATCGCGGGGAATAGTGGCGGTCGCAGAGGGAAACAAGAAACCTTCACGGTTCAGGAGAGCAAACGTCACCAACGGAGTAACGATACCCGGCGCACCTGCTGTGCGCTCTTTGCCATGCTTTAGCTGACGGTGCCATACCTTGGGTCGTAATAAGACTTCAACCGTTTTAATCGCATCGTCTTCTCCCTTAAAGAGCACATGAACGGTTTCTTCATCCAACCGTCCCGTAGAGGGATCTATCCACCGGGTAAATTTATTTTCATCTTTGCGCTCAAAGGCGCCTTTGCCAGATTCTGCATCAGCGAGAGAGTTACGCCAATATGATGTAAACCCTTGGGTATTCCTATCCATTACCCGTTCCGTTTCCTAATGAGATTAATTGATTTCGTTGAAGTCAAATTCTCCGCCAGCCGGAAAATCAGGCCCCTTTCAACATATCAAACACCACCCGAGCAAAGCCTTTCGCCAGTTCCGGATTCGATAAGTACTGCATCATCATCTCCTGCTGAGCATCATTGCTGTCCATGACAGCATCATCAATTGCTTTCGGAAAATCCCCCAGCATGGCCTGCTCACGCGTGTTATTCGCAATTTGGGTCATCACCGCCTGATTTTCCGACAGCTTGTCACGCACAGCAAAGGCATAGTTGATCATGTCTTTATCCGTGAGGTTATCGGTGATAAACAGGTCATTCAGGCGTGCCAAGATATGGGATAGAAACGCTTCTTTCTTATCTTTTGGTTTCGCCGTGCCAATATCGTTACCCGGTTTGATTTTGTCTTCAGCATCCTCTTGCAGCTTGAGATGCTGCTCCTGAAGTTTCGACAGGCGATAGTGGCTCATCTCCACGTTGCTGAGGTCAATGTCATCTTCTTCGGCACGTTGTTCATGGAGCAATGGGCGCAAATGGCGAGAAAACAGACTGAGCTTCTCTAAATTCTTGTCATCGTAATCCACGATCTGCGACATAAATTCGTAGAAACGGACAAAGCTGCCGAGATCTTTTTTAAAGATATCCAGTTTGTCTTTTTCCTGTTTGCACGCTTTGAAGCTGTTTTCTGCGTTAGTGATCAGCACCACATCGCCGGTCTTCTTGGTGCGCTCAAACATCTCCTTGGCCAGCACATAGGCATCAATCGCTGAGGTATAACGCTGTTTCCAGCGCTCAACGGCAGGCTTACAAATATTGCTGATTGCCGCGTTGGATTTATTTTTAGTAAAGAACGCCTCGCAGAATTGCTCCACCTCGCTCCACAGGAAAATACCGCTAGTACGAAGTTTTTCGAACAGTTCAAACACTAACTGCGGATCGGTGACATCAGTCAATTCCGCCGTTTGATAGTAGGGCTGGAATGCGGCCAAAATGTCGTCAGGTTTGTTGAAGAAATCGAGCACAAAGGTGCCTGACTGCGCTTTTCCTGGGTAGGTACGATTCAAACGCGATAATGTTTGCACGCACTCCACGCCGCCCAACGCTTTATCGACATACATGGCGCACAGCTTGGGCTGGTCAAAACCGGTCTGGAATTTATTTGCCACTAGCATGACCTGGTAGTCATCACTGTCGAATGCCTTGCGCATATCCCGGCCTTTTAGGCCCGGGTTCATATTGATTTCCGTAAACTTCTGGTTCAGCAACGCAAGGCTGTTGTGGTCGCTTTCATCGAATTCCACTTCACCCGAAAAGGCGACCATCGCGCTGATCTTCTGGTAATGATGCTCAGCAATGTATTTATCAAACGCCAGCTTGTAACGCACGGCGGCTTTGCGTGAACTGGTGACCACCATGGCCTTAGCCTGCCCGCCCAGCAGATGCATGACATGCTTGCGGTAGTGCTCAACAATGATCTTCACTTTTTGCGAGACATTATGCTCGTGCAGAGCGACCCACTGATTCAGCTTGATCTTGGCTTTATTGCTGTCCACTTCCTGGTCAGGATCGCCCAGCTTTTGCAAGAGCTTATAAGCGACCTTGTAGTTGGTGTAATTCTTCAGGACATCAAGAATGAACCCTTCTTCGATGGCCTGCCGCATGGAATAAACGTGGAATGCCTCCGGCTTATTCGTTTTGGATGCGGGTTCCAGCGGATGAGGCTTACGGCCAAACAGCTCCAGCGTTTTGGCCTTCGGCGTCGCGGTAAAAGCATAGTAGTTAAGATTATTACTGCCTTTACGTGCGGCGACAGTGGCATTCAGATTATCTTCCGAGGAGAAAACCGCATCGTCATCGACTTCCTCTGTCATCAGCACTTCTTTAAGTTGGCGCGCCGTGGATCCACTTTGTGAAGAGTGCGCTTCATCCGCGATCACCGCGTATTTACGCTGCTTGAGACTGACGCTGTTTTCAATCGCCTTGAGCACAAACGGGAAGGTCTGAAGGGTGACGATAATAATCGGTTGTGAGTGCTCGAGTGCACTGGCGAGTTTCTCTGACTTCGAACCGTCACCTTCTTTATTATTGATGCGCCCGACCACACCATCCTGATGCTCAAACTGGTAAATGGTATCCTGAAGCTGATCGTCCAGTACGGTGCGGTCCGTCACCACAATCACCGAGTGGAACTGCTTCTCGCCCTTCTCATCGTGCAACCGGGAAAGCTGATGCGCTGTCCAGGCAATCGAGTTTGATTTACCGGAACCCGCACTGTGCTGAATCAAATATTTATGCCCAGTGCCCTCTACCGTCGCCGCAGTAATCAGCTTATTCACCACATCCCACTGGTGATAGCGCGGGAAAATCAGGCTCTCTTTTTTGCCTTTCAGGCCGTTCCACTCTTCCTTCTCTTCGATTTGCAGATGCACAAAGTTGGCGAGAATTTTCAGCAGATTGTCTGGCAGCAGGACCTCATTCCACAAATAACTGGTGGCGTATTGGTTCTCATCTTCCGGGATATCATTACCCGCCCCACCGTCATGGGTGCCTTTGTTAAACGGCAGAAAGTAGGTTTTATCGCCCTCGAGTTTGGTTGCCATAAACACGTCATACTGGCTGACGGCAAAGTGCACCAGCGCCCCGCGTTTAAAGGTGAGCAGGGGTTCTTGTTTATTGGTGTCGGAGTCTTTCGGTAAACGCGTTTTCTTATATTGGGTAATCGCGTTTTGTACCGACTGCTTAAACTCTGATTTCAGTTCCAGCGTCGCCACCGGCAGGCCGTTAACAAACAGCACCAGATCGATACGCCATTTCTTGGCTTTTATGCCCGATTCATCAAACGCCGCCTTGACGGCATGCGGGCTGTAAACCAGCTCCGGCACAATGCGGCAGATATTCTGCTGATAACGCGCCAGCGTTTCCGGGTTGAGCTTGTGTTCCGGCGCAAACTGACACAGGGAAAAGCGCGCACTGTGGCTTTTAATGCCGTGACGCAATACGCCGAGCGTACCATAGGTGCGCGATAGCATATCAGTGGCGTTGATATCGGCTTTCTTTAGTTGCGCCACCAGCGCATCAAGGAAATGGCGCTCGGTGTCGGTGGGAAAAATCCTGGAAAATTTCTCCCACTCCTGCGGCTGCGTGGTTTGCACAAAGGTCAGCGCATCCTGAGAATAGAGTGCACGTTCGCGATCGTAACCATCATTTTCGCCACGCACCCAGCCTTTTTCGAGCATCTGTGCGATCATTTCATTTTGAAAGATCAGCTCTTTGGTGCTGTCCATGCTCATGCGGTGGCCTCCTCGGATGCATCAATGTCCTGCTCATTGGGCGCAACCCAGTCACGCACATCGATTTTTCCGGTGACAGCGGCGGAGATAAGGGCGGTGCGGCGTTCTTGGAGTAAAGATAACATTACAAACTGTTGTTCAACGAGCATATCTATTTTTTTTATTTCCTTATCAAGAAAAACCACAATTTTCTTTTGCTCATTTATTGGTGGTAACAACTTTCGCAAATAAACAAAGCGCTCTGCCTTTATTCCTTGTGCCGTACTGCCTGAAGAATAAAGATTAAGAGACTGCTGAAATTCAGAAGACATAATAAAATATTTTAGATAGTAATTATCAAGACGGCACGCCACACCCTTAAATTTAATTATACGCTGAGCAAGAGCAATATCTTTTCTATCAACATTTGCCACTTCACCTAATGGCGCTTCAGTCGTAAACAGTACATCACCAATATCGGGCAAGCCACGACTCATAACCTCTTCATAATCGAATTCAGCAATAAATTCTTGGGATAGTGAATAATCAAGCATCCCTTTCTTTATATTTCTTGCAGTAACAAGCAATATACCATCATCTGTTTTGTTAGGCGTTTTCCCTCGATAGTCAACGATTGATGATAAATACTTCTTAAAACCAGAAACAACCCAATGCTCCGGCACTTCGCCCAACCACTCAACGCCAGAATCTTTCATCGGCACATCAGGGTTTAGCCCTTTGGTGACGGCATGACTGATCACTGCCTGACGTTTTTCTTTTAGCAGTTCAATCAGTTGTTGTTGTTTCTCGATCAGATTATCGATTTTTACGGTTTCATGGTCGAGGAAACTGTATATATTTTTTTGTTCACATTTGCTTGGCAAAAGCAGTTCAATGTTTCTGAACTCGTCAGGATCTAAGTCCCATTGATTTACACGTATTCCCTTAGAACGACTTAAATATTGAGTAACGTAAATTGGGTTTCGCAGTAAATAATGCACATACTTGGAATGTGCCTGTTCAAAAAGAAACTTATTAGGTTGATAAACAAAGTATGCAGGACTGACGATTCCTTCGCACTCTGAAATGGCGATAGAACCTTGCCAGGCTTTCATTTTATTCATTACCAAATCATTAGGTTCAACCAACTGATAAGGTGATAAATCCTCTGAAGGTTTATTATTGTTATCATCTCTGCTGGATTTTGGAATAACACCATAATCTCGATAAACAGAAAGCAATTCTTTTTCCGTATACCCAGTACGCTTAATTCTAGCAAACAGTCTAGATATCGCGATGGTTTTCCAGTGACTAGGCACCGCCCCCAACCACTCCACTCCAGAATCCTTATACTCCGGATACGCCTTATACTTCGCCATCAGGAATGCACCTCCTGCAACAGCTTCATAATCTCGGCGCTGACCGCATCCAGGTCAGCATCAATCTCTGCTAACGGGCGCGGTGGTTGATACACGTAGAAATGGCGGTTAAACGGAATTTCATAGCCGACAATGCCAATGTCACCGTCTTTCTCATCACGCTTATCAGCATTAATCCAGGCATCGGCCACGTGCGGCAATACTTCCGCTTTGAAGTAGCTTTCGATCAGGTCACTGGTAGACACTGCAGGGTTCAACGGCACATTCTCGTTATCCCGCAGATCGCCATCCTGCTCGAACTCCACCACCTTGCCTTGGTACTCAAAGGCGCCATACAGCGGCTGGGCCGCTTCTTTCAGCACCTTTTTCACCACAGGCTCAGCGTCTGGGTTTTTCGTGGTAATCGCATCAATAAACTGTTTGTTCTCTTTGGTATCCAGTTTTACGCCTGCGGTTTTCAGCGCCCCTTTCAAGGTAAACTGAAACTGGTTAAAGTCATTGCTGACCTGCGTTTTCCCACCCGCCTGCGTTCCCAGCGCGGTTTGGATCTGCTGCGCTTTTTCCATTAATTCACGCTGTGCCAGCCACAGTTTGCTGTCCAGCAGATCTTTAATTTGTTTCTCTTTAAGCTCGGCAAATTCTTTTTTGATGATGCTACGGGCTTCCGCTTCAATGTCTACAAAATTACCGTAGTTATCGTCCAGCCACTGCGCAGAAAACGCGTCATACAAACGCTCCATCGGCGCGTTAAATGGTTTGGGCGCAAAGCGCAGCGTGGCAATGGCGTCATCCGTCACCTGCGCCGACAAACGCAGTGGGCGCTCAATGGTCAGGCGACGGTAACCAAAATCGGTGCTATTAAAAATTTTGCTGGCGAAGGTTTTTGGTGCTTCGGTTTTAACCGTGGCAGACTGACGGCCACGGTTAGATTTTTGCTCGGCCGCTTTTTCCAGCCCTAACGCTTCCAGCGGTGTGGCTTCAACCACCTCAAAATCACCAAACGTCTGGGAGATAAGCTTAATATCATCCTCCCCCATCAGGTTACGTTTAGAGCCGAGCGATTTGCGCATCTTGCCGCACAGGTTGGTGCCATCAATCAGTTGCACTTTGCCCTTTCGCGCAGGTGCTTTCTTATTCGAGAGGATCCAAACGTAGGTCGCGATACCCGTGTTGTAGAACATATCGGTCGGCAGTGCAACAATGCCTTCCAGCAAATCGGCTTCCAGAATGTAACGGCGGATTTCGCTCTCACCGCTGCCCGCACTGCCGGTAAACAGCGGCGAACCGTTAAGGATAATGCCAATACGCCCGCCGTTATTCGTGCTGCCATCAACGTTGAGGCTGTCGCGCATTTTGCTGATCAAGTGCAGCAGGAACAGCAGTGAACCATCAGACACGCGCGGCAGACCTGGGCCAAAGCGACCGTTATACCCTTTCAGTGCGTGCTCGTTGTTAATCTCACCTTCAATCTTTTTCCAGTCCACGCCAAACGGCGGGTTAGAGAGCATGTAGTCGAACTGCTCCTGAGGTAGCTGGTCGTTAGACAGGGTATTACCCAGCTTGATACGGCTGACGTCTTGCCCTTTGATCAGCATGTCCGCTTTACAAATGGCGTAGGATTCTGGGTTCAGTTCCTGACCAAAAGCCCGCATCACCGCGTTGGGATTCAGTTCATGGACATACTCCATCCCGGAAGAGAGGAAGCCGCCGGTCCCGGCCGTTGGGTCATAAATAGTGCGGATGGCGCCCTCTTTTGACAGGACGGCATCATCTTCCATAAATACCAGCGAGGTGGTTAAGCGCACGATATCACGCGGGGTAAAGTGTTCCCCTGCCGTCTCGTTAGAACTTTCCGCAAATCGTCGGATGAGCTCTTCAAACACCAGGCCCATTTCATAGTTGGAAATCGCTTTCGGACTGAGATCGGTGGTGGCAAACGTCTTAACCACTTTGAACAGTAGGTTAGCATCATCCAGCAGACCAATAAACTCACTGAATTTGAAGTGTTCAAAGATTTCACGCGCATCTTTTGAAAAGCACTGAACATAAGTCTCAAGATTATCTTTGATGTCGTTCTGACCCATCTTGCTGAGATCCATCGGCGATGTATTGAAGAACGACAGTCCTTTGGTTGCACGTAACAGAAACTTCTCTCGCCCCTCTTCAGGCAGTGGGCCGTTTTTCAGCTTTTCAGCCTCGGCCACTACGGCTTCTTTCGTGGGGGCTAGCACACATTCAAGACGGCGCAACAGCGTAAAAGGCAGAATCACTCGTCCATATTGAGATTGCTTAAAATCACCACGCAGTAGGTCAGCTACCGACCAGATAAAGGCGGCCGTTTGAGAGAAGTTAGTGTTAGTCATGAAAATCCTCGAGAGAGATCGCAGCCAAAGCGCAACGATACTCAAACATAAATTTCGTTTTAGAATGTCATTCACAAAATAATACCCGCAACGCAGGCTATCGCAAACGATACAGGGCAAAGAAATGAAGGGCCGAGTGGGATAATGAGATGACTATTGCCGATCCGGTGAGGCAGAGCGTTACGTTGGTGAGTGAAAAGCCACCCTGAGGTGGCTTGATGTTCATGCTATTGCCTGGCGACCACATTCACGCCACATTCTCCCTTGTCAGCAATATCGCCACAAGAATACGGCGCATCCAACGACACATGCAGAGACTCCAGCCGTTCCGCCAGCATAAAACTGAGGACCTCTTTTACCTCGGGGTTTTCCAGCTCTATCACCGCATGTGCTAACGCACGGCACTGATCGGTGAGTTCTTCCACGGTTAAAGGCGTTATATCAAACATGACGCACCTCCTGAACGGACAGAAGACAAGAGCAGGGTTTCTCTAAAGCAATCGTCACCAGAGGAAGATCAATGCATCGCGGATATAACACGATTGGGGTGGTAGCCATTGAGCAATCTCCATTGAGTAACAAGCGTCACTACCACCAGAGCTGCAAATCTCATGGGTAGTAGCCCAGACAAGGCTTGCAGTACCGGCCTCAATGGATACCGGCCAGCCCGAGGGCTGCCCTGCCTGAGCCACCATTATTTGTATTCAACAGAATAAAGCTGACTACAAAAATACTGGTGCGCTAAGGCTACGGCATAAAAAAGACGCATAACGCGCCTATAACCGCCTTGAAGTCGATCAGGATGCCAATCCCGGCTGCCGATTTTGCGGCCTGTTCGCTCATTCCTGCGCAGGCGCTGAGGAATCCGGAAATAACGGAAGTGAGCGAAAATAGCCGTTTTAGGTAAGTTTGTAACAAGTCTGACGGGCCTGTAAAACAGGCCCGATATGCTTACTGGTAGGAAATGGCGTATTGCAGCGTTGAGGTTACCGAACCAGGTGTAGCGGCATCGGTAGCCAGATATTGCGCGGTATAGCTTGCGCTTGCGCTGGTTTCATTCGGGCCAAGCGCCAGATCGCCATCACCGGTAAATCCATTGGTGAAATTAATCTCTTTGCCTTTAGTGTCCAGAATTTGCAGCTCAACG
>JADMXW010000022.1 GCA_015548865.1 Serratia marcescens | reverse complement strand
GGTTTGGCGATTGATCAGATCGCACAATCCGGGCTGAGTTCCCTTTCAGTGATCTACTATTCCGCGCATCTATTTAGACCAGTTCTACAATGTCATTCTCTTCGACGAATCGCAGGACGCAAATCCGGTAACGATCGATATCGTTCTTAGAAACAACTGCTGCAAAGTTTTTGTCGGCGACCAGCACCAAGTGATAAACCGCTGGCGCGGTGCGGAAAACGCCCTTGAGATTGTTGAAGACCACGGGGCTCAGGTTATGCGCCTGACTAAGTCATTCCGGTTTGGGCCTCTTGTTGCAGCACTGGCCAACGTTGTGCTGTCAATGAAGGGTGAAACGTTCCCCTTGGTAGGCCTGGGTAGTCTTGATGCTATCGTTGAGCCATCGGCGATACAGGATCAAAACTTTTACGCCATCATCAGCCGCACCTACATGGGAGTCATACAATCTGCCTACGAGTCGATTATGTGGGGCAAACGGGTGATGTGGAATGGAGGTATTTCAAAATACCGTCTCGACGAGCTCCTTGATTTACATGCGCTAAAAACAGGTAACATTGCTGCTATTAAAAATAACCGTATCACTACGGAATACGGGAACTGGGCAAATTTTTTAGAGATCGCAGAAACCACCAAGGACGTGGACATGGTGCGGGCGATTAAGTTAATGGAAGTCTATGCTGATATCCCCGGGATGGTTGAGACCATGAGGATGAATGAAGCCAGAACAGAAAAGGAAGCTGATTTAATTGTTACCACAGCCCATACCTCGAAGGGAAAGGAATTTGACCATGTCATCATCAATGACGACTTCCCATCCATTATAGAAGCCGTTGTGATGAAGAAGCCACGGGAAGTAATTATTGACGAACTTAATCTGCTGTACGTAACTATTACCAGAACCAAGAAATCTGTAAACATCAATACTTCGTTAATGGAGCTATTAGAAGAATACCGAAGTCGTATTGAGCGAAATGTTTCAGTAGTGATAATCTGACAAAAAAAGCCCTGGTTAATTCAGGGCTCTTTTTTATTTCTATTTATCTTGTTGAGCTGGTGAGGCTTCGCCTGATGTGTCTCTCTGAGAATCGACAACCATAGACTGGATCACTTCAACGAATTTTGAGAAGGGCTGTGCGCCTACAACAGAGACTTCTTTACCGGTGACATTATCACGCACAATCGTGGTTGGTGTACCATCAACACCGGCAGCTGAACCGGCCTCCATATCCTGCTTAATGCGCTTAATCACTTCAGTACTGCCCATACAGGTATCAAATTTCGCCTGGTCTACCTCAAACAGTGCTGGGATGCTGTCCGCATCCTTAAAACCTTTACCGTTTGTTTCAGTATGGTTAAACCAATAATCAGTAACGGCCCAGAAAGCACTCGGCCCTTTCTGCTCCGCAATACACTCAGCAACAGCTGCGCCCTTCGATGCGACCGGCTCATGGAATGACATAGGGTAATGACGCCATTCCCAGTTAACAGCCCCGGCTGTCGCGGTATCAACGATATACTTCGGCGTTTCTTTGAAGCGTTTGCAGAATGGACACTCCAGATCTTCATAGTTGATCAACGAAAACCGAGCGCCAGGCTCGCCATAGATATAACGGCCATCAGTATTTTTATTTGCTTTGTCCCAGCCTTTATAGAGTGCCTTTCGTTCTTCCGCGAGCTTTTGGTCGGCGATAGACTTAAGAGCACCCTTTACTTCGTCCTGAATATTTCCGTTCACTCCCTGTTGAACTGCGGGGTTCTTGGCCAGCGATGTACTAATTTTATCCAGCAGTTGATTGGTCATCACCTGGGTTTTGTACGAGATAAAACTAATTACCATCAACCAAACCATTCCGATTACAACAACGATTCCCCCGGCCCAGGCAAAAATTGTTTTATTTCCAGAACTGCACTTTTCATTTCTTTGCTTATCCATTGTACCCTCGCATTTTGATGGATTAGGACTTAGGTTGTTGGTTATCGATCTGCATCTGAATTCGATATTTCCGCAGCTCTTCCGGTTCACCACTGGAAAGCACATTTAATTCGTGGGCACTTAACCGATAGCCAGGTGTTGAGCAGTATTTATCTTTGATACGGAGGTATTCAGCCCTACTGGCGTTCTGTGTGTTATTAGGAAGGAGAAAGGTATTTTCCCCGCAAAATGCTGGGGTCTGTGTGAACGTGCCACGCGGCCCATTGGCATACTTTGTGTTTGCCACTGAAGTGAGCAAGACCTGGGTGTAATTGTCATGTGCCACATATCGCTTCCCGGATGGATCATTGATGGCATACGGACTCACGAGCGTATGCTCATACCCAGGGTAACGTATAGCCGCGCCACCGCGTTCTGTACCACGCCAGGATTCGGAGTACTGATACTGGTAGGGGTACTCGGCCCTGGCGGGGAGATTGCGCGTTTCGTCGAGGTAAGTACGTTGTGGCTTACCTGTCCCACTGCAACCGCTGGTGATTACGCCGGTAATAACCACCAGCAGGGGCAAAACAATTTTATTCGCCAATTTCATTGCTTAGTCTCCAATTGGATAGCAACGTCATTATCTTAATTTCTCACCCTTGACGTTATGTTTTATGAAGACAAAACGTCGTCATTTTCCAGCACGATTTTTTTCTCAATCGGTTAACTTACAAGGTACTTAACCGGAGAAATCTTTTAATGCTGAGACACATTAAAAATATTCTGAATACTTTTTTGCCTGATAACAAAAAGGCTACCACTGATCTATTCGGTGACGAAATCGATATGTCAGTAGATGAAGAAATCGGGAAACTCATTTCATCACGAGATAATATGCGCTATCCGGCAAGCGAAATCGGATTCCCGGCTCAAGTACCGGGTGAGTACGTATTACGTCATTACCAGAAACCACTTGTGATGGCGATTAAACGAGAACTGGATATTAGGGACTCTGAGTTTAATCAGCTTATTCTTCCTATGCTGATAAATTTCGCTAACTTTGTTCACCTCTTCCCGGCATCCGAAAACCATCATCACCGTGCTGCAACCGGATTGTTGCGTCATTCATTGGAAGTGTGTTTCCAGTGTATCCGGCGTTCTAAAAACATCGAGTTTGATTCAATGGCGGTTCCCGTACATAAATCAAATCGTGCATTAGCATGGCGACTTGCAGTCGCAGCTGGTGGGCTACTTCATGACCTCGGGAAACCATTTACCGATTTTGAAGTATGGAACGAAGACGGGAAAATTCACTGGCCTCCAGGCCATGAACCAATCCATGTCTGGGCAAAAGAGAACAATGTAAAAAGATACTATCTTGTATGGAAACCAGGCCGTCACCGCCAGCATACCTCCAGCACGAGCAATATGTTGTTGATGATCATGCCAAAAGAAATGCATGTTTACCTTCTTAACGGCGGGAATGATATTTTCAATGAATTGACCCGGGCACTGAATGCCAGTGCGCAGCTCAATGCAGAAAAAATCAGTGGTCAGGACGTCAAAAACAAGATCCTCACTACCATTAAGGCCGCCGACTCAGCATCCGTTAACTATGATATGCGGCAATACGCCGGTGATGCGATTCGTGCAAGCCAGTCAGGTGTACCTGCGGTTCAGCGTGTAGTTGATGCCATGCGCCATAGATTGAAAAAAGGAGATTGGATTCCCAACAAGCCAGGAAGCCCTGTATGGGTGACTACCTATGGCGTATTCATCGTCTGGGGTGTTGCGGTCAAGGATATTATTGAGACCGTTAGGAACTCCGGCGCTGTTATTCCACAAACCCAGAATAGTCTGGCTGACCTGATGCTAAGTTATCATCTCTGTCGACCAAACGTTCACCAGGACGATGACACTGCATACTGGCGTATTGCCCCTCATATCTTGAATGATAAAAGTTCAAGAGAAAGCAAAGACCCTAAAGTTGCGTTGAGCTGCATCCTTCTGATATCTCCAGAAGTACTATTTGTCGATACTGTTGACCCTCTACCATGCAGCAGCCGCATCCGTATTGAAGGTAAATGGGTGGAATACCTGACCGGGAGGCCAAACCAGCCAAAACTCGTCGAAAGCGAACCCTACATTGGTCAGAAGCCGGTTCCGTCAACCGGAATACCGAATGAGGTCGACCGCTCAGTTTTACAGGGCGGAACAATCATTGCTGATGAACAGGAATCTCCACTGGAGAGTATTTTTGGAAACCGACAGGTTACGCCGGAAAACGCCCACGAACTGCTGCATAAGCTCAATCTGCTTTCTGATGAGGACTACAATCGTGTAAAGGAAAGAAATACCAGTACCAAAAATCAAAAAGATTGTCTGGATGACACTAATTCACCAACAACTGAGCTGGCGGGCAGCGGGGAATCAAAAGGGCTCAAAGATAATCAACCAAAGCCAGTGTCGGAGAATAATGAACCCAAGCGCCGTCTTTCCCTCAAAGAAACCCTGGCATCGGCACAAACAGAGATTGAGTTCTCTGTACCCAGTTCACTTATAAAAGAACCAAACCATAAAACTCTGAACGAAACCCTTGAGTTTCATTCAATCATCAACTCGTATAATAGCAACGAACCAACTTCAAGCGATGCATTGGATCAGACCCAGCCCTCACCTACCCGTCAGGCATTAAAGGAAATTCAGCTGCACCAGGATGCTGTCGATACCGGCATTCAGTCTGGTGAGGTAATTGATGATTATTCAATTTACGAAGATTATGATTCCATGTGGCAGGATGACGTGAAAGCTGATAACGATTTTGGTTACTCGGCTCATGCGGATACTTCGGCCAACATACCGGCTAACGTAAAATTTTACGATAAATTTAGTCAGCTATACGTATCTGGTCTTGAAGCGGCCAAAGAATTTCTCGTTAAATATGTTACCGACCACTCAGACGATCTTTTCATTGAATCAGGCCACTTAATCATTGCTATTGATAAAGATTTTGATGAGCGTAATTATGCTCTGCTTCAGGACTCCAACTGGTTATGGCAAAGGTTTATGGAAGCCCCAGCCCAGTATTATTTCCATCGTACTCAGAAGTGCTTATATCTCAGAAAAGAACTTAATAATGATATCGACTTGCTGATGGATGGGAAGTTTAACGATCTGCTTTACTCTGCTTTAACTGATGTTTCTGATAAAGATTACAACATTACAGATTTATGCAATGAAATGATTTCAAAAGGTATGCTGAAGCGAACCTATTCTGGAGAGCCTGTCATTGCCGTAAGCGTTGCCTTAAAGCGACGTATTGCGGATGAACTCGGCATTGATATTACTCAATTGCAGAAGATTATGCTGATGCACTTTGATTTCTATTCAAAGACCGGTGTTGACTACATTCTTCCTAATAGTGAACGAATGCATAATCAAATGGTGGATAAAGATGAGTGAGTGGAAATATAACTTACGTTGGCGCACAAATTTTGAAGGCCTTGAGACTCTTGGTTGGACAGCAGGTATAGCCGCAACTATCGGGGTTAATACACTGTTTAACATGCCATCTCTACCCTGTTACCTCTCAGTTGCAGTCCAGGCTGCTTATGGTATTCGTAGTCTCCCGGCAGCATGGGATATTTATACGCACAAACGCCGCCTGAAGCGAAAACCAAAACCACTCGTAATGGACATGAAATCATTTATCGAACAGATGATTCGTGAGCCTGACAGCTATCTTATTTGCAGAGGCTTTGAGTGGGGCCAGAATGAGGGTCAACTGGCATCTGAGTTGATAAAGCGTGACATAAAGAAATTTGTAGCCAAACCATCCAAAAATTTTATGGGCCTCGGCTGGATTCATGCGCTAGGTAAAAAAAACGAATGGATCGGAATTTCTGAAGAACTTTTATCGTTGCATACGCTTATAACTGGCACAACCGGCTCAGGCAAAACAACATATTTTAAACTACTTATTCTTCAAGCCGCACTAAAAAAACAACCACTAATCCTCATTGACCCCAAAAATGATGAAGAACTGGCTGAATGGATGAAGTTCTGTCTGGAATTGGTGGATCGCTCAACGAAATATAATTACGTTTCATTGGCGCATCCTGAAAAATCAGCTCGAATATCTCCAATTACTAACTACACTCAGGCTGGCGAGGTAGCTAACAGAATTACATCGGTTATTCAACGTGCTGATAGTACGAGCGATCCGTTTGTTTCATTTGGTATTATGTCATTAACTACGGTTGTTGAGCTGATGAAAATCTGTGAAATCAAACCGACTTTACGCAATATTAAATCACAACTGAGTGCTGACATCTCTTCATTAGCATCTCTATTGATTATGGCCATCACTAAATTCGGCCACAAGACTTTAGGAGAGTCCGATTTCGACATTATTTTACAGGCGAAAATTGACCGTTACTCGTCTAAAATTAAAGGCCCAAAAGAAATAGCAGAAATATGTGCAGACATTTACCGAAATGACATTAAAGGTAATAAAGGGAAAGGCGATACTTCAATTGAAGCCGGTATTGATATGTTCGGTCATCAGCGCGAACACTTCCAGAAAATGATTCTGAACGTGATGCCAATTCTTAGTCAACTAACTCAAGGGTTTATGTCAGAGTTGTTATCCCCTGACAGTGCTGATGAAGATGAACTGAATGATACTCGTCCAATTTCGAATATTCAGGATATCATCACTACCGGGGGAATGTTGTATTTGGGGTTAAATTCCCTTGCAGATGCTGAGACTGGATCTGCGGTCGGTTCTATTTTCCTGTCTGATATAACATCTGTTAGCTCGACTGTGTACAATTTTTTAAAACCTGGTGGTCAGGACTTGGCTTCTGTAATGGTGTTAATCGATGAAGCAGCTGAAGTTATTAATGACCAAGTTATTAAAATGTTGAATAAAACCCGTGGTGCTGGGTTCCGCTTATTTATTTCGTCGCAATCGACTTCCGACTTCGAAGCCCGTCTCGGTTCAGAAGCCAAAATGAAGCAGGTTATAACCAATACGAACCACTTTACGGCGCTACGCACACCAGATCCTGATGCCCAGGAAGCAGTCATGAAACGAGTACCACCGACAAAGTTCAAATATATTATGCGTGGTCATGGCTCCAGCGCAGGTGCAGATCCTGAACAAATCACCGGCAGTGTCGGGGAACGATTGATGGAGGAAGAAGGCGAGTTATTTCAATCTCAACTGCTAGGTTGGTTACCCAACCTCGAATGCATGGCCATAAATCAGGCTAATAAAATAGTAAAAGGTAAAGTCCCCGTCATATTAATGCCGAGGAATGAGTCCGAGTTAAGCGATGTCCGAACTATCGCTAAAAAGTACCTTTCAATCTACGAACGTCAACAAAAGGTTCGTGGTGAAAAATCACGTATCAGCGCCGAGGGGTAAATATGATTAAAACCAAAACTCTATTAAAGCGTAAAGATGATCAAGCCTCATATGACGGTTTGACCATGATCTGGCCATGTGTTGATGGCATCACTGGGCAAATGTTAGCTCTACTGAAAACCCTTACTCCTGATGAACGCGTTGGTGCAGCAGTGAGCTCCGCTATCAAAGCTTATCATCAGGACAACGAGCAGGAGCTGAATGACTGGGAGCGGCTTGCGATCTATATCATTGAGCTTGGCTTGTTCGTTTGCCGGGAACTTCAACACACGTTGAATTTCTGTGAAATTACTTCACGGATAAATCTCCCGAGAAAGCTAACCAACGAACTGATTATCCAGGCTGGGAGGAAGGCGAAGATTGGGGATATCGAATGTCTGATAAGTTGAATGAGGAAAAGTGGCCTAAGACGATAAAGACACTGATCATCTGGAGTTCGACGATTCTCCTTTTTATCTCTGTCTTCTTTCCGGTTGAGTATTTTAAGTCTAATGCTCTGAAAGAAATCGCATGGGGTCATAAAATGATAGGCGAAAAAGATTTCGTCATGGTATTGCAAAAGGCTCGCGACAATTATACTGAAGCATTTGTAAATACGGGGATTGATAAGGCGTTAAAGGATTTTTACCAGCTTCCTCCCAGCGACATGGCCAACCACGGCGGGCCACTGAAATACTTTGTTGGGCTTTTCCAGAACATTGCCGAGAACCTGAATTATTGGCTCTACATGATTATGTATCGTTTAACACTTGATATGTATTGGTTACCGTACATGGCCGTGGTCATCATCCCGTCTCTGTTTGCAGGGGTAATGCGGTGGATGGCAAAAAGATATAACTTTGGATATGCCAGTCCGTTTCTTAACCGTCGTAGCATGGTATTGATTGGCTGGGGTGTATATAGCGTTCTCCTGTCGCTTTTTATACCGTTACCTGTGCCTCCAATGATCGGGGCACTCATAATGATAGTAATGATTCCTATTGGTTCATCTCTACTTATTTCAAACCTACCAAAACGTATTTAACCTTAAGAAAAGCACCTCAATTTGCGGTGCTTTTCTTTTTCCTCAATATTTCATGTTTGTTAAATTAGCTGTGCGAGGTGATGCATGACTAATTCGAAACCATTTATTCTTTCTGCCCTGCTCTGCCTGACGTTTACCGTAGGGATGATTAGCTATTTGCTAATTTCTGATGTCCCAGAAAAAATCCGTATCCTCAATCAGAAGATCACGGCATCAACTTACCCTCAGTCACGGGATGTCCTGAACAAAGACATGGCTGAAATCATACTGCCCTATCTTAAAAAGCAAAAAGCTGCTGAGGCGTCTCAGGTCAAAGTCCAAAAGCCAAACGAAATCTATACGCCGGAACAATTGCAGCAATCAAGAGGCTACAAATGAAAAAGAACATTTTGAACTCTCTTATATTTGGAATTCCGCTCATGGTTATGGTAAGCACGGCTGCATTTTTTACTTACCAAATCGATAGACAGTCCCAACTTCTTAATGACCTAGCGATCGTTGCTGAGACTCACAAGCCCGTAGTAAACAACAAAAGCGAACTACTGGACGCATTTGCAAAATACATTAATGCAGCGGGCCTAAAACCTGAATCGCAGAAACAATCCAATGTCGGTTACCGGACTGGAAACAAACCCGATACCGCCTATGCGCCTTCTACGGACAACGAACGTATTTATGGGAACCCGGATGCTCAGTTCTATATCATTGAGTATTCCGATTTTGAATGTCAGTACTGCAAACAACATTTCCCAATCGTTATGGATCTCGTGGATTCATCACAAGGGAATATTGCGATGGTTTTCAAACATGTTCCTGTTCACGGGCAGGCTTCCCGTACTGAAGCTTTAGCAGCGGAGTGTGCTGTTGAGCAGGGAGGAAATCCATCTTTCTTCCAGTTATCTAAAGCGTTATTCCGCTACAGCCAATCTGACGGGCACGGTCTTAGCGCACCGCTAGACCAAATCGCCCGCGAAACTGGTTTAGACCCGAACCGCTTACTTGAATGTATCAATGCGGCCAGGCCGTCCAGCAAGATAGCCGACGACGTTCGTGAAGCAGGTCAGCTTGGTATCCAAAAGACCCCTACAAACATTGTTGTCTACGGTGATAAGTCAGCCATTGTTCAGGGCGCAGTAGATGGAGCAGGCTTTATGCAAATGATGGCTCAGCTTGCAGGCTCTGGTCAGAAATAGGCGCATTTTGTCGTCAATAAATCTGAAAAAATTCATATGAGAGGTCATCATGGAACCTGTTTATATTTCTCACTCGATTGACGAACCACCAAAGTTATTTTTTTGGTCGATTGATGAAGCCATGCCATTTTTCGTTGCTCTCGCAGTTGGGATTATCACTGGACGATTATTACCGATGATAATTCTGGGTGTTGTAGTTTCACGTGTTTATGGCGGTTTTCTGGCGCGAGCTTCTGAGAAATATTTTATGCACCTCTGTTACTGGAAATTCGGAGTCACATTCGGTGGTGGCACTTTTGTACCTGAATCCTTCGACCGGGAGTTTATTGTATGAATATCCATAATTTCAAAAAAGGGTTAGTTGGACTTCAGTTAGAAAACAAAAGTTTCAAGTTAATCTCTGCCTCAATGATTCTGGCAAACCTTGTACTTGGTTATGCTCTGTTAGCCAAAACACAACCCATCACTATTATTCCGCCAAACCTTACAGAAACAGCCTGGCTGGATGAAAAAGCCGCCAGCAGCTCTTATATGAAGGCATGGGCGTTATATATAGCCGACAGTTTTGGAAATGCTAACCCAGCCACTTTAGATCTACTCAAGAATTCTATCGGCCCGTTTCTTGACGCTTCAATTTACACAAAAGTTATGAAAGCAATGGACGACCAGATTGACCAAATTAAGCGCGACCGAATCTCGCTTTCTTTTAATCCGGTCGGGGTTATCACCGACCCGTTAGCAGTTGGTACTTTTTATGTCACCGGTAACCAAACTCTCGAAGGTATCACCGGCAAACCATCGACCACGCCAGTCTATTACGAGATTACTGTTAACGTAAAAGGCTACCGGCCCATTATTACGTTCATTGAGATAAAGAGTGGCAAACCGTTGCTGCCAAGTGAAGAAGATAAGCACAAAGGTCAAAGGCAGAAATCTTCGGCAGCTCGAACTTCCTGACAGAATTTCGTTAGTTGATTTAACCGAGATATAAATCTTTAAGCGAGAGATTAATAAATCAGCAATCAGTAAACAAAACGGATGTGCCGAAATGAATTTTCTGATTGGTAATAGCCAATTTAAAAATGAACGTAGTGTTGCCACTTATCGGGGGGCTAAATGTTGAATAGTAAACGCATAATTATCCTGTTGCTTACCGCGTCGTCCACATTAGCGACCCATAGCGTAACGGCGGGCGAAATGTCTGTTGATCAAGGCATGGTATTTGAGCAGCCTGATGCGCAGTCGCAACCCAAAGTCACTGCAAAACTCGCCTCTCGACCAGCATCCTCAACTCAGGCAATGCTCAGCACAGAAACACGCCCATATCCTGACAACTATACACCACCAGCAAGTAACTCTATCAATGGCGGGAGTGAACCAGCTATTGATGGCCGTAATATTCAACCAGTACCTGCTGCAATTGCCAGTCCCGTTCCACTCACAAAAGAAGTCATTCCTTCTCGGCTGGAATATATCGTTGCGCCTGGCGTGAACACCCTCGTACCGATTTCGATTAACCAGATCAACCGGCTTGTTACACCGTTTGAACACCCTGTAGTGCAGAAAGTTAAACAGGAGGGTGTAACTGTAAATGTAAAAGATAACGCTCTCTACGTTTCCACCTCAGACAGTAACCCGGCAAGTCTCTATATCAGTGAGAAAGGTGACGAAAGTGTAGCGATCTCCGTGTCGTTAGTACCTCAGAAAATTGCACCGGTGCAAGCCACTCTCATGCTTTCACGAAAGCTGAACAACACGAGTACTTCTGGTGTTATGCCTGCGGCATATAACAACTATGGTGGAAGCGAAGTCAAAGCCAGGCGATGGGAACAGAAAGATAATTACATCGAGACGATTCGCAACATAATGCGAACCATCGCGCTTGGGGACATTCCACCCGGATACTCTCTGGGAAATCTCTCTTCAGGAGTTGGTATCCCGAACTGTAATTTCCGCACGGGTACTGACCAGGATCAGATTCGCTACTCCTTTGCAAATGGCCAGTATCTTCAGGGTAGTCAATTCAGTGTCATCATCGGCGTTGCACAAAACACTGGTTCATCAACAGTAATGGTTGATGAATCACTCTGCACCCATCCTCAGCTTGCAGCAAGAGCACTATGGAGTCGCAACACTCTCCAGCCTGGCCAGCGAACTGAAGCTTACTTCGTTATCCGCAACATCCAGCCAAACGAACAAGCTAACGATTCCATGCGCCCTAAACTCGCGGAGTAAAATCATGCTTATCCCCTTAAAAGAGAAATGGGCCTCAATTTCAGCAAAGCATAAAAAATGGGTTTTATGGGCTGGCGTATTTACTTTCGCCGTTCTTTTTTTGCTCTTGGTTATACCCGACTCAGCTGGCCCCCGAAATCGAGCGCCACAAGAAAAAGTGATTGCCAGCGTCCTTACCGATGGTGATACCAATGGAGTTAGCCAGAATGCTATTGCGGCGCGAATTCGCGCACTCGACAAGACCATTAAAGAGCAAGGTCAACTGATTAAAACGTTAACCGAGAAATATGGTGCTGATCAGACAGCTCAGCGTCTTAGCAATCTGGAGAACAACCAGAAAAAATCAGGCGCTGAGGTTGCAGCTATTAAGAAACGCGTTGATACCGTCTCTAACCCTGTGCCTTACTCACAACAGTCTCGCGGAGCGACACCACTGGCTGGAAACGGCCAACGTAACGTCCCTACTCTGTATAAACCTGAAGAGATATCTGCCCCTTCAGTTGCGCCAAGAAACTCAGGAAGTTTCAATAACGGGAAAACATTACAGCGCGTATACGAAGATGCGGCCCCCCCTGTCGTACCGGAACCCGCAGCAAACCAGCGTCAGCAGAAAGGGAAGGATGGCAAAGCAGTACCAAGCCAGGCAACTCCTGAAATCATCACTGTACAGGAAGATATTGAAGCCGCACCCGTTGCTGACGAAGATGATAACCCCGAGAACCAGACCTACCTTCCTGCAACGTCGATCATAAGTACTGTTTTGATTGCGGGGATGGATGCACCAACATCTCGTGATGCACGAAAAGACCCTTATCCGGCGCTGGCCAGGGTGAAAAAGGATGCAATTCTCCCAAACCGTTTCCGTGCAGATATACGTGAATGCGGAATGCTTGCAGCTGGGTTCGGTGATTTGTCCTCCGAAAGAGCTTATTTCAGATCGGAAGTCATAACGTGCATTCGGGATGACGGTGCAGTTTTTGAAGCCCCACTCGTAGCCTACGCTGTTGGTGAAGATGGTAAATCAGGTGTTCGTGGTCGACTGGTTACCAAACAAGGGCAATACCTGGCACGAGCCCTGACCGCTGGCTTCCTACAGGCTGCATCTCAGCTCTTTAACGTACAGAGTATTCCGACAATCAGTATTAAACGCGATGGAGATAGTAGTGACGCTACTCCTTACCAGCAGGTTATGAGCTCTGACGCACTCCAGGGCGCAGCAGTTTCTGGCGTAGGTGGCGCATTGAATCGTCTTGCCGATTTCTATATGCAAATGGCCGGTGACCTTTTCCCTGTAATTGAAATTGATCCAGGCCGTAGTGTTGATTTTATTGTGCAAAAAGGGGTCATGCTGAAATTCACACGTGTTACTTCAAAAACTCAAACCGTTGGGGGCAAGAAATGATGACGAAGAAAATTGTATCGGCATTGTTTTTAGTTAGTGCCGGTTTTGCGATGTCGGGTTGCTCACTACTGGGCCAGAACGATGAATATGGATGCAAGGGAATGCCCAATTCGGTCACATGTATGAATGTCCGAGATGTGTATGCCCTGACCGATGGAGATGATTACCAGGAGCAGATTGACACCGCATCTGAAAACCAACTTTCGGGAAAGCCTGTGGAGGTTAAGCGGCTGCGCACTACAGCCGGGAACGGTGGACGGAATACTGCCGATGGTGGTCGATACGTCCCTGTGCCTGCTACTGCTGCTGATCCTCAACCCATCCGAACGCAATCTATCGTCATGCGGGTGCTGGTTGACCCCTATGAGACCGCAGATGGAGACCTTAACGTCCCTGGCTACGTCTATACCGAGATTGAGCCGCGTCGTTGGGAAGTCGGTGCAAGAAATAGTGCCACATCAACTGCTGTTATCAGACCAATGTCTGCACCGGTTGCCGCTGCTCCAGCACAATCCCAGGGTGAGACATCACAACCTCCTCAGAAAGGGAGTTACATTAAATAATTGTCCAGTAGTACCGGTATACCGGTACTACTTTTTTCATGTGCTGTATTCCTTGGTCGTCTTTTTAATACCCATCACTGAAAAGGTAAGCACATGAAACAAAAGTCATTATATATTGCTATTGTTCTGGCACTTCATTGTGCTGTAGCCGTGGCAGATAACTCAATCGATAGCACCCAAATTGACGAAGTTACTGTAAATGGTGATGGCAATAACATTTCAGGGCTAACACCCTGTGCAACCCCATCAAACTGTAAATCACCACTCGGCAACTCAAGTGTTTCAGGGAATAACAACACAATTACTTCGTTAACAAACTATATTATTACCGGAAGCAATAATGACTTATCATTTAGTTACGACCCAAGCCAATTCTGGAATGACTACGCCAATAGTTTCAATGTTTACGGGAATAATAATACTGGCACTGGTCTTTTTGATTTGAATCTGGTTGGGAGTGACAATAAAGTTCTAGGACAAAACCTTGCCGTTATGGGTTATAGCAATAACGTTTCAGGAAGTGCATTGCAAGTAATAGGCTCTTATAACGAACTGGATATGGTAGGTATGGGAGCAATTCTTGGTTCCAGAAACACTGCTACTAATTACGCTGGTTCTATAATGGGTACATTCAATACGGTGAGTGGTGGTTCCTACGCTTTGACTATCGGTTCCTTAAACAATATTACAGCTGCACCGATTAATGACCCCTCTGCTGTTTTTAAATTTGGCAACATCACAATCGGCACAATTAATACCATTGATTCCGACGAATCGATCGTGCTTGGCAACTACAATACTGTATCCGATGATAACGCAATTGTTATTGGTAATTATGCTTCTGCTTCAAATGGAGGTATTTCCATTGGGAACGGTTCATTCTCCAATAGTGCTGATACCGTATCGTTTGGTTCAGCTACGGTACAAAGAACACTGACTAATGTTGCTGATGGTTCCAGCCGGTATGATGCGGTGAACTATGGTCAGCTCATGAATTCCGTTAGTTCACTTCAGGCGTACACTGATAGTGCCATCAGTTCGTACCTTTCATCCATTGGCTCTGGCTCTAACACAACGCCACCTACTACAGGCGGAAATAACAATAACGGTACGGACGGCAGCGGGACAGGAAGTGGTACAGGGTCTGGTAGCAGTAACGACAATAGCCAGACTGCCACGGATACTAATACTTATACCGACGAGCGTGAAGTGTCGATCAACGCTCGTACCGACAGTCTAATTGCAACTGAAAGCGCATCCCGAGTTGCTGGCGATGCTCAAACTCTTGTAAGTGCAAACAGTCATACGGATGCCCGTGAATCTGTCATCAACTCAAGGACTGATTTCCTTGTCGATACTGAGCGCCAGTCACGGATTGATGGTGACCGACAGACCTTGGCTTCAGCTAATAGCTACACAAACCAGAAGTTCTCTGACCTTAAAAAGACGGTTGACCGTAATGATAAAAGAGCAAAAGCAGGCTCAGCAAGCGCAATTGCTATCGCTTCAATTCCCTTCCTCAATAACGTGTCGGGTTTTGGCATGGCGATGGGCGCGTACCGAGACCAGGGGGCAATTTCGGGAGGAGCGAATTACGCTATCAATGAAAAAGTAAACGTCCGCTTTAGCATGTCGGCTGATACAGCCGGTGGTGTTGGAGCTGGTGCAGGATTTGCGGTTGGCTTCCAGTAATAATAAAGCATAAATAAAAAGCCACTTTTTTGTGGCTTTTTATTTGGACTAATTGAGTAATTAAAACCGATATTAACATTTCATCACTTCCTTTTTTTGGGGACAGTTTGCAGCCCTTTTCCCTGCGGCAAAATAAATCAATATGTGAAAATGAAACCTCTCTCATTTGGAGCGGTTACTATGAACTTTATCAAACATGTCGCGACTGCGGCACTTTTGGTGGCACTTTCTGCATCAGCTTCTGTATTCGCCGATACAGTAAAAACAAACACCGGGAATATCGATACGATTTTCAATGAAAAAGCGTTCAAGAACATTCCTCAGAATTCGCAGGAAGTAAAACGTTTTGTCGTCCCTACTAACGGCATCATCGCACTAGAGATTGATGGGAAAGTTAATTTGCTGTCTTCTAATGGCCGCTTCGTTATACAGGGAACGCTCTATGACACATGGGCTAAAAAGCCTCTGACCACCATGAGCGAAATAACCAAGAACGCCAGCATCATTCCGATGAAAGAGCTGAACCTAAATATCGCGGACTTGCGCCCAGCCGTATGGGGCGATGGGCCTAAAAAGGTCATGATATTTACCGCACCTGGTTGTGAAGCCTGTGCAGCCCCACTTTCAGCACTTGCTGACCTCGACCCGAAAGAATTCACCGTTAGCGTTCTGTCGCTCGGAGCTCTGGGCCCGGCAAGCCAGCAGCGAAATATTGAATTGTATTGTGCATCCGACCGCTACCGCGCAGACCGCGCAATTATCAGCGGAAATTCCACTCAGAAATTCGACCAGGTAAAGAACTGCGATATGCAGGCTCTGGCTCGACGTGAAGTTACGGCTCAGATACTAGGTGTCAGCATGATCCCTTTCATTGTGCGTGATGACGGCTCCTACGTACTCGGCTCACCAAAACAAGGCCTCAAAAACTTTATCGAGAACAAGTAACACTTTCTTGGGAATCCTGGAGGCATTATGAGTGAATCTTTAATTTTTCAGCGACTCAAAAACCTGAAGCGTTTTTCTGACTTGTGTCCTGTACGTGCATATGACGAATCCAATCATTTGTTTATGTGCGACAACAAATATGTTGGTTTCGGATTTGTTTGTCGTCCCTTAAGCGGGACAACCGGCAAGGAGATGACTAACCTTCAAACGTTGCTGTCTTCCAACTTCCCCGCCAAAACTATCGTTCAGTTTGACCTGGTTGCAAGCCCAAACATCGTACAGAAAATTAACCGGATGGACGTATTGCGTATGGATTGCCGGGACGCAATCCTGCGTAACGCAATTTATAACCGCTCTAAATTCCTTTTGAAAAGCACCGAAACGCCGATGAAGCGAACCGGGACTCGCGTCCGAAATTGTGTGCTTCTCATTACAGTAAAAATTCCGATCAAATATAACTATGAAATGCGTGAAGAAGAATTCAATCACGTTAACGAGCTGCGGAATGTGTTCGAAACGACGCTGAGCATCACTGGTTTGTGTCCCGGTGCATTGACGCGTGAAAGTTACATCGATGTTCTGAGCTCCATTTGCAACCAGGGTGAAAGCGCCTCCTGGAGAGACCGGACGCCGGTACAGCCACAAGAAGACAAGTACATTTCAGAACAGTTAGTCGACCACGATCGCATGTTTTTCATTAAGAAAGACTATTGCGGTTTTGGTGATCCGACAGATTCCGAGCTTCGTGGAGAAGCACCTACACCGACAACGTTTGTGAAAACATTGAGTGCGCGAAAATTCCCGAAAAGATTCTTTCCCGGGCAAGCGCAATACTTTCTCGGCGATATGATGAGTGGTGTTACTGGAATTAAATCATCCTGCATCATCTCAATGAGCCTGATTTTCTTTGATCAGCAAAGTGAAAAAACTAAATTCACCTCGAAACGTAACTGGGTTGTTCAGCAAACCAGTGGCCCATTAATTAAGTGGGTTCCATCACTCATAAACTTGCGTGAGGGCTTCGATCTTCTTAGCGAAAAAGTTGATAACAACGACCCAATTTGCAAAGCCAAATTTACGGTATCAATCTTCTCTAACTCAAAAGATGGCGTGTTACGCGCTGCTCAGGAAGCTGCAAGTTATCTGAACACCTATCAGTTTAAGATGATCCCAGATACCTACTATGTTGCGCCAATTTTCCTGTCAGCTCTGCCAATGTTTAACGAAGCATCAGCAGAAAAGTCCATTGGCCGATATCGAACAATGGCACTCAGTGAAGCGATGGTACTTTCACCTCTCTATGCAGATTGGCAAGGTACAGACAAACCCGCCTTAATGCTGACATCGCGCTCTGGCCAGATCCAATCACTGGACTTGTTTGATTCTGATACTAACTATAACGCCTGTATCGCAGCTGAGTCGGGGTCGGGTAAGTCATTCCTGACAAACTACATTATCACCGCCTACAGAAGCCTCGGGGCTAAAGTCTGGTGTATTGATGTAGGTGACTCGTACAAAAATATCTGTGAGACCTACCAGGGCGATTATCTCGACTTCAATCCCAAAACCAGGCCATGTCTTAACTTCTTCGAACTGATCGAAGACTATTTCGGTGAGTCTGAAGATGATGACTCCAGTGGCGGTGAAGAAGATCTGATCATCGGATTGTTATCGGTGATGGCAGCTCCTAAAGAAGGTCTGAATTCATTCGAAGAGTCTCGACTTAAACAACATGTAGCTGATCTTGTCCGTGTACACAAGAAGCTGACCACCGTTGATATGGTTGCTGATTCACTGCTGAAAGATGAAGATAAAGACATTAAACGTATTGGCCATCAGCTCTATCCGTTCACGAGTGCGGGCCAGTACGGGAAGTACTTTGTTGGTAAGAACAATATCGACTTCAAAAATCCGTTCACTGTACTTGAACTTTCCCGACTGGAAAGTTCAGAACACCTTAAACAGGTTGTCCTCCTTCAGCTGATTTATCAAATCCAGCAGGACATGTTCATGGGCGACCGTAGCCAGATGAAGCTGGTCATTATCGATGAGGCCTGGGCATTGTTATCAGGAAATATCGGGGCGTTCATCGAGAAAGGTTATCGCCGGTTCCGTAAATATAACGGAGCTGCAATTACCATCACCCAGTCTATCAACGATATTTACAAAGATAGTATCGGGAAATCGATCGCAGATAACTCAGCCTTTATGCTCTTGCTGGGGCAAAGTGAATCCGCAGTGAACGAAGCTGAAGCAAATAAACGTCTGGCGCTGGACGAGGCTGGTTACCGGTTCCTTAAAACCGTTCGTTCCACGAAAGGTGTCTACTCAGAAATCTTTGTCATTTCTAAAGCGGGCCAGGGTATTTGCAGACTTGTGGTTGACCCATTCAGCTTACTTCTCTATTCGACTGACCCGAAAGACGTTGCCGCGATCAAAGACAGAAAGTCCCGGGGGATCAATACCGAAGAGGCTATCAACGAAATTCTGGTTGAGCGGGGGTTAGCCGCATGATTAAAACCGCTGCAATTGCGCTGCTTTTTGGTTTCATCGGAGCCGCCCTTTTTGGGCGGTTATTCCCACCAGCCTCGCCCTATGACTATGTTGCAGTCATCAACTTTATGGACGATAAAGGTCAACCGTTAGGTGAAGCCCAGTCAAGGCTGGTATTAGCCCGCGCTGAGAAACTGTCAGAGGCGGGGTATCTTGTGCTCAATGCCTCAGCCCTTTATAGCTACCCTACGGGGCTCAAGATCCCCCAGACCATCAACACTCAGCAATAGCGGTGGGCGAATGAATACACCCAAATCAGTATGGAGCTTAATATTTCGTAAAAAGCGAAGCTGGAGGCAACATATTGTTTTCAGCATCGTTGTTATTTTCTTAACCGCACCGCTGACGCTATACGTGCTTAACCGGTATGAGATTGGTATCGATCCACAAAATAACCAATGTCTTCCTCCGTACCGAATATATCTCGTCGATAAAATGGACAAATCAATCGTCAAAGGGAAAATTTACGCCTTTCATTCTGAGCTAATGCAACCATATGGCAAAGGGCTGAAAATTGTTGATGGCATTGCGGGAGACACAGTCTCCGTTGATCCCGAAGAGACTGCAATTAACGGCTCTATGGTCGGTGAGGGGCTGGCATTAGCAGCAGAATCTGGCCATACCGAACAGGAGCTAACGCGTAGTGGTGTCGTACCGAATGGTCGCCTGTGGATGATGGGGCGCACCAGATACAGTTTTGATTCCAGGTACTGGGGATCATTAGACGAGTCACAAATTATAGGCCGAGCGTATCCATTATGGTAAAAAAAACACCTTTTCGACTTTCGATATTGGCATTTGTAACCGCTGTTGTTTTCACTCCAGTCTGGGCCGAAAACACTGGTATCTATTTAAGTGATCTGCCGTCAAGACCGGTATCCAACTTAGATAATATTCCGACAAGACCGGCTAATAACTACTCAGTCACTGACATTCAAAAAGCTAAGCGTCAATTATCTGCAACTGAAATGAAAGATATTGACAGTCTCATAAAAGCGGCTCGTGATAATCAAAATGCCACTGCCGACCGCGCTACTGACACGGTTAAAGATAATCGAAAAATGATGGGTGAAATGCCCGAGTATAAAAATACAGATGAACTAGTCGATGATGCGGTAAGAGGAGCGTTAGCAAAGTCTGATATGACTAACGAGAAACAAAATAAGCCAGCCGGTGATTTTATTTATATTCTCGTCTCCGCGTCTCTCAGCGATGCTGAAATCACCGACATTCTCAAGTTATACGATGGACGCACGGATATCGCTCTGGTTGTCCAGGGGGCAAAAGATAAAAAGAACCTGCTTGATGAACTTACCCACTGGCAGAAACTTTCCTTCGACTCCAAGTCTTCTCTGGCCGTAAACCTCGATCCAACTGTATTCAAAAACTACAACGTTAGTTCTGTACCGACCATTATCCATGAAAAAGATGGTGAGCTGGTGGCCAGGGTGACAGGCATCTATGACATCGCGTACCTGAAAGACAAGACCGGCGACCTTGGTGTGGCCGGGCCCGCTGTTGGGGTCGTAGAGAAGAACCTTATTGATGAACTACAGGAGAGTGTCGCTAAACTCGATTTTGATGGCATGAAGAAAAAGGCCATTGATAACTACTGGCCCCGCCAGGTTTTCCAGGAATTCCCGGAAGCGACAAAGCGAGCTACCAGAACCATCGATCCGACGGTCATTATCCCTCAAAACATTACTTCACCTAACGGCGATATCGTTGCAAAACGGGGGCGATTTAACCCGCTAACTGTGATGCCATTTACCATCAAGCTAATCTTTTTCGATGCACGTGAAGAATGGCAACGCCAGTTCGCCAGGTATCAGTTTGAACATACACCAGCCTCCCTCACGCCAATACTGGTCACGACAAACGTGTATGGTGATGGCTGGCAGACCTTCCGTGACACCAAGAAAGAATACGGTGACTTCGCAAGGCTATACATGATTCAGCCAGGCATGGCCGAACATTATGGTTTGATAAACGTGCCCAGCGTTGTGACAGCCGACAGTAAGCGATTCATTAATGATGAATATTCACGCAAAGATTTTGAGGAGCTGAAATGAAAAAAATTCTCTCAGTTCTGAAATCACCCAAGACCCTGGTGCTCGCATGTCTGGCTTTTACTATGCCGGTTTTTGCGGCTGACGTTTCATCACCCGTACAGAACAAGGTCTGTCATGATAACCAAGTCTTATCAGCGAAACTCATTACGGATGTTTGCTGGAACTGTATTTTCCCGATAAAGCTTGCCGGTATTAATCTGTCGATGACAGGTACTGCACCTGACAATGCAGCATCAGGGACAGTATGTGCCTGTAAGGATGGATTGAACGTCTATCACCCGGGTGTATTGACCGCGATGTGGGAACCGAGAAAGCTCATCGAGTTAACGAGAACACCCGGGTGCATGTCATCCCTAGGAGGGGTAACACTCGACCTTGGTAATGATTTGCAGTTTGGCCCGCAGACCGATGGAGCAGCCGAGGAACAGCGGGAGCGTTTCTCAATAAGTTTCTACAACGCACATATGTATGCTATGCCGTTATTAAGAATGTTGGATATGTATCTACCCGGTCAATGTAATGCCGACCCATACAGCGATTTTGATATCATTAATTTCACGGAGATTGACCCGACCTGGAATAATACGATGCTGGCATTCTTCCAGAACCCGGAATCAGCAGCTGTGGCTAACGTGATAGCAATGCAGGCTTGCGCCGGTGAAGCAGCGGCACAATTTGCAGGTAAACAGCCAATAGACTCACTTTGGTGGTGTGCCGGTTCCTGGGGTGGGCAGTATCCTTTAACTGGATCGGTACGGAGTATGGATGCCCCCAGAACAACCAGCCTGGTCGGGATCCGTATGCTGGCCGCAGAACATCGTCGTGGACTGGCCTACCGTTCGATGGGAAACGATACTGTTTGTCGCTCCAAGATTTACCCAACGTTGCCAAAGCAACAGTACAAATTGAATATGTTCTACCCTACCCCGGAGACAAAAAACAGTCATGAGGTCGGTGAGTCCCCATACCAATGGCAAGGTGGGCCTTTCCGTTATCCAACCGGTAAAGGCCAGGACAGCACCTACATGATTTTCCAGTGGGTAGATTGTTGCCGCACAATGTAATAAAAAAACCCTGCAATGCAGGGTTTTTAATTTCTGTTTTTCGTTGAATTAAGCCTGCCGTTTAATGGCCTCATTCTGATCATCATTCGCTTCATTACTGGCATCCTGCAACACCTTTGTTTCCTGGTCTACCTGGGTAGGTTCTGTCTCAGTGCTTCCAGCCAATTCTTTTTCAGCGGCCCGGCCATTGGCCTGATTAAGCTCATCAGCAGATGCCTGCGCGTGACGTTTGAGTGATGCTGCCAGATCACGAATGAGATTATGAAGACGAGACTTAAACTCCTCGACCTCATCCTGATTAAAACAGTTATTTAACCAGAGGGTATCGATGATCTGGTGCAATTTATCAAAGTTCTGAATAATGCGGATAACCCGCAGCGCTTGCGGCGTTCTGATGCGAACCTCATGTTCTTTTGGATGGGTATACCCGACTTCATTGAGGCTGCTGCGTTCTTCTTCTTCTTTTACCGCACGGTTCAGAATAGCAATGTTATTTTCCAGTTCTTTCTCAGGCATGTCGATTACTTCGTTAACCGCCTTCAGTGTACGTTCAATCGCACCACTGTATTTAGTGCCAAGCCGTTCAAGGGCTCGGCTGTTATTGGTCAGATTGAAGAGAGCCTGGGAGATAATGTTAAAATTACGGGACTGTACCCGAATACCTTCCTGGGTGTGAAGAGTAAATTTCACGACAGCTTCAGGATTGGAATATTCGACACGAGAGTTAGGGGTTCGGTTATCCTGAGCCCCACTCTTTTTAGCTTGTTTTACGGTTTGTACCGGTGCTTTAGCCATAACAGAACCTCGGAGTTAATTTGTATGCCAATTGATTAGGCCAAAACTCAGGATAGTTGTCATTGAAAAATGGCTGCAATATGACCATGAAAAACCGACTTGAAAAATTAAACCAATATGCTTAAATGAATAAGAACCGAGCTGACGGACATCAGCACAACTTCCTAGTTAATTTCGCGCTCAACCAGCGCCCACCGGATGACCTCCTCCCGGGTTAACTACGCCTTCTACAGGCCCGAGCATCTCTGATGTGTTTAGGTTAAACCTGACATGTCTCTTTGCTTACCCAAACGGGTATTTTGGTTCTCAATCCCAAACAAAAAAAATTGTTAATCCTTTTAACTCCAGCGAATCAACAGATGTGCAGTTTTGTGTACATCCGTTTAGTTTACCTTTTAGGTAGCTAAATTTTCGCATTCTAAATTTATAGGTGATCTATGTCTGACCCAATCTCATTAATGGCAGGTATCGTATTTTTTGGTGCTGTGTATTACCGTGCCGAATATATCAGATTCCTTGGCCCAATCTGGCTGGCAATTTTTATAACGGAACGCGGTTTACTGTTCACTGGTCTCGGTTTTGTTACCGCGACTGTATGTGTAGTTGTTGCTTTACTCGTTATTTATAATTCATTCTTTACCAAGTCTGGGAAAAAATCTAATGAAGCAACTAATGGAAACATGGTTGAAGGTGTTTCTCGGGCTGGGTCAAATAATGACAAAGCCAAATATGCAAACCATCGTTTTGAAGGAAAGCTTGTTTACCACGGTCTCGAAAACTGGAAACACGATCCTAATAACGATAAATCGTATTTAGTCACAATACGTAGTGGTGGGAAAGACCATGAAATTTGGGCTGTTGGGCTCAAAAATGCTGTTGAGACTTGTGGAGCACAAGTTGGTGATATTGTTTCAGTCTGGAAAGAGTCTGAAGTAAGAACCGACAAAGCACAAGTGTTTGACGAAAGCGGTAAGGTTACAGGGTATCGTACTCTCCTTAACGAAAAACGTCGCGGCATTTGGGTTATGCAAGTACTCGCCGAAAGCTAAAATATTCTTAATTCAGGCTATAAGCCTTAACTTTTTAATCTTTTAAATATATGAGGTATATTATGACAATTGTCTATGGTAGTAGCATTGAGCCGGGTGGTATGGAACTGGATGATTACACAATGATTGCAGAGTGTGAAAATTGTGGGAAAGACTGCCGACATCGGATTTATGAAGACTGTGTTGCAGGGGCAATAAACCAGAGATTCTCTTATACGTGTAATCACTGCGGTTATCATTCCTGTAACGCTGAAGTATGTGACGTATGCGATAGCATCGAATGCGAAGAACATGCTGGTCGTTATCAGTCTAATATTTTCTTCGAAATGCATGAGCTCATTGAGCTCATGAAAATAGAGGGAGATATACTGGCAATCAGAGCAAAAATCAATGTAGGCGCTCACGACTTTGGAGATCTTTCAAAGTTAGATGATTGCCTGCATAGGCTCACCTTTCCAGGTTACTATGAACGGCGAAATACTGATCTCTATAAAGAGATATCAGATGCTTCAACCGACATGGCAATCCAAACATGGAAGCGTCTGGAACGCTTGTTATGCTAAACCTCCCTATAAAAACCCAGCGAAAGCTGGGTTTTTTTCTTTTCTGGATTGACCAACCAAACGTCGTATCATAATCTTATATCGCGGGCATCCCGCTTAACTTCTTTTAACACTCTTTATTTCGGCAACGCGCCATCCCTGAATGAATAAGTTCATTCGCACGGCTTCCCTACGCCCATAGAATTCGACACACGGTGCATCATGCATCGTGTTTTCTGCGCCGTCGAAAAAGGTGTTTTTCCTCTTGTTGAGGATACAGTGAGTCCAGCACTCTAACTGGATGCTTCACAAATCTTTCTAATTTTTGTGCCTATAGCACTAAATCATTTTAACTTTTTTAATTTAAAAATTTATGAGGTATAAACTATGCAATCCAGAGCAAAGGGTATTGTTGCGATAGAACCTAAATATGTGCCTGCATCTAACAATGCAGATTCATATATTTATTTCCGTTTGCGCTGTGACATGTCCATTAGCGGCAAGTCTCAGACCGAGTTCTATTCGATAAAAGCATTTGGTAAAGTCGCGGATTTTCTACGCGATAATATTCAAATGAATACCGAACTGTATATCGAAGCATTAGCTCGATCATTCCGTTATACAAAACATGGTATTGACCAAATGAGGACTGAGTTTCATGTTTTCATGGCTCGAATCATTCAGACTGGTCAATCAATAGATACCCGTGCAAATGAAACTGTAAAGCCACCATCTACATCAACCGTCACTTCGCTATCCCCTCAAGTAGCGCAAAAACTTAAGGACGATATGAAGTGGCAGAAAATGTCTGATGAAGAGGTAAGAACTGCTTCTGAAAAATGGAGAACAGTATATGCCGAGCAAAAGCAGCTGCACCCTGGAAAAGAGTCTGTATCACCAGACAACAATAAAAATTCAGTAGAGAAGATACCAGAAGCTTCGCCGAAGCTGGATGCTAAGAATAGAGCCGTGCAGACATCACGTCCGCAAGCCGCAACCTCTAAGCACCCTGTCAACATGCAAGCCTGGACAAATCTGCCAGCCGATAATTCGACAGCAGCCGTTATTGTAGCTCGTATGAAACTTAATGAAAAATTAAGCTCCTCCGGGCAAGTAACTTTAACTAACGCATATTCATCAGTTCGCGGTTGATATGACTGGTTGCTGATTCCTCAGCAACCTTCTTCTTTTTTAATCTTATAATTTATTTAATTTAATGAGGTATATATGTACTCAAATAAATCACGTAGTTCTGGTTCATTCTCAAACAACAATAAAGGGAACACCGATATTGTCGTTAAGATAGACAGCATTGCTCGACATATGTTGTCGCTCGAAAAGATGTTTGCATCCGCAGGTTCCAGTTCACCTCACATCTCATTCGAACGTGAATGCGTTTTTGCAAAACATATTGTCAACAATAATAACTACTTGGCTGACATAGCAGTTAATAATCCAAAGTCCTTCGAAACAGCATTCCTTCAGCTTGCAAGTAGCGGCCTTACTCTTGACCCGGCGCAGAAGCAGGCTTACCTGGTTCCACGCGATGGTCGTGTCATTCTTGACGTGTCCTATATTGGGCTCAGCAGGATGGCCACCGATGAAGGTTTATGCGAAGACATTGTGGCTGAATTAGTTTTTGAAAAGGACTCATTTAAAACCAATGGTCGTCGTTCCAGCCCAGACCACGAATTTGACCCCTTTGCTTATAAAGGGGGACTCGTTCTCACAAACACCGATCAGGGTGCTTTAGGAGATCGAGGCATGTTCAGGGGGGCTTATGTCGACTATTTAATGAAGGATGGACGTCATCTGGTATTTTTCATTGACCTTCAGGATTTAGCTCAATCTCGGGCGAAATCCGAATCTTGGGCAAAAGTGGAGAAACGGCAGTATTCACCGTGGACTCAGTTCCCTTGGAAGATGGTGCTCAAGTCAGCTATTAAGCAGACCATACACTTAATTCCTGGTAACCGTACTCGCCTGAGTTCAATGATTGAATATCTGAACACTGCTGGTGGTGAAGGTTTCCGTACAGCAACAATACCCGTCGCAGCTGCTGAAGCTGAAATGGAGGTTAGACAAGAAGCCAGGACGGCTGGTAATACGGATACTACAATCCGAACTGCAAAGTCTGATGATAAAGTTATTGAAGGTGAGTTTAATAAGCTCCCTGAAGAACCTGATTCAACCGAGCAGCAGGACATCAAGAGCAATACACCAACCGATGTTTACGATACGGCTGAGGGAAATACACCTCCAGCTGACGTAAATGGTTCGGCTGATGATATTCTCCCTCCACCCGGAGAAACCAATGGGCAGTCCAATGAAGAAATGTCTGAGCATCCCGGGGTCAGAAAATGGGCTGAACGCAGAATTAAAAAGTTAGTAAGCCGGGCAGAAAAGACGCTTGGATACGAAACTATTTTAAACGATGCAAAAAGCAGTTTCGATCTGAATGAAAGTGAGCTGGCATTCGCTCGCTTATCTTTAGAAAAATCCCGTCGGTCACTTCTCAAAAATCATTTAACTAACGCAGTAGGTAGCTTCGATTTTACTCAAGTACTTAACTTCATCGAAAAAATGGGTAAGGGTGAGTTTAAAACCGACGCGGCCAAATGGGTCGGTGAAGTCCAAGCCGAATCAATGGAAATACACAAGTTATATCTTGAGGCTGTTAATACATCTGATTTTGTGAGGCTCAATGCCGCTCTCAACAATGTGACATTTCCCCCTCTAAAAGAAATGGTAGAAGGTCTTATTGAAGATCTTCTGGCCGCTTAACTTATCCGGCAGGAAACTGCCGGTTTAACTTTCTAAATTTATCTTAAGGTGATCATTATGTCTGACATTTATGAAGTCGTTGATGTTGTGCAGGGCTCAAAGGAATGGCTCGAATGGCGTAAAACTGGTGTGACAGCAACATGCTCCCCTATTCTGTTAGAGGAGGCTGGTGCAACTAAAACGCCCTACGAACTCTATTTGCAATACGCTGGCCTGATTAAGGCAGAAGACCTTTCTGTCATTAAACAGGTTGATGCTGGTAAAAAGCTTGAAGCACTTGCCAGAAGTTACTGCGAAAAAGAGATTGGACAAATCGCCCTGCCTTTCTGTGTAAGGAACAAAAAGTATCCTTACATGATTGCTTCGCTGGATGGGCAGTTCGACGATGGTTCAATCCTTGAGATAAAGAATCTTTGCGAGAGCAAACATCTTTCTATTCTTCAGCTTGAAACCAAATCGCCAGAATTCCGTTATTACTACTGGCAAGTTCAGCACCAGCTGCTGACAACAGGCGCACCCCAGGCGTATCTTGTGTTTTGGTCGGCCACTGACCAGACCAAGGTCTTTAAAATTATGCCTTCGAAGAAAGCGTTTTATCGAGTCCAGGTTGCCTGCGAATACTTCTGGAATAAGGTTCAGACAAAAACAGCTCTACCGTTTGATAAGGAAAAAGATATTTTGCTTATCTCTGACCCTGAAATCATGTCTCAGACACAAGGCTTTAAGCTTCCAGACGACCTCGAAGCTCGTGTGGTAGACATAGCCAGACAAGTTGGAACATTGCAGCAGATGGAGAAAGAGTTGGCTTTAAAGAAAAAGCAGTTCGAAGAATACCAGAACGCGGTCAATTTATTGATCCAGGGTCTAGGTGCTTCTATTGGCTTTTCCTATAACGAGCTGGTTAGAATCGATGGCTTTGGCTTTCGTTTTCTTCAGTCTCGCGTACCGGAAAAACCGAGCTACAAACGAATCTGCGATAAATTATCTATTGACCCCAAACATCATCCAGAATGTTACGGTCAGTCATCGGTACGAAATTCGTTAAGTACCTATGAATATAAATCAACTCTGACTGATACTGTCTACATTCCTTTGGATGACACTTCCGTACTGGTATCTCCTGGTGCAGAAGAGACAGACTCAGCCCAACAATACGTTGTTTTTTAATTATTGAGCCCAGTTTAAAACTGGGCTTTTTTTTGCTTGACCAATTACACATCCTTTATTATCTTTAAATAGCGGCTTAGTCCGCTTAACTTCAGGCAACTGCCTTTAAACACCTTCTAAATTCGGCGCTCAAGCCACTCCTGAATACCTCCTGGTATTCACAAGGATTTCTTTCGCCTAAACAAATTCGATAGCCTGCGGCTCTCATAAGCGGCAGGCTTTTTTGTCCGTCGAAAAAGGTGTTTTGTTGTCACGTAGACAACAACAAGTGCCTCAGTCACTCCCAAACTGAAACTAGTACCTAACTTCAGCCTTCATGCAAGGCCTAATTCATCTAATTCACTAATCTTTTTAAATGAGGAGTCTGATCATGTTTCTTGTAAATATGACTGCATATCTTGCATCCCCAGAACAACGGGAAATGGGCGTTATTGATGTCGATCAGCAAGTATCACACGCATTACGTGAACTGTTGACCTTTAATACCTGTCCTTCAGAAGATGTTATGACCGATAAAGCTAAAGAATTTGCTGAAATCGCTACATCACTCTGTAATAAATATAAGGCTGATGGTGTACTTGTTTATGCCAAAACCTATTTTATGCCTGTTCTGGTCTCTGCATTGAGAGCCAGAGGCATCGTTTCTTATGTAACGTATGCACCAAAGGTTACCAGTGTTGATAACAGTGGCAGTGTTAGCCGCAATTATAAGCATGTCGATTTAGTACGTGCTGATATTGCTGCATAACATCATTCTTCTTAATTAATTTTTAATTTTTAAATCTATCTAATTTAATGAGGTATATCATGACTACTAATTTCGCAAACCTGTCTGTTGAAATCATGGCGCGCTCTACACCTGTCCACCCTTCTGTATTTGGTATTGTTGTTCCAGATCATCAGATGGATAAAGTTAAACCGTTCCAGGGATTTGACTCAGCCAATCCATTTAGTGCATTCGTGCCTAAACAGAATGACGACTATGTTTTTGAAGCGTATTTGCGTTCATCTGTACTGATGTGGATTAACTATCCACAAAATCAGTCTCTGTGGATCTCTGGCCCAACAGGTTGTGGCAAAACCAGTGTTGTCGAACAAGTAGCAGCAAGACTTAACTGGCCTGTCATGAAAACTACAGCTTCACAAGACCTGGATATTAACAATCTCATTGGCGGTCTCCGGCTTCAGTGTAATGAACTGACCGGTGATACCAAGACTGTTTTTGTTCATGGCCCACTGACGCTGGCGTACAAGTATGGACTGATTTTCCTACTCGATGAGTACGATCAATTAGACCCATCCTGTGCCAATGCCTTTAACGCCATCCTCGAAGGAGGGAATTTAGTTATTCCTGAAACCAACGAGGTAATTAAACAGCACCCGAACTTCAGATTTGTTGCAACGGCTAACTCAATTGGTCAGGGCGATTTTACTGGCGTTTATGGCGGTGTGAAAACATTAAATGTGGCCAACCTTGACCGCTATATGTTTATCACTGCTGACTATATGCCAAAAGAAACCGAGACTAAATTGATTACCAAATATATCCCCGACACCAAAGTCGCGGAGAAATTTGTTGACGTTGCGAATATGATTCGCGGTCTTTTTGTAGGCAAGAATATCACCGGTGAAATTGACACTAGTGTCAATACTAACAGTGCAAAACTCCCGGACGGTGTTCTTCCCGACACTCGTTTATCAGTAACGTGTTCAACTCGTTCGCTGGTGGCCTGGCTTGACCGCTACTCAATGATGAAAGCTGCAAAGATGCCACGTGCATTATTAACAGCTTTCGATTATCAGATTGGTAATCGTGCATCAGCAGATGATAAAAAATCTTTGCATCTCATCGTTGAAGCTGTATTCGGTTCTGAAGCACTTAAATAAAACCCCGCTTGGGGTTTTTTAATTCTTTTTAAATCAATTTTAAATTAATGAGGTATGTCATGACTATCAAATCCAATGCCACTCAGGTTCTGGAACAACTTATTCGCGTTTCTCTTTCTGATATCACCAGTATTAGTGGTCGTCGTAAGCTGAAAAGAGAAGATCTTGGTAACAGTGCTGATTTGCCACCTGATGTACTTGTTTCATTAGGTAGCAAGAAAATCATTGACCCACAACTCATCAATCCATTTACCCGCAAGAAGAATTCAGCTCACGCTTTATGTCTTGAAGCGGGTATTAAATTTATGGGAGGCTATGCAATTCCAGCCGACAAGGTTAATGATTTAATTGGTAAACTGAATGTACTTAAGGGCGAGTTTTACGATTACAAAAAGGAATTTATGAAAGCTGATTTTAATAGCTGGATTAATTCTTTTGAAGAAAAGTATCGCTCTATACTTTTGCGTGATGCTGCGATCGATTTGTCTTATATGGATAGCCAGATACAATTTGGCTTTACTGCGATTCATATCACACCTTATGGTAACAGTGTCATTCAGGATGGTTTAACTGGGCAAGTTAAAAGTTTAGCGGATGAAGTTTATGAGGATGTGGCTGATGTTGTTGAAGGTTTCCTTAAAAACAGGAACCCCGATGCGTTTTCTCAGCACACACTAAATCCTTTACGCCGCTGCGGCGATAAACTCGCTTCCCTAGCTTTCATCGCACCAAGCGTCCAGTCTCTTAGCGACTATGTTAATCAGGTAATGAAAGACATTCCGCTAACCGGCAAAGTGACGGGCAAACCTTATAACGACATTCTCTCTCTCCTCAATAACCTACGCGACCCAATTCATGCAAAACAGTTTGTAGAACTGCTGTCATCAGCCAGTACTACAGATGGTAACGATGCGATTGACCCATCACTTTCAATGAACCTTATTGGAGATGATGATGCCATGACTTTAGCGGCCATTTCGGCAACTCAGGTTCAGGTAGAAACGCTTCCTCCTCCGCATACAGATGCGTTTGCATCTGCTGTGGTAGTAGAAGATCCGATCGGATTGCAAAGCGTTGATTCACTCGCTGAAGCCCCATCTGTTCTGGTAGAAATCAATGGTTCAGCTGATACGTCTTTGGCAATCGAACCGGTTAATACGTCGGCTGATACTGACGTTAACGACTTGTCCGATACCCAGGAGCATGGAATTGTTAATGACGCTGTAATACCGGCGTTTAGTGCGGTTATAGTCGATGATGATTCATTTTTGGGCGGTGATTCGATTGTACCCCGCTCTCTGCCAGACTCAGCTCTTATTTCGGGTTTGGATTCTGAAAAAGTCATTGATGGAAAAGAGCCTGAAATTGTAATTTCGTCTTCACTCGATGATGACGAAACAATAATGGTGTTTTAAAAATAAAAGGCCCACTCCGGGCCTTTTTTCTAATTAATCTATTTAAATTTATTGTGAGGTATATATGGGTATTTATAATTCCCTTCCTATTGTCGCACGTGCATTAAGCTCTCAGATTGGTCTTAATGTTTCTGTTGGCGGCAATGAAGCATATGCTACGGAGACTGGTGCTGGTTTTCTTATTAACCTTCCATTCTTCAAGGACGCTGAAATGTTGGCAAATCCGTTATTAGGGTATGCCGTACATGAAGCAGCACATATCCGTTTCACTGATTTTGGTGATCTTAAGATATTCATTCAAGAGCATATGGAGTCGGATAAATACAACGTTGAGGTACTTAGACACCTGGTCAATCTTTGCGAAGATTTGCGCATTGAACGTGCGATGAGTTGTCGCTATCCAGGTACATTGAAGTATCTCAATTCACTGAATCATTTTTTGTTCAGTGAAGAAGCGGAATCCTGTGATAAAGCTTCATCGGTATTTCTGGATACCCTGCTTACTTGTGGTTTGAACCGCTTCAACGGTTTAACTATCCCAACAAAGCAAGTGCGTGAAGACTTTGAACGCATCTTCGGGCTGGAGCTGTACGACAAAGCTATGACGGTTATGGCTGAAGCAGTACAAGCAACCTCGATTAAAAAGGTGTTTGAAGTTGCATGTCGGTTATATGACCTCGCAGTAGATGCATTTAACGAAACTAATGAGCAAGAAGAACCTCCGCAGGATGATAATCAGGGCGCTGATTATGGTGACAGCAAAGGCGATGACAGTTCGTCAGAGCCGGGCCAGTCATCCGACAGTTCTGACAAAAATGGGGATGGCCAGACTGTAAGTTCAGGCGGTAATGGCGGCTCGCCGTCATCGTCAGCCGGTCAGAATGGGCCTTCTTCAGATCCTGATGGTAATACCGGTGGCGCACCAGATAAAGAACATGGGCAAAACGATAGCGATGATGAAAACGATAACTCATCGTCAACGTCAGCTAATCGTAATACTCCTGCTTCCGACTCTGGTGACAACAAAGCCGGAGCTTCCCAACCGGGCTCAAATGCTTCGGGTGAAGCTTCTGTCGTTAACATGTCCCAGGGCGGTAAAGACCCTTTCGAAGGAACCACATCGAATGACCTTGGCCGTACTGGACAGAACACTTCAGATAAGCTCAATCAGTTAATCAAAGACAAAGTACCCCCGCATCAACGTATCGTTTCACCTACTCCATATTCAGTAGCACCTGCGAAGCGGCACGATACCGGTAATGCATCCGTAAGTTTAGGGGTGCAGATGGCTACCGGGTTACGCCAATCACTTCATGGGTTGTTACAGGGTGTAAGAGCGGTGAGAAGAACACATCGTGAAACTGGTCGTAAGCTTGATTCTCGACTGGTTACCAGTGCCATGCTGGGCAATACGCGTCTTTTTAAACATAAGTCCAAGGCAGTAGATGTCAGTTCTGCTTTTACTATCCTGCTGGACTCTAGCGGGTCAATGAGCCGGTCGGTTAAAGAGGCTGAAGCCGCTGTTGTATCAATGTTGTATGCGCTCGATGGTATTCAGGGGGTAACTACCTCGGCATACCATTTCCCACACGCCGCACATAATAGCGTAGGTCTGTTAAAAGGACGGGAGCAAACTTTACGGACAGCTATAGGAACTCATCAGTTTGGTATTGGTACGCAAGGCTGTACTCCTCTTTGCGAATCGTTATGGCCTGCACTTGCAGACCTGACGTCAGCTAAAGCGGATCGCCATGTATTGGTTATAGCAACTGATGGCCAGCCTGATGATATGGCTTCTGCGCGAGCGATGATACAAAGCGCTAAAGATGATGACATCATCGTTATTGGCATCGGTTTCGGTGATGCCAGTGACCGCATGATGAAAAGTCTTTTTGGTGATACCGGTGTTTCTGTCGGTTCTGTTTCTGCCTTACGTAGCAAACTCTTTGAAGTAACCCGTAAAGCTCTCATGTCTTAATCTGTATTTTAATTTCCGTTTTAGCTTTCTAAATTAATTTAATTTATTTTAAAGGTGATCATTATGTCTGCAACCGCAAAATCTAAAGTGGTTCACGAAAATCAACTCTCATTCATGAGTATTTTCGATGCCACTGAAAGTGAATATGATCTGATATCAGCCGATTCAGAACATAATTATGAACTTCGTTTTTCATCAAAGATGGCTTACGAAATAATTCGGGATAGTATATATATCATGACTGCATACCGTAGTACTGGTGAGCAGCGTGTGGATGAAATCCTCTGGATTTGTTCGGAAGAAAATCAGGAAGACTTATGTTCATTTACGAGTTGCTGCAAAATAGCGGGTCTTGATCCATTCGAAACCCGGATGGAAATCCTGCACGAGTGGTCAAGTGAATTGGCAAAACAAGCAAGACTGATTGCGTGTCATCACTTTACTGCTCCCACTAATATGGAACATGTTGCATCCCAACGTATTGGATACGAAAAATACAGAAAAGCGTTTTATCACACTTATCCTAAAGAGGCTGCGAAGCCGCTTAAGAATAAACCTCTGTAATAATACAAACGCTGACTTCGGTCAGCGTTTTTTTCGTGCCACGCTGGAGACTAACATGAATATTTTAAAACATGACTTCGATAGTTCCTCTGAACTGCTACAAGCGGGTTTATTGCTTAATCAATTGGAGGATCTAATAGGGTTTATTTCCACGAATGAGTTCAGGAAAACCTCAATCAATCAGTTCATTGAGGTTGAGGCATCTGAACTTATGGTTTTTAACCTATGGCATCCGATGTGTCCCGATATCACTGAGGTTCATTTCTTCCGTGATATGGATTCAAATTGGTGGCCATACAAGATTTATGAACTCATGTCTGATATAACCACCCAAACCCAATTCATTCCTCGGGTAAATCAATAAAGGTGACATCATGATTCATTATTGGGTTAAAGTGAGACCCGGTGAAACAGATATCCTCGCACCTCTTCGTCATGGGGTTCTCGCCATAAAATATTTGGATGGAGCGCCATTGCTTTTCCAATGGCCTCCTGAAGAAGGATGGACGTTCGAAACCCTGGATAAAGTACAGCCTTGTGGTGTTGAGTTTGGGGCCGATGCATATATTAATGATGTATGGATTGGTACTACAGAATTTTAATCTTTAAAGACTGAATGTCTGGAGTCTCATTTAATGGATATCCCATGCATTTTGTTTATATCAAATAGTCGGCATTATGTAATTACTGAAGACTCTGTTATCGCTTCATGGCCATCACGTTCTGATAAAGAAAGTGAGATCATTCAGCTTAATGACGGTCGGATTATTACTGCAAACAATGTACGACGATTTAACTTCATCGACATTTCAAAGATCGAAAGCCTGACGGCGATTGATGATGGAATTGTCTTTTAACTATATAGATTAATAACTGGAGTCTGTATGAGTGGCTGCGCGTTGATAGAGTATAACAACCGCACCGCCAGAATACGCGGTGAAGTTGCACAAGGCGATAAGCATTATATTCAGTATGCTCTCGCTCACTGGGCTGTCATTGCAATCAGGATTCGCAATACAGACCATCATTTTACCCGATTGCCGGTTGATGAGTGGATTGAAGGAATTGCAAAACAAGTAAATCCTTCTGAGGCTCGTGAGCAGATATTTAATGCTCTATTGCGGTGTAAGCCGGGTATCTTCTAATTCATTTAATTTATCGAGGTATATATGTTTCATTCTGAAACCGAGGATATCTATGGTTTTGTGTCTGGCGATATGTCATTGCGACCTCATTCAATCGATAGAGATTTGCAGGACTTAAGGTTACTACTCGCCGATATGGATACCATTAATATTCTGAACGAACGAGGGATAGGAACTCAGAAAACCATCTTTCATGTAACACAAAATGAGTCGAAGGCATTAATGCTGGTTACTCGTTTAACTTACTGCCAAGGTGGTGGACGATTTACTCACCCTGAATGTGCTCTTCTTGTTGAACAGATAACTGATCTAGGACGTAAGTTGGGTAATAAACATTTCGATGCGGCGATGAATGAAGCAAAACGCTTTATAGCGAATGAGGCTGACTTCATGAAAGAACAAACTGTCTGGTAGAAAATTTCTAAGGAGTCACTCATGTATACTTCAACTACTGCTAAATCAGATCATATTGATAGCTTTAATAACGCACAAAACCGTATGTTGATGAATTACGAACGTGATGAGTTTGAACAAGCTCCCGCTGCCGTACTTTATGATGCTGTCGGTGCTGTCGTAAACGATGAATCTGATATTGATATAATTTTTCGCCTTATGGATATGGAAGGAGAAATGTTGTTTCTCCGCGCAATGAAAAACCTCGGTTGCCAAGAGAATGTTTTTTATTACGCATCTGAATCTGGTGCGGTGCTGACTGCTAACGATGCAACGTTGCTTGAATTTGCTTATAACCTGGGCAAACATATCAGCAATGAGTTCTTTACGCGTTTCTTGCGTAATTCTCAGTTAGCCCGTGAACTCATCGGTAACATCATTCGTATAGGCAACGATGCCCTTAAATTTCCAGATGACGGCCTGAATACAGTATTTGAATGCTGTGTGATGGAGAATTCATCCTGGAAGAACCAAGGCCATTTTAAAGATAACTTTGGTCTTTAAAGCATCTAATTCTTTTAATTAGCTAACACAGAAAAACCCAGTCTTCGGACTGGGTTTTTTTGTATTTGCTGATTTCAAATCATGTAAACAAAACGGATGCACATGAAAATTACTTTTGATTTTTACAGTCAAAACGTTGCCATTTTTGAACTTGTTATTTTAACCCATATGGCAAACTAATCGTAATGCCGTCCGTATTTCTGATAAGGGAGTTTTATGAAGACACTTAAATGTTCTCATAACAGGGCAATGCTTATGCCAGCACACAAAATCCCTGCGGTATTAGTTAACGACGACCCTAAGAACATAGTTACTGATGAGCTGTTGCGTAAATATGGAACACGCATGACTCTCGATGAGGCTTGCTCCGAAATTGGTGTTAAGTCGGATAGTGTAGCCAAACGTATAGGACAGGTCAGATATAGGCATTATGCATTAACTCGCCAACTTGAAAGTGCAAGGGTCTTTAGTGGAAAAAATAGCTTTTTCTGGACGGAGTCTATCGCAAGAATAATTTCCGAGGGTAATTCCGATGAAATATCAATTTTTAACTAAAATCATTATTCCCCTGCTAGTGGGATTTGCTTTTTCTACCTCAGTTCTTGCGGATGAGGGTAACACCCCAACGTCTCAATCCCCTCAGACCACCAGTGACGACCTCGCTGGTGGTCAGGCATTTCTGAATGGAAAAGAGGAAGGTTGGTTCTGGCGTAAATCGCCACCTGAGCCAGTGAAGAAAAAGCCAGTGAAGTTACCTCCTCCGCCGACTTTACCGCCTCAAGAAACGCCTAAACAGGTTGCTCAAACACCTATGGAGTCGACTCCAGAACCTGCCGCAACTGAAAAGCCCGGCCCGGCTCCGTTCACCGTAGCCTGGTTTAATGAAAACATTCAGAAACTACGCAACCAGGCCATCGACAATCCTACCCAAGAAAACGTTAGGGCATATTTTCTGGCCCAACGCATTATGCTGGATAAAGCCAGCCGCTTTACTGATATGGCTAGGTTGGTTACTTCTACCGACCCCCTCATAGATGAGAATAGCCGCCGCTCAACCTCAACATTTGGGGCAATGGATCAATCGAATGAAGCTGAAAACAATTCGAGAACGGTCATAAAAGACGTAGCGACAAAAGCAGGATTGTTTTTCTTCTTCCGTGGGGAAAACTGCTCCATATGCGTAAAGCAAGCTTCTGTTATGAATACGTTTAGTTTCATGACAGACATGAAGGTCATCCCAATTTCACTTGATGGTAAACCTCTTCCAGGGAATATTTACCCGGACTGGAGGCCTGATTCTGGCCAGGCATCAAAGCTCCAAATATCAAACGCACCTGCGATAGCTCTGGCAATCCCGCCATCTACAACACGCATTGTCTCATTTGGGCCTATCAGTGCAGACCAGTTAATTTCAAGAACAGTCCTTATTGCCCACGATGCAGGGATCATTTCTGACCAGCAATATAAGAGCACCTTGCCATATAACGATACCGGCTATATCGACTCAAACATTCTGAATGACATGCCTAAAGACCTAACTCAACAACCTGATGAGTTTATCAAATATATACAAGCTAAAGCTGGCTACGGTTCGACACCTAACCCAAATGCTAATAACCCGGGGGAAAAATGAAGATTTCGCGCAACTATAATATAAAGAATGTATTCCGTAGAAACATTCTTGCAATTTCTATCTGCCTCTCCGGGTTGACAGCTTTTCAATGCGAGGCCACCAGCATTAGTACTCAGCTAGACAGTATGTTCGGCTCTATGTCGAATGTTACAGCTCCCGGTGATTATCAGAGCGTTACACGTGATGGATATACCGGTGGCGGATTTGTTCTACGTAATAAGCTCCGTACATTGACACCTATTAGTATTAGTCTCCCTTCTGCGTCGGGAGGATGTGGAGGGATAGACCTTTTCGGCGGGTCATTCTCGTTCATCAACGCTGATCAGTTCGTCCAGATGCTACGTAATATTGCTTCTAATGCTGCCGGTCTAGCTTTCCAGTTGGCCCTGAACGCTATGGATGCCGTTCTGGATAATGCTATTTCGAAAATGCAGGCAATCATCCAGCAGATGAACGATCTGACCGCAAATTCGTGTCAGTTAGCGAAGGGGTTGTTAGTCGACACTGCCTCTGCATTTGGTGACAGTGCAAAGGCTGCTGTATCTTCTCAGCTGTCCTCTGATGGCCTCTCAGACCAATTTAAAGCCATGTGGGGCAATATGGGTGGTGGTAAAGCACCCGACGTACAAAAACAAGAGGCAGGGAAAAGAAAGGCATGTGACGATTACGGTAACATTGTGTGGTGTTTGCTCCAGAATGGTAGCTTTAGTAATCAATTCATCGGCTCCGAAGATGAGCAAAAAGAACTTATTATGTCTATGACCGGCACCATCATCGTCGGTAGCCAGTTGGGTACAGATAAAGATGGGTCAGCTAAAAAGAGTGTGGTTAGGATTGCTCCACTCGCAACTTCAAATGTCCTGGATTCTTTTATAAATGGTGATGATAGTTTCGATTTCTGGTCTTGTTCAGGTCAGACTAGTACTTGTGAGAATCCCAAAAAACAGACCAAAATAATTAAAGGTCTCGCTGCCAATATCACACTCTTCTTTATCGATAACGGATATTTGAGCTCGGCCAGAACTGGTTCAAACCCTGGGGATGCTAAATTACGGCAAGCAAACTACTACAACGTAGCTGGTGCTACCAGTAAAGCGACTCAAATTGCACGTCATGATTTAGCCGCATCTTATTCCTATATACGTGAACTATCTCCTGTCATAGCCTATTCAGCTGCTTATAACTACCTCAGCGAAATGCTTACGGCTGCTGCGACCGGCGCACGGCTCCAGCAGGAAAATGATAAATCGGCGTCAGTTTATTATAAGGATGCTGGAGAGCTAATCGAAAAGGCAAGGCAAAATCTGTATGTCTCCTATAACGCCATGATATCCCGTTATGGTGGCGAGGCCCGTATACCTGAATCATTCAGCAACTATATGACAACGCTTCCGCAGGTTCATTATGAATCTGAAGGTTCTCTTGATGGCTCGCTCTAACAAGGTAACTTAATATGAGTGAATGGAACGTATATACTGTTGGCAACATTGAATTTATTTATAATATATTCAATTCCGTTGCCATGTTATTGAATGATGGCACTTACGGATCCTTGTTTAGGATTTCAGCACTCATTGGTGTAATTTGTGTCGTGCTTGCTGCTGCTATATCAGCCGGGAAATCATTATCCCTTTCTCATATGTGTGTGGCCGTCGTGATGTATTACCTGTTTTTCAGTGTATCGATGCGCACCAACATTGAAGATGTTACAACGGGTAAGTTTCGTGCTGTTGATAATGTACCAGCGGGATTAGCCGTTGCCGCATCTGTACTGTCTACTGTTGGGTATGCAACTACCGAGAAGATGGAGCAGGCATTTTCTGTCCCAAGCATGACTGAGTATGGGTCTCTGGATCCCCTTTTCACTCTGGCCACTTTATACGACACATTGAAAACGCCAATGCGCTGGACGGGTCAAACTGGTGCTTACGGTGATCTGGACGCAAGCGTTTCAAACTATGTGAAGAACTGCGTAGGCAACGATATTATTCGTGGGTCTAAAACCTTTGCTTCAATGTATCGCTCTAATCAAGGTGTATCAGGGCTAGCCTCGAACGATTCCTTCCAGCGGGTTGTTATTTACGACAATGTACGTAGCGGCTGGTCTACCAGTACTGAAGAATCTTCAAATGGGGGCTCACTTTATACCTGTTCTGACGCGTACACGAAACTTAAAGGACTCGCTACCCAGAACGCTTCTAGCCTGGACTCAGCTTTTGCCAGCTCTTATACCGCATCCGGGCGCACTTGCGGTGGTGCGCCATGCTCAGGTTCAGGAAAAGCCCAGGAAGTACTGAATTTCTTCAACATAAGTGGCACTGATATTCGTGATTTCCAATTGATGTTGGTCATGTACCCTCATTTCAGGGAACTGCCAATGTACGGACTCGAAAGCTCATTTCGTGGTACTGCTGCTGTAACTCGCGCCCAAACCATGACTCAACAGGCATTCCAATGGTCTTCTTCTGGTTCATCATTCTTGAGCTGGATGGGTTCATTTATGCCGATTTTCCAGGGAATAATATACGCACTCGCACCATTTATGGCCTTCCTTTTCGGTCTGGGTATTATGGGTTTGCGACTGGTGATGAAGTACTTCCTCGTTATCATCTGGACATGGACTTGGCTTCCCCTCGCAGCGGTCGTCAACATGTATGTGTTAAACAGTATCCGTGATACGTCAAGCCAAATTCTTGTCAGTTCGGGTTCTGGCGGACTTAGCTTTGCTCAGCTTTATCAGCTCCTGTTTGAGACTCAAAAAAGTATAGGTCTTGCTGGTAATTTATACGCGATGATCCCGGCCCTGGGTGGATTCATTGTCTGGGGCAGTTCTGTTGCCTTTAACTCTCTTGCAAGCTCAGCAGCAGCACCTTCAGCTGCCGATACTAAAACTCTCGCACCTGATGTCACCAACGCTCCTGCGATAAACAGTCGTGGTTCCGATGTTGAATTTAACCCAACACAAGGAACTATCATGGGTGGGTCTTCTGGCACTCTCCCTGCCATTGACATGAAAAAGGTCGCTACTCACAACCTGTCCAGCGCTAAGCAAGAACTAGATTCAGCATCCAGTTCCTTGACTGCCCAATCTGGAGCAATGATTAGCCAGGTGGCCAGTAACATGAATTCTGGTGGACATTCGCAAGTTTATAGTGACGCTTCCAATGCAGCATTTGCCAGCCTGAGCAGCTCAGATCGTGCCCTTGTCAGTTCTGTGGCTAAAGAACAAGGTATTTCTGATATGCAGGCGCTTGTCTCTATCGCCAAAGGTGATGTGAGTGTCGGTGGCGGTGCGGGAAGTTCAAGTGCTGGTGTTGGTGTTAAAGGTGGAATGTCACGTTCAGAGGCAGAAAGCAGTGGCCTGAGTAATGACAACAGTGCTAAGTACGGTTCTACAGACAGCGCCTCGTCGCACAAAATAGACAGTGCGACCCAGTCACGCATCGTCAATACCGCAGCAAGTGCGATGTACCAGTCCTTATCGCAAGAAGGTGAGAGTTCTCAATCGACTCGTTCTTTTGCTGAGGCAAATCAAAGAATGCAGTCCGCACAAAAGAACTTCCAGGAAGCAAACTCCTTCGTTTCAAGTACCTCAATGGGCCAGACAATGAATGCTGCGCAACTTGCTACAGCCATTGGTCGTAATCATGATGCACAAGCAACATTGACTCAAACCCTCGCGGCGCACCCGGAACTGTCCAGCAAAATCGCCGGTGATGCAGCGAGCCTGACCTCTTTAGGTATGACTCACGAAGACGCGCATACCTTTGCTCAATTCAAAGCAGCCAGTGAACTTGGTGTTGCCGGTGCAGTAGCTGCCAAAGCCGGGTTCATTAACGCTGATTCCAGCCCAGTACTGACGACAACTGCATCTGAGCAATACCGTGGCGTGAGTGGTGGAGCTGAAAGCGCTGGTGGCCGCGCAGTTGCTGGTGCAGCGGACGTTGGCAACTCCGTTAATGCAGTAACAGGCCGATCTTACGGAGCGCTTGGTGAAGCACATGCGTCATCGTCTGATGGTTATGGGCAAGGCCAGGTTAATACTGTCGGGGGACAGAATAGCGGTGCAGTTGAGCAAATTCACAAGGGAAATGAGGGTGAAGTCATGACGAAAGCGGGTAACACCGCCGCAAATGATTTCGAAAACAACCACTATAATCTTGGCGGTATTACTGGCGATTTTAATAAACTCGTTTCTCATGTCAGTAATGCGTTCAAAGAAAGCCCGGTATATGAACAGGTACATGATCAGGCCAGAACCATCGCTGGGGAAATTCCGCTTGGTGGAGATGCAAACCGCGAAGCGGCGCGAGATTCTATTGTGAACTACTACGCCATGACTAAAGCTGGAGCGTCTGAGCAACAACTTTCCCAGGCCCGCAGTGACATGATGGCACGTATTCAACTCGCGACGGGTGGTCAAAATGACAATGGAACGGTTATGGGCGGAAATACTGCTCTTGCCCGTGGTATTGCAGCCCGTATTGATAATGCCGGTTTAGACCGTTCAGCCAATGATGGCTCCATTATTCAACAGGCTACTACTGCACTGAATACCGATCGCCAAACCCACGAATACAACACCGGTGGCATGGCCAACAACCTTGGAGGGATGCATCAGGCATCAAATGGAGGTTCTGCTGTGGGTGATGGCGTCCCTTACGCGATGGGAACCCACAACCAGGGATACGGCGAGGCTGAGACAATGACCGTTAATGCCCAAGGTGCTGAAGGTCATAATGGTTTAAACCAGAACTCAAACTATGGTGGGTCTGAGACAACAAACATTAATACCCAAGGCGCTGGTGGTCATAGTGATTCAAATAACGGAGGTACAATGTTCAGTGATCCGCCACCTGCACGTGCAACCCAGTCGCATCAGGAGTATGTACCTGTGCATCCACGTAATAAAGAGAACAATGGAGGTCATAGTGGTGGAAATGACGACATGATAATTTCATCGAGTAAGTGATTCGCAATAAAGCCCTGCAATCTTGCAGGGCTCTTATGTGGTCACGAACATGTATACGACAGGAAGGCTCAGTAAAGAATAGAGCAGAATATAAAACTCCCACATACGCTCACATTTGCTCTTGAACGTTCTGCCATTTTTTCCACGTCCCCTCTTACCATTTCCACCACCATAATCTGAATCGCTTGGCCCCGATAATGGGATAAGGCCAGTAATACCAAACATGTCCATAAGTACCTCCAGTCGGTAATATTCAAGACGCTGAAAACACCCTCGTTTTGCCGTCCTTCTTTATTGTCTGAAACCAGTCTGTTTAATACGCTGCCTGCTTAATCCTTCATTTTAGTAGCTTCGCATAGAAATGCTGGCTGACGAAATTTAGTTACCGAGATCTCTGATTTCATAATCAGTAACCACGACAAAGGTGATCATAGAATGAAAAACCTTTTCCGCAAAAAATGGTTTTACAGACCACTCTGCACAATAACGATGTTATGTCACCTTGGTGTTGTATCCTACGTGCCGTATGCCTTTTCAGCAACGACCCAGGAAAACGTTACATCTGCCACTAATTTCTATAAAACACTGCCGCAAGTTTCAGCTACGTCAAATGGTACGGTTCAGTATGGAAAAGGCCAGGCCGTTGATTTGAACTCTGCTTATCCAAATCAAGGTTCATCAACTTCACTGGATAGCCTGAAAGGAACCTACGGAGATGACAGCAACACGCTAAAACTGGGCAATACAACCAACGCCAATCTGAAAACCGAAAATTCACTGCGCGGCGAAGCTTACCGAACGCTGGTGGGCTCAACGAAAACTACAGCAAACATTAAACCTGATGATTCCATCTTTGATGGCCATAAAGACTTCCTGGAGAATCAGGATAAGTACATGCAAGATCTTGGTGATTGTTCTATGACCAAGACCATGACGAATAAGGACACCGTCAACCATATCCCTGATTATCGCGAATGTACCCGTACCACAAGTGTCAGCGGCACATTCACCCTCTACCATCCTTACGTTGCCGGTATGCTCTCGCATTATAGTGGCGCGGCGAACATCGGTTCTTGCGGCACTAACTGCATCGAACTCTGGCTCGGGACTGTCGGTGATAACTACTGGGACGGCAACTGCACAATATTTGAACAGGCAATGGCCGTCACTGTCTACAATCCCCAGGCAGTTACCAGCGCCAAGATCATCAGGGCTAAATGGGATGATTACATGCAGATTTATGTCGGTGGTACAGATAGGGGTAGTTTGGTTTGGGCAGGGCCAAAAGGTTTAAACGTCTTCCCGCCAGAGACATCAGGAGCCTGTGAATTAAAAACAAGCTGGGATCAGTCGATTAATGTAGATGTAACAGCACAAATCCGAAATACCCCCCAAAATGGCGTTCTTAATTTCAAAAACCGTGTGTCAGTGACTGGCAGCGGCGAAGGTTATGCTCTCATTTATATTTACTTTGACCCAAACAAAATTATCTCGGATAACGCCTGGACTGTTGATAAACCTGAACAATTCGATACGTTGCTGAAGGCCATCAACGCCGGGTATTGCCAGAATTACACGGTAACCTGCCGCGAGACAGTCATTCCTGATGCAAATGGGTGCGCAACCATAAATGGCGCACGTATCTGCGAAAACCAGCTTGCTAAGCCGCCGATCGGAGGTCTCTCACCTTTCTGTAAGTCTGCAACGGTAGTTTCCAACTGCGGAACCGACGGTGGCGTTAACAATACTTGCAAGCAGTACGATGCAAACACTGCATGTAAATTCATTAAGTCCACTTGCATAACAGGTGCGGAGGGTGACAAAAATGGGTGCTGGCAGGCAACCGAGGTATGGGATTGCGGAACGGATGTCGTTGTACCCAATACCTCCTCCACCGATACCTATACTTGTCCTGGCGCTGTGCAATGCCTTAATGGGTCTTGCCTACAGCCTTCTGCTGAACCAAGCGGCGATTTCAACAAAGCAGTTGCAACTCTTCAGGCCGCAACTTACGCATTGAATGAAATGAAGTGTGGCGATGATACTGACGAAACCAACCGTTCCTGCACTCTTTTTAAAGGTGAGTCTGCACAATGTAAATCGGCGATGGGGGGATGGGTGGATTGTTGTGATCAGCCCGTAGATGTCAGCTGGATTCAGTATTTGCAGTTGTCCTACTACACTCTAAAAATTGCTGATGCTGTCTCTGTAAAAGCCGGTATGTTCGAACAGGGAAAAGGTATTTTTGACATGGGTTCCGAACTTATGACTAATGCCATCGATACAATAACTCGACCAGCTATTTCCGCTTTCAACAGTCTGGTTGGGTCGGCAGGTACTGAAGCGGCTCAGCAAGCTACAGAAGCAGGTTTGTCCGGTTTGATGAATCAGGCTATAGGAGCGCTGACGAAACAAGTTGCTCAATGGACTCTTGATACCTTCGGCCCTGCTGCGACGAATCTGATATTTGAAAGTGCGGCCTCTGGCGGTGGCGCAGCCGTAACATCGTCTGGCCTGGCTACATCTGTTCAATTGTCGTCAACTATTGTTTCGGCAATATCCGTGGTTGGATATGCTTACATGGCGTACCAGATTGCTAATATACTGGTCAACATCATCTGGGCTTGTACTCCTGATGAATTTAAGCTTGCCGTTAAGAAAGAAACAAAATTGGCCGTGCATATATCCAGCTGGTGTGAAACAAAGTTTCTGGGTGTCTGTATCGAGAAACGGTCAAGTTATTGCACGTTTGATTCTCAGATTGGTCGCATCATTCAGGAACAAGGGAGACCAATGTTAGGTATCGGCTGGGGGGATAAAAAGAACCCGGATTGTCGACCACTGACGTTAGAAGAATTTGGACGGATTGATTTTAACAAACTCGATTTGTCAGAGTGGATTGGTTCACTTTACGAGGCGAAACTTTTACCTAAAGCGTCGGAAATAAATCTGGATAAGATAACCGGTAAAGGAAACGTATTGAATATAGATGGATCTCGCCAGAACTCCCTGGAGCGATTCCAGAGCGGTGTTGACAGTATCGATGTTGATGCGGCGAAATCTAGCACAGAGGCTGTTTTGAAAACTCAATAGCTTTGCAGGATAAGAAGCCCCGACTTTATGTCGGGGCTTTTTTTTTACTTTCTGAACAGGTATTGCTTACCGTCACTGAATACCATTGGTTCATGTTCAGGAGAGCCTGGTAAGAACAGAGCCCGCTGAGCACCCAGTTCTTTACTCATTTCTTTAACCAGACCTACGTTAGAGGCTCGTGTTGCATAGAGGTTGAAGCAGTCATTACCGATAATGAATGTCACCTGACCGCTGGTGCTGATAGGTGGTTTCGGCAACGTTGGAGCTATATCAGCATACGATACCCAATCACCGTTCGTCGCTTTCCGACGAACTGCATTTTCAACAGCACCGCCTTTCCCCTCACACATCCCACCAACTTTGTATCCATCCATCCGGGTTAGTGTTTTCCAGAAAATCGCATTGACCTCACGCTCATTATCTTCCTGAGATTTACCGTTCCATGACGCGACACGCACCACGCCATCAACAATAGCAGTAGGCTGTTGGGCCGTTAAAACAGACAGCACAGGGATGAAAGATGTGTGTGTCGCGAAGCCCGCAGCCACATCGGCCACTCCATTACCTCCCAGGTTGGTTACACCTTTTTCACCAGCCTTAACCGGGGTTTTGAGAGGGACAAGCTGCCCATTGGACGCGAAACCGTTATAGATAAGGTATTGATCGCCAGCATCGGTGATCTGACGTAAATCCATCGCTCGGGCAAATTTCAAAGCATCAGATGGATTGCTGTCAACCGGCATAGCTGGTGGTTGAGAAGCCGCGCAACCAACTAACATCAGCGATACCAAAGCAAGACCAGAGATTTTCTTCATTTTATTTTCCTTGGGACACCAGTAGGTTTGTTATTCAATACTAACCCGACTCATTCACGTGACGAAGTATCCAGGCAATAAAAAAGCCCGTTAAAACGGGCTTTTTTATGAAATTTAACTTAGTCACTTACGAGCTTTCATTTTCAGCTTCTGTATCAGAGCAGAACGGACAAATATGTTTTTTCCGTGGACGGTCACAACTCTGCGGTGAAATAAATGAAAGATCGCAACGGTAACACCTTACCATACGTATTTCTTCAGCTCGAAAATCACGAGCAAGAGTCCAGGCCTCGTTGGCATCAATCATCATTTTCGAGGCTTCTTCCGGGCGGAATTTAAGGTTTAGTTCCCGGTAGATTTCGAACGCACTCACCACATCAACGATGTTGTCACTGTTGTTTGGGTCTTTCGAACGACGCAGATAGATGCTCATAAAATTGGTTGCCTCAACCTTTTTATGTGTCGTATTGAGCAGCGTCTCTGAATGTTTAAGTCGTCCGATTGATACATCACTCAGATGGAACTCTTTTCGCAAAAAATCAATAACACGGTCACTTGCATTAAGCGAATGCACAATGATCTTTCTACGAAATCCTAATTTTACCATTTTCTGTGTTAAAGCAAATTTATCTTCATCCCGGACAAGAGCAGCCTTCATAATCAATTACTCCAATGAGAATAGCGCGACTGTAAGTAACCTGTTAATTCTAAGGTTGGGTTGGGGGCTCCAATAACTGTACTGAAGTCACAATCTACTAAATCGGCAAATGGACGAATAGGTTTAAAATATATTTTGCCGGTTATGATTGCATCGATTGTTTGTGCATCATCCATACGTTCGACAAGCTGTACGGTTTTTTCATTATCAAACCAGTAGAACGTTTGGGCAACAGTCCCCGTATTAATGAAAACACGAACACTGAATACCAGCAGGGCAAGCCGTAGGATGTATGAGTCATGACGAACGAATTTTTCTACCTCAGTAGATATCTTGCGCTCGGGATCATGACAGATATTAAAGATGGGCAAGTCATACTTCTCCATCGATAAAGCGAGCTTGGCCTGATTAGATTTCTCTATCAAAAATTCCCGGTCTCCTTCTGCTAACTCAAAAGGGCTTTTATACAACGATTGCGCACGGGTAATAATTGAGATGGCAGTCTGTAGAAAATACAAATTTTGATTAATCATTTTCGATAAGCCTCTTCCATACGCGTAATACGCGCTGACCATATTCACGAGCCTTGCCTTCCAACTTAGGGTTTTGAGTGTTGTATCCACCTATCGCCAGTTCTATATCGCCAGGGTTAGCTTTGATGGCTGCACACAAAGTCTTTGCCCCGATTCGGATGTTTGTATCGACATCCAGGAGTTCTTCAGGATGGTTAACATACTGTCCGTTCCAACGAAAATTAATTTGAACGATTCCAATATCTGTTACCGGAGTGGCTGAGAGATAGCGGGCTAGCGCTCTCTTTGCATCTTCATAACTTGTCGGGTAATACGACCCATAAACATAGTTGTTCAATGCCCAGGGGCTGGGAACAACATACCCCTTGGTTCCTGCATTATTTTTACTCTCGGTGAGTGCCACCGCGTAGAGAAGGTACGGATCGAGGCCACACTCTTTCTGGGAATGCTTTTCCCAAGAAGTGCCACGAAGATCTACAAGCCTGGCGTTCGTACTCGTGCAGTAAGCAGCACATAGTAAAGCGAGCACCAAACTCTTCGTTGCTATCTGCATTTCCCCTCCCCACAAACCCTACAACGGTATCAACTTATGCGAACACGCCTTGGTGTAACCTTTTCATTAACGCCGCTATCTTGATTGTCGCCTGTCTCCCCAACGCCCGATTTATCTCCAGGATTGGGATCCGGTATTTTTCCAGCAATCTCAGGCTTACTGGTAAGGTTCGCCGTCGATAACTGGTCATCTTTAACTTCGAACTCTTGAATATCACTGCCCACACAAAATGGCGGGCCTGTATTGACTATATCGTTGCTAACCACGTGACGAAATTTTGGTTCAGTGTCCTCATTTACTTTGGGTAAGTGGCCGTCTCTCTGACTAGTCATCAGACCAGTCTCATTTTCTGTATTCGGCCCACGGACTGATTTCTTCTGTTCTGATTTACGTTTTTTTGAAGTCTCACGGACGATACCGGGTATAAAACTGTCACCTGCTAGCAATGCTCGGTTTGCCAGCGCCAATAGTGAACTGCTGCGCTGGCCAGACTGTTTTGATTCCAGATAATTAATCAGCTCTGGAAACAGTATTGGATTAATCGTCACTCGAACTTGCATGAAACCCCCTTTGCTCAATCATCGCCGTAAAGCATCAAGTCAACGCCATAGTTCCAGAAACCAATGGCATTACTGGCAACAGGCAACGGGCTCGATACGATCCTGGCTCGGGGGAATTCTTCTCGTATGGTCTGTTCGTAGAACCTTGTCCCACCACCGGCAGCTGCAATGATATGGACTGGCCCGAGAACCCTTGTCGATTTTCGCAACTCTTTGACTACATCACTGGCGATGGAGGGAATAGCTTCTTCAAGCAGAGGACGTAGGGAAATGTGGCGGAACCCATTAAAGAAAGACTGCTCATTGTTACGGAGAGCGATTTCAATAATTTCTGGTAGATCATCAATTCGCTCTTCCGGGTTATCGGCATTAAGGCGGTTCACAATGCTTTCGATAATTGCACTGGTTGCTTTTAATGATGAACCTGAAGAGCCTGATACCCTGCTTCCGCTCTTAAAGGCGATGTAGTCCATCGAGAAGAAGCCAGGGTCAACCACGAGAATGGTCGACTTCTCTAATTCTTCCTGACTGATAAGGCCCGGTCTGTTAACGATGTCATTGATGACACCAACGCCCTGCTGAAGAACGAGGCATTTTTTAACAGTCACTGTTTTTCCTGGCGCAATAGTAAACGTACCGGTGAGCCTCGCAGTCAGTTTCGCGCGTTCACTTTCATTAGCAAGACGGACAGGTAAACCAGTTACTACCAGGTCGATTTCATTGCCTGCTTTAGCAGTGATTTTATCCAGTGAGGCCAGATATAGTGCCAGGTACATTTCTGTCATGTGGTAACGGTCATGCAGCTCACGCGCATCGGGGCGTTCGGTAAAAGCCCGCCATTCTTTACCTCCTGGGTACACCAACACTTCATGTTCGCAGCTACGCTTTACCAGCCGCACATCATCTACTGGCTCATTCGTAGCGTAGGCCGGATAAATACTGACTGTGGGTTTGTCATCCGCTGAATCCCCTACAGCAATTTTTACATTGCTGTATCCAATATCAATTCCGCAGACAACCAATTTGTCATTGCTCATTCGTTAACCCTGCAAGTTAAAAATGAATTACTGCCACTCCGATAACATTTGAGCGCCAAAAAGGGGTTCGCACTAACGTAAAGAAAGGTGGCCTCCCTCTGTCAACGTCGGGAATTAACCGTTAACAAGTTGTAACATGGTATTCAAACGATCATCGATTACCATTTTTTTTATCGGCAAAACGTCCCCATTTTTGACATTAATAATGGCTAGATACGGACGTTTAAAATGTCAGATATGTACATAAATGCTGCATGAAACTGGACGTCATATATGGCTAAATCCGGCCCTAAAAACCTTAACCCCTAACCTAAATCAGACTGAGGAAATTAGGTGGTAATGTATGAGGGCAACACATTTAGATTGGCTTTCCGCCTGGGGATTTCGCGGAGTATATATACTAAAAACACATGCTTCGGTGAGGTGAATTAAGGTATGTTGTGGCGATTACTCAAGGGTACACTTCGTGAAAATTTTACTTAAGCACAAGTTATAATTTCACTTAAATATGCATATCTCCCCTTCACTTCCCCCCCAAAAAAACTCTCTCAAACTAGTATATATACCTACAAAATGTGACATAAATCACTATGAAGTTACTGTGATTTAGGATTGATCCTGAAGACGGAGGGAGGTGATGGAAGTTTCAGCTGCGTTTGCCATTGTATTCTCCAGAAAGGTAACAAAAAGTGGAAAAGCCAGAAACATAAGTTTCTGCCATATCATATAGCGACTCTACATAATCGTTTACTAAGAGGTTTGTGCAGCGGTGGGCGTCATCCCGTTAATCGCCTCTACATTAGGGGAAGTAAGTTTCCATTATATTCCCCAGAAACCTATTAAAAATCAGAAATGCCCAGAAACGTAGTTTTCTGCCATATCATATAGAGATTGGCAAACTGCTTGATTAAAATAAAATGGCTTGATAAAAGTACCCGTACAGATAGATATTAATAGCTCAATCACCAGATTGCCATTGTATTCTCCAGAAACATGCAAAAAATGAGAACACCCAGAAAGATACTTAACTGGAAAATCAATCTTTCCTGTTTTGGAACTGAAAACTAAAAATCGAACCTGAAAAGGAGTTTTCTCTTTCTCCAGAAACATAGAGTTCTGGCGTAATAATAGAGATTCTCTTTTTTGGGGTTAAGTCCTAATCAAAAAACATCGAGGTGGTTTTATGCAACTCGTCGGGTACATCAATGATCTGGAAAAGGCTCGTGATGCGGTTGATTCAGCCGCAGAACTTCTGTTTAACGAGGCCAATAGTCTTCGGGAGGAATACTGGGACAAAGCTATTGCTGATGACGAGAAGGCACGGTACAGCTTTAACGTAACCAGGCAAGGAACAACTATCAGGATCCGCTGGGCCAGATTGACACCTTTGCGCAAAGCTGGTGGAGGCATTGATCGTGTCGTTCCCAAATACCTACCTCTCAACAAAGGCGAATCATATCCACCAGCGAAATTTAAGGATGCAAGCCAGCGAGAACTTGCGCTTATCGAACTGTATGAAGGTCAGCTTATTTGGTTGCGTGATGAGTTACGAAAAAACCGTGCAATTCGGCAGGCACTTTCACTTCGAATAACTCACCTAAGAAAACAGCTTTAGAAATACAAACCGCTCTGGAGTAAACATAACGGATATACATGAATACCAGGCGATGACCTGGTATTTTTGTTAGTGAGCCTTCAGGCGATCTGTTAGTGAGCCTTCAGGCGATAGCGGACTTATCGCGGCGGAAATGAATCAGGATGATCGCAATATGATCGCGAGTGTTTTCGCCCGGGTATGATCGGGTGGGAATGCAGCGGACTATTTCGCGGGCGCGAATATGGAAGGTAAACAAAGCGGAAGCGATAGCGTCGGTTTTCTCTATTTTTACATCGGGAGGTTGAGCATGGTAATAATCAAACCGCACGATGTCGGAGGAAAGATGAATTTCCTCCGGGGGTTTTTATGGGCAACCGGAGGTTGCCCTGGTTTTAATCGCCGGGGAAAACCAAAAGTGAATAACCAACATGGTTTTCCTCCGGGGGTTTTTGTCGCGGCGAGTACCGCTTAGAAATTGTGATCGGCTATCGAAACGGACAATATGAAGTCGATACCCTCGTTCGGAATAACTTCCCTCCCGATACACGCGTAAACAAAACGAAACCATTAACAAATTATCGCTCAGATTATCAAAGTGGATCATCTCCGTCTCATACCAGCCAAATTCCCTTGTAAACCGATCTGTATTCGCAAAAGGATCCGTTATTGGGATAAAACCACGCCAGAATCGCCTCAGAACGATTCTGAGCTTATCCCCCTGGTATTTTCACGATCGGATTGATTAAAACGCGCCTGAGCGTTTTGAGCGCGTTTTGTAGATCGACATATCTGTAAATTTCCTGAGTATGGTTTGGCTATGCCCTGATTTTGTTCCGAACGGGGAAGCCGTTATGATTAGGTCTGAATGTAAAGCACTTGTAGAGGTGATGCGGTATGAGTCACGAGCGCATTGAGGTTTTTGGTGATGGAGGCAGCTGGATAGCCGAAAGGCTTAAGTCATTCAGGTTAACGATCTTGGGTCAAAGTGAGTCGTTGTCTATCGTCAGGAACCCGACTGACAATTCTGCCTGGGTGACTCACGATGATACCGGCCTTGTTTTATGTCCCCTCCATGTTGATGGTTCGTTGGCCCCGGATATCGCTGAAGCTACTGAGACGGTGGAGAAATACATCTCCCGAGTGAGCCCTGCGGGAATATCAGCACGGATAAAGCAAGCCCGTAACCACCTGGATAGAATTGCCGCACCGGTAGACTCACGTTCTGCGGCAGCACTGTTAAGACGTGGCGGAATCCCGATTCTCTCACTGCGAACCACGGAATATCTGAAGTGGTACGAGTTGTTAGCGAGACTGGCGAAAGGTCAGGCTCTGTCACCATCCATCTGGGTGGATAACTACCTTGCCGGTGATACACCAGAAAGTGCATGGGCTAATGGACGCGGACTCTATGAGTTAATCAACAATGGGAATATGACATCAGCCAATACGATTTTCCCGGTCTGGTATTCTGTAGCTCTCGCACTGGGAAGATTCACAACAGAAGAACTACCTGTGATGAACGCCTGGCCGAGCTATTGTGATGGAACCCGTGTGGAGAGTTTTATCCAGTTGTATCGTGATTAATTCTTATTCATATGTCATATGATTAACGCTAAAGAAGATCTGCGGTAAGTCTGGCCGTTACCCGGAACCCCGGGACAGACCGAAACTTGCTTTCGGGTTGTCTCGGGGTTGGCCGAGCGAAGCGCTGGCAAGCACCACACCTATTTTGAGGAGAAGCCAATGTTAATTTCGTATAAGAGCAAATTGAAATTAGGATCTATCGCACTATGTTCATTTGGTGTAGGTATGGGCGTTATGCTATCAAAAACCGTTCCACTATCTTTAAGCGCTGTAGTAGTACTCGCCTTTTTCTGGTTACTCTCAATCATTTGTTTAGGGGTTGCTGCTTTCTTTTGTTCCGATTGAAATTGTGTAGTTCATACAGTACCCCGAATAATCCCCGCCTTTGTCAGTAGATAACCGTGAGGCAGACCGAAACTTGTTTTCGGGCTGTCGAGGGGTTGGCCGAGCGAAGCGCTGGCAAGTACAGACCATATTGTTCCCCCTGCATTTCTCATCGCTAAATTCTTTCTTGAAATATCGTCAGATTCCCTGTTTGTCACCCACCAGCCTCATGTTGTTATTGACCTAACTGCCATTCAATGGGAAGCAACAATGTTTAATTTAATCGCGAAGGCTAAAGAAGCAGGTTATCAATTCTGGATCAGTGCCTCCAAGGTACTGACAGTTACTACCGGAACCGAGATGGGGCTGACGATTATTAAAACTGTAACTGATATTAACCCTTGCTTGCTGGTGGCGGAGTTAATGAACCTTGGGATCACGTTATCCCCAGATAATAATTATTTCTGCTGGTTGGATAGCGAAGGTGTCCTTTGGGCCGTTGACCGCCACCATCTCTATCGAGGAAATACAGGGGAGCATGGGGTAAACTGGGATGTCGTCTATCATCACGGCATGGTAATTAATACCCCTGAGCAGGCATCCATCCTTTTCAAAATTCCCCACATTGGGCGCTTTACTGCCACTGTAATGTATAGCGCTGGCTATACACCCGACTGGGCTCTTCCAGCCTTTGTTGATTTTTCTGGTGAACCGGATCATGAAACAATACTGTCGTGGTTATCCGAGGTAGGCATTCGTAATGCAGGAATGCATCTCGAAGATATTGAGTTTCTTTCTGTTGAAGAAAATCCCGACGCTTATATCTCTCTTTAATGAGGTCTCTGTATGTCAAACGTTAAACCTTATTCCTGGGTAGTTCGCTTCGATGTTGCTCCTCAGTGGGTAGCTGACGGCTTTATCATGACAGATACCACAGCTCTCGAAATGCTATCTGATGTTATCAACTATGCAAACGATCACGAACTTGCCGCATTGGTTATTTCAGCACCCGATGCAGAAAGAATTTCCGAGGAGCAAGGCTATTTGGCTTCTAACAATGCGGAGCTAATGCGTCAGGTGCTAATCGGCTCACCGCAGGCATATGCTAAAGCATCTGTGGCAAATACCCTGCTAAAGGCTATAACCGCACTTGAGCAAACGCAGGATAATAAGCAGGTCGTTAAAGAACTGCATTCCAGCCTCGCTTTACTGACGGGCAATAAGCCTATTTCGGACATTATCTGGTTTCCAACCCCAGAATAATTCTTTCATAAAGAGCTTAAATCTTTAGCTCATTTATTTATGGATTTTCTATTCGTCAGCCACCCAGCGTGTGTTTAACTGAAGTTAGTAAACAAAACGAAAAACATACGCGGGGTGATTTATGAATACTGCAATTCATCAAGTACGAAATAACGTTCGTCGCACTACATCTGCACGTCCTGTTTGTTATCCAGTTCGCCCGCAGACAGAGAAAGAACTTTTTTCTGTAGGCCGCAGCCTCTGGTATCGCTACACCACTTCATTTGGCCCGTGCCGTGAAGTTCACCATCATCATGTGCAGCAGCTTGCACACCTGGTGGGTAAATCTGTTGGCTATGTTGAACATGCCATTAATCATTACCTCACGCATTGAACGAGGCGGCTTAATATGTCTACTCAAATCTATTGTGCGGTGCTTCGCCATTTCATGATGATGGCTGCATCCTCCCAGCACTCATTGATTGTGCTGAAGCAATTATATAACGCAGAGATTTCATCGAAAGCTCACCTGGCCGGTCTCTCCGTGTCCGAAGCTGAAGCGCTCCTGGCTCTACCATCCACCAGCTGGCGCAAACGCGATGATGTAATTCATGAGCTGAACATTCGCCTTAAGCAACTCACTAGCGTAGCCACACCGCCAGCTCAACAAGTCGCAAACTGAAGGAGTCTATAACATGCTGCCATTTCTCATTTTGCTGTTCTGCTCATCGCCTGAGACGGCGCGAATGATCCTAATCTACGCTACCGATGAATCTGCGGCCCGCCTCCAGGCGCTTGAAGATTTCGCACGTCTGAATGATTCGGGTTTTGCTGCTTCCGCCCAAACCCCATATGAGTGGGAGAATCCTCACGGTGACCAGCTCTTTATTGAGTCGGTATACCCGGTTCCATCCGGCGATTTATCTGCTATCCGCCGTATGCTCGGGGATGACGATGCCCCATATACCGACAAGCACCTTATTGCCGGTTTACTGGAGGACAGCCGACGTATCCAGATGATTGAACCGAATGCCGGTACTCTTTCTCGTATTGCTCAGGCAGAGCAGTACCTTCAGTAGACTTGTGTTCCGACCGCCCACCAGCAGGTGGGCTTCGGGCTAATTTCCTGTACGAGGTATGTATGCAAGGTACACCACGCTGGTGGCAGAACGGTCGTCGGGTGCAGGCCGTTCTCGCAGAGAATCAGACCGCAGATGTAAGGCTCAATATCGGCCCAGAAAATGACTTCTGGTTTACTGATGATGGTAATAATCCTGTTGCTGTGCTTAGGGTTATCGGCCCGGTCTGTCCACTGGATCCGCTAAAATTCACCTCCAGTATCACTGATGTCCTTCCTGAAGATGTCCATAGCTATAAAAAAGCCCTTCAGGAACACCAGATGATAAACCGGCCTGTCTCGTTCTATCTTGCACTTGCCGATGCCTGGTTGCTTGTTAACGAACAGCAGCCGGTTTACCAGTTCCGCATCCGAAACCAGTACAACGGCATGACTACTGAATGGAATTCCGTTGCCCGGGACAAAGTCATTGAAGTGATTAAGATGCAGCCGGAAACCGCTGAATTCCGGGTTCTCGTCCCATCGGCTCCTGAGCCTGCTGCGAATGCCCGGCAGTTGATCTCAGAAATTGAAGGTCTGCGTGAAGCTATTGGGAAACTCTACCCGGCAAATACTGATGTACGTCGTATTGCCAGAAACAGCGGCTGGATGCATGTATACGACGACACCAATGCCAAAATGAACTTTGCAGACAATGCCAGAAATACCCCTTATCTCGATGCCTTTGTGACTCAACTGCATCTCTTCCTCACAGATGATCGAGAGTAGATGTAAAACCTCCCTGAATCTTTCTGCTCTAACCAGCGCTGTCATATAGCATTTTTTTGACGGCGCTGCCGGTTGCGCTTTTATCAAACATGGTAAATACATTGTTTCATGCTGTCTGGCTCCCGGGCGCGGAGTTATCGTTGATGGAACCAAGTTGAGATATTCGAAATGAAAAGACCAACGGCACATAAAAATGACCGTCTGCCGGTGCGAAGATCTAACCCTACAACGCCTCAAGCAAGAGAGCGCGTTATTGCCGGGCTGGTGGCCTCAGCTACATCTGACTTCGTCTACCTCGTTCAGTGGCTGAAATCAGGAAAGCAGAACGGTGACCCTCTACAGCTATCCAGATGGGATAGCCTGAGAAATGCAATAAGCCACCTTGAGACGCTTGATGCTGGTGTACAACCTGACTGGCGCAAAGTCCTCACCCTGGTGTCGCGGGAAATTCATACCAGCCATAATGTCCAGGCGGTTGTTACTCCTCCGTCTAAAATCGCCGGTGGTATACTCAGCAACCTTAACGACATCAGCCAGAAGATAGCGACCGGGCTTGCTTCCCCTGACATGCTCGGCAGGCTCGATTATATGCTTCAGTTGACCGCAGGCCTGGCAGGTGGTGATGATCTGACGCAAAGCATCCGTAAGGTTTCAGACAGTGCAGAAAAAGCCCTACGTGGTTATGACAAGCCGCAGGCAAAGGCCAAAACGCCTAAACCGGCCCCACCAGCTCCTGCATTCCGGGATGATCAGACGTTCAGGCAAGAGTGTGCGCCACTGATTGGGGTTGATGACCTCTTTGTTCTGGCTAATTGCCTTATTGCGATGTCCGCCCGCCTGGGCCGTTCTCCTGTCAGCCTAGCGAAACGCGCAGCGGGTTTAAAAGGTGTGATTAAACCCGATATGCTGGCTGACCTGCTGGAGCTCTTACAGCAGGACGTGGATCTGACCGCCCTGGCCCCGCCACCCAGGGTTAAAGACGATAATAGCCGCAGTGATGGAGGTAAGCTCGTCGGTTTAACCGGGGTCGTCGAAGGTGGCGCGTCAATCGGTGCTGAAGCGCAGCGTATCATCACCGCAGAACTGAAGAAGCACTCGCCGCTCACTTCGGCGCAGCGCGTATCTTTCGATACCGCCCGTGCGGGTCTGGCGCTGGAGAGCGATACATTCCGGGTTATTGAAGAGATCAGACGTATTGCAGCATCACTCAACTGGAGACCGCTGGCTGTCGCGGCCCATGCCGCGCATAAATCGCCTGGTATCCGCCCGGAGATTGCCGGGGATGTGATCACGTTGCTGGCGCAGGATGAGGCCTTAACCACCAGCAAGCCTAGCCGTTAAGTACCTGCCGCGCTGACTACAGCTTACCTCGCGATATTGCACCAGCAGCTCAGAAATAATACCGGTATAAACGTCCGCGTTTTGCCGGTATTTTAATTCGCCCTATTTTTAGAATTAGCGATAATAGCGTTGCTTATTACGTATTTTTACACTCAGAAACCTTCGTCACATGAATAGGGTATGGTTCACTGAATAGACAAAGACGTTAAATCTGGTCAGCTACAGAAAGGAGGATTTATGTAAATGCTCTCGTTACGTTCAAACTCTTAAAAAACTGCCGCGCCTGCCTATATAAGCCAGGCTGTAGACCTGAAGTCTACAAATTTAGCGTTACTGACAATTCACAATCCAGTGAACCGGCCCACACTAAGGAGGTTATATGCGAACGCGTAACTTTAAATCTGAGTCTATGTAATCTGATCAGCTGGCGCTGCCGAGAATGGCGGACTCCGCTACCCCGGTGATAGACCGGGGTAGCAGGAAGAAAGAGTAACGATTTACCGGTTTTAAAACCAAATTTTCGTCAAATGGGATACAAGCGCCCAAGGCCGGTTCCCGTCTGACAGACCGAAGTTGTGATGTGTGCATCGCCCCCCTGGAAGTTGTTTTATTGAATTGCTGTGTGTAGTTTTGCGGGGATAATACCCCGCTTTTTTTTTGCTTATTCTTCTTCGTCACCCCACCTTCCTGTGCCATCATACGTATAGAAAATAACTTTTCACTTCTGACCCTTTTTCAGTTGAAGTCTTATGATTTGATATTCCGCTAATACACACACATTAAGGAATGAAAATGAGCAACGATATTCATAACAAAATTGCTGATGCTTTAGCTTCTGTTGGTTTAAAACTTTCCGATGGATATACCCGGGCCGCACTCTTACTGAAGATGAAAGGTTCAGTTAGTCTCAATTTTGCTGTTGATGGCAAACCTGTCACTGTCACTCTCCATATGACTGAATCGGGTGATGTTACTGCTACCACTGATTATGACGATTCAACCGCTACTGCCGCAGCAGCAGCCGCAGCCGCAGCCACTACAACGCCAACACAAGAGTCGGTGGAAAAACCAGCAGAAGAGTCGGTGGAAGAGCCAGAAAAAAGTAATACACGAAAAGGCCCAAGGCCTAAGTAATAACTGCGCTGGAACTACATGTTGGCATAATTATAAATATCAAAACTGGCGGGGTTAAATCCCATAAGCGCTAACTTAAGGGTTGAACCATCTGAAGAATGCGACGCCTCGGTGCCTCGTTAAGACGATGCCTCGCGTTCTTCAATTGCGTTTTGTAGGCTGTCAGGGATACTGTCCCACGAATGGCCACCTGTAAGCTCCAGATGACCATTTTTGTTATTCTCCACAACGAGTTAGTTCTTCTTTTCGGATCCGGCACTTCTGGGGGGGAAATCCAGCGATGGCTGGATTATGTCGTCAATTAAAAATGCGGCGAGTAGATTAGCAAATATCCACGCTTTCGCGAGTTCAGGTTCCTTTGCACGCAAAGCATCCAGGTGCAGCAAACTTTTGAGCCGCTTAAAAGCCAGTTCAATTTGCCATCGCAGACGGTAACAATCAGCCACTTGCTCTGCTGAATATTCATCTTCCGGTAATGATGTTAGCAATAGCACATGGCCCGCTGCTTCCAGCGTTTCCGCCTGAACTACTCGTCCTTTTCGACGATTCTCGCTGAGCAGTCGGGTTTTACTGATTAATGCTTTTTCGGGAGGAAGTGATACGGCAATGAGACGTGCCGGAAAGGGAGCTCCGGCTTTTTTATTACCTGAATTGCCTATCATTACAGTGGTTTCACCGTTCTTACCGCAATCCAGCCCGCGCAGAAAACCCATCATGTCAAAGCGCATTCCTTCTGCAGTTAACCAGCGCAATCCTCGCCAGTGAACCCGGACGATATAATCAGCTTCTCCAAAAGCAAGTGAGCGGATACATTCGGGACGCGAACCGAATCCCCGGTCAGCAATGCGTATCTCGTCTGCCGTTTGCGCAAATCGGTCCAGCCGTTCAGCGTCTCTGCTGTCGGTTAGCTCAAAATCAGTGAACTGACAGGTATGAGGATCATATCCCATATGTAGTCGCCATTCAGCGCTGCCGCCCCCGGGCGCACTGATTGCTGTTCCATCGACAAGACGCAATCTCTTTCCGCTTGTACAACCCGTAACTGCGGCGCGTACAGCAAGTGTTTGTGCGGCAAGTATGCCAAACCAGTCGGCGGCATTCCGCAGCCGCTTCAGGAGAGCCACGTCAGATAATGTTGCAACGTCATGGAGCTGAGCCCATGCAGTGACTTCACGTAATGACATCCCCCCGGGGCCGTAAGCCAGCCCCAGACGTAGCAGAGTTGCAGCATCACGAATTTCGCGGCGGCGGGTTAGAGCCCCGGCATTACGTGCCGAAGTATCCAGTTCTTCGGGCTTACCAATATGGGCCAGAATTGCTGACCAGTTATCGTGAGAGTAATTCATCGGCACGTTAAATCATATCAGGCGTAATACCACAACCCTTAAGTTAGCGCTTATGGGTTAAATCCCCGCTTTTTTATGCCCGATTTCCTTCGTCACCTGAATACCCCGTGAGACTATAAGTAAACAAAACGAACAACACGGGGCAACGCCATGACCACCAGCAAAGAGAAAAATGTATTCTACGTTCACTACTATGAATCCGACTCCAGTGGTGGCGAACTGCCACTGATGCGCATTGAAGCGGAGAACGAAGATGAAGCCAACCTGATCTGTCTTCGCAACCTCGCGGATGTTTATGACGTTGATCATGACGACATCAGTCTTGAAGACGGCTTCGAAGTGAACGGCAATAGCGTTTATCTGCAAGGTATCTACCCGGCGACCTCAGAGCAGGCACTGGTAGTTGATGCGGTATTTAATATGACTTCTGTAGAACCAGTCGCTGAGGCTGTGACCGGCACGGCGGAATCCGCCTGCGGTATCAGCCTGGTCTCTGATAAGGTCTGGCTGGAAAGCTGGTTCGACCTCGAAGACAAATTTGCTGATCAGATGGCCCACGTCGCTGAAGATGACAAGTCTGATACACGCTTCTTGCTCTACCGTGACCAGGTCATCGATGTGCGTGAATGCGAGACATCTTCTGTCCCAGGCTGGGATCTCCAGTTCGGCTTGAGCGGCGGTACGCAGATGCTATTCATTCGCCTTTCTGATGATGGCGATCACGTTGCACTGGGTCTCGAATAACTGCTGCCTGCGCCCGGGCTTGTTTGCCCGGGTTGCTCCCCTCCCCTGAATCAAACCGAGTATCATGACATCATTCTGAGGAGTACCAGACGATGAGCGAAGTAAAGCACTTCAGCATCACGAAAACCGTTGATTTTTACATCAATGAAGCATCCCCGGAAATTATTGCGGGCCGCAGGATCTATCTGGAAACCGTATTGATTCCTCGCCTTCGTACCGGCCTTGCCGTGCTCAATAAGATGGGCCTGACCGAGCGTGAAGATATGGAGCTGCGCGATGTGTACCAGCGTGGCGTGGAATTTTTTGACAAATTGTTCGATGGCCCTGTCCCGCAGGCCAATACCACCACCAGCCACTAATCCGCAAATTTTGTCCTTTTTTTACCCGGCTCTGACTTCGTCACCCGGGTAACCAGTGATTTAATAAGTAAACAAAACGAACATACCAATAATCACTGGGGATGCACCATGTTTAAAAGTCTGTCTGAATTGATGACCAGCGTTGGCAAGACTGATGCGCATAAAGTCTCGATAGTCCAGGTTAAAACCGGTGTCACCTCGTGGGGCCGCAAAAACCAGTCATCCCGGCCTACGGCTGAATACCAGATCTGGATGGATACTCCTGACAACGACAGTCGTATCGTCCTGAAGCTGAATTTCGTGCTGAGTTCCCGCCGTAACCAGCCTGAGAAGAATGCGCCCCTGAATATTGAAATCAGCCAGTACGCTAACTGGGATACGGTGAAACGCGCCTGGGCGGAATGCGCTCCTGAACGCTATATGCGGCTGGAGAATGAAACGACAGATGAGTTTATGTCCACCAGCGGGGTCTGGGAAGAAGCATCCGTCATCACCAATGACATGCAGCCGGATTACCGCTACTTCTATCCAGGCACGTCCTATTACGTGGCAAACGACAGCTACTGAAGCCAGAAAACACACCATATAACCGAGGATCTACCATGACCGACGCTATCCAGACTGCCCCTGAAAGCTTCAGCCTTTCTTCCCTGACCGACCTGTATCGCACAGTGCAGGCAACCGAGTCCCACGCTCTTTCAATGATGCGTGTCCAGAGGGGGATCACCTCCTGGGGGAGCCGTCGTATAACTGACCGCCGAACTGAGGGGTTCACCGTCTTTCTGGATGCGCCGGATAACGCCAGCCGTATTACTGTTAAAACGGAGTTCGTGCTGAATGCAGCAAAGACCGGCCCTGATACGTCTAATGATCTGGTGGTGGAAGCGCGTGAACATTCAGGCTGGGATGAGAGCCGGAATTGTTTCACTGTTACCCGCGAGATCGGCGAACTGCGGGTTAATGCTGGTGGTGAAAATCATGCTGCTACACTTCGTCAGCTGTGGAAGCTGCTTCACGCGCAGGCAAAAGCCTACCAGTCCAGAAATACTGCCGGTAACGCCACCTGGCTTATGTTCTGATAAGCCCCGGGCATGGTAATGTGCGTCACGACATTACGCCGTGGCGCACTACGTTCGTTTAGAAGGAAATGAAGATGAAAATAAGCCAGCTGGAAGTCGGGATGAGTGTCTGGTCGGTTAGCCGGGTAAATATGGGCAACACCACACTTAAAACAGTTGTCGTCCACCCGGTCGTGATTGTCGAAGTCCATGATAACCACGTCATAGCCACCTGGAATGGTAACGCCCCGCGTCGTTTCGGTGAGTCCGTCGTTAAGGGCTGGAAGAAAGAAAAGCCGTTGCTGATCCGTGAAGGTTTCGGGCAAATGCGCCTGGCTACCAGGGAAGAGAAAGCGCTGGCTGGTAAGTAACCCCCTTCGTGACCTGTATGACCCGTGGTGTAATGGCTCCGACAACCTGGCAGTTTTCGCAACGCAACACTCTGCCGCAAATCACCCTCCACGGGGCCAGACAGGGAATACACGATGACCGATGCCATTCTCTCTGAAGAGCTGTACTTCAAATACCTCAACACCTACGAACGCGAAAGCAGGTTTCGCATTGACTCTTTTCGCTTTGATGGCGAGCCTCAGTGGACAACCAAATTCGGTCAAGCTCGCATCCGCCCTTCTCAGGTACGTGTACTGCTCTGCCGCTGCGGGGCAAACAACTGGAAAGACGATGGCAGGTTCGCCAATGAGTACTGCTGCGACAGCTGCGGACAGTTCGTGGAGGTGCTACAGCATAACGACCGTTGATTCGCGTCCCGGGGCCGGAGCTGATGGCTCACTGATAAACCATTTCAGACCGACATATTCATTCTGATAATACCCGACGTATCGCCTTCGTCACCTGCCGGGCCCGTGTTGTACTGGTATCAGTACAACATAAAACGAGATCACGGGGCGCATCATGCAGACACTGACCGACGTATTCAGCGATAAGGCGAATAAAGCCTTTCATTCGATTTTCGCCGATTTCCTGCCCACCAGCGCGGATGGGGTAATCACCTTTACGGTTCGCGGCTATGGCGGAAAAACTGCCTGCATGACCGTCCCCTCTGGAACCCCGGTTTTCGTCTTTGGCACTGAAGAGCTCGCCGACTTCCATCGCTCCGCCGTGGCGGGTGAATTCTACATCGTTGATCACGGTGGTTTCCGCACCCTGAATCAACAGGTAGAACGTGGCCGCGTCCCAGTCATCTACGACATCCTCTGAAGGGATCCGATTATGGCAATCGACACAGTTTACCGCCTGCGGCTCGATTTCGACGTGTATAACGGCGATGTCATCGACACCAAAGAGCAGGAAGACAAAGACCAGATCTCCATTGCGAAAATCACCCAATTTATCTTCGATGCCTCCGTTCGGCTCAAGCTTGATGCCTGCGAAACCAGCGATGGCGGGCCAGCACATGGGCCTTACTGTGTTCTTGAGCACTGCAACCGAGCTGTACTGGAACAGGCCGAAACTGAAATTAAACGCTATGTGAGACGCTTTAAAGGCCATTCACTGGAAGACTGATGAACCCGGTACATCCACCAGCATGAGGATGTACCTGACTTCGATAGCCGCTGCCGGGCTGTGCCTCCTGAGCAGCAGAGGACAAGGTACGGATATGCCAGACAATAAACCCCGGATGACTGCCGCTGAAATGACTGAGCGAGCCTATCACTTCTTCCTGGACGCAAAGGGTCTGTCCCCTCGTGCCGGGCAGGTAGACATGATGGCGTTTTGCAGCGCAGTCGTTAACGCTACCCCCGCTGAGGAGCAGTATCGCGTCGGGGTTATTGAGGCCGGTACGGGGACAGGGAAAACACTCGGGTATTGTCTGCCGCTGATCCCCCTGGCGATGGAAAAGCATAAGACGCTGATCATCTCCACGGCAACCGTTGCGCTTCAGGAACAAATCATCTCCAAGGATCTGCCAGAAATACAGGCGAGAGCGGGCCTGAGCTTCTCCTATGCGATGGCGAAGGGCCGTAGCCGTTACTTCTGCCAGATGCGCTGTGACGTTCATATGGAAAGCGAGATGAATGCCTATGGCTACATCCGCGATGATGTGGAGGATATCAGCAAGGCCTTTGCTGGTGGTCACTGGACAGGAGAGCGTGATTCCTATCCTGATGAGATCAATGAGGCGGTATGGGGTCGGGTCAATGCTATTGGCAGTCAGTGCCCTAAAAAGCGTTGCCCACATTATCACCGTTGTCCGTTCTTCCTCGCCCGCGCCCTGCTGGAGTCGGTGGATGTGGTTATCGCCAACCATGACATCGTATTGTCTGACCTGTCACTGGGAGGCGGTATTATCCTTCCCCCGCAGGAAGAGTCCATTTATGTGTTCGACGAAGGTCACCACGTTCCGCAGAAAGCAATTAACCACTTTGCGACCTCCGCCTCTCTCGATGCCAGCAGGCATTTCATGAGCGAAATCTTCGACATGGTAATGACCATGCCAGAGTCCTACGGCGGGACTATGGAAAAGCACGTGCAGCAGCTGGTGGAGCTTGCGGGCCATGCCGGTGATGAGCTCGGTGAGCTGCGGGGGACACTTTTACGCTCCCTGAACTGGCGAAACGATCACGAAATGCCAAATGGCACGGAATCGGACATCTATCGCTTCCCGGAAGGTTTCGTTCCTGAAGATATTGCGGCCCTGTTTAAGCCTGGGTTAAAGACAGTAAACGAGATGCAGAATATCGTTGTGAAAATGACGGCGATTGTAGATGAGGCCGGGCGGGATATCAGCGAGGAAGAACTGGCCCTTCAAAAGATGGCTGTCGGCGAGCTGGCAAATCGCCTGGCGGGTATGCATCAGGCTCTGGCCTCATACTGCGGGAATAAAACCGTCTCTGGTATGCCTATGGCCCGGTGGATTAACGTCCGTCGTACTAAACGCAGCACCGAAGTGGTGATTAATTGCAGTCCGGTCTATGCGGGCGAACACCTGAAATCCGAGCTCTGGTCGAAGGCTTATGCCACCATTGTGACCTCGGCAACAATCCGCTCCCTTAGCAAGTTTGACGCATTCCTGGAGCAGGCCGGTCTTCCAGTCGATACACCTACCCTGCTGGCCCGCAGCCCGTTTGATTACCAGAACAACGGCGTGTTGTTCATCCCCCGTATGCGCTCGGTTCCGACCAATCATGAAGAACATACGGCGGAGATCATCGAACTCCTTCCCAAACTGGTGCTTCGGCTTCAGGGTTGCCTCGTGCTGTTCGCCTCCCGCAGGCAGATGGAAGAAGTCAGCAAGGCGATGCCTCAACACATTTCACCGCTTCTGCTGATACAGGGGGCACTTCCAAAACGGGAAATACTGCTGCGCCATAAGCTCAGAATCGACCGTGGTGAGCCGAGCATTATCTTTGGTATGGCTTCTTTCAGTGAAGGGGTGGATCTGCCTGGCGTGTACTGCAACAACGTCATCATTGCCAAGCTGCCTTTTAGCGTTCCGACCGACCCGGTGGGCCAGACCCTGACGGAGTGGCTGGAGAAAAACGGGCGTGATGCTTTCCGGGAAATCTCGATACCGGAGGCCTGCCTCAAACTGACCCAGTCCGTTGGTCGGCTTATCCGCACAGAGAGCGATACCGGCGCGGTGACTATCCTGGATAAACGCCTGAAGACAAAAGCCTACGGGAAATACATCCTCGCATCCCTGCCCCCTTTCAGGCGCGAAATTCGTTAATCAACAGTCGAGAGGTTGCTATGCATAAAATTGAATGCCCACGCTGTCTGGGTGGTAAGGGTGAGATCCGAGCGTTCCGGCACGTTCAAGGCGGTGTGTGTTTTCGCTGCAAGGGCCGGGGGTATGTCGAGGTGAAAACCATCCCGAAGCCTTCTATCCGGTTTGTTGCTATGCAGAAATGGGCAAATCCAGAGGACGTTAACTACAACAATGGGGATTTTATCAGGACGTTCTATTTCAAGGCCCGAAGTCAGGCTGAAGCAACAAAGAAGCTTCAGAAAAAACTCGGCGCGTCAGGTCGTGAGTTTTATGCCACTCCTGCGGATGATGTCCAGCAATAAATGGGGGCGTTTTGTAGTGGTTTATTCACTCTGAAATCTATCACTCTGGTTATGATTGGTTTCGAAACAAATGACAGGTGGTAACACATGAAAAACCAGGCTAAAACACAACATTCTGTTTTTAAGTTCATTCGAGCTGCGATTCCGGTAACAGTTCTATCGGCTATACAGTACGCTGTCATTTCTACATTGCTGGTGGTTGGAAAAATTGACCTTCAATGGTCGGAACTCGCTACATCACTTCCGTTATGTATTATTGCAATATTCTCAACAGCATTTGTATTTTACGACCCAAATGAATATGAGTACTTTCTTTCAGTGCTGGGAATGCTTACCGTTTGGGTTTTAGTGTTTATTGCATCAATACTCCTACTTGTAATCGCGCGAGGTTTTTCCTTCATCACAAGCAATTATGTAACATATGCTGAATTGGCTTCCTATTCCATACAGATAGGAATGATGATTGTATTTTACTTCAAGAGGGATAGTCTTAATCAACAGACCCTATAGATACAGTATTTCGCGATTAATATTATCATTGAACATTAACGCACAAAATTTACCCCCACGTCATACAAGGTTACCGATGCAATGAAAAATAAAATTATCGATGCAAAACTTGCATTTTTTAAAGTAGAGGGAACTCCAAGTACTGGTCACGTTGTGGTTATCGGGAAACCATCATCTGGGAAAAGTTTCTGCCTTACTGATGAAATAACGCGTTTGTTAAAAGCAGGTAAAAACCACGAAAATTAATTTGAATATTGCAAGCGGGGTTTGCTATGACATCAATTATTACCACTTTATATGAAAAACTTTCATTTCGTGTGCTCGCAGTTCCGCTGATTATTTTCAGCATTGAATTTTTGATATGGGCAGTGCTTATTCGAGAAAATGTTATATCCGGGGACTGGCCTTTGTATAGAACTTGTTTGTTCGCTTGTTTTTCCTCGCTGATTATAACTGGATTCACATTCCAGAATCCTGAAGGCAGTGATTTCCTAAAGGCAGCAGCAGGTCTCCTTGGATGTCTGGCCTTGGGGGGATTGATAATTATTATTTATTATATTGGCACTCTCGAATTTCCGATTATCACTGCCAAGATGGTTTGGATTTTCATGATGGCAAGCTTTACGTCTCAGCTTTTCACTTGCCTGATGAAATCGATGACTGATTAATTTGAAGTTCAGCAAAAACAATTGCAGAGCAAAGTTATTTATTCACTCATTTTGCGATCTAAGTATGCTTACGCTGAAGTAACCGAAAAGTACCTTTCTTGAAAAGTTTTTTCGGGATTTTAGGAGAAATGGATAATGGCATTCTCACTTACTTTCCATCAATACATTCTGGAGTAATAACATGTTTACTTTAGTTCTCGTGATTGGGCTTTATTCAAGTGGTCTTAATCCAAGTGGTGTCACCTCTCAGAAAATACCTGACTACAAAACCTATGATGAATGCCAGAGTGCCGCGCCTAAAGCAAAGCGTGGGGAAACTATCACCATCTTAAGTTATTGCATTCCCCAGCCTGCGGATAAGACAAAGGCGTAAAGGCTTCGCTATATGTGAATTATCGAAGGGGTGTCCATTTCATACCCGATTACTTCGTCAATTGTCGACCGGTGGGATAATAGGATTAAAACAGTTTTTAGCTTCACGATATTATGGAGAAACCGCCGTCATGCACCCATTCGATTCGGTCAGAGTAAAACTGAGTTTTGCCGGAAAGCCACCAGCGGCTTTACTGCAAAGCGCCCTATTTCTTGAAAATCAGCGTCCCGAATCCTCCAGTTGGAGCGACCCGGGCACGGCGGGTAATACACTGCTTCGCGACATCCTCCGGTCACAACCGGTTGAACTGAGCACTCTACAAGGCGTGGTTAATCTGACTACTGGCAACCTCGGTAAAGCCGAATGTAGTGAGTTGCTTGCACTGATGGGCCTTCGTAGCTTCGGTGAAGAAGCTGCTGAGTTAATGGTTCGCAATGCGTCAATGGTTTTTGCGAGTGGACAGGCTAATGCAAAGAACCTGATTCGCATGGAAGTCACTAAATCACACCTTACTTCTGATAAGCAGGTCATTGTCAGTACTGAAACCCTTGAGCGGCGTATGTACGTCATGAACAGCAACGGTATCTGCTTCGTCGTTGAGCCTGAGATCTGCCTTGATGCCGAGAAACTGCCGGGCGCGGATTTCTTTATCACTGAAGACGAAATGGATGCTGCGGGCGTGAGCCGCTGGGGTGAAAACGGCAGTCAGCACTGGCGATGCATGGTTACCTGGTTCAATGGCAGTAGCACCATCATGAACGAAATGGGACACATGTACGAGCTCGGTGATGAACCTGAAATTCGGCTCAATAGCTTCGGTGGATAAAGCCCACCAGCGAGGAAATACGATGAGACACGATAACGTCAAGCCCTGCCCTTTCTGCGGTTGTTCATCTATCCGGGTTCGGGAGATTTCGAATAATTTTCGCGCCTGCTGCAATTCCTGTGAGGCCACGGTGGCGTTTCAGGACTCCGAACAAGCCGCTGTGACGCGCTGGAATACCCGCGCTGAAGAGAAACAATCTGGCGGACTCCAGTCAGCATAAATTAAGCCCCGGGCTGCTCTGGGCCTGAATACCGATAAGAGGAAACACCGACATGAAATTTTACATCAGCGACGTTTTATGGAAATCCGGGCAGGCATTCATTTTCTCGTTTGTCACTGCTCCGGCAGTTGCGTTACTGCTCATTCTGTTCTGCACAGTTCTTACCAGTTCACCATCCAAGGTCTTCCTCGATCAGGCCCGTAGTCTGGTTGGAAATGCCACCAGCACCTCGGTCATGGTTTGCCCTGAAGAGAAAGCAGTGTTTGCCGCGTTCCGCTCCTCAGAATGCCAGCGACACGTGGTGAATGCCGATGATGCCATTAAACAATGGGACTCGCTGTTGCTCAAAGGCTACCTGATAGTGGCGGGTATCGCTCTTATCTGCTGGATGGTAAGCGAGGCAGTTAACTACCGCAGAAAGCCGTGGCGCTATGGGATCCGTCCCTCTGATATGACATTTAGCTATACAAAACTCGTGCCGAAAGAATCCGATGATGACGCGGATAAATAACCACTCATTTAGCACGGCAGACAGCCGGTCAATGCCAGCAGCACAGGGGGCAGTATGGGTAGACCTACAGGCAATATCGTCAGACTCACAAAATCAACAGGCCGCAGCAGCGACTTTTTCGGGCCATGTGAGTTGTGTGGAAAACATATGTCAGAAGCATTCCGTACCCGAAAAGCGCGTGAGTGGCAGCGTGAAAATGGCGAACTCTATTACGGCCATGATTCCGCCGTCATGTATGCACATGAAAAATGCATTCTGAATCTGGAAAGCAAATTTACCTCAAATTAACGACTGGTGAGATTTATGAAAATACCTCTGGGTAAGACGTTCCCAATTTTTTTTATCTTATTGGTGGTGGTGCTGGGGGGCGCTATCGCCGAGAAACTGCTATGGGAGGGACACCTCTATCCCGATTTTCTTATCAGTGATGCCTATGTGGCGAAAGATACTCAATTGCAGGCCAGTAACGACACAACACTGTTGAAGCAGTGCTACGCTCAGCACTTAACTGGATGTGAAAAGTATTATAGAAGCTTCAGCCAACTGGAGGTCAGGGGTAACGATCTCAAGTCGCTGTGTAAAGTCCTGACAAATAACACTGATCTGGACGTCTTTCAGAGTGATGCTCAATTGCTGGTTCGTTGCTCACGATGGAATGTTTTCCGTGTAATTCCATTTAAACCTACAGATAACGCCACTGATAAATTTAAGCCAATGGTCGATATGGTTGGGAGCTGGATGGCCTACAACCGGCTCTCAAAAGAGCTACTTCATGAAGATCCGGTCGATATCTTTTTTGTTGGACTGGATGAGGGAAAAAAGCAACTATCCCTGAAATATTGCTTTACCGGGGTTGATCAAATTCCTCCTCAAGTAGCTTTCCAGCGATGTGACACCGAGTCGGATACGACTAAAACCCAGAGTGACAAATCATGATGACATTTCTCGCTAATTTGCATCGCCATACTACGGCCTGCCGCAGCTTCGCATTCTTCACTCTGGTCTCCGGCCCGGCGATTGCTTTATTTATCACGTTCATCTGCATGAACTATTCAGGTTCACCTTCAGCGCATCTGGTTAGTGCAGCCAGGGCTGTCATTGATGGTGCTCCGGTCGGCAAACTAATGGTATGTACCGAAGAGCCACAATCCACGACTCCCCCGACACTTATCGAATCTCCCTGCGTTCGCGAGGCGGTCGATGAATCAATAGTAACCGCGAAGTGGGATTCAAACTTCCGAATGGTTTACGCAATGCTTGCTCTGCTTTCTTCTGTTATCTGGTGTCTAGTGAGCGCCACACGAGCGAACATATTCAAGGACGCTAAACCCCCTACTCGATAAGCCTGTCAATTCTCAAATAAAATGATGAAAAGTTGTGAAATTAAGGAGTGATGATGAACATAAATTACAGTATTAATAACAGTGTGCTCATGATGATGAGTGAGTTTATGATTACAGCTTTTGTAATCGTAATACTTTTTGTGATTGTATTAGTATATAACAAAGCGTTTAAGTCTGAATTAAGCATAAAAATATTTTGTTTTAGTCAGTTAACAGCCATTTTCATTTCCGTATTAGAAATAACAACAAAAAGAACAAATGCTGGAAGTATCAGTATTACATGGAGTGACGGCATCCATCAGTTTTATACTCACGTTTTTCTGGGGTTTGCTTTTTCTTTCTTACTTTTTTTGCTTGGTCTTTATGACTACAAAATGAAAGGCAACAAAGATGGTTTAAAGGATTGCAAAAAACATGTTTTACCGTGTTTCATAGGGAGTTGGTTCGTATTAATAATATTCTTTTTCTCCGCTTCGCCTTTGCGCTATGAGGAGAATTTGATTACGGATGCTCGCGTCGTAGCTTCGGATCCCAATCGAACCACAATTATCTATGCTGATGGGTTCTACTGGCTATTTGATATGGATAGAAATGAATTTGATAAGTCTATATCCAGAGAGATAGTCAGAGGCAACTACAAGATGTTATGTACTTCAGATACACCAGCTACCTGCTGGGCGGGCAGAAAATTCCCCAAAAACACATCACTGGATAAAGTTTTATGAAAGATTGTAACGCTGAGAAATATAGCTATTCATGTCTTTTCGCAGCGGTATTTAGACCAGGTGAAATGCCTGTCATTTCCGCGTTCCGGGCGCGGTATTGGGCTCTAATCATTCGATGGGCATTGCGTTTCGGTTACACCGTTTGCCTGATTGGCAGCACTGGAACCGGAAAAAGTTACCTCATCGAAAGAACGCTACCAGGACGGATCATTGATGCCCGACTGTTACTGGTAAAGAATGATTGGCATGGCCCTGTGCCATTCAGTTTGCGCGGTGCAAAGCCCGGCCCAGTTGGCATTGATGAGTCGTCCAGCTTTTCAGAGGAAACGCTGCGTCAGAACGCGGAGAACCTGAAAGAAAGAGGGGTAGTGTATACAGCACAAAGCATTGATAAAGCAGCTAAAGTTGCAGCCAACCTGCCAAACAGGCGTGTGTTGCTTATCATGATTGGAAAAACGTAGCCTCTGCGGTCTAGGCCATCTGACCTGCTGAACTGACGCAGTAGACTCTCTCGGAGGCAAACAAATTTGCTGGTGGGATAAAATGGGCGCATACTTAAAGCACGTGTAATCGACACGTGCTTTTTTATTGGAGGACACATGCAGGCTACAGCTGCTCGCCAGAAAAAAACCGTCAGTGTCACCCTTGAGCCAATGCTCGTACAGCAGGCAAAAGACGCTGGGATTAACTTGTCCGCCACGCTGGCAGAAGCGCTTCAGAGCAAACTGAAGGCCAGTGCAGCGGAAGAATGGAAACGACAGAATCGTGCTGGTATTCAGGAGTTGAACCGCATCACTGAAGAGCATGGGTTACTGTCTGACGAATACAGGACGTTCTGATAATGCAATATACCGTTTACCGCAATCCCGGCAACAGCCAGGCATACCCTTACCTGCTGGATATACAGAGCGACATCATTGGCGAGTTAAATACCCGCCTGGTGATCCCCCTTCATCGGCTTAAAAAAGGAGCCTCGGCCCCGGTTGCGCGATTAACTCCGGTCATACAGGTGGAAGGGAATGACGTTATCCTGATGACGCATGAAATGGCTTCAGTCCGCGTGAAGCAGCTCGGTCAGGCGGTCATGGACGCATCTCCGTTCCGGCACACTATCAAAAGTGCGGTGGACTTCCTGCTGGATGGTTTCTGACAGAGATAATGAGCGAGAAAATGATGAAGCAAAATGAACTGCTGGAAGTGGCAAAAGCCATGCGCGATTATATTGATGCCCTCCCTACCGATGTCGTTGCAGCATTACCGGTGATGCCGGGATTTGATCGAGACTGGGCCGACGAAGTCATTTACGAAGCCGAATCCGCCAGCAAATAACCCCCCGTCTGCGCCCGTTTCATCTGAATTCGGGCCGTCACAATCTTTCTGATTTTATTGAGAAAACAGCCTCTTTTTGTCCCCTTTTTTCCTTCGTCAGCAGACTCAGTCGTTCGATAATAAAAACAGACCAACACAACCACTGAGGTGTTTCATGTTAGCGATTATCCCGGCAGCAGGCACTGACAAGGTTTTTAAAACCTCCCTCAAACACGTGCTCGATGAGGACTTCCTGTTTGCAATGGCTTCAAAAGCAAGCGCGACGTACATTTCATCCCATATCAGCGATGACGGTGAGGGCACAGTGTTTTTCAGTCTGAGCGACTGGGATAACCTCAAGCCTTCCTTATCGGCTGATGGCTGGGATGGCGATACGATGCCCGGCTTCATTGATTTGCTGGATGCAATCGCAGCGCAGGGCTATAACACCGTCGAATTCCACATTTCTCACCCACTGGTGGTTGGCGCGGTCTGGTTCACCGATGAGTATTACTTCACGGTTACCCCGCTGGCGTATGACCTTGCCACGCTGGATGGTCAGTTTGTTCTGCCGGATGGCTCTTCCTACCGGCTGGATGACCTTGATGAAGTCAGCTATGACGAAATGACCGACTACTTTGACGGCATTATCGAAGTCGATGGCGATACCATGCTGGGTGTAAAGCGTAACGACGATGACACCGTAAACGTCAGCAAAATCGAAAGCTAACCCCTCCTCCCCGGTGTCGGTATCCGCCGCGCCGGGCTATTTTCCTGCCATCATCCTCTGGAGTGTTTCATGAAAGACCGTTTTTATCTGGTCAGCTTGCGTGACACCGTTGGTAGCAATACCGCTTTTCATAGCCATCACGGCAGAGGTTACAGCACCGATCAGCGTAATGCCCGGGTTTACACCCGCGAGGAAGCACAACGCGCATGGAATACGGGACGGGAGTTTGACCTGCCGGTTGATGCCGATGCAGTCGACCGCCATCTCGTGTTTCATGTTGATCATCAGTTTGTACCGGGAAAAACCATTCTCTCCGAAAGCGCCACCAAATATGTCGGCTTCGTTAATGGCCAATGGGACGGAAACGATCTGTTCTGGCTGGCTGATGCGGGTACTACCACGGATTTTTCCCTTGCCAGAGTTTTTGACTCACCACAGGCAGATAGACCTGATGTCGTCTGGTTACCCCATCACATCCCTGACGCTGCAAAGCGCCCTACCTTCAGTGTTGAGCGGATAGACCGCCGTAAAATGACGCAGGGGGCCGGTCTGCTGATGCCTGCCTGGCTGAAACGCCAAAATCGCCGACAGTCAAAGGGGCTGACTCGCTGGAATTGCCCCGGGTGTGGCCGTATTTCATGGCAACAGAATCCGTATGATTTTGATGGTTGCCGGTTCTGCATATAGTCAACTACCGCGAGAGGCCTCTATGTTCCGATTATTACAGAAGTGGTTAGTCAGGTTTACCTGTCAGGACGATATAGATTGTATGTCGACCCGGCGCTCTGCGGGCGAGTTCTGGCTGGAAATAGATGCCCGTCGTCACTGGATTTTCCTGGACATCGACGGTGTACTCCACCGGGCGGAAAACGGGTCACTGGAGTTTATGCCTGTGCTGGATCACGTGCTGACGCAATGCCCGCAGACGGGAATTATCCTTTCCACAAACTGGCGTACCGGCGTACCCCGGGAGATGGTGCTGAGTCATTTCCCTGCGGGTATACGCGATCGGATTGCTGGACTCAATCCCGATCTGGATGGGCTGGTGAATAACCACGTGCGTTATCACGAATGCATGGCGGTCGTTAAACGGTTCGGCCTACAGCATTACACCTTCGTGGACGATACCGCTCGACTCTTTCCAACTGACTGCCCTGCCCTGTTCCTGACTCACCGGCACGAGGGGCTGAATGCAACGCAGGGTAGCGCTTTGATAGACCGGATTCGGTTAATGAAATGACCGGTTTAAGGCTGAATACAAATTATTAATGAGGATGCGTTATGAATGAAATCCCACAATACGTCTATGACCTGATCGGTATTTGCCTCTTTGTTGGAATGTGGGTCGGAGGCGTTCTGCTTATTTGGTTTATTTTCTCTAATGGAGAGAGCGACGAATAGCCAGGCAACTGGCGCAACTGATGTTGCAGGATGGCCCCAACAATATCTTACCTGCTTACGCTCTGATTACCCGCGCAACGCTTCGTCAGAAGCGGAAAGCTGGGATAATGAATATATCCCGTATACACCAGGCTATCCCAATGAAAATTACTGTGTTTACTGCCCCTGATTGTCCGAAATGTCGCATGACGCTTACCCGCTTTTCTCTGGCTGGGGTGGACGTGAATGAGATCCCGCTGGTGGACAACGCAGATCTCGTTCGCCTGACACAAAATACCGGTGCGCCGCTGGTGGTGGTGGTCAACGATTCGGGCCGTGTGACGGGTTGGGGTGGGTTCCGGCCAGATCTTATTGCGACAACTGCCAATGGCTGGAGTGTCGGGTCACTCGATATCCCCCCGTCGCTGGTTAATCACGTCCTTCACTGAGGTAAACGCCATGCACAATATCTCTGTCGAAATCCCTGCGGCCCTCGGCGTACATCCTCCTTCAGGAGCGGATGTCGTGCTTATAGACGATCTGAATAACGCCCTCGCCGGTGCTGGCTTACCGCAACTGAAGATAGAGCCGATAACGTGGACACCGCCATCAGGCCGACCGGTGATCTACCGGTCTGAGGTTCCCGATATCCTGCGCATTGCAGGTATAAACCCTGACACCTCTGACATGGTGAAAACCTTCTGTTCCGGGCCACTGCCGATTGACGATAACGAGCTGGATGCCCTTCTGGAGATGCGCGAACGGGACGGTCATAGCGAAAGCTTCAGGATCGCGCTCTGTGGGGCGCTGGACGCGATTCTCATTCGACTCTACTCAGCAGAGCGTCAGCTTCGTTGAAACGCCAGTAAAGACGCTGGTGGCCTCATATGAGGTATCAATCGGCTCGGTTCCGTCTCAATAATTTAAAGAGAGCACGGTATATGAGTCCTGAAGAAGAAAAAGTGCTGCATCAGCGGCTGATACAGCTTGGCGATATGATGGGGGATGGCCTGCACTATGAGCGCGACGGTCAATGGATCACCCGGGAGTACAAAGCCACGTTGCGGGCGCTGGGGCTTTTGAAGGCTCCCAAGCGTAAGCATAACCCGACCAAAACACTCGCTGTGGATGAGCGAATGGCACAACGTGTGAAGGACGTAGCCTGTACCCAGTGCGCCGGGAAACTGAAACAGGTGCGCTCCGGGTCTCTGAAAGCGCAATGCACCCGGTGCAAAACCAAGTTCACCCTCCTGAAAACCATTAAGTAACTATACCCGCAGCTGGTGGTCACCCCACCAGCATAAAATATACCCGAAACTGTGACACCTGCGCTTGCCTGCCTCAATGTCGTGATAGCTGACAACCCCCACGAAGAAAACAAACCTCACACCTGCGATCGTCGTGATGCAACGATTTTGTCGAGCCAATTATATGAAGAGACTGTTATGAAAGACTTCCATTTCCTGTATGTCGAACTCCTGGTCGAATTGCTTCGACTGGTCAATTTTCTTCTGCCGTTGTGGTTTGGTAGTTGAAAATAGCAGGTAATACCCGGGCAAGACCTTCCCGTTTTTTTAAAATAAAAGGGCGCACATAGCGCCCTGTCAGAAAGGTATTTTGAAGCAGCAGACTACTTACGAAACTCCCATTGTTTAATCAGCTTTTTGACAAACGTCTCGCCATAGATCTCATGTGACTCCATGTATGCACAAAGCTGTATCAGGGTCATCATGCCATCGCGAAGGGTATCGCATGACTCGTTACGGCAATAGGCCGTGAGTTTGTACATATTCGCCCCGCAAACGTCCGGGTTGTAGAGATTAACAATCAGGCTTGCCGCGAATTTCTTTCTCTCTGCGATAGCGCCCAGATAAGCCAGCTCCCTTTTCAGGTCTTCCGGGATAGGTGTGACAGCACACGCTCGCGGGTTCAGGTTTATCTGGATATGGTCAAAGTCGAGTTCCTGCATTGTCCTGGTTCCTTCTGCTGATATTCGGTATCCGTCTGCCGGGCCACACGATTCTGCATGTAATGCCCTTCATATCACCATTGTACCGGATACCTGCAATTTGCCCCGTAACTACCGGTGCTGATGATAAAAAATATCTTTATTTTGCGAACGATATACACCAGTCCGTCCTGATTTCGTCAGCTGAATTGTGCCGGGTAAGCTGGTTGCCATGTGAGTGACCTAATGGAGAACACCATGCAGCACACTGCAACCACACACCCGTAACCGGCTAACACCGTGAGTATCGTCAGTACGACCTACGGTCAGACGCTGGTGGTACTGAACGGGAAATGTCTCTACTGCGCACCACCAGAGCGAGGAGACGAAGCCCGGCAGCTGGCATCAACCACTGCCGGGGCACTCAACGTGCCGGTCGATGTCGTCCACCTCGATACATTTGCTACCGATACAACCGAAAGCCAGCTGATGGCCCGCTTTGAAAACCAGAATGCCGGGCCGTGGTATAGCCATGCGTTTACCATCGCGTTCAGTGTTGAATACCCGGCGAAGAGTAGCGATGACATTCCACCAGCGGAATTACACCGTGCATTGATGAAGCGGGCCAGAGAGTTTACCGGTGATCTGGATGCGCTGGTGGAAGCCTGCGGGGCATCTTATGACAGTTATCAGATGGGGTAACTCCTGCTGGAAATGACCGCATTCTGCTGGCGTTTTCAATGAGATATCGCCAGCCGCTTTGGTAGAGTTTTCCAGATAGCAAGCGAACATCATAGCCAGTGGCAAGAGGTAAACCTATATGAATTCTGTCTGTCTTGATTACGAGAAAGTGGATTTTCTGGCGAATCTCCTGATCCCCACCCTCGCCAGACACCCCATCAGTAACAGTTTCCCGGAGCGCGGCCTCGCACTTAAGGAAAAGCACCCTGAGCTGGTGGGCTGGCCCGAGCGCAAACTGGGTGAAGTGGAAAATTACCAGAATGCACTGTCCAGACAGCTACCGAGCCTGAACAGCATGTCCTTGCCGGAGTTTATCGACTTCATTCTCACCCCGCATGTCGCGGAGTATGTTCTTGAGCAGGTTGGCACTCCGCTTGCTGAAGAAACCATGCAGCTGTTTATGGCGAAAGTGAAGGCATAACGCGGTTTTCAGCCCCATATACTCCAGATCATAACCGGCCTTAATGGTCGGTTTTTTTTGTGAATTTTCTGCCCCGAAAGCCTTCGTCACCTGCGGGGAGCGTGGTTAACTGGTTATGTAAACAAAACGAACAACACACATAACTACAGGGGTCTACCATGTTAAATCCAGCTATCTGCGCCATGTTCATGTTTCAGGGCTTCCAGCATGAAGTCTCCCGTCTGACCGCATTATCAGTGGCTAATCCTATCCCCCTCACCTTCAACTGTGACAGCGTACAGACAATGATCTGTGAAACGCTGGCTGGTGGCGAAATTGAATGTGCTCACTGGATGTTGGATGCCGCAGAGCAGATCTGTAAAGCCTGCGAACCTGCGTATCAGGCATCTGAAGAACCGGGAGTCTGGTACTACGACATTGCTGAACGTCTGGGCGCTGAAGTGGCCTGCCGTTGCGTAAAAGGTGATATCAGCACTGACCAATTGGTCGCTGTTGCAGTTAACCTCACTGAGTCATGGAACACGCTGAGCGAAGACAGCAATCAGGAGCCTGATTGCGGATCATATGAAAATACCGTCAGGACGTTGGTAGAACGTGCTGATACAGCAGAAGCGGCTTGCGTAGAAGCAGTCAGAATCCTTGATGGTGGTGAGCGGCAGGCGTTATCAAAGGCGATAGCAATTCTTCGCCCTGTGGCCGCAACGTTGCAGTAGATAGTGGCAGAACACCAATACACACAACACTCACTACAGGAAAATGACCATGAAACTCACCGTATCGACTCGCCCGGTAAGAATTGAAGGGAATTATGTCTCTGTCGTCTTTAATCGTTCCCATAACTCCATGCCGGAAACAGCAGAGGTTAAAAATGCCGATCAGGCGCGGGCATTCATCAACGATTACATCGCCCGTAATATCAACGAAACGCCGATGCATCTGGTGCTGACAAAAGAGGGCCGGGCATTTGGCGGGTTCGACGCGCTGAATAGTAGCCTTCCGCCCGCGATTGAATCATCAACCCGTTTGTAATGACTGACTGGTGGCGCTCAGTGAGGAGCGTCACCCGGCATCACGGAGGGAGTTGCAAGAGTTCTGATTAGCCTTTCCTGACCCACGCCCAAAGCATCGCACCCGCCAACACCGTCAGCATCAGAGCAAACACGGAACCAACCAGACTCGCATCGCCATTCTTGCCGGAGTAACCGCAGGTTTGAGATGCGTCACCAACTGCCTGACAAATTGAATCGGGATCAAGTCCCCAGTAGACAAAGGCGAACAAGGCAATTACAGAGATAAACGCTTTAGCGACTTTCGCTTTCTGAATCATCAGAGACACCTCAGTTCGTCAATGCCGGGGAGTTGCCTGTGTGTTATTTCAGGCGGGAATCAAACCGGAACGGAATTTTCTTAACCGTAGCCATCAGGTCAAAGAGTTCAGGGTGTGCCGGATTCAGCAAGTAGTTAAATTCAACCGGAGACAACGCACTTGGAATACGCAGCGCGATAGAAGAACCGCTTTCAGCCCAGTTATCACCGTAGAGCGCCAGCTCAGCAGGAGCATCCTCACTCGCCCAGTTATCAGGGAGACGGCTCATGTCGAAGGTCTGGATCTGATCATCCGGTACATCAAGACTCAGCAGTGTAAAGTCGTCCAGTAACTGCGGCGCGTGAATGTGTACCAGCGTTTCAAGCATGGTAAGGCTGGCCGTTTCAGACAGGTAGACCATTGCAGTGCCTACGCTGTTCCAGCGGCCCCCCGTTTCTTTCGCACCCAGACCAGACCACGCAGTCATCAGATAACGGGTCTTGGTCAGTCGGTAAAGGATCACGAGTATACCCCGTGCTCAATACGCGTAATCAGGCGCATCACTTCAAGCGCACCTGTCTCAGAAGAAACAAGCTCTGCCGGTGATTTCCAGCTCAGACCACGGTTCGCTTCGTTCAGCCATTTGTGCGCCGCTTCTTTGTCACCTTCAAACAGCTCTACAGCGCGTTCAATTACGCGGATAATGCGCACCAGACGTTCGCTCTGATCGGCAGTGAAACGGTCTTTGATGCTACGATTAAACGTCGTATTAGGTATACCCGACATTTTGCGCAGCTCAGACGGCGTGATGTTAGCCCATTCAGAAATGTGCTTAGCTACTGTGCCATCGAGACCGTGATTGATTTTATCCATCAGCGCGATACCGTCATTATCCAGCCCAGCAACCTGCCATAAGCAGTGCTGATTCGTTTTGGTAACGTCTGGAGAAAAAACTTTCATCGTCATAACTAGCCCTCCCATTTGGTAATTCAATTATACCATATGGAACACTAACGGCAATCTTTTAACCATCAGACAACCTCAGCGCCCTTCGTCACCAGCCCCACCTGCCAGATAATAGGTCAATAACGACAAAACTATGACAGGGGGCATCATGCCGAATCTCTTACGTTATGACCAACTGGACTCCTCACGTCAGCCAGCAGCGCGGGCATCAGCCGCTAGTGGCGAATTATGGTGTGCCCGCAACAACGTAAAAAAGCAGGCGGCAGCGTCAAAGGCCGCAATTCACCAGGCAATCAATGATCAGCACCGCATTACCCGGCTGCGAAACACCTTTTCGCTCGCGAAGGATATGCGTGAAAAGCCGGTCGTCTGGATTGAAAAGCGCATCCTCGAAAATCTGTGCATGTTCAATGAGCAGGACGATATGTACCTGTTCACGCAGCAGAACTTTGTCAGCAAACTCTGAACCTCCGGCCCGGCTCGTCGGGCCATTAAAAGGAAACCGATATGACAGACTTCATTGATAAACTGGCAGCGAATGGTGTGGCCTTTACCCTTCAGGACGGACGAATCATCGTTGAAGGCGATCTTCGTGTCGGGTTTACGCTTGAGCCAGAAGATCCGGCAATTCCCTGCGACTATATTCCCGCGAATCTGACCGTGACGAACACCCTGACCATTCTGTCGGGCATTCATAGCATCCCTGCCGGGCTGGTGGCCCGCAATCTGTTTATCAGCTACTCTGAGCTGGAATCTCTCCCTGACAACCTGACCATTACCGGTACGCTCATGGCGAATTCTTCACGTCTTAAGTATCTGCCGGAAAATCTGACGGTGGGCCGCGTTCTGGACATCATGTGTACTGATATCGCCTATCTGCCGGATACGCTGAAAGTAGCTGGCAGTATGATGCTGTCAAACACCCGTATTACCACTTTGCCGGATAACCTGCATCTTGAAGAAAATCTGGCCCTCGAAGCCATGCCGTTGCAAGCGTTGCCAAAAAACCTGAAAGTGGGCCACAGCCTGTATCTGGATGCTGTGGCTCTGAAGCGGATCCCTGAGTGTATATCGTGCCCCGTGATTAACCTGGTTAACCCTGGTAATTTTGAAAATGTCGCGTCAGTCACCGGTATCGGCGGAAAGCCTAACCGCCATGTCTATGCGCTACGTACAGCGCTTGGCGTTCGCGTATGCATGTACGATTTGTCTGTAGACCCGGAAATATTTGGTCTGCTGGTACGTGGCATCTATGATGAACCCACGGCTGAACTACTTGATAAGGCCGCACAACAATGTATTCAGCGTCTGGAGGATATGTATGCTTCTGAAAACGCAGTTCGGCACTGACTCGGGTATGATTTATACCCGGAAGGTGTATCTGCATTACACCGACACTGACGGGCATTCACGCAGCAAGCTGATAAAAGGTTACTACTACCCGGGCGAAGTCCCGGTTGAGTCGTTTTCAGAGCGGGCACTTGCTCCTGGTATGCGCCAGCTGTTGAGTTGCCGCTGCGGCGCAATAAACTGGGTCGCAACTGGTGGTATCAACGAATACCAATGCGACTGCTGCGCAAAGGAAATAACCGTTTACTGACGGTCTGCACGGGGATACCGTTCGACCGGCATACCCATGACAATAAGAGCAGGTGCTAAATGACAAAAGAAGAATCACAATTTTATGCTGGTGCAATCTGGGCCGCATCGACCATTTACCGGATGCATTCTGACTCGGTGGTAGCGAAAGATTTTCTCCGTGAAATTAACGATCTGGATGTGGCAGCAAAATGTGGTGCTGAGTACGACGTTCTCCCATTACGCCTGTTTGTTTTGCGCGATTTACCATTGGGCCACGATGCGGATTATGAAGCCATCAGCTTCGGGCCGGTAGACCGTCACGGCAATATCATCTGCGATCACTCTCAGACTTCGGTCACCGATATCTCCGGCCAGCGAGCGTATGGGGTTTATGCCCGCCGTGCGGGTGAGTCGAATCTGACGCTCATCGACAATCTTGATGATGAAGAAGAAGCCGAACCACTGGCGAAGGTGCTGGCTGAACAGCTCCAGCAAATCAAAGAAGGTCGCTACGATATTTAAGCGTTAGACCACGTACTGCTGGTGGCAATACACTGGCGATTAAGGGGGTTAAGTGACTTAAATGATCCACTGACCTGTCTGTGTAAAGCCTGTTTATCCCAAAGCCGTCTGGTTCACCAGGCGGTTTTTTTATGCCCGGAATAGCAAGCACAACACAAAACGAAACCGATATTATCTTTCTGAAAATACAGGGCTTTTTATGCCCTGGTTTTCTTCGTCACCTGAGTCACTCACCAGATACTGGATACAGAAGCCACAACATGTAACCCGTTATCAGGAGCGACCCATGAAAGCACAAGCTGTTCGTAATCACTCTTTTGGCTCACTGAAGCTCAGCGCAAGCAATGCGGCAGCAGCCGCGCTGGCGCACCCGGTAACCCATTTCTTCATGCTGTTCGCCATCGTGATGTACCTGGTCTATGGCGGTGTAGTACTCGGCATTAAGCCGTAGCATTCCCTGTGGCCGGTCGCCCAACCGGCTTTGCCTCCAACCCTTCTGGAGGTAGTTGTTAACTTCCCCGGTAAACCGGGGATTTTTTTACCCGTAGTTCCAGCGTTCGCCACTGGAGCTAAAACCCACCAGAGCGAATTCCGTAACATAAGCGCTTCTTCTACGTCCGATCAGTACCTTACCCTATGAGCAACCCGTCACACTCTGCTAGCCTTCCTCCCGGAATGAACGACACTCTGATGTCCCTATATATCGAACCGGATATGCCTGGTATCGATGATCTCGTTATAACAATTATTCGGCTTCGGCGTGAGGGCTGGACAGCATCTGAACTGACTTTCCGTATACTTTCGTCAGTTGCATATCAGGTGATTCCTCCAGAGGCGTTTACCGACCCTAAGCATCACCTCCTGAAAGAGTATGTCAGTTTGTCCCGTGAGTTCGGCCTAGTAAGCGGGGCAAGACATAATGCTCACCTCCGTGGTGTCATTCGCAGAGGGATAATGTCGGGAATAGATAGAGCAGAGGTAATACGCCGCGTTCTTTTCTCCCCGCACTATTCAGAACATGAGGAAGATAACCAATCTGATTCGTTCCCTCGTTCGTCGTAACAACCGGGTGGCATTAACGCTTTTTCCCCGAATGTTCCGGTACAAAGCCTTTGGCGTGGTTGAAACAGGATCTGGTTATCCGCGACGGCCTGAACATCAGGAATCCAAAGTTTGTCTACTGGCAGGATATCTCAGAGTCCAGGAAGAAATTCGTGCTTCTCAGGCCCGTCTGGCTTTACTAAATACTGAAATCGAAAAGGAGAATGCTCAGGAGTACGCACGTAACAAAATTCCGGCATCACGGTTGGCTCACTTCAGGCTCTGGTTCACTCGCCGATTTGGTAATGACACATCCCGTTTGATTGAGTCCGTGGACACCTACTGCGAGGAGCAGAATCCAGTAATGGATGAGCAACCGGCTGTATTGCCATTACCACGCGGTCACCTCCCCCATGCAGATATCCGTATGCGCTCCCCGAGCTTCCGCCGAGAGGTTAGCGTTCGCGATGTGCATGTCCAGTCTCAGTTCCGTGAGTTGGTGGATAAGAATTTCGGAAGCCTGTGCGCGGTATCGGGCAAACACCTCAACGGTGTGCTGGAGGCAGCACATATTGAACCAACATCCGTAGCAGGCTGCTATAACGCCAGTAACGGCATTTTGCTATCACCAACATTCCACAGGCTGTTTGACACAAACATGATGGGTATTGATCCTGATACACTACAGATTCACTTCGCCAGCGGTATAGAGTTCCCTGAGTATGAAGGGGTCTGTATAAAACCGTTGTTCTACAATCTGGATAAAAACAGGCTCGGGGCAAGATGGCTTGAATTTAAAGTGAAATCACCTGCGGAGTAAGCCCTCTCCCCTCTTCCATCTCCCTGCCCTATCCAATCTATTTATTGGAAAGGCATAGCAGCATGGAGATAAGTAGCACACAAGTAACTCACCGATAATTCACATAAAAACCATATCAAAACAAATCAATCAGTTTATCGCATTTCCTAGCGCACTTTTAATTCACATTTTATGGACTTTTAATCCAATCCTCTCCTGTTCACTTTGAATTTAAGTGATATCAGTGAATGATAAGGTACGAATAATTCACTAAATAACAACTATGTAAATTCAACAGCATAAAAACCAGAGCGCTATCTTCGGACTGGTTCCAGTAATTGATGGTTTGAGTCCGGCCCGCATGTCATACTGATTTATATCTTTCGTGTAGCCCTGCGGTAGGCACGATTTCATCCCAATACATCCAGTGGCATGTGACTATATGATCGACCAAGCAGAGTTAATGAAGAGTGTTTTAGCGGTTCTGCAAGCCAGAAACGTGTCATTATCAGAGAGCCCTACGCGAATTCTGATGATGCTTCCAACACGGTTACGCGTGAATGTCACTGTAATCGATGCTCAAAATGAACCGTTAACCGCGACACTGATGCTGGATCAGGAAGGTCAAGTGACCTGTAAGCTGGCAACAGACCCCGCTGATACCGTCGTTGATATCAGTCGATATAGAGTATGATTTAAATCTTCGCGTTCCAGCCAGCCGTTCCCAGCTTCGTTGTAGAATATTGCAATAAGCCAATCCCCAGCCAGCCCTGTAATGTAACCGAAGAAAATCGTGCGCAATGCGCACGTAAAAATGTCTGCCCGCCACGCGGGCAATCGCCGTCCAAAAGCTTCGCTCTCAAGCGAAGCAGGCACGGCATGTAAATTCGAATAGAGCCCTCACGGGGCGATTAGGCGAATTCGCGGCCCGCTAGGGCAAAGTCTCAAAGCGTATGGGGGTTAACACCCCCAAAACGCTGTGGAGACTGTTGTGGCTTTTCGGAACTACGATCCCGAAGTACTGACTAAGGGTTGCGGCTGCCACCAGCCCGGCTATCAGGCGACCCAACAATTATTTCTCCGTATCACTTCGTCACCTGCTCAAGGTGATTGAAAATAGAATCACAATTAGAAAGCGGGGAACACACAATGAACACTCAGACAAGAATCAAATTGAAAGGCCTCAAAATCTATACTGGCATGAGCCAGGAAACAGTCTGCTTTAACGCTACTGTCCTCTTCGACGGGCTGAGCATAGGTACAGCTGATAATGATGGGCATGGTGGCGAAACTCGCGTACTGTTCGAACCAGGAAAAAAAGAGCTGTTCCGCCAGGCCGAATCATATGCGAAGGGTCTTCTGCCAATCTGCCTTGGCGAACACAATGGCAAGCCATTTCTCATAGACTCAAACCTGATTGAAGTAATCGACCAGCTTGTCAGTGACGAGGAGCGTAACCGGAAAACTAAATCAAGTTTCAAGAAGGTTTACCGCAAGAAAATCTGCGTCTTACGCGAAGGTAGACTTTGGACAGTGGGCTACAAAAGCCAGGCTCAATACGCTTCATACATCGCACAAATCAAAAAAGAACATGGCCCTGATATCGTTATCCTGGACGATTTGGAACATGATGAAGCTTTCGAGCTGTACAGTAAGCACTTATACGCCTGACCATCAAGCGTGGTAGAATTGGATAATTCTAGCGCAGAGGATCACTATGAAAGTTAAAGAGCTTATCGCCCAGCTTCAGCTACACGACCCTGATGCTGTTGTCGTAATTGCCGGATTTGAAACCCAGAGTACTGGACTGGTTGCCGAGGCCGATACTATTAAAGAATGCGTGACAGTTCCTGTCCAAGCGGACAGCATGACGGGTGACCGTTCGTTGGCAAAGGAGGGTTCACCTTCTGTCTGGTTGGGATGGGGGAATGATTACCGCACGGAGTTCTTCGTTAGTGCCATCAACGACCCGGACGAATTAGCCTAACTATATCGAATACCCAAGAGCCTCTACTTCAGAGGCTTTTTTATTTGATGGGTCTTACGGGAAACCTTGTCATTCATTTACCAATAGTTGCAGGGCGTATCCTCCAGCGCTAAGTCACTTAACCCCCTTAATCGCCAGCCAGCATCTCCGGGTTCTGCCCGACCCGTGGATTACTTAACACCCTTAATCGCCAGTCAGCCTCTCCGGGTTCTGCCCGTACCGTGGGTCACTTAACCCCCTTAATCGCCAGCCAGCCTCTCCGGTTTCTGCCCGTACAGTGGGTCACTTAACCCCCTTAATCGCCAGCCAGCCTCTCCGGTTTCTGCCCGTACCGTGGGTCACTTAACCCCCTTAATCGCCAGCCAGCATCTCCGGGTTCTGCCCGACCCGTGGGTTACTTAACCCCCTTAATCGCCAGTCAGTCTCTCCGGGTTCTGCCCGCCCCGTGGATTACTTAACCCCCTTAATCGCCAGAAGAGAAAGATGATGTGTCATTGAACTGCATTTCGAGATCGCAAAATGAAGAAAAAACAAAATAGAATGTTAGCGTCTCAATCTGATTGCCGTTACAATTATACGCATAGAGCGTCATTTTACGAATTATACGTAAAGTATACGCATATGCGTTTAAATTCATAATTCAGGTTTGAGGGTATGACGAGAATGAATCTAATAGATAAAATTGCCCTTGTCGGGCAACGCATGAAGTCCGAACAAATTTCATTGAAAGAATCGTTACTGGCTTCTTCCCGGGTATCTGTATCAGATGACAGTGTGGAGGGGGTAGATCGCCTTATCTATAACCACTGCCTGAATAAAAAAAATCTCTCCGACTTCTTTGGAAAATCTCGAGTTACCTTCAATAAAATTCTCGCTGATCTCGAAGAAAAAAGGCTGGTGGGTCAACCTATTTATCAGAACAAAAACCACCTTTATACCCGCTGGGATGTCCAGAATATTATGGATGCCCTGGGTTATCCGCGCTATAGAGATTACTACCAGAGCCGAACAATCATTGTTCAGAATCATAAAGGTGGGACAGGAAAAAGCACGACCTCAGTGGCTCTGGCTGTAGCAGCAGCACTTGATCTCCAGTTGAATGCCAGAGTTTTAGTAATTGAATGGGATCCGCAAGGCTCTATTGGTAGCGGTATGATTCAAAGCGTATCTGAAGACGACGTATTCCTGACTGCAATCGACGCAATCCTGGGCGTGTATGAAGAAGGTTCTGAATATAAAAAATACCTCGACATGGGTTACTCTGAGGCTGAAATCATTGAGAATATGCCGTTCTCAACCCATCTGCCAAATCTTGATGTAATTACTGCGTTCCCAACCGATGCGAGATTCAAAGATAAATACTGGCAGTGCAGTAAAGAAGAGCGCACTCAGTTGTTGCTACGATTCAAAGAAGTGATAATGCCAGTCCTGAAAGCTAAGTATGACCTTATTATCTTCGATACCCCTCCAGAAGACTCGCCAATTATCTGGGCCGCTGATGAGGCCGCTGACGGTATTCTTGTCGCAGTTTCTCCTCGAGAATACGACTATGCATCCACAACTGATTTTATGCTGACGATCAGTGAGCGATTCCGTCAGTCTCCCAATAAAGGTGAAAATATTAAATGGTTTAAAGTACTGGCCGTTAACGTCGATGATAAAAGCCCATACGAAAAAATAGTCCTCGATAAGTTAATTCGAACCGTTCAAGACCTGTTTATGGCAACCAATATCAAAAACTCTGAAGCATTCAAAGCAGCTGCGTCACGGGGTAGGTCGGTTCTCGATATTAAGAAATCTGAAGAGTTATGTTCACCAAAGCAGCTGGATATTGCCGAAGAATCCGTAATGTCCGTATATCAACAGTTTATTAATGAGATAAAGAGTTTTTCAGCGAAGGAAGGAGTTAACGCATGAGTGATGAACAGCATATCGGAAACGATAAATCGCGTTATCTAAATACGCCAAAGCGAACCGATGTAGGCCACCGTTCCGGGTTAGCTAACCTTAAGAGTCCCCCTCGCATTAAGAAACTCTTTACCCTTCATAACGGGCGAAAACTTGAAGCTGAGCACGTCACTGTAGCAGCTGAAAATGTCGCTACTGAGACCGCCGTTCACCCAATGAACCCGCGAAATCAGGAAGCGCTTACCACAAACGCAGTACGAGATATCCTGCAACAAATTGAGTCAAGGGGTGTTGATACTGAAGGTGTTGCCGTTAAACGTGATGGCGTGTACCTGCTTATTGAAGGTAGCCGCAGACGTTTTTGCTGTATTGCGGCTCAAAAAGATCTGCCTTTATGGGTGCTACCAGATGATCTATCAGCTGAGGACATCAAGGCGATTATTACCGCTGCACAAACATCACGCCGATTCTCATACCGAGAGGTTGGGCTTCAGTATCTGGAACTAATGCAGGAAAAAGGATTCACCAAAAATGAAGAGCTTGCCCTCTTTCTTGGCATAAGCCATGTGTCAGTCTTTAAACGTATTCAGGCGGCGCGTATTGACGGTTCGTTGATAGCTCTGTTCCCGGATTATGAAGGTATACCAAACTCCTTCTACAGCCGGTTGTCCAAACTTCAGAAATACGTAGAGAGCAACCTTTTCATTCTTGCAGATGTAGTTGATAGGGTGAAAGAAGAAATTGCTAATCTGGACATCAGTGACATCCCGGAAGCGCAGAAAATTGTCATGGCGCAGATCACAAAGGCGGTTGAATTACTCGATCAAAAGCCACCTGCAAAAAGTTGGGAAACCCGTGATCTGGCTAATTTTGCTAATAAGGACAAATACGCCCGTATCAGCAAAAATGCATCGGGCCGTAAAGTTCGCTTTGAATTTAACCGAATGAGTACCGAGCTCATGGCAGAAATTGAAGCATTTATTACGGATAAACTGAGTAGCGAAAAATAACAATTCGCCATTGCTTGATTATCGAAACTGCACCTCCTGGTGCAGTTTTTTTTTGGCCGCAAACCTATTCGTCAGGAGGAGACACCGGTTGATAATAGGAAAAAAACAGCTCATGAGGTGGCTATGCTTTCGGAAAAAATTGTAACCCTGTTTTCAAATGACGCATTAAAGCGTTTCACGATTCTTGAGGCTTACGCCGAGCTAAAACGTCAGGGTACTTTTAGCGTTTTCCTTTCGTTCATCGATCCTCGTACTGATTGTCTCGTAGAGGGTAACTTTCAATTCTACCCGAACCCCGTTAAGACCTACTCAAACATGGGAGTATGCTATCTCACTGAACATCTTGGGCTAACGTTAAAAATCCCAAGCTCTATGGAATGGTGGGCTACACATGAAAAGTCAACATTTCATAACCAAGACATCACCTATCTGAAGGAGGGTGAATACGTAAAGGCAACCATTAAACTGGAAATAGGCTCGCGGATCAGAGTTCCTAATGCGTTCGAAGTTGCCCCTTCCATGTGAACTTAAGGCATATCAAAGTAAATTACTGACGAGGACGGCTATGGCACTCACGATAAAAACAGAAACACTAAAAGCTACCACAAGCCCAACATTTGAGGCTTTACGTAATCGTTATAGCCACCGTAGTTCTGACGATGAGATTGCCGTCGATCCGCTATGTTTATCTCGGGATGATCTGAATGAACTTTTACAGGCATGTCGTGGTGATGGAGAGTCAAAAAATCGACGAGCTCTTGAATCGATCATCACTGCACTGGAAGGTGATTTCGATAAGCCTGTGAGCAGTTTTCCGGCATTCGGTCGTGTGTTACTACAGTATCTGAAGTCAAATCGAATTGATGGCTGGATATACCGACGCGGTCATGACGGCAACCTGTACCCCGGTCTTGTTACAGCAATAAAAGAAGTAAAATCAGAAAAAAACTCTGACCGTCCCCCATCACTATTGTTACAAATCAGCTGGTATGGGTTCGGCGAATATTCGCACTCCAAAAAGGTTTACGGAACCCAGCTTACCGCCCTGAATTTCGAGCCTAATGAGGTGGCGCGGCGCAGTGTCGCTAAGACACTGGCCGACCGTGATATCTACCATGAAACGCATGAGCTGAAACAAGAGTACCTGGAACAACTAACGCGGTTTAAGGAAGTGGTCGACGGGCAATTTGGCAATCAGTTTAAAGCAACCGGCAGGGCTGTCAGAATGGAATCGTATAGCTACAGCGACCGGAATCTGGAAATAGCAGGGCATAAACTGATACACGATTTGCCTGATAGTGAGTGCGATGCCTACGGTGCAGAAGTGGAGTCGCCTCTTTTTGAAGATGTCCGAAGACAATAAAGTTGTACACAAAGCACTAAAGTTGTAACCATTCTCAAAAAACGACGCTAATGTTGTATACTTACTGAATGTGTGGTTATAGGGTTGGAGACTATAAAATGCACATATAGGTACGTATCAATGTCGTTTTTTGGGTACGATCATGGGTAGGGGTAGGCGTCTCAAATCCTATTTGGATTATGAAAATGCGCTAGGTGACGGCATAGGAGTGGGCTATGGCCAAAGTTATCAGCCCTGGCTTAGAGCTCAGGACGTTAAATCCCGTGGAAACCGTTCGATAGTCTTTGGCCTTAAGACGTTTCGAAACCATCATCTCCTTTCTTCTGTCGAAAGTAACTTTTTCTATCTGGCTGAGTTTAATGACTCGGTGATTGATATCCGGGAACAATTCCCACTCTTTCCTCTCCGGCTTACCCAACAAATAGCAAATCATCTACATTTTCAACATCCTATGGTGAGGGGAGTAAGAGGAGTACCTGTCGAAGTTCTGAATGTTATGACAACCGATTTTTTACTGACCTTGAGAACTCCTGAAGGCGGACTTCGATACAAAGCTGTAGCAGTAAAACAAAACGAGAGCATACCTGAACGCGAAGCCCAAAAACTTGAAATAGAGAGGATGTTTTGGCAGTTGATTGATGTTGAGTTTCAAATTTATGTTGGCTCGGAACTCAATAACGTCGTCGGTAAAAATATTTGTTGGGTTACTTCTGTATTAAGAGATGGTTCTGTATTTTATGATAAATATCCTCTTGATAAAATCCTATGGAAGCTTAAACCAGATGTTTATCCCATAGTGGGACTACGTGCAATGATTTCATCAATCATTGGGGTAGATGCACAAGAAGCGATGATGTTATTGCAGGCAATGATTGGATTAAAAATGATAAAAATTGATTTATCATATCCAATACTCGAAACCGGTCTGATAAAGATAATATCCAATGGCCACTATATAGGACTGAACGCAAATGGATATTATTAGAAATTCAGTCTGGCTCTCTCAAGGCACTGATTTGCTTGCAGAGGGGCTTTATCGTGTTTTGGATTTTGACAAAAAGGTTGATTTGTTAATTTTGTTTAAAATAAAATCAGAAAGAACGGGTAAGCCAATTCCTTTCTCATTTTCATTGTTTAAATATTATATTGAATCAAATAGCATAACTTGTAAAGATTATATATACCCTTCATATATGTTAGTAGATGAGAAAGAAATAACAGATGAAGACAGGGGAAGGCGAGATGAAAATTACAATATCATTAAAGATCTTGTAGATGACAGAATGTTTCTGTTCGACTATGCATTACATAAAAAGTCTCACCTTTTAATGGACTACTCCAGAAATAAAAAAATATCACAATATACTATCAGAACGCTTCTGGCGTTGTACTGGCGACATGGGCAGGATGTTTATGCATTACTACCCGCATTCTCGAACTGTGGTGCCGCTGGGAAAAGTAGAATCAAACATGAAATTAAACTTGGGAATTCCAAGAAAAACAGAGCATTACCTAATGAACGTTCACGTGTTTTCATTCTTAATGAAAGAGATATAAATAATATTAGAAAATCTCTCATTATGTATCATTATAAAGTTAACGGAGATACGATAAAGAAAACATTAGAGAGACATATTGATTTGTATTTTAGGGATGAAATTAAAACAGCGAACTTAGAAAATAGAGCTCCATATGTTCCTTCTTTAAAACAATTTTCATACTGGAATAAAAAACTCTTCACTAAAGATTTCTCGATAAAGAAGAAGAACACGAAAAAAGAAATAGACCTCAAAATGCGGGCGCTTTTAGGTAGTGCGGCTAATACAACTGTTTTACCGGGTGATGTTTTCGAAATAGACTCAACTGTCGCTGATGTACATCTTATTTCGAGTTTAAACAGACGAAAAGTCATTGGGCGCCCAACTATTTATACAGTGGTGGATCGCGCAACAAGAATGATTGTTGGCCTTCATGTTTCTTTATACCATGCTTCATGGCGAGCTGCCCGACAAGCGTTAGCAAATTGCTTTATGCCAAAAAAAGAATATTGTAGATTATTTGGAATCTCTATTACTAATGATGATTGGCCTTGTTCTCATATTCCATTAACATTGATGTGTGACAACGGGGAGATGATTGGTCTTAAACCTCAGGAAAAGATGACCCCCCTGACAAAACTTGAGTTTGCGCCAGTCGGTAGAGGCGACAGAAAAAGCATTGTTGAACGCTGTTTCGGTATTCTAAATGATGAAGTTATTCATAGGCTTATTGGAACAACACGAAGGGGTAAGATTGTTAAAGGAGCGCCAACACCGCAATCCAGGGCTTGTTTAACGATTCAGGAGGTCACGTCTTTACTGATTCGGGAGATACTTGCACATAATCAGAGAACATATGAAGAACTGGCTTATATCAATCCCTTACTGATTGAAAATGATCTCGTAATATCACCAAAAAATAGTTGGATGATAAGCTTAAAGCACGGGAGATTCAGCGCAAGAGCCGTTGGGGCCGACGAAGTGATCGCACGATTGTTGATCCCTGTGAACGCTAACATTACCGCCGGTGGGATTCAGTACAATAATCTTTTTTATGAATGTGATCCAGACATTGCATCAGGTGCCAGAGTATTTGGAAGAACCACTTGTGAAGCAAGAATAGATGACAATTGCGTAGATTATATATATGTAAGATTTGACAAAAATAGCATTTTCAAAAAGCATTACCTGCTTAAGAAAAGAGATATATTTAAAGGTAAAGCTCATCTTGATACAGATGTAATGGCTGATTGGGTAGATACTCAAAAAGAAATTAATTTATTTACTCTGGATTCACTCAGCAATATCAATAATAAAGATGATTTTAACAAGAAAGGTAACGAAAGATTAAATGAAATATACGAATCTCGACGGGTACATGGTAAAGATATTAAAAAGAACAGGAAAAATGAACTTGATTCATTAGGGCGAACTGATGTTGCTAATGGAAGACCTGAACCCCTACTTCCGTCATCCAGTAAGGTTCTGCTTTTGCCTGGCCGGGAGGAGAAACAAAGATGGTTAAAAGGTAAGAAGAAGACTGAGGACGCAGAATAATGAACCTTATACGGAGCGTTTCAGCGATATATAAAGAACAGGAGTTACCTGAGTATCGTGGCAACCCCTTAATTGAAGCACTTCCTGAAGCGCTTACGGAAGATGAAGTACTTCTGGAAATGAGTTATTTTCCCGAAATTGACGAAAAAATCCGCTGGACTGCCCCGGCGAATGTTAGAGAGCAGTATGTCGAACGTATAAAGAAATTCCGTTGCCCTCAAACCAATCTTATCCAGGCTTATAAAATGATTTTACGGGCACTTAGGGAAAGCTATGCAGCCCGTAATCCTTTAAAAAGCGGAACTATTCAATATCTTCATTACTATGGGACTGAGCGTCCTGATATTGAACCCGAAAGTGGATATTTTAAATCCCAGGCTGAAACCATTACGATAGTTGGAATGAGTGGTTCTGGAAAAACTACCATGATCGAGCAAGTCATGGATCATTTCCCTCAGATTATAGAACACAGCAGCTATAAAGGAGTTTTTCCCGGCTTCAGTAAGCAAATCGTATGGGTAAAGATTAATTGTCCATACAACTCAAGTGTGAGAGACCTTTGTGAAGAGATTTTACAAAAATTAGATGATGCAATTGGTATTGAACGAACTACACCAGAGATTAGAAATGGTGCTCTGGCTCGCCAGATTGCGCAAAGAATAAAATCATCATTTTTAGGTATCCTTGTTATTGATGAAATGCAGAGGCTAAAATTTTCAAGAACTGGAGGTGAGAGTAAGTTGATTGATTTTTTACATGAAATTGTAGATTCGATGGGGGTATCTATGGTTTTTTGTGGAAATCATCCTTTTGACGAGACTCTGACAAAGAAAATGAGAATTGCCAGGCGGGCAGAGTCTGGTGGTTATATGAAAATTTCAAATGTCAGATACGACTCACAAGACTGGCAATCGTTTATTCATTATTTATGGCCATTACAATGGACAAATGTTGAAACACCATTAAATGATGAGTTAAACGAAAAATTATTCATTTTATCTAAAGGCAACATTGGATTGGCTCAGATGATTTATCGGGGGGCACAATTAAAGGTTATCGGTAGCGGTAATGAAATCATAACTGGTGCAGTCTTGTCGGCCTCTGTACCGGTACTCGTAAGCCATACGGAGGAATATAAGGATACTTTACTCCCGGGGGCAGCGACTGAAGACGAGGAAGCCAAATGGCTCTCTGCATCTAATGAAAGTGATGCTTCGGCTAAGTTCATGTCAGAGAAGCCCTTAAAAGCTTTGATCCCTGGAGATATAGACAGGCCACAGCACAAGGAATTCGTAAGAAAAATAGACGAGGTTATGCGCAATTTCGACGAGAAAATACTGTCTCTTGACCATGATCTTGTTATCACCAGAACAGCTGAAAAGAAAAATACCTACGATGCTCTTCAGCGTTGCGGGCTTATAAATACAGATCCACTTAATAAATTGTAATGAGGTCATCAGTTCGTAACGGTCAAAGAGAGGTGGGGTAAATGAGAATGTTGTCTGTTTTACCTGATGAATCCTTGTTCAGTCGGTTTTGTCGGACAGCTACCGTGTACGGTATGTCCCCATCTTCTCTGTTAACGATCATTTTCCACAAACCTGATATGAGCGTCCATCCAATTCTCAATTCAGGATTAAAGGCTATTTCTCTTCATACATCCGAAAGTGCAGACCAGCTCTGGCATGAACAGACTTTACTCCCTCTGTTTGCCTGGGCACTACCAATCAGTCGTAATGAAATTATGGATTTCAACACGACCCCTGCCAGGCTTAATCGATTGTGCCGCCTTAGTAATTTTTCACTAAATAGCTGCGCCTAATACCGCTACACTTTTGCCTGACCATGTTTTCCTCCGGGGAATGGGCTGGCGGTTTCCAT
>JADMXW010000021.1 GCA_015548865.1 Serratia marcescens | reverse complement strand
TCTCATCCATGAGACTCGCCCCTACGGGGCCGCTGTTAACAGCGTTCAAAAATGCTCCCGGCATTTTTGTCAGACGCGGCGTTGACTTTCGCGGCATCCTGCCGCTCCCCCGGTGGCCTCGTACTCCTCAGCGTTATTTTTTACGCATCATAACGTCAAATAATTCAAGGGATTAGAACAATGCCTTTTTACGTCATTTTTCTGGGGATTCCTCAGCGTTTTCGCGGGAATGACAGGTAGAGTGCAGGCATGGCTGTTTTAGTCGGTTTGTCAGCAATTTTATGCGTCGTTCAAGAAGAACGGCGCGTTTACTTCCCCGCAGCCAGCCGTAATTGTTGTAAATTTCCTTCCAGTACCAAATCAGTGCGTAACGTTGCTACCTGACGGCTCACAAAGGCCATTTCGCGCTGTGATTCTAGTTTGTGCCGCCATTTTTCCGGTACGGCATCCAACTGCTGATAAATCCGCTCTAACGTTCCCGCTTGAGCGAGCAGTTGACTTGCGCTTTTCGGGCCAATACCGCTCACACCAGGAATTTTACTGCTGCTAATGCCTGCAAGTCCCCAGTAATCAGGCAGTTGTTGCGGAGACACGCCAAACTCTTTCGCGATAAAAGGCACATCCAGCCAGCGTTTTTGAAAATAATCGCGAATCTGAATGGTCGGCGCCAGTAATTGGCAGTAACCCTTGTCGGTCGAGACAATGGTGGCCTGATGTCCTGCATGAGCGATTTTTGTCGCGAGTGTCGCTGCCAGATCGTCTGCTTCATTGCCTGGTGCATGCCAGCAAGGGATGCCCATTGTTTCCAACGCCTGGCGGATTTTGGGCAACTCGAGCGCCAACGCCTCCGGCATGGGAGGGCGGCCTGCTTTGTAATCGGGCAGCAGTTGGTGACGCCAACTGTCGGCTCGCTGTTCGTCATCAAACACGGCTACGGCGTGTGTTGGCTGACTATGCTGTAGCAGTTGGGTAACGGCGTGCTGACAGGCATTTACACAGGGAGAGCCCTGTACAGCATGGATACGACGAATCAGGTTTAATGCATCGATAATCAGCAGATGTACAGGCATCAGGCAGTCCCGGCTCGAAGCGTGGTGAGGGTAGCGGGAAAATCCGATTTTCCCGCCAGAGTGATATCAAGTGCAGATTTCATAGCAGGGCGTATAAGCACTGCCTGGTAGCTTCATCCTTTGCTGAGCGACGAATCTTTGCAGCAGCTTATCCATGCTTTGCATCAGTTGCGCATCGCCGTGGATTTTATATGGACCATGCTCCTCGATTGCCTGAATCCCAATTTCTTTAACGTTGCCAGCCACGATACCGGAAAACGCTTTGCGCAACGCAGACGCCAGGGCTTCAGGTTCCTGATTGGGATGCAAATTGAGGTTTGCCATATTCTCGTGAGTGGGCTCAAACGGCAATTGCAGATCGGGTGCGATGCGTAATGACCAATTGAAACTATAAGCATCACCAGTATGGCGACGATGTTCTTTCACCTGCGGCATCGCTTTTTTCATCTGACGCGCTACTTCTGCCGCATCATTGATGATAATGGAGTAGTAACGGCGGGCCTGACGGCCCAGGGTCATGATGATAAATTCATCAAGAACATGGAAATAATCGGCGCTCTCCTCCGGCCCAGTCAGGATGATCGGCAGAACCTGCTCGCTGTTTTCCGGATTCATCATGATGCTCAAGAGGTAGAGAAACTCTTCAGCCGTACCCACACCGCCGGGAAAAATAATGATACCGTGCCCAATACGGACGAAGGCTTCGAGACGTTTTTCGATATCTGGCATGATGATAAGTTCATTGACCAGCGGGTTCGGCGGCTCGGCGGCGATGATTGAGGGTTCTGTCATGCCAATAAAACGGCCGTCTTTATAGCGCTGCTGCGCGTGGCCGACGGCGGCTCCCTTCATGGGGGCTTCCATTGCGCCGGGACCACAACCGGTACAGATGTTTAGCTCGCGTAACCCCAACTGGCTGCCCACTTTTCGGCCATAGAGATATTCGGTTTCATTGATGGAGTGGCCACCCCAGCAGACAACCATGTTGGGTTCTTCACCAACGTGCAGCGCGCGCGCATTGCGCAGGATGGAAAACACCAGATTGGTAATATGGGCGCTGTTTTCCAGATTCAGGTTCTGGTAGCGACCTGCTGAGGTGATTTGCCCGTTAACAAACAAAATGTCACGCAATACGGCGAACAGGTTAGCCTGTAGCGAACGGATAATGTCGCCATCGACAAAGGCTTCTTCCGGTGGGTTAACCAATTCCAGTTTCACGCCGCGCTCACGGCGTAACACATTGATATCAAAATCTTCGTAGCGAGATAACAGCTCTTTACTGTTATCAGTTTGGCTGCCGGAATTCAGCACGGCAAGCGAACAGTTTCGGAATAAACGGTAAAGATCGCTGCTGGCCGTGCTTTTCAACATGTCCACTTCCAACTGCGATAACAAATCCATAGACCCTAACGGGCTGATATGTGTAATCAATTTTACTCCTTGAGAACGCAGTGTATGACAACAAAACTTCCAGGCTGCCCCTTGTCGCTGTCATGGTGGCAAGATGCATGACACTGATTTTAGGTGTTACTCCACCTTAACCTGATAGCATCAGTTTTTCCAATAATGACGCTGCTGGATGGCGAGATTGTATCGCATCCCGCACTATTGCCGAGGCAATCGACCTGTATTTGCGATAAAGTCGGTGTTGCTGCGCCACGGATTGATGTCCAATCCACCCCGGCGTGTATAGCGCGCGTAGACCGTCAGTGCTTCTGGCTGGCAAAAGCGCATCAGGTCGTTGAAAATGCGCTCCACACACTGCTCATGGAACTCATTGTGGTGGCGAAAGGAAACGATGTAGCGCAATAGCGCTTCTCTGTCGATGCGCTTGCCTCGATAGTGAATTTGTACAGAGCCCCAATCTGGTTGGTGCGTAATAAGACAGTTAGATTTAAGCAGATGGCTCACCAGTGTTTCTTCAACAATGGGGCTTAGCTCATGGCAAGCCGTGGCGAGATAGTCAGCATTAAAAGAATAGTCTGCGATGTGGATATCCAGTCCGTCAATGCATTCCCCTTGAAACTGGCCCAGGGTTTGCCCTTTGAAGGTATCCAGCGAGAAAAGCGCGATGCTCACATTACCCTGCGCACAAGCAGCCAGATCGCGTGTTAACGTCTCTTGTACCCGTTGCCAGTTTTCAAATACTGTCTGATTGAAACTGTTCAGATAGAGTTTGAAGCTTTTGGATTCAATAAGGTTAGGACTATCGGCCTGCAAATGCATTTCGCCTATAGCAACCTGTGGCACCCCATTAGGGGCAAGCCAAGAAAGCTCATATAATGTCCAGATATCTTCACCGTGAAATGGCAGGTTATCTGCATCAATGCCCAATGGATCGCGGTTTAAACTACGCGGGACTGCTTGTAATAAACTTGCATCATAGCTGTCGTGGTAAGCTGTGGGTTTTCCCAGCGGTAACGCACTGAGTGCATCCTGTTTATCAAAAGTGGACATAACGTGCCTTTACGAAGTAAAAACGATATTCAGTAGTGTAACCGACTCGCCCAGTGAAGAGAAAATGTATGGATGACGATGTACAGCAAGCGCTTCTGGCGTTTACGCAACGCTACATGGCAGCCTGGCAGCAAGCCTATGACCATTTGCCTGCCAGTGAAGCGCTGTATGGCATTGCCTCACCCTGTGCGGTGAAAAATGACGGCGTGCGTGTGTTTTGGGCACCACAACCTGTGACTGAGACGAGTACGCTTGAAGGCGTGTCGCGTGCGCTGGATATTGCGCTTCATCCCGATGCAACTGCTTTTTTTACCACGCAATATGCCGGGGATATGGAGGCACGTTTTGACGATATCGACTGCCTGCTGCTGCAATCGTGGAGCGAAGATGATTTTGTTCGTATGCAGGAAAACCTGATCGGGCATTTATTAACGCAAAAGCGGCTTAAGTTGCCACCAACGCTGTTTTTGGCTACGACAGCGTCAGAAATGGCGCTCATTTCGTTATCCAATGTGAGCGGTGAAGTCTGGCTTGAAACCTTCGGGACGCGTGAACATCGCGTTCTGGCACCCTCTCTATTTGTGTTCCTGCAACAGTTGCAACCGAGAGTAAAATGATTTTTTCCCGCGCTATCTGGCGGATATGCGTGTAAGAGATATCTTACATTTGTTGTGAGATATCTCTGTGTTTTTCTCACTGAATGTACAGAGTTCGTTCTTTTTTTCTTTATAATTAATAAATTATATTTTTCTTTGCATTAATGGTTTCAGCGTAAATATAAGAAAAAATCTGAGCAGGGTCTTGCTGTTCGTCGCCATTTAATACATCTTAGTAACCGGTTACAGGATGTATCACTTTATCGCTAAATGTGGTGAAGAAGGATAACGGATTCAGGATGAAACCAAGGACACCTCCAGGAAGGAGATTGAGAGCCGTTACGGAGTGGCGGTGGGGCAGGAGCCTAAAGGGATATCTTCACGGAGGATGCAGGGAGAACGGTCAGGACGAAAGTTGGACGCTTGCACGGAGAGCCGGTTAGGATAACCACTAAGGAAAAGTTTTCATGGATGAGCAGGGAAGCAGTGGTGTAGCGGGAAAGCTATAAAACGAACCGGGGGCACTGAATATCAGTGCCCCCAACTTTTTTGTGTCTGCCCCGTTTTTGGAACATTCTTCAGGCGCTGTTTTCTGTCCTGTTTCCATTGCAGCCCCGTGCCTGTTGGGCTCCTCTTGCTTCAATGATATGCTTTGCCGTCCACGCAGCCAGGTGAGAGGAAAGCATGACGCACCAAGACCAGATTCGACACGCCTTATGGGAAATTGAACGCACGTTACGGGAAAGTGTGTTTTGGCAATCCGCCCCGCCGCAAGCCAGTGCGTTTACCAGCACAGAGCCTTTCTGTCTTGACACCATGAGTGCTGAGCAGTGGTTGCAATGGGTGCTGCTGCCCCGTTTGCACGCGATGCTCGATGGCGGTGTCTCTTTACCCCAGGCGCTTGTGATTACGCCCTATTTTGAAGAAGCTTTGACGGGTGACATTAGCGATATTGCGCCGCTGCTGTCGAAACTGCGTGTGTTGGATGCGCTGTTTGTACCTGCCGATGTGCAGGGAGATTTGGATGCTTGAAATTCTGTATCAGGATGAGCATTTGATCGCCATAAATAAACCGGCAGGGTGGTTAGTTCATCGCAGTTGGCTGGATCGCCGTGAAAAAGTGGTGATCATGCAGACATTACGCGATCAGATTGGCCAACATGTTTTCACTGTCCATCGTTTGGATAGGCCAACCTCGGGCGTTCTGCTATTGGGGCTTTCCAGCGACATTGCACACCAACTGTCGCAACAGTTTGAGCTGCATCAGATTCAGAAAACCTACCATGCAGCCGTTCGTGGCTACCTCTCAGGCAGTGATACCATCGACTATGCGCTGACCGAAGAGCTGGATAAAGTGGCTGACAAACTGGCACAGCGTGATAAAGCCCCGAAGTCAGCTATTACCCATTACCGCTCTCTGGCTCAAGTGGAGCAACCGGTGGCGGTAGGGCGTTATCCTACGGCCCGATACAGCTTGGTGGAGTTGATGCCGCAGACAGGGCGCAAACATCAGTTGCGCCGTCATATGGCGCATTTGCGGCACCCGATTTTAGGCGATTCAAAACACGGTGATTTGCGCCAGAATCGAGCAATGGAAGCACATTTTGGCTGTGGTAGGCTCATGTTGCATGCCAGCCAGTTGGCATTGTGCCATCCTGTAACGGGAGAGCCCCTGGTGTTACGTGCTGGTTTGGATAGCGACTGGATGCGCGTGATGACACAATTTGGCTGGCGAGGAAGTCTCCCTGATGTTGAAAGGGTTGAGTTTCCGCCGGACTCGGGGCAGGATAACGGCCTTTCCAGTACTGTCTGAATTGCGTAGGTGCGGCGTTATCGGACATGCAGCGATACATTACACGTGGAGTCATCATCATGGCGCAAATTGGTATTTTTGTTGGCACGGTTTATGGAAATGCATTGCTGGTTGCAGAAGAAGCGGAGAACCTACTGAGCGAGCGTGGCCATCAGGTCAACGTGTTTGAAGATGCCGATCTGTCATCCTGGTTGGAGTACCGCGAGCAGTATGTTTTGGTGGTGACATCAACCACCGGGCAAGGGGATTTGCCGGATTCCATCGCACCTTTATTTGCTGCATTACGTGAAAAGGGCGGCCATCAGCCAGCACTGCGTTATGGCGTAATTGCGCTGGGCGACAGCAGCTACCCTCATTTTTGCGGGGCGGGCCAGCAATTTGACGCGTTGCTGCAGGAGATGGGGGCCGTGAGGGTGGGGGATGTACTACAGATTGATGCGACAGAACACCCTGAACCGGAAGTGCTTTCTTGCCCATGGGTAGAGCAATGGGCGGGGTTGGTGGAAGCCGGTTAAGTGCGTTGCCTCTGGCAGAGATCCCCGACTTTCGACGGGGACGACGGGATAAAGTGGCTTTGTTAGCAGTCTGAAGCGGAGCAATATGCTCCGTTTTAGTGTGGATTCAACTGCTCAACGCATTAACGCCCTTTGGTCAGCTTTTCTAGATCCGCTTCAATTTCATTGATTTTATTCGCTACAACGCTTTCCAAATGACGCAGGTCATCGAGGATTTTGCGTTTCAGATCGACTTCCACCTGGTCGCGTTGACAAATCTGATCGAGTTCGTCGATCACATAGCGCAGATTAGGGCTAATTTCGTTGATCTCTTTAAAGCCTTGCCCGCTGTTATCTGCAACGATGGTTTTACGCTGGCGCGGATATTTAAATTTTACGCTTTTGGCGAAAAACTCCCCTTTATCCTTACGAAAATAGATTTTCAGGATGTCGTTACTGGCCTCTTGGCGCAGGCTATAGCGATCAATTTCATCGGGATGGGAAATACCCAGGCTTTTTAGATTGTCATACATGGCGCCACCTTTTGGGGAGTTGTAAAGAAAAAGCGGGTAAAAAGACCCGCCTTGTTCAGTTTAGTCAATGGAGCGAAGTAACTCATTAATACCCACTTTACCGCGGGTTTTCGCGTCCACTTTTTTCACGATCACGGCACAGTACAAGCTGTAGCTGCCATCTTTCGACGGCAGGTTGCCGGAAACGACAACAGAGCCTGCCGGTACGCGACCGTAATGTACTTCACCGGTTTCGCGATCGTAGATTTTGGTGCTTTGGCCGATAAACACGCCCATGGAGATGACGGAACCCTCTTCCACGATCACGCCTTCTACCACTTCAGAGCGTGCACCGATAAAGCAGTTGTCTTCGATGATGGTCGGGTTGGCTTGCAACGGTTCCAATACGCCACCGATGCCGACACCGCCGGAGAGGTGAACGTTTTTCCCGATTTGTGCGCAAGAGCCGACAGTTGCCCAGGTATCAACCATGGTGCCTTCATCTACATAAGCGCCGATGTTGACATAAGATGGCATCAACACCGTGTTGCGGGCAATGAACGCTCCCTGACGAACGCTGGCGGGTGGCACAACGCGGAAACCCTCCTGCTTGAAGCGTGCTTCATCATAACCGGCAAATTTCATCGGCACTTTGTCGTAGTAGCGGGTTTCCGTGCCTTCCATCAGTTGGTTGTCATTAATACGGAAAGAGAGCAGCACCGCTTTTTTCAACCATTGGTGCGTCACCCACTCGCCATTGATTTTTTCCGCCACGCGCAGTGCGCCGCTGTCCAATAAGCCAATTACCTGATTAACGGCTTCACGGGTTACGCTGTCCACGGAGGTTGGCGTGATATCCGCACGGCGTTCAAAGGCGGTTTCGATAACGTTTTGTAATTGATGCATCCTGTTTCTCTTTCTGTGCTGTCAGTCAATGATTAATTCAGGGTTACTTTATCGTTTGGGTCGAGGGCTTCTGTCAACCGTTGTTGCAAGATAAGACGTAATTCCGGAGATAATGCGCGTCTGTCTTTGTCTGCAAGGATAAAAAGGTCTTCAACCCGCTCGCCAATTGTGGAAATTCGTGCGCCATGCAACGAGACATTGAGATCGGCGAAGACTTTACCTAAGCGCGCCAGTAGACCCGGTTGATCGAGCGCGCTCAGCTCCATATAGCTGCGTCTGTCATTGTGTGTCGGCAGGAAGGTGACTTCCGTGGGCACGCTGAAATGGCGCAACTTGGATGAAGCACGGCGCGGGCGCGGATGTTGGTAATCTCGCTGCGTTAACGCCTGAGCCAGCGCCTGACGAATAAATTCGTGGCGATCTGGGGCAACGGGGCTGCCATCAGGTTCCAATACGATAAAGGTGTCCATCGCCATGCCATCGCGGCTGGTGAAGATTTGTGCGTCATGCACGCTCAGATTGCGGCGATCGAGTTCGCCCGCCACGGCGGCAAACAAGTAAGGCCGGTCTGGACTCCAGATGAAAATTTCTGTTCCGCCACGGCTTGCCTGATGACTGATAAGCACCAGCGGCTGATGTAAATCGTGTTTAACCAGATGGCGAGCATGCCAGGCTAGTTGATTCGGGGTGTGGCGCAGAAAGTAATCCGCGCGGCAGCGGCTCCAGATTGGGTGCAGTGCTTCTTCATCGATATTGTCCATGCGCAACAACGCCAATGCCTGAAGGCGGTGATGACGCACTCTGTCGCGCACATCCGGTGTGTTTTGCATTCCGCGTCGCAGTTGTTTCTCTGTGGCAAAATAGAGCTCACGCAACAGGCTCTGTTTCCAACTGTTCCACAAGGTTTCGTTGGTGGCGCAGATATCAGCAACTGTGAGGCTGACCAGATAGCGCAGGCGCGTTTCACTTTTCACTTCAGTGGCGAATTGCTGAATCACCGCTGGATCTTGAATATCGCGACGCTGTGCGGTGACAGACATCAATAGATGGCAGCGCACCAACCAGGAAACCAGTTGAGCTTCACGAGAATTAAGCTGGTGCAAGGCGGCAAAATCGAGCACATCCTGCGCTCCCAATTCCGAGTGATCGCCGCCGCGCCCTTTGGCAATGTCATGAAACAGCGCTGCAAGCAGCAGCAACTCCGGCTGCGGTAGGCGAGGATACAGTTCAACGCACAGTGGATGCTGTGCGCGCGTCTCTTCGTCAGCAAAGCTTTCCAGTTTGAGCAGCACGCGCAGCGTGTGCTCATCTACGGTATAGGCATGAAACAGATCGAACTGCATCTGCCCAACGATATTGCTCCACAGGGGCGTATAAGCCTCTAGCACGCTATGTCGATGCATGGGAAGCAGCGCGCGGTTTACCGCATGCGGATGGCGCAAAATAGCCATAAAGAGGTGCCGGGCTTCAGGAATGGTACACAGCGGTTGTGCCAGATGGCGACGCGCATGACGCAATTGGCGCAGCGTGGTGGAGTAGATGCCGGTAATCTCATCGTTGCGTACCATCGTGCTAAACATGCGCATAATGGCTTCTGGTTTTTGCATGAACAGCGTTTCATCACGCAGGTCGATCAGGCTGCCACGCAGTTGAAATTCTTCATCAATCGCACGTGGTTTTTCACTGGCATCCAGCGCCAGGATGGCCTCATCGAACAGTTGCAGCAGCATATGATTAAGCTCGCTGACGCGGCGCGTCGCGCGATAGAAATCTTTCATCATGTGCTCAACGGGGGCGTTACCTTCTCCACCATAATTCAGCAACTGTGCCACGTTGAGCTGCCGGTCAAACAGCAGGCGGTTGTCATAGCGCGTCAGGATCAGGTGCAGGGCAAAACGAATGCGCCACAGAAAACTCTGACATTCATTCAGTTCGGTGCGTTCTGCTTCAGTCAGAAATCCAAACCCCACCATTTCGTTAAGTGAGGTTGCGCCAAAATGACGACGGGCGACCCAAAGCAGGGTATGGATATCGCGCAGCCCGCCGGGACTGCTTTTGATGTCGGGCTCCAGATTGTAGCTGGTGCTGTGGTAGCGCTTATGTCGCTCTTGCTGCTCGGCGATTTTTGCAGGAAAAAATGCGGCAGAAGGCCAGAAGTCTTCGCTAAAAATCTGTTTTTGCAAAGAGAGAAACAGCGCTACATCACCACAGATCAAGCGCGATTCAATAAGGTTGGTCGCAACGGAGATGTCGGCTTTGCCTTCTTGCAGGCACTCATCCAGTGTACGGACGCTATGGCCGACTTCCAGTTTGAGATCCCACAGCAGGGTGATAAACGCCCCCACTTGCTGCGATTGATGAGCACTCAGCGGCTGCCCGCTAAGCACCAATACGTCAATATCTGACAGCGGATGCAATTCTCCGCGCCCGTATCCACCAACGGCGACCAATGCTGTTTGTGCGGCAGATTCAAAACCATAAAACTGCCACAAGCGTTGTAGCAGATGATCGATAAAAAAAGTTCTGGCGGTAATCAGCGTTTCGGCAGCAACCCCAGCACGAAATTCAGTGCTTAGCCACGTTTGGAAACGTTCCATAGACTGCTTTAACGTTGAGCAGACCAAATCGCTATCACTGTAGGTCAGGGGAGAGGCGGGGGGCTGTATATCAGCGGTGACCACGTCGGCGGAGTGAAAAGCGTTGTTGTCGTTCATAAATTCACAGCCCTTAAAGCGTTGCCTGGCGAACGCCATAAAAATGACGCCAGCCCTGTTAACGGTATCTCTGGCCGCCGCCGGGAGGTACCTGTTGGGGCTGGCGCGCCATTATGCCGGGTGCGAAATGATGTTGGGGATAGTATCGTCTTTCCTCAGCGTCATAATTTCGCAACCGTTTTCGGTTACCACAATAGTATGCTCGTATTGCGCCGACAAGCTGCGATCTTTGGTTTTTACCGTCCAGCCATCTTTCATTGTGCGGATGCGGTAATCACCAGCGTTAAGCATTGGCTCAATGGTGAATGCCATGCCCGGTTGCAGGACGACACCGCCGTCATCGGCATCGTAATGCAGTACCTGAGGTTCTTCGTGGAAGCCACGACCAATACCGTGGCCGCAATATTCACGCACTACGGAGAAGTCATTGCTTTCCGCGAACGTTTGTATGGCTTTACCCAGCGCACGCAGGCGGATGCCTGGCTTGACCATTCTCAACGCCAGATAGAGGCTCTCTTGTGTGATGCGGCACAGGCGCTCACCCAAAATGGTGGGCTTTCCTGCGATAAACATCTTGGAAGTATCGCCGTGAAAACCATCTTTGATGACGGTGACATCTATGTTGACGATATCGCCATCTTTTAGCAGGCGCTCTTCGCTGGGAATACCGTGGCACACCACTTCATTGATAGAGATACATACGGATTTTGGGAAACCGTGGTAACCGAGGCAGGCGGAAACGGCCTGCTGTTTGTTGGTGATATGGTCATGACAGATACGATCCAGTTCGGCGGTGCTGACGCCGGGAACCACATAGGGTTCGATGATTTCCAGCACTTCCGCAGCCAGACGGCCAGCGACGCGCATTTTCTCGATGTCTTCAGGGGTTTTTATTGATATAGCCATGCAAAATTGTCCGCAGGTGTCGAAGCAGTCGACGAATTTAAGGTTACTCACTAACCACTTATGTTATCAGCCCTGACGGGTGGTGCCAAATCCCCATTTAGGCTCAGTGGCGGTAAGTCAGGAGAAAATCGGGCAAAGGGTGCAACAAATGTTGGTTTCTGTAGGGACTTTATGGTATAAAGCGCGCCGGTGATCTGACTGGCCCTGGCTAACAGGTTTAGCGGAATTCACTAAACTCATATGTGTAAATAACACACACATGTCGACACGTTCGCCGGGGTGCTCGAAGGTTACTGCGTTTATGGTATAACCGAAGGGTCGGTGTAATGGGACATGTGGAGGCTTAACCCCATACTCAATTTATAGAGGTAATCATGGCAACTGTTTCCATGCGCGATATGCTCAAGGCTGGCGTACACTTCGGTCACCAGACCCGTTACTGGAACCCGAAAATGAAACCTTTCATTTTCGGTGCGCGTAACAAAGTTCACATCATCAACCTTGAAAAAACCGTTCCGATGTTCAACGATGCGCTGGCTGAGCTGAGCAAAATCTCTTCTCGCAAAGGCAAAATCCTGTTTGTTGGTACGAAACGCGCTGCAAGCGAAGCGGTAAAAGACGCTGCAAACAACTGCGACCAGTTCTTCGTGAACCATCGCTGGTTGGGCGGTATGCTGACTAACTGGAAAACCGTTCGTCAGTCCATCAAGCGTTTGAAAGATCTGGAAACCCAATCTCAAGACGGTACCTTCGACAAGCTGACCAAGAAAGAAGCCCTGATGCGTACTCGTGAACTGGACAAGCTGGAAAACAGCCTGGGCGGTATCAAAGATATGGGCGGCCTGCCAGATGCTTTGTTTGTGGTTGACGCTGACCACGAACACATCGCCATCAAAGAAGCAAACAACCTGGGTATTCCGGTATTTGCTGTGGTTGATACCAACTCCGATCCGGATGGCGTTGACTTCATTATCCCTGGCAACGATGACGCCATCCGTGCAGTAACCCTGTACCTGAGCGCTGTTGCTACCGCTGTCCGTGAAGGCCGTTCTCAAGATCTGGCTGAACAAGCGGAAGAAGGCTTGGTAGAAGCTGAATAATAAGGCAGGCTCCGTCGAGCCCTTATTAACCAGGTATTGACATATGTTGGTTAGGGGGCCTTTATGGCCCCCTTTTACTTATCTCCCACGAGATAACCGAGGAAAAGATAATGGCTGAAATTACCGCTGCCCTGGTAAAAGAACTGCGCGAGCGTACTGGCGCTGGCATGATGGAATGCAAGAAAGCGCTGGTTGAAGCTAACGGTGATATCGAACTTGCTATCGATAACATGCGTAAGTCTGGCCAGGCGAAAGCTGCGAAAAAAGCAGGCCGTGTTGCTGCTGAAGGTGTAATTCTGACCAAGATCGCGGCTGACGGCAAATACGGTGTCATCGTTGAACTGAACTGCGAAACTGACTTCGTTGCTAAAGATGCTGGTTTCAAAGCTTTCGGCGAAGAAGTTGCAACGGCTGCGTTGAACGAACGTATCGCTGACGTTGAAGTCTTGAAAGCGAAATTCGAAGAGCAGCGTACTGCGCTGGTTGCGAAAATTGGTGAAAACATCAATATTCGTCGCATCTCCATTCAGGAAGGCGACGCGCTGGGTGCTTACCTGCACGGTGCGCGTATCGGCGTATTAGTCGCTGCCAAAGGCGCTGACGAAGAGCTGATCAAGCACATTGCCATGCACATTGCTGCCAGCAAACCTGAATATGTTAAAGCTGAAGACGTTCCGGCTGATGTGGTTGCTCGTGAGCACCAGATTCAGTTAGACATCGCCATGCAGTCTGGCAAACCGCGTGAAATCGCAGAAAAAATGGTCGAAGGCCGTATGCGTAAATTCACCGGTGAAATCTCTCTGACCGGTCAGCACTTCGTGATGGATCCTAACAAAACTGTTGGCGATCTGCTGAAAGAGCACAAAGCTGACGTCATCAGCTTCATCCGTTTCGAAGTGGGTGAAGGCATTGAGAAAGCCGAAGTTGACTTCGCTGCTGAAGTCGCCGCGATGAGCAAGCAGTCTTAAGATGTAAAAAAGGAGCCGCCAATTGGCGGTTCCTTTTTGTACCCGTCATACTTCATGTGCAGCGGCATAAGCTGCGTTCACTCGGAGCGCATCTCTGAGTAAACTTCGCTTACTGTCTGACAGTCATTCGAATGATGTAGGGTATACCCAGCCAAAATTTTCAACACGTTTTATTGCTGCTGCGCATTTATGCGTCGGTTTGATGACGCACGCAGTCTGAGATATTAAGGCGTGATAGTAATCACATTCCCATTACGACGATAGCCCGTTAGGACAACAACACCATGGCAACCAACGCAAAACCCGTATATCAACGTATCCTGCTTAAGCTGAGTGGCGAAGCATTACAAGGAGCCGAAGGTTTTGGTATTGATGCGAGCATTCTGGATCGCATGGCTCAGGAAATTAAAGAACTTGTTGAGCTGGGCATTCAGGTCGGCGTCGTTATCGGTGGTGGCAACCTGTTCCGCGGTGCCGGTCTGGCACAGGCCGGAATGAATCGCGTAGTGGGCGATCACATGGGGATGTTGGCCACCGTTATGAATGGCTTGGCGATGCGCGATGCGCTGCACCGAGCCTATGTGAACGCGCGCCTGATGTCAGCGATTCCGCTCAACGGCGTGTGCGACAACTACAGCTGGGCCGAAGCGATCAGCCTGTTGCGCAATAACCGTGTGGTTATTTTCTCTGCAGGTACCGGTAACCCGTTCTTCACTACGGATTCCGCTGCTTGTCTGCGTGGCATTGAGATTGAAGCTGATGTGGTGCTGAAAGCCACCAAAGTAGATGGTGTTTTTTCTGCCGATCCGGTCAAAGATCCCAACGCGACGCTCCATGAGACGTTAACCTACCAGGACGTTCTCGAACGTGAATTGAAAGTGATGGATTTGGCTGCCTTTACCCTGGCTCGCGATCACAATTTGCCGATCCGCGTATTCAACATGAATAAACCCGGCGCATTGCGCCGTGTGGTCATGGGTGAAAAAGAGGGTACCTTGATCACTAAGTAATAACGGGTATACCGAAAAATAAGGTACTATCCTGATCTTGGTGGTATCGCCTGATCTGAGTGATACAAATAGATAACGTGCTGCGTCGGTTTATCGGCGCAAGCATCAATGATTTATCGGGTTTGCTGCATGCATCCCTGTCTGCTTTTTTCATGTGCCTATTTGTCATGGGAAAACGCAGGGGAAAATCTGTCTGGCAACCAGTATTCAAGGGTCCGCAACGTGATTAATGACATCAGAAAAGATGCTGATACACGCATGGAAAAATGTGTAGAAGCGTTTAAGCACCAAATTAGTAGAGTACGTACTGGCCGCGCTTCACCGAGCCTGCTGGACGGAATCCAGGTAGAATATTACGGTTCTGCCACACCGCTGCGTCAAGTGGCGAACATTGTGGTTGAAGACACTCGCACTTTGGCGATCACGGTATTTGACCGCACCTTGGGTCCGGCTGTTGAAAAAGCGATCATGGCATCCGATCTCGGGTTGAACCCGTCCTCTGCTGGCGCGGTAATCCGTGTTCCACTGCCGCCATTGACCGAAGAGCGCCGCAAAGACTTGACTAAGGTAGTGCGTGGTGAAGCAGAACAAGGTCGTATATCCGTGCGTAACGTGCGCCGTGATGCGAATGACAAGCTGAAAGCGCTGTTGAAAGATAAAGCGATCAGCGAGGACGAAGAACGCCGTGCACAGGATGAAGTGCAAAAACTGACTGATGCCTATATCAAAAAAGTTGATGTCGCACTGGCAGAAAAAGAAAATGAGCTGATGGAGTTTTAATCGGCTTCCAATGTATACCCTAAATAATTCGCGTTGCAGGACAAAACGTTAACGTTTTGAACAGCGCTTGCGCTGGCCCTTTAGGGCGAGACTCATTGATGAGTCTCGTAATGCGGCAAGTGAGTGAATCCCGATGAGCTTACTCAGGTAAGTGATTCGGGTGAGTGAGCGCAGCCAACGCATCTGCAACGTGAAGTATGACGGGTATAAAAGCGCCAGCCAGAATCACTCTTGGCGGCGCTTTATTTTTTAGAGCAATTTCATGAAGCAACTGACGATCCTCGGCTCAACCGGATCTATTGGTGTTAGCACGCTGGCTGTGGTTAAGGCCAATCCGGATAAATTTGCCATCACCGCTCTGGCGGCTGGGCGTAACGTTGATGTGATGCTGGCACAATGCCTGCAATTTCAGCCTGCCTACGCTTCCATGTCTGATCCCACCGCAGCAACATTATTACGCGAACGGTTAATGGCCGCAGGATGCCGCACTGAGGTGCTGGCAGGAGAGCAGGCTGCGTGTGAGTTGGCGGCGCTAGATGGCGTTGACCAGGTGATGGCTGCGATTGTGGGTGCGGCGGGACTGCTGCCGACATTAGCGGCCATTAAGGCCGGTAAGCAGGTGTTGTTGGCTAACAAAGAGTCTCTGGTAACCTGTGGCCGATTGTTTATGAACGCTGTTGCACAATACGGCGCGCAACTGTTGCCAATAGACAGTGAGCACAACGCAATTTTTCAGAGTTTACCTGAGCACATTCAACGTCAATTAGGTTACGCTTCATTGGCGGATCATGGTGTAGAGCGTATTGTCCTGACCGGTTCAGGCGGGCCTTTTCGTGAAACGCCGCTCTCGGCACTGGCGGCGATGACGCCAGATCAGGCGTGTGCCCATCCAAACTGGTCCATGGGACGGAAGATTTCTGTGGATTCAGCCACCATGATGAACAAAGGACTCGAGTATATTGAGGCGCGCTGGTTGTTTAACGCGTCAGCACGACAGATGGAAGTGATTATCCATCCGCAGTCCGTTATTCATTCTATGGTGCGTTATCGCGATGGCAGTGTACTGGCGCAGCTTGGAACGCCAGATATGCGCACGCCGATTGCTCATGCGATGGCCTATCCGCAAAGGGTTATCTCTAATGTAGAACCGTTGGATTTTATGCGCCTTGGCATGCTGACGTTCAGCGAGCCGGATATGACGCGTTATCCCTGTTTGCAGCTGGCGATTGATGCGTGTAATCAGGGACAGTCGGCAACGACGGCGCTGAATGGTGCCAATGAAATTGCCGTTGATGCTTTTTTGCGCGGCAAAATTCGTTTCACCGATATTGCTTCATTGAATCAACGTGTGATGGCTCAGCTTTCCTGCCCTGAGCCGGAGTCAGTTGAGGATGTGTTGGCTATTGATCGTTGGGCTCGTGAGAAGGGCATGCAAGCGTTAGCCTATTACCACTGACAAAGGGTGCTTCCTGAGCTCGAATGCTACAGCACAATTTGTTCATGTGGGATCAAGGTGATATAGTCTGCGCCATTCGCGTCGAAAGTCAGTGCGAGGATACTGGCAAGGGACGTAAAGCCGTGCTCGTTCACGGCTTTTTTGTGCTAACGGGTCTGATGTTAGGGATGGATTGTTTTCTTACTTGAGGAAATTAAGTTCGCGTTATGCCGTCGGATAATCAACAAACACCCATTACGCCACCCGAAATCGGGCCCCGGCATGTCGCAATCATCATGGATGGTAATGGCCGTTGGGCGAAAAATCGCGGTAAGTTGCGCGTTTTCGGACATCAGGCTGGCGTTAAAGCGGTACGGCGGGCGGTGAGCTTTGCGGTAAGCCATCGGCTGGATGCTTTGACGCTGTACGCTTTTAGCAGTGAAAACTGGAACCGACCAGCGCAAGAAGTGAAAGCGCTGATGGAGCTGTTTGTTCGTGCGCTGGATAGTGAAGTCAAAAGTTTGCACAAACATGGTGTTCGGTTGCGTATCATTGGTGATATCAGTCGTTTCAGCCCGCGTTTACAAGAACGAATCTACCGTTCCGAAGAACTGACAAAAAATAATCCAGGATTAATACTGAATATTGCCGCGAATTATGGCGGACGTTGGGATATTATTCAGGGCATCAGACAACTCGCTGAGCAGGTGCAAGAAGGCACGCTCCGCCCAGGTACTATCGACGAAGATTCATTGTCCCATACCCTTTGCTTGAGCGATCAGACACCGGTTGATTTGGTCATCAGGACGGGGGGAGAACACCGCATCAGTAATTTTTTGTTATGGCAGATTGCCTACGCTGAGCTTTACTTTACCGATGTGCTTTGGCCTGATTTCGATGAACACGATTTTGAAGGTGCGATGAATGCATTTGCTCAACGCGAACGGCGCTTCGGGGGAACCGCACCTTCCGATGCTGAAGCATCATAGGGGGAAGGTGTGCTGAAGTATCGATTGATTACTGCCTTGATTTTGATTCCGCTGGTGATTGCGGCGTTATTTATGCTGCCACCGGGGGGCTTTGCCCTTGTGACGCTCGGCGTTTGCATGCTGGCTGCATGGGAGTGGGGACAATTCGCTGGGTTAGGTTCTTCTGCTCAGCGCCTGTCTCTTGCCTTTATTTGTGGCGCGTTATTGGCTTTGATGGCGCTGTCTTTGCCTAACTATCACTATTCGGTGTACTTACTGCCTATCCGCATTTCGTTGTGGGTGTCATTGGTGTGGTGGTGTGCCGCGTTATTGCTCGTGCTCTCCTATCCAGGCTCGGCAGGTCTGTGGCGTGGTTCTAAAGCGTTGCGTTTGTTGTTTGGTGTGCTGACCATCGTTCCTTTCTTCTGGGGTATGGTTGCTTTGCGGCAGCACCATTATGATAGCGATCCCTTCTTCGGTGCTTGGTGGTTGCTGTACGTGATGTTGTTGGTTTGGGGCGCTGACAGCGGTGCGTACATGTTCGGCAAATTGTTTGGTAAGCACAAACTGGCTCCTAAAGTGTCTCCGGGTAAAACTTGGGAGGGGTTTATTGGAGGATTAGCGACCTCGGCGCTCATCTCTCTGCTGTTTAGCGCCTATGCGCCTTTAGGGGTTGCACCTTATACGCTGGTCATCTGTTCTGTGATTGCTGCGCTGGCATCGGTGCTGGGCGATTTGACTGAAAGCATGTTCAAACGGGAAGCGGGTATTAAAGACAGCAGCCATCTCATTCCTGGACATGGTGGCGTGCTAGATCGCATTGATAGTCTGACTGCGGCGATCCCGGTGTTTGCCTGTCTGATATTTTTAGTATTTAAAACGGTTTAGGATGACCTGACTGATGATGAATGTCCTTTGGAGTTTGGCTGCATTTGTTGTTGCACTGGGTGTATTAATCACCGTGCATGAATTTGGTCACTTCTGGGTCGCTCGTCGCTGTGGGGTTAAGGTTGAGCGTTTTTCTGTTGGCTTTGGCAAAGCACTATGGCGTTGGCGTGACCGGCTGGGCACAGAGTTTGTTATTGCCCTAATCCCACTGGGTGGGTATGTCAAAATGCTTGACGAGCGAGTGGATACCGTCTCGCCGGAACAGCATCATCTCTCTTTCAACCGCAAAACTGTCTGGCAACGTGCTGCCATTGTTAGTGCGGGGCCGATAGCTAATTTTCTGTTTGCGGTTGTTGCCTACTGGTTGGTGTTTATCATTGGTGTACCAGGAGTACGGCCAGTCGTCGGTGAAATAGTGCCCAACTCTATTGCTGCTATGGCACAAATGTCGCCAGGTATGGAACTAAAAGCTGTTGACGGTATCGAAACGCCTGACTGGGACACGGCACGTTTAACGCTGATAGGTAAGATCGGCGATAACAGTGTGACGATTGATGTTGCACCGCTCGGTTCTTCGGCTGTTGTGCGTAAAACTCTGGATTTACGTGATTGGCAATTCAACCCAGAAAAGCAAGATCCCGCTTCTTCATTAGGGATGGTGCCGCGCATGCCGCAGATAGATGCGGTATTGACGCAAATTCAGGAGGGATCTGCGGCGCAAAAAGCGGGTTTGCAAGTCGGGGACAGGATCGTTAAAGTCGATGGGCAACCGTTGACGCGCTGGTCTGTGTTTGCCAGTACGGTTCGTGATAACCCTGATGTAGATATCGCGCTGGACATTGAACGAAATGGTGAAACACTCTCTCTAATCTTGACGCCGGACAGTAAAACGGCTGGCGGTAGGGTTGAAGGGTTCGCAGGGGTGGTACCTAAGGTCATTCCGCTGCCCGAAGAGTACAGGACGGTGCGACAATACGGGCCGTTCAGTGCAATTTATCAAGCTGCGGATAAAACCTGGCAACTGATGCGGCTAACCGTCAGTATGCTGGGAAAACTGATAACAGGCGATGTTAAGCTCAACAACCTGAGTGGGCCAATCTCGATTGCTCAGGGGGCCGGTATGTCGGCGGACTACGGGCTGATTTATTATCTGATGTTTTTGGCATTAATCAGTGTAAATCTGGGCATTATCAATTTGTTCCCGCTACCGGTTTTGGATGGTGGACACCTGCTCTTTCTGCTGGTCGAGAAATTGAAAGGCAGGCCGGTTTCTGAGCGTGTGCAGGACTTTTGTTATCGTATCGGCACCGTGGTGTTGATGCTGTTAATGGGGCTCGCACTTTTTAATGATTTCTCTCGCCTGTAGGCGGGGGAGTAGGTTAGGAAAAACGCATAACAACGATGGCGATGAAAAAGTTGCTCATAGCGTCGCTGCTGTTCAGCAGCGCCACCGTATACGGTGCAGACGGATTCGTGGTGAAGGATATTCATTTCGAGGGCTTGCAGCGTGTTGCTGTCGGTGCGGCACTACTCAGCATGCCTGTCCGTGTTGGCGATACCGTCAGCGATGACGATATCGGGAATACCATCCGTGCTCTGTTCGCGACCGGAAACTTCGAGGATGTCCGGGTTCTGCGTGACGGTGAAACCTTGATTGTGCAGGTAAAAGAACGGCCCACCATCGCCAGCATCACATTCTCCGGTAACAAAGCCGTCAAAGATGAGATGCTAAAAGAAAACCTGGAAGCTTCCAGTGTGCGCGTTGGCGAAGCGTTGGACCGCACTACACTCTCTTCTATCGAGAAAGGGCTGGAGGATTTTTACTATAGCGTTGGTAAATACAGTGCATCCGTGAAGGCGGTTGTGACACCGTTGCCCCGCAATCGTGTTGACCTCAAACTGGTCTTTACTGAAGGGGTGTCCGCGCAAATCCAGCAAATCAACATTGTTGGCAATAAAGCCTTCAGCTCAGATGAATTGATCGCTCAATTCCAACTGCGCGATGACGTGCCCTGGTGGAACGTCGTTGGCGATCGTAAATATCAGAAACAGAAGCTCTCTGGTGATCTGGAGACGCTGCGCAGTTTCTATCTTGATCGCGGCTATGCACGTTTTAATATTGATTCCACTCAGGTGAGCCTGACGCCCGACAAAAAAGGCATCTACATTACCATCAACATCACTGAAGGCGATCAGTACAAGCTTTCTGGTGTGACGGTGCGCGGTAATTTGGCTGGTCACTCAGCTGAGATTGAAGGGCTGACGAAAGTTAACCCCGGTGAGCTTTACAATGGCGCCAAAGTCACACGCATGGAAGAGGATATCAAAAAGCTGCTGGGCCGTTATGGCTACGCTTATCCGCGTGTGGCGACCCAGCCTGAAATCAGTGACGGAGATAAAACCGTCAAGCTCAATATCAACGTTGATGCAGGTAACCGCTTCTCAGTGCGTCGTGTGCGTTTCGAAGGCAACGATACCTCTAAAGATTCCGTATTGCGTCGCGAAATGCGACAGATGGAAGGGGCGTGGTTGGGCAACGATCTGGTCGAGCAGGGTAAAGAGCGTCTCAACCGTCTTGGCTATTTTGAAAGCGTTGATGTTGAAACCCAGCGTGTACCGGGCACCCCCGATCAGGTGGATGTCACCTATAAGGTGAAAGAGCGTAATACCGGTACGTTGAACTTCGGTATTGGCTTCGGTACGGAAAGCGGCGTCAGTTTCCAGGCTGGTGTTCAGCAGGATAACTGGCTGGGTACCGGTAACTCGGTTGGCATCAGCGGCACCAAAAACAGCTACCAGACGTATGTCGAACTGTCGATGACCAACCCCTACTTTACTGTAGATGGCGTCAGTCTCGGCGGTCGTATTTTCTATAACGACTTCAAAGCTTATGATGCTGAACTTTCTGATTATACCAATCGCAGCTATGGTGTAGGTACAACGTTAGGTTTCCCGATCAACGAGAATAACTCGTTGCGTCTGGGGTTGGACTACGTGCATAACGATGTATCGGATATGGCACCGCAGGTGGCGATGTGGCGTTATCTGGACTCGGTTGGTGTTAACCCGCCAGTTGTAGAATCAGGTAACCATTCCAGTGCCGATTTTAGCGCGAATGATTTCTTCCTTAATGCTGGCTGGGTCTACAATAGTCTGGACCGTGGCTTCTTCCCGACGGAAGGGAGCCGTGCCAGCTTTAACGCCAAGGTTACGGTGCCGGGTTCTGACAACGAATACTACAAGCTGACCTTTGATTCAGCGACTTACTATCCGTTGAGCGAAAACCACCACTGGGTGTTGATGGGCCGTGCGCGTGCCGGTTATGCGGATGGTATCGGCAGCAAGGATGTACCGTTCTACGATAACTTCTATGCCGGTGGTTCCAGTACAGTACGTGGCTTCCAGTCGAATACCATTGGCCCGAAAGCAGCCTACTACCGGTGTGCAACGCCGTTGCCAGGCAGTTATTCTGCGTGTCCGGTAGAGAACTCGGATGATGCAGTGGGCGGTAACGCCATGGCGGTAGCCAGTGCGGAATTGATCCTGCCGACGCCGTTTGCCAGTGATAAATATGCCAGTTCGCTGCGCACCTCGCTGTTTGTGGATGCGGGGACAGTATGGGATACCAACTGGAAGAATACGGACAAAACGTTGGCTGCGGGTGTGCCAGATTACAGCGAACCTGGCAATATCCGTATGTCTGCCGGTTTAGCGGTACAGTGGATGTCTCCGCTTGGGCCATTAGTGTTCTCCTATGCCCAACCGTTAAAAGATTATCCAGGCGACAAATCGGAACAGTTCCAGTTTAACATTGGTAAAACTTGGTAATGTAACGACAGCGAGTCTTATCTATACCCTAACGCATTCGGGTTGAAGGAAGGCGGTAAACGAGGGAGTCCTGATGAGTTTACTTTGGTAAGTGATTCGGGTGAGCGATGTAGCCAACGTGTCTGCAACCTGAAGTACGAAGGGTATATATGAAGTATAGGGCTCTGGTAACGCGCGCCATGCGCTGACCCAGGGCCCTATGCAAGTTAATGTGTGATAAAAAAGATCAGGTTGAGGAGTAATAACGTGAAAAAGTGGTTGTGTGCCGCAGGCCTAGGTTTAGCTTTGGCAGCATCTGCCAGCGTTCAAGCGGCCGACAAGATTGCCGTTGTTAACGTTGCCAGCATTTTCCAGCAGTTGCCGCAGCGTGAAACCGTTGCCAAGCAGTTGGAAAACGAGTTTAAAGGACGCGCTTCCGAATTACAGAAAATGGAAGGCGATCTGCAAACCAAAATGCAAAAATTGCAGCGTGATGGTTCTACCATGAAAGCAAGCGATCGCAGCAAAGCAGAAAACGATCTGATGGCGCAGCGTGAGCAGTTCTCCAACAAGGCACAGGCGTTTGAACAAGATAACCGCCGTCGTCAGATGGAGGAACGTAACAAGATCCTGAGCCGCATTCAGGATGCCATTAAAAACGTTGCCAGCAAAGACGGCTACGATATCGTGATTGACGCTAACGCTGTTGCCTATGTGGGTAATGCGAAAGACATTACGGCTGATGTGCTGAAACAGGTTAAATAACTCATGGTTTCAATTCGACTGGACGCCTTGGCAGCACAGTTGGATGCGCAATTACACGGTGATGGCAATATTGTCATCACCGGTATTGCTTCTATGCATTCGGCGCGCTCTGGACAAATCACGTTTCTTTCGGACAGCCGCTATCGTGAGCAACTGAACACGACGCAGGCCTCTGCCGTCGTGGTGACAGAAGCTGACCTGCCATACTGCAAGGCGGCGGCGCTGGTGGTAAAAAACCCGTATCTTACCTATGCGCGTATGGCGCAATTGATGGATACCACACCGCAACCCGCGCAAGATATCGCTTCCAGTGCCGTCATTGCCGATGATGTTGTTCTGGGGCATAACGTTGCTATTGGTGCGAATGCGGTCATCGAGTCCGGCGCGCAGTTAGGCGACGGCGTGGTGATTGGTGCCGGTTGTTTTGTTGGTAAACAGGCAAAGATTGGCGCAGGCTCTCGTCTTTGGGCCAATGTGACGGTGTATCACCGGGTCGAATTGGGCGCACAATGTCTGATTCAATCTGGCGCTGTGATTGGTTCCGATGGTTTTGGCTATGCTAACGAGCGTGGTAATTGGGTCAAAATCCCGCAGTTAGGGACAGTACGTATTGGCGATCGTGTCGAAATTGGCGCCAACACCACTATCGACCGGGGCGCGTTGGATGACACCATTATTGGTGACGGTGTTATCATTGATAACCAATGTCAGATTGCGCACAACGTTGTGATTGGCGACAATACAGCAGTCGCTGGCGGCGTTATCATGGCAGGCAGTCTGAAAATTGGCCGTTACTGCATGATTGGTGGAGCCAGTGTGATTAATGGTCATATGGAAATTTGCGATAAGGTAACGGTTACCGGAATGGGGATGGTCATGAGACCTATCACCGAACCAGGCGTATACTCATCGGGAATTCCGTTACAGCCAAATAAAACGTGGCGTAAAACTGCAGCACTGGTAATGAATATTGATGATATGAGTAAACGGTTGAAAGCCGTTGAGCGTAAAGTCAACCAGGATTGATCCCAGTGTCAGCCTTGCCACAAAAGTAGCAGGCGGCTGAGTGGATACCGGTTTGTACGCGTTGGTTGTCGTGGATTACCTGCCCATGCAGGTGTAAAAATCCTTATTTGCGGCCTGCCAGATGATCCTCCTTTTGGGATCTCGCAGGCCGTGTTGTTGATGGCATCAGTTTTACGGACAGGAAGAGTATTTTGACTACTAACACTCATACTCTGCATATTGAAGAGATTTTAGAACTATTACCGCACCGCTTCCCTTTTTTGTTGGTGGACCGCGTATTGGATTTTGAAGAAGGGAAATTTCTGCGTGCAGTGAAAAACGTCTCTTTCAACGAACCCTTCTTCCAGGGGCACTTCCCCGGGAAGCCGATTTTTCCCGGCGTGTTAATTCTGGAAGCCATGGCCCAAGCCACCGGTATTCTGGCATTTAAAAGCGTGGGTAAACTGGAGCCGGGTGAACTCTACTACTTCGCGGCTGTGGATGAGGCCCGATTCAAACGTCCCGTGCAGCCAGGGGATCAGATGATTCTTGAAGTTGAATTTATTAAAGAGCGTCGTGGTGTTGCGCGTTTCAAAGGCGTTGCCAAAGTTGATGGCGAAGTGGCTTGTGAAGCGTCAATGATGTGTGCTCGTCGTCGGGAGGCCTGATAACGTGATTGATCAAACCGCCTTTATTCATCCCAGCGCCATTGTTGAAGACGGTGCCATTATTGGCGCTCGTGTACACATTGGTCCGTTCTGCTATGTCGGTTCTCAAGTCGAGATCGGCGAAGGCACGGTATTAAAATCCCATGTTGTGGTAAATGGGATCACTAAAATCGGCCGTGACAATGAGATCTACCAATTTTCCTCCATTGGTGAGGTAAATCAGGATCTGAAATACGCTGGTGAACCTACTCGCGTAGAGATCGGCGATCGTAACCGTATCCGTGAAAGCGTCACGATTCATCGTGGTACGGAACAGGGTGGTGGATTGACTAAAGTCGGCAGCGATAATCTGCTGATGATCAACACGCATATTGCCCATGACTGTGTCATTGGTAATCGCTGTATTCTGGCGAACAATGCCACGCTGGGCGGGCACGTCGAAGTTGATGATTTTGCTATCATCGGCGGCATGACTGCAGTGCACCAGTTCTGCGTTATTGGTGCTCATGTGATGGTTGGTGGCTGTTCTGGTGTAGCACAAGATGTGCCGCCGTACGTCATTGCTCAAGGTAACCATGCGACGCCGTTCGGCCTGAATATTGAAGGGCTGAAACGCCGTGGGTTCGAAAAAGAGACCCAGCAGGCGATTCGTAATGCCTACAAATTACTCTATCGCAGCGGAAAAACCTTGGAAGAGGTTAAACCGGAAATCGAAGCGCTGGCGAAAGATCATGCCGCAGTTCAGGCGTTTATTGATTTCTTTGCCCGTTCGACTCGCGGCATTATCCGGTAATTCATGTCAACGCGTCCCCTTGTGATTGGTATCGTCGCCGGAGAAACCTCCGGCGACATTCTTGGTGCGGGCCTGATTCGAGCACTGAAAAGTCAGTTGCCTGACGCTCGTTTTGTCGGCGTTGCCGGGCCTCGCATGCAGGAAGCCGGGTGTGAAACCTGGTATGAGATGGAAGAGCTTGCGGTGATGGGCATTGTTGAGGTGTTGGGACGTTTGCCGCGCCTGTTGTCGATCCGTCGTGATCTTACTCAGCGTTTTACTGCGCTTGCGCCCGATGTTTTTGTCGGCATTGATGCACCTGATTTTAATATTACACTTGAAGACCGCCTTAAAGCGCGCGGTATCCGCACTATTCATTATGTCAGTCCTTCCGTATGGGCCTGGCGTCAGAAACGCGTTTTTAAAATTGGGCGAGCCACCGATTTAGTGTTGGCGTTTCTTCCGTTTGAAAAAGCGTTTTACGACAGGTTTAACGTGCCTTGTCGCTTTATTGGCCACACGATGGCAGATGCTATGCCGTTACAGCCGGACAAGCTGGCAGCGCGTGCGCATTTGGGTATCGCGCCCGGGCGTCATTGCCTGGCATTGCTCCCAGGGAGTCGCGGGGCTGAGGTTGAGATGCTGAGCGCAGATTTTCTTCGTAGCGCACAGATACTACGCCAGCGCTATCCTGATTTGGCTGTGTTGGTGCCGTTGGTGAACGCCAAGCGGCGTGAACAGTTTGAACGTATCAAGCAAGAAACCGCCCCCGAGCTGGATGTGCATTTGTTGGATGGACAGGCGCGTGAAGCGATGATTGCCAGTGATGCGGCGTTGTTGGCTTCTGGCACAGCCGCTTTGGAGTGTATGCTGGCGAAATGCCCGATGGTTGTGGGCTATCGCATGAAGCCGTTTACATTCTGGTTGGCAAAGCGACTGGTGAAAACTCAGTGGGTGTCGCTGCCCAATTTACTGGCTGGGCGAGAACTGGTAAAAGAGCTGTTGCAAGATGAGTGCACGCCAGACAATCTGGCAGCGGCATTGCAACCTTGGCTGGAAGGCGGTGACGCCGTGAAACAGCTACAAGAGACCTTCTTGGCGCTGCACCAACAGATCCGTTGTGATGCGGATGTGCAGGCGGCACAGGCAGTGCTGGAATTAGCCCGAGGTGAAGTGAACTATGTATGATGTTTTTGTCTATCCGAATGCGGAGCGCATTGCTGGTGTAGATGAAGTAGGGCGTGGTCCATTAGTGGGCGCGGTCGTCACCGCTGCCGTAATTTTGGACCCGCAACGTCCGATTGTTGGGCTGGCTGATTCAAAGCAGCTCAGTGAAAAACGTCGACTGGCGCTTTATGATGAGATAAAAGATAAAGCGCTGTCATGGAGTTTAGGACGCGCCGAGCCTGAAGAAATTGACCAACTGAATATCCTGCACGCAACGATGCTGGCAATGCAGCGTGCTGTGACTGGGTTGCATCTGACGCCTGATTACGTGCTGATTGACGGTAATCGGTGTCCGAAGTTGTCCATGCCTGCATTAGCTGTTGTGAAGGGGGATAGCCGCGTTGCTGAGATCAGTGCAGCATCTATTCTCGCTAAAGTCACGCGAGATAGGGAAATGGTGGAGCTTGATGCCCGATTCCCTGAATATGGCTTTGCGCAGCATAAAGGCTATCCGACAGCTTATCACCTTGAGAAACTGGCTCTTTTTGGCGCAACCGAGTTTCATCGGCGCAGTTTCGCACCCGTAAAACGCGTACTGGGGCTGGCATAGCCTGCCCACCGCGCGCAATCTGGCGTTAACATCGGAGCCCCGCTTGTGACGAGGGCTGTTTTCGACAACTTCTAGGATCTGGATATGGCCGAACCACGTTTTGTCCATCTGCGTGTGCACAGTGACTATTCCATGATCGATGGGTTGGCAAAAGTTGGGCCGCTGGTAAAAAAGGCGGCCGCGCTGGGCATGCCAGCCCTGGCTATCACGGATTTTACCAACCTGTGCGGACTGGTGAAATTTTATGGCGGCGCACACGGTGCGGGGATTAAACCCATCGTTGGTGCGGATGTTTTGGTCGCCAGCGATACGTTGGGTGATGAGCTTGCGCAACTAACGATCCTCGCTATGAACAACGAGGGTTATCAAAACCTCACTCTGTTGATCTCCCATGCTTACCAACGTGGTTATGGTGCTGAAGGACCAACCATCGATCGCGATTGGCTGATCGAGTACGGTAAAGGGTTACTGCTGATTTCTGGCGCACGTCATGGCGACGTGGGTAAGTTTATCCTGCGCGGTAATCAGGCGTTGGTGGAGCAAAGCCTGGCTTTTTATCAGGAACATTTTCCGGGCCGCTATTATCTGGAACTGATTCGTACAGGTCGTCCAGATGAAGAGAGCTATCTTCATGCGGCAATTGAATTAGCCATTAAACATCATCTGCCGGTGGTGGCCACCAACGACGTGCGATTTATCAGTGCCGAGGATTTCGATGCGCATGAGATTCGAGTTGCCATTCATGATGGTTATACGTTGGATGACGCAAAGCGTCCGCGTAATTACAGTGCTCAGCAATACATGCGCAGTGAAGACGAGATGTGTGAACTGTTTGCTGATATCCCGGAAGCGCTGGCTAACAGCGTAGAGATTGCCAAACGCTGCAACGTCACTATCCGTCTGGGGGAATATTTTCTGCCCCAGTTCCCGACCGGTGATATGTCCACCGAGGATTTTCTGGTTAAACGTGCTCGTGAAGGGTTGGAAGAGCGACTGGCTTTCTTGTTTCCTGACGAAGAGGTACGTAAGCAGCGTCGCCCCGAATATGATGAGCGTCTGGAAATAGAACTTAACGTTATCAACCAGATGGGTTTCCCTGGCTACTTCCTGATCGTAATGGAGTTTATCCAGTGGTCAAAAGACAATGATGTTCCGGTGGGGCCGGGGCGTGGGTCAGGTGCTGGCTCTCTAGTCGCCTATTCATTGAAAATTACCGATCTTGACCCCCTTGAGTTTGACCTGCTGTTCGAACGCTTCCTCAACCCGGAACGTGTGTCGATGCCCGACTTTGACGTTGACTTCTGTATGGAGAAGCGCGATAGGGTTATCGATCACGTTGCTGATATGTATGGGCGTGATGCGGTATCGCAGATCATCACGTTTGGTACCATGGCGGCCAAAGCGGTAATTCGTGACGTGGGCCGCGTGCTCGGGCACCCTTACGGCTTTGTCGACAGGATCTCCAAATTGGTACCGCCAGATCCGGGGATGACGCTGGAAAAAGCGTTTCTTGCTGAACCGCAGCTACAGGAAATTTACGACGCGGACGAAGAAGTCAAAGCGCTTATCGACATGGCGCGCAAACTGGAAGGGGTAACCCGCAACGCCGGTAAACACGCGGGCGGCGTGGTCATTTCACCGACCAAAATAACGGACTTTGCGCCACTGTATTGCGATTCGGAAGGGAACCACCCGGTTACCCAGTTTGACAAGAACGATGTGGAATATGCCGGGCTGGTCAAATTTGACTTCTTGGGGCTACGTACGCTCACGATCATCGATTGGGCGCTGGAGATGATTAACGCCCGTCGAGCCAAACAGGGTCAGGAGCCGATTGATATCGCGGCTATTCCGCTCGACGATAAAAAAAGTTTCGATATGCTGCAACGCTCGGAAACAACAGCGGTATTCCAGCTTGAATCGCGCGGCATGAAGGACCTGATTAAACGATTGAAGCCGGACTGCTTTGAAGACATGATCGCGCTGGTGGCGCTGTTTCGCCCTGGCCCATTGCAGTCGGGGATGGTGGATAACTTTATTGACCGTAAGCACGGACGTGAAGAAATTTCCTATCCTGATATTCAGTGGCAGCATGAATCACTGAAGCCAGTGCTGGAACCTACCTATGGTATCATCCTTTATCAGGAACAGGTGATGCAGATAGCCCAGGTACTTTCTGGGTATACGCTGGGCGGTGCGGACATGCTACGCCGCGCCATGGGTAAGAAAAAACCTGAAGAGATGGCCAAACAGCGCTCAGTGTTTGAAGATGGCGCGAAGAAGATGGGCGTTGACGGTGAGCTGTCAATGAAGATCTTCGATCTGGTAGAAAAATTTGCTGGGTATGGCTTTAACAAATCGCACTCAGCCGCTTACGCATTAGTGTCGTATCAGACGCTGTGGCTTAAGGCCCACTATCCCGCCGAGTTCATGGCGGCGGTGATGACGGCGGATATGGATAATACCGACAAGGTGGTCGGGCTGGTGGATGAATGTTGGCGTATGGGGCTAAAAATCTTGCCGCCAGACATTAACAGTGGACTGTATCATTTTCATGTTAATGATGACGGTGAAATTGTCTATGGCATTGGTGCGATCAAAGGCGTTGGTGAAGGGCCGATAGAAGCGATAATTGATGCGCGAAATCAGGGTGGGTATTTCCGTGAGCTGTTCGATCTGTGTGCCCGCACTGATATCAAGAAGCTGAATCGCCGTGTGCTGGAAAAACTGATTATGTCCGGTGCGTTTGATCGGCTGGGGCCGCATCGTGCAGCGTTGATGAATTCACTCAACGATGCGTTGAAAGCCGCAGATCAGCATGCCAAGGCTGAGGCCATCGGTCAGGCAGATATGTTTGGCGTGCTGGCAGAAGCACCGGAACAGGTAGAACAGTCCTACAGCACGGTTGCTCCCTGGCCGGAGCAAGTGGTGTTGGACGGTGAGCGAGAGACGCTAGGGCTTTATCTGACGGGTCACCCGATCACTCAGTATCTTAAGGAAATTGAGCGCTATGCTGCTGGCTTGCGTTTAAAGGACATGCACCCGACGGATCGGGGCAAAGTAACAACGGCGGTCGGTCTGGTGCTGGCTGCTCGCGTAATGGTCACCAAGCGAGGCAATCGCATTGGCGTGTGTACGCTAGACGATCGTTCCGGGCGTTTGGAAGTGATGCTGTTTACTGAGGCGTTGGATAAGTATCAGCATCTCCTTGAAAAAGACCGGATTTTAATTGTTAGTGGACAGGTCAGCTTTGATGACTTTAGCGGGGGCCTTAAAATGATGGCCCGCGAGGTCATGGATATCAGTGAAGCACGTGAAAAATATGCGCGCGGGCTTGCTATCTCGCTCACTGACAGGCAAATTGATGACCAGCTATTAAACCGTCTCCGCCAATCGTTGGAACCTCATCGATCGGGGACGATCCCGGTACACCTTTACTACCAGCGGGAGGATGCCTGCGCCCGATTACGTTTTGGCGCAGCATGGCGTGTGACGCCAACCGATGTGCTGCTAAATGATTTGCGCACGCTGCTGGGGAATACCCAGGTGGAACTGGAATTTGACTAAAATAGGAACACTATGAGTCTGAATTTTCTTGATTTTGAGCAGCCGATTGCAGAGTTGGAAGCGAAAATTGACTCGCTGACCTCAGTCAGCCGTCAAGATGAAAAATTGGATATTAATCTGGACGAAGAGATCCAGCGACTGCGGGAAAAAAGCGTTGAACTGACGCGGAAGATTTTTGCCGATCTGGGTGCTTGGCAGATTGCACAATTGGCACGCCATCCGCAACGCCCTTACACGTTGGATTATGTCAGCCGTATTTTTACTGACTTTGATGAATTGGCGGGCGATCGCGCTTATGCTGATGATAAAGCGATTGTAGGCGGCATCGCGCGTTTGGATGGGCGTCCGGTGATGGTCATTGGCCACCAGAAAGGACGTGAAACCAAAGAGAAAATTCGTCGCAACTTTGGTATGCCTGCACCGGAAGGATATCGTAAAGCGCTGCGCCTGATGGAAATGGCAGAGCGTTTTAATCTGCCGATCATCACCTTTATCGACACCCCTGGGGCGTATCCTGGCGTTGGTGCTGAAGAGCGTGGACAATCAGAAGCTATTGCGCGTAACTTGCGCGAGATGTCCGGACTGAGCGTGCCAATTGTCTGCACCGTGATCGGTGAGGGGGGTTCTGGTGGTGCATTGGCGATCGGCGTGGGCGATAAAGTCAACATGCTGCAATACAGCACCTATTCCGTGATTTCACCGGAGGGCTGTGCATCTATTCTGTGGAAGAGTGCAGATAAAGCGCCGCTGGCGGCGGAAGCGATGGGGATAATCGCCCCGCGTCTTAAAGAGCTGAATCTTATTGATTCCATCGTCCCTGAGCCGCTGGGTTCTGCACACCGTGATGTGGAAACCATGGCGGCGTCGCTGAAAGCACAACTGCTATCAGACTTGCGCGAGCTGGATGAATTAGATAAAGAAGCGTTGCTGGATCGCCGTTATCACCGTTTAATGAATTACGGCTACTGCTGATCACAGTAGTATCTCGCTGACTAAAGTCCGCTTTCCGCAAGGAAGCGGACTTTTTGCTATTATGCGACTATTCCCACCATCGTCTGATTAACACGGGGAGCACGAATGCTGGTTTTAACTGCCATTCACCACATTGCCATTATTGCTTCTGACTACGCGCGTAGTAGGGCATTCTATTGTGATGTGCTCGGATTTGAGCTGTTAGCAGAAACTTATCGGGCAGAGCGCGATTCATGGAAAGGCGATCTGGCGTTAAACGGACATTACGTTATCGAACTGTTCTCGTTCCCCTCTCCACCACCGAGGCCAAGCCTGCCAGAAGCGTGCGGATTGCGCCATCTCGCTTTTGCCGTGGTGAATATTGATGAGGCGCTGGTATCCTTGCAGCGCGCGGGCGTCGCATATGAACCGATTCGTGTGGATGAATTTACCCAACGCCGCTTCACCTTCTTTCGTGATCCTGATGGATTACCGTTGGAGCTTTATGAGCAGTGAACCGGCATTCTTGGCAACGTTACTCAAAAATATAGCAATGCAGCTCTCCGGTTGTAAGCGTGTGCTGGTTGCTTATAGTGGTGGGCTGGATTCCAGCGTGTTGCTCCATATGGTGTATCAATTGATGCGGCAACGCTCAGATCTCACCGTGCGAGCTGCCTATGTTCATCACGGCTTGAGTTCTCATGCGGATAGTTGGGCACAACACTGTGTAGATACCTGTCAGCAATGGGGAATTCTCTGTTCAGTGCTGCCGGTCAGGGTGGATGCGCGTGAGCACGGAGTTGAAGCAGCGGCGCGTGATGCGCGCTATCAGGCGCTACGCGTACATCTGCTGCCTGAAGAGGTGCTGCTTACCGCACAGCATCTCGACGATCAGAGTGAAACTTTCTTGTTGGCGCTCAAACGTGGCAGCGGGCCCGCCGGACTTTCATCCATGGGCTCCACGGGGTCATTGGGCGGTCATCAGTTAAAACGCCCGCTGTTGGGTATCCCGCGTACTCAACTTGAGGGCTATGCGCGCCATTACCAGCTAACGTGGGTTGAGGATGAAAGCAATCAAGACGATCGCTACGATCGTAACTTTCTCCGTTTGCAGGTGTTACCGTTACTAAAACAGCGCTGGCCGTCATTTCCTGACGCGGTAGCGCGCAGCGCACGGCTGTGCGCTGAGCAGGAACAATTATTGGATGAACTGCTGGCAGCATCGCTGCATTCTGCATGTGATACCGAGGGGGCATTGGCGATTGATGCTTTGATCCCCCTGAGTGAATCGCACCGTTTTGCTCTATTGCGACGCTGGTTGAAAGTGCATGGTGTGACTATGCCTTCGCGCGAACAACTGTTGCATCTGTGGCAGGATGTAGCACTTAGTCGGCGGGATGCAGAACCGCTATTACAATTGGGTAAAGTGCAGATTCGCCGCTTTCGTCAGCGCTTATACTGCATTGCTTTATGCGCAAATGTCGTCGGGCTTGTCTTACCCTGGCAGCCTGAGGAGGGCGCACTGACACTTCCGCAGCAACTTGGTTCTCTGCTGTTGTCCGAACAAGGAATGCGTATCCGACGCCCGCATCCCGATGAGCAGGTCAGTGTGCGTTTTGGCTTAAAAGGGAAACTGCATATTGTTGGGCGAAGCGGGAGTCGCTCAGCGAAAAAACTGTGGCAGGAATATGCGATTCCTCCCTGGATGCGCGAACAAATTCCTATTCTGTATTATAACGAACAGCCGATCGCGGCTATTGGCGTCTTTGTGATGAGAGAAGGAGAGGCTCAGAATGATGCCGCTTCATGGCAGGTGGTATGGCATATGGCGTAGCGCTGATGAAGGGTATTCATACTCGTCATTCATCAAGTGCATGTGCGTTGCTGTATTCGCTATTCGACCCATCCTTGGGACTCACCTCTAATGAGGTCGCTTGCCACCTTCATGCAATTCGAATTATGTGGGGGATATCCGCAATTTTTCTGATGTCCTAAGTAGCAATACCAAAGGGGGCCAATGCGTTATAAGGTGTAGCTTTCGTAAGCGAAGAAGAGGCTGAGGGCATATTATCTTTGTATTTTAAGTCTTCGATTTCTTTTCGTAGTTGCTGCAGTGTAATCTGCATCTGCCGTATTTCCTGCTGAAGCATATCGTGTTGCTCTTTTGTCTCGGGGGGAAGTGCTTTGTGGTCATTCAATGATGTTGATTTCCCTGCTGTAAAAGTGGTCATTCCAATGTATTTAATCTCGTTTAGGTAGTCGTGTAATGTTGAAAGGGCATCGATGAATTCATTCTTTTCTGCGTCAGTGGAGTCATACGTGCGCTTATTGATTACATCGTAAATGTTTATGGTAAATTCAGTACCTGAAAGCAGTAATCTTAATCCGCCGAGGGTATTCAATAATGCAGGGACAGCCAGTGCAGGAAAAGCTAACGGGATTAAAAATGCAAGGCTTGCAAGTATTATCCCTACACTTGACAAGACAATCCCCACGATAGTGCGTGTTGATAAAGAGCCTTTTTGTGGTGCTCCACCATTAATGATTCTATCGCTCTTCTTTATGTCTAACAGCGTATTAAAGACCAGATCCGTTATTGCCTGAATATCTTTTATTTTTTCTCTTAACTCAGGCGAGAGATTCTTGAATGCAGAACTATTATCAGGCAGTGCTAAGATTTCTCCTATAACACAAAGGCCAATTTCGCTAATTTTTTGCTGACATAGTAGAATGTTGGTGTAAGTACTCTCGTCATTTATGAAATGTTTAGAGTGGTCTGATTTAACAATTGCATCCAGCAATGCGGGGTAGCTTTCCCATTTCTTTCGGGTGAATTCATTATTGGTGTTACCAATATGGCATAGTTTTTCGGCCCAGGCCTTTGTACAGGGGTTTAGCTGAGAGGGTATCCGTGTGGAGGCCGAAGTCCGGCTTTCATTTACAAGCTGGTAAGGGGTAGTGAAGTAAAATTGATCATCCAGACTTATTCCACCTATACACATATAACGCCTCCTCGAACAGGTTTTCTGGCTGGCTTGTTAATATAGAATCATCGGGAGGAGGGTTTTTGTCACTAGGGTATTGACTGGGAATGTGTTTTTCGCGCTATTTATATTTGGTGCAAATATTGAACGATCTCGCCCAAGATGCCAAACGGACAACCTGCGTTGTCCGTTGACTAAAAGTTGTATCGCGTACTCGCTTTGCTATTGGTCAGGATTCACTGACTACCACTTTACCAATACCTGGGTTACTGAAGCTAACGATATGATCCAGACGTAGTTCTCGCAGCACGCCATTTTCTTCTACCACCAGATATTCCACTTGCTTACGCGAGACAATATCACTGGCCTTGCCTGTAAGGGTTTCTCCGTTGCGTAACTCCAGTATTAGCGTTAAATGCTGCTGGCACGTTGCCTCAAGGCTATCGTAATCATCACAATTGATGGGTTGATATTCGTTACTCATTGACATAATCGCTCACCAATAAGTTAGCTGCGGCGAAGGCCGCCTGTTCCCTGACGGTGGACGGCAAGTCGCCATTGGCTGCGATCCCATCCAGAGTTTGCAAAACACAGCCTAATGCATCGGGTATGTAGCCCAGATTGCCGCTGGCGATCTCCGCGTATAAACGACGAACCAATTCAGAACGTTGCTGCACAATATCCTCCCTTGGAAGTCCACCGCCGTGGGCTCTCGTGCCCGTTTCCACTGCGTTGGCCTCGTTTTTTGCTGATAAGGGGAGATAATCCCACGAGAATAAGTATTCGTTATCAAATGGACTATAGCATAGGCATCAGCAGGATATCAGCATTCCGATGTTAAGCAATGATTCAGTTAGCGCACAGTTTTTAGGTCTACCTTTGTCATGCTGTCGGCTACGGCTGGTCTGCTCTACTCTACTTATTATGGTCTGTATGCTGTGCGTCTTACCTGTTCTCAAGGTACACTTGCCGCAGACAGAGAAGAGGTATTGGATGGCATTGAAAGCAACGATTTATAAAGCAGCAGTAAATATCGCGGATTTGGACCGCTCTTTTTTCTACGATGCCAGTTTGACATTGGCTCAGCACCCCTCGGAAACGGAACAGCGTATGATGTTGCGCTTGCTGGCCTGGATCTGCCATGCGAATGAAAATTTACGCTTCACCAAAGGGTTATGTGCGGATGATGAACCGGAAATCTGGTTACGCGACGACACTCTGGCCCTAGAGTTGTGGATTGATCTGGGGCAACCGGATGAGCGCCGCATAAAAAAAGCCTGCAACCAGTCCCCAAAGGTTGTGCTGTATGTATACAGTGAACGCGCAGCCCATGTCTGGTGGCAATCTATGGCACAAAAGTTGCGGTCTTACCGTAACCTTACTGTCCGTTTTTTAGACGACCGCCAGTTACAGGCGTTGACTGCATTAGCGCAGCGTACCATGACTTTACAGGCAACCATTCAGGATGGCTCTGTGTGGCTGTCTGATGATAAGAATAATCTGGAAATTACCTTTACCGAGTGGCAACCGGCCCAATAATCGTCATGATCCTGAATGACAGGAGAGGATGGGGAGGAGAATCGCGTGAAAAAAATGGCGCTTGGCTCGCTATTGGTTTTTGTGGCGGCAGTATTGATTGGCTGTCATACGCCAAAGCCGATACGTGAGGAGGCATTGCAGCCCATGGCACAGAGTTACCGCGGTGTATTACCTTGTGCCGATTGCGCGGGTATTGATACTTCATTATTCCTGGCAGAAAACGGCACGTTTATATTGCAACACCACTATAAAACCGATCGCCCAGGCAATCGCGTGTTTGCGACCTATGGAAAATGGGCGCGTACGGCAGATAAGCTTGTGCTTACGGATGTTCAGGGTGAAAAAAGCTATTTCCGCCCGTTGGATAATGGTTTGGAAATGCTCGATCGGGACGGGGCACCGATCGTTTCGTCCAATAATTATCGCTTGATGGCAACCCAAGCACCATTACCGACAACCCCGATGGCGATGCGTGGTTTGTATCGCTATATGGCTGATGCAGCGGTATTTGCCGATTGTTTTACCGGTGTGACTTACCCAGTGGTAAACAATATTGCTATGGAAAAGCGTTATTTACAGGTACGTAGTGCGCCAGGAGAAGCGGTGTTGCTTACCTTCAGCGCCCATTTTGCTGTTGTGCCTTCGATGGAAGAGGGGATGACGGTAAAAAGTCTGGTCCCGAGTAGTGCGCCATTTCAGATGAAGGCGCAAACCCACTGTAGCGAGTAACAGCATCGGAACAACGAGATAAAAAGTGGCCTTCACAGGGAAAGGCCGCAAATCATGAAGTTATATCATCGCTTTCAGTTTATACATCCATTCCAGAGCCTGACGCGGCGTTAGCGTATCGGGATCGATTGTTTCCAATGCTTCTACCGCGGCAGAGGGTTCTTCGCTGGTTAACAGCGTTAATTGCGTGCCGTCAACATGACTGGCAGATGCGTGATTGGAAAGCGACTCCAGTTCTTTTAGTTTTTGCCGCGCGCGTTTTATGACCTCTTTAGGCACGCCCGCCAATGCCGCAACGGCGAGGCCGTAACTCTTGCTAGCAGCCCCTTCTTGAACGCTATGCATAAACGCAATTGTGTCACCATGCTCCAGTGCATCCAGATGCACATTAGCGACGCCTTCCATTTTTTCCGGTAACGTAGTTAATTCAAAATAATGGGTTGCGAATAGCGTCATGGCTTTAATGCGTTGCGCCAGGTTTTCCGCGCAGGCCCAAGCCAGTGATAACCCATCATAAGTAGAGGTGCCACGTCCAATTTCATCCATCAATATCAAGCTGTTTGCAGTGGCATTGTGCAGAATGTTAGCCGTCTCCGTCATCTCCACCATGAAAGTGGATCGCCCAGAGGCAAGATCGTCTGCGGCACCAATTCGTGTGAATATGCGATCAACAGGACCAATGGTAGCCTTATCAGCAGGCACAAAGCTGCCAATATGAGCCATCAGCACGATCAGTGCCGCCTGACGCATATAGGTGCTCTTCCCCCCCATATTCGGACCGGTAACGATCAGCATTCGGCGTTGCGGTGAGAGTGACAGAGGGTTAGCAATAAACGGTTCGCTCAACACTTGCTCCACCACCGGATGTCGGCCCCCTTCAATTTTTAAACCTGGTTGCTCGCTAAGCGTCGGGCAAACGTAGTTCAGGGTATCCGCGCGTTCCGCCAGGTTGGTGAGGACATCAAGCTCTGCTAGCGCGGCAGCGCTTTGTTGCAGTGCTTCAAGGTGCGGCAACAGCTTATCAAAGAGTTCGTCATACAGCGCTTTTTCCAGTGCTAACGCTTTACCTTTGGACGTGAGCACTTTGTCTTCGTACTCTTTTAATTCAGGAATAATGTAGCGTTCAGCATTCTTCAACGTTTGGCGGCGCACATAATGAATGGGGACCAGATGACTCTGACCACGACTCACCTGAATATAGTAGCCGTGCACGCCGTTAAATCCGACTTTCAGGGTATCCAGTCCCAATTTTTCCCGTTCGCGTACTTCCAGTCGATCGAGGTAGTCACTGGCACCATCCGCCAGCGAACGCCATTCATCCAGCTCTGCATTATACCCGCTGGCGATAACGCCACCATCGCGCACCAGCACCGGAGGCGCTTCCACCACTGCGCGCTCTAACAGTTCGCACAGCTCATCAAACTGATGGATATTCTGAGAAAGCTGCTGTACATAATCTGCGTGGCTTTCTGCTAGTAGTGCATGAATGGCCGGATATTGATGAAATGCATGGCGCATGCGTGCCAGATCGCGTGGGCGGGCGGTTCGCAAAGCCAGACGCGCTAGAATACGTTCCAGATCACCAATCTGACGCAGAGGGAGTTGGAGCTCGGCTGCCAGCGGCTGCAACGCGCCAATGGTGCGTTGGCGTTGAATTAGCGCTGGGATATCGCGGGTTGGCATGTGGAGCCAGCGTTTGAGCATGCGGCTACCCATGGGGGTCACCGTGCAATCCAGAATTGCAGCAAGTGTATTTTCTACACCACCAGCTAGATTTTGCGTGAGTTCAAGGTTACGACGAGTGGCCGCATCCATAATGATGCCATCTTGCTGGCGTTCCATCGTAATACTACGGATATGTGGCAGAGAGGTGCGTTGTGTATCCTTGGCGTACTGTAGCAGGCAGCCAGCAGCACGGAGTGCGAGTTTAGCCTGTTCCACGCCGAAGCCAATCAGATCGCGAGTGCCAAACTGCATGTTGAGCTGCTGACGCGCCGTTTCCAGCTCAAACTCCCACAGGGGGCGGCGGCGAAGCCCATGGCGGTGTTCAATTAAATGAGAGGCAGCAAAGGATTCTGGGTAAAGCAACTCAGCGGGATTAGTGCGTTGCAGTTCCGCGGCCATTGTCTCTTCATCAGCAGGTTCCATGACGCGAAAACGTCCAGAGCTGATATCTAGCGTAGCATAACCAAAACCGCGTCCGTCCTGCCAAATGGCGGCTAGCAGGTTGTCCTGTTTTTCCTGTAATAACGCTTCATCGCTGATGGTGCCTGGGGTGACGATACGCACTACTTTGCGTTCAACTGGCCCTTTACTGGTGGCTGGATCGCCGATTTGTTCGCAGATGGCGACAGATTCGCCCTGTTGCACCAGCTTTGCCAGATAATTTTCGACAGCATGATGAGGCACGCCTGCCATGGGGATAGGCTCCCCAGCTGAAGCCCCCCGTTTGGTCAGCGAAATGTCCAGCAACTGTGACGCTCGTTTGGCATCGTCGTAAAACAACTCATAAAAATCTCCCATACGATAAAACAGCAGGATGTCAGGATGTTGCGCCTTTAGTCTGAAGTACTGCTGCATCATGGGCGTATGGTCGGTGAAATCCTTGTCGATAGGTTCATTCATGTATGTTTTACTCATTTTAACTATTGGGGATTCAATGGCTGATCCACTCATGCTGCAAGCGCCTGCCTAAACCGAAAGCCCCTGCCAGCGACATTATCAATCCAAAATATTGTCTATCTTACCACTTACCCCCATAGAGATTCATCCATAGAGACCCGCTATTCGGAACGTTATCAAAGCGCTAGCGGGAAATGTATCTGATTCTGGTGCTGGCGTCAGTTTACGCGAAGTCGTTCGTAAATTTAGCTGAGCATGCTGCAAGCAGCGTTAAAATCAGCACCCGGCAGATCCGTCCTTCGCTTGTAGCTTTCCGGTGACGTGAATTACTTAGGGCATATACATTCCCTGCATGGCAGGGAAAATCTGTTGGATTTGCTACTGCTAAAGTATTGTCAAGTCAGGCCGTTATTGAATGTGTTGGTAACAGATTTGTATCTCTACGAGTATTACGTAACACTCGCAATTCAAAATGGTGACGATTTTTTGTAGTGTCTACTTTGGTGCAGTGTCGTAAATTAATACGTAAAATTCTTAATCAATGTTGGAATATTCTTATTTGTATATATCTGATGGCATTTATTCTCTCTTAGGGTATTGATTTGTAACTTTTTATATATAAAGACTCTGGCGTATGTATTTTTTTTCTTAGGAATATTAATCTTTTGTTTTTTTGGGTAAATGGTAAAAAATGTATTGCTATATTTTTCTGTTTGAATAAAATACAAACTAATTGTTATGGGCTTAAGTAATTTATAGAGAGGTAGTAGGTACGATAATCGGAAAAATGATAGATGAAAGGAAAAACTACAAAAATATTTAATGGTTTGAATTGTATAAGTTGTCAGTTTCGGTGTGAATTATTACCTTTTCCTTCTTTAAGAACAATTAATTGCATTAAAGAACAGTTCTGTGTGTGGCCTGAAAGTAACTATTACCTTAGCATTGGATTGGTCGATGTTGTTGCTAATAGTAAATACAACTACATGGGGGGTGGGTTTGTTTTTGTTGACTTCTCATTGGCGAATATAAAAATTTTCACCAATGCTCGTTGGCTTGACTACCTTGTACATTCTGGGTTGCGTGTGGTTCTTGTTTCTGACAAATTAATGGAGCCTCTGGCTGCTTATTGGAAAAAACGGGATGACAGAATTTTTTCAGTGTTGTACACCAGTGATGGCTATGCGAGTATCTTGAAGTCGATTGATAAGATCTACTTAAGAAAAATGAATACAACAAAAGTGCGAGGAAAAATGACAGAAAAAGAAGTTTCTGTTTTATTTCTTGTGCTTAATGGTTTTTCATTGAAAGAAATCGCTGGAAAATTACAAATAGACAGTAAAAGGCTATACAACATCAAATACTCAATTGAAAGAAAATTGGGTGTTAGGCTGTTCTATGCCTTTCAATTTTAATTTTTCTGTTTGATGTTTTATTTCATGATGATAATTTATGTTTGTGGAAGAACATTGCCGAGAGGTATTTCTTCAAGGCGATGTTACGTGTGGTTTTAGCTGAGTTGTAATGTAATTAACTTAAAGTTGCGTTTTAAATATAGCATTGCTAGTAGATGTTAAGAGCTGGCATGTTTTTCCTTTACTATACGAAATTGATATTTTTCTAACCGTCTTTTTGAGGCTGTTTTTTAGAGACGTTATTATGAGGTTGAGCTTATTGATAAATTGATTATTTAATCGATGACCTGCTGTATTACATAAATACGGCAAAGTGTTGTTTTTCTTTATATCAAACATATGCAGTAATAATCTTAAGGATGTAATAATGAAAAAAAATATTATGATGTTTGCTCTGGCCGCTACGGTTATTAACATGGGCGTGGCTCAGGCTGCTGATGTAACTGCCCAGGCGATGGCGACCTGGTCAGCCACGGCTAAAAAAGATACCACCAGCAAACTGGTTGTTACACCGCTCGGTAGCCTCGCATTCCAATATGCTGAAGGCGTAAACGGTTTCAATTCTCAAAAGGGTCTGTTTGATGTTGCAGTAGAGGGCGACACCAGCGCGACATCTTTTAAACTGACATCACGTTTGGTCAGCAATACCCTGACTCAATTGGATTCATCAGGCTCCACGTTGAATGTGGGCGTCGATTATAACGGCGCTGCCATTGATAAAATGACGGACACCGTGCTTATCGATACTGCTAACGGTGTTCTCGGCGGTAACCTGAGTGCGCTGTCAAACGGTTATAACCAATCTGGCCGCGCTACGGCTCAAGATGCATTCACCTTCGCCATTATTAGCGGCACGAGTGACGGTACTACCGCTGTTACCGATTACAGCTTGTTGCCGGAAGGGATTTGGAGCGGTGACGTGAGCGTTCAGTTCGACGCTACCTGGACCAGCTAAGTTTTCTCAGTGAGAAAAAGGGCGGGGTAACCCGCCTTTATTCAATGTGAAAAATGGAAAACTCATGAAGCCTGTTATTTTGATTATCAGTTTATTTTTAACGAATGTTGCGCCTGCTTTAGCATTAGATGTTGGGGATATCACATCTTTCATTCACAGTAATAGTACAACGCTCAGCAAAGAAATTAAAAACACGACGAATGATGGCCGCTTGGTCAATGTCAAAGTGGAAAAATTATCTTCTCCGCTGGAAGGTGGAATTGTTATTCCGATGGAAAAGAAAGATGAACTGTTACTCACCCCTGCGAGTTTGCTCTTGCCAGCACAAAACAGTGATGTTGTTCGTTTTTTCTATCAGGGTTCTAATGATGATAAAGAACGGTATTACCGGATTGTCTGGTTTGATCAAGCCTTAAGTGATGCACAGAACGGATCGTCAAATAAGAGTGCTGTCGCGACTGCTTCAGCTCGGATTGGAACGATTCTGGTCGTTGCTCCCAGGAAGGTGAATTTTGACTATCACTATGCCAATGGAAAAATAACCAATACGGGGAATGCAACGTTAAGAGTGATTGCTTATGGCCCGTGTTTGAAACAGGATGATGGCAAAGAGTGTAAAGAAAATTATTATCTCATGCCGGGTAAATCACGCACTTTTTCTCGTGTAAATACTGAGGATAAAAAAGGCCGAGTTGCCATGTGGCAGGCCGAAAAATTCGTTTCAGTTAAATAAATCGTACGCCTGACAGAATTAATACTATGTTAAAATTGCAAATAAGCACTAAACCAAAAAAAATTGTAATATCCATGATGGTATTGTTTTCTGTTGCATTTGACGTGCAATCTGCGCAGAGAAATATTCAACATATTGGTGGCGTTTTGATACCTCAGGCATTCCGTAATGCATTGCAAGACGGAATGAGTATACCGTTGTTTATTCATTTGGATGGCAGTTCAGAAACGCAGAATGACCAACGTATCGGTAATGCGGTTATCTGGTTAGATGGTGATGATGTTAAAGTTAAATTGGTGAATCTAGAGGAAAAAGATGACAATGCTACGGTGAATGGAAAAACACGTAATGCGTTAATGTCTTTAACTGATGCACCATTTAATGAAAATCTGGAAATTAAAATAGCAAACGACGCCTGGTTGAAATTCAACTTGAAGCAATTAATTTTGCAACTGGTGGTTCGGCAAGAAGCACTAGGCACACTTTTACGTCCGCGTAGCGAAGATATTGGTAACGCTAGTGTTGATACGGTCAGTAGTACTCTGAATTACAATTTTGGCTTGTATAACAACCAGATGCGTAATGGTGATAATAACACGTCGAGCTATTTGTCTCTGAATAATGTGGCTGCATTGCGTGAGCATCACATGGTGCTTGATGGTGCATTTTATGGCATGGGCACCAGCAATCGTGACAGTACGATGTATAAAGCAATGTATGAACGTGATTTCGGCGGATATCGTTTTGCTGCCGGCATGCTTGATAGTTGGAATCTTCAGTCGTTGGGGCCAATGACGGCTCTCTCCTCAGGCAAGATTTATGGTGCCTCTTGGGGAAATGCGGCAAGTTCGACCATATTTGATAATTCGCAATCGGCTACGCCGATCATTGTCTTTTTATCCTCTGCCGGTGAAGTGCATATTTCTCGTGAAGGACGTTTACTCAGTGTACAGAATTTTGGCATGGGCAGTCATGAAGTGGACACGCGTGGGCTGCCCTACGGTATTTATGATGTAGATGTCTCAGTTGTCGTCAATGGACGCATTGTCAGTCGGCGAGTGGAGCGTGTGAACAAGCTATTTACGCGCGGGCGAGCGTCTGGTGCTCCTTTAGGTTGGCAGGTGTGGGGCGGCAGCATGCATATGGAGCGCTGGTATGAAAGCGGCAAAAAAACCAAACCAGCAAAGGATACTTACCTGCTGGGAGGCTCTTTGTCGGGTTCAGCAGGCCTGACGAATTGGTCTGCAACCGGGTATGGGTACGATAGTGCCATGATCGGTGAAGGGCGAGTTTCTGTGCCCATTACTGAATCAATCAGTGCCAACCTGCAACAAATGGCGGCAAATGACAGCTCGTTGAGTACTATTGGAAATGTTACCGCTGCGCTGCCTGGTGGATTCAGTTCGTTATGGGTCAATATGGAAAAAACATCCATTGGTGATGATTTACGCCGTAGCGACGCGGATAACCGTGCGATTGGCGGTACGCTAAATATGAATGTGCTGTGGTCGAAATTAGGCGTACTTAACGTTAGCTATAATAACGATCGCCATAATGACAGTAATTATTACAACGTGGATTATAGCCAGATGGTCTACAGCGGCACGATGGGAACGTTGGGGCTGCGTATGGGGATCCAGCGTTACCAAAATGGCTATAACAATGGTTATAGCAACAATGGAAACAGTAATGGCTACAGTGGTAGCAACAGTAATACCGGCAGATATATTGCGCTGGATTTTTCTATGCCGTTGGGGAATTGGTTTAGCGCGGGTACCACGCACCAGAACGGATACACCATGGCAAACTTGTCGGCTCGCAAGCAATTTAATGAAGGCGCGATCCGTACAGTGGGTGCCAATATTTCCAGAGCGATCTCGGGAGATACGGGCGATGATAAATCGCTGAGCGGAGGCGCCTATACGCAATTTGATACCAAATATTCTGCGGGAACATTGAATGTTAACAGTAGCGCTGATGGTTATGTGAATACCAACCTGACGGCAAAAGGGAGCGTAGGTTGGCAGGGGAATCAACTGGCTGCAAGCGGGCGTACTGACGGAAATGCGGGCATTATCTTCAAAACGGATGTAGCTGATGATGGCAAACTGAGTGCGAAAGTGAACGGGCGGACTTTCCAATTAGACGGAAAGCGCAATTATTTACCACTTTCTCCCTATAGTCGTTATGAAATTGAAATTCAAAACAGCAAGGATGCTGTCGATAGCTACGATATTGTCACGGGACGCAAGCGCCAACTGACACTTTATCCTGGCAACGTCGCTGTGATTGAACCAGAAGTGAAACAGCGAGTTACTGTATTTGGGCGCATTCGCGCTGAGGATGGCTCATTGTTAGCCAATGCGCACATCAATAATCACATTGGCCGCACTCGTACGGATGAGAATGGCGAATTTGTCATTGATGTTGATAAAAAGTACCCCGTTATTGACTACAGCTATGGCAACAATCAGCGTTGTGAAGTGGAACTCGATTTGAGCAGTGCGCGGGGGGCCGTGTGGGTGGGGGATGTTATTTGTACCGGGTTGAGTAGCTATGCCAGCAATTTGTCATCAGGAGAACACCATGAAGGTTAATGGGTTTATCTTACTCAGTATTGTGGGTGCGCTGTTATCTGCTGCATCGGTGAACGCCGCCGTGACAAAAACCAACTGGCCTGATGCGCCCGCGATGCAATATGTTTTTGTTGAAAATAATGCGGATGATAACTTTTTTGTGACCCCCGCAGGAGCATTGGATCCGCGCATGACCGGCGCAAACCGGTGGACGGGGCTGAAATCAACGGGAACCGGGGGCTATGTTCAGCAAAGCCTTGGCTACATTGATAATGGTTACAATACGGGGTTATACGCCAACTGGAAATTTGATATGTGGCTGGATAACCCGCCTGTATCAAATCCGCTACAGGGATTGCGTTGTATCAGTTGGTATAATGGCTGTAACCTGAATACCAGCCTTATTTTGCCGCAGTCAACGGATGCTAAAGGTTTTTACGGCGTGACGGTGCCGAGTGGAGATCAAAAATGGATGCACGGCATGATGTCGGATTCATTTTATCATTATTTGCAGCAAGTTCCGGTTGGCGGGAGTTTCACCACGACGATAAACTCCTGCATGACATCTGTACTATATGATGCCAATACCGGGGCACGTTGCAAAGATCAGGCTTCAGGTTATTGGTATACAAGAAATGTGACACATACCAAAGCTGCACATCTGAAGCTGATTAATACCAATGCGTTGGCAGAAGTATTTATTAATAGTGATGGTCGGCCAACGCTCGGTGAGGGTAATTCTAATTGCCGTATCCAAACTATCGGCGCCTTAACTGGGGTTAGCTGCAAAATGGTTAACTATACATTAACCAGCAATGGGGTGAGTAATGAGTCGATCCATGTTTTTCCATCGATCAATAATGCGTCGCTCTCGGCCGGTATTACGCTATATGATATGCAGTTTAGCCTTGATGGTAATACGTGGCGGCCTGTAAGTGGGATCAGTTATTATTATACGTTTAATCAACTCAAATCTTCAGATTCCATTTATGTTTTCTTCTCCAGTAATCTATTTAAAAAGATGGTTTCTCTCGGTATCAGTGATACCAACAGTAGCGATCTGTTTAATTTCAGATTTTATAATACCACCTCTCCGGAGTCTGGTTGGTATGAGTTCTCGACGTCTAACAGACTGATTATCAAACCTCGAGATTTCAGTATCAGTATCATTTCTGATGATTATGATTTTGCTCCGTCAAAAGAAGGTAACGTGGCAAGTGATAGTCCGGCACTGGATTTTGGCTATATCGTTACGACCAGTGGAAAATCGGCTGCTGATGAGGTATTGATTAAAGTTAATGGGCCTACGCGTACAATTGCTGGTCGACCTTATTGTATTTTCTCGTCATCTGACGGTGTGACGCAGGTGCCTTTCCCTGCATTGCTGGCTTTTACCTCGAAATCAGGGACTGTGACCTCCTACGATGTGGGGTGTGATGGCAACTGGCGTGACATGACTGATGCATTATGGCTTAGTACGCCTTGGAGCGATGGTTCCGGAGATGTTGGCTTGCTGAATAAATCGACGGTGAAGTTTTCGATCCCGATGAACAACCCGATCTCGCAGAGAACGGTGAATAATGAAGGGTGGTTTGGCGAGGTCAGTGCCTCTGGAGAAATTCATGTGCAAGCAACCTGGCGTAACATTAATTAGGTATCTCTGCGTTATTTTTGCCATGGCTGTTTTCTATGGGCCGCATTCGGCCTATGGGATCTATATTGGCAATCTGACGTTTTCTTTACCTCAGGAAGGTTCGTTTACGGCAAAACGAGTATTGAATAACAACGACTCGGCCAGAGTCTATACCGTTTCAGTGATCGGTATAGACAAACCTGGAGAAAAAGAGGTCCGCACGCGACCGGCAGATGGTGAAGTACTTTACTCACCTAAAACACTGACGCTGCAAAAGGGAGAGGGGGATTATTTTAAGTTCTTTTATAATGGGCCTCACGACGATAAGGAACGCTATTATCGGATCTCTTTTCGGGAAATTCCCGCCAAAGCGATTAATGCCAGGAAGAATTCTGGTTCATCAATTACGCTGGAGCCGGTTGTGGTAATCGATGCCATTTTTGTTGTTCGACCAAAGAAAATAAATTTCAAATGGGAGTTTGACAAAGGCAATGGGGTATTGAAAAACGTAGGGAATACCTTTTTCAAGTTTATCGTCAAACCCAACTGTCAAGCGACAGAGGATGAAGGCCGTACTTTTTACTTGCGGCCTGGCGATGTACTACGCGATACTTATTTAAAGCAAAGCGGGAGCAAATTTATTATTTATAACGATAAATTCATCAATATATCGCAAGATTGCCTTTGATAATGCACAGATGAGTGAGAGGGAGGCTGTGAAGCGCAGCCTCCCTCTTTTTACGTATTATTTGCGCTGCTGAGCATTCTCTTCAGGCAAAACAATAAGTGGCTCGATATCACTTTCCTTTTTAATCACTAAGGTATCGTCGCCACGCAAGCAGGCACCACCATAGCTACCGCCGATCGTAAAGGTACAAACCTGAAGGTACTTCCCGTCGACCTTCGGCAGACACCAAAGTTGCTGATAGATATTTTTCCTATCAACAAATTGTCCATGGGTTTGACCCAGTAGTTCATCGTGCCGATTGATCAGGTCAATATTGTTGCCACAGCGACCAGAAATGGGTTTTACCGCATAACCCGTTTGTGCCAGTTCATCATTCACCACGAAATCGGTATCGAGTAAATAGCGATGGTGGGGAAACAGTGACCACAATACGGGCAGAATCGCCTTATTTCCTGGGATCATAGTCCAAAGAGGTTCAAAGACACGAACTTCTGGGCGCAGCAATACGTCAATAAGACGAACCTCGTTTTGTGGGTGACCGGTACGGATAGGCAGCGCGGCATATTCGGTATCGCTTACCTCGCGAAGCTGCTCAATCACGGTTTCCCATGCCCAGGTTTTCCACACGCAATTTACGGGGCGATTTTCGCTATCAATCAATTGTCCTGCGCTGTCCCAGCCCAACTCATCCAAACCGTAGACGATTTTGCTGTCAAAACCTGCTTGTGTCAGTGCGCGTTGCATGAATTGTGCATGATAACTTTCTTCCACATCCTTATCTTGCATGATGTGAACGAAGGGAGCGGCATGGCTGTGTTGCCAGGCACCCGATAATTCATCAAGTAAATCCTCTGAAGGGTTATACCCTGCAGTGACGTTGCCTTGCTTCATCCATTGTTCAAGGATCAGGCCGCCTTCTGTGTGGCATGATGCAGAATCGGCGTTGTACTCATAGACCTTCAGACCTCGCTCATCCATACAAAAATCCAGTCTCCCGGTGATCATATGGTGACGTCTGCGTTGCCAAGAGAGCCGTAGACGTGGCCACAGGATCCTGGGAATATCGAACAGCGCCAGTAGGTCGTCATCTTTTAAGACCTTGTCTGTTGCATGCAGATACATTAAGTGCAGTTCGTTGGTCGCCTTGATCAATTCCTGTTCGGCGCGTTCCGTCATGGTGAAATAACGGTAAGGATCGGCATTAATTCGGTGGCCGTTTGCCTGTACATAGGCGTTTTGCAACGGATCGGCCTCATTAAGCCATTTACCCTCATACTGCCCTTTGTTTTCAAGCCGCGCGCTACCAAGAGTCAGTGCTGCTGGGGGAACTGTTGGCTGCGGCAGGCAATGCTCTGTGTCACTGGTCTGGATCATCCACCCCAAGATAGTCGTATCGCTGAAGGTATCTTTGATGGTGTAGTGACCATTGTTCACTTCCAGTATTAATTCCCGCGTCCATTGTTGGCCGGGCGGTAGCGGAGTGTGGTGAACGTTCTGTTCGGCAACCCTAACTTTATTCCCCAAGAGCTGCGTGATCACTGCAACATGGCCGGTATGCTTAAACTCACCACCTTTCTGCCAGATCAACAATGCCCCTGCAACAGGGGGACGCGGAGAACCATTCGCGAATGCTTGAAGGGGTAGCAGGTTATCGTTAACGACTTGACGCAAGAAGCGTAATGAGAAAATTTCATAGGCCATTCCGACGTCGGTAAAAACAGAACCGTAGTTCAGGAACAAAAAGCGGCGAGCAAACTCCACGCATTGCCATTTATGCCCCATATACTCGTTACCAATATAGCTGCGGAAACTGGCATCACGATGATCGTGTTCGGGAGGTAAACTACTGTAATTTGAAGAATAAATCGCTACGCCGCCGGGCGCATATCCTAATAGTGTGCCAAACGGGGCATCGCTACCTGTTGACGCTGTACTCATTAGTCAGACCTCAGATGTATGCCTCTCTGGCCGCTGCGGTTGAAATCCTTCTTTGCCATCCAGCCAAAGGTGCATCTCAGACAGATGTGGCTCCAATGATACCACCAATCATTCCTGTGAAAATGAAATGCTGCTTATAGAGAGTGTAACCTGATGCTGCTGCTAGGGGGAATGGAAAGTTACAAGCATGGAAAAATTGAAATGATATTTTTTCCCTTCTTTTCTTTTTCGCTTTACTTTTTATTTAAATCGGATTTTTGTTTTTAAGCGTGTTTCCCATTTTATGAATAGATGTATCGAAATTAGGAAGATAGTTTGCGAGGTTGTATGTTGAAATTATTGTATTGATATGGCGCTAATTCATTCGTCCAATTTTTTATGGCGTATCCTGCCTTGTCGTTTTCTGATTGACTTTAGTTAGTTTATAACGCTTTCATTGATTAATAAACAGGCTCTCGACGTTAGTGCCAAGTTTTTATTTCTTGAATTTCATGATTTGTTTTTTCTTTTTGCTACGGTGAGTCAAATATGAACATTTATTCCCAGAGGAAAATATCACTCTGTCAGAAGCTCTTTGCCTGGGTGAATATTGGTATTCAGGTATGCTTTCCGCTTGTTGGCACTTTTTTGTCCCCTCGAGCATTAGCACTGCCCGCACCCACCGTTGTATCTGCTGACGCTCAGGCTCAGACGGTGGCGGAGTGGGCTTCCCGAACAGGGGGATGGTTAAGTGATCCCTATCGAGCTGACTCAGCAAGTATAGCGCGTGACATTGCTGCTGGGAGGGCAAATCAAGCAATTACTCAATGGTTAAGTCCTTATGCTTCCGTCAGAGCACAGCTAGGTTTGGACAGTCGCTTTTCGTTGAAAGGTTCTCAATTCGATGTACTTTATCCGTTGCTGGATAACAAAGACAAGCTGATATTTATGCAGGGAAGCGTACATAATAGCAATGAATATACTCAGGCTAATTTAGGTTTTGGTGTGCGCTATGGTTATAATGGTAATCTTTATGGGGGAAATACTTTTCTTGATTACGACTTGTCCCATTCGCATGCCCGTATTGGCTTTGGTCTGGAATATTGGCGTGATTTTTTAAAGTTTGGTATCAATAGTTATTTTCGTGTAAGCAATTGGAAGATGTCGTCAGACGTTATTGATTATCAGGCTCGCCCTGCTAATGGTTGGGATATTCGTGCCGAGGGATATTTGCCTGGTTGGCCACAACTGGGTGGTAAACTGATTTATGAACAATATTACGGTGATGAAGTAGCGCTATTTGGCAAAGACGAGCGTCAACGGAACCCGTATGCATTCACTATTGGAAGCAGTTATACACCATTTCCGCTCTTAACCTTAAACGCTGAACAGCGTCAGGGAAAATCAGGTGAAAATGAGATGCGATGGGGTATGGAACTTAATTATCGCTTAAATGAGCCTTGGCATCAGCAGGTTGATCCTGGCCAGGTTGCTGCATTGCGCAGCGTTGCGGGCAGCCGTTTTGGTTTTGTCGATCGTAATAATCAGATTGTACTAGAGTACCGTAAGCCAGGTCTGCTTCACCTGTTTACCCCATCTTTACTTATGGGATATGGCGGTGAACAGAAGGCATTACCGGTTTCGGTCAACAGCAAATATGCTTTGGCGCGTATTGACTGGTCTGCATCAGAGCTCGTGGCCCATGGGGGAGGAATAATCAGAGAAGGCATAGATCGTTTTAGTCTTTTACTCCCGCCCTATCGTCCGAAAGGGGAAAATACCTATAGTATGAGTGCTGTTGCCGTGGATACTCAAGGCAATGTGTCTCGCAGTAAGATGACGCAGGTGACGGTATTGCAATCAGAAGCTAGTGCGTTGAAGAGCACTCTGGAACCTGAAAATATCTTGCTACCGGCCGATGGTAAAGCGCAACAACGCCTAATGCTTAAGGTCAGAGACATGAATGGAAACCCTGTCGATCTGGAGCCGGAAGAGATTAGCGTCAGAGCTCAAAGGATGAAGCGTAGCGTTGGTCTCTCTACTGTTTCTGAATTTCAACGTCAGTCCGCCGGAGAATATACTGCAACCTTAACAGCCGGTACGCAACCCACCACATTTACGATTGAACCTGCGGCGCGAGATGTCACGCTTGCTGCAGCGCATGTCACATTAACGGCCGATGCCGCAAGCGCGGTTATCAGTGACCTTGTGGTAGAGTCCAACAACGCCGTAGCAAATGGTGCTGCAACAAATGCTATCAATATTACGGTCACTGATGCTGGTGGGAATCGGGTTTCGAATGTGCTGATAAACTTACGTGCTGACAACGGCGCTACCCTCAGTGCGACAGCGTTAACCAATGTCCAAGGTGAGGCTAGCGTATCACTGACAAGCACGCGCTCTGGCATCAGTACAGTGACAGCCGATATTAATGGTTCTGGGGCGCGTCAGGTGGTACTCACATTTCAGCCCGATCGTCAAACGGCAACTGTCACCGAATTGCGGCCTTCCTCTGGGCCTTATATCGCAGATGGTCAATCACCCGTGAGCTTTAGTGCGCGCGTTACGGATGCTTTGGGTAACCCAGTTCCGGGAGTGATTGTTGACTGGCATTCCGATCGAGATGCTCGCGTGGTCAAGTTCAGCCAGGTTCAAAACCTTTCTAATAGTGAAGGTATTGCCATGACCTCCGTTACCAGCAGTCAGGCATTTGATGTTGCTGTGACAGCATCGAGCCCACTTTCTTCTCGCACTGCTGAGGCAATTACCTTTACAACAGATGTGCTATCAGAAGATCGTTCATCTTTGTATCTCTTACCAAAAACGATTGTTGCCGGTAAAGAAAAAGCGGCTTTGACGCTAATATTACGTGATAAGCAGGGGAATCCACTGAGTGGACAGCAGGTGGTTGCTATCAGTGATAGCGCTGCCGTGCAGTTTGGGGAAACGAAAGAATTCTCAAATGGACGTTACCGCATTGACATAAGCGCGACACGAGCGCAAGAGGCATTGCTCTCCGTTCGGGTTAATGATGTTCCGCTCACTCTTTCTGAACGTTTGGTGGTGACTGGTGACGGGAGCAAAGGCGTTGTTGACTCAGTTAGCGTTAACAAGAGGCGGATAATTGCCGGCGATCCTCTTGGTGTCACTTATCATGCCACTATCGTTGATCCTAATGGCAATCCTTTACCCGGTATGATGGTTTTTTGGCATCCCGAGGGCAATCTCGAAGGAATAGATCGTATCACAACTACGGATACCAACGGGGTAGCGTACACAACGGCAAAGAGCCAAACGGCAGGAACTCTGCGCATGACGGCGTATCTGAACGAGCAGAGTCAAAAAATGGCACCCGATGTCGCTATTGAGCCTGCCAATGTCGATATCGATACTTCACTCTTTAGCGCTGATAAAACGGAGATTGGCTCTGACGGTAAGGAAACTGTGTTGTTGAGCGTTATGCTGCGCGATGCTTATGGTAACGCTATCCCAGGTAAAACAGTGATGTTTCATGGTGCAGATTCACTTCCAGGCTTCACCATTTCCTCGGTACGCGATAATCATGATGGCTCTTATCTGGCAATGGCGACATCAACAGCAAAGGGGCTCGTATCCCTGAAAGCGAGCGTGGATGGGAAAAGTATTGGAAAGACGGTGGTTATCTCGGTTGGGGCTGTGACGCCAGATTTACGGTTTGACAACGCGCTACAGCAGGTGACTTTTACTCATCAATTCCGCCACTCTCAGACGGTAAAAGGGCTCCCCGACACGCTACAACAAATGTGGTCGAGTTCAGACCCTGATATTGCTTCGGTTGCGGGAAGTAATGGGCAGATAACGTTACACAAAGCCGGGCGGGTAACTATCACGGTGCAAACGGCAGGTAATGCTCAATATCATCCTGCGAGTGCGAGTTATCAACTTCAGATTGAAAAAGCTTCTCCAGGTCTACGCGCCAGCGCCGAACAAATTATGGCCACCTGGGGAGATAGCACGACGCATTCTGTTGGAGGGCGTTTCAGTAACCCTGATGTAGGCACATCGTTATCCTTGAAATATCAAATCGAACGCGAGCAAGTCGTCCAGATTACAGATGGCGGAGTACTGCGGCCGATAAAACCCGGTAATACGATGATCTCGATTAGTACACCGGAAACGGAGCAGTTTATCTCCGAAACGATAAGTGTTTCGTACGTGCTACGTAAGGGGAATGTGCCTATTAAGTTTACAGCGAGTACGGTAGACACAACCGATCAAGCCGTTTTCACCGTTCAACAACCCGCCAATCTACCAATAGACACTCAATTTGAGTGGAGCTCTAGTGACCGGGATGTGATAACTCTCACGCCTCAAGGACAGGTATCTGGGCGAGTCAATAAGGGAAAAACACGGCTTACGTTAACGATTCAGGAAAATGAGTTTTATACCACGAGTTCGGGTGCTTATGACGTGCAGGTATTCACTACGCCTAAAGCCACCGTATCAAGTATAAATTATGGTAATAATGGCTTGCCTGTTGAGTCTGGAAGTCAATGGACCCCGGTTTTCACAGAGGATACGCTGCGCGTTAGATGGGGAGTTAACAGCAGTACGCCATATGATAAACCCCTTTATGCCGAGGTTAACTTAATTGATCAACAGGGCCGGATACTCGTTCGCCGACGTATTGACTCTCCGGTTGGCAGCATCGAAACTGCTTTCGAGCCGCAGGTAAATTATATCGGTAAACGCGTACATGTGGATGTGGTTGTTCATGGTCACGGTGAGCTGCAAGGAAAAACATCTACTTCTGAGATAAATGTCAAGGCCACCAAACCGACGCAAATATATGACAGCAGACTAGCCACGAGCTTCGTGCTGCGTAGCATCATTACTGCTACTGGGGAGTATGATGATGCTTGCCAAAGTAGCCATTTGGGCAGAATGCATCATATGCTGTTGCAGCCGGAAACGCGTTTTGATTTAGCTGGGCAGCGGAGGCTTATGGCACCGCTGACAATTACACATCGGGTTATTAACGCGCAAGGGGATACTCGTAATGTTGATTACCCCGTTTACTCAGAGATATTTTCCAGCACCTTTGTTGGCTATCGTGATAAATCCCATCACTATGCAATTAAAGAAGAATGTTGGGCCAGCCACTCAGGAACTGGAGTATTGCAAACGCGTATGACATTTATGGGCGAATCTGAGGTAGTCAACAAGTCTTTCAAGTGGCACGGATAAGCTTTGCTATGCGTTCAGGTTGTAATTACCTGGACGCAATCATTGTTTCTCTCGCGACCAGAGTAAAGGATTTTCTGTAAGAATCGTTTTTTGCAAGAGCAAGCATGCTTGGAAGATTATAGTGCCATATCATAAATGAATCATATCTTGTAAAAACGAGTGGTTTATAGGAGCATTTAACGTACATAACAAACTAGGCATTATACTAAAACTGCGTTTTATTATTTTTATTGAACCATGTGTTCTTCAAGGTTGTGGATGTTATAAGTTGTGTAACAGGATATATGCCGCTGGTAGCGTTGCTATATCATGAAGCTTATTATTGCATATATATTTATTTGTGCTTTTCTGTTTTTGGTTTAAGCGCTAAAGAGAGTGGGTGATAGTATAAGTTTAAAAATAGGGATGGATTGACACTGAGCCATTTGCAAGGATTTATCTAATGCCCTAGAGAGGAATACAAAAATGAGATGAAGGAATGCGTGATTGCTTTTCATTAGGCATAACATTTCAATCCATTGAAATACATTGAGTTTATTGATTTGGCCTCTTTGAGGGAACGTGTTTTTTGAAATGATATTTTGCTTATGTACACTTGTAATGCGTATTTTGTTTTTGCGAGAGAAATGAAAACAGTAGTTACATTTAGTTATTAAATGTTGTATTTTTACGATGAGAATGATTTGTCTTATCGATTGGATACAATGTTATTAATAGTTTAAAACAGGTTTTAATTCCGTGCGTTTACAATGATCATGTATGCATTACATTGAGAGAGAACAATGCGTCATAAATTAAAACACTGTTTTTATTATTTCACTTCGCATTTTTATAAAAGTATTCTCTCCACGGCATGATCAAATCAAGGTACGCTTTTATGGTGATTTATCATAAGGATAAATGATGAGTATCTTGGTTGCTAAAATTTAAGGAGGAGTGGTAATCAATGCCACCACAGTTTGTAGAGAGAATTCCCTGATGGTGGATTCCTTTGTTAGATAAAATATCAGGCGGATATGAAAATGAACACTAGCTTAATGAATGATGGCAATATCTACTTTCTTGGCTTCATTTTTAGCCCCAAGCTCAGGACATTAAGCTGTGGTGACACCCTATATCAATTAAGGAAAAAGGAGTCAGATGTTTTGGCTTTGCTTTGTGAGAGGTATCCTCATCCTGTATCTCAGGATGATTTCCTGTCATGCGTGTGGGAAGGGGGATATGTAACACCACAAAGTATAGCCCAGGTGATCCGTGCGCTGCGGCGAAACTTGCAGGATAAGGATAAGCAAATTATCGTAACTATTCCCAAATTGGGTTACCGATTTGGCGTGACCCCTTCTTTTGATGAGCCTCAGGAGTGTGTAGTTGAGGAGCGCTTTAGCGCTTATTCTGAAACAGAAACGATCTATACAGCTCAGTATGATACCTCGTGTGGACAGTTTGTCTATGACCGTACCGCATTGATCAATTTGACACCTATCCCTGTCAATTCGCTGGCTATTTCACCTTGTGTCAGACCAAAGAAAAAAAATATACGTTTTAGAAGCGTTATATTGGTTGTGATATTTATTTTCACTGTTTACCTTTTATGGTATTGCACAAAAAATTCGACTATTTCTACGCATTCTGTCGTTGTTGAGTATGATAGTGGAATACATTCATCTGAATGGGGTGCTCAATGCTGAGCATCATATTTGGCCACCATTGAATGGTGGCGTTTGTTGTATCTATTTGAATTATTAAAATTAACTGTTTTCTACCATTTTTCAATTTCAGATTTGTCGTCATCCGTAGGGAAAAATATTTCATACATCATGTTTGTATAAAGAACATTTGTACCGGTAAGTTGCATCGATTTTTTACAGAGAATTTTATCGGCATATTCCTTATGTTTGGGATCATTCCGCATTTTTTCGTTGGCTACGTTCACCGCTTTATTGATTACTGCCAGCGTCAAGGGAACGTTTGGCGAAAGCATTTTCAGCTTTTCTAGTAAGGTATTCAGGTTTTCTGTAGGATGGTTAATTTTAAGGTAATGTAAAACTTTGGCCTCAAATTCATCATTTTCTACATCTGTCGTATTATTATTCGAAGTCACATAAACATCGTGGTTATCGGTGCGTGGTATCATCAATTATCCTCGGTGGATGCTTCTATAGAAGTTAATGTCACTTGTTGCAGTGTTTTTATTATGTCTTGTAGGGTTGCGGGTATTAGTGCATTCAGTTGGTGTGTGACATCGTGCATTTTATTATCTGCCTGTGTCATCCACTGCTGGCAAAGTGATTCAATGGGAAAACGTAGCGCACACGTACCACACTGAAGAGTGATGTGGTTCTCTTGGGTCGTTAAACACGTCATATGCGGTAACTGGGTCGGCAGCGAAAGTCCATCTGGCAAGATGAGTGTCAATGTTTCACTGAAGTTGCAACATTCATGTAGCTGCTTAATTACGTATTCAACGATGACAGGGTCATGTAGTGTGTGAGTTAATGCCTCCTGTAAATGTCGGCGTTGTTCCGACCTGCGCTCACTTTGCAACGCTTCATACGAATTTAATGTGGAGAGTATTGTCGTGAAAAAAAGATGAAAGCCAATGGAAAAGCCCTCCCTTTCTTTCTGCTTTTTCACCTCTGCTGATACTCGGTTCTGCTCGTCGTGAATCTCTTTACAGCGACGCAAGGTGTGCTCAATGGCATCCTGCGAACGGTGGTGTCGTTTACGCATATCTGCCTTGATAAGTACTTGATCTCGATAATTTTCAGGCAGCTCTGCCAGGGAAACAGTTCGCATAATGAGTGGCCATATTAAATAGGTTGATATGATCAGGTGTTCGTGGTGCTTGCATTTTGGGGAGTACAATATCGGCGGGGAATAGCAGCATAAATCGCTGGTGCAGCGCCTGTGGCATAGAATTGCATTGGCTTAGAATGAATGCAGCTCCACATGCCTGCGTTGTATGTTTTCCATGCTTCTGTATGGCAATATCAGCCTGATGAACCATTGGTAGAGCAATAAAAGTCAGTAACTGCGGATCAGAAAACAGCGTCGAGCTTGTATTAAGCATTGAGGATTTTAGCAGATAACCCCCTAATAAATGTGAGATATTCGGCAAACGATACCACTGCTGTATTATTGCTATTATTAATGGGTCTGAGGCGACCCAAGTTTCAGGTAGATGAGCAAGTTGATAATGTGTATGAAGCCAGTAATTCAGTAATAGCGCATTAGTCTGCTCGTCAGTGCGCCAGGTATGGGGCAGATGAGAGCAATGGGTATAGGCAACGGGATGATATAGCAGCCGAAAGAGCTGTTCGGGGCAGATGTTCATGCTGTTGGCTCCTTATCTGGCGTCATCGTTGTGGTTGTATTGTTGGAGGATGATGTAAGACGCATCATTCTGATGATGAAATAAATTCCGATCAGCAGTGCTGCAAATACAACAACAATCAATCCACCTTGCCAAACAGTGAACTCAGCAGAACGAACCTTGGTGGGAGAAACATATTGAATTGAGGGTGCTGAGAAAAGCACAACGGAAATATTTTCATAGCGAATATTGCTAAGACTATTTTTTATTAATGATTTTATTTGTGAAATGAACACACTTTCATCAATATTTCCCTTATGAGTAATAATCACACCAACATGATCGTTGCTAAGTTTGTTGGCACTATCATTACTAAACACGGGGTAACTGATGTGGACTTTTGCATTCACAACCTGGCCAATAATACGTAATGATTGTTCGAGGCGTTGTTCTTGCAGTGATATCACTCTGGCCTGCTCCGCATTGGGTGAGGCAACCAGCGCACTCTCGGGGAAGGCCTGTCCAATTTGTATATCGGCTGACCATGGTAATTGATAAAGATTGATAATTGATAATGCAGCAGTGGCCTCTGCACGGTTAACTGCGATAGTGTAACCCGCTTTCCCTCCGCCCTGTTTGTGGGCAGAAATATCATACTGTTGCAAAATAGCCAACACTTGATTTGCTTGTTGCTGTGTCAAATTTTCAAGTAAGTTATTCTCATTACACGCCATGAGTAACATGGCGAGTAATACTGTTAATATCGCTTTGGCACGTATTCTAAACATTATTGTGCTTTTTCCAAGGTTTCTATGGCGCTAACGCCTTTTCGGGCCAATGTACTGATTAATGAAACGTAGTTACTGTATTCCCCAAGATAACTTTGTAGCTGCAATAATGCCTCTGGATTGCTAGTAAAGTGCGGTGAGTTGCTTAAGGTATTAATTGCAAGTTTAAATTGTTCATCAGTTTCACTCATTTGTTTAAATGTATTGGATACCAGCATGCTGAATGTTTGATCGTGGACACGAGTCGATGCAGGGTCTTCCACATAATTCTCTTTTGGCGTGAGATGTGTCAATTCAAGCAATGTTTTATTTGTCTGTACCATGTAATTTCCTCCAAAGTAAAAAAAGGTATGAGCCTATCCCATTAGGACCACCTTGCTTATTGCTTTAGCTCCGAGCGCACTCGGCGTTCTGAGTGCAATTCTTGCCTAGACCGGCTGCGCTAATTATATCTACAGGGATAGGCTCTGAATAGATAATGAATATTCTCTTAACGGAAGTTCTGTATAATGGCCGCACTAATATCTTTATAAGCCTTGACAGTACTTGTTTGAGCATTTCTGAAAAGCGTGTATGCCTGAAGTTTTGCTTGATACTCTGCCAAAACTGCGGGATTTGATGGATCCTTAACGAGTTCAGCTTTCGCAGTGTTTAAATTATTTATCAATGTTTGTGCATTAGTCTCAAAATTACCAGCCATGCCATCGAGAAAACTATTTGGATCGAATACAGGTTCTCTAGCAGGAGGAGTAGTAGTAATAGTATCACCGCTCATAATTTATGCCTCTTGTGTTGTGTGGAAAATACCAATGCTGAGAGGATATAAAAACATATCCCTCTTTTGCATTGAGATATGATTTATCTTTCAGTGCGTTCTCATTCATATTTATTAAAAAATTAACAGTCTGATCCCCCCATTGATTATAAAAATCAGTGATGAAACTATTTAGTGAATTTATTTCACTGTCGCTAAGTTCATCTCTTATAATCAACGCATAGCCAGTGCCAGTAGTGACTCGAAGATAAGGGATTTGAATACGATCAAGTCCGTGCTGAGCGTCTTTGACTAAAGATTCTTTATCCTTAAAAAAGATATCAATACGTTTTGCATAAGGTAGTGCTAGGTGTACCTGTTTTTTTAACGATGCCTCTTGTTCACGATCAAGTTTCCGGTATGTGTACAGTTGAGGAAATTCAGGTGCGGTTAAATCTACCTGCAAAGCAGGAAATCCCTTACTATGCAATTTTTTTATAACTTCTTTTCGTGTTTTTTGTGTCCAAACAGGTGTAACATTGTTTACCTCATTTAGTTTGTAGAGCACTTCATGCAGCCATGCAATCTCTTGATATCCATCGCCAAAAACATAAATATTATTATCATTTTTTACTATCTTCAGTGGCGCTGGTGAACCGGAAAGGACGGCATTTAGCGAAGCTACATTGTTATACTGTTGAGAATATTTATACCAAAAAACAAGGCCGAAAATAATAATTGTTATTGTTAAAAAGTAATACAGAAAAATATTGGATTTCTTTATTTTTTCTTTTTTAACTGATGCTTCAGATAAATAAGATGATTGACTGATTTCAGGCCAATTACAGCTTGATATTTCTTCGGACCATTGGTTGTCATGTTTTTTTAGTGCAAGTCGTATATTTTTATGTTGAAAAATAACATTCTCTTCAATGCATTCTGATGTTGATCCATCTGGATCAAGTATATCAATATCATATCCATTGCCACCATCAATTTCCGATTTTTTAGATAAATTGAGAAGTAAATTAGGTGAGTTCGTATCGCAAGGTATATATAAGGTTTTGCATGTGTAAGATGCCGTGTTTGCGACTTCTTGCCGCATTTCATGATATGTATTGTTTTGTTTTATTCCTGGGTGGATGTTAAAGAAATAGTCATCAGCAGGTAGACAAAGCTCACAACCGAACATGGGGCCAAAAAGAATTTTTAATGTAAAACTATCTTTGCTAGAAACAACTTCATCATCAATGTATTGTTTACCCATATGGCTACCCTAAATAGTTTACTTACTAATTTGATTAGCGACAACTCTAAAGGTTGCCTTAATCTTCATGCACAAAAACAATGTTATATATAATTACATTGATGACTTTTGATGAGTGGAGGTGTTTTTTATAATTGTTTTTCTTTATATTCCTCTTGTTATGAGTTTATTTATAGTGATGTATTAAGAGTACGCTTGAAAAAACGTAGGCCAATAATATCGATATAATCAGATATGGCAATGGAACGGTGTTGAGTTTTTTGTGATATTTTTATTGTTTGTTATATTTTGTTGTGATGCTTTAAATGTGTCACTCACTCTTTGTATGCATTTTTATGAGTTTTTATTTTCTTTGTTATCAGTTTGTTATGCTTGCCTTTAATCTGAAATTACTAAACGTGACATTTCATGAGTTTGTAGGTTAATGGCATTATTCCTTTATTCATAAAAAATTATTTATGATATTTTTGTGATATTTATTTTATCTTGATTAATTTATTTTTACATTTTTTGATGTGGCTTGACCTGTTGTTTTTTAGTGAATATTCTCGCTCTATGTATCGCACTGCATTGCTGTCGTGAGTTAACTATTATTCTAGAGCGTATGAGCTGCGCAGTTCAGTATGGCTGACGCAATTGTCTATAAATGTCATGCGAATTATACAGAGGTCACTATGTCTAGAGAACTTCAGAATAAGAGTATCGCTACTAATACCAGCTTTCCGAATTGTAAGTACAACCCCGGGTATAATGCTATGGTTGAAGACTCAGTAATTACTGATGAAATATTAAAAGTCAGTGATTCATTATTCTTTATCAGGCCATTAACACCTGAGTCATCATTTACTTTCTCAATAATGAATGGCCGAGAAAAGTTAACTTTTGCAGGGGAGCAATCTGCGGTACTGGTATCAAATAGTGATATTGAGTTATCGTTACATGGGGAATGGTTGGTTGGAAGATCTTTGATTACGCAATTAGCGACCTTTTTAGCTTTCACAGAGTATCGATTCAAAGAGTCATCCCGATTATGGGGAGCCAGCGCTGCACCATTACAACATAAAGTTCTATTTGAAACAGAAAAGAGCTTCTGCGCAGTTATTGACAATGCTCAAATGAGTTTTATGGATTTAGTGTTTTGCCGTGATTTTATCAGTGATACGGATGTAATAAATAAACTGTGTCATTTCATTCGTGGTATTGAAAGCTATTGGGTTGCTCAGTTTTTATTGGATCAAGTTCTTGATAACAGTAAAAGTATGAAATCTCATAAACTCTACAACTCATGTAAAGAGTATGGCGTTTCTGAATCCTATTTTAGAAAACTTTGTTATAACGCTTTTACCTGTGGACCTAAGAAACAACTCAGAATGTGGCGTGCAGCTTACAGTGCATTACAGTTAATTGAAAATGATGAATCTATTGCTACCGTTGCCTGGAATAATGGCTATGCATCATCATCTCATTTTTCTACTGAAATTAAAACACTTTTTGGTATTACCCCTAGGGAGTTCAAGAATTTGGAAGGCTTTCTTAATGAATAGAATGGGTAAAATAGATTTTTATGCACTGTTTTTTGTTGGAATAAGCATCGTTTTTCCCGTGTCGGGAGCTATGTCCGTAAATACGGAGATAATGAGCGATGAACTGAATAGCAGGGATGCTTTTTCAGCAGATGGCACAACAACTTATGTTGCTAATAACAATAGTGTACAACAACTTTTTTACGTCCTTGGTGGTGTGCTGGAAAAACCTATTATTGTCAGTACAGAAGCGGCAAAAAAACGCATTTCGGGTAATTTTGATTTGACGAATCCACGACAGTTGTTAAATGCATTGTCAGCACGTACAGCACTGCTCTGGTATGACGATGGTAGCTCTATTTATGTTTACGATGTAAATGAAATACAAAGTCGTGTAATAAAATTGGCTTATGCTCCATTTAACCGTCTGGAAGCATACTTACAAGCGACAGGACTATATGACTCTCGCTTCCCTCCACGATCGCATGGAGGGTCAGGATCATTTTATTTATCGGGACCACCGGTTTATGTTGAGTTAGTGGCAGCTGCAGCGAAGTATATTGATAGTACTTATTCTCAACCAGGGGCAGGGGAAAGTGTTGTTAGGGTTATAGAACTCAAAAATGTTTTTGTTAACGATCGTGCATTTTCATTGCGAGATTCTCCAGTTACTATTCCCGGTGTTGCAACAGTATTAAATCAATTGCTCAATAAGGGGCAGAATTACAGTCGTGCTAATATAACGTTATCCGGTATACCCACTACAACCGAAAACGAGATAAGAAATGCACGCGAGGGAGGATATGTCCGGCGAGTGGGTGATTTACTTCCCTTATCTGATCTTAGCTCTACTCCAAGAACACGTCAGGATGATATGTTTAATGGTTTAGACGGAGGGGGAATTAATATTGTTGCTTATACGGATACAAACAGTTTACTCATTCAGGGAACTGAAAGACAGGTCGCATTTATTGAAGATTTAGTCAGAGCTATTGATATTGCTAAACAGCAAATCCAATTATCATTATGGATTATTGATATCTCAAAAGATGATGTGGAAAAATTGGGTGTGGCTTGGCGAGGACAGGCAAATATAGGCAGTGTTGGTATTAATTTCAATGGTGCTACGAGCGCCTTGAATCCAACTACTAGTATGAATTTTTTAACAACAGTGAGTGCACTGGTAGAAAAGGGTAATGCACAAGTAGTTTCACGACCAGAACTGTTGACCCAGGAAAATGTCCCTGCGCTGTTTGATAATAACAGCAGCTTTTATACTAGCTTGGTCGGAGAACGTAACTCATCATTAGAAAAAGTGACCTATGGTACCATGATCAGTGTTACCCCGCGTTTAGGACAACAAGGTCAAGAAATAGAGATGATACTTAATATCCAAGACGGAAAAATAAATCAAAACAATGGAGTCACGGAAACTATTGGAACACTACCTGTTGTTAGCAATACACAAATCAGTACTACTGCACGCGTTCCGATGGGATACAGCTTATTGATTGGTGGCTATAGTCGAGAGCAGGATGAGCAACTTGGTGGTGGGATCCCGTTGCTGAAAGATATTCCTTTATTGGGAAGGCTATTCGATTACACCTACACCACTCATAGAAACATGGTACGGCTATTTCTTATTCAACCCCGATTACTCGCGTATGGTGAAACTTGGCAAGGACGATGGAATAATAACCCTGTATTAGGGCGAAATGTCGCCGGTGAGGATACAGTAACATTGCAGTCAACGGTTTCCATGTTGCGACAATTTATGAACAAACGTTAAGGAGTGTACGGTGATTCCTCCTCTTGGACGCAATAGCCTCCTGCGAATAGATTTCAGGGAGGAGGACAGTACAGCGAGGATGTCTACGACCGCCAATGATGATGGCGATCGCTTACCTGCAATTAATTTGCAGGAGCAGATCAGCAATGCGGCTGAAGAATTTGCTGATGTGTTAAGTACATTTGGGCGTTTCAGCCGGATGGGACGCAGGAATGACAACGTTGAGAACGACTTTCTCTCTTCTATGTTGGAAGAGAAGGCCGATGAAAAGCATGATACTTTGATTAAGCAAGTTTCTAAGCTGTTGTTGAACAGTGATGCACTGCTGAAATATGGGAGAAGCCTTTTCCCAAATGATAGCGATTTGATGTTGGCGTTACGCGAACTGATGCTCAGCCGACAACTTTCTGCGTTACAAAAGAAAAAAATAAAAGAGGCGATTGTCGATCTCGAAAAGTTCGCTGATTGTTCTAAAATGCGTTCGGGTATGAATATTGGTCGTCTTGCAAAACGCTTTAGCGAGATGGATGGCCAACAACGTATGTCTGCTCGTGAGCTGCGTGCTTGCTACTTACGTTTTCTGGAGTTGGATCTGCCTGGCAGTTTCATTTATCAGGATTGGATAGAACAATATGGGTGCCATAACCGGAAGCGTTTGTTGGCCTTTACAATGAATGCGCTTATTGCAGATATGAAATCAACTGAACCCGGCATCCATTTTGACGAGTTTGGCCCATTAAGTGACAGATTATCTGATGCCAGAACGATTCACACATTGGATTTATTATTAAATGAGCAGTTTTCTGCTCTATCGTTTCGTGAAAGTTTAAAAAATGAAATTAAACTAATGGATGAACATGATATCGTCATGCTCTATCTGAACGGTATTGTCGAAAGCCACAAGTTTGAAGATTCTCTTTATAATTTTAATAATGAATTTATGCAGAACTTGCTGCTAAAACAACGAGCAACGGTGATACAGACATTGCGAGGAATTTATAATAAAACACCTGAAAGAATGTACGTTGACCCAGCGTGTCGTCAACATCTTTTGAACTTTATTTCTTCTCTGCTTACTTCATTTCATGAAAATGAGCGGAGGCGAGGTCCATGGTCTGATTACTATACCTGATAAGACGTGTAACTTATTCTATTATATTCATGACGTTGAAATATGATGCTATATAATTTTATTATCCAGATTAGAAATCGCCCTGAGCTCATTATTTTATTGATAATGATCCTGGTCGTCGTGATGCTGATTGTTCCTTTGCCTACGTACGTGGTCGATTTTCTCATTGGTTTTAATTTAACAATGGCATTGATGATTTTTTTAGGATCGTTTTACATCAACAGGATCCTTGATTTTTCATCTTTCCCTGCAATCTTATTGATTAGCACCATTTTCAGATTAGCTATATCTATTAGTACGAGTCGTTTGGTGTTAACGGATGCAGATGCTGGAGAAATTATCTCCAGTTTTGGTGAATTTGTTATTGCTGATAACCTCATCGTGGGTTTTGTGATTTTCTTTATCGTTACTATTGTGCAGTTTATCGTTATTACCAAAGGCTCAGAACGTATTGCTGAGGTTGCAGCACGCTTTTCTCTCGATGCGATGCCTGGAAAACAAATGAGTATCGATGCCGATCTCAGAGCAGGAGTCATTGATGAGAAGGAAGTTAGGCAACGGCGTACAGTGCTCGAGGCAGAAAGCCAACTTTATGGTGCGCTGGATGGTGCCATGAAATTTATTAAAGGTGATGCGATAGCAGGAATTGTTATCATATTTGTTAATCTATTAGGTGGCATTTCTGTTGGGGTAATGCAGCATGGCATGAGTATGTCGACAGCGCTTTCCGTCTACACATTGCTAACGATTGGGGATGCATTGGTAGCACAGATACCCGCACTCTTAATTTCCATCAGTGGGGGGTTGATTGTTACTCGTGTCAATAATAATGAAGATAATAACCTGGGCTCTAAGATTATCCAGGATATGTTTTCCAATAAATTTATACTGGTGGTTACTGCTGTTCTTGCTATTGCGCTCGGTTTGCTGCCTGGTTTCCCGTTACCGGTATTTACATTGCTCGCGGCACTACTTTTGGGGCTTTACATAAAATACCGGTTGCATGAAAAACGGCAAGGAGATGAAAAATCTGGTTTAGAGCAAGGTGAAAATGAAGCAGAAGAGAAGGGAAAACCGGTTGTGATTGACGGTGAGTTTATTCCAGAAACAATACCCTTAATTGTTAATGCCTTTTCTGGACATGAGAAAATATTAAATCAGTACGGTTTTTCCTCATATCTGAAACGTCATTTTTTTATTGAGTATGGTGTCCGTCTGCCTGACATTGTGATGAATTATAAGAATGATATGCAGCCGAATACTATCGCTATTTTAATTAATGAAATTGAAGCGGCCACATTTCCGCTTTTTCCCGGTCTGCATAAAATTTTATTGCGCGGTGATGAGTATCAGATTCTGGACAATACTGTCCAGTTAAGTGAAATTAATCAGATAAAAACCTATTGGTTGCCGGAGGTTCAGTGCACAAAAGCACACAGCCTTGGGTTCTATACGCGTAATGCACAGGATGAGTTTTACGTGTGTGCATCGACACTGCTAGCACGCAATATTACCGAGTTTTTTGGTATTCAGGAGGCAAAAATGCTTCTCGATGATCTTGATAAAAAATACCCCGAGCTACTCAAAGAATGTTATAGGAATAATACTGTTCAGCGTATTACTGAGGTTTTTCAACGCTTGCTTCAAGAACGAATTTCGATCAGAAACATGAGACTCATTCTTGAAGCACTTGTGCAATGGGCTCCGAAAGAGAAAGATCCCATTATGTTAGTGGAGCATGTTCGCGGTGTTTTATCTCGCTACATATCGAATCGATTTTCGACAGAGGGAAAAATTCGTGCATTTGTGATGTCCCATGAAATGGAGGCGTCAGTGCGTAATGGTATTAGACAGACCTCTGGCGGGACTTTTATAAATCTTCCGCCACCAGAGACAGAGCGAATTCTTCATTGTTTGGAAGAAAGTATTCATGGCAACGGAGTCAATGCCCGAGACATCATTTTAATGGTTTCTCTCGATATCCGACGTTTTGTAAAGAAATTGGTTGAGGAGCATTATCCTGAAATGGACGTGCTCTCATTTGGTGAAATTTCACAAAGTGTAGACATTGACGTTATTGGATTACTACAAAATTAATAGGTGAATTATGCAATATGATGTTGTCGCGTTGCTAACTGAGATTTTAGCTGAGGTAGGGATGTCAGATGTTCTTGATAAAGATCTGAATAATCACTCAACGATATCATTGCATATGAAAGACGATATTCCGACGATTCATATCAAGAACAATGATGAAGAGATATGGGTTTGGGCTCAATTAGGAGAAGTAAACCTTTCTACTCTCAGTTATTGTAGTGCAAATTTATTTCCATTGCTATTAGCTCATAACGAGGACGTATTTTATGCGGGCCAACCTTGTTTATATCAAGTCGATAATGTTTTAGATCTTCGAGCTCAAGTAAAAGGAAAACATTTTGAATCGGCATCTGCCTTTATGGAGATGCTTGATACCTTTTTAACTGTTTTGCAGCAGTACCGTACAGCATTGAATTAATCACTGGAGGCCAATAATGGTCGCGCAAAGTTTTGTCCATCTTGCTCATCCGGTAAGAATTCAGGGGAACGTGATAGAAGCGTATTTACCTGATACCTATATTGGCGAGGTTTGTGAGGTACAGCGTTCTCTTCAGGATTCAACAACTGTCGGATTTGCACAAGTGATTGGTTTCAATCATGAATATACGTTGTTAAGCCTTCTAAATGACAACCAGGGCTTTTCGCGCTGCAATGTACTGTACCCGACAGGTAAGCCGTTCAGGATAGCGCTGAATGATGATATTGCTGGTGCTATTGTTGACGCAATGGGTAATATCCGTGGTCGCCTTGATGCTAAAGTATTACGCGAGTCCATTGAGGTAGATGTGCTAGCAGTACAGGGGGAAGCTAAAGACTTTACCCATAGACGACCTATTGATGCACCGCTAGTGACGGGGATTCGTGCTATTGACGGGTTGCTCACCTGTGGTTTGGGCCAGCGTATGGGCATTTTTGCTGCTGCAGGCTGCGGCAAGACGTCACTAATGAGCATGCTGATTGAGCATTCCGAGGCGGATATTTATGTTATTGGCCTTATCGGTGAACGCGGACGTGAAGTTACCGAGTTTATAGAGTCACTAAGGCAATCCTCACGCTGCTCACAAGTGGTGTTGGTCTATGCCACATCAGATCGGTCTTGTATTGAACGTTACAATGCTGCGCAGATAGCGACACGGGTGGCGGAATATTTTAGCGCCAAAGGAAAGCACGTCCTATTATTTATCGATTCCATTACTCGTTATGCTCGTGCTTTGCGTGATACGGCCCTCAGTATGGGGGAAATGCCTGCTCGGCGCGGTTATCCTGCATCTGTGTTTGAAGCATTACCCAAACTGCTAGAGCGACCAGGGCGTTTTCAGCACGGTTCAATAACCGCATTCTATACTGTTTTGATTGAGAACGAAGAAGAACCGGATATTATTGGGGACGAGGTTCGCTCTATTCTGGATGGGCATATTTATCTGAGTAAAAGGTTGGCCGCTCAGTCGCATTATCCTGCGATTGATGTTTTGCAGAGTATCAGCCGTATTTTTCTTCATATTACACAATTGCAACAGCAGCGTGCTGCAGCACGTTTTCGAGAGTTGTTATTTCGACAAGGCGAGATGCAATTGTATCTGGACTTGGGAGAATACCAGCCTGGAGAGAATGCAGAAAATGATATAGCACTGAATAAAAAAGTAAGTATGACAGATTTTCTCAAGCAGGATATGAACCAGAAAACAGACATAAATGTTTGTTTGGATACACTGTATGCATGCCTGGCGTAAAGGACGTACTTTTCTCACTTTACTGGAACACAAGCAGACTCGTGCCAGACATGATAAAAAAAAGAGCGAATTTCAGTTGGATAGCATCATGCAGAATATTTCTAAATGCCAACGAAATTACGAAGAAATAAATCTTGATATGGCTCAATTGATGTCGCCTGGTGTGCTAAGTCGTAGTGAAATATATCAACGCATTCGGCGGCAAGGCCTATTGATGAGTCGTCAACAAGATATTGCTCAGCAACTCAGTGATTTGCAATGCGAAGTTAATATTGAAGAACAAAAAATACAACAATGTCAGAATGAGATCGTCGAGAGTGAAAAGCGGCACCAAAATATTTCACGTAATCTTCAACGTATGCGACGTAATGAGCTACTGCGTGCAGATATAAATGCTGAGAACGATATTGAGGAGACAGTGATTCATGGAAATAAAATCAAGTGAAGTATCGATGGAAGCAAAGGTGGTATCGGAAAGTGCATCTGATGATGATGTTTTTATGAATAAAATGGCTGCTCGAAAAAAGAGAAAAAAGGAAGCGAAAAATGAAGGGGATATTACGTATTTGCATTCTTACCCAGCGATATTGCATGACAAACCCCTGAGTCTGAAAGGGGATGGGGGATTTGTGCAAGGAAAAAAATATCTGATGCAGGGTAAACAAGCTTATCAGCCGGATATGCGTGATTCATTTAGCACTGTGCTTAAAGCGAGTTCTAAGGCTGCTATACCGACATCTGTTGTTTCAGCAACAAGCGTAGGTGGGGCAGTCGATGTGATAAATCGTTCAGTTATTATGGAGAAATTGCAGCAGAGCAGTGCTTCCTTTTCTAACCAAGGAGACACCAAGGTGTCTGGGAAGCCCGATAATGTCTCAGTGCCGGAAAAGTCGCATGCGGTAGATATCCTTCCTTTGGGGGCATCCGCATATTCTTATCGTCACACAGATGAAGTAACACCACATTCTCGCACTTCGCATTCACATCATAACGGGCAGATGCCCACTCCCTTTGCCTCAGTTACACAGCAAGAAAGGTTAAATGGTCTTTGGCTTGAGAAAAGTGGGGATGATCAAACGGTGCGGATCAGTTATCCGTTTCAACGTTGGTTAGGCGAGCATTCTGTCAAAGTATCACTACGTCGTGAAAACCTGCATGAAGGCGCGATGGTCTTGCAACCATCAGATGTACGTGCGTCTGATGCGTTATCCAGGCAGCTTGAACACTGGTCAAAGCAGACTCCTGAAATTTTACGGCCCGATAGCATGGGAGATGAGCAACGTGAACGCCAGCAGCAGCGAGAGCAGGAAGAGGACCAATAATGAATTTGCGGGACCGATTACCTCGCAGGCTGCGGCAGGTTAGTGCTACACGGGAAAGTATCGTTCAGATTCCAGACTGTCAGGTTGCGCAACCTGATAACTCCAAACGTTACCTTCACCTTGATTTGATAGATGAGGAACGGAATTGCGCGCAAGCCTGGGTTGATGCCGATGAATGGGCTGCGAAGAGTAGTTGTGAACTGCCGGGTATACCCTGGGAACAGGTACCGCTAGGCTACCTTTCGCGTTGGCTTTGTCATCGCCAGACTGAATGGTGGATTGCCAATAAACGATGGTCAATTCAACAGGCATCAATCCCGACAGCGTCATTACCTGCTTCGCTCACACGTTTACCCGCCAAGCCGTGCCCATTGCTGTGCCGCACTTGGCCGGAGAATCAAGATGAAGCATTACTGAAGAGTCGTCCCTGGCTTGAAAAGCTTCCTTTCAGGCTGCGCTATATGTTGGGACACAGTCGCTTGGCACTGTTTCAATTGGTGGATATAACCACGGGGGATTTGATTCGTATTGAAGATTATGACCCCATGCTGCTAATCGAACGTAGCCCAATCGCTCATTTTTGTTTAACTCAGAACTTGGAGGTTTTCGTGGAGGAATACTACATCACTGATTCAGAGGATGCTCAGAGAGAAGAGGAAGAGCTGACTTTTGACTGGATGAACTTACCCGTAAATATTGAGTTTGTATTAGACATGGTGACACTCACTGTGGAGGAGTTAGATGGTTTACAACCTGGGGCACAGTTACCATTAAATAGCGATGCTGAAAAAAAGATCCGGATTTATCTTAATCATAAGTTATTTGCACGTGGTGAATTGGTTGTACTGGATGATGGTTCATTGGCTGTGGAGGTAAATAGTATGAATGGCACTGCAATAGGGCAAGTGGATTCAATTTATGCTGAGTAATGATGTTTCATTAATTATACTTTTATCATTTTTTACATTGCTACCTTTTATTATTGCTGGTGGTACTTGTTTTATAAAATTCTCTATTGTATTGATTATGGTTCGTAACGCTTTGGGAATTCAACAAGTACCTTCAACGTTAACATTGAACGGTATTGCATTAATTATGACTGCTTTTGTTATGATGCCTGTCACGCAGAACATGTTGCGATTTGTTGAAAGTAATAATATCAATTTTAATGATACTCAGTCAGTTGATTTTTTCATGGATAAAGGATTGGAGAGTTATAGATATTATTTGGTTAATTATTCTGATCACGATTTGATCCGTTTTTTTTACAATGTCCAGCAAAATAATAAAGATAGCTTGGTTCATTTAGAAGAACATGAAATGCAATCGCTTCCGCTCATGACATTGATGCCGGCTTATGCGCTTAGTGAGATTCAAAGTGCATTTAAAATTGCATTTTATCTCTATGTGCCATTTGTTGTTATCGATATGGTTGTGTCAAGTATTCTGTTGGCATTGGGGATGATGATGATGAGTCCTATCACGATATCTATTCCGATTAAGCTAATTTTGTTTGTTGCGATGAATGGCTGGAGTCTGCTGACAAAGGGGCTTATCACTCAATACTCAGAACTCATGACATCATGAATAATATTTTATTTGTTGGTAATAATGCTCTGTTATTAGTACTGAAGTTAACCGCAGTCCCTATCGCCTTTGCAACTATTGTGGGGATCGTCGTGGGTTTATTTCAGACGGTAATGCAGATACAGGAGCAAACGCTGCCGTTTGGCGTTAAGTTATTGGCGGTATTTGCCAGTCTTTTTATGTTGGTTGATTGGTTTTCCGCAGAGATGCTCTATTTTTCTTACCAGGTTTTTTCAATGGCCTTTCAGTGAGCGAATAATTCTATGTTGTTTGCTAAGCTTTATTTGAATTTTCAATATAATGTCAGCATTCTAATGCTGGCTTATGCTCGCCTGGCTATTGTTTTTTATATGTTACCCATTTTGGGGGAGCGGGTACTGGCTAATCTTATCGTGAAGAATACCGTAATATTCCTCGTGATTATTGGTTTATGGCCGTGCGTTGTTGTGAGTCCTGTTCCTGAACAGGAATGGTTGGTTGTACTGGCAAAAGAAGTGATTGTGGGTCTGATTTTAGCAGTAACACTTTGTTTGCCTTTTTGGATTGTGATTGCATTAGGTGAACTGATCGATAACCAACGGGGTGCAACAATCAGTGATAGCATTGATCCCGTACATGGTGTTCAAGGTTCAATTCTTTCAGGTTTTTTCAATTTTGCTTTCGGCGCAATTTTTTTTGCTCAAGGCGGTATGCGCATGCTGGTTGAGATGTTGGCAGCAAGTTACCGAGTATTGCCGAAAGGTAGTGAATTGATATATATGAACATTAATGAAACTGGGAATTTATTGCTGATGTTAATGCAGGTCAGCATTATGTTAGCAGCTCCGGTGTTGGTTGTCATGATGTTGTCAGAGGTATTGTTAGGCGTTTTCTCTCGTTATTGCCCACAGCTTAACCCCTTCTCGCTGTCGTTGACCATTAAAAGTGCTATTGCTTTGGCTATATTCATGCTTTATGGCTTTCAGTCATTTACTGAAAAGCCATTGCCTCTTTTTTCCTTACAGGCGTTTCAACGCTTTTTTATATGACTCCGAGGAAGAGGATGTATGGCTGAAAAAACAGAAAAACCGACAGAAAAGAAAAGACGTGATTCAGCAAAAAAAGGACAAACCTTTCGGAGTAGGGATCTTGTTGCCACTGTAGTATTAGTTTCTGGTGTTTTTTTTCTGGGTAGCGGGATGGACTTTTCTCCTCTTATTGAGCTATACAGCATGGCATTGCTTTATAATCATAAAATGACAGAGGCTGGTTATATTACTCAGTTGACAATAGTCTTACTGAAAATGAGTTTACCTTTTATAATCTTATGCGTGCTCACCGGTTTTGCTGCCACACTGTTGCAAACTAAATTTTCGATAGCATCCGAAGCATTACGCTTTAATATTAAAGCGCTAAATCCGATAGATGGATTCAAAAGAATTTTTAGTTTGAGAACAGTCAAAGAGTTCGTGAAGTCTATTTTATATTTTTTTGTTCTGACCGCTACTTGTTATACGCTAGTTTCTAATGAATTAAAAAATATATTAATGGTCTATCATGGTACTCTGATGCAGTTAATTACCTATTGGGTGTCTGTTACTATAAAAACCATATTGCTTTTTGTCCTTTGGTCTCTGCTTGTCCTGTTGGCGGAATTTATTGTGGAGTATTTTCTCTACATAAAAGAGATGAAAATGGATAAGCATGAAGTAAAGCAAGAGCGAAAAGAATTAGATGGTAATCCGGAAATTAAGCGTGCTCGACGCCGTGCGCATCATGAAATTCTCTCTGGTGAAGAGAAGTCTGCTATCAGAAATTCTGAAGTGGTTATGGCTAATCCTACGCATATTGCAGTTGCTATTTATTTTAATATGGATGTTGCACTTTTCCCTTTTATCTCTCTACGATGTTCCAATCTTAAAGCTCAAGCCGCAATTGCTTATGCTGAAAAAGAGGGGATACCTGTTGTTCGTGACGTCAAGTTGGCGAGAAGACTTTATAATAGTTATAGTGTTTACAGCTTTATATCAATAAATGATGATGCACTTTTGGCCGTTATGGATATATTAGTATGGTTGCGGCGCGTTGAGTTTGAGGAGTTGGATACATTCAATGCTAATAACGAAATAGATGGGGTGGGGCAAGATTTTTCGCCACAAACACAATTAGCAGATTCTGGAACTGAATTATGTGATAAGAAATAATAGTGCGTTTTTTTTGTATCTGTGCTGCATTGGTGAACAGTATGATGTGCTTGTATTCATTACTGTCTGCATTCTGGGTGAACTTGACGTTATTATAACGTTTTTTCCATTTTATAATTAATGTGGAAGGTCTAAAAATGAGCTTTAAAAAAGTAATGGATGCTAAAAATGAATTACGTGACGAGGTCGAGGAAACCTTGCTCAAAGATTATTCTGAGCAACTTATGGATGCTATTCATAATGGCGCGACTTTGAAAGACGTTCATGGCGTTTCTAATGAAACAATGAGTGATGTTTATAAGCTTGCTTATGACTTTTACCATATGGGTAAGTTAGATGACGCTGAATCACTTTTTCGTTTTTTATGCATCTACGATTTTTATAACCCAGAATATGCTATGGGGTTAGCCGCCGTTTATCAACTTAAGAAGGATTACTCAAAAGCTATTGATTTTTATGCTTTATCTTATTCTCTATCAGAAAATGATTACCGGCCAATGCTCTATGCAGGGCAATGCAACCTTATGCTCTGTCGTTCAGTTCAGGCGAGTAAGTGTTTTGACATTGTAACCGAGAAATGTAGCGATGAAAGTTTGAAGGAAAAAGCACAAGCTTATTTAGCCGCATTAAAAGACATGGATGCTAATGAAGAGAATGGAAGTCAAAAAGAGGATATTGATAGGGATGCATAATGAATATTACGATTGATGATTTTTCTACGTTTTTTTTGGACAATGGGAGGATTGAAGCAAACCGGTCCATACTGAATGCACAAAGCAATAATATCAAGCGCTTTGGTGAGTCTGCGTTGAGAGACCATCCTCAACGGGATGTAGTGGCATCAGCAATTAAATTTTTACAACCAGAGCAACTGGTTGTTATTTTGCAAGATACCACTAAAGCGTTGCAGGGAAACCCTTCCCAACTCTGGACACCACAAGATGCCAATATCCCAAAGTTGGCATCTGAGCCTTTTTCTTTTTTGTCAAAAACGACCATGAGTTCCGGTGAACATGAGACTTCTCTGAGTGCATCCGCACGCATGATTGGTCTGTTAGGTAAAATAAATCAGCTTACCGGCGATGTAACACTACAGCAAATGGTTGATCAACTAAAGATTTACAATATGCAGTTGTCTGATCACTCGCAGGCTTACAACACACTCGCCGAGCAATTGGAGGTGCACGCTCAACAGTGGGCTAACGACTATGATGAGCTGGCGCAAGCGCATAGTCAGGTTGGTGAACTTAAAAAGATGATTGATGCTAAGACTCAAGAAATCTCCGCAGCGCAAGATGATTTGGTATCTTTGCAGATATTGGCGGAGAAAGAGTTAGATGAAAAGGGGATTATATCTCCTGAACTGAACAAGAAAATAGAAGATGCAAAGTACGTTATTCGTGAGAAATATAATGATAAAGATCGACTCTTGGGCCAGCGTCAAGATGTTGTCGATAACAGGCTCAAACCTGCTCAACAGGCAGAAAGTGCGAGTAAAACGAGCCTGGAAAATTTAAAAAAGCAAGCGCAGGCTCTGCTGGGGACTATTTCTATTCAACAAGCATCTGTTATTGAATATAAGCAAAAACAGCAGAATGAAAATGCAAAAAGTCTCAGCTATTTGTTAGCTGTTATTTCTCAACTAATCAATGAAAGTGCTAGTGATGATTTGCAGGCTGGTGCATCGCTAAAGCAAAAGATGGCAGAATCAGCGGCTAAAAGTACAGAAAAAAAAGCTCGTGAATTTGAAGTAGAGCAGCGTAAAGCGGAAGAACTGCAAAAAACTATGGGGTGCATTGGTAAAATTATTGGCTGGGTCATTACTGGTATTTCCTTCATTGCTGCTATACCTACGGGGGGCGCATCGTTGGCATTGGCGGGCATTGGGTTGGCGCTGGCGGTAGGAGATGAGATATATCAGGCAGCAACAGGAAAGTCTTTTATTGAGCAAGCTTTGACTCCATTAATGGAATCTGTCATACAGCCATTAATGAATTTTTTAGCAAAAAATATCTCTTCACTATTGCAAGGTATGGGGGTAGATAAAGGAACGGCTGATTTAATCGGTAATATAATCGGTGCTATTGTTGTGGCCGTTGCGATCATTGTATTAGCGGTTCTGGCCAGCAGTTTTGCAGGTAGGATTCTTTCTAGTATAGGTACAAAGCTGGCAACAACAAGCGTTGTGCAAACTTCTCGCGCAATGATGAATCGAGTTATGAAAAGAATAATTGATAATAATATTTTAAAGATGTTAAAAGGTATGACATCAACGATATCTCAGAAGTTGGGATCTCGGAATATTATCGGGGAACGTTCTATAAATGTTCTCAAGCAGGCCAATAATATAGCAGCAGGAGCTAATACTGGTCTCCATACTGCATTGAATATAACATCTTCAGTATATCAAATGAAAGCGGATACATTACGGGCTGGTATTTTGGAAAGTATAACTTTACAGCAGCTTTTAAATGAATTGATGGACCGCATGGTTGATGGTTTCAGTCACCGAATTTCTTCAGCAAATGCAATTATTGAAAATATGGCGACAGTGGCTGAGAATCAAATTCAAGCTGGGAAGTATATTACTCACAAAATTCGTAATGTTGCGGGTTAGTATTATTTGTTATCTAAAATATCATGTTTAACTTACTTATTAGTTGGAGTGGATATAACAATGACGACACCTTTATCGCCAGTTGCAATTCAAGGTAGTAGTGTTTATACAGTAAATGATATTAATGGTACAGAGAAACAGCAGTCGATGCGTTCTTTAGGCATTCTTACTTTACCTGCGATCGAGCATTCTAATTATACCACGCGCAGTATTGGTGATGTGCCTGTTGAATTGATTCCACCTACTAGCTCGAATAAAACATTACAATCCTCGACAAAGGTAGAACTCATCCAGCGGTTGTCTGATGCGAGACAGGGTAAGGACATTGATAATGTCGAACAGGCCGTCTCTGGTACGGCTGCACTATGTAGAGCGCAGCTATTTTCTGGTTGGAATAGTGGAAGTAACCATTATGATGCTAGCGATTCCGTGAAGCGAGATCCTGACAGTACACAGTCTATACATTCACATCGAGCTGTTGAAGGCGGAACAGATATTACGGCGACGACATCAAAGCCTTTTTTTTATAGTAACATGATGGGGCCCATGGGGGTTATGGATGCATATTCCAGCATAATTCAGTCTCTAAATAAGCACGAAGCACAATTCAATTCTTCAGCAGCAAAATGGTCGGAAGTAAGCATGAATTCAGCAAAGAAGGCTGGAGAACATATTATCAAAGCATCAGAATTACGTCTTTATAGTGCAATTACTTCTGGCGTTGTTTCTGGCGGGGTTCAAGCTCTCTCTTGTTATAAAACAGGGAAGGCGTTGACTTCTGAGCATAAATCAATAACGAAAAATTTGGCAGCATCACAAAAAATTGACCAAAAAATTGAGCTGGATAAAAGCATTTTGAATGGTCATAGGAACGATATGCTGCCAGAAGGAAAAGTCCTGACTGAGGAGGCAAAGTCTCGCCTTAGTGAAACCATCGCTACATCGAAGATTGAAAGTCAGAGATTACATAACCTTCATCAACAAACATCAGGAAAAGCACAAAAAATGCGTATTCAGGGTGATTCAATAACTCAACTGAATATGTTGGGCCAGCGCGCTTTAGAGAGTGGGTTTGAGGTCGCGAGTGCTGGACAGCGCAAAAATGAAGAACTCATGCGGGCCAACCAAACGGTGAGTAGCGGTGTGGATAACATGCATCAGCAATCTTCGAAAAAGGCTAATGAGGGAGAGTCTGCTTTAAGGCAATCCTTGCTTGCCATTCTTAATAATGAGAATGATGCGCGCTCTGCTGTTGCAAGTAGGATGGGTTGAAATCAATGAAACAAAGGGAAGATTCTTAATAATCTTCTCTAAATGTATTCAAATGAATAGAGAAAAATATGTCAAATCTTGTTGCATTATCCTCTCGAGAGTTATTGAACAATACGGAAAGTCTTGTTAGTGATTCATCCGTATTCATTCCCATGTCAAATGAGCCATTATTATTGAGCGATAAAAAAAATGCAGAAATGAATTTCTTACTTTCCTTTTTACCTGATGAAAATGTTTCTCGTACTTCTTCTGCGATATCAATCCACGATAGGGTCGTACGTATCGAGGCTGCGCTATCCCAAATTCAAGATAGTGATGTTGTAAATAGCACAACTCAACAGGGGGCGTGGGATTGGCTAAACGTCGAACTCCAACGAGAACAACAGTATAGTCGCTCACCTGATTTTGATATCCCTAAGGTTAGAAAACAGCGATCGGTGTCACCGCAATTTACTGAACAACTCTATGATAAGGTACAGCATCAAATTCATAATGAAAAGCTAAATCGTGGTTTTTTGTTAAGTAGTATTAATAGTAAGATAAATTCTAAGGCGAGTGATGTCGATGAAAAAAATAGTTATAGAAATTCTGGGGTGAATGAGTCTGATAATATTTTTACTACAGGTACCGGCTATGCAAAACTATGGGGTGAAATTGCATCGTCTATAAATGAAATAAAAACAAGTTATGTTGATTTTTATGCCGGTCTAATGCAGGAATATACTAAAATGTATGATGCATATAATCAAATGGTTCAGAAAGCTGCTGCAAATTCTGTATCCCCTCAAGATGACGCCAACTATTTGAAGTTTGATGGTTTTAAGATCTATAAGGAGGGGTATAGTGAATTTAAAAAATGGGTTGAAAAGCGATATAAAGAATCAGGCAATGTTTTCAAGATTCCTAATTGGGATAAATTGGATGATGAGCAAAAGGAAGAAATGCTCGCTACACTGAAACCCGCGTTTGAGGTTAACGTTGATGGCAAGGCTGTGTTTGATCTTGAACTGTTCAAAAAAATAAGTAATTCACCATTAACACCTGATCCTGATTTAGAGGAAAATAAAGGTAAGGATGGTATAAGAATTACTACGGTACAGTATCAGGCGTGGCTTGCTAGCTTTAACTCCGTTGGCAGCGCTTTTCAAAGCAATATGCAGACTTTTGCGCAGAGATATAGCCAGGCAAATAGTACATTTGATAATCTGATCAAAGTGCTTAGTAGCACAATTAGTACATTAGGAGACAGCGCCAAAGACGTACTTAAATCTCTTTCGTAATTTTTTAACTATTTGAGAATTGATGACTATGTCTAGAATATCGGGAATTGATAACGCCGCACTTTGGACTCATTATTATTCAATGGCCTCTGCTGGTGCATCGCATGCTACCTTGTATAATATCAAAATTGATATGAATCGGTTGGATATGCAAAATAGAATGCTCAGCAGTTTTAATTCTATAGAGTCAAACTCAGAAGATGATATTCAAAAATATAAAATGAACGGTGATTTTTATAGTTCATGGGAACGGAAGAAATTTCTTGAGCTCAGAAATCACAGGCGGCTCGTTCATGAAATATCAAAAAAAAATAAATTGTTGAACAAAGGGAATGTTTTGGGTGACGATCCTAATGGGAAATCAGAGTTCAAGGAGAACAAGTTTCTTCATTCGATAAAAAATATTATTTTATGTTGCGGTAAAACTAATTTTAATGAGGATTTATAAAGGAGGTCGTAATATGGGGGCGATGAATGGTATCGAGGGCCAAGGGTTACATAATTTAGGTAGTATTCACAGTATCGTTTCTGATAAAATTAATATTGATAACAGCAGTTATAAAACGTTAGTAGCTAATTTGAATAACTGTACTAACGAAAATGTTGAACGCGTGACTAATGATTTCATGAAAGATCCTGCCCATAGTGTTGCATCGATGGATTTCATGGGGTTGGTTTCTTTGGCTAATCGTTGTGAAAAAACGCGTAATGCCAGTATTGTTAATAATAATAACGAGCTTTTTTTACAGGCAATGAGTTTTCTAAATTCCTTCAAGGAAAGTTTTTCTCCTGATGATTTGAATCTCTATAATAAACTAAGCACCCTGTTAAATGGAAAGGTAATCGAGTGGGGGAATAAAAATAAAGATCCTATTGAACTTGACCACAAATATGATAAAAATCTGTGGGGGGATGCTTCACCTTTATTTGTAAAATACGGTAATGATATTAGCAAAAACATAACCGCTTTCATGTTAAATCAGTGTATTGATGCATGGTGTAGCAAACATGAAATAAACGATCGTGAGCAGGCATTAAAAGGTCTTAATAAAGTTTTCAATTACGATATTACGCATATTTTAAGCCATATCGATTATTTGACGGATCAATTGGTTAAACACGCTAAACCAAGTTCATCACCTATCCTTTTGCGACATTCTTTTATGTCATTAATGTCGGCAATTAGAGTTATTCCCGTAGCATTGAAAGACATGAAAGCGGATATTAAAAATCTCTCTTCGGTGCCTGAAAAGATCAATGTTCCTGATGTTGTGGGGAACAAGTTACCGGAGCCGATGACTCTCAATTCCCCCGGATCTCCAAACCATATCACTGTTACTGGTGGTAATGTTTATGTACCCATTAGTGATAGGTCTGCCTCATCAGTGGCGTCGCCCACTATTTCTGATCCCTGGAGTGCTGTAACAGACAAGTTATTGGCTTCGGATAAAATTACAACTGAGAAACGTAATGAATTATTAAAAGAACTGATTGTGTCTATGGGCGGGAGGCGAGAAATAATACCGTATTCCCCTCATTGCTGCCAACTATTGAATCGCTTGGATGGTATCTCTAATCAAGAGATTCCAAGTCTTCCAACATCGTTTAATGATGAAAAATTCACGCATATTACATCGCTGGTCAATCGTGATGTTCGACGCCAACCAAATCAGGTGTCATCTACTGATCGCGCTTTGCAATTGAATACAGCGGTGATGCAGGCCTCGACTAAAGATGATTCATTCCCGATAGGCAAGAATAAACAGATACGCAGTGATCAAGTAAATCGGCAATTTTCAACACACCATTCTATAGAATCAGATATGTCAACCATGCCCCCACCACAATTGCCATTGAATAATTTCAACATCGGTACCCTATCATCAAAGCAGAACATTAATCCCCTGGCATCACTGGCATCGTACCGTCAGCCGGGGGCTGATCTTTCCGTGGCTGACGCTGAAAATAGGCACGCTGTGAATGATGGTTTTCGCATGGCGGAGGCCGTGAGCAGTTCAGATTTATCATCTTTAGTAAAAAGTAACTTACCCAGCATCAATTCGTCTGACTTGGCACTGTTGAAACACTGGCTTAAAGATGAAGTTAAGGAGAATGAAAACGAAACGGCAAAAATCGATAAATTGGTCCTGCACGGGGACGGGTTGTATACCCAAACGATGGAGTATTTCCTGGAGAGGGCGTTTCTTTCGGAGCCTGGTTCTGAGTCGTATAGTGATATGCAGCAAAACTACATTAATGCGGCATTCCTTAAAGTAAGCTCGTCGAAGAAGGATTCATCAAAACAGAGCCCAACCGATTTATCAAAACTGAGCCCAAGCGCACAAGCGTTAGTAAATAAATATGTGCAAAAGCGAAGTAAGAGGGTTTTCACGACGACACCGGGATTAAGACGTTCGTTATCAACTCAGATGTCGTGGCCATGATGTTATGGTAAACGAAAATGATAGCGAAGGTCTGGTGAAGGAATTAATTCATCAGGTGAGTGGCATCCCTATTGACCAGATTGGATTGGAAGACCGTCTGATCGTCACACTAGGGCTGGATTCGGTCGAGATAATTGATTTACTGATTCGTCTTGAAGCAGTTGGAGTGACGATCCCGTCGGCACAGATCAGTGCTGCGTTGACAGTGCAGGATATCGCTGAACGCTTTACCGATGCCTCCCCCTCCAAAAGAGTCAATGAACCTTGTAATCGGAAAGATTGATATTAAACAGTTTAAGCTTACGCCACAGGGAAGTGCGGCCAATTTTTAGCGTTAAGGCCATTTTCGAGGCTTTACCCCGGCAGTGAATAGCCGCTTGAATCAGTGCCGCCCGCTCCATATCTTGTAATGAATGAGGGGGGAAACTGGCTTCTCTGGCAGATGTCTTGATAATGTTTTCACTTAACGGTGCTGGGATGTCTTTAACTTTTATTCTCTTGCCATTGCTGTAGCTATAGGCACGTTCAAGTACATTGCGTAATTCACGGTTATTGCCCGGCCAGGTATAGCGCATGAGCAACTGCTGCGCATCTTCAGAAAGCGTCACGTTTGCACCAATCTCACGACTCATGATTTTCAGATAGCGCTTGATTAACGCGGGGATATCTTCGCTGCGTTCTCGTAAAGCAGGCACATGAATATCAAATGATTGCAATTCGTAAAGCAGGTGACGGCGAAAGCGATTTTCGTCAACAAACTGATTGATGTCTACATCAGTGGTAGTGATCAATCTGATATCCAGTGGCACCAGTGTGTGGTTAGCCTTGTTGAGCAATCCGGTTTTCAGCAATTGTAGCAGCGCAGTTTGCACTTCTTGTGTCAGGTATTCGACATTCTCCAACAGCAATGTGCCACCTTTAGCCAACTCGAGTTTGGAAATGGCCGGTTTATCTGTATGAGCATGACTGCCCAGAAATTCACTGGCCATAGTTTCGCGCGGTATTGCCTGGCAGTTAATGGTAATAAAAGGCTTATCCCGGCGTTCGCTTGCGTTATGAATAGCTTGAGCAAGATAGGCTTTGCCAAGTCCCTCTTCGCCATGCAATAGCACTGAACCGCGCCCCTTCGCTGCCTGCTGCGCAAGGCGAACCACACGTCGGATGGCGCTGGATGTTCCGACGTAGTCGAGATCGTCAAATGTCAGACGTGCATAGGCACCGCCGTGACGATGCACCAATTCGCGAATGTGATCTATAGGGTGCAATAACGCAATGTAGCGATCGGGCGTATTGGCAACGCCTTTGACAATTTTGAGCGACATCGCCAGTGCGATAAATGTTCCTTGAAATTCAACGGCAGTTTCAAACAGATAGACATCCTGGTTCTCGGCAATGGCATGGGTTATCCGCTGTGGTAATATCAGCGTATCCTGAATGTTTTTCCCTAATAGCTTTTCACCTTTAACATTGAGAAGGTCGCTGCCATTTTTGTTCAGATAGAGGATGGTGCCCTTATGATCCCAAGCGAGAACGCCTTCTTCAACGCCATCCAACAAGGCATGAACTTCACTTAAATGTTGATTGGATTCTGCCAGAATCATATCGGCATGCAATTTTGTACTGATTTGCTGTGCGGTAGAATGTACGAGTGCTAAAGCAGAGACTGTATCGTTTTCGTTCAGCAAAATGAGTCCAACCGCCCCCATGACAGCACTGTAACTATCAAAAATTGGTGTTGCAAAGCAGGCAAACGGATGCAGGCACTGATTGAAATGTTCGTATCCTTGCAAACTCACTGGTTCGTGCAATAAAAGCGCCGTAGTGATGGCATTATTGCCCATCATGCTTTCCCGCCAGTAAATTCCCTCACCAATTCCTAACGCCATCAGCCGTTGGCTCATAGAGGGCGACGCATGAAAACTCAGTGTACATCCCGTTTCATCGGTCAGAAGCAGAGCACATTCAGCGGTGGTAAGATAGGCAAAAATATCCTCCAGTATCGGGGAAGAGATATTGATCATATCGGCGCGGTTGCGACACAGTGATTCAAAAGTAATGCCTTTGGCATAGAGTGGCGTTGCCCAATGATCATGACGCTGTTGTCGACGGCAACGCAGCCAAGATTCGGCGATGTAGGGCTTGAGCGTGAGATGTTCCATGCTGGCGACATTTGGATATCTTATCGGATCGGAGGTGATGAAATCGTGCCAAACGGTTTGCAATTCAGAGCGTGTCACAGATACCTCCTGCCGCGAGCCATCACTGGAAAATATGTAGCGCATTTATGTTCCATTTTGGAAATATTTTGCCGGTTGTGTGACGCATATCGCCGACGGTGCTGGTTTTTATATAAAACCATTACCTATATTTAATTTATTGAAATAAATGATTTTTTATGCGTATTGTGAACTGCTGCACAACTTTTTCTTCAATTTGACAGGCGTCAAATAATACTACGGGTAGCTTTTTTTATGTTCCTTATTGAAACATTTTTGAGCAAAAATTTGTTTCTGAATTGAACAAAAAAACTTTTTTTACAGCACTGACCCCACTCTCTACTCTCATCGTGTTCGTTAAGTCATGTGGGTAATTCCCTCAACCTAAAACGAAAGGAAACAACGATGAACGCTTTTCTTGCAGAATTGATTGGCACCATGGTGCTGATACTGCTTGGCAACGGTGTAGTAGCCAACGTGGTGTTAGCGCGTACCAAGGGCGGTAATAGCGGCTGGATCGTTATTACCGCCGGGTGGGGATTTGCAGTAGCAATCGCCGTATATATCACGGGCTGGGTGAGTGGGGCGCATCTGAATCCGGCCGTCACATTTGGGATGTGGCTGTACGGCAGCATCTCCGGCACCATGGCATTGGCCTATGTCATTGCTCAGTGTATCGGTGCCTTTCTCGGTTCTATTCTGGTCTATCTTACCTACAAACGTCACTACGATGTGACTGACGATGCCGGACTCATATTGGCGACTTTTTCCACCGGACCGGCGGTGCGCGACTTTAAGTGGAACATGGTCACAGAAATTATCGGTACTGCTGTTTTAGTCTTTGGCGTACTGGGGATTTTTAATTCTCACAACGGGATTGCGTCCGGTTTTGGTCCGTTTGCGGTGGGGATTCTGGTCTATAGCATTGGCCTGTCGTTAGGGGGCCCTACGGGCTATGCCATCAACCCGGCGCGTGATTTAGGGCCGAGAATTGCTCATGCCCTACTGCCAATCAAAAATAAAGGGCATTCCGATTGGGGCTATGCCTGGGTACCGATTGTCGGTCCGCTGATTGGTGGTGGTATCGGTGCGCTGTGCTACAAATTTTTACCTGTTTTTGCCTAACGGGCGGTTCTCCGCTCACCCATGGACGTCGCTCTTTCCCCGTGAAAGGGCGTTCATCAAGAGGAAGGGTCATGAAAAAGCTAATCAACAAGGTTGATGATGTTGTCAGAGAACAGCTTGAAGGTTTTGCACTCGCACACCCCGAATTGACGGTTAATACCGAGCCTTTCTATGTCTGTCGTCGTTCGAACAAACCTAAAGTGGTATTGCTCTCCGGCGGAGGCTCCGGGCATGAGCCTATGCACGCCGGTTTTGTCGGTTTTGGCATGCTGGATGGCGCGTGCCCCGGCCATATTTTTACCTCACCTACGCCTGATCAAATGTATGAATGTGCCCAGAATATCAGCAATGATAATGGCGTACTGTTGCTGATTAAAAACTATACCGGGGATATCCTTAATTTTGAGACGGCTGCTGAGTTGTTGCATGGTGAAGGCATTGCCGTACAGGTGGCCGTTATTGATGATGATGTTGCGGTGAAAGACAGTTTGTATACCGCGGGTCGTCGGGGTGTTGCTACCACTGTGCTGGCGGAGAAACTGCTGGGCGCAGCGGCAGAAGAGGGGTATAGCCTGGATCAATGTGCAGCCTTGGCGACACGTATTGCCAACCAGGGACGCTCCATCGGTGTGGCACTTTCCTCATGCACCGTGCCTGCGGCGGGCAAGCCCAGCTTCTCTTTGCCGGAAGATGAGATCGAATTCGGCATTGGTATTCACGGTGAACCCGGTATTCGCCGGGAGAAATATACTGATGGCGATACTATCGTCAGCGCCATGCTGGATGAAATTCTCGATAACACACCTTATGTGCGGACGTTACGACAATGGGATCGAAAAAAAGGCGAATGGATTGACGATACCCGTACTACAACGCCGCTCAATGCAGGTGACAATGTCATTGTGTTGGTTAACGGTCTAGGAGCTACGCCTGCTTCGGAGCTATATGGCGTTTATCGCAAAGTGGCAGAGGTTTTGGCGGCGAAGCAGATCAACATTGCGCGCAATCTGGTTGGAACCTATTGCAGCGCGATTGATATGCAGGGCGTCTCCATCACAGTGCTGAAAGCGGATGACGAAATGCTCTCCCTGTGGGATTTCCCGGTCAGCACTCCGGCGCTGAGATGGAAAATGTAGTTAAATCAAGCGAGCTGCCGCTAACGGTGGCAGCTCTCGCGGAAATGCAGTGCAGCCTGCATCCGGCGTTGATGCGGTAAAAACTGAGGTGCGATGATGGTGGTAACGAAAAACAAGGTGATCTCCTGGCTGGACGCTTCAGCCGATGTATTTGAAAAACAGCAAGAGTTCCTTACTGATTTGGATCGTGAAATTGGCGATGCAGATCATGGATTGAACATGAACCGTGGCTTTAGGAAGGTAAAGGAAAAGCTGCCGACGCTGGCGGATAAAGATATCGGCACCATTATGAAGAATACCGGCATGGTGCTGCTTTCTACCATTGGTGGCGCCAGCGGACCTCTGTATGGCACCTTTTTTATCAAAGCGGCAGAAACCGTCATGGCAAAAGAAGAACTGACGGTAACGGATCTCTACCATATGTATCAGGAAGGAACAGAGCGTATTATCGCGCGAGGTATGGCACACCCAGGCGATAAAACCATGGTAGATACGCTCAGTGCGATTGTGGAATCACTAAAGACTCGGCAAGAGAGCCCGCTTTCCTCTTCACTCTCGGATGCGTTACAAGCGGCGGAGCAGGGAATGAAGAGCACAATTCCAATGCGCGCGGCAAAAGGCCGGGCCAGTTATCTTGGGGAACGCTCCATCGGACATCAAGATCCTGGTGCTACGTCCAGCTATCTGTTGTTTAAAACACTCTGTGATGTCGTGGATATGTGATCCCCTGATAACCCGACTGGGTAAGGCTGTAGAAAATGGTCAATATCGTGGTGGTTTCTCACAGTAAGCGATTGGCAGAAGGGGTGGTAGAGCTGGCTGCACAGATGACGCACGGTAGTGTGAAATTTGCGGTGGCTGCCGGGATTGATGATCCTGAAAACCCGATTGGTACCGATCCTATTGCCGTAATGACGGCAATTCAGGATATGGACAACGAGGATGACGTGCTGGTAATGGTTGACATGGGTAGTGCGATTTTAAGCACGGACATGGCACTGGAACTGCTGGGGGAGGCTTATGCAACCCGAGTGCACGTCTGCGCGGCACCTCTCGTTGAAGGGACGATAGCAGCGGCTGTCATGGCCGCTTCTGGTGGTGATATTCGCCAGGTCATTACTGAAGCGAATCAAGCGTTGGTGGCGAAATATCATCAGTTAAGTCAAGACGATAAGCTGACGGCAGCCATCTCTCCCACAGCCTTGACAACAGAGACGCCATCATCAGCACTCACCTTTTCCTGGCGTGTGGCAAACCCCGCAGGCATTCATGCGCGCCCGGCCTCGGCTATTGCTACTTGCCTCAATCGCTATAATGCCGACGTGCAGTTGGTGAAAGGTGCTCAGGCTGTGAATGGCAAAAGCGTGAATAATATTACGTTATTGGCTATCAAGCGTGGCGATGACGTTACGCTACGGGCAAGTGGGGAACAGGCACAACAGGCGATTGAAGCGTTTGCTTCGCTGGCACAAAATCATTTTGGCGATCGTCTCGAAGCGACAACCCCTTCTTCGGTACGTCTTCAACCGCATTCCGTTGGACAGCGAGTTACAGCCACTGTATGTCGCACAGAACGTAAGTTGCCAACAGTGACACCGCGCGCCTGTCTGGGCGCACAGGCTGAATTAGCCCTGCTGACACAAGCAATCGATGCTGCGGTACAAGATCTTGATGAACTGTTTACCTTTACTGCACAACGCCTTTCTGACAAGGAAGCTGCTATCTTTATGGCACAGCGCATGATGCTGGAGGACGGTGAGTTGTATGATGCCGTTGCCGAGCGGATGCGGCAAGACGCGGCGCAGGTTGATAGTCTATGGCTGGCGGTGATTGGCGCACTGGCGCAGGAGTATCAGGCGATTGAAGATACCTATCTGCGTGAACGCTATATTGATATCTATGACGTCGGTCTGCAGGTTTGGCGGCATTTGAACCATCAGCCAGACAGCGTAGTCACGCCCTGCCATACACCTATGGTGATTGTGGCGAACATATTGCTGCCTTCTGAGACGGTGCTGTTAGATCCCGCATGGATAAAAGGCATTTACTTCACCGACAGTGGCAGAAACTCGCACGCGGCGATGTTGGCGACGGCGCTGGGCATTCCGGTATTTATCGATAAGCTTGGTCATACGCAGTCATTGCAACATGGCGAGAGGATCACCTTCAATGATGACAGTGGAGAGATCGGTCGCTAAAGCATGAGGGATTTTGATGTTTACGTCCCGCGTCGCGGGACTGTAAAACGCTAAAATGGCATGTTGCTTTAGCGGCTGGAGATCGCTAATGCCGATCCTGCCAGCATAAACACGCCGCCAGTTGTGCGGTTGAGCATTGCCATACGGCGTGGATTGCTAAATACCCCCGACAGATGTCGCCCGGTGCTGGCATAGAAAAACATGATGCTGAAATCAAACAGCATCCACGTCAGCGCCAGAATAGCGAACTGGAGTGCATGGGGCTCTGTCGTGCTGATAAAGTTGGGAAACAGGGCAGCAAAAAACAACAGATCCTTCGGGTTGCTGATACCTACCAGAAAGCCTTTGCGGAACAGTGAACGACGCGTAGGCGAAGCCTCAGACTGCACCTGTTCAGGCGTGTGAGCTGTTGCTGCCGAGCGCCACGAAGCGATACCCAGCCAAATCAGGTACAACGCACCCACGATTTTCAGGATCATAAACGCTGTCGTTGAAGCAGCCAATATTGCTCCTAATCCCAGCGCCGAGAGTGACATCAGCACCAGGGCTGCGGTCACACCACCCAGCACGGTTGCGGCAGCGCGGCCACGGCCATAGCGTAAGCCGTGCGTCATGCTGATCAGTGCAGACGGACCGGGAATGGCAATTAAAACGGTAATCACGCCGACAAAGGCGAGCCAGAGGTGTAGCGCCATGTTTTCTCCAACCAAATGCGTTCAACGGGCCTCAATACGGCACCAAGCGCTATATTCTCACATATATACCCGCCATACTTCAGGTTGCAGGTGTGTTGACCACGCTCGCTTACCCGGATCACAGCCTTGAGTAAGCTCATCGGGATTGATGAATCTCATCCTGAGATTCACCCTACGAATCAGCGCAAGCGCTGTTCAAAACGTAAACGTTTTGTCCCGCAATTTGAATTATTTGGGGTATAGAAGATAGATATATCTGTGGAGTTTAACGCACAAGCGTAACCAGTCGTTTGACTAACGGCCCTTTAATCGCCATATCCAGCGTCATCAATGCCAGTCCTTTTGCCAACGAACGGGTGTAGCGATGGAGGGATCTGTCGATGTAGGTTTTGTTTCTGGCGACGGAGAGCCAGCCTTCTGGCTCGATATGTGCAAGCAGCGCATCTCCAGACAGAATTTTGCTGTCGAAACAAATCGCGACAGAACCAGCATAATGCCGATGTGTAATCTCCAACACACCCGCGATCTGGCGCAATTGCGCAATCGTCTCGGTAACGCGTTCCGGGTTGCGCTGAATATATTCGGAGCGAATTCGAATGCGATTTTGAGTTTGATGTAGATAGGGAGACATGTCGCCGCGACTCATAAGGATTAGAATGATAACAATTTACATTATCGTAGTGAGAGTGTCTATCACCTCTCTTTACCTCACTAATTGATAAAAAACAAACAACCTGCAATTAACCGCATAAATCTTAAGTGATTCTCTTGGTGTTACGTTATTGTGACCTTGTATTCGTGCAAAATATTTACATTTCTGATGTCGTGCATGGGCAACCTTGTTGCTCTGTTGTGTGCATTGCATGGGTCTATATCGCACGGTGTTGAAAGGGCATTAACGTAGGTTGGCAAAGGGAGGCTGTGGTCACTGTTATGGCGACAGATGATTTGCAGAGTTTGATGGCGTTACGCCGTTTCGTTACCGTAGCGCACCATATACCGGGGCGTATCCGTCTCAGTTTTACTAATCGGTTGGTCTCCGCACTCAGCCAGAGCCGTTTGGCTGCACTGCAATCACTGTGTCACCCCGATGGGTGCCTGAAAACGTGTAGCATTAATGCCGCAACCGGTAGTGTGGTACTGGAATATTGTCCCAGCACACTCTCACCAACATTGCTGACACATTTGTTTGGTCACGATGATCACGCCGCGCAGCAGGCGCTGACGCAAATTCAGGCCGTGCTCTCCCAGTAAACGTATTCAAGTGAGGGTCGTTATGAGTAATGATAATAATCCTGTGAATCAGGCTCCCTATTTTCCGCCTTATGGCTATCCCTATTATGTACCGCAAGGCGATCCCGCAGCTCAAGGCGCTTTCCCACCGCCTCCTGGATGGCCGCCGCAGCCGATAGGGTATCCGCAGATAGCCCCAGGCGCAGTCCCCCCTGGTTATGTACCGCCGGGTTATTTACCTCCAGGCTATGTGTGGCAAGGATATCCCCTTCCGGGGAATAGTGTGCCGCAGGCTCCGTATCATCATGGGCATCATGCCGCACCGGGTGTTGATTGGAGTGCACACGCCCAAGGTGTGGTTGAGAATGTGATGGGGGAACAGGCTGGGTTGTTGAAAAGCCTGATTAGTACTATCGGTGCAGATGATAAAGAGTTTTGGAAAGGGGCGATGATCGGCGCCGCCGTTACGCTGTTGCTGACCAATGACAGCGTTCGCCAAACGCTGACGCAAACATTGGCAAGTGCAGGCGATCTGCTCAAAACCGGCAGCGACAAAGTGAAATCCTCTGTTGCCAGCGGCGCTGAGAGTGTGAAAGAGAGCGTTGCTGCTGGCAGCACCATTTTTCGCGACACAGTGAAGGCGGGTAAAGCGGAATTTCAGGCCTCGGTAGAGCGCCAGCGTGCAGCAACTGCTGCGCCTGAGGAGACACCGGATGAGCAACAACCGTGATGCACTGAGTCCAATTAGCCGCGCGGTTGTGGCTGGTGCACTGGTGGGCACCACAACCTCTTGCATCGAGCAGTGGCGACGTTACCAACGCGGTGAAACGACACTGAATGAAAGTGCCGTCAAAGTGGCAAGCGATGCTGCCAAAGCGGGCGTGGTGAGCGGTGCAGTGATGGCCGTGGCCAGCGCTAGCGCAGGGCGACCTTTGCTTACCTGGTTGACGTTGGCGAGCGCCGGTGTTGCCAGTCTCTATGTATTGGATGCTATGCAGAGGCGTGAACCGCAACAGGCTCACCCCGAAGAAGGAGCACAATAATGACCCCTCCCAATATGCCTTATGTTTACGCTTACCGTTTGCCGAATGGGCAGGTTGCTTATGCCAATTACCCTCAACCCTCGTCACCGGCACCTTATCGTCAGGCAAACAGTAAAACCCATTTTGTGACTGGCGTGGTTGCTGGTGCGGCGATTGCCTATTTATTGACTAACCCGCAGGTGCAGCAGGGGTTATCTACCACGGCAAAAAAAGCGTGGGGGACTGTGCGCGGCGAAGTGGAAGAGTTAAAAGAGCGGCTGGCGGATCTTCAGGCGGAGTTGGATTACTATCGCCAGCAGGAGAATGATGCGTCGTGAGGACGCTGACTTCGGCGCATGAAGAGGATATCACCCTCTCTGCGCCTGTTACCGTGCTGCACCGACTGCCCGGGCGTTTGCGGCTGCGTGTGGCGCTGCTGATACGTTTCCCTGACGGGGCGAATTGGTTGCGTCATCAGTTGTTGGCGCAGTTGGGGGTTACGCGGGTGCGCCTGCGTCCGGCCATAGGTTCGGTTGTCATTGAATACCATCCGGCACAAACCAATGAACCCATGTTGTTGGCACACGTGGCTGGTTTTGACTGGCAGCAACGCACCGAGAGCGATCATGAGCCGGAGTATTGCGGCGGTGATAATCTGCTCAATGCGGGGGGGTTGCTGCTAGCCCAGTGTCTTCCTCGACGTTGGGCTGCGTTACCGACGCTGCTGCTGACCGGCGAAACGCTGGCCGAAGGTGTGGCATCGCTGACGCGGCGTGAGTTGAATGTTGAGGTGCTGGATGCGCTGGCCGTTGGCCTTTCCCTGCTACGTGGTGATAACCGCACTGCGATGCTGACACAAACATTGCTGACGCTGGGCGAGTACATGGAGCAAGAGACCAGTCGCCATTCTGATGCGTTGCTGGCCAGTCTGCTACGGCCACAGGAACACACTGTGTGGGTCGAGCGTGCAGGGGAACGTATTCAAATTCTTTCATCAGCGTTAACTGTTGGAGAAGTGATGCTGCTCGGACCGGGGGATACCATTCCGGCGGACGGCAAGGTATTACGAGGTGTCGGCTTGATTAATCAGGCCTCCATGACTGGAGAAAGTGTGCCGGTGCGGCGCGAAAAGGGCGCGTGGCTGTATGCGGGCACCCAAGTGCAGGAAGGGAATATTGCCGTGCGGGCGGAGAGGGTCGGGGAAGACTCCTCCATTGCCAACATCCGACGCTTTATCAGTGAATCATTGAGCCAGCAGAGTGAAACGCAAAAAGTGACGCAAGCGATGGCCGACAGGCGCGTGGCGATCACGCTCGGTGTCGGTGGGGCTGTGTTTGCTCTGACACGCGACTGGCGTCGTCTGGCATCGGTGTTTTTGGTTGATTATGCCTGTGCGTTGAAGCTAAGTACGCCGATCGCGTTTAAATCCATCATGTATCGCGCGGCGCAAAGTGGTTTGTTACTTAAAGGCGGGCGTGCGATTGAACAGCTCGCTGCCGTCGATACGGTGGTATTCGATAAAACCGGTACTCTGACGCATGGCGATATGCAGGTAACGGAAGTGGTCAGTTTCGATCCGGAGCGGGCCTGGGCAGAGCGATTGCTGGCGATAGCTGCTTCTGTCGAAGAACACAGCAACCACCCACTGGCGAAAGCGGTTGTGGCGGCAGCGCATCACCATGCGTTACCCCATATCAACCACGGCGAAGTGGAGTATGTGATTGCGCACGGTCTGTTGTGTGAGCTGGATGGTCACCGCATGGCGATCGGGAGCCGTCATTTTCTGGAAGCACACTATCAGGTGATTTTCTCACCTTATGAGGCTGAAATTACTGCGTTGGCCCAGCAAGGGTGCCACTTGTTGTTCATCAGCCTCGATGAACGGTTGGTCGGAATGATTGGCTTACAGGATAACGTGCGGGCAGAAGCACGTGATGTGATTGCACAACTTCGCCAGTCGGGGATCGATCGTATTGTGTTGTTGACCGGCGATCGCGTTGAAAAGGCACAGCAACTGGCCCACGCATTAGCGATTGATGAGTGCGTGGCGGAATGCACACCTGAGAGCAAGGTGGATGCGGTTCAGGAACTGCAACAGCAAGGGCGCAGGGTGCTGTTCATTGGTGATGGGGTGAACGACGCGCCGGTGCTGGCGCAGGCGGATGTTGGGCTGGCCATGAACCAGAGCACTGAACTGGCGCAGCAGGCGGCGGATGCGGTGTTAATGCAGGATAACCTGAACGGAGTCGTGCTGGCGCGTGAATTGGCGCTGGAGGCGATGAAGCTGGTACACAGCAATATCGCCCTGACAGAATGGGTAAACAGCGGCATCATGCTAACGGCAGCACTGGGAGGACTCTCCCCTGGAGGCAGCGCACTGTTGCATAATGGCACCACCCTTGCCGTATTGCTGCGCGCTCTGGCGGCCAGACGAACGCGCGTGGCGAGCTAGAGCGAAAAGGGCGGCAATTGGCGAAACGTATTCTGCAATCCTTCTGACCATGCTTTGCGAATCGTCGCAAAATAGGGATCATCTTCTGTGACACGACGCTGTCCGCTGGCATCAAAGCTATCAGCTCGATAAATCATCACATCCAGCGGTAGCCCTACAGACAGATTGCTGCGCAACGTTGAGTCAATGGAAATCAGCGCACAGCACATCGCCTGCTCTAACGTTGTCTCCACGGACAATACTCGGTCGATGATCGGCTTGCCGTATTTGCTTTCACCAATCTGGAAGTAAGGCGTGTCGCGCGTTGCCTCGATAAAATTGCCTTCGGGATAGATATGAAACAGCCGGGGGGCTTCCCCGGCGATTTGCCCACCGAGCAACAAGTTGCAACCAAAATTGGTGCTGCTGGCATGTTGTTGCATACGGCTATCACGATCGATAACTTCTCGCAATGTGGCACCGACAAGCGTTGCGGCGTCATAGAGGGTAGACACCTGCAACAAGTTAGGCTCGTTGTCACTGCGCATGCGCGATTCCAGCAGGCTGACAATACTTTGTGTGGTGGCCAGGTTCCCGGCGGACTGAAGCACCAGTACTCGATCATTGTCGCGGTGAATCACATGCAGTTTTTTAAACGTTGCAATATGGTCCACCCCGGCGTTGGTGCGGGAGTCCGAGGCAAATACCAGCCCGTCCGACAGGCACATGGCCACACAGTAAGTCATAATCCGATCATCTCATGGTTATTGCTGCTGCGCCTGTTGTGAAAAGCGCCGCACTTCAGCTTCAGAAAACAGCATTTCGCTTCCGCCACCCAGACGGCTGCCACGTATCGGGCAGGCATCCAGATAGTCCAACCCGGTTGCCAGACGCAAATGCTGCGTCAGGCTGCGCGAATTGTTGGTGATATCAAAACTCAGCCAGCGGCCATTCAGCCACACTTCCGCCCAGGCATGCATTGCTACATGATGTGAATCCGGGCTGTGAACGTAACCACTCACATAACGTGCTGGAAGGTGCAGGCTACGACAACAGGCCAGAAATACATGGGTGTGATCCTGACAGACTCCCTGCCCGCGTGTAAAGGCCTGCGCAGCGCTATCTTGCACCTGCGTGGCTCCGGGGGTGTAGGGCATACTGACCAACAGAGCAGCCATCAATGCATTCAGGCTCTCTTCCGCTGCCTCTGGACGGTAATAGCGCAGCGCAAACTCGCGAATGGGCGCATCTGCCTGGGTTAGGGGCGTGTTGCGCAGGAACACCAATGGTGACAGATGCTCTTCCTCTGACGCGATATCATCGTTATCGGCAATGTCTACCACGCCCTGAGCATGAACGATAATTTCGCTGTGGGGATGATCTAATGTCAGGACATGCAATACGTTGCCCCAAGTGTCGGTGGTGGCCACCGCAGACCCGCTGGACAATGTTAAGGACCATGAATTTACGCGCTGGCGGGCAGAGTTACGCGGCGTCAAACGCAGATACTGGGTGCTGAATTTCACTTGCTCATCATAGTGATAGCGCGTGAGATGGTTAATGGTCAGTTTCATACCGTCTCCAGATAGGTTTGCCGTACGCTGTCAGCCAGCGCGTTAATACGGGCCAGCAGCCCAGTGAGATAATCCTGCATATCCGATTGCGCCAAATCCTCCCGCGTGCTGAAACGCAGATCGACATTCAACTGGTGCGCCAGGCGTAACGGCAGGTGAGAACGAGTATTGGCGATCTGCTCCAACTGTCCAACGACATCTTCGATACAGGCACGCAGAGAGCGTGGCACATCGTTACGCAAGATTAATAACTCGGCTACCGTATCGCGCGTCACCGGTTGGCGATAGATACTATTGTAGGCCTCGCGTGCGCTGACTGCGCGCAGCAGCGTATCCAATCGATAGTATTCACGCACTGGATCGGTATCGTTGTTGAGTTGCTGATCTTTGAGTAACAGCAGTTGCGTCGTGGCGAACGCCCGCTCGATCAGCGTGCCGATACGAATAAAACAGAGCGCATCGTTGCGCAACAAGGTGCCGAACACCGCACCGCGAAACAGATGGGCGCGATCTTTTACCCAGTCAAAAAAAGCATCGATACCGACTTCTTCCACCCCTTTTTGCCGCAGCGTTCGTAGCTGAATGCGCGTTGTGTTAATGCACTCCCACACCTCGGCAGAGAGGCTACCGCGCACGGCATGCGCGTTGTTCCACGCCATTTCTACACAGCTGTATATGCTGCTGGGGTTATCGCTGTCGAGAGCAAAAAAGTTGATCAGATTTCCCATGGAAAACTGTGTATAACGCGAGTGAAACAGTTCATGAGTCAGAGAGAGATTCAGCGGCAGCGCCAGATCGCGCTGCTGCTGGCTATGGCGCGGCACCATCGATAGCTTATAGGTGACGTCCAGTACACGGGCAAAGCTTTCTGCACGTTCAAGATAACGCGCCATCCAAAACAGTTCACTGGCTGTACGGCTTAGCATGATTCGTCATCCTCCATTACCCAGGTGTCCTTGGTTCCGCCACCCTGTGAAGAGTTCACGACCAGTGAGCCCTCGGTAAGCGCCACACGCGTCAATCCGCCAGGGACCAGGCGGATCTCCTGACCATAAAGCACAAAGGGACGCAGATCGATATGGCGCGGGGCCAGTCCTTGTTCCACAAAGGTTGGACAGGTGGAGAGCGCCAGCGTCTCTTGCCCAATGTAGTTCGCTGGGTTGGCCAACAACCGCTGGCGAAATTCCTCTATTTCGGCGCGGCTGGCACGGGGCCCTACCAACATGCCGTAGCCACCTGCACCGTGGACCTCCTTCACGACCATGTGATCCAGATTATCCAACACGAAGCGCAAATCCTCGGGTTTGCGGCATTGCCAGGTAGGAATGTTGTTCAATAGTGGTTCTTCGCTCAGGTAGAAACGAATCATTTCCGGCACGTAAGGATAGATGGATTTATCATCGGCTACGCCAGTGCCGATAGCGTTGGCGAGTACCACGCCACCCGCGCGATACACCGATAAGAGACCCGGCACGCCGAGCATGGAGTCAGCACGGAACGCCAGCGGATCGAGAAAGGCGTCATCAATGCGGCGGTAGATAACATCTACTTTGCGCGGCCCGGCGGTAGTACGCATGTAAACCGCCCCCTCCTTGATAAACAAGTCGGCGCTTTCAACCAGTTCCACCCCCATCTGTTGTGCTAAGAAGCTGTGCTCAAAATAGGCACTGTTGAAGCGCCCCGGCGTCATGACAACTACACAGGGATCGTCGACCGGAGAGCTTTCTCGCAAGGTTTGCAGCAGGTAGCTGGGGTAACGCTCAACGGGCGCAATATGTTGCTCGGCAAACATATCAGGGTAGAGGCGCATCATCATTTTGCGGTTTTCCAGCATGTAGGAAACGCCGGATGGGGTACGTAGATTATCCTCCAGTACGTAATATTCGCCGTCGCTGTTGCGTACCATATCAATGCCGGTGATGTGGGCATAAATCTGGTTGGGCAGGGTAATGCCCTGCATACAGGGTTGAAATTGCTCGTTTGCCAGCACCTGTTCAGCGGGAATGATCCCTGCTTTGAGGATGTGCTGGTCGTGATAGATATCGTGTAGAAAAGCATTCAGCGCCTTGACGCGTTGGCGAATGCCACTGTCGAGTTTGCGCCATTCCGCTGCTGGAATAATGCGCGGTACGCTGTCAAAAGGAATCAGTCGTTCGGTGCCCTCATCGTCACCGTATACGTTAAAGGTAATCCCCACCCGATGAAACAGCAGCTCTGCCTGCTCTTTTTTCTGCCGTACCGATTGCTGATCGGTGCGTTGCAGCCAGCGCCACCAGGGATCGTAATGCTGCCGCTGCCGTCCCTCTGCCGTTAGCATTTCATCGTAATAGGGTCCACTAGGAAGCGTTATTTTTATCATTGGCATCTCCAGGCATTACGCAATAAGAAGATAATGGTTGCCATGCATAAAAAATGCCAAATCACGCAATTCAATTTTTCAGCAGTCCGTTAGCGGGGGGCTGAAAGGAGATTGCACCCTATTAGGGCGTAGTTGCACAGCCTGTGCGCTTTTGCGCGAGGCCGTGGTGCGTTAAACAGCAATTGTTTTGTGTCAATGTGGTGCGCATTGCTTTGCAGATGTGCATGTCTGCGCCATTCTGTTGCAGTGTGGGTCTTCGGCTGTACGCTGTCGGACAATTGAGGTAAAATAACGGTACTGCATAATCTTTGCTTATGATTTTATTGTTTATTTTTTCTTTTTATTGAATTTTCAGGAGTCATGCCGTGTCAACCTTACCAAATTGTCCAAAATGCGACTCTGCCTTCACCTGGCAGGCTGATGAGCAGCTTAATTGCCCTGAATGCGGCCACGAGTGGTCTTTGAACGCTGAAACAATCGATGACGATGGGCTGGTGGTGCGCGATGCCAATGGTAATCTGCTGGCTGACGGCGACAGTGTGACGGTTATCAAGGACCTAAAAGTCAAAGGCAGTTCCTCCACGTTGAAGATCGGCACCAAAGTAAAAAGTATCCGCTTGGTCGAAGGCGACCATAACATTGATTGCAAAATCGATGGTTTTGGCCCTATGAAGCTGAAATCTGAATTTGTAAAGAAAAGCTGAGTTTTTCTGCTGCGCGCCGCGTGTGTTGCGGTGCGAGCGATTCCCCTGCAAGCCCTTCCTGAGCCTTCCTCAATAAATGCCTCATCGTGCGTTTATCATCCTGTGTGTATTTTATTCTTATACCCAAATATACCCAGACGGGGGCGGGAATGACGGGTGAGGGGGGAATGGTGAGCACTCCTCCGTCATCCTCGGCGAAAGCCGGGGATCTCTGGCAGGAAGAACGCGTTTCACCTGTAAGAGGTCCCCGCTTTCGCGCTGAGGGATCTCCACAAATTTAGGTCAAATCTTTTTGTTGGTGCAGTGAACGTTTCGTGCGCGTTAACTAATAAGGTTATTTGCGCAGGGCATGGCACGCGCCCGACTCGGGGCGTTCAATCGCCTTCGCCCCGAGGCCCCTGGCTTTGCGCGGGAAATAACGCCGCTACGCGATGCCTTCGGAGCCCGAGCCCACTGATGGGCCGCCAGCGACGCGGAAAACTCGTCTCATCCATGAGACTCGCCCCTACGGGGCCGCTGTTAACAGCGTTCAAAA
>JADMXW010000020.1 GCA_015548865.1 Serratia marcescens | reverse complement strand
ATAAACTGCACGCCGAGTGAAATGCAGATAGCGAATGCCGCGATGAAGTGCAGAGATTTTTTCCATCAATCTGGCGCACCATTAACTGCGGAGATGGTGAGTGTTTTCATTGATGGGATGAAAGTGTTTTTAAACGAGCTTGACGCTCAATTAAGTACAAGCTGTGAATAAGATACCATGTCGTTTTTGTAATTTTTTATCACATATTGCAACTGATACGTTGTCCATTTATCTCTCGTATCAGTTGCAATTACATTGCTGTTCATCATAATTAACAACCAGAACACCGCTTACACATGTCAAGTTTGAAAACTCCATGTTTTAATGATTTCCTTATGCTTACAAAATCAGACGAGTTCCATATGTCCCACAAGTTGTTTTCAATCACATTACCGAAAATATGAGTCTCATGAAAATCATTTGTACAAACAACATTTCCGGAGTGTGTTATTGCTATCTCATCTGAAATGTAAAAGCATTTTTTCATTTTCCTTTCTTTATCTGGGGATACAGAACCAGCTCTATTGAATAAGGTTATGTTATCTAAGCTCCTAACTTTAATTGTTCCATTCCTGGCGTGCTTACTACTCATTATATTATTAACATTTCTTGGGGTTTTTTTTGTGTGCTGAGTAATAAGGAACCCTGTCACTCCTGCATCAATACATTCGTCATAAAGGCTTTGAGTTAATCTAATGCCATTTGTGTGTATAATTATCTGTGATATAGGTAGCTTATATCTCGCGTATGACATTAACTCTGGCAATCTATTGTCTAATAATGGCTCACCAAAAAAATGAGGTGATACTCTACCAGAGTAATTTATTTCTGATAAGTCATCTATTACCTTCTTGAAAAGTTGTTCTGGCATATACTTAACACGTCGCCCATTTTTGAATGATGCGGGGCAATATTGGCATTCAAGATTGCAATGTGAGTTTATTTCAAGATCAATTGCTGTGAATATATCTCTTTTGTGATATCCATAAGTTAATATTTTGTTTATGTTATTATAAATTCCTCTTGTTGTTGGTTTCAGCCGCTCTGGAATATTTTGAGCAATAACTCTGTAAATCGGATTTAGAACCATTGGTAATTTCATAGAAGCCCATCATTAATAATTTCATATTAAATATGGAAAAATAAAATTTACATACAATGTAAACTACATATCAATTCTGATCAACCCATGAGGTAGAAATGCGGCGCAAATGCCAAGGATGGCTACCCGATCCAATCAGCCCATGCCTGCATCATCTCTTTGCGCTTGTCGATGTGTGCCGCTGGTGTGTCGTACTGTGCCAGGTTGTGACGTGATGTGCCGTGCTACAACGTAAAAATGCGGTGTGAATGCAGGTAACTTGTTGATGTTACGTAGGTTAATTGTACTATCTACGGACTCTTAATCAATTGGTCGCAGGTTCGAACCCTGCACGACCCACCAACATCCTCCCTAGTTTATTCTATCGTTATAAAAATACACTTTTGTAATAATCGATTACAGCAAAAAATATTTTTCGTTTGTTATATTAGCATAAATTTTCCGTTAATTATTTACGTTTCATTTACTTTTCTTCAGCCATTAAATAATTATCCTGCTGCCGCGTAATATGAATACAGTTGTATAGCTGTTATACTTCAAAAGTAGACGCGTTGGCTGTGTTCGTTTACCCAAATCACTTAACTGAGTAAGTCCATTGCGATTAATGAATCTCATTGCTGCGATTCATCCCTTGGATCAGCGTAAACGCTGTTCAAAACGTTAACGTTTTATCCTACCATTCGAATTATTTAGGCTATATAGAGATACTATATTAGTTTGAAATAACATGTTTCTCCCATTGGGGGTGTACCGTTCTGGCTGTTTGTCTCTCTCTTGTTCAATGTGGGCCTGCTATACTTTTTTCACTACGGCTTGCACGATGTCAAGCGTGATTAGTCTTGGTGTGTAGCGTAGCGATCTGGGTATGTCATGCAACAACTTCATTCAATCAGGAGGGGTTCATGGGGATAGAGAAACTCTTGGCAGTAGTCGAAACAAGCTACCAGGATCCTAATTCCGTTATCCCACTTTCGGCGCTGAGCCAGGTGATCCATGAGATTATCTGTACGGAACAGTCGTCGGAGTACAAAATTAATGGGTGTTACAGTGAGTTAAAGTCGCTGGTAGATGAGATCAAACAACTCTCCCAAAAACGCCTGTTCGATAAAGTCTATGTTTTGGATTTAACACACTACAAATCGATGGAACACGCACTGTTGCTCAAGTTGCAAATGCTGATAAGTGAATATCAGCAATGACAGCCTCGTCTTGAGACGGTGCGCCATAATAGAAACGGCCAGAGGGAACTGGCCGCCAGACTCAACCTGCTGTCATTACTGACGGTAAGCGTGTTTAATCTGTTTCAATGTGTTGGAAAAAACGTCCGCCTGAGCGGGATCGTCAATCAGCGCGATCTGTTTCTCCATATTGATGATCACTTTTCCAGCATCAGCCTGGCCGATGGCCTTTAGCAGCAGTGTAATCATCGCTTTTAAACAGGTTACTTCGTCTGCCAGTGTTTCAACGGATTTGCCAGTAGAAAAATCTACGTTGCTCATGCGCTCTCCTTAAACAAGCACCATATCGTGGAACGCCTTATTCCGCGCGGAGAATGGCTCATCACGCAGAGGGGCTTTTGAATGCGCGAGAGTATAGCATAGTGTGTGGTAGCGTTGGATTGATAATGTCAGGGAAGTAATGATGTGTTTCTGGTCACTATGCAACTTTTTTATCTTTTTTAACTAATGAGATTCGCATTATGTATCGTAAATGTCGTGAGCGATACATTTCATTTCAATTGTGTAAACCATCAACGTGATATCGGGATGAAAATAGGTGACGTGGTGAAGAAATAGGTAAATGATGTTTAAATTAACTCATGCGCTCAGTTTTTATTGACTTAAATGGGTAGAGTCCAATGTAATGCCAATGAACATTGTATGTTCAATCCACTGAATAACGAATAAAACCACTCTCTTACCGCTTAGACATCAAATTTATGTGGCATGACTGTGACTGATGTGTATCATGATGTTCTAGGTATTTTGTTGCTCTGATTCTGCAGCGCGGGCTATTGTTACCTTATTATGTCAATATACCCGTCATACTCCATGTTGCATGTGTGTTGATTTCATTTGTTCACCCGAATCACTTACCTGAGTAAGCGCGGGATTAATGAATTTCCTCTATGAGGTGCACCTTTTGGGCAAGTGCAGATACTGTTTGAATTTGTAACAAACAGATTTTTCTCTCGTTCGTAGCCGTCCTGCAATGCAAATTATTCAGGGCAAAATGTGAAATATCTGAAATACCGCCGTTTTATAATTTTCTCAAAAAATTGTCGCTTCCATCTGCGGTTGCCAGGCGTTCAGCGTTACACCCTTTTTGGAGAATAATTTTTGATTAGCGTTTTTCTTGTGGATGACCATGAACTAGTGCGGACAGGGATCAGGCACATTCTCGACGACACTAAAGGATTAAAGGTCGTTGGCGAGGCTCAGTGTGGTGAAGATGCGGTCAAATGGTGCCGCCAGCATCCTGTTGATGTCGTGTTAATGGACATGAATATGCCGGGTATCGGTGGGCTTGAAGCCACGCGCAAGATTGCGCGTTTTGCCCCTGCAATTAAAATTATCATGCTAACTATTTACACCGAGAATCCATTACCTGCTAAAGTCATGCAAGCAGGTGCTGCGGGTTACCTCAGCAAGGGAGCCGCGCCGCAGGAAGTGATTTGTGCCATTCGCGCTGTACATGCAGGTAATCGTTACATCGCCTCTGATATTGCACAACGTATGGCATTGAGCCAATTGGCTCCTCACACAGAAACCCCGCTGGCGTGTTTGTCTGAACGCGAATTACAAATTATGATGATGATCACCCAAGGGCAAAAGGTAACGGAAATTTCCGAACGTTTAAACCTGAGCCCTAAAACGGTAAACAGCTACCGTTATCGCATGTTTAGTAAGCTAAATGTGAGCGGTGATGTTGAGTTGACACATTTGGCTATCCGCCATGGGCTGTTTAATGCGGAGCCGTCCATGAGCAGTGAATAAAAGGCAGTGAGCAAAGGTTAAGCAGTGAGTGAACATTTCGATCCCCCCGCGTTTTTAAAAACCGTCACCAGCCAGCCTGGCGTATACCGTATGTACGATGAGAGCAATACGGTTATCTATGTCGGTAAAGCAAAAGATTTAAAAAAACGTCTTGCCAGCTATTTTCGTAGCAACGTTGCCAGTCGTAAGACGGAAGCGTTGGTGAAAGCGATTCACCAGATTGATGTCACCATCACGCATACAGAAACCGAAGCTCTGCTGCTTGAACACAACTATATCAAGCTTTATCAGCCTCGCTATAACGTGTTATTGCGAGATGATAAGTCGTATCCAATGATCTTTCTGAGTGGCGATAGTCACCCGAGATTGGCCGTTCATCGCGGTGCCAAGCATGCAAAAGGGGAATATTTCGGTCCTTTCCCAAATGGGAATGCTGTGCGTGAAACCCTGATGTTGCTACAAAAGCTGTTCCCTATCCGCCAGTGTGAAAACAGCGTGTACCGAAACCGCTCACGTCCCTGTCTCCAGTATCAGATCGGACGTTGCCTGGGGCCGTGCGTGGCGGGCCTGGTGAGTGAAGAGGATTACCGTCAGCAGGTAGAGTATGTGCGGCTTTTTCTTTTAGGCAAAGATCAACAGGTGCTTAATCAACTAGTCGTGCGTATGGAAGCCGCCAGCCGCCGGTTGGATTTTGAAGAAGCGGCACGTATTCGCGATCAAATTCAGGCCGTGCGTCGAGTCACCGAAAAACAGTTTGTTTCGGGGGAGGGTGAAGACCTTGATGTCATTGGTGTTTCATTTGATGCTGGTATGGCCTGTGTGCATGTGCTCTTTATTCGTCAAGGCAAGGTGCTGGGTAGTCGCAGTTATTTTCCTAAAGTACCGGCAGGAACGGAGTTGGCAGAGGTGGTCCAGACGTTCGTGGGGCAATTCTATTTGCAAGGGAGTTTGTCTCGCACGTTGCCGACAGAGATCTTGCTGGATTTTGCTTTGCCAGAGAAAGAGGTATTGGCGGAATCACTGTCTGAGGTGGCAGGGCGTCGCATTCATATTCAAACCAAACCACGCGGCGATCGTGCTCGCTATTTGAAACTGGCGCGCACCAATGCAGCCACGGCGTTAATAACAAAACTCTCGCAACAATCTACCATCCATCAGCGTTTAAAGGCGCTAGCCGATGTGCTTCATCTTGAAAAGATTGAACGTATGGAGTGTTTTGATATCAGCCATACCATGGGTGAGCAGACAGTGGCGTCTTGCGTGGTATTTGATGCCAACGGGCCGCTGCGTTCGGAGTATCGCCGCTACAACATCAGCGACATCACGCCAGGGGATGACTACGCGGCCATGAACCAGGTTCTGAAACGTCGCTATGGCAAAGCATTGGAAGAGAGCAAAATTCCCGACGTCATTGTTATAGATGGCGGTAAGGGCCAATTGGGGAAGGCGCTCGCGGTGTTTGATGAGCTCGATGTTCCGTGGGATAAGCGTAAACCGTTGCTGCTTGGTGTGGCGAAAGGCACAGAGCGTAAGGCCGGATTGGAAACGCTGTTTTTCGAAGCGACCGGGGAAGGGATCGCCTTGCCAGCGGATTCGCCAGCGTTGCACGTTATCCAGCATATTCGAGATGACTCGCACGATCACGCTATCGCCGGTCACCGTAAGAAACGCGCAAAAGTAAAAAACACCAGTTCGCTGGAACTGATTGAAGGGGTTGGGCCGAAACGTCGGCAAATGCTGCTGAAATACTTGGGCGGTATGCAGCCACTTTTAAATGCCAGCATTGATGATATTGCGAATGTGCCGGGAATTTCACATGCATTGGCAGAAAAAATCTTTCATGCATTGAAACACTAGGGACAATGTAGCAACATATCCACCAACCCACACCAGCCAAAGTAGCTAATCCCTATGCAATTGAACATACCAACATTGCTAACCCTGTTTCGCGTTGTCCTTATCCCGTTCTTTGTGCTGGCGTTTTATCTCCCTTTTTCCTGGGCACCGCTGCTGTGCGCCTCTATTTTTGTGGTTGCGGCGGTTACCGACTGGTTTGATGGTTTTCTGGCTCGTCGTTTGAAACAAACCACTCGCTTTGGTGCCTTTCTCGATCCGGTAGCCGACAAAGTGATGGTCGCTGTGGCGTTGGTGCTGGTGGCAGAGCATTACCATGTGTGGTGGATAACCTTGCCTGCCGCCACGATGATTGCAAGGGAAATCATTATTTCCGCACTGCGTGAATGGATGGCCGAAATTGGCAAACGTAGTCATGTGGCGGTGTCTTGGGTGGGCAAGGTGAAAACGACCGCGCAAATGTTGGCGCTGGTTGGGCTATTGTGGCGCCCTGAGCGTATGGTCGAAGGTGCGGGTATTATCGCGCTTTATATCGCGGCCGTGCTGACATTTTGGTCCATGTTCCAGTATTTGAGTGCGGCATGGCGTGATTTGCTGGATTCGTGACCATCGACGTCGTAAAAAACAGCAGTTGGTGAGAGGGAATGGATAATTTTATTGACTCGCCTGAACAGGTTAGTAGAATGCCCTCATTGAACAGATTGGTGGCCAACGCTAATCGTGCAACAGTATTGTAATGTTCAATCTTTATAGCGCGATGCGGGAATAGCTCAGTTGGTAGAGCACGACCTTGCCAAGGTCGGGGTCGCGAGTTCGAGTCTCGTTTCCCGCTCCAACATTTGAAGAACCGAAAGGTTCTTTTTTTGTTTTTGTATTATGTCAGCGCAGTTTGTCGAATGATTATCTTCCGTCGTTTCTGGGGGATTTCTCCTAAGTACCCACCATCTACGTTAGAAAAAAGTGCCTCATTGTTGTCATCCTTGTTAGCTATCCCACCTTATTCTAGCCACTGTGGATTAGTGGGTTTTTCTTTATAAAACGGCAAAAGGAATTCACATGGTGGATAAAAACAGGCGGTTCCCTTACGGCAAATCCTTTAGTAAACAAATCGATTCCGATGATTCCGTCGCTCGGGAACGGCGTGAGTTTATTAAAGCGGGGTTAGTGGTCACCGCCGCTGCGGTGTTACCCGGTTTTGCCACCGGCGCTATTGGCTCAACCCAGCCTCGCGTAAGAAATGTGCTTATTATCAATGCACATCAGACCTATCCAAGCCTCAGCGAAGGGGCACTTAATCGGGAGTATGTTGCGTTGATTAAGGATGAAATGGACAAAAAAGGATATCACACCCAGCAAACTTATATTGAAAAGGGCTACAACATTAATGACGAGGTCCAAAAACATCTTTGGGCAGATATTATTATCACTCAGTCACCGGTATTCTGGTTTGGTACTCCTTGGATATACAAGAAATATGTTGATGAAATCTTTACTGCAGGGATGAGTCAGCAAAGCTTTTTGATTGACGATGGTCGCATACTTAACGACCCGAGTAAGCAATATGGATCGGGTGGAAAGCTGCACGGTAAAAAATTCCTGCTATCGCTGACAATGAATACGCCTAAAGAGGCCTTTGATGATCCTGCCCAACGACTCTATGCGGGGCGCTCTCTGGAAGACCTGTTCTCCTCAACGACCTCTGTCTATAAATTCTGTGGTTTTGATATATTGCCCGTGTTCGGTTCATTCGATGTAATAAAAGCGCCGCAGATCGGTGAGGATAAAGTGCGGCTTAAACGTTATCTGGCGGAGTTGTAGCGAACACGCAGGGGAGAAGCACTTGAGGTATTGAAGGGAGTGAACCAATAACGGCAGGTCACTCCCCGATTTCTGATCGTCAGCCAATGACGCTGAGCGAGTTGGTAGCACCGAGAGTGGTTACAGGCTGTAATGCCACAATCCGTGTTGGTTACAATAGACCCATACACAAAAACCGCGCTTACAGTTAAATTTGCAGTCACGCCCTTTGCATTCGGCACGGTCGCAATAAACGTAGGCATCTTTATCTGCCAGGGCAAACATCGCTGTGCTCTCTTCCCCTGGAACCATAAATTTCAACTGTCCCCCTTGAAAGGTATACAAATACATCCAGGCAATATGGTGCTGTAGTGTCATCGGGTGCGCTGAGTGCCCTACAGTGACGCCCAGACTATTGCTCTCGAAACCGCCCCTTATCGTGAGGGTAAGGTGATGGGCATCATCGGGTGTCTGTGCGAGAAGGTGTTTCATTGTGCGACCACAGCAATCAAGACGTTGAGATGTGCGGTTGGCAGTAACATCAATCGTCAAACGCTGGCAGTGTTCACACAGGTAGAACTGCGGCGCGGGTATATAAAAAGACGGCTTGGTGCTGTTTTTATGACGTATTGAGCGCTGTGACAACATGGGTTTAATGTTTTTTTGTCTATCGGATAATAACGCCATTATCAATCTCCATATGACATATTATTTGACGAAGACCATTTATTAAAATAGTGCGAAGAAAAAATAATCCCATAGATATTTCAGTTATTTTACTGGACGGATCGATCCTAAGATTAATAATCGTATTGAACAACCGATAATATACTTTTATTACGCTTTTTATTTCTTTTTGGGTTTTTTGTTTTTTATTGATTTTAAAGATTATTTTTATTCTTGTTTGATTTGTCCAATTTTGTGTTTTAAATGTCGCTGGTTGGATAATTAGAGCCAAATCTATACTCGATTTAGAAACGGAAACACACAATAAATCTACTCATGCTAAATGGAGTAATATCATGGCCCTATTATCAGAGCAGGCACTGGCTGCATTGAAAGAAAAAGTTCGGCGTGTAACAGAAAATGATTTAGAAGAATTACAGTTGGAAGTGGAAAGAACCAATGTTTTTCCCGATGCTTATTATGATGTTTGCCGCAGAAACGATCTGTTTCGTTTGTCCATTCCTGAAGCATACGGCGGCTTGGGACTTAACTGCGAGCAATTCTTTGCTGTCATGGAAGAATTTTGTCGCGGTCCTGGTGGGATGAGAATGAATCTGCATCATGCTAATGGCCTGAATTGGCGCATTCTTCACGATCACGGTGCAGACGATCTGCGCGCAAAATGGTTGCCAAAACTGGCAAATAAAGATGCGTATATCAACTTTGCGCTGACAGAGGCCGATTGTGGTTCGGGGGCTGATATTCGCACTACGGCAGTAAGAAAGGGCGATAAATATATCCTTAATGGCAGCAAGACGCTGATCTCTCACACGGATATTTCCGACGCTTCTTATGTAATAGCGGTTACCGATGAGGCCAAGCGGAAAAAGGGGGGGCTCACCGCATTCTTTGTTGAAACGAATACCCCAGGTTACTACATCGATCCGATGCCGCACATGATGGGATGCCGTGGGGCAGGGCACGCCTATTTGCGCTTTGAAAATTGCGAAGTGCCAGCACATAACATCATGGGCCAGGAAGGCGATGGGCTGGATATCTTTATGAATGCCTTGGCGCATTCGCGCGCGATGATCGCGGTAACGTGTCTGGGAATGTCGCAGCGTTTTCTTGAACTGGCAATCGCGCGCGCCAAAGACCGCGTGACTTTTGGTAAACCGCTCGTGGCGCGTCAGGCTATTCAACAAACGCTGGCGGACATGGGCACCCAAGTTCATGCACTACGTGTCATGTTGCGTGATTGTGCGCAGAAATTCGATCGTGGTGACGATATTGAAATGGTCTCCGCCATGTGCAAATTGCACGGCATTGACACTGTACGCACGGTCTCAGACAGTTGCCTGGAAATCTTTGGCGGTATTGGCTATTTCGAAGATAACCCCTACGGCCCGGTAGAGAGAATGTATCGTGATGCGCGCGCGTTATGGTTCGAGGAAGGGCCACGCACGGTGCAACGCCTGACCATCGCACGCCCGTTGATTGAAAACCGCGGCGTCATTTTGTGATAACGCCCCACACCCTGCAATCGTGACCGCCGTAAGGCACTTCCTGCGGCGGCCTCTCCGGGAGTCATCATGAACGCATCTATTGGAAACAGACGCTGGGGTATCATTGCCCTACTGATTATCGATTACTTTGTTATGTTTGTAGCCCGTAGCAGCATGTCTATGTGCGGGCCTGCGTTAATGCAACAGTTTGGCTGGAGTGCTACCGAGTTCGGTTGGATTTCCACCGCATTCTTTATTGGCTATGCCGTAACCATGTTGCCTGCCGGTATGCTTGCCGATCGTTTAGGCGGCGGTGTAGTGCTTGTTACGGGCACGTTGTGGTGGGCGCTTTTTACTTTTCTTACCCCATTAGGCGAGACGTTGGGGACAATGATGGCATTACGTATCCTGGTTGGCGTTGGGCAGGGGTTGTTGGTACCCGCCAACTTTTCACTGTTGGCCCACTGGGTACCAAAAAGCGAAACGGGAAAGGCTACCGGATGGTTACAGGTGGGATGCCCTGCAGGGATCGCTGTGGCGATGATCGTTGCTGCGGCAATCGTACAGCTCTGGGGCTGGCAACAGGTCTTTCGCATTCTGGCGTTACCGGGATTGTTGTGGTGTCTGATGTGGTGGCGCTGGGGCGCTAATCGCCCACAGGAAGATAAGACTGTTAGCCAGGCGGAGCGCGATTATATCTCTGCGGGTCAACAAGGTGAGAAACTCACGCAAGACAGGTCGTTATTGAGTCGACGCGATATTTTTTCAACACCGTCCGTGTGGTGCTGTGCGCTGTGCTATTTTTGCACTAATTATCTGTTTTTTCTGTTTATGACCTGGCTTCCGACCTATTTTGCATTAGGGCGCGGAATCAATTTAAAACAAAGTGCGATATTTTCCATGTTGCCCTATTTGGTCGCCATCATCGCCTATCCTTTAGGAGGGGCAGTGACGGATTGGGCTGTACGCCGTATGGGACAAAACACAGGCCGCAAGTTTACACCAATGTTAGGACTGTTGCTGGCGGGGATGTTTTTGATTCTGGGAACACGCGCTAACAGCCTGGGTGCGGCGGCCACGTTAATTTCTGCTTCCAACTTTTTCCTCTGTTTTACAATGGGGGCACATTTCTCCATACCGATGACGTTCTCACAAAAAAATACTGGGCTACTGGTGGGGTTGAACGGCGTATTTGGGACTACAGCGGGTATTTTAGCACCCGTATTTTCAGGGTTGATCATTGATATTACTGGCCAATATGAGTACGCCCTGTATCTGGGCGCGGCCATTGCCATTTGTGGCGCGTTGTTTATGTGTGCTGCGCGTATTCAACCCATTGTCAGCCGTGAGCCAACGTCTGCTCATGCTGCCCATCCGGTGCGCTAAGGGGGATCTGTTATGGCAACCACTATTCCTGCCTATACGCTCTATGGTGAGCAAACCGCGCTAAGTTGGGAGAATTTCTTCAATGTAGAACGGATTTCGTTTCGTTCCCGCGCGCTGAACTGGAAGGTCTCACCCCACGTACATGAGACGTTGTTACAACTGCTGTTTATCGAGTGTGGAAGCGTCGATCTGTTGCTCAATTACAGCCACTATACGGCGCAAGCGCCTTGCTTGATCTTGGTGCCTGCACAAACCGTGCATTGTCTGGCATACACGCCAGATTCCGAAGGACTGACGGTGACGGTTTCACAAAAGCCGCTGGAGTCGGTGATTAAATTGCTGGCACCCAATGTGATAAAACTTCTGGCAACGCCCTGTATGTTCTCTTTGGCACAGATGCCGGAGGAGCGTTCGGTGGTGCAGGATGCTTTCGAGGTGCTGTTGCGCGAGTGGCACACACCCAGCTCGACACAAACGGCAATGGGCATGTCACTGCTGACGTCTTTACTGTTGCATATTGCGCGCATTAGTGGGCGGGCCAGTGAGCCGCAAACCTATGAAGTGTGTTCGCGCAAGACCGCGCAGGTGAATAAGTTTCTGGCTCTGGTTGAGGAGCGCTTTCGCCAGCGGCTAGCGGTGAACAGCTATGCACAGCACATGGGCATGTCTCCCGGCCATCTTTCTCGTCTGTGCCGCTTAACGCTGGGGATGTCCAGCCTGGATGTGATCAATCGTCGAGTGATTCAGGAAGCGCAGCGGGAGTTGGTCTATACCGCTAAAACGATCAAACAGTTGGCGGCAGCGTTAGGTTTTAATGATGAAGCCTACTTCACCCGCTTCTTTCACAAGCACGTAGGCGTTAGCCCGACACAGTTTCGTGAATTGGCGGTAAAGCAGATGGCCGCTGATGCGGCGCAACAAGAATGTGACTGCCCATTGAATGAGACTGCCTGCTGGGGAGCGTTGGCGTAAGTGACAACCTGCACGGCGGGGACACACTAAGGGGGCTCTCTTATCGAGAGCCTGAGATTGTTGACCAACCCTTTTCTGCATGTCCGTGTTTTCCGTCGAATCACGACGAGAGGCGCTCCGGCGGCTTACGCCGCTACGACCCCATCGCCGCACTTTCCTAACAATAGACTTTGTCAGCTGTCTGGGGCTATCTTATCGAGGGCCCTCGCTTTTAGGTTCAGGCAGAAAACCGTGAAGGGGGGACGCGTTGATGTTCATCCAGCCCGAGACGTTGCAGAATGTCTTGTCGCAGCAGGTATTTCTTAATTTTCCCTGATGCGGTTCGCGGCAAACTCTCGACAATCACCAGATGCTCGGGATACTTGTACTTTGCCACGCGTTTACGACTGAAGAAGGCAATCACATCTTCTAGGGTCAGCGTGTGGTAGGGGGCTTTAAGTACTACATAGGCGCATGAGCGTTCACCCAAACGTTCATCTGGCATGGCGACCACGCCCGCATCGCGGATGCGTGGGTGCTGCATCAGAATATCTTCCACCTCACGGCTACTGATATTCTCGCCGCCGCGCACGATGATATCTTTCTTGCGTCCGGTGATTTTGATGTAGCCGTCGGCATCCATGCGGCACAAGTCACCGCTGTAATACCAGCCATTTTCATCCAGCGCGCGAGCCGTCAGTTCTGGCTCATCCAGATAGCCCATAAACACATTTGGCCCACGCGAAGCTTCTTCACCTTCTTCTCCACACTCAACGGCGTTCCGTGCTTTGTCGACCACTTTGATTTCAACGCCTGGCGCAGCCTGCCCGTCAGTGTTAACGATCCTTGATGTGGGATCATCCAGCTTCACTACGGAGTGAGGTGAGCTTTCCGTTGAACCATACACGCTGAGCAGTTTGATGCCCATTTGCATACAATCACGGGTGATCTTTTTGGGGATCGTTGTGCCACCGCACAAGAAAAAGCGCAGCGATGATAAGTCGTAAGGTTTCTGTTGTACGCAGCACAACAGATCGTAGACGAACGGCGTAGCACCCAGCACACAGGTACATTGCTCCTGCTGTAGCAGTTCAAGACAGTCTGTCGGGTTAAAAATATCCAGCAGTACGCTACGTGCACCGATAATGAAGGGGGCGGTGACACCGTGTAAAAAACCGGTGGCATGGCCCAATGGTGCGGGCATCAAAATGGTATCCAGCCAGGTCAGGTTAAGTCGAGCACAGTAGGCTCGTTCGCTGGCAAGGATGTTGTTATGCGTCAGCATCACTCCTTTGGGAACCCCCTCCGTGCCGGAAGTAAACAGCACGGCGGCCAATGCATCTCCGTGGACGCGGATCGGCGTTTCCAATGGCGTAAAGGCCTGCAATAGTTGACTGAGCGCCAGCGTAGCTGCGTTAGCTGGAGCCAGTTTATCCACGGCTACGATCTGTCGTAAGTGGGGTAACTGCTCACGTAACGGGATGGCTCTGTCGATAGGCTGAGTATTCTTGAACAAGGTAGGGGCGAACAGCACTTTTGCCTGACATTTGTTGAGGATCCATACCAATTCTGTTTCACGGTAGGCTGGGAGTAGCGGCACGGATACGGCACCCACTTTGAGGCATGCCAGATAGATTACAGTAAATTCGCACCATCCAGGGAGCTGAAAAGCAACGCGATCGCCGGGTTCAATCCCACAGGTGAGTAAAAAGGTTGCGAGACTGCCCGCTGCACGGTCTAGCGCTACATAGGTGTAAGACGTCCCCTGATTGTCAATCACGGCAACCTTATCCGGCATGGCTCTTTGTGTTTGATGCCAATAGTCGGCGAGTGAGGCGTCTCCCCAAAATCCTTGTTGACGGTATAACGCTCGGCGTTCAGCGTTAAATGCTATTGAAACGGTCATGTTTTTTTGTCTCAGTGTTTAACGGCCGCCAGGACGGCCGTAGATCACTTTTGCGGGGGGATCAACCAAAGCGGAATTCGATACCGAACGTACCCTGCGGATATTCCCATTGTTCCAGAATGGTTTCGCCACACAGTACCCGGCAGGTACCGCACTCAAGGCAACCCGCAGAATCGAAATGAATATTTCCTGCTTCATCCTGCTTGTAGAGCCCTGCCGGACAAGCCTTGAGCAATTTACGAAACTCGGCCATATCGGGGTTGTCGGCCAGAATGATGTGTGGATGGCCCTCATCCACATGGAACTTGTTGACGCCCAGTTTGACGTCTACATTGACGCTGTTGTCGTTACTCATAGCGCTGTCGCTCCCTTGATGCCGTCTTTCAACAGATTTATCAGGCCAACCTGTTTAGCACGCTTCATGATTTTTGCCCGCACCGGCACGTTCGGTCCGCCATCAATAATGAACAGATCGCTCATGATATCGGCCACCATGCGTGGGTACTGGGTAAACATACGAGGGTTTTCCATCATGGCGGGCACTTTGCGATAGTGGTGCATATCACGCAGGACAAAGCTGTGTTCCAATGTGCGTTTGTATTCCATCAGGCTACCGGATGAGAAATCCTGACGCTGCTTTGCAGCAATCGCGGCGTTGGCTGCTGCTTGCGCAGAGGCAATGGCCAGATCCATGCCACGCACTGTATATCCCAGGTTAAGGCACAGACCAGCAGCATCACCGACGATCATCACGCCGTCATCCACCAGACTGGGCACCATTTCAAGCCCGCCTTCAGGCACCATGTGGGCAGAGTATTCCAGTAACTCTCCCCCTTGAATCAACGGGCGAATCGTTGGGTGTTGTTTAAAATCTTCCAACATTTGCGGCACGCTTTTGCTGGCGTGCGCAATATCGCCTAAACCGCAGACGAGACCGAGTGAAATAGAGTCTTTATTCGTGTAGAGAAAACCGCCTCCCATCAGCCCATTGGAAGGCGAACCGGCAAAGAGCCACGCAGCGCCTTCTCCTGGTGCCAGATTAAACCTGTCTTCTATTTGTGATGAGGGCAGGGCAATCAGTTCCTTTACCCCTACCGCATAGTGATGAGGTGACGGGGGTGGAACCATACCGACGGAACGGCCAAGCAATGAGTTCACGCCATCGGCCAGAATTACCACGTTAGCCTCCAGTGCATCTTCTCCTGCCTGTACACCCGTGACTCTGTTGCCATCACGCAACAGTGCGTCTACGCGTACACCGGGAATAAATTGCACACCGGCCTCTTCCGCTTTTTCCATAAGCCAAGGATCGAATAGGTTACGCAACACGGTATAAGAGGCTTTGGTGGGGATATCTGGCTGTTCGCTGTGGTAATCCATTGTGACGGCGCTTTCGCCCGTGAGAAAGGAAATTTTTTCTCGTGTGACTTTGCGTTCAACGGGGGCCTGTTGCGCAAAACCGGGCATGATGCTCTCCAGGCTGTGTGCGTAGAGGCGCCCGCCGGTCATATTTTTACTGCCCGCGCTGTTGCCGCGCTCGATGACTAATACATCAAGCCCAGCTTGTGCCATGACATAACCTGCGACGCAGCCCGCAACGCCGGCACCGACGACGATGGCATCAAATTTTTCTTCCGACATGGTTCCTGCTCCCTATCCCGTCACATCATCGTGACGGGATACGCGCTGTTAACAAAAAGGTCAGCAAGTGGATAGCTACCGGGTCAATTGCTCAATCAAAGCCGGTACCACTTTGTAGATGTCGCCCACCAGGCCGTAATCGGCGTATTTGAAAATGGGCGCATTCTTGTCTTTGTTAATGGCAACGATGGTTTTTGCACCGTTACCGCCCACCATGTGCTGAATTTGGCCGGAGATCCCTAATGTCAGGTACAGATCGGATTTCAACAACACGCCAGAAACACCGATATAGCGTTCACGCTCCATCCAGTGTTCCCCCTCAGCAATCGGGCGCGAACAGCCGACTTCTGCACCCAATACCGTTGCCAGGTCTTGAACCATGCGTAAATCTTCTTGTGAAACCAACCCTCGGCCCACGCCCACAACGCGTTTGGCCTTGCTTAAATCCACACTGCTCAATGATTTGGCGCGGCGTTCAACACACAGAATTTCCTGACGCGGTGTAACATAGTTAGCCTGATAAACAGGGCAATCAGACGTTGTAGTGACCGTCTCAGGTTCGACAGCACCCGGCGCCAGCGTAACAATGGCAATCGGGGTATTGATTTTCTCTTTGCCAAAGGCCAGTCCACCGTACATGCGATGTTCGGCATACAGTGCGTCATCGCCTGCCGTCAACGTAGTAACATCATTGACGACGGCGGCATCAAGCAGCACGCTCAACCGTGCTGCCAGTGCTTTACCGCGCTTGGTGGCAGCCAGCAGGAGCAGGGTGGTGGGAAAATCCACCGCTGCCGGTTTTTCGATCAGTGATGCCAGCGTTTCGGCATAGTTTTCGATGCGTTGCTGCTGTGCCGTCTTGCCCAGCACATAGAGCCCCTGTGCGCCTAACGCGTTAACCGCGGCCACTTGTGTGTCATCTTGCACAACGGCGTAAACGTTCTGTCCCCACTGGCGTGCGCCTGTCATTAATTCGCTGTAGCGCTCAACGTTGTCGCTGAACACCCATACATTGGTTAATTGACTCATGATGATATTCTCCGGGTTAATTCAGCGCTTTTTTCAGGTGTTCGGCCAGTTCAGCGATCGCTTCCGGCGAGTCGCTTTCCAGAATGATGTGCTTACGTTCAGCCTGTGGCGGTACGTGAATCTGTATCAGTTCAGTGTGTGGTGCAGTGTGTTGCCAACTGATATCTTCTGCTTTCCATTGTGTGACGGGTTTTTTGCCCGCACCAAGAATTGCCTTCATAGACGGGATTTTGGGGGCATTAATATCTGATGTAACACAGAGCACAGCGGGCAGCGGCAACTCAAGAATCTCTACTTCCTCTTCCAGTGTGCGTTCCACGCGCACTCGGTTATCCAGCAGTTCTATCTGGCTCACTGCGTTGACAGTAGGGAGTTGCAACATTTCACCAACCAGCAGCCCAACCTGCTGTGCGTAGAGATCGCCTGAACCTTCACCGAACAGAAGCAGGTCGAAACCAATCTTGCGGGCTGCGGCGGTTAGCACCTGCGCGGTATCTTTAGGCAGCGCATTATCTAACTGTGCATCCTGTACCAGGAAAAGTTCATTCGGTCCGCGCGACAGCACATCTTTGCGCACTTTGGTATTGTCCAGCAGGCGGCCGCCGACGCTCAGCGCCGCGACTTGCCCATCAGCACCGGCCAACTGGGTGGCGGCCTCGATGGCGTTTAAATCAAACTGACTGATTTTTGCATCGGCACGATCGAAATTAAGCGTACGTTGCGCGGTAACCACAATGTCTTGCTCTTCGGGCACCAGCTTAAAGCAGGTTATTATTTTCATGGCGTCTCCTATTGGTCGCTCGCAGGCCTTGCATCGAGAAATAATATCGATGTGCCTCAGAGAGATATAAAAATTTGATGGAAATAGTGTGCGGGGGATAGGGGTAAAAAACGACATGATAATATGTTTTAGTTACCAACAATCTTGCAAAAAAATTGTGCGCGGCGGCAGGTAAATGTATTTTGTGACATATTGACTACGCGGTATGACTTTTAAACATTAAGGTAAATTACGCTACAGTGCTTTAACGCAGGAAACCATGGCTAAAAATAAGATGTGATGTGTATCATAAATACGAGGCTTTTTTTTAATGGGAATTATTAACACGCTCACTAAATAATAAAAATCTCAGCGGATTGTAAACGCAATGTTTTCCGAATGTAGGCGATGCGTGTTTTAAATGAGAGTAATACACCGGATTATGCGGTAAAAAACGCCTCTTTTCTGGCTAAACAATCTGGCGGTGTGATCTTGCATGATATGCAAACAATCTTGTTTTGCGCGGTGAAAAACGTGATATACAGTACTCGTCGTTGCGCTACTTTACCCCTAAATAATTGGCTCACACCATACTGCTTCCTGTGGAGGTTGTCATGTATCAGCGCTGGTTTGACAATAATACCGATGCCTTGTTTGAGAAGGGAATGACGCCCAAACTGTCCCGTTTTGTGATCAGTGATGACCCAAACTGGGAGTCTGGACACCATGTGCATGATGCAGAAACGGAGCTGATCTATGTAAAAAGTGGCGTAGCTCGGCTCATCATCGATTCGTCCAATTATGTTGCACAGACCGGTGATATTGTGGTGGTGGAGCGTGGCCGATTGCATGCTGTCGCATCCGATAATGCCTCTCCGGCAACCACTTATACTTGTGCGGTTTTCGGATTTAAATTCCGCGATCGGGATGAGAATCAGATCATGCAATCTAATTCATGCCCGGTAGTTTCTGTGGTGAAAGGAAAAGAAGTTATAAAAAGTATATTTCACGAACTGGGAGTGATGCTGCCACAACAAAAAACTCTTTTATCATCGCCAGTCTACGATGCTTTTGGGTATGCATTAACGGCGTTGTTTTATGAAAATTTTAAAAATGCCTACCGATCTGAATCCGGGTATATTCGCAAAGAAGTATTGGTAAAAGATATTTTGGTTTATCTTAATAACAATTATCGGGAAAAAATCACCCTGGAACAGCTTGCTAAAAAATTCCGCGCTAGCGTCAGCTATATCTGTCATGAATTTACCAAAGAGTATCATATCTCTCCTATCAACTATGTGATTAAGCGCCGGATCACCGAAGCAAAGTTTGCGCTGACCAACACTGAGTGTAGTTTGAACGAGATTGCTGTTCGCGTGGGGTATGACAATGTCGATCACTTCGCCAAATTATTCATGCGCCATGTTGGCTGCTCCCCCAGTGAATACCGTAAGCAGTTCAAGAACAGCCTTAATGGGTTGGAATATATAACGGAGTTTGGTGAAAGTTCTGAATTGCTGATGTGAAGAGGATATCCGGTTGAGACGCCCGTAGGAACGGCGTCTCAACCTGTCAGTTATTTACTTTGATAGTCTTTCAGTATCTGTCGTCCGGCAATATAAATCATGATTTCATCGGTACCACCGCCAATTCTTTCACAGCGTACATCACGCCAGAAACGGGATACTCGCGCATCATCCGTATAGCCTAGCCCGCCCATGATCTGAATTGCATCATCGATCACTTCCAATGCAGTGCGGGCGCAATAGAGTTTGCACAGCGCGGCACTGGTGCGTAATGAGAGTTCCTGATCTGCCTGCCAGGCGCATTTCAGTACCATATTACGCATGTTCTCAATTTTGATGGCCATCAGTGCCAGCTTCTCTTGAATCATCTGGTTATGACCAATCGGTTTGCCGAAAGCGATACGCTGGTTGGCATAACGTGCGGCATCTTCGAAGGCACACTCGGCAAAGCCAGTGCTGCGTGCAGCATTGATCAGGCGCTCCATTTCGAAATTGTACATCACGTTCAGGAAGCCCATGCCTTCTTCACCCACCATGTCACTCTCTTCAACTTCGACATTATCGAGATAGACTTCGCAGGTGGTCAGCATATGCCAGCCGATTTTGTGCAACGGGTTGATTTTGATGCCGGGTTTATTGGATTCCACCCACCACAGGGTAAAGGCTTTTTTCGGATCCTGAGGCTCAGGATCGCGAGCCAGCACCAACATGTAAGGATACTCTTTGGCACCGGTGATAAAGGTTTTTTGCCCGTTGAGATACACCTTACCGTTTTTGCGCGTATAGCTGGTGGTTGCGCTGCTGTTATCCGAACCGGCACCCGGCTCCGTCAGGGCCAGTGAATAGGCTGGATCGCCGGTAGCCAATGTACTTTCAGCGGTTTTGCGTAACTGCTCGGGAGAGCCAAAACGGCGCATACTGTGAATGCACTGACCGTTAGTGATCAGGAATGCCGGGGCACCATTTTTAGACACTTCCATCAATGCCAGCATTTGGGTGACATAGTCTGCCGGAATACCGCCAAATTCTTCCGGTACGCCCAGCAGAGAAATGCCGTTGTCAGCCAGCGCTCTCATAAATTCTTTCGGATAAGTACCGGTCTGGTCGCAGGTTCTGAAATACTCTTCTGGGAAATCATTGGTAATCAATTCCCGAATACTGGCGAGTAGCAGTTCTTGCTCTTCAGTTAAGGCAAAGTCCATACGTTTTACTCCTGTTATTATTCAGCGTCAGGCAATACAAAGCCCATCACGTCATCGAAAAAGAGGCGTGTATCCATCAGTTTTAGATCGGGTGAAATGACCGGGGTAAAATCCATTTGTGCCAGAATGTCTTTTTCCAGATCGACACCAGGAGCGATTTCAACCAGGTGCAAACCGTCCGCTTTTAAGGTGAAAACGGCGCGCTCGGTGATGTAACGCACATCCAATCCGCGTTCGAGCGCGATTTTTCCGCTGAACGTGATTTCCGGTATTTCCTGAATGAATTTTTTGACTCTTCCTTCCTGCACAATCGTCAGCTTGCCGTCGCCGACATCCGTTTTTAAACTGCCTGCAGTGAGGGTGCCGCAGAAGATGATCTTCTTCGAGGTGGCACTGATATCGATAAACCCGCCCGTACCCATGATCTTACCGTTGAATTTATGTACACCAACGTTGCCGTGTCGGTCGATTTCAGCAAAGCTCAGGTAACACACATCCAACCCACCGCCGTGGTAAAAATCGAATTGAGAGGTCATGTCCAGAATAGCGCGGGTATTCACGTTGGCGCCGAAGGCCACGCCTTGTGTGGTAATCCCGCCGATGGGGCCGGTTTCCACCGTTAGCACGAAGTCATCGGCACAGCCCTCTTCGCGAGCGACCAAACCGATGCCGTCGGCAATGCCGACACCCACGTTACCAACAGCACCTTTGCGCATTTCGAACAGTGCACGACGTGCTACCAGCTTGCGTTGGTTCAGGGGAATTGCCATTTTGGTGCTGTCATCCAGCACGAAATCACCGGAGATGAAACGGTTGACGGGCGCACCGCCGTACAGCTGGGTTTGCGATGAATCCACAACCACAATGTCGACCAGATAGCCGGGAATGCGTACAGATTTAGGATGCAGCGTGGCCTTTTTAACCATCTTCTGCACTTGCATCATCACGATACCGCCGTTGTTGTGTACCGCTTGTGCAATCACCAACGCATCGAGATACATCACTTCATCTTCAAAAGAAGCGTAGCCTTCGCTATCACAGGTTGTGGCGCGGATAAAGGCGACATTGGGGGCAATGGCCTTGTAGAACAGGTATTCCTGATTATCGATTTCGACCAGCTTGATCAACTCGTCTTTGGTCACTTCATTCAGCTTACCGCCTTGTTGGCGCGGATCGACGAATGTACCAATACCGATATTGCTCAAAATTCCCGGCTGGTGAGCGGCAGAGGCGCGGATAGCCTGAGTAAGCACCCCTTGCGGGTAGTTATAGGCGACGATTTTGTTTTGTTCTGCCAGATCGGAAATACGCGGTGACTGCCCCCAGTGGCCGCACAGCGCCCATTTGACCAGACCTTCCTGCGCCAGAGGACTGATGCCGCGCTCGGCGCGATCCCCCAACCCCGTTGGGCTTATGAGTGACAAATTGCGCGGTGACTGCGTGGTTTTATAGCGGTCAGCGAGGGCAGTGATCAAAGAGGTCGCTTCCAGAATGCCTCCTCCAGCCCCTAACACGCACAGCGTGGCTTCATCGGGGATGTAATTGACCGCATCCTGCGCGGACAATACCGGCACTCGGCCATTAATTCTTTTAGGTTTTTCCAGTTTCATTGCAACTCCTCGTGATAAGCGAATGAACGTGCGCCGATTTCAGCAGCGCAAACGGCTATGGCTGCATAAGCCGCTACCGTCGTGCCATCGCTACTCAGGATTGGTGTAATACCGTCAATACGGCGCGCAAATCTTTAACGGCAATTTGCCCTGGGGCAGAGGCCTTTTTCAGTGCGCCAAAGGTGGCGGCTGAACCAAACAGCTCGCCGGAGAGACGGGAGATAACACCGGTTTTTGACATGGACATGGTAATGATCGGGCGGTCAGCGTGTTTCTCATGCATTTCCAACGTGGCGGCCAGCAGGGTGAGCACATCGTCCTTGCTCTGGGGCATCAGGGCGATTTTCGGAATGTCGGCGCCCAATTCCTGCATCTTGCACAGACGTTTGACGATCTCTTCTTTCGGTGGCGTCTTGTGGAAATCGTGGTTGGACATGATCACTTTCACGCCGTGAGCATGAGCAAAAGCCACGGTCTCTTTCACCAGCGCGTCACCGGTAAACAGCTCCAGATCGATCATGTCCACCAAACCGCTCTCCACCACGGCTTTGTTCAAGGCAATGTAAGCCTCGGCGGAGAGCGCTTTTTCCCCACCTTCTTGCTTGCTGCGAAAGGTAAACAGCAGTGGTTTATCGGGGATACAGTCGCGCAGTGTACGCACTGCATCCAGCACGCTGGTGACAGAGGCAACATCATCGAAATGATCGGCACGCCATTCCAGAACATCGACGTCACCGTCCTGATAATGGTGGGCTTCAGATTTTATTGCGGAGATATCTTTGCCCATCAGAGAGACGATAATTTTTGGTGCGCCTTCGCCAAACACCCGATTTTTTACGGTTACGGTTTTCATGCTTTTCCCTTTACGTCATCTTTTGCCACACAAGCCAATAACGCGGTGTGAGAAAACCACCGCGTATTGGCATGTCTTAGGCGTTAAAGCCCATCACTTTTTTAATGTGTTCCAGCGGAAATTCTTTACCGGTCCATAACTTGAACTGTTCAGCGCCTTGCCATAACAACATGCCGTAGCCATCAATGGTTTTGCAGCCTGCGTCCATGGCCATTTGCAACAGTTTGGTGATGTGCGGGTTATACACACACTCGGTGACCAATAGTTCAGGGCGCAGCATGGCGATATCGCTCACGACGCATTGGTCTTCCAATGGCTTCATGCCGACTTTGGTGCCGTTGGTCAGAATGTCGGCGTGAGCAATAGCATCGGCAAAGGCTTTTTGGTTAGCCAAATCGTTGACGGTTATGGTGCAATCGGTGTTGTCATTAACGCGTTTAGCGAAGGCGAGTGCCTGCTCGTAGAATTCATCTTTGCGGTTGAACAGTTTGATCTCTTTGATGCCCTCAATGGCAGCCTGGGCACCAATTGCGGTTGATGCACCGCCTGACCCGACCAACACCATTGTTTTGCCTTGAATATCAAAACCGCTTTCTTTGATGGCGCGAATATGCCCGGTGCCATCGGTGTTATAACCACGCAGATAGCCGTTGTCGTTAACAATAGTATTAATGGCCCCGACCAATTTGGCGGCAGGTGTTAATTCATCCACATATTGGCAGGCTAATTGTTTATTGGGCATAGAGACGCCAGTACCGCGCATTTTCAATGCCTTAAGACCTTCAATCGCTTTACCAAAGGTAGTGTTGTCCACCTCAAATGCCATATAGGTGAAAGGCAAACCCGCTTTTTCCAACGCCTTGTTTTGCATTTCCGGCGAGAGGCTGTGTCTGATGGGATAAGCCATTAATCCAATCAGTTCATATTTTGCGGTAACATCCATTCTAAACTCCTTACACAAGGTAATAATTGGTCTTGCAGTTATTCAGGCAATAGGTGGGCGCTGATCGCGCAGACTGTCGATTGCCGTTCTGTTCAGGTTTAAATATCAATACTCAAATGCTTATGGCGTCGTTATTGAAAGAAACGTTCGCCGAAACGTAAATCGCTTTGCGGGATTTTGAAGACTTTGTAGTAGCGAATAAAAACAACGATGGCAGTGACAAAGGCCAGCAGCGCGAAAGCAATATCCAGCAAAATAATGTATTGCAGGCCGATTTTTGACAGATATCCAGTGATCAGCGGAATTAAGAAGTTAGCCAGGCCGCCCATCATCATGTAAATACTGGTGACTTTGGCTTTGCTTTTTGGGAAAAATTCTGACATGACAGAAACGCCGAGCTGTAATATCCCGCCTGCAGCAGAAAAACCGATAACAAAGGCGCCTACATTACACACTAACGGTGAAGGATAGAGATAAATAATAGTGGCTGTAATGACGGAAACCCCAGTGTTAAATACGTTGGCCCACACCGGACGCACCATGCTTTTTAACAGCAAGGCGAAAATAAATACGCACACCAGTGAACCCATACTGTAATAAGAGATGGTCTTCAGTGCATCGGCTTCTGCCATACCGGCAAAGGCCATGGCATATTTGGGCATCCATACCACAATAACGTAAAAGGTTGAGAATGCGGCGACGCCAAAAATGATAGAGGCAACCCCTTCCAACCAGGCGAGCGGCTTACTGTTCATCTGCGGTAATTCTTTGGCAATGGTGGCATCCACCAACTGGCTGGGGAATTTGCTTTTTAGTAGCAGTAATGACACCAGCACAAAGAGAACGCCGGGGATGATCATTGCATAGCCATACCAGATGTGACTGAGTAACAGGTAGCTGACCAGCATCGGGTATAACATCTGCCCAAAGGAGATCATGGCTTTTAATAAAATAACGGCTGAACCTGACGTTTTAGGATAACACTCCATTAATGCCGGATAGCCACCGGTATCCAGCGCCGCATTGGCGACACCAACACACACGGCCAGGCCGAAGGCGACAATCAGATTTGGGCTGGCGGGAATACCAAAGAAGAACAAAATATACAAACTGACACCCATGAGGATGACAGAACGACGGCCAAATTTATCTGAGATGACCCCAAAGAAGAGAATACTGACCAAGCGGCCTAAGCCAATGCCCGAAATCAGGTATGCAATACCCGCATTGTCAGTGCCAAATTTCTCTGCAAGGGATGTCATATTTTGTGCCAGCGTGATAACGCTGACACCATGTAAAAAATAACTGAGATAGATACCGACGACGGCTAATAAGAAGGGCGCATTGAAGGCCTTATTCTGGCTCATGCTTTTCTCCGCATTTCGTTAATGATTCTGCTTGTTGTTGATATTTTTCATAACCAGGGATAGCGGTTTTCGTTTTTCCTGACCTTTTGTATTTCAATGATTATCGGTACTGCGAGAGATATGTTTTATTCTCGTTATGTAATGTATTAAATGCAGGTGATAATAAATACGTAATATGCCGTTTTAGTTGCCAACTTTATTGCTGTTCAATGTGAGAAATAGCATGGGGTGGATGTTGATGAAATGTTTTTATTTCACAACTGATACACAACAAATTCCCATGGGAAAAGGTGGTGTGTATCACACTGTGTTCACGGTGAGACGCTATTTTGTGACAGGGTAAACAGTATTATTTTCTCAATTTATCAGATGGGATATATATGCTATAACGCAGTGTCACTCCTGTCCGATTTATGTTTTTACTCTTTAACAATTGCGTTACGAAGTGCATTTTTCTCTTGCAGACATGCACACAGCTTATATTGCATAGCACCGAAACAATGTTGCATTAGCCCTGTTTAACAGGCAGTCGTAACAGTAAAAGCGGGATATGCTGGCAATAGGATCCATTGATATCACTGTGCGAGCATGACGCTGTGATACCCACGCCAAGAGGCCAGTCATGAATTTAAAACAGCTTCACTACTTTAAACGCTTGGCTGAAAAGCAACATTACACCGAAGCGGCCTCGAGTCTCTTTATTACTCAGCCGTCACTCAGTCACGCTATTGCAGAACTTGAGAAAGAGCTGGGCGTTATGTTGTTCGAAAAATCTGGCAGGAATGTACGTATTACCCATGCGGGCAAACTTTTTTTACCCTATGTGGAAAATGCGTTGCTTGAACTGGAGAATGGCCGTCTGGCACTGCGTCAGATGTGTGGCTCACAAGATGAGGTGATCAGTCTGGCATTTATTTACACCATGGGTGAAACCGTGGTCCCGCGTCTGGTCGATCGTTTTGTCCATCAGCCGGGTAATGACAAGAAGCGCTTCTGTTTTTATCAGGGCACCACGTCATCACTGGTGGAAGATCTGAAAGCAGATAAATACGATATGGCTATCTGCTCGTTGGTAGCGGATGAAAGCGAAATCGAGTTTCTACCGTTGATAAGTCAGGAGCTGGTGTTGGTTACCTCTTGCCAACATCCGCTGGCACAGCAAGAAAATGAAGAAGTTTCACTGGAAGAGGCCATTGCTTATCCGTTTATCTTTTTTTCACCGAAAAGCGGGCTGAGCCAGTTTATCGATAAGATGTTTATGCAGAAAAAACTGATTCCGGAAATTGCTTGCTACGTTGAGGAAGATACCGCGATGGTAGGACTGGTCAGCGTCAATTATGGCATTGCCGTGATGCCGCGTATCAGCACTCTCTCTCGCTCTGATCTGCATGTGATGCGTATTCGCGAACCGGGTCCAACGCGCTATATCTATCTGGCTACGCGTAAAGACAAAATGCTGTCAGCGGCGGCGCAAGGATTTAAAAAATTTGTTTTTATGGCTTGCCAGACCATGCAATTTTAGCGTTTGACGCCGCTGTGCCTGAGGACACAGCGGCGCGTTTTCAGGAGGGGCGCCGCAGCGCTCGGTCAACGTGCAGTTCATCCTCAGTCAGAAGGTTGTCGCGTGTTTTCCGGTTACGGTAGCCGATAAACAACGCCAGCAGGAACCCGACACCAGCAACCCCGGTATCAAACCACATAATGCTGGCAATGCTGGTTTGTGAAAGCTTGGCGGTAATGAGGGGGATGGTGAAGGTCGCTATACTGCCTGCACTGTAGTAAATCGCCGTGGCCTTGCCTTTGGCGTCGGGAAAGCGTACCGCCATTAGCGTCAGCCCCAGTTGCAGCACCCCCCCCGCAGCGGAGAAACCAATCACGAAAGAAAATACAATAACGGTATTAGGGCTAGGATAGAGGCACACGCCAAGTAGTGCCACGAACGAGATAAATGTGTAGAGCATCAACAGCGATGTGGAACTGACAGTTTTCCTTACTAACACAGCGGAGATCACCACACAGAGCAGAGAGCCGATGGTGTAGATACTGAGCAGTTTGATTGACATGGTGTAGCTCATGCCAGCCACAAACTGGCCGTATTGTGCCAGCCATTGACTGATAAGGTAAAACGTCGCCATGGCGATGTAGCCATACAGCGTATAGCTAGTGAGATCCACCAAAGAGCAGGCATGCTGTTTGGTGGTGGTATGTATCACTGGTGTCTCGACCGCTAACGTTTCGCGCACCGGTTTTCCTGGGTGTGCCGGGAAAGGATAGCGGAACAGGCAAATACCGTTGAGCAGCATAATTCCTGCGGCGATGATAAATGACCAGCCAAACCATAAATCCGCCCATACCAACAGGCTGATGATCATGGGCAGCAGAAACTGTCCACCGGAGACAAAGGCCTTAATTAAAATGTTGGCGGTACTGGGGGAAGAGGGGAACGCCTCCATCAACGATGGGTAGGTACCGGAATCGAGGAAGCTGTTTGCCATCCCGGCGAGAAAACCAAAGCAATAGGCTGCAGCAATACTTTGCGAACCGAGAATGCCAAAGAAAAAGCCGATATAGCATATCATCCCCAGATACACGAACGGCTTACGGCCAAAACGATCTGACAGCATACCCGCCAGCAGCAGCAAGCTCAGTCGGCCAATGCCCAGAGATGAAATGACGACAGATACCCCTGCGGCGTCGGTCTGCCACTGCTGCTCCAGATGCGGCATATTCAGGCTGATTAATATCACGCCCATGCCATGCACCAGATAATTGAGATACAATCCGAAGGCGGTCGGTATATATTTGTTTTTCATAGTTAGCCTTGTGAGAAAAACGCCCGGATTAAAAAGGAAACCCTGTCGTTTTCCTGCCCCGATGCATAATACCCGCCTTGTCTTGGTATCCTGTCGTGTTTAATTGACATAACCTACAGATTTATGGCCGGTTTTTAAGATGTTTTGATGCTAACAATCCTTTTAAAAAATGAATAATTCCTTTTTTTTTATTAATTCATAGATTGTCTCTATCGGCAAACCCGTAAAATGTTATTGATGTTAATTTTCATGTTGAAAACCCTGATATGTCATTCTATTTACTCAATGAAAAAGAAACGGATGTGTAACACTCGGAAGAATCTGTTGTATTGGTTAATTTCTCTTGAGGCGAATAGTGATTTCCTCAGAAATAATAAAATTCCTGATCTGTGATTTGTCTCTCAATAAACGGTGTGTGTGGTAAAAATAGGCAACCCCTTAGCATTTTGCCACACATTATAACGGGATGCAGAGTGCGTAAATTTGTTGTAATACCTCGGCTTTGTCTTTATTAGCATCGATGATGTAATGCGCACTTTCCTGATAAAGGGGAGCCCGTTGTTCAATAATACCGGTAATCTCCTCGGTAATAGACAAGCCTGTGAGCGATGGACGTTGGCTTACTGCTGGGTTTGATTTCAGTCGCGCCACCACAGTTTCGGCAGAGGTGGCAAGGTAAAATACAATACCGTTATTTTTCATATAGTGACGGTTTTTTTCCGAGATGACCATGCCACCACCGGTGGCCACCACGGCATTGCTAAACATGACTTCCGTGAGAATCTGACTTTCGATTTCGCGAAAACGATCCCAGCCCTGCTCATCAACGATTTGAGCGATGGTTTTATTTGTTTGTTTTTGCACCACATCGTCAGTATCAATGAAATGCCGATGTAGTCGGGTTGCCAGCATTTTCCCAACGGTCGTTTTACCGGAAGCGCGCGGACCGACTAAAATAATCGAATGAGTCATCTATTATCCTTAACATAACCGTTCCAAATTGTGTGCGTAAAGTTCAGCGGCAACAGATTGATAAATTTTCCACTCAATATAATCACCTTCGGTATAAACAGTGCGAAAGTCAGCATAATCAGGGAAAAAACGCATGGTATTATTACCAATCCGATTATTAATTTTTTCGATGATCGCATTGAGTCGTTGCTTACGTTTTTTATTCATCAACACTAAAGTATCAATAACCTCTGTGGGTATAGGCTGTGAGCCACTTTCCCATAAGCGCCAGTTTTCGCTTTCAGCACCTTGAGCAATATAGGTAGCCGCTTCCTCGATGCTCATAAAAAATAGTTGGCGTAAGGCTTGTAACTCTAAATGGTTCATCATAATACGACTCCAAAACGCAACGAATTATCATGCCAGTAAATAACATTATTGCCTATTTACCGGCTTGATTATTGTCACACTATTTTGTGCAACATTGTTTATTTGCATTGCCAGCCAGGTTGGCTCGATTTTTGCAGTTATCTGTCTCATCGCTCTGATAGCGGTGTGTCCGAAAAGAATACCTGTACGCGGAGTAATATGATGGTAGCGAATCCTGAAACCACCCTGCAATTTTTGATGACCTCGCGGCAGTGTGAACTGAACAGTCTTCGCTGTTTGCTGCAAAGTGGCGAGCTGGTTGGCAAGATCAGCCAACTGGTGCATATGCTGCAACGGGAGCGCGGAACCTCGAACCTGTTTTTGTGTGCACAAGAGGGGGTTGCTCCTGACGAACTGATAGTGCGCGAGCAGGATGTAGGGCTTGCGCAGGCGCAAGTGATGGCCCATCTGTTACAACTGGAGCAACGCACTGACCTTTTGCCTCAGGCAAGTCGTCTATTCAGCCGGGCTGCGAGTGTGGTTTACAGTCTCAGTTTGCTGCCGGCATTGCGCCATAAGATACGGCAGCGCAGTCTGGCTCAGCCAGAAGTGATGACCGCATTCAACGATACTATTCGCCACCTGCTGGCGCTGGTTTTTGAGGTATCTGATACCGCAGCGGAGCCGGGCATTGCTCGGGCGTTGATTGCCATGTTCAGCTTTATGCAGGGAAAAGAGTTTGCTGGGCAAGAGCGCGCGCTGGGTGCTGCGGCCTTTGCAACGGGCGCATTTACCCCGGATCGCCAGCAAGCATTATTAGATTTGATTGAGCGACAAGAACGTTGTTTCGATACTTTTGTCGAGTTTGCCGATGATGAAAACAAGTCTCGCTGGCAACATCTGGGCACCGATCGTGAGTTTGAACGTTTGCGACGTATTGCCTGCACGCGCATGGCATCGGGCACGCTGAACGCAGGAGAAAGCATGCGTTGGTTTGCACTGGCGACAGAACGTATCGATGGCATGAAATGCCTGGAGGATGCCTTGGAGCAGACGTTGATGGCTCTATGCCAGCAGCGTATCGCGGCCGCAGAAGAGGCCTGTCGCGATCAGGCCGCCAGCGTTGAAAACTTGCTTGAACAACAGCAGGAGCATGCGCATGGCTATTCAGTATTTATGCCAGGTGAGGATATGGCGGCTTCACAAGCTGCAGCACAATGGATCAGCAGTGATGGTGTTTGTCCGCAGTTGGGGCGTTCCTTGTTATCGTTAGTGCAGACGCAATCACGTCGTTTACAACTCCTCGATAGCGCATTAACAGAAATGCGGGCCTCTTTGACCGAGCGTAAGCAGATCGATCGCGCCAAAGGCATGCTGATGCAGCATCGCGGTATAACCGAGGATGAAGCGTATAAAACGCTGCGCAGCATGGCAATGAGCCAAAATAAAAAGTTGGTGGAAATTGCCACTGCTATGTTGGCGGTAGCAGAGGTATTTCAGAGTAAACCCTGACGCCGCCGAAAGGGGCTTAAGATGCACACTAATCGTGCGTACGTTGCCAGATTAGTGTGCAATCCCGTGCGGTGTATCGCCGTCTATGTGACGATTGCCCAATGGCTGGCAATGCCTATTCAGATCTCATCCCTAACGTTATATCCCTGCAATTTATCGTGTTAACTGTGTTTTATCACACATTGTTTGTGGTTTTTGGTGTGTTACGGCAATGTTGGTATGTTTGTTGCTTTTAACTTTGTACAGCGATGAATCATTGCGAAACAACGGGTATCGCAACAGGTTCATACAATGAATTTCATAAAGTGTTCTCCCTTTGCCAACGGCGGTCGAGAGGGAATACGGGCAAAGGCGTCCATCAGCATGCATTCGCGCATGGCTTATGGACGCCTTTTTTTGTTTTTTACAGTCCTACCGGCTGTTGACGTAAGGGTCGCGTTGATGAGTGAGACGAAAAACAACAAGTCGTTTTCCCGCCGCCAGTTTCTCGCGGGAAGTGCCGCACTCGGCGGAAGTTTTTTATTACCGGGATTAATGAATAACGTTTGGGCGGCAGGTTCTGATGCACCGGAAAAAACCACTATCCGCGTCGGTTTTATTCCTCTGACCGATTGTGCTTCGGTCGTCATGGCAGCAGAAAAAGGTTTCGACAAGAAATACGGTATCAACATTGTCCCGAGCAAAGAGGCGAGCTGGGCCGCTGTGAGAGACAAGCTGGTTTCCGGTGAACTGGATGCGGCACATATTCTCTACGGCCAGGTTTACGGTTTGCAACTGGGACTGGCAGGTCCACAACACGATATGGCCGTACTGATGACACTGAATCAGAACGGGCAGGGTATCACACTGGCTAATGCACTGCGTGATGCAGGTGTGACTGATGGTGCTTCACTGAAGCAATTTATTGCCGCCAGTGCACCCGGCACGCACACATTCGCGCACACGTTCCCCACCGGCACCCATGCCATGTGGCTTTACTACTGGCTGGCTGCGTCGGGTATTCATCCGTTCAACGATATCCGCACCGTGGTAGTGCCTCCACCGCAAATGGTAATGAACATGAAGATTGGCAACATGGTCGGCTGCTGCGTGGGTGAGCCTTGGAACCAGCGTGCCATTAGTGAAGGAATTGGTTTTACCGCCGCGACCTCGCAGGAGGTTTGGCCCGATCATCCCGAGAAAGTATTAGGCACCCGCGCCGCGTGGGCCGATGAAAACCCACACAGTGCCCGCGCGCTGGCAGCAGCCGTGCTGGATGCCGGGCGCTGGATTGATACTTCAGATGAAAATCGGCGCGAAACGGCTGCCGTTATCGCCGGACGCGCTTATGTCAACACCAAAGCAGAGCAGATCGTCGAGCGTATTCAGGGCAACTACGACAACGGCATGGGTAAGCATTGGAAAGACGAGCACGCCATGCGTTTCTACCGTGATGGCGCGGTGAATTATCCCTACCTGTCAGACGGTATGTGGTTTCTGACACAGCACCGACGCTGGGGCCTACTCGACAGCGATCCGGATTATCTGGCGATAGCCAAAAAAATCAACCGTATTGAACTTTACAAGCAGGCTGCAAGCAGTGTAGGCAACGTGCCGCTACCGGGCAGCGACATGCGCAGCAGCACGCTCATCGACGGCATCCGCTGGGATGGCAGCGATCCGGTGGGATACGCCAACGGTTTTAGTGTGAATAAGCGAGGCTAGCCATGAAAGCTCAGGCACAAGTTGTTCCGATTGTGGCAGAGGTTGCAGAAACGGATCTGCGCAGTGCGCAGGTACTCCCATTGCCGGAAGCGACACGTCAACCAGCGCCATCTTCAACGATTACCCAACCCATAGCGCGGGCGCCTCGCTGGACGGGGCGGGTTCGCCGGGTGGCGCAGGCAATATTGCCCGCGTTGTTGGGAATATTGCTGCTGCTGAGTGTGTGGCAAGTGGCCGCTCTCAATAGTGAAGGGTTCCCGACGCCGTGGCAGACAGCGCAATCAGCTGCCGCACTGTTCGCCGATCCTTTTTATATCGCTGGCCCTAACGATCAGGGCATTGGCTGGAACGTATTGGCCTCTTTGAAACGCGTCGCTATTGGATTTGGGTTGGCTGCATTGGTGGGCATTCCCGCTGGATTCATGATTGGGCGCTTTCGCTTTCTCGCTGGCATGTTTAACCCTGTTATCGCGCTGCTGCGCCCAGTCAGCCCCCTTGCCTGGTTGCCGATCGGGTTGCTGCTGTTTCAGCGTGCAGAACCCGCCTCCAGTTGGACCATTTTTATCTGTTCGATTTGGCCAATGATCCTCAATACGGCAGAAGGTGTGCGTCGTATTCCACAGGACTACCTGAACGTAGCGCGTGTGCTGAATCTCTCCGAATGGAATCTGATGTGGAAAATCCTCTTTCCTGCCGTGCTGCCGCATGTGCTAACCGGTGTGCGTTTGTCTATCGGTATTGCCTGGTTGGTGATCGTTGCCGCTGAGATGCTGACCGGAGGCATTGGTATCGGCTTCTGGATCTGGAATGAGTGGAACAACCTTAACGTCGAAAACATTTTGATCGCCATTCTGGTTATCGGCGTTGTTGGGTTGTTGCTGGAGCAGGGACTGATGTCGCTGGCAAAACGTTTTAGTTACGACAATCAATAAGAGGATACCGCAATGTCTTCAGCGCCAATTATACAAGTCCAGCAAGTGAGCCAGCGTTTTTCGACCGCTAGTGGCGAGTTTCTGGCATTGGACAACGTCAGCTTTGATATCCGGTCCGGTGAAACCCTCAGTCTTATTGGTCACTCGGGATGTGGTAAATCCACGTTACTCAACCTGATTCGCCGGGTTGACTGCACCAAGTGATGGCGGGTTGCTCTGCGATAACCGCGAAATTACTGGACCGGGGCCGGAGCGAGCTGTCGTGTTTCAGAACCACTCACTGCTGCCGTGGCTCACCACCTACCAGAATGTGGAGCTGGCGGTTAATCAGGTGCTACGTCGCGCCATGAGTAAAGCGGAACGCCATGAGTGGATTTTGCATAACCTCGAACTGGTGCATATGGGGCACGCTATCGATAAGCGGCCTAACGAAATTTCCGGTGGCATGAAGCAGCGCGTTGGCATTGCGCGCGCGCTGGCAATGAAACCCAAAGTGCTACTGATGGATGAGCCGTTTGGTGCACTGGATGCGTTAACGCGCGCGCATTTACAAGATGCCGTGATGGATATTCAGCAACGGCTAAATACCACGATTGTGTTGATTACCCACGATGTTGACGAAGCCGTGTTGCTGTCGGACCGGGTATTGATGATGACCAACGGCCCTGCGGCCACGGTGGGGGAGATCATGACTGTCGATCTGCCACGGCCACGATCTCGGGTCACACTGGCGGACGATCCGCGCTACCACCAGTATCGCCAGCAGGTGCTCTATTTTTTGTATGAAAAACAGCCCAAAGCAGCTTGATGAGCGAGTAGATGTATGAAGCGACTGGTGATTATCGGCAATGGCATGGCCAGCGCTCGACTGGTGGAAAACCTGCTGAACACAGCTGGGGATCGTTTCCAAATCACGGTAGTCGGTGCTGAATCCTGTGCCAGCTATAACCGCATTATGCTTTCCCCGGTGTTGGGAGGGGAAAAATCCTTTACGGAGATCCTGTTGCCCGCAGTAGCGCCTGAGCACGGTGTTTGTTATCGCCTGGGGGAGACCGTACACCACATTGATCGCGAACGATGCCGTGTTGTCACAGCATGCGGTGAAATCGGTTATGACCATTTGGTAATTGCCACTGGAGCACGTCCGATGATGCCGCCGTGGTCTGGTATTCATCTGGCGGGGGTGGTGGGGTTTCGCACCCGAGAAGATGTCGATGCCATGCTTGCAGCGGTGCGTGCCAACGTTCCCGTGGTGGTGATCGGTGGAGGATTGCTCGGCATTGAAGCTGCGGCAGCACTGCGGCAGCGAGGTGCACAAGTGACGTTACTGCATCGTTCATCGATCTTGATGGATCGACAACTGGACGCAACCGCCAGTGCGCTGCTGGTGGCGTCGCTGCAAACGCGAGGAATCCAGTGCCTCATGTCGGTAAATGTTGCCGCTCTGCTGGGGAAAAGCAGCGTTGTGCAGGTGCTGTTAACGGATGGCCGTAGCCTGCCCGCAGGGCTGGTGGTCGTGGCGACAGGCATTCAGCCGGAATGCGGACTGGCGCGTAACAGCGGTGTGCCCTGTGCGCGAGGCATTCTGGTCGATGGTCAGTTGCGCACACAGGACAGTGCTATCAGTGCGTTAGGTGAGTGCTGCGAACTGCAAGGTGAAACGTTTGGGCTGGTTGCGCCTTGTCTGGCGCAAGCACATGTGCTTGCGCAGCGTTTGGCTGGTCAACCCGTTGAGGATTATCACTCGGAAATGCTGGCCACGCGCCTCAAAGTTACCGGGATTGAGGTGGTCAGTACCGGTGAGTTGACACCGCAGGCGGATGACGATGTCCATACGTTGTTTGATCCGTTGACGCCGCGTTATCGCCAACTGATTTTTCGCGCCGGACGCCTGTGTGGCGCACTGCTGTTCGGTGATGCCGGGGACAGTGCACATCTGTTGTCGGTGATGAAGGAGGGAACAGCCCTTGAGCCTACACCTCTGCTATTTGGTCTCTCTTCCACGGCGGTTGAAGCCGTGCCGCAGTCTGTGAGGAGTCGTATGATGAGTAAGCCTGTATTGATTGTTGTTGGCCACGGTATGGTCGGCCACCATTTTCTTGAGCAACTGGTTGAGCGTTGTTTGCATCAGCAGTACCACATCGTTGTTTTTGGTGAGGAGCGCTACCCTGCCTACGATCGGGTTCATTTGTCCGAATATTTTGCCGGACGGACTGCCGCCGATCTTTCTATGGTGCAAGCGGATTTTTTTGAACGTCATGACATTGAGCTACGCATTCAGTGCGAAGTGACGGCTATCGATCGTCAGCGTCGTTGCGTCATTGATGCTCAGGGAAGAGAAACGCCTTATGACCAACTGGTGCTGGCAACCGGATCGTATCCCTTCGTGCCGCCGTTGGCAGGCAGCGATCGTGATGGATGCTTGGTTTATCGTACTCTGGACGATCTTGATGCCATTGCCGACTGCGCCGCGCAATCACACTCTGGGGTGGTGATAGGCGGAGGATTATTGGGGCTGGAAGCGGCCAATGCATTGCGACAACTGGGACTAGAGACGCATGTGGTGGAATTCGCACCGCGTTTAATGGCTGTGCAACTGGATGACGGCGGTGCCGCGATGCTGCGGCGTAAGATTGAGGCATTAGGTGTACAAGTGCATACAGGGAAAGCGACACAGGCCATTGTGGAGGGTTCTGTGGCGCGGCATCGCCTGTGTTTTGCTGATGGCAGTGAGTTGGAGAGCGATCTTGTGCTGTTCTCCGCAGGTATTCGGCCCCGTGACCAACTGGCCCGTGATGCAGGATTGGAGATCGGTACTCGTGGGGGCATTGTGATTAACGATGTTGGGCAAACCTCTGATGCCAACATTTATGCCATCGGTGAATGCGCCTGCTGGCAGCAGCAGGTATTTGGGCTGGTTGCACCCGGCTATCAGATGGCGCGCAGCGTAGCGTCCAGCTTCGCCGGTCAGGGCCAACCCTTTACGGGCGCCGACATGAGCACCAAATTAAAATTGCTCGGCGTCGAGGTAGCATCTATCGGTGATGCTCACGGGAAAACAGCTGGGAGCCAGCACTATCAATGGCATGATGGTCCGCGTGAAGTCTATAAAAGCATAGTGGTATCACAAGACGGTAAGCGCTTGCTGGGGGCGGTGTTGGTGGGGGACAGCAGTGAATACACTACGCTGCTGCAAATGAAGCTCAACGACATGACGCTACCCGCACATCCCGAGACGCTTATTCTTCCCGCACATGAAGGCGCACCGGCGAAAGGGCTGGGTGTCGCCGCCTTGCCTGCAACGGCACAGATTTGCTCCTGCCATAATGTCACTAAGGCGGATATTTGCGCGGCAGTGGCGAGCGGCTGTCATGAATTAGGCGCGATAAAAAGCTGTACCAAAGCGGGAACCGGTTGTGGTGGCTGCGTGCCGCTGGTGAAACAGGTCATGGAGTATGAGCTCATGCAGTCTGGCGTTGAGGTTAAAAAGGACATCTGCGAGCACTTTGCCTATGACCGTCAGGCGTTATATCACCTGATCCGTATCAATGACATTCGTACCTTTGATGATCTCATTGCCCGCTATGGACATGGGCGCGGCTGCGAAATATGCAAGCCATTGGTTGGCTCGATACTCGCTTCCTGCTGGAACGACTATCTGCTGCAACCACAGCATCTGCCTTTGCAGGATACCAACGATCGTTTCTTCGCCAACATTCAAAAAGATGGCACCTACTCGGTGGTGCCGCGCATTCCCGCTGGAGAGATTACGCCCGAGGCGCTGATCGCAATTGGGTTAGTGGCACAGCGTTATCAGCTCTACACCAAAATAACCGGCGGCCAGCGAGTCGATCTGTTCGGCGCCAGAGTCGAACAGTTGCCTGCCATTTGGCAGGCGTTGCTCGACGCTGGATTTGAGACAGGTCACGCCTACGGCAAATCGCTGCGTACGGTGAAATCTTGTGTGGGATCAACCTGGTGTCGTTACGGTGTGCAGGATTCTACTGCACTGGCGATCCAGTTGGAGAACCGTTACAAGGGATTGCGCGCACCACACAAGATTAAAATGGCTGTGTCCGGTTGTACGCGTGAATGTGCTGAAGCACAGAGCAAAGACATTGGTGTGATTGCCACGGATAAAGGCTGGAATCTCTACGTATGCGGTAATGGCGGTATGAAGCCCCGTCATGCGGATTTATTTGCCAGTGATTTGGATACTGACACCTTGATTCGCTATATTGATCGTTTGTTGATGTTTTACATCCGTACGGGCGATCGCCTGCAACGCACCAGCACCTGGATGGATAATCTTGAAGGCGGCATCGACTATCTGCGAGAGGTTGTCATTGATGACGTGCTGGGCGTAGCCGACACGCTGGAAAGTGATATGCAACGGGTGGTGGATAGTTATCAATGTGAATGGCGCACCACGTTGGAAAATCCAGACCGTCTGGCGCTATTTCGTAGTTTTATCAACAGTGACGTGCCGGATGAAGGTGTGGTGCAGTGTGTTGAGCGTGGGCAGCTTCGCCCGGCGCTACGCGATGCGATAGCAATAAACGTGGCCGAAATGGGGGTCGCTGCCGAAGGCTGGACTTGTGTTGGCACCGTAGCAGATATTCCACCCAATGCAGGTATGGCAGCTCGCGTGGGGGAACAGCAAATTGCACTGTTTCATCTTGCTGGGCACACACCACGCATCTATGCGTTGGACAACCATGAGCCGGGGAGCGCGGTAAACGTATTGTATCGCGGTATTGTTGGCGATGTTGACGGTGTACCAGTGGTCATTTCACCGCTCTATAAACGACGTATTCGGCTTGAAGATGGCATCAGCCCTGACGATGGCAGCCAACTTGCTCGCGCCTGGCCGGTGAAAATCGAACAGGGGAAAATCTGGGTGGCTCACTGTGCGATGACACAGTTTTCGCCTGTTGCGGAGGCATCATGAGCATCTGCCGCACCACATGTCCTTACTGCGGGGTAGGCTGTGGAGTGCAGGCAGAGGTGACAGCCGAAGGACAGGTTGCTATCAGTGGTGACAAAACGCACCCGGCTAATTTTGGGCGGCTGTGCGTCAAAGGTGCGGCGCTGGGGGATACGCTCGATCTGGACGGCCGTTTGCTTTGGCCAATGATCGACGGCAAACGAGACACGTGGGACAACGCGCTGGATACGGTAGCAAATGAGCTGTGCACGATCATCGAGCAATACGGCCCGCATGCGGTGGCTTTCTACGGTTCAGGCCAATTGCTAACCGAAGATTATTATGTGGCCAACAAGCTGATGAAGGGATTTATTGGCAGCGCCAATATGGATACCAACTCTCGATTGTGTATGGCATCTGCGGTGATTGGCTACAAGCGCGCCTTTGGCGCGGATGCGGTGCCATGCAGTTATGAGGATATCGAACGGGCAGACATGGTGGTACTCGTTGGGTCCAATACAGCTTGGGCGCATCCGGTCGTGTATCAACGACTGTTACAGGCGAAGCAGCAGCGGCCAACACTTCGTGTTGTGGTTATCGATCCGCGTCGAACAGCAACCTGTGACATTGCCGATTTGCACTTACCGCTGCGTCCCGGCAGCGATGCGGGATTATTTAACGGGGTATTACGGTATCTGGCGCAGCAAAAGCGGCAAAACCGTTTCGAACTGACTGATGTCGAGACAGCGTTAGACCATGCAGAGAGCTGGACCCCTGAGAAAGTCGCCGATTTTTGCGCGTTGTCACAGCAAGACATTACGTTGTTTTACCGTTGGTTCGCCGACACGGATAACGTGGTGACGCTCTATTCGCAAGGGATCAACCAATCGTCCTCAGGCAGTGATAAATGCAATGCCATCATCAATGCGCACCTTTTTAGCGGCAAACTGGGTTATCCCGGCAGTGGACCGTTTTCGATAACCGGTCAACCGAATGCGATGGGGGGAAGGGAAGTGGGGGGGCTAGCCAATCAACTGGCGGCTCACATGGGGTTTACACCACAGGATATCGATCGCGTAGGGCGTTTTTGGGGGACAACCCGAGTGGCAAAACGCCCTGGGTTAAACGCGGTTCCGCTATTTCAGGCGATTGAGCAAGGCGAAGTGAAAGCGGTGTGGATTATGGGGACCAATCCGGTGGTCTCATTACCGGATGCCGATCGGGTGCAGCGAGCCTTACAGCGCTGCCCGTTGGTGATCGTCTCGGATGTGATGCGCCATACTGACACCACGGCATGCGCGCGCGTGCTGCTGCCTGCACTCGCATGGGGGGAAAAGGATGGCACTGTCACTAATTCAGAGCGGCGTATCTCGCGTCAGCGGGCCTTTCTGCCATCGCCCGGTGAAGCGCGCGCGGATTGGTGGATACTCACTCAGGTTGCACAACGGCTTGGCTTTAATGCCGCATTTCCCTATACCCATCCGGCTCAGATTTTTCGCGAACACGCGGCGCTGTCCGGTTTTGAAAACCAGGGCACGCGTGCGTTTGATATCAGTGCGTTGGCAACATTAAGCGATGCACAATGGCAGGCATTAACGCCTGTTCAATGGCCGGTAACAGCAGATGCAGCACAAGGAACGCCACGATTATTCAGTGATGGTCATTGCTGGCATCCGGATGGTCGAGCGCGGATGATCCCGATTGTGCCCAGCCTGCCCGCAGCAGCACCTGAGCGCCAATATCCATTGGTTCTCAATACCGGACGTATTCGCGATCAGTGGCATACCATGACTCGAACAGGGAAGGCAGCGCGTTTGTTACGCCACCTTAGTGAACCCTATTGTGAGATGCATCCGCAGGATGCAGTCGCTTACGCTATACATCCGGGTGATATTGTGCGATTGAGCTCGCCGCACGGATGGATGTTGGCCAAGGCCCATTTGAACAGCGGGCAGCAGCGTGGCAGCGTTTTTGTTCCTATGCACTGGAATCAGCAGTTTAGCGGACAAGCGCGCGTAGGGAGCCTGATTGCGCCAGTGACCGATCCCCATTCAGGACAACCGGAAAGTAAACATGCGCGAATACGCATACAGCCTTGGGCTGCTCGCTGGTTTGGTGAAATTTTCCTTCTTAGGGAACAACCCCCGCCTCCCTGTGGTTACTGGAGCAAAATAACGGCAACAGGTATCAGCCATTATCGAATGGCAGAACGAGAACCTTTCGGTGACGGTTGGCAATGGTTGGCGCGCTACACGGCATCAATGGAGAAAACATTTCAGGACCTGACTTATCAATGGGCACAGAGTGGCGATGGGGTGTTCCATGCCGTTGGTTGGAAAGAGGGGCTGGCCGTGCTTGCGTTTTACGCCCAACGTGAACCACTGGTGCTAGAGAGTTCGGTAATCTATGCAGCTTTTTTGAGTAATAAACCGCTCGCGGAGCGTAGTCGAATTTTACTGTCTGCTGGCGCTTGTACTCAACAAGAGGCGACGGGCGCAACCGTATGCAGCTGTTTTGGTGTCGGGGAGCGTGCAATTTTGCAGGCGATACGCGGTGGCTGCCAGACTGCGGTAGCATTAGGCGCTGAGCTCAAATGCGGCACTAACTGTGGCTCGTGTATTCCTGAACTTAAGGCATTGATACGACAACACGGTGAAGCTATCGCGTTAAAACATGCTGGATAACGGAATAAAGGTAACATATGAAAAAAGTAGTGAAAAACCGTCCTGTTCCGGCAGGAGAGTCCGTTAACCCAGGCGAGGTGTGGCTCGTCGGTGCTGGCCCTGGCGATGCAGAGCTGTTAACGATTAAGGCATGGCGTGTGATCCAGCAAGCAGATGTTTTTGTGCATGACCGGTTGGTTTCAGAGCAGATTATGGCATTGATACCCTCTACTGCACTGTGCATTGATGTCGGCAAGTGTCGTGGTCGCCACCCACTGTCCCAACACCAGATCAACCAACTACTGGCCGAATTGGCGCAAGCGAAACAGCGAGTGGTGAGGCTGAAAGGGGGAGATCCTTTCATTTTTGGACGCGGTGGAGAAGAGATGGATTTTTTACAGCAACAGGGTATTCGTTGCTGTATTGTACCAGGCATCACGGCTGCCACAGGTTGCGCTGCAGCTGTAGGATTGCCGTTAACACACCGCGATTGTGCTCAGTCTGTGCATTTTATTACCGGGCATAGCCAAGAGGGAGAACCGATGCTTGACTGGCCAATGCTGGCTCGGGGGGAACAAACGCTGGTGTTCTATATGGGATTGAGCCATGCCAATCGACTTTCTCAGCAACTCATCACGCATGGAATGGCAAGCACTACGCCTCTGGCGATTATTGAACGCGGCACTCAGCCACAACAGCGGCTACTGACGGCAACGTTGGCGACATTGCCGAGACTGCTGGCGCAGTATCAACCCCAGTCACCGGGCTTATTGGTGGTGGGCGATGTTGTACGCTTTTGCCGCTATCCAGCATTGACGCTGAGGCAGGATGATGATGTTAATGCGGTATGGGCGAAAGAACATTTGCCGACTAAACAGCCGTTTTGCTGCTAAATGAAGCGAGAATGGTAAATAATCGGCTGCCGTGGTGAGCTTTTGAGCGTTCGGTTTTATCCCGACGACAAAGGGCTTGCCATCGGCGCGTAACCAGTCCATAATAGCGTCCATTCCTGAAACGGAAATGAAAAAATCGATTTTAATCAATAAGTTATAAGTAAAAACTTGTTGATATGACCAGAAGTATCAGGTCAGTAGGCAAAATAAAGGCGCGTTGGCAGAGTGGCCATGCAGCGGATTGCAAATCCGCCTACCTCGGTTCGACTCCGGGACGCGCCTCCAATTTTCGCCCGGGTGGTGAAATCGGTAGACACAAGGGATTTAAAATCCCTCGGCGTACGCGCTGTGCGGGTTCAAGTCCCGCCCCGGGCACCATCAATTAAGTTAATAAAAACAATTAGTTATAAATATTATTACGCCACCGCAAGGTGGTTTTTTTGTTTTTGAAATTCTCTAGTGGCAGCAAAATGGCAGCAGAGTGGCGGCATCGGTTTTGCGTGGTTCAGGTTCGGATTAGCAGAGTAGGGCGCATTATTAACCCACTATGAACAATTTAAACAGCAAAAAGCCCCGCGATTGATAATTGCGGGGCTTTTCGTTAAAGCGCCAAATTTAACTGGTCCCGCCCATAATGCGATGTTGGAAACGCATCCTGCGGGATGAAGTCAGGCGGCAAGGGTTCCTCTCGCGCACGCTTTGAAACACGCCGTTCTACGGTGTTAAGCGTGGTGAAAGTTTCGCTGCATTCCAGATTTTGACACTGATGATACTGGCGGATAGTCATTTCGCTTAGGCGGCGACTGGTACGGGTGCGGGCTACTGCGCCGCAAAATGGACACGTGAACATAATGATCTCCCCTGCGGGAGTTGAACTCACGGTTATTCTATTCACTTTCTGCAATCCAGTCAGATATTTTCGCTTCCAGCTCCAGACGCGTGGTAAAACCGCTGCCGTCAATCACATGCTCGGCGCGTGAAATAATCCATTCCTGATTATCAATTTCCGCCTTAAAACCGGTTACGGTACCGTGCATTTCCGGGTACAGGTCAGCGCGGCCACGCGCCAGGGTGATAGAGAACTCGGCGGCACCCCGTTGAAGCTGTTGCCATTTTGCCGCCGCTGCGCGTTTGGCGGCGGTTTCATTTTGATAGGTTTTACGCAACACATACACGTTGCCGTCGGCCCCTTCCATGTATTCGCCCTCACGGCTGCTGCTTTTCTCCTTTTTCGGTTTGGCCTTGGTTCTGCGCCGCTTTACGCTGACTTTCTTTTTTTTGCCAAAGTTGAGATCCAGCCAGTAGGCGCGCACACCGGTGTAGGCATCACGATCGGCAATGCGAAAGCGGTGCCCGTCACCGCTGCTGCGGGTAATACTGAATGATGGCAGCGCCTTGCCGGATGCTGTTACCCCGCCGCCAGGCAGAATAAATAACAGCGCCCCATTTTTAACCGTGGCAATCGCGCCTAACATTTCGGCCATTCGGGTTAAAAACGACATATCGCTTTCTTGTGTCTGGTCGGCGTGGTCAATCTCAATGTTCATAAGCATGTCGCTGATTTGCGCTTTCAGCCCGTAACGGTGCGCAATGGCGGACACCACGCGCTCAACGGTAACGTCATGCCAGGACACCTCACGTTTAACGTTAAATTCATCGCGAAAATCCGCGCTACGAGCCGTGATGTTGAGCACATCCGGTGGGCCTTCATGAGCGACCTCATCAACGGTATACAGCCCCTTGTAAACCAACGGCTCACCCAGCCAGCCAATAGACAGCGCGATCTCTGCGCCGCGCGAAGGCAGACCGATCAGACCGTCAGTGTCATCTAGCGAGATCGTCACCTGGTCAGCATCAAACCCGCGATTATCGGTCAGTGAAAGCGACATTAGACGATCGCTTAATGCTTGAAGTGATTTCCCGCCCAGCGTCACGTTAAATGCCGGGACCTTAACCGCATCGGTCAGCGTGTTGTTGTAATCCGTGACCTTACTGCTCAACGTGTCTGCCAATCCTGAAAGCGCCATATTACCCCCGTGTTTTGTCGCATGATTTCACGCGCGCGAGCGGGGAAAAATGGCTTTTTGTTGTCGCCTGTTTGTCAGACCGCAAACGGCGTGAGTCGCAGCGAGACATAGGGGATTATCACCGCGAACTCAACAACGTAATGGTGGTTAACATGTCAGAGACACGTTTCCACGGTGCCCGCGTTCGCGAAAATACCGACCTCGTTACTGCGATCAATGACATTGACTCCAGTGTGATTGGCGTGGTGTGTGTGGCGGATGATGCAGACCCGGATACCTTTCCCCTGAATACCCCCGTGCTACTGACACGGGTCAAAAGTGTACTTGGTAAGGCGGGTAAAACCGGCTCCCTGTACAAAACGCTGAAAGCCATTTCTGACCAGACCAGCCCCAAGGTGATTGTGGTGCGTGTCGCGGCAGCAACGGAAAACGGCGAAAAGACGCAATCGCAATTGATTATCGGCGGCACGCTGGCTGACGGCAGCTATACCGGTATGTATGCCTTGCTGACGGCTGAGGCAAAAGTGGACTACCGCCCGCGCGTGCTGGCCGTTCCCGACTATGACGCCGAGGAAGTGACCGCAGCACTGTGCGGCATTGCGCAAAACCTGCGGGCCTTTGTTTATGCCGGGTGTAATGGTTGCACGACAATGGCGGAGGCTATCGCCTATCGTGCGAAATTTGCCTATCGCGAGTTAATGCTGATTTGGCCGGACTTCATCGCCTATAACCCGTTGACCGGTGAGAATGAAACCTTTCCGGCCCCGGCGTATGCCTGCGGTTTGCGTTCGGCCATCGACAACGATCAGGGCTGGCATAAGTCACTGTCCAACGTGCCGGTGAATAACGTGCTGGGAATTTCCCGTGATGTGTTCTGGTCACTTCAGGCAGAAGATAGCGACGCCAACGCGCTGAACAGCAAAGAGGTTACGACGCTGATCAAGCGCAACGGTTTTCGCTTTTGGGGCAACCGCACCACGGAAACCAGTGAATACATCTTTGAAGTGTATACCCGCACGGCGCAAATTCTCGCTGACAGTATTGCCGAGGCGCAATTTGAAAGCGTGGATGAACCCCTTACCCCGGCCAACGTAAAAGACGTGGTGAGCGGTATCTCAGGCAAACTCAGCGCGCTGGTGACAAAAGGGCAGCTGATCGGCGCGGCTTGCTGGTTTGACATTGTGGACAACCCCACACCGGGGTTGCGTCAGGGGCAAGTGCGCGTGCGTTACAAATACACCCCTGTGCCACCGCTGGAAGATCTGACGCTGTACCAGACCTTCACAGATGACTACTTTGCGCCTGCGTTTGCATCGCTGGGAGGTGAATAATGGCAATCCCGCATAAATTGCGGCTGTTCACCACCTTTGTGAACGGCAATAACCAAATCGGCAAAGTGACTTCTGTCACGCTACCCAAACTGACCCGCAAGACGGAAGATTTTCAGGGCGGCGGCATGATTGGATCGGCGGCCGTCGATCTCGGTCTGGACGGTGGCGCGCTGGATGCGTCAATGGTGGTTGGCGGTATGGTCAAGACGCTGTTGCAGGAATACGGCGGCGGTATTGATGAAACCCGTTTGCGCTTTGCCGGTGAATATTACACCGACGGGGAAAGCCTGTTAGTGGAAGTGGAAATGCGCGGGCGTGTGACTGAAATTGACAGCGGAGAAGCCAAACAAGGCGATGACACCTCTGTCACCTACGCGCTGAAGAACACCTACTACAAACTGTCGATTGACGATCAACCGATTATCGAAATTGATTTGCTGAACTTTATCTACAAGAGAGACGGCAAAAACATTTACCCGGATCGCATTACCTCTGCGCTGGGCCTCGGTAGCTGATTAACCGCACTGATGGCGGTCACTCTGGCCGCCTGGAGAACAGAACGATGAGTAAGAAGAACGATAATGCCGTAACGCTAATCACCCCGATTGTACGGGATGCCGACAAAATCACCCGCGTCGCCATTACCGACGAGATCAAACAGGCAGGTTCACTGCGCGGCTTGCGTCTGGTTAATGTGCTGAATATGGATGCGGATTCAGTCACCACGCTGTTAACCCGTGTCACATCTCCTAAGCTGAAGCTGGCAGAAATCAACGCCATGGATACCCGCGATTTTGTCCGACTGGCGGAGGCGTTGACGCCTTTTTTGGCACCTGTGGAGCCTGGCGAATCGAACGAGGCGGAGACGGAGACAGCATAACTCTGTTGCTGTTTGACCAGATTGACGATCTGGTTGCCGATATTGCCGTTGTTTTTAACTGGCCGCCCTCTGAACTCTTCAGCATGGATCTGGGCGAGGTGATAGCCTGGCGCGAGCGGGCGGCTATCCGCAGTGGAGCCAGTGACGATGAAAAGCCTTGATATCCGCGTTGCGTTCAGCGCGATAGACCGTTTAACCCGCCCGGTCAATGCCGCCCGCCAGAGTGCGGGCGGTCTGACTGAATCCCTCAAGAAAACCCAGGCCGCCATTAACGATCTGGACAAGCAATCAAAAACTTTTAACCGCCTGCGCGATAGCGTGCAAAAAACCTCGCGTCAGATTGACGAGGCAGGCCGGTCTCTGGAAGGACTCAACAAGGCCCAGCGCAATGGCACCGTGCTGACGGACAAACAGCGCGAACACATGGCCGCACTGGCTGCCAAAATGGAACGCCTTAATGTGACGCGCGATCAGGAAATGGTCAAACTGCGCGCCAGTGCGCAGGCGTTGCGCGGTCATGGCGTATCGCTGACAGGAAGCACGGCCACCATTCAAAGCGCCATCCGGCGCACTGAACAATACAACCAAACGTTAGAGCGAGAGCGGCGACAACTGGCCGCAGTAACGCAAGCGCGCGCACGGTATGACCGCATGCAGCAGACCGCCCAAAAGATGCGTAATGGCGGCACTATGGCGGTAGCGGGTGCAACGGCGGGCGGTTATATGGGCGGGCAGTTCCTAGCCCCTGCGGTGGGCTTTGATGAGGAAATGTCACGCGTCCAGGCGCTCACGCGGCTGGATAAGAACGATCAGCAAATGTCAGCCTTACGGGCCCAGGCGAAAAAACTCGGTGCGGAAACCGCCTTTACCACCCGTGACGCGGCCAGCGGTCAGGCGTTCCTTGCTATGGCCGGTTTTACCCCGCAGGCCATTCAAGCTGCCTTGCCCGGCGTGTTAAATATGGCGCTGGCCGGCGGTATGGATTTAGGCGAAACCGCCGACATCGGATCTAACATCCTTTCCCAATTCAATCTTGATGCGCGCGAAATGGATCGCGTCAGTGACGTGTTAACCGGTGCATTTACCCGGACTAATACCGACTTGCGCAGCCTAGGCGATACCATGAAGTACGCAGGGCCTGTAGCTGCTGGGTTAAGTGTCAGCCTGGAAGAAACGGCGGCAATGGTTGGCGCTTTGGCCCGTGTAGGCATAAAAGGCAGCGATGCCGGTACAGCGTTGCGTGCCAGCTTGTCGCGTTTGGCTGCACCACCAAAGGCCGCAAAAGATGCTCTGAAAGAGTTAGGTGTTGAAGTCGCTGATTCAACCGGCAAGATGCGAAAACCCTTTGATTTGTTGCTGGATATGCAGAAAAAACTGCAAAAATACGGCCAGACTGATCGCATTTCCTTTCTGAAAGATATCGCCGGTGAAGAGGCATTCGTTGGTCTCAAAGCCTTGGTTGATGGTTCCGGTGATGGTTATTTGCAAAATTTGCTCAGTGAATTATCGAAAGCTCACGAAAATCAGGAAGCTGCCACAGTTGCTAAAAAGAGAGCGGATAATCTTGGCGGCGATCTGAAAGAGCTAGATAGTGCTTGGGAAGGGTTTCGCATTCAAATTGAAGAAACCATCGATGGCCCATTGCGCGGGTTATCTCAAGGCTTGAGCAATATCGTCAATAGAATAAGCGCATGGTCCAAAGAAAACCCCAAACTGACACAGACACTGCTGATTGTTGGCGGCAGCGCTTTAGCCCTGACGGCGGCGATAGGTGCCACCTCGCTGGCTGCGGGTTTGTTGCTGGGCCCGCTGGCAAAGCTGCAATTAGGCTTTACGTTATTGACCGGCGGGCGCGGCATTGGCGGCGCGATCACGATGTTTCAAACGCTCGGCGGTGTCGCAGGCGGCTCCATGGCGCGCGTTGGCGGTTGGTCGCAGATAATGAAATTACTATCGGGCGGCTTTTCCCGGTTGCCTACGCTGCTGGCACCGGTGCGCGGCATGCTGTTTTCTGTATTCACCTCTCCGCTTTCGGCGTTGGCCTCGCTGGGTAAAGGCATTGGCGGCCTGTTGTTACGGTTAACGGGTTTGCCTGCGATATGGGGCATTATAACCGGTGCAGTGTCCCTGCTGGGTGGCGCGCTGTCGGCGCTGTTAAGTCCAATAGGGCTGATTGGTGCCGCGTTCGTCGGTGTCGGTGCGCTTATCTGGCGTAATTGGGAGCCGATCAAAGCCTTTTTCAGCGGTATGTTCAGCGGCATCATGCAGCAGCTTTCGCCGTTCCGGGATGCGTTTTTTACCCTGACACTGGTTTTCGGGGCAATCGGTGATGCGGTTAGTCGGGTGTGGGACTGGTTTGTGAAACTGTTCACGCCCGTAGATAGCAGCCGTCAGGCATTGGAAAAATGCACGTCAGCCGGTGAAACCTTTGGCCGGGTACTCGGTGCCGCACTCACCGTGCTGCTGTGGCCGTTGCAAAAATTGATGGAGGGGATCGGCTGGGTACTGGAAAAACTCGACCTTATCCCGTCCGGTTTGGAAGCGGCGCGCATCAAGGCGGAAAGCTTGAAGAAGGATCCCGTTATGTGGGAATGGGATCCGCAGCAGAAAAAAATGGTGCAAAAGGGCTGGAACTGGTCACCCAAACCAGACGAGAACAAAGACGGAAACACAAAGCCTCCCACCGTTACTCCGCCACCGCTATTGACCGGTGAGACTGGCACGCAGCGCCGCTTACAAAAGATTGCGGACAACACTACCGGCCTGCTGGATGAAACCAAAAAACGGATCGGCCCCGGCGATATCATCTTTAAAAATCTGCCGCGTGCACTGGCGGTGCGGGGGGAGTGGCAGGAATCCCGACTTGCCAGCCTGCCAACGGTAAAAACCGGTGCCAAGCCCAGCACGCTGGCAATGCAACCTAATGCCGATATTGCGGCAATCACCTCGCGGCCCGTGGTGGTTGCTGCATCACAGCCTGTGTTTCAGGCGGAACTGCCGCCCGTTTCACCCGCCACCCGTGCCCCGGCGTTACCTCCCGTGGTTGGCGCGCTCCCGCCTGAAATCCATGTCCACCTACACGGCGTAGAGCGGCAGGACGCGCGCGAGATCGGGCGCATTGTCAGTGAAAAACTTAGCGCTGAGTTGGCGCGACTTGACCGGATGAAGCGCGGCAGTTTCAGAGACGCGGATTAACTGGAGAAAATCACCATGATGATGGTTTACGGGCTGTTTGTGTTTGAACTGAAAACCTTGCCACACCAGCAGCTACGCCAGTCGAAGCAATGGCGGCACGTTAAAAATGAGCGTATCAACCGCTCGGCAAAATGGCAGTACATCGGCGCAGGGGAAGATCAGATCACTCTGGACGGCGTTCTATACCCGGAAATCACCGGCGGTGAGGTATCATTAACCGCCCTGAATACTCAGGCGTACAGCGGCCGCCCCTGGCCGTTGATTGAGGGCACCGGGCAGATTTATGGCATGTATGTGCTCACCGGCATGCAGACAACGCGTAGCGAACTTGACCGCTATGGCAAGGCGAAAAAGATAGAGTTTTCGCTGAGTTTTCAGCGCTGTGATGAAGATTTGCGCGAGCGGTTGCAATCCTCATCATTCAGTGACCTGATGGACAATGCACGCACCAGCGCTAACGATGCGGTGAACGCGGTGAAGGGGTTATTTTGATGGCCAGCACAGTCGTTACTGGCTGTGCTGAAGCATAGATAAAAATGACTATACTCGATAAACAAAGCCCGCCGAGTGTGGCGGGCTGGACGGTAACGATGGTTATTGTGGCTGTTCCGGCCAGTCAATATCAGGCGCAGTACTGACATCAATACGGTTCAGCATCACCCGGTAGGTTTTCCATTCCGTTAACGCCGCTTTCTCTTCGTCCGTCGCCATATCCAGATCCACCGCATCGCTCAGCGTCTGAATACGGGCATTTGCCACAGTAAGACGTGATGTTAACTCTTGTTGTGCCGCCTGCTGCGCAGCTTGTAATTCTGCTGCTTGCTGAGCTTGCGTATCTGTCACCCACGTTTCCCCGTCCCAGGCATCATAGGCGGTTGCCGGTTCAAGTAGGGTAAATTCTTCCGCCAATTCACCGATAGAGGTGATAAGCAAAGCTTCGCGCGTCTCGGTGTTATAGGCCGTTTTACCGCGATAGTCCGGCACATGCTCCCAGCCTGAGCCGTCAGAAGTGCGCAATAACGCCTGCCCGGCAGGGGGTAACTCGGGCTCATCGGGATAACTGTATGCGGGTAGTCCCACGCCAAGCATAAGATATTCCATGCTCGCGCTTTGGTATTCACCCGTGGACTGGTTAACATGATAGACGGTGATCCATCCCGCCTTTTTGCTTAGTCCGTTTTCGCCTAATTCGGCGGTTTCAATATCAGTGGAATAGTTGCTCATTATGCTGCTCTCACAATGTAATTAAAGGCGGTGTTACGCGGACGGTTTTCTGATGCGGTGGGTACGACCTTCGATGCGTCAAATGTGTACTGACATCCAACGGACCCAGAATAATTATTAGATGGTAAAATACCCTCTAATCTAGTAAATGCGCCTTCCCCCACAGACGATGCAGTACCCTCTGACCAAGCCAAACCATTATTTGCAAACTTCCCTGTGATATTTCTAATTGCATCTCCCTGTGCGCTGAGCAAGGCGCGACCCGCATCAACTCCGCGACCATCATCAAGGCCGCGAATAAACTCACCACGCAGGTCTGGTAAATTACCGGATGGATAGCGCGCGGCAAGAATGGGATACAGCGTTGTATTAAATGCCTGTCCGTTGCATTTCAGGAACCCTGCTGGTGCAACAGCACCGGGATATGGCAGCGGAATGCCTGCTAACTCAGTGATTGACAATGCGCCAACCGCTGCTGCTGTTAATGCAGGGCTTTCGGGGGTTTTCCAGAGTCCGTTGGCGTCGGCTACAGCGTTAATGTTTTGAACCAGTGCATTGAATGTTGCTGAGGTTGTCCCGGAGGGGAAAGGGAGTCTTATTATTTGCTGCCCGGTTTGCACAGCCGCTGCGCTTCGTTTTGCGAATTCAACACCAGTGGTGTTCGTGTCCATCACCACAACGCGCCCAACAGTTCCGACTGCAACGTCAGTCTTTTCTAGAATAAGGCCGGGAAAATCACGCGATATAGTAATCTTTTCTTTGTAGGTTTTAGCGCCGCTTATTGTTTGTGCGGTATCAAGCGTTGCTGGATTTGGGAGGTTTGCACTATCCCAAATCGGGAACCATGAAATACCGGTGGTGCTGAGCACACCCCTCACGGCACTCCCCGGAACCCCTGTTTGCTGGGCAATTACCATAATCAACGGGTTAGCATTGAATTTTATTGTCTGAAATACCCAACCACCGCCGACAGGGGCATTAGGAGGAAGGTTGGTGGCGCTTGCACTTGGTAGAATCGCATATAACCCACTGGGCACCCCGCGCAACCATACAGCAATATCCGCATCCGCCGGCATACGGATAGCAGTACCGCCAAGGCCGAATGAACCGGTATCACCGTTCAGTGTCATTATCCTGCCAGTAGTTGCATCCACGGAATTTTCCTGCTTCACCAATCCAACATTTTGGCGAAACAACGGTTTATCAGGAATGTCAGCGCCGTTCTGGTCTTTAGCCAACTTCCCACCTAGCGCCTCGTTAATTTCCTGTTTGGTGTATGTCCCTACATCGCCAGCAGCCAGCGTGATATCTGCCGTCAGTGCCTTACCGTTGACCTTGCGCCCTGCGGGTACACGGCCATTAGCGTTATCATTGGCGCTGGCAGCGGCCGTCGCGGCACTATTGGCCGCAGTAGTAGCCGCGTTGACTTTCGTGTCGGTCTCTGCTTTTGTGTAGGCACCCACATCAGCAGCACCCAGCGCGATATCTGCCGACAGCGCCTTACCGTTTACCGTGCGCCCGGACGGCACACGACCATTAGCATTGGTGTTGGCACTCGCGGCAGCCGTTGCGGCATTACTAGCGGCTGTCGTTGCTGCGCTGACTTTGGTGTCAGTCTCAGCTTTGGTGTAGGCACCCACATCAGCGGCACCCAGCGCGATATCTGCCGATAGCGCTTTACCATTTACCGTGCGGCCAGACGGTACGCGCCCATCGGCATTCTCGTTCGCCGCTTTCACGGCTTTAGGCGTGGCTGCCAGCGTTTCGCTGGCGCTGTCGGTAGCACTGCTCAGTTGCACCAGACCTTTTTCTTTCAACGTGGCATCGGGGTGTTTACGGCTTTTTTCATGGGTGGCAATGGCATCATCCACATAGCCACGCGTTGCCAGCACCACCGCCGGATCGATTTTCAGTGTGACCGCATCGGTGCTGCTGACAATCAAAATCATGCGCACGGTTTGAATGCGTCCGCTTCCCTCCTGCAATTGCGGCTTATAGGTTTCAGCACAGTTGGCAATCGCAATCAGATTTCCCTCAGCATCAAACAGGCCGATTTCACGGATCCAGAAACCGCCCTCAGTTTCGGGGATCACCTGCTCAGCGATAATCTGATTGGTATTGTTGGGGTCGACATTCAGCGTATTGATAGCCGCGCGGCGCTTTTCGTTAATGAGTTTGGTTTGTGAGGCGGTCGGTGTAGGCAGCGCACCGCCTCCGTCACCCACGGCCATGTGCGTAATGTTAAGTTGCGCGCCGAGTGCCGTTGCATTTGCCAGCTTGGCCGCGCCGATATTGGTTAACAGGGCAAAATATTTACTCATACGGTTACGCTCATCGTATCAATCAGGTGAATACAGGCACCGGTAACGTCCAGACCGGTGGCGATAATGGTTTCAGGGAAATAGGGATAAACGGTTAGTTCATCGCCGCTGTAGCTTGCAGCGCTCACGTAGGCTGCACCCTGTGTGTCGAGGACAATATTCAATCCCAGCAAGTGACGGCTAAGCGGCTTGGCGTCGGCAATCAGCCGCTCAATCTCTAAAAAGGTTTCTTCAGTAATACCGTTGTCTTGCACACCGATATCAAGGTGAAAGGTTCCCGGCATGCCGCCGGTTTGCCACCATTCGATCACGCGCAGCAAGTAACCAAACGGCTCGACCACCCGACGCAGCGCGGCAATGGTGCCTTTCTGGCGGTGTATCAACCAGGCAGACTTAATCACCTGGCGCTTGGTTTGCTCTGACCAGCGTTTATCCCAGCGGTCAACGGACAGCGCCCAGGCCAGAAAGGGCAGCAGGTCTAGCGGGCATTTCTCCGCATCCCACAAGGTATTCAGATCGACCGCCATTTCCGTCAGGATTTGGCTGGCCGCTGCGGCATGGCGCATAAAGGCACTGGCAGAGGGGGGCAACAGATCGTTATTCATCCGTGCCCCCTTCCAGCAGGGTGAAACCCGTGCAATACGCTGCCTGAGTGTCACCGATCACCATGTCCTGTGCCGGTGCAATGATTTCAACGCGCTGAACTCCTTGCACATGCAAGGCGGCCATTATCGCGGAGCGGGCCACATCACGCCCAATCTTGCCCTGGTTACCCATCCAGTCACGCAGTGAATCCTGCGCGGCCTTGGTGATGGGTTCCGATTCCGGGCCGGGGTAAAGGTAGAGCCGCGCGTTTATCGCGTAGCTGATAATCTCTGCGCTCTGTACCGTCAGCCGGTCAGCCACCGGGCGTTTATCTTCCGCAGAGAGCGCCGCGTTAACCTGTGTCAGCAACGTGTCTGACGCGCTGCCATCCCCTTCAGTCGAGAGAACGGATACCACTACCGTGGCCGGTGACGGGCTGATTGCTTTAGCGTCGGCCACCTGGCCGCTGGCGCTCTTGGCAAAAAATTCATAGGCTCCCGTTGGGCCCGCCACGCTTAACCCTTCAAAGGCAGACTGCGCGCGTAGACGGAATGCGCTGTCGCTTTCCATCACCGCATCAGCAGTATCAGTGGCTTCGGTGATGGTCAGGCGTTGGGTGTCAAGATTCACCGCCAGATTATCCAGATCCGAGGACACCGCGTGGCTAAGCATGCACGCCGCCGCCCCTTCGTTAATCCGCTGGCGTAACATCATTTCACGGTAGGCGATGACCTGTGCGATCACGTTTAACGGCTCGGATTCCAGTTCAAGCGCGGCCGCCACTGAAGCGCGTTGCTCTACCGGAAATGCCGCAATCATCACCGCTTTCACTTCCTGAAGGATCACTTCAAAATCCAGCGTTTCAATGATCTGCGGTTGGGGCAGTTGCGACAGGTCAACGGTTGCCATTGGATGCCCCCTTGAGCGGCACTGTGGTGCGCACGGTTTGCATGCTTTCGGTGATCAGGCCGGACAGTTCCACATCTGTTGCGCCCGTGGGTGAAAATCGGATATCGATCGCATTCAATGCAATGCGCGACTCCCAGCGCGCCAGGGCAATCACGCACGCGCTCATCAATTGCAGGCGCGTTGCCGCGTTCTGCGGCGCGTCCAGCAAATCAGGCACCAGACTGCCGTATTCACGGCGCATCACACGGGACGCCAGCGGCGTGGTGAGAATGTCGCGCACGGAATGCCATAGCTGATCGGTATCCGTCAGCACGCCAACGCCGTCGGGGTTCATGCCGGTATAACGCGCGCTCATCGGGTGCCCTCCGTCCAACTGCCACCGCGCTGCACGCCGCCATGTTCGTGGTCGTCAACCTGCACACCGTTGGAGGTAAACGCGCCGCCGCTGTGTGCAATGTTGCCGCGCATTTCTCCGCCTTCTTGTACTTCCAGCGTTCCGGTCGTCAACTTGTTGGTGCAAATCACTTCCGGCGTATCCAGGGTAATACGGGTTGCTGCACTTACCTGCGCGGTTTTCATGCCGACGGCTTCCAGCGCACTGGCGGCAGCGTCATAGCGAAAGCGGGCACCGTCAGGCGCTGTAATGACAATCTCTTGCAGACTGCTACCCGGCGCGGGGTTCTCGTCGCTGTACAGGCTGCCGATAATGACGGCGGTTTCCGGGTTACCGCCGAGACACCCTAACCAGACCTGCTCGCCAATCGACGGCGGGATCCAGACCTTGAACGCACCGGCGCGTTGGGTATTCCAGCGTAACCAGTCGGTAAGCAACTCGCCGCTTTTGACACGCACGCGCCAGGTTTTCGGGCTCACTTCCGCCACCACGCCAACGCGCAGAATATTTGCCAGCAGGCGCATCAATTCGGCACTCATCGGGCAGCACTCCCCAGGCTGTTGATCGCGGCGTGTTCAATCGCCTGTAGGTCGGCAGGTGACAGGCCCAGCAATTCACGTACCGGGTATTTGGCAAAGGTGCCGGGGCCAATCTGATCGCGCTGGCCGAACTGGTGCACGCGCGCAATGCGGGCGGCAACGCCGTCAAAGCCGACGCGCACCCCGTTGCTATCCGCGCGCATCTTCAGAAAGCGATAGCCACGCAGGCGCTGAAACATGGGGGCCTTTTTGGTGGTTGCGCGCCGCACAGCCTGGGTGTTGATTTCGATATAGCGCTCAATGTCACTGCGGTAGAAGGTGCGAATATCGTTGCGCTCAGTATCAAACCCGGTCAGTGTGCGGCCATACTTGCCGCGCGCACTGTGCCAGTTTTTCAGGTGGCGCACCTGGCCTTGCCAGACAAACGAGATCCCTTGCTGGGCGCGCAATACCTTGCGGCGGCGAGTCGGGTAGGCGGATCCGTCGGGGTTTTGTTGTGCTTTGATGCGTTGTTGCTGACTGCGGCGCAGCGCCTGGCCTATCTGACGCGCCGTTTTTTGACGGCCAGCGGCAGATACCCCGGAGAGAATGTCATCAAAGACGGCATCCAGTGCGTGAAAGCGGTTATCTGTCATACCGGATCGCTCCAGGTTACATCCTGAAGTACCGCATCCCATACACCACCGGCCAGTCTCGGACGGGGTTCCGGCAAATGCTCCGCCTTTACGCTGCCATCATCAGCACGCACAACCTTTACCCGCTCGCGCACCGGGATTTCAAAGAGAACATCGGCGCTGTCGTCGTCGTTGATAAGCGTGGTGAATTTCACATCGCGGTTTTTTTCCGGGTTAAGCAGCAAATCAGGCTGGTTTTGCCACAGCCAGGCCATCAGCGGCAAAACAAAATCGTCAATATCGCCGGTGAAATTCATCACAAACAGCACCAGTGAATAGCGATAGACAAAGGACGGTGTTTCACCCGTGGTTTCAATGCCGCCCTCTTCAACAAAGACGGTAAACCCTTCCGGGTTGGCGCGGCACCAGGTGTTAGCCGTGGTCAGCGCATCGCGCAGTGAATCAATTTTCAGCATGGTGTTCTCCTAGTGGGCACTTTGCGCTGCGGCATTGATACGCTGCAACCGGCGCAGATACAGATCGCCGATAGCGGCTTTATCGTCGTTGCAGGTGTCCAGCGCATCACGCAGTTGATCACTCCACAGTGCGATCCCGCCCCAGGTCACCGGCGTGCGCAGTGCGGGTGTCGGCGTCGGGTTGGTCAGGCTTTCCGGTATCGGCTCCGCCACGATGCTGATCGCGGGGGAGCGCGGCACGTTGTTGCAGGCTGTCACTGACAGCAGCAGGCACAACAGTGTTAGCGCACGTATCGGCTTGCATATCAGAGCGCATCTGTTCACGGCGTTCCTCCCCTTGCGCATTGCGTTGTTGATCACGGGCGCGTATCTCGGCCAGCATCTTTTGCGTGTCGGTACTCAGCGCCCGCACTTCTGCCAGGACTTCCCTCTGCTGGTTAGCGCTGGTCGTCAACGCCTCACGGGTGGCGCTATCAATTCCGCGCTGGTAGGTCTGCCACAGCAAACCGGCAACGGCCAATGCCAGCAACACGCCAAGCGCGGCAACCAGCTTCATGGCGTGGTACTCACATCGCGCAGGCACCAGGCTTTGAAGTCGGTACGGCGATTCACCAGACCCGTGGAGCGCTGGCCGCCGCTGTTAACAAAGTCGGTTAACCGGCCGCACATCGCGACCCATTCATGCGCCTGCGCATGTTTCCAAATCGTGGTGCGCTGCTTGCTGCCCTGCGCGTTGGTAAACCACATCAGGCCGGTACACCCAACGTTGAACGCCGCATCGGTCATTGCATCAAAGGGTGATTGCGGCATGGCTTGCCCCTCAAAACTGCTGTTGATGCAGTTTTCTGCCCGCTGCATATCGTTCACCCAGCGCCGTGCAATTTCTTCGTTGCTGTACTCGCGTTTTTGCACATTGCCGGTAGAGCCAATCCCCACCGTCAGCACACCCGCCGGGCAGTAATAGGCCGACTGGCGGCAATCTTCCCAACTGGCGGTTTTTTGCTGCGCTTCCGGTGAGGTGCGCAAAGCGCCAGGGGTGAGCGTGACACCGAGTGCAACTATCAGGGCGATAGAACAACGTTTAACAATGGCTTTCATCGTCAACGTCTCCCTGATGCAAAATGGCAACGGCGCGGCGTTCTGACGCCGTCATGCTGCGGTGTTCAGCCTGGCGTAATATCTGCTCAATCAAATCATTACGGCGGCGTTGTGCCTGCTCGATACGACGCCGGAACAGCCAGGCGCGCCAGGCGGTGATCACGCCGACAATCAGGCCGGCCAGAGCCACTTTTTCACTGACGGTCATCACGCCTATACCGGTGACCATGGCTGACATGGCGAAGGTCACCCAGTCATTCAGGCGCTGCAAATCACTTAATCCCATAACTGCACCGTTTCCTGTTCTGCTTTGCGGGTAATGTCCGGTAACTCCACTGCCTGACCGGCGTTAAGGAAAATCTGACGGCTCAGACCCGGATTAGCGGCAATCACCTGCTCGGTAACCCCTTGCGACGTGCCGTAATGGCGGTAACACAGCAGGTCCACCGTGTCGCCCTGAAGCGCGTTAACCCTCATCAGCACAACTCAGCAAACAGGCGTTGCGCGTCGCGAATATCGGCAATGCTCCAGCGTGCATCACGCCACAGATCGTCAACCTGCTTTTCGAAGGTATCCGTTTCCTTGTCACCTTTAGGCGTGGTATCCACATCGCGATGACGCTCCAGCAATGCCGCGCGACTGAGGGCATAAACCGCGTTCTTGTAGCGGTATACCTTCACGTTTTCGTTATTGACCTCACGCGCTGGCACGGCCTGCAACGAGGGATAACCGGCGGATACCTGCGCTTGCTGCCAGTCAGCCAGTTGATCGGTAACGTGGATCACTGCTTCTGTAGCAACATGCATCAGGCGCGTGGTGGTAACACCGCCAGTGATACGTACTGCAAGACGCAATTCACGCAGCAGGATAGGCGGCCAGAAATCACCAACGCTCACGCTTGCCTCGCCATCGTCAATGTCTGGCACGTCACTGGCCGCAGGGGTAACGCGTTTTTGTGCTACCAGGCTCATGATCACATCTCCCAAAAGTCAGGCGGTGGGCGCGCGGTCAAAAGACCGTAACGGGCAGATCACCGCGTGCGCCGCCTGTCGGACGGGGCCGAAGTCGTTAATTCTGTTTGGTGGTTTTACGTGGCCGGGGTGTTTTCCCCGTTGCCGTTTTGCGCGTACCTTTACGCGCCGTGGTGCGTTTGGCCGCCGCAGTGGGCGTGCTGGCTGTCGCCGTGTTTTCACTGGCTGCCGTTGCCGCTATGCCGGGGGCATCAATGGTATCGGTTACCGTTGCGCCCTCCTGGCCTGCGCCATCCTCTGCCGTTTCATCCGTAACCGTTTGATCACCGGCGGGCATCAACTTCTTAAGCTCACGTGCCAGCCCGGCGATCTCTTTTTTCACCCCGGCGTTAGGGTTGAGGCTGATAGCCTCACGGAACAGCTTCAGCGCTTCGCCTTTGGTTTCGGCATCGCCGGTTGCGCGACGGGAGAACGCACGGGCTTTGCACAGCTTGGCGCGCACTTCATCGGGCATATCTTTGCCGGTGACAATTTCCGCGACTTCATCCAGCAGCGCGGTATAACCGCTCAGGTCGGCCTCTGCGTCGGTGGTTGCCAGTGTCAGCACCGGATTACTCATTTCCTCAACCAATACGGTGACCGCATCGCGGCGGAACCGGTCGGCAGGTAAAGACAGGCCATGCTTAACCACATAGCCCCCCAACTTCAGCGCCAACGCGTTGTCCTGGCAGTCAACCGCCCACACCATCAGCGTGGCGATCACTTCATCCTGACGCCCGCTGTCACCCTCGATCGTGCCGTCAATCCAGCCCTCATAGGCAGGTAACATGCCTTTTTTCATTTCGGCTTTGGTGACGTCCGACTGCACCCGGCTCAGTGACGCCATATCAAGGCGCAGGCGGTGCAAGATCTCTTCATGGGCCGTGCGCGCGATGTCCGATTGCTCATCAACCTGTCCGCGCCGTTCGGCCATTACTCGCTGAAAATGTCGCTGCGCTGGTGTCAGCATCGCGTTATCTCCCGTTAGGGCGGGGTTTCCCCCGCCTGGCTGTTACTCGCCGCCGTTTTGTGGCTGCGCCTGCGCAAACTGAATGCCATCGATAAAGGCCACCTTGCCGTAATCCTCGACCACAAAGTCGTCGTTAGAAGACTGGTAGGTCGCGATGCGGTTGTAATGCGGCTCTTCAATCATGCTGCGGCGCAGACCACCCAACTGGTAGTAAAGCGACAGGTTTTTGAGGGAGGTAATTAACACCCCATCCGACGGGAAATAAGGCGCAAGGAAGGTGGGTAATCCGCCAACGCGCTCCTGACTGACAATCAACTGACCGGCCAGCAATTCGGTGTTGGGGTTGCTCTGGCTCAGCGCGTTGAGTTTGGGGAAGTTACTGGCAGTCAGCAGGTCAGACGCCATGATGACGACCAGATCAGGGGCCTTGCGGTGCCAGGGATCCAGCAGGCTGTTTTTGGCATCAAAAACGGCGGTATCGATGTTGCCGTAGGTGCCTTTGGCGATCACCTTGTTATCTTCATCACGCGAGGTGAGCGTGACATTTTTAATAATGCGGTGATTCGCCTCATTACGGACTTTTTGCAGCCAACCGATGCCGCAATCCTGCAATAACGGATTGGCCGCCCGATCAGATTTTTCGGAATAGGTAGCCCCGTTAAAACCGATCATGATGCGGTCAAGGCCGATTTGCCGCGCATTGGCCTGACTGATCAGCGCCTGAAAGTTTGGCTGCTGTGACCAGGCATCAAGCTGAGCATACTTGAGGGCTGAGTCATAGTTGACCTTACGGCAATGGTAGCTGTTCGGCTCTTTGGAATGATTATCTACCGGGTTACGGCGCGAGGTGCCGTCGCTGCTGTTGTTGGTGTTGGCAATCGGCCCTTTGTTGCCGATCAGAATTTTTTCACCTTCCTGCTGTTTCACAGGGAAAACATTAATTTGCTTCAGAAAGTCGTCACTTTCCATGGCGGCTTGTTCAAGGCGCTGTTGCACCGACGGTTCAACGCTAAAGGTTGTCGCCAGATCACCGGGCTGCACACCGTTAAGCTGCGCCTGACGGGCAAGGTACTCGTTGTAAAGTTTACGGGTGGTATTTTCCATGTTCGCTTTTCTCGCTTAACGGGCTTAAAAATCGGCCAACTGTGCGCCGCTGGTTGCTCCGGGGGCCGCCGGGCGTTGGGTGAAGCTGTTATCCTGTGTCGCCAGCGTTTGCCTGAGCGCGAGCAGGTCGGCATTCAACTTCTGAATGGTCTGGCCGTCCTGCTGGCGCTGCGTCGTCAGATCGTTGAATTTATCCAGCAGGTCAGCATGGGATTGCGCGACGTTCTCCACCACTTCACGTACCTGGGTGAATTGTTCGCTGTCAGATTTACGGCCCTTGCCAATGACCTGCATCATGCGGGAAAACCACTGCTTCCCCTCATCGCTGTGCTGGCTGGCAAGTTCAATGATTTCCGCTTCGAGGGCGTCAGAAAACAGCGGCGCTTCGCCTTGCTGCTGGTTGAATGCCTGAACCTGGGCGCGTTGCTGGGCGGCAAACTTGAGGCGCTCAGTGCCAAGGCTGGCCGGGGTGTCGGTCATGGCAAGCCCCACAACATACGCCTTGCCGTTGAGCGCAAACTGCGGATGCAACTCAATACTTGAATAGACCTTCTTACCTTCATCCGTCAGTTGTTTCATGCGCGCTGAAGGTTCGATTTCCGCATAGAGTGCGGTGCGTCCGGCAAGCGGCCCCTCGCTAATATCTTCCGTGCTTAACGCGGTCACATCCCCCATCGCACCAAAATCACTATTGGGTAGCATTGAAAGGTAGTGCTCAATGTTGACGCGTGCGCCATACACATCAGTGCTGTAACTGGCGGCGGCGTCGCGTAAGTGTTCGGGGCTGATTTCGCGCCCGTCAACGGTAGAACCGGAGACAGCGACCCGGAATTTCTTACGGGCGGGTTTGGTTGTTGCGCTCATGCCTGTTTGTCCTGTCATGTGGTGTCAGTGGCATCATGATGGCAGAGCGTAACTTGCTGTCTCAACGCGGTTTTGTTGTCGCAGACGTGCCAGACCCGAAAGGCAGCGCAGACAGGATCGCGCGCGCGGTAATCTTCCCGGCAAAGGGGGAAAGCGCATGATCCAGGACGCTTTTGTAAGGCTAAGAGCAAAACAACTTTACTGGCAGGGTTATCCACCGGCGGAAATCTCGCGCCTGATGGGTATCAATCAAAACACGGTGTATGCCTGGAAGAAACGCGACGAATGGGACGAAACGCCGACCATCCAGCGTGTCAGCCAATCCATCGATACACGCCTGTGCCAGCTTGCGCAAAAGCCGAATAAGACCGGCGGCGACCTGAAAGAAATGGATGCCCTAACGCGGCAGTTGAAAACGCTGAGCGACGGCCAGCCAGCAGACGCCGCAGGCGGCAAGAAACCGCGCCAGCGCAAGGCTAAGAACCATTTTTCAGACGCGCAGATCGCCGCATTACGTGAAAAGATATTGGGTTCGCTGGCCTGGCATCAAACGGGGTGGTACGCAGAGCGCGCACGCCGTAACCGGATGATCCTGAAATCGCGCCAGATTGGCGCAACCTGGTATTTTGCCCGTGAAGCCCTGTTGCAAGCGCTGCGTGATGATGTGAAATACGGTTATCAGCGCAATCAAATCTTTTTGTCGGCGTCTCGCCGCCAGGCGCTTCAGTTTCGGGGCTTTATTCAACAGGCGGCGCAAGAAGTCGATGTTGAGTTAAAAGGCGGCGATAAAATTGTATTGAGTAACGGTGCGGAGTTGCATTTTCTCGGCACGTCTGCCGCTACCGCACAGTCTTACACCGGCAACCTGTTCTTTGATGAATTCTTTTGGACAAGCAACTTTGCCAATCTGAGCAACGTTGCCGGGGCCATGGCAACCCTGAAAGGACTGACACGCACCTATTTCTCTACCCCCTCCAGTGAAACCCATGAAGCCTACCCGTTCTGGACCGGCGCACGCTGGAATGAAAAACGCAGCAAAGCACAGAAAGCTGAATTTGATGTGTCCTGGAAAGCACTTAACAGCGGCTTGCTGTGCCCGGATAAAACCTGGCGGCAGATTGTTACCTTGCAAGACGTTATCAATCACGGCTGGGAATACACCGATATTGAAGAAATCAAGGATGAGAAGAGCCCGGACGAATATCAGAATCTGTATTGCTGTGACTTCGTGCGTGATGGGGAGAGCGCCTTTAACCTTAACCTGCTGTTCAGTTGCGGCGCAGACGGTTACGACGAGTGGCCGGACTGGAAGCCGTTTGCTTCCCGCCCCATGGCCGATCGCGGGGTGTGGATTGGTTACGATGCCAACGGCGGCAGCGGTAACGGTGACAGCGGCAGCGTTACCGTTACCGTGCCACCGTTGGTGGCCGGGGGAAAATTCCGCACCATCGAAACCCAGCAGATACGCGGGCTTGAGTTTGAAGAACAGGCCAAAGTGATCGAGGCGCTGACCTTCAAATACAACGTACAGCACATCGCTATTGACGGCACCGGCATCGGGGAAGCGGTCTGGCAGTTGGTGAAGAAGTTCTTTCCGGCGGCGGTGTGTTACCTGATGTCAGTGTCGTCAAAACGCGCATTGGTGTTGAAGATGTTGCAGGTGATCCGCGCGGGGCGCTGGGAGTATGACCGCAGTGAACAAGCCCTGATCAAAGCCTTTAACACCGTGCGCCGCATCACCACCCCCGGCGGCATTATTACCTATGACTCTGACCGCACGCGCGGTTCAAATCACGGCGATCTGGCCTGGTCAACCATGCTATCAATCATCAATGAACCGCTCGGCCAGGAATTCGGCGGCGGCGGTTTTGCTATGGAGTTCTGATGCGCAAGAAACAGCACCACACACGGATGGCCAGCACAGCCACTTCCGACACGGCCACGCAACCAGACGTTGCTACCGCACTGAAAAGCGAACCCGGTTTAAGCGCGTTCACCTTCGACGGCCCCTATCCGGTGCGTGACAGTTATGATCTGCTGGACAATATGTATTGCGCAGATAACGGGCGTTATTACGAAACGCCGATTGACTGGTACGGGCTGGCGCGTTCATTCGGTAGCGCGTCCTGGCATCAGTCGGCACTCTACTTCAAACGCAATGCGCTGACCGGGTGTTTTATTCCGCATCCGTTGTTATCCCGCCAGGCGTTCTCCGCCTTTGTGCTCGACTGGTTTGTATTTGGCAATGGCTACCTGGAGCGCAGGATCAACCGCCTCGGCGGTGTGCTGTCATTGCGCCATGTCCCGGCAAAGTACACCCGGCGCGGTAGCGACCTGGAAACCTATTGGTTTATCCGCCAGTGGAAAGACGAACATCAGTTTGATACCGGCAGCGTGTGCCATGTGATCAACCCGGATATTCATCAGGAAATCTACGGCATGCCGGAGTATATCGGGGCCATGCTGTCGGCCAGCTTGTCACACTCCGCCGACATGTTCCGTAAACTCTACTACGACAACGGATCACACGCCGGGTGCATCATCTACATCGGTGCATCGCAGGTTGATGACAAGAGCATGGAGAACGTGAAAAAGACGCTGACCGACGCGCGTGGCAAAGGGGCTTTTAAAAACCTGCTGTTGCATGCACCTGGCGGGGGTGAGAAGGGGGTACAGATAATTCCCTTTAGCCAGATCTCGGCTAAAGATGAATTCCTGAATATCAAGTCGGTTACCCGCGACGATATCCTTGCCGCGCATCGTGTGCCGCCGCAATTGATGGGGGCCATGCCGGAGGGCAACGGTTCATTCGGTGACGTTGAGAAAGCCGCGCGGGTGTTTGCCATTAACGAACTGATGCCGGTCATGGAAGCGTTGAAGCACGTCAATGACTGGCTGGGTATGGAAGTGATCCGCTTCAACCCTTACGCCTTGCTGAAAGCCGAATAGTAACCTACCTCACCGCCGCGCCCTGCGGCGGTTTTCCTTCAAACGTATTCACGCCACGTATAGCGCAAGCCCGCTGAAGTCTCCGCCTTGCACCCACAGACCACACCCACAAATGCACCTCAGCGCCACGCTGTGAGGCGATGGTGTGAGCCTGCGCACCGCCTTGCCAAACGCACGACAACCACGCAGAACGGCGAAAACCGGGCGACATTTCGATGAATCAAACAGACCCCCTACCTACCCCCCTTCGCGGGGGCTCTCCCCCCGTCACCTGCGCGCAGCAAACCTGCGTGTTTTTGTGCACGTGCAGATCCCAGCCAAAGCCGCTTAGGCACACGGGGTAAAGGGTAAAAACAGCATCAAAATAGTTGTGCAAATCTGTGCGACATTGTGCGACAGAGAAAGAAGGTCAAGAGTGAAAAAAAGCCGCATTCAAAAGGCAGCGTTTCAGATTAGTGGGGATTGATAGATAGTCGTCGCAACGCTCAAAAAGAAGACTGAAACTCTTCCGCTCTGCGTTCAATTTCTACCATATAGGATGTACGGGCTAACTCATGCGCATTTGGTGTCATGATGCTGATTAACTGATACTTATCTGGATATAAGAAATGGCGAGAGTAGACGAGGTAACTGTTTGATTTACGTGAAGCAGCGGGCAATTTTGCAGGCCACGGCTTTTCATCCGGTAGACGGATATGGATCTTAAAAACAAAAGAATCACGAAGACGCCCGCTGTCTTCCCACTGACCTTCGTTGCCAAAAACTGAGGGCAAAGATCCGCCGTTCTTCCATGACTGCAAAGCGTGCGCATATTTACGAGCAACAGCGGGGAGTTCTATATCGTTGTGGACAGAGACGTTAATCATAGCCCTGCCTTAATGGAATGTTGGATCTTCAAGGCCCAGCTTTTTATGCTCACTGCGGATAAGTGCATGAACCTGATCGGCAGTAACACCCAGATCAGCATCTGAGGTTTTCTTAGGCGCATGTGTACTTTCAATGAAGGATAAAATATCTTCAATCGTATAGCGAAGCGTCGCAGCGGAACGCGCAAAAGCGACAATCTCTTTTCTCAGTTCCGCGTTGCTTTCAGGTACGTTTTTCAGCGCAACCCTTGCAGCCTCGACAAAACTGGCACATACCGCAATATGAAGGTAAAAGCTCTCAAACCCTTCCTGAGTCTCTTTTTTATGGTTTTTCAGAATAATAGGGATCTGCTTTTCTTCCCATTCGACGCGAAGGTTAGTCCTGTGAATCTTCATCCTGTCAGCCAGGTTAAGCATATAACTGGTGGCTTCATCAATAGGAAGATATGCCACAGAATCCCTTACGTCCTGGAGGGATAGCGTCGAAGTACTATGCCGGGAGATCGATATGTCATGATGCGCGATGCTACTAGCAGGAACAGGGGCAAGAGCCACCGCCAGCGCTGCGGCCATAGATGATATTTTATTTTTTTTACTGCTCATAATTGCCTTTCCTGCCAATAATCGTGAATCACTGCCGGAATGATAGCGCAAAAAATCACCCGCTCAAATGAATTATCTTTGCAGCGGAACTAGCCCACGTCAACCTCATTGAGCGCTGTCATGATCGCCAGCCGTTCCGCCGGGGGCAACGCGGCATATTTGGATTTCCACCGTTCCGCCTTGCGCTTGATGCGTTGCCGATCGATATAGTCTTTTCCCGCAAAAGCCGCACTGTACGCCGCGCCGTCAGGGTAGTTCATCCATAATTGTTCTGTTCTCGGCCCTCCGCGCGTCATCACCTGGAAGGTGATCGAACGCCAATCGTGCAGCAGTTCATCATAAAGCGCGGAGGGGTAACCGGAAATTATCACGCTGGCCGGGACACGGCGCAGCGTGGCAATCAGCGCCCGGTGGTCGTCTACCGTGTATTCGTGTCGGTAGCGGTTTCGGCTGGTACGGGTTTCCGGCACATAGGGCGGGTCGGCATAAATCAACGTATGGCCCAACGATTCAAAATCATGGCGTTGCAGATAATCAACAGCATCCGCAACGCTGATCTGTAACTGCCGATCCAGTGGGTCAATAAAATCAGGGTTGAATTGGCAAAAACCTTCTACCGCATCCGGGTCAATATCAATGCCAATATTTAGCCGCGCGGGCGGCTTGTTAAGCATCACCGCACCGCCGCCCAGGTGTGTTTCTATGTACGTATCGTGCGGCGGCATATTGGCAATGATTTTCTGATACGCGCCAGATGCCGCTTTGCTTCCCAGATAGCTCATTATTTTGCTTCCGCATCTGGTTTGAGTATTACAACGCGAAGCTCAACGCACCGATCGCAAATACAAACATTCCCCGGCCCGACAATGATTTTCTTGGCTTCAGCCCTCGGTACATCACAAAATGAGCACCGTAATTCACCGTCAACAGCGGTCATACCTTCACGTTTCAACGCCTGATAGCCATTTCTGACGGATTCAGCACAACCTACAAGTTCACCTGGCGTTAAATTTTCATTGAGCATGATGGTTTGCAATCGCGATGAAATACCCATTAGTTTCATGTCTTTATTTGTGTATTTAGGCACTTCTTTACCTGTTGGCAATGTCATAGCTTCCCCCTGTGGTACCACATAGATGTTTTTAACTGTGCTTCAGCGGCATCATTCCTGACTGTGCTCGATGCGTTGGCCAGCACAGTCGGTTATGACTGTGAAACCGCTCGTAATGCCGCAACCCGTTGCAGCAACGTCGCTGCTTTATCCTGGTATTCAGCTTCTTTTTGCTTTCTCGCCTGCGTGCGGTACAAACAACCGTCAGCACCGGCCACGTAGTTGTGACCGGCAAACGCGATCGCGTGGCCTGTCTCCAGTCGCCGCAATTCTCCCGTGCTGATATCCCATCCCAACGAATGGGCGAAATCAGCAATACAGGCGCGCCAGTCATCCGACCGCTTACGAACAGTCTGTTTTTCTGTTAATTCAGGTAGCTGAGTTGTAGACGAGTGATGGTTATGCCGCCGATCCGGCGGCTGGGTTCGTAACCGATTGAGCAAGGCGCGCCGTTCTTTGTCGGTCATGTGGTCAAAGTCGATGCTTTCATGCTCAACCGTTCCGGCAATCTCTCCATCGGGCTGATCACCTCTGGTGCCGACATCCCCGTTTATGCATTCTGGAATGCCTATTTTTTCGTCGCCCGTAGAGTTATTGACAGAACTCCAAGCGCCGCCGGTGGGCGGCGTAACGGCCAAACCACGCCCAGCGCTATCATTAGCGCCTGTATCTGATGCCTGTTTTTTGCGGATTTTCCACTTAACGAGACGGGTGCAAATGCGGGATAGCTCGCCCAAACGCGGGGAGAAAACGCCAAAGATTTTTTCTGGTGTCTCGCCGTATTCGTTTTGCTCTTGTGCATCCTCGTAGGCGATGCGCACGGTGTAATGTTCACGGGGGATCAGCACGCCGCCTTGTTTCTCTATATACGACGCAAAACAGCCAACATCAGCGGCAGCAAGTACTGCATCCATAGCGGGATCCTGAAGCTGTGGCGCACCACGCTTGAACGTGCCCGTTTCTTTCTGCGCTGCCGTTAACTGATTTGCCAGGCGACGCAGTTCGCGCCAGACCGTTACCGGCGGTAAACCAAAGGGCTGGAACTGGCGAATGTTATGTTGAGACGCCCAGGCCATAGCAAATTTGGCGGTTTCTTTGAGTGGCTTACCGGTTTCGGTATCCCGTTCACCATCCAGCGCGTAACCGTCGATATTCTTGCTGATGTACTTGGCAACATAGGCCGTCGCGCTGCCTTTCTTTGGATCGAGCCTTTTTGCTTTAAAGCGTGCGCCGGTATTGCGCCCCAGCTCCGCGCGATCTTCCGCAATGAAATACTCGCGTAAAATACTGACGATTTCTTTTCGGTCACTTGGCGGCATAAACAGCAGTACATGCCAGTGCGGCGTAGCGTCGTGATGTGGCTCGGCAACGCGGAAACCATAGGGACGCAGGCCACGGCGATTTAGTTTTGACATCGCTTTAGCCCAGGTGCGACATAAGTAGCGCTGCCCCTGGCGGGGGGAGGTGTGATCCCATTTGGGGTTTTGGTGTCCGTTCTGGACATTAGCGTGAAAGCGTGACGGGCATGTAATAGTGAGAAATACCCCTTCATCACTGCGCGATATGGCAACCATTTCAACGCCTGCCATCCGCGTCATCAATTCATGACGACGAATAACGGGATTGCTGATGCTGGCATACACCATGTTTTCTAACGAGGCGACGTTACCATCCTCATCAACCAGTTCGTGCGCTTTGAAATACTCACGGTTTTTGCGGCGCTGCTCTTGCCACAGGTTAAGCGCATCAAGGCTGACATAGGGCATGCGCTTTTTGTGGATCACGCCAATGGCGCGGAACTGGTTTTCACGCCATTCACAGCGCAAACGCCACAACTTACGCCCCCACCAATCTGCATTGGTGATGCGTAAGATTGCCGAACTGATGCGGTGGCGTGATATTTCATCTCCAATGATTACCCCCCAACAAGGGGGAGTAACCCTCAGTGCCAGCATTTCACGCCCCAGATGCCAAAAAAGTGCCTGAATCTCGTCATTCGTCATAGCAGAGGGCAATGTGGTGCCGCACTCGGTTTCAAACATTTCCGCGAGGCTGGCCGCGATAGCATGACCAGCGCTAATCACCTCATGCTTGGTAAATTCGGCAATATGTTGCCAGCGCGTGCGCCAGTAGCTTGCAAGCTCTGATGTAAAACCATCCCGCACACCTTGTCGGGTGCGCACAGCATCAAGACGCAGCAGGGCTTTTTTCACGGTTCCCATGAAGAAGGCGCTGACGTGTCGCGGCTCGCGATTGACGCGTAACCATTCGATTTTTTGCCGGTAAGTGTCGCGGATAAAAAACGGTTGTTCGTGTAAACGGCTTTCAACACCTTCCGGCGTGTTCATCCATCCGAGTGAGGCTTGCAGATGTTCATGCCGCAGTGTTTCAGCGGTATCGTGCCGAATGTGCAGAAAGGTGGCGTTAGGCTCCAGATGATCCAGATATGCAACCGCCTGATTAAAACTCATTGCAGCAGGTAGCACCGCGCGTGCTATCTGCTGCTCAAGATGTCGCGTTATGGCCTGGTGGGACTCAATAGGCGCAGTGTTTAAAGCATGAAATGAATCAGCGATCCCCGGAGGTGCAGAGATCGCCGGGCGTGGGGCATTCCAAGGGTAGGCCCATTGTTCAGACATTACTCACACACTCCCGCGCATCAGAACGGCATCCCATCGTCAAATGCTTGATTGCGGATGGCAGCAGCCTGTTTACGAAACTTGGCCGAAATCTTTGCGCGGCGGTAATATTCCCTGCTGTGGCGCACCTTATTCAGTACACCGATCACCTCTCCTGCTTTCTTACGTGAAGCAACTGATGCCCCTAAAGAACGCGAAACACTAATCTCATGAAATTGGTAATGCTGGTAAATTTCGCGTGTAGCGGGCGTATCGCTATTTGAGATAACCACTGGTGCAGCAGTCTCACGGTGGACGCCCCATAGCAATTCAACCAACTCACGATGATGATCGGAAGTAAAGGATGAGGTGTGATACTGCGTAAAATTAGCCGTTTCGCTAGCAGGTAAATAGGGAGGATCGCAGTAAATTACGAAACCTGGCTCGGTATGAACCAGCAATGTTTCTTTAAAATCGGCACAAATAAAGAGAGTTGCCGTGTCATTGGCTTTTTCGGCAAACAACCGTATTTCGTGTTCAGGAAAGTAGGGGTTACGGTATTTGCCAAACGGGATATTGAAATCCCCATTATTGTTATATCGACACAGTCCGTTAAAACCATGACGGTTCAGGTATAAAAATAGCGCAGCTGTAACAGTGCTGGAGTTTGTTTTTTTCTGGTTAAAGCCCAGTCTATTGCTGTTATACGTATCTACATTGTTGCCGCTACTAAATAGATTACGTGCCGTACTTATTAACAATTCCGTATCAAAAGCGGCGCATTGATATAAATTAATTAAATCGGGATTGATATCAGCCAGCACATAGCGGCGATAATCCGTATTTAGGAACACCGACGCACCGCCAACGAATGGCTCTATAAGACAATCACCCTTAGGCAGAATTGGCAGCAAATCAGGCAGGACACGTGTTTTACCCCCCGCCCATTTGATGAACGGGCGGATCATAACTGGCCTCCTTGAGCAATTGCGCTCTGTGCAGCAAACAACAGATGTACTTGGTGGATGGATCTATCTAAGGCAAATGCATGTTCAATATTGCCCTTCGGATAAGTTGATAACGGTTCTATTCCAAAACTCATCCCTAACGCGATAATGCCCCCGGTCCCCCATTCCCGATCCCGTCTCCATGGGATACCATCCAAAGATAAATCAAATGAGCGCCTTAAAATGGCAAACTCAAGGTTTGGTTTTTCTGACCATGCGCCAAATGTTGCTAAGTCATCAGCGTTATCAGTCAGCCAGTCATAAAACTTTCCGGCTGCCTCCCATACACTTGAATTTTCATCGCTAATTAACCTTGCTCTCTCATCACTACATAATCCCAGGCAATATTTAATAGCCTCACCTTCAGGTTTTGCGCCTTTGATAATGCAATCTTCAATGTTCACTCGGGTGTAAAACTGCTCACCAAGTGAACGAGTGGCGGGATCAAAGAAAACAGCGCCAACGGCCATAAGAGGCGCAGTCGTTTTTTTACCCATGGCCTCAACTGCTATCATTACGTGGTTCATGCAATGATCTCCCGTGCCGAGTTTTCGAAGCGTTCTGACTCTTGGCGTAGCAACTCAATGATCTCTACAGCGGAATACTCTTTTTGCTGCGCATGAATAGACAGGGTGGCAAGGCGAACTGAAAAGGCTAAATGCTGGTCTTTTTTTTCTTCCAGACGCGCTTTGGTTAGCAGGCCAACGAGCGCATTGTTATCTGCTACTCGCATTTGTTTAACTTCTGCATTTCTCATTGTGATTTCCTTTTTTCAGGTAATAGAAGCCCCGGCGGGTTTACGCCTTTAAAAACCGGATTTATTACAGTGGTAAAATTAGATTTTTGGGGAATAAACTCACAACTGCCTTGAGCTTATTCATTGCTTTAATCAGCCTTTCTTTCTCGTCAGTTGTCAGTTCATTAAATTTCAAGTGCTGCCGTTCCTTATCAATATCAGCCAAATCAAACAAGGCAGACAGAACGCGAATGTTATCTTGATAACCCGGCTCGTATTTATCGCGCATATCATCGATAAAGCGACACATATCCCTTTCACCATTTGCCGGGAAGAATTTACCCCGTAACTCTGCAATATGGTTTAGCCCCTCAACTCTGGCGCTTATGCCAATCTCAATGGCGCGGGCGGGTTCTGTGTTAGCCATGGCGCTACGCCTTAACACCTATCAGGCGTGCAAACCAACTGCGGCGCTTTCTTTCAGGAATGTAGGGTTTGTTGCTTTGTGGATGAAAATAAACTTGCTGTGGTTTAGGTGAGCAACGACGCCCGTTAGAATGTTCAAACCATCCGGCATTACGGCATGTTGCGTAAACGCTATGCTTTGGCGCGGGTGACTGATATTTGAGAAAAGGCGCAACGCTAATTACGGGTTCATTTTGCATGATTAAGAATCTCATCAATTGTTTTACAAGCTTCTGATAAAGCAAAATCCAAACCTAAATAATCACTCCCACGTGTTATTTGATAACGCACAACATAGGGCTTTTTTCGCGGTAGTTTCAAAATAGTGAATCCGCGATAAAGCGAGGCTTTGCTATTTAATTGAACTAGCGCCATGAGAATCCCTATTAATTGATGTTTCTTTTTGACTATATCTCGCTGTTTGCTATGGCATCGCGCAGCATGGCGACTAAATTAACTTCTACTTTTCCCATTCGCGCTTTTTTGGGGCGAATGATTATCCGTCCATCAGAAACCATATCTTCACAGGTTCGCAGTGGGATACCTGTCATTTCTGAATATGTCGTTAATGAAACATATGGAGTGGGGATGGTGATATTAATGTTTAATGCTTTAGCCATTTCACCACCTGTTATCCTTGAACGTTGAAAGATTCCAGTCCGCGCAAAAACACTAGACGGGCCATACTTGAAAGTGAGCGGCTTTCTTGTGCTGCCAGTGCTGCCAGTTTGTCGCGCTCATCGTCCGATAAGCTCATCCTGGTGGCTTTATTAGACGCGATACCTCGTGGTAAACGCGATTTCTGAGCATGATTTTCTTGTGTCATAATGGTATGTTGTGATCCACTAAGTTCCTGTTCAACACAATCTAGTGAAGAAAACTTCCTATGTCAACTTCAAAAGAGGAATTTATATTCCTTATTGGTGGGCGTTTGCGCGAAGAGCGGGAAACGATTGGTAAAAGTCAGAGTGCCATTGCAGAAGAATTAGGCACAACAACAAGGACTTGGGGAAAATACGAGCGCGGTGAAACCGCACCTGATGGTGCAACGCTGGCTTTCCTCAACGCAAAGTATGGTATGGATACTTTGTACATCCTCACAGGTAAGAGAACTCCCGACCTTGGTGACATTTCTAATGACGAATTAGAACTAATCAAAATTTATCGTGCTGCGCCACTGGCCGTAAAAGCCGCCGCCTTGGCTGCATTGACGGCGGGCACTTCTGTAACGGCAGGGCCGATAAACGTAACAGGTAGTGGTCATCGTATTGCTGGCAGGGATTATCACGAAGGTAAGAAGTAGCAAGGGATCAAGGACACAGTGGATGACTGTAGATGCTCAAGGCGATAATAATCGTGCCGCAGGGCGCGATTATTATGAAAAAAATATAAACTTTAACATTCCGTATCCAAAAGAAGATTTACGGCCATTAGTTAACGCACAGCGTTCCCAATTAAACCAACTGGTGAAAGATATTGCGGAAGTAGGGCGCGAAGAAGCTCGATTTATCTGGCGTCGTTTACACGCTGAACTTGGTGTCAATGGTATCGAAGAAATCACTATCAGCCAGTATTCCACGGCGCTAAGTTTCTTAAATGCGTTACATGACCGTAGCCGAGAAAAAGATACAAACAATGTATTAGTGCATCAATTATTAAAAAACACGCAGCAGAAAGAGTTACGCGAAAAACTGACCAGGTTCTGTCACATCAATTTTGGCACCAGCCGATTAGTTGACCTAACCCGCCCTCAGCTTCAGCAAGCTATGGAATGGCTGGATGATAGGCAGGGTAGAACACTTAACAGACCTTCAAGCAAAGTGCATACATGGCAAGATGCTGTAAATATGCTAAAAGCTGAACCACGCATTTTCGGTGTTGTATTGGTAGCAGGGATTGTGCTTGGGATGTTGCTAGCGCATTGATTTGAAAATTTTTCTTCAATTGAAATGGGTGGGTTATATGAGATATACGGCTCTATTCATATTTGGTTCTTTGTTTTTTTCTTCTATTTCATCCGCTGATGAGCAATTGTTAAAAAGACGAAACGTTAACCCAAGCCTAAATTGCGAAAATGGCCCCTCTCAGATAAATAACCAGTCTGAATTTCCTTTGATATTCGGTGATTACACCGAGGAGGATGGAACGCTAAAAATACTTAGCCGCAAACCATTAAGGGTGCATGTATACGCAGAAGTGTTCGAAGGCGAAAAATCTTCGGTTACAGAACATTTAGTTAAAAAATCACTTGTATCTAATCTATATCGTATATTTTCATTTAGTAATGTTGGCAAAGTAACGGTTACCTCTTCTGCTAAAGAAACGAATATCACCAATGGTTCCAAATCTTATAAAATTCTAAAATCTCCAACCTATACCATCACCAAAACAAGAGAACAGGCACTCGCTGATTTGCGCAAGTACACCGAAGCTAAGGATTTTGGCGATTTATTTGAGAAACACCAGGTTTGTATGTTTTCCCCGGTAGCCAAGCGATTTCTATATGACGACCAAGGTGGCATTGGCATAACGAAGTATTTCGGTGATATAAAAAATGGCAGTAAGTAAACTTCCTTCCGGCAAATGGCTTTGCCAGTGCTTTCCCTATGGTCGCGATGGTAAACGCATTCGCAAACAGTTTGCTACCAAAGGTGAAGCGCTCTCTTACGAGCGCCGCCTTATGGCCGATAAAAAAGGGATTGATACGACAACCAGTAATATCACTCTGAAAGACTTGGTTCAGCGCTGGTACGACATGCACGGCAAAACGCTATCGTCTGGCGATTCTCGCTACACAAAATTACTCGCTATCTGTGAACGTTTGGACGATCCGTTTGCTATCGACGTTGATAAAAATATGTTTGCTGTGTACCGCGAACGACGGCTGAAAGGCGAGTGGAACCCAAAGGGCAAAGCGGTTCTAAAAGAAGCAACTGTTAACCGTGAGTACTCTTATCTGCGCGCGGTCTTTTCCGAGCTAAAAAGAATGGGAGAGTGGGATAAAGAAAACCCGTTGGATGGTATACGCCAGTTCAAAGAGGGCGATCAGGAGCTGGCATTTCTCTATCCAGATGAAATAAAGCGCCTATTAGCTGCGTGTGACGAATCAGACAATAAAGATTTGGGTATCATCGTTCGTCTGTGCCTCGCGACAGGAGCCCGGTGGAGTGAGGCTCAGGATTTAAGACAATCTCAAATCCTGCCAAATCGCGTTACTTTCACTAGGACGAAAGGTAACAAGAACAGAACTGTTCCAATTTCTGAAAAGATGCGCGGTCTTTTGCCTAAAAAACGCGGCGCGCTTTTTACCCCAGCTTATGAGTCTTTCAAGTACGCCATTAAACGTGCAGGTATTGAACTACCGAGCGGGCAGCTTACCCACGTTTTACGTCACTCATTCGCCTCACACTTCATGATGAACGGTGGAAACATTCTGGTACTACAACAAATTTTAGGTCACAGCACGATCACAATGACGATGCGTTACGCTCACTTTGCACCTGATCACCTTGATGCTGCGGTCACCTTAAATCCGTTCGACTCATTAAGTGCGGATTAATAATCACTGCCTTTAAGCCACGTTATTCAATGGCAGCAAAAGGATGTATAGCGTAGCATTCCGTACAATTACGTAAATTTAACCTTTTGATATTACTTAACCTATTGTTTTATATTGGGTAGGGTAAGTTTTTAAAATCCCTCGGCGTACGCGCTGTGCGGGTTCAAGTCCCGCCCCGGGCACCATCGTTTAAGTTAATAAAAACAATTAGTTATAAATATTATTACGCCACCGCAAGGTGGTTTTTTTGTTTTCTACACCTCCTTTCCTAATATCTTTCCTAATATGATTTTTGCGTGTTTGGTAAACATGCAATTATTTCGATTTTTTATGCTGACCGCCAACCACCGGAACAATGGGGATTTTGCGGTCGTAACGCGCTGTTTGCCCGATAGTCATATGCCCGGAAATGGCCTGTTTTTCTGCAAGCGTGCCATCAAGATCAGAAATGCCTTTTGCCTTCAGGTCGTGAAACGTGAAATCAAAACTCAGGTGTGGGAACGCGGCCGCCGCATCCTGCTTTGCTTTGCGCCAGCGACTGTTAAAACCGTCTCGCGTGTAACGTCCTCCGGTTGACTGCCTGATAATGTATTGACTACACACGCCGCTGTTTACTGGCATCTGATGTGCCATATCAATGGCTGCGTTAAGTCTTCCCGTCCATGCCTTGATTTGTTTTTTCCCCGTTTTTCCCTGAGCGATAAAGATCCCATCCTCCAATAGCTGCTGGTTGGTCATTGCCAAAATATCCCCCTGACGGGCAGCACACAGGTAGGCGATTTCCATTGCCACTTTTACCACTGCCGGAGCGACTGAAAACAAGGCGTGATACTCATCATCTGTCACGTACCGATCCCGCGCTGTTTCCTTGAATTGCCTGACACCCTGGCATGGGTTGGCCTTGCATAGCCCGCGCTCAAAACCCCACCGATACACCCGTGACATAAAAGCCTTTTCCCTGTTGGCCTGCGTTTTACTTTTAACGCCGCGCTTATCAAGATATTTTCTGACATGTTCCGGTTTAATGGCGTCTGGTGACATGGCACCGAATACCGGCAACATCTTGCCCGCATATTTCCGGTAATCCTTTTGTGTCTCTCCCGCCAGATCGAGAAAGTCAGGTGATTGCATAAATCGCTGCGCCATTCTTTCAAAGGTAAATTTATCCTCCTGGTAGTTGTTCGCTGCCTGATACTTTTCCCATATCACAGGAATGGGGGAATCAAGCGGGCACAATGTAATAGAGCCGCCGCCGATAGGGTGAAACTCATATTTACTTTTTCCCCTGTACACGCGCGGCGGCAAGGCGTTATCCCTGGGATCTTTTCTCTTCCTTGGCATAATTACATCGCGTCAAAATTGGGATGTTCTGGGTGTTCGTCTGGTACTGCTTTTACGCTAACGCCTGACAACGTGGCATTGAGTGCTGACCAGGTAACGCTGGGTCGGCCATCCCTGCGTGTGATAAATGAGATCCCCGCTCTTGCTAATGCCTCGCATTGTTTGGACGGGTACTTATAGCCCGTCAGTTCTATTAATTCGTCGTCGCTTAACAGGTCGCTCATGGTCTTGCCTCAGGTTGTTAATAATGGAATCGGCAAGCGCGCAGGCTTGGTCTATTTCCTGCTGCGTGAGCGTTTTCTTCCTCACGCTGGCGGCTAGCCGTCCGATCTTGATGTCAAATTCTGATAACAGGCATTCGCCCGGTTTCCATCGCTGCATGGTGACCTCCGTAAAGGCCACCATGTTATTTTGGCGGGGTTATGATTTCTGATTATTAATAATCAACTCGGCGGACTTCCTTTTTTCACGCGTAATTCGCACTGTCTGGGGAAAATTGAACTCTAAATAACACCGGGCGGTCACCCCGATCATTCCATTCGACCCGTCAGGAAATACGATGTGGATCGTATCGCCACGTTGGGCAAAGATTCGTAGCATTGGTCTTGCCTCGCGTTAACGGACTTGCAGCGATCGCGCCCCGATTTCAATGTGCGCGCCGGGGATATCAACACCGTTTTCAATAGCCTCCTTGATGGCTTTTTTGTCCGGTGCAATCAGCGTCTGAACAGCCACCATTTCATCGGGCAAAAGCGCTTCATTATCGATAATGACGCTGGCTACACCTTTGCGCGCGGTAAAGGTGTTGGTGGTGGTTTTGAGCTTGTCCAGACCGGCAGTGAGCATGCAGTTTAAAACGTACTGCTTGATAGACTTGGCGCGGTTCTCAAACGATTTTTTACGCTCAGCCAGACGCTTGGCTTCCTCGTCACAGGTCTTTGCAAGCCCGTCGAGGTTACGGACGTGGATATAGGCCGCATCCAGTTTATCCGCAAGCGCCATTTCGATACCTTCCATGGTATCGGCGATCATTTCCGGCGTAATGTCGTCGGAGGTTTCCAGAAGCTGCTGGAGCTTCTGCATATCATTTGCAAGTGCAATAGCGGTTGTGGTCATGCTGTTTCTCCTTCGTTGGCTTTAAGCGCTGCAACGCGCTCATCTTTGAGCTGGTTCAGGCGACGCAAACGCCCGGCCAGATATTTGGTATATTCGGTGTCGCCTTTGGCCTCCGCGCTCTTGCGGTGTACTTCCAGTTCGCGGGCGACGGTACCGAATACTTTATTAACCTCGTTGACGCTGACAGCGCCTTCCAGCGTGGCCGCGTTCTTGGTGAGTTTTTCATCCAGTTCAGTACGCAGCCGCACGGTGTCCTCGGCTTTATCGCTGGCATTTTTGATTTGGAATTCGATCGCGTTTTCGGCCACGTATTCCGGGTTATCGTGCATGCCAAGCCACACATCGGCACTGAAGCCAAGCAGAGAGAGTGCCTTTTTAATGGCGTCAGTAAGGCTTTTCTTGATGACTTCTGAGTCGGTTTTAATCCCTTTAGTGGATTTGTACATGTACGGTGTGGCACCGTAAGCCTCGATCTCTGAACGCTCGCTTTCATCGTTGAGGTACCAAAAGGCGATTTTCAGTGAATGATTCAATTCACTGATAAGCGATCCGTCAGAATCACGCAGTAGTTTTGTGCCGATGAATTTTTTGTTGTCGTCATAAAGCGCTTCACTCAGTGGCGCACCGGGGATCATTTTCTCTTCCAGAACGCGATAGCCCCAGCCGCTACCAACCGGGCCAAAGATTTCGGTAGCCCGCATGATCATGTATTCGCTGTTGATGCTGGTACCGTCAAAGCCGGTACCCGTCAGCGGTTTGGTATAGCGTGGATCGGTACGCTGTACGCGCTTCCAGATGCTGAGATTCTCTTGCTCGGTAACGGGCTTCTCTGCAATTTCTGATTCAACAGCCGCAGCGCGGGACTGAAAATCATCTGCTGGTGCTGGTGCTGGTGCTGGTGCTGGTGTTTCGGGTTCGGTGGCGTATACGCCAAAGCCCATTTTATCGAGGGTTTCTTTTGCCTGCTGCGCGGTAGTCTCTGCCGTAGCTGCTTCGTGCACTTCCGTTTTTTCTCCCTGATTTGAGGGGGCAGAACCGACCAGACCATCAACGGAGAAACGGCCTTCACCCAGATTGCTGACCTGCACACTATTGGCTTCCTGTGCTGGTGTCTCTGGTTCCGGCTGGGTGGCGCGCCATGCTGTGAGAAACTCATCAACAAAACGCTTGCGACCGTTTGGATCGGTAGCAAGAGCAGGGTGCTTTTTAGCTTCCGCGATCAGGGCGAAAATAACCGGGCGCGGAATGGTCAGCACTTTTTCGACAATGCTTAATTGGGTAGACCAGCGCTTATAGGCTTCATCATTCACCTGAATCAGCTTGTCGGCTTTATCCATTTGCTCCTTGGTTATCGAGCATGGATCTTCAATGTCATTCGCCAACGCTATAGCAACCTCACGGTTTAACGTGCGGTAGGTGTGCGGATACGTGCGCTCATGGCCTAATCCTGCTATATCTGACGGTGAATCATTGGCGGCCGGCGCGTTATCAACGGCGGTTTGCTGTGGGCGATCGGATGGTTTGCCCACCCAATCATTTACGAACTTAATGACGCGCAGCGGGGATTCTGACGGCGCGGGGAATTGTTTGTGTATGGCCTGTACCAGTTCTAGCAATGATTGCGGGTACATCTGCGCCAGCGCCTGATTTTGTGACATAGCATCAATGATGGTGGCTGAATCAGGATCCTGATCGTCGTCGGCAAGGAAATCACAAATCATCGAGTGTTCGTGCTCGTTAATTTCATATTGCCCGTAAAGTACCAGCGCAGCGGCTTTTTCGTTTAATGCCAGCGTGGGGAAATCAACGAGGTCAGTAGGGTTGGTTTGCGTCTGCGCTTCTTTGCGATGCCAGAAGCCACCCACCAGATCGTTTTCTTGCGGAAATTTCTCATCAAACACACCAACGGGTGGGCGGGGCGATCCCACAGCATCCTCGGTGATTTCAGGTTTGAAAAAGTTATCGCTGGCACCGGGAAATTCTTCTTCCAGTTTCATAGTTGCAGCCATTTCAGCCAGCTTTTTATTTTTGGCTTCCAGCGCAATAGCCAGCGGCACAGCGCCGTTTTTCTGCGCCCCTTTTTTGGGCGTGTACAACAAGATAAAAATTGGCATTGGTCTTACCTCAGTTATTCAGATGGTCAGAGTTAGCGCCTTCCTTGATGGACAGCAGGCGCTGGATTTCTTTTTCAATATCCCGGTCTTTCGCCAGTGAGTCGGCCAACACGTTGGATTGCTGGTTTTTGAGTGATTCAATCTGGCGGTCAATCAGATCGATAGGGGTGTGTGGCGGAACGGGAATGGTTACATCGTGGGTACCCAAAAGGATCCAGCCTTGAAGGTGTGACATGTCACACGCTACAGCTTCGACTTTTTCTAAATGGGTGTTGAAATGGATATATAACTTCACGGTGATTTCTGGCGCTTTCATAGCGATCCTCGTATAATCACGCCGATCAGTATCGGCTTAGGTTGGTATTGGTCTTGCCTCGTAAGGGAGGTTGGTCCCTCTCTTACATCCCGGTGATCTTTGGTCGGAGAACCGGGCGTACTAACCCGCTTCGGCGGGTTTTTGCGTTATTGCGCCTGGTTGAGTTTCACCGTCAGCTCAGCAACACAATCACGCGCAGCCTGCTTGTATGTTTCAGCCGCATAACCGGAGTAACTTTCATCAACGGCAGATTCAAATGCGTCAAGCGTGTTCCAGAAACAGCCAGCAGCGATCCGGAAATTACCCTGCACCCAGGCGGCGAAAATGGTACGGCTTGAATTACCGCAATTCTCGCGATAGGCGACGTTATCAAAGTGCTGCGGATCGAGATAAAGCGAGTCGCAGGTCAATCCTTCCGGCAGGCTGGTGATGCCGGTGCCTCTCAGGTCGAGGTAGCCACCGACAGACAGGTTATCCGGCAGGCTGTTGATGCCGGTGCCTTCCAGGTCGAGGTAGCCACCGACAGACAGGTTATCCGGCAGGCTGGTGATGCCGGTGCCTTCCAGGTCGAGGTAGCCACCGACAGACAGGTTATCCGGCAGGCTGGTGATGCCGGTGCCTCTCAGGTCGAGGTAGCCACCGACAGACAGGTTATCCGGCAGGCTGGTGATGCCGGTGCCTTCCAGGTCGAGGTAGCCACCGACAGACAGGTTATCCGGCAGGCTGGTGATGCCGGTGCCTTCCAGGTCGAGGTAGCCACCGACAGACAGGTTATCCGGCAGGCTGGTGATGCCGGTGCCTTCCAGGTCGAGGGAGCCACCGACAGACAGGTTATCCGGCAGGCTGGTGATATCAGTACGCCGCAGTAGAGACAGGCTATTATCAACGAAAATTGAACCATCATTATCCACGATGTGGTTAACGCTATTTTTTTTCAAAAACTCTAAGAAATTAGACATTTAAAATTCTCCGCACTGTTTTTTCGGTTGAGCGAATCCATCACCAAAGGTGATAAATTTGAATTTCGCATGAATCCTTAAAAAGCGGCGGATTGGCTGGGAATACACCGCACCGCCGAAACTACACACAGCAACACTTGCAGGTCGGTTACGCTATCCGACGTCGCTTTACTGCCCAAACTGGCCCAGAACTTACGACCGCCTTGCCTGGTATTGGCGCGGTCTTTCCCGCCGTCAGAACTGTTACCCAAACTACTGCGCTGGTATTGGTCTTGCCTCGCATTGAAAGAGTGAACTGGTATTCGCTTTTGAGTGTTTAGCGCCAGTTCGCGCCACTTGCCCGCCGTACCCCTACCGCGAGTTCTTTGTTAGCATATTCATCACCCCTACCAATATTGTGAGTAATGAATATGCCCGAATGGACATCTGCGCTTCTGAGTTTTTTTCTCAGAGGGATAACGCTTAAAGAGCTGATTCATATGCTTATAATCTTCATAGCAATGATCGTCTTCACACCAGATGCAGCTAAGGAGTGGGTCAACACTCGTAACCCAGAAATATTCCCCAACTACGGGATGTACTACTTACTTCTTGTCTGCCTTAGCTACGTTGCCAATACTCTGGTGAGAAACATTTTTTCTTTTTTCAGCCTGGTCATGGCTGAGCGGCGTTACCGCAAGATAAAAAAACTCGAACATGAAAAACATGTCGTTCAACTTGAAGCTAAAAAGCAGCACGACATTAAAACCTTTAAAAATCTCTCAGTAGATGAACAAATCTGCTTGATGGCGTTCTGCAACAATCGAGTGGTAGAACTCCCTCTTTCTGATCCGACCGTTTGGGGTCTAGCCAATCTCGGCATAATCCAAAGGGTCGCATCAAAAAACACATCAGCCATGTTCACCGTCTGTGATGACTACATCGAACTTGTTGATGATCTTCACCAGCGCCTTACGACTGCTAAGTAAGGGGTGCTGTTGATGTAGTTAAATCTACAATCAAAATTTGTAGTGGTCAATGCTTATTTTAAAATAATATTTGTAAGTCGGCGCTGGGCAGAAAAAAACCGGGCAATTGCCCGGCATGATTTTTACGGTTTTAAAGGCTATAGGGGATCTGGGGTTAGGCCGATAGGGAATGACTCTGCATCAGTGTAATCAAGATAATTTCCCGTTAGTTCATGAAATCCCATCACTGCATCAAAGACGTAGGGGAAACCTCGTTCGAGCTCTCTCCACATGTCTCTACCCTGCTGACGAATTTCGCTTCTACTGGCGGCGCGAAAGGTGTGCACCCAGACTATAACAGCGGCGGACATTGCTAAGTTATTTTCTTTTTGGAGACTAATTACAGTCTTGCTCAGAGAGAAGGTGAATGCTGGGTTCAACGAAGAATACACAATGGGATCCATCATGATGTGACCTTCCAATTCAAGAAGATGACGAACATGAGTGGCGGTGGCCACTATGAGCCCAATCTCAGCCCCATCCATGGCTTTTAGCCTGTTAACAAAGTCATTAATTTCTTGATTCTGCTTATTGCCTGCCCACTTGTCGAAACGATTAGCTAGCCACCCCATGTCGCCCCCATCAGCCTGTATTTTTCTTGCTTTTAACTTCCAATAGCTCTTTTAATAGCTGGTCATAATGTTGTTTTTTCTCTTCAAGAGTATGAATCAATTCCTTTTTTTCGCTTTCCGGTAATTCATTGAAAAGCTGTAAAAGGATTTGCTCTTGCGGTGTCACTGGTTTACCACTTACGCCTGGTAAGAAAGAAATTTCTGAGGCTTCCTGATCTCCAGAGATAAAAAACCAATGAACGGGATGCCCCGTTACTTCCGCCAGCTTATCAAGCTTATCTTTTCTGGGGGTAACTCCACCACACCACGCCTGTACAGACTGTGCTGTCACACCGACACGACGAGCCATTTCAGACTGTGACCAGCCTAAATCTTTCAACAATTGCTGCAATCTGCTGGCGAAGGCCATGTTTCTACTCTTTTTATTCATAGCTGTAGGATACAAGGTTTATTTGTAGGCGGCATTGCAAATATAATTTGCATTTACAAATATTATTGGTAATCATGAGAGGGACAACAAAGGAGTCCGCATGGATAAAAAATTGCAAAACAAAATACTTTGCCAAATGAGTCAGTCCGAATTGGGTCGAAGATTGGGTAAGCGGCCTCAGACGATCAGTGTTTGGTTCAAAGGTCGAGTACCTGCCGAGTGGGTTTTACGTACATCAGAAGCTCTTACCTGGCAGATCACGCCGCATGAATTAAGACCAGACCTTTATCCAAACGTAGATGATGGCTTACCTGATGAGATGGCAGCTTAACAACTAGCGTAATCAAAAATCTGATTATCAATAATCAACTTGCGACAGGAGACGCAATGAACATTCAGGCATTGAAAGATGAGATCGAAGCATGGGCGGCTGATGCCGGTCAGGAGTCGGTAGCGATTGAAGTAACTCGGGCCTTTTTTGAGATTGGCGGTGATCCGGCGATCCGTCTCTATCCGATTGAACACAATGGCGCTGTTGACTGGAAAGCCATTTACAACAACAGGCAGCAGTTATTTCGCTGGCTGCGTGCTGATACGGCGGCGTCATACCGAAAGCTCGAGGCACTTGCACCGATATTTCACACGGTGCTACCCGCAGAGCGCCGCGCCCGGCTGCTTGGTGAAACGGGCACGACATACCTGCTAACCGTGGCAATTCGTGAGTTTTCGACCGCCGTTATTGCCGTGATGCTAAACGATCGTGACGTGACTCAGCGAATAGAAATGGCATGCGGGGCCATGCATGCCGTATCGCAGAAAAACATGCGGATGACCACCGCTTAACGAGGCAAGACCAATGCTTACCAGAATCGACCGAATCACCTACCGGAATGGTTTCCGGGTAAATGGGACACCTGCGACCGTTGCAGATGTTGAGCCCATTTTTGAAGGCCGCAGGGCTGCTGCGCTGTCCGTGTGGGAGCAGTACGAGAAATCCAAGGCAGCGTTAAGAATACTGGATCTCTCCCCTGAACAGTATCAGGCGGCATGCAGACAAATCGCTGAAGCACTGGGGGTGTGACGTGGATATTTTGCAGATGTTAGATCGCCCGGTAGCTTTCCAGCGCAGTTTTGTACGTATCGGTACCGGCATTACTGGCGCGCTCATGTTGTCGCAGTTGGTTTACTGGACGATGCGAACGGCAGACGGATGGATTTATAAAACTCAGGATGAGTGGGAAGACGAAACCGGATTAACGCGCTACGAACAAGAGGGTGCACGTAAAAAATTACGCAGCCTTGGCGTGTTGCTTGAGCAGAAAAAAGGCGTTCCGGCCAAGCTGTTTTACAAGATTGATATACCCGTTTTATATCAGCTACTTGGCGTCACATCCAAGGATGCGGAAATTCCACATACAAGGATGGGGAAAACCAGCAAGCCAGATGCGGGAAATTCCACATTCTTTCATACAGAGACTACTACAGATATACCCCCTAACCCCCAGCAGGGGGAGGAAGCCGATCCTTCTCAAAACAAAAACGGCAAAACCCGAATCGAGTATCAGGCCGTAGCGGATGCGTTCAACGACATTCTGGGCGACCGTTTACCTCAGGTTCAGCAACTCAACGAAAAACGAAAACGGGGCATCAAGCGGATCGTTTCCGAACTCAACGAGCCAACGCTTAACGCGGTACGGGCCTACTTCACCACGTTTTCGGATACGGCCAGCCCGTTTTATTTCGGTGATAACACTCGAGGCTGGCGGGCAGGATTTGATTACCTGCTGCGCTCTGACGTGTTGGTGAAAACGCGGGAAGGTGGTTTGTGAACCAGCAGGAACTGGAAGCGTGCGTACTCAGTGGCTTGTTGCGTGGTGGCGCATCGCCTGACGCATTCGACGTGATCGCAGTAACACCGGAAGAAGCGTTTAGCCTGCGTTTTTATCAGGACACCTACCGGGAAATAAAAAAACAGGCGCTGGGCCATGGCGTGATCGACACCATGCTGGTGTCCGAAGCGCTGGGCGCTGACAGCCTGCCGATGCTGATGGACGTTACCCGCATGCCGGGAACGCTGCCGAACCTAAAAGGCTTTGCGAACATACTGGCGAAGCGCTGGCGCAGCGGAAAAATGGCGCAATTGCTACAGGACAGCGCTGAGGCCATACGCGGTGCCCGCAATCAGGAGCAACGGGACGAGGTTATCCAGACCGCCGTTTCTGCCCTGATTGACATGACCTCTGACACGGGCAATGTGCAGCCGGTACGCATGGGCGATTTGATTGACGATTACATTGACCTGCTGGATAAGCGCCTGAACGGAACGATCGCCACCCCCAACCTGATGAGCGAGATCGCCGAACTGGATTCCATCACTGGCGGGTTTAACCCGACAGACCTCGTAGTTATCGCTGGGCGGCCCGGTATGGGAAAAACAGAGTTCGCCCTTAAGGTTGTCGAGGGCGCTACCCGAAAAGGCGGTGGCGCGCTGATTTTCAGCATGGAAATGTCATCACAGCAGATGGTTGAACGTTCAGTGGCCGCCGCTGGCAATCTGCCCGTGTCGAAACTGAGAAAGCCTATCGAAATGTGTGACGAGGATTGGGCGCGCATTAACGCCGCACTCGGGACACTCAAAGATCGCGACATCTGGATTGTTGACGCGACTGATTTAACCGTTGACCAGATCAGCGCGGTTGCGGAAACCCACAAGCGCCGGTACCCAAATCTGTGCATGACGATGGTTGATTATCTGGGCCTGATAAAAAAACCAACCGCAGAGCGTAACGATCTCGCAGTAGGCCACATATCACGCAGCCTGAAAACGCTGGCAATGCGTACGCACACGCCGTGTTTTGCACTCAGCCAGTTGTCACGAAAAGTCGATGAACGTCCGGCGGGCAACCGTCGCCCGATCATGTCGGATTTGAGGGATTCCGGCTCAATTGAACAGGACGCAGACAGCATCATCCTTCTGTACCGCGAGGCGGTTTATAACCCAGAAAGCCCCGCAGCCCGTTACGCCGAGGTGATTGTGGGTAAAAACCGTTTCGGTGAAAACGGTGTTGTTTATCAGGAGTTCAAGAACGGCCACTTTCTGGACACCGACCATGAAGTCGCCAAAGAAGCCACACGCATTACACGGGAGGCCCATAAACCAAAACCAGTAAGAAACCAGCAACTGAAAGCCCCATTTTAACCGCGCCTGACCAGCGCTTAACCAACAAAAAGGCAAGACCAAACCATGGATACTGAAATCATTTTTCCGAACAAAGAAAACGTTATTGACGATGGCTGCGATTATACCGCGCTGATTATCTGGGGCATGAATCAGAATGCCCGCGCAGCATCACGCGCACCGTTCGTATTGCCGCCGGTACCGATTCAGGTTATCGCGCCAAAAATCAAAAAAACACCAATCCCTCGCAAGCGTGATACCACACGCAACGCCAAAACCCACACCGGAACGGTTATTCGTGCCGATGGGCAGCGCACCGTTAAATTGCGTGAAACGCCGACAACCTGGGTAGCTGGTACTGGAGAGAGTTACTACAAGGATTCCGGTAGCCGTTCCGGTGGCCCGACGCGCGCCCGGTTACTCCTCGATACGATAAAACCTATTGAGGCGTAACCCATGGCCGGGCAGTCGGATTACCTTCCGCCCGGTCTACCTCACAACCGCGGCGAGTGGCCACAAGAATACCGCGATATGGAATGGCTCGATCTGCGCGCCTGTTATCTGGTGCGCATGCTGTCTGAATGCCGCATTCCGCGAACCAATATCGTGCGTGAGATCGAAACGGTTGATGAGAAGTACCGGGAGCATTTCAGGGCGCGCCTGAATTACTGGCGTGAATACAGAGAATCAAGAGGCAAGACCACATGACCACCATATCAACAGCAGGAATGATCGCCGCCGTACGTGAAGCGGCACACATGACCAAAACGCAAGAAGAACGCGACGTTTTAAACGGTATCGCCAACCGCGTGGAAATGCTGGCGGAGGCCAACAGTATTAAATCGCTGGAACTGGACAGCATCCGGCAAGCGCTGAAAATCCCCGGCAGTGATTCCGTTCAGGCCGGTACCATTGCCGCGTTTTGCAAACTGCAAAGTGATTTGCAGGAAGTCACCGCGCTGGCTAACCGGCTGCGCCGCACGGCTAAAGACTATCAGGAGGAAAATCAGCAATTACGCTCTGAACAGGAGGAGGCAATTAAGCAGAAACCGTTTATGCACGGAATCGTAGATCCAGACGGCAACCCATATTTTGATGAGTGCTGTGTCGGTGATGCGGGGTTGATGAATGATCAGGTTGCAAACCTCAATGACAATTTGGAAGAGGGCGAACCACGATATTCAGTTGTTGAGTTATTCCGTAAACCTGTCCCAGTGAAATTAATTCAACCTTACATGATATCGGATGCGTCCCTATCTGCGATGGAAGAGGTCATACGCATATCAGACCGCGACCATGAGGCATGGGATCGGGCAAAAGCCGGAATATCATCGTGCCGCGCCGCCAGTGCAGGAAGTAGAGATAGTCATGCTGACCAAATACCCCCCGAAAAGAGGAATTCAGATAAAGGTGCTGGGGGATTAAGGGCCGGGTTATTTATCCATCATTTTCCAGATCAATCTGACAGGAAAGGCGATGATACTGAATAAATATATTGATTCCCGTTCATCTTAAAAGGTTAGGTAATAATCAACATGACAGATACCAAAGAACGGGCAACCGAAGCCCTCAATCGAGCACAATCGGGGATAGAGAAAATCCTCAGAACCTATCTTATTTTTAACGTAGCCATGGCATTAATCTTTTTGATTTTTTCCATTTCTTGCATGGTGTTCATGTTTCTGAACCGCGCTGAAATTATTAGTCTGATCGTGAGGGTAATACAACGTGCCTAAATCCCCGGCAGAGCGTAAAGCCGCCCAACGTGAGCGCCAGCGGGAGGCTGGCGTAACCAAGTTTGAACTTAACCTAGATGCTCAGGAGCTGGACATGCTGCGCCGCAATTGCGCGTTACGGCGTCCGGGTAAAGAGCCCTACGACATGGACGAATATATCCAGTTGCTGATCCGCCAGGATGATGCCAGAGCGCGCCAGCGGATTAAATCGCTCAGTCGGCAACGTTGCGGTAAGTGTGGCGAGTCATTACCCGTTACTGAGTGCTGCATGCAGGGTGACTCTGAGTGCTGGAACACAAACGGATGGCATGAGATCAAGCTACGCATAACAAATAGCTAAATACTGTTTTTATATACAGTATTTTAATGTAATAATCATGAGGAGTTTAATTATTATGACGTAATGGGGTTTAAGTGGTTGATATTGAATACCTAATTAAAAACCTCCCCGAGAATTGCAGAGTGGCAATGCGTTTAGAGCATGGAAGTGTTGTCAGTGTCCGCATGATTGCGGAAGACGAGCACATAGCAACAATTAACGCGCTGATAGATATAGCAAAATCAGCAGGGTACAAGATTGAAAACCCAGGGGAAAAGCACTATAATTAACAGTGCCGGATTGAACACCCGGCAACCCAAATTACTGCGCTATCAGGGGGAACGATGGCGCAGTATTCATTTACAAAATCCGCTGGTGGAATACTGATACCCGCCACGCCGGATTCAAAAGATTTTATTCAGAAGATTAAAGTTGGGGCAGTTGTCTATGCGGATTTCCGCCAGGCACGCAACCCAGCTTTTCACCGCAAGTTTTTTTCACTGCTTAATCTCGGTTTCGAATACTGGCAACCGACGGGTGGGGCCATATCCCCGACAGAAAAAAAACTGATACGCGGCTATGTTCGTTTTCTTGCTCACTTTGCAGGAAGCGAAGACGCATTACAGGCCGCCGCTGATGAATACCTGAATGGCGTAGCCAAAAAACGCGCCGCCAATATCAGCACTGTTAAATCATTCGAAGCATTCCGCCGCTGGGTGACTATCGAATCCGGCCACTATGAAGTTTACGAGCTACCAGACGGTAGCCTGCACAAAGAGCCCCGCTCGATATCGTTCGCAAAAATGGACGAAATCGAATTCCACGCCCTGTACAAAGCCACACTGGATGTTCTCTGGACATTCATCCTGTCAAAAACCTTTCCTACTCAACAATCCGCAGAGAACGCCGCCGCCCAGCTTATGGAGTTCGCTGCATGACGGACTTCAAAAAAGAGGCCAGAGGCCGCGACTGTCAGATCCGCATCCCTGGTGTCTGCAATTTCAACCCAGAAACCACCGTACTAACGCATTACCGCATGTCGGGTACCTGTGGCATGGGAATAAAACCCGATGACCGACAAGCCGCATGGGGCTGTAGTGCATGCCATGACGAAGTAGACCGGCGCACACGTCACATTGATTCGGATACAGCACGGCTTTATCACGCTGAAGGGGTAATGAGAACACAAGCGGTACTAATCGAAGAGGGGAAATTTTAATGAACCAGAATTTTATCCCGTGCATAGAGAAAGAATTTAATGCTGAAAAATGCCGGGTCGCTCCGCGAGTGAAAAGAACAAAATTCTGTTTTCCGCGCTTTTCGAAATCCGGGATTGCTGTTTTTCCTCTCTTCACCCTCGCGCACGCGCGCGTTTAAGGGGCCAAAAATGCCGCTTGTTGCCACCTTCCGTGTCGATTGGTTCCGGGTGATCACTGATATCACCAGAACCGGCGTAACGCTGTATGAACTCGCCAGTGAAGTGGGCGTATCAAAATCCACGGTGCACGGTTGGAAAAGCGGCGCAGAACCAAAACACGGCGACGGCGAAAGCCTGGTTGCATTCTGGTGCCGGATCACAAGTCGGAGCCGTGACCGACTGCCGATGATTGTTTATCGCCAGCAATTTATTTTCCGTGGTCGCGCTGGATGAATTATTTGGTCGGGAAACCGAACGCGCAGAGAAATAAAAATAGCGACTCATCACTACGGAGGTAATCCCGATGGGCCGACCAAAGAAGCAAATCGAAGTACCCGGACAGAGCGCCGAAACCACTACAGAAGCCGCTGGCGACGCGCTGTTATTAAATTCCGTCGCTAACACCCCTGAACAAATGCATGCCGCCACCGCTGGCGCAACGGTTATCACTGAAACGGGCGGGCAGCAGGGCGGGAGTGCGGAAGGCACCGGGATCGAAGCCCGCAACGTTGCGCTTTCTGGACTGAACGCCGCCGCATTTCAAATCATCACTAAATTCGAAGCGTATGGCTTTACCGACGAAATCGGCCACCCGCTGACGGATAACCTTGATTTTATCGACCTGGTTAAACAGGCCACCACGCAAACCACCAGTACCGCAGTCATTAACGAGGACGGGCAGCGCAAGCAGCATAAAGCCCCCGTGTTGACTGACAAGGGCTGGCACGTTCCCAGCTAAGGAGAAACAGCCATGTGTGGAGGCTCACCCAACATTGTGCAATCCGATCCCGAAGCGGAAGCAGCCGCAGCAGCAGACGCGGCCGCAAAGGCAGCAAACGCTGATTCATCAGCACGCCGCAAGCGTAAAAAGGGCTCGTCCCTGCTTGCCACGGGTTCAGAAGGTGCAACGGATTCCGGCACGTCACTGCTTGCGTCTGGTGCCAGCGGTAAAACCAACTTAGGGGCGTAACGTGGTCAACGAAACAGCCAGCAAAATTATCCGTCGTGCGGATTCACTGAAAGCGTTACGCCAGTCAAATGAACCGACCTGGCGCGAGTGCTTTGATTTTACCTACCCGTTGCGTGGGGCTGGCTTTTCTTCCGATGTTCTGGACGCCAGCAGCGCTAAATCCAAGGTGGCGCAGTTACTGGACGGTACCGCGACGGACAGCACGCGCATTCTTGCGTCGGCTCTTATGTCCGGTATGACGCCCGCTAACGCGCAGTGGATGGATCTAAACAGCGAAAGCCTCACCGACGAGCAAAAAACGTGGCTATCTACCTGCGCAACGCTGATATGGGAAAACATTCACGCGGCCAACTTTGACGCGGAAGCCTACGAATCCTGCTTGGATGTGGTTATTGCTGGCTGGTTCGCGCTTTACATCGATGAGGACAAAGAGCAGGGCGGCTTTACTTTCCAACAGTGGCCGCTATCGCAGTGCTATGTCTCATCGTCTCGCCGTGATGGCATCGTTGACACCGTTTATCGTTGCTACCAGTTAACCGCAGAGCAGGCAGTAAAAGAATTTGGCGACAAAAACGTCAGCGAGAAAATCCGCGATGAGGCAAAGAAAAAACCTGACGCGAAATTTGATTTTATTCACGCGATTTTTCCGCGCGATACCTATGTGGTAAATGCCCACCTCGCTAAAAATATGCGCTTTGCGTCGTATCACATCGAAGTGCAGGGCAAAAGCACGGCGCGCGAGTCTGGCTATCACGAATTTCCCGTTGCCGTTCCGCGCTGGATGAAGATCCCCGCCAGTGCCTACGGCGTCGGCCCCGTTTATGACGCGCTGCCCGACTGCAAAGAGCTAAACGAAATTAAGCACATGGAAAAAGCCGCCGCTGACCTGGCTATTTCCGGTATGTGGATCGCGGAAGACGACGGCGTATTAAACCCGCGCACCGTCAAGGTGGGGCCACGCCGCATCATCGTAGCCAACAGCGTGGAGAGCATGAAACCGTTGCTGACAGGCGCAGATTTCAACGTTGCTTTCACCTCAGAAGAAAAATTACGCGCGCAAATCCGCAAAATTTTGATGGCCGATCAGTTACAGCCGCAAGACGGCCCAGCCATGACCGCAACCGAGGTGCATGTGCGTGTCGCGCTCATCCGCCAACTACTTGGCCCGGTGTACGGACGCTTTCAGGCTGAATACCTGCAAATACTGGTTCAGCGCTGTTTCGGCATTGCATACCGCGCAGGCATTTTCCCCGCTGCGCCTGAGGGCATGGACTCGGCTAATTTCAACGTCCGCTACATTTCCCCGTTGGCTCGCGCGCAGAAGCTGGAGGACGTGACCGCCATTGAGCGCGCTGGGGCCAATATCGCGCAACTGGCACAGATTGATCCTGAAGTTACCGACTTACTGGATACCGATTCAGCGGCTCGCGTGGTGTCCGAAGCGCTGGGCGTTCCCGCGAAAGTTATTCGCAGCGCTAACGATGTGGCCCGTTTACGTGACCAGCGCAGGCAGGCACAACAGCAGGCAGCACAACAGCAAATGCTGATGCAGGCAGGGCAGGAAGCGGCAACCTCGGCAGGTAAGGAAGCAGGTACCGCATTGGTTCAGCAAATGGCAGGGGGCGCACGATGATTAACAAACCCGTTCGCCCTGAGGATTACAAACGCCTTTTTGAGGAAACACCAGGTGGCCCGCAGGTGCTGGAAGAGTTAACGCGGCGTTTCGGTGGTGCCGTGTACGTCAAGGGTGGCCCCGAAGGGGATCGCCAGACATGTTTTAACGCCGGGCAACGTGATGTGCTCGATTTCATTTTACGCAGGCTTAACGAAGCAGACGGAGTAAACGACGATGTGGAAGCTTAAATTCCCGTTCATGAATCAGGCTGGTGAAGGCGAAGGCTCAGGGGGTGGCGATGGTGGTAATGGCGGCGGTGGTAATCCTGGTGGCGAAGGTAGCGGCTCTTTGCTCGGTACTGGCGCAGCACAGCAACCGGGCGCGACAGATTGGCTACCGGAAAAATACCGCGTTATGGGCGAAGACGGCACCCTCAATATTGAAAGCTCTGCCCGCAAACTGGCGGATGCGCATACGCATTTGGAAAAGCGCCTTGGCAGCGGGGACGCGCCGCCAAAAACGGCTGATGAGTATGCGCCTAAGGTAGACGCCGAAGGGTTCAATTGGGACGAGTTCAAAGCCGACCCGAAAATGCAGGGCTTTTTAAAATCTGCCCACGCCAAGGGGCTGACCAATGACCAGTTAAGTTTTGTGCTCGGTGAGTATATGCAGCGTGCGCCGGAACTGGTTGGCGGTGCCGCACAACTGGATCAGGAAGCGGCTGGCACTGTACTACGCGAAGTATGGAAAACCGATGCAGAATTTAACAAAAACATCGGGCTCGCGTACCGGGCGTTTAATTCCCTGGCTGATGAATCCGACAAAGGCCGCATTGACGAAATCGGCAACAACCCGATGGTAATTCGCATGCTGGCAAAAATCGGCGGAGAAATGCAGGAAGACTCCCCAACTGGCAGTGATATCAATCTGGAAGAGCAGCAAAGCATCCGTGATCTGATGAAGTCAGAAGCGTACATGGATCCGAAACACGCCGATCACGAAAGCGTATCTGCGCGTGTCAGGGCGTACTACGCGAAAACCTATGGTAATACGCCTGTAGCGTAATGCTGTGACATGTCACAACAAGCCAGCCTAACCGCTGGCTTTTTTCATTTGGTCGGGAAACCGAACGCACACCTTCTGCAAAATCACTCCACCAGCCCGGCGTGGTAGCCGGATACCTGATTTCCCGCCGTCTGTAAGCGCCAAGCAGTCGGTGTATTGGGCCGGGAAACCGACACCCCACAGGCGAAACAGAATTGGAGTGCGCATTATGGCTTTTGATGCCAACAAAAATATGATCACCGCCGCTTTTGTAACGCAGTTCCACGATTCTTTCGAGATTGCGTCACAACAGAAAGATTCCCGCTTTCAGGCGGCAGTACACGATCGCGGACAGATCACCGGTGCGTCGTTCACCATCAACGACATGGGTACCATCGAAATGAACGCCATTACTACGCGTTTCGGTGACACGGTATGGGATGTGCCGGAAGCCGGTACCCGTAATGCGCTGATGGCAGATTACGGCGTATTCGTTCCCGTTGAAAAACGCGACTTACGCAAGCTGATTGCTGACCCTCAGGGGCCGTATCTGCAGTTGACGCTGGCCGCCGCCAACCGCCGCAAGGATACGACGATTTACCGTGCATTGCTGGATGCGGTACCGCGCAAGACGGAAAACAACGGCGCTTACACCAACGTTGTACTTCCTGCGTCTCAAAAGATTGTGGCGGGTGGTACCGGGGCAACCAAAGCCAAACTGATTGCCGCTAAAGCGATGTTTCGCCGCAATGAATGCGACGAGCAGAACGGCGAACAGCTTTTTATCGCCTACAACGCTGACATGCTGACGCAAATCCTCGGCGACACCACGTTGACCAGCGCCGACTTTATGGCGGTCAAGATGTTGCAGGAAGGTGCTGTATCGGGTAACTGGCTGGGCTTCCAGTGGATCGCTTATGAAGCGCTGGATTCGGTAACGGCGGAAGGCGTGACCACTAAAACCACGGTGGCCTGGGCGAAGTCTGCCGTGCATTTCGGTACCGGCGCTGAATATAACGTCGATATCGGCCCGCGTCGTGACAAAAACAACACCATCCAGATTTCCGTGGATGCTTCTTACGGTGCAGGTCGCGCCAACGAGAAGAAAGTGGTTGCGATTGATTTTGTAGCGTAATGCCGCGCTGGTATTGCCGGGGGTAAAACCCCGGCCTTTTTGTTAAAGGTACCGCTATGGCTTCCAGTGTTTCTATCTGTTCCAACGCGCTGCTTATCCTCGGTCAGAATCCCATTAATGATTTTAAAGAGGACTCCGACAGCGCGCGCCTGTGCTCCAACGTTTATCCCACCGTACGCGAAGATTTATTGCGTAAGCATCCGTGGAACTGCGCCGTTAAGCGCGTGGTGCTTTCCCCTTCCAGTACTGCGCCTGTTTTTGGCTTTGCGTATCAGTTCCCGCTGCCGGGTGACTTACTGCGCGTTCTGTCCGTGGGTGATGAGTCAGACGATATCCAGTACCAACTGGAAGGGCGAAAAATTCTTGCCAATATCAACGCGCTGAAACTGCGCTACATCTTCCGCAACGATGATGAATCAACGTGGGATCCGGCGCTGGTGGCGCTGGCAGAAGCGTTTATGGCGGCAAAGATAGCCTATGCGGTAACGGCATCCGCCAGCCTGCGCGATGCGCTTACGCAGGAAGCCGCCTATCTGCTGCGTCAGGCCAAGGCCATTGACGGGCAGGAAGACCCACCAGAAGAGCTTGGCGGTTATCCTTTGCTCACGTCGAGGTTTTAACCATGCGCGCCAACCTGATAAAAACCAATTTTACCGCTGGCGAGATTTCCCCGCGCTTAATGGGGCGTGTGGATATTGCGCGTTATGCCAATGGTGCAAAACAGGTAGAGAACGCGGTATGCGTGGTTCACGGTGGCGTTAAGCGTCGCCCCGGTACACGTTTTGTTGCGGCCACGAAATACGCCGATAAAAAATCCCGCCTGATCCCTTTCGTGTTTAACCGCTCTCAGGCGTACGAACTGGAATTTGGCGACGGCTATGTACGCTTTTTCCAGAACGGTGCGCAGGTGGTTAAAGACGATTTAACCCCTTATGAAATCGAAAGCCCGTTCACTGAAAGCATGCTGCCCGAAGTGAAATTCGTGCAGAGTGCCGACACGATGTTTTTGGTTCACCAGGATATCCCGCCGCAACGGTTACAGCGCCAGGCGCAAACAGACTGGACGCTGGCCGCTGCTGATTTCGTGGTGATGCCATTTGATGAAATCCGCGACACGCCGGAAAAATGGTGCAAGCCATCGGTAAAAGAATTTGTCGGCTCGGCTATCACGCTGACGCTATGGGATGATGAGGCAGAAACGAGCTTTACCGGCACTGGTTGGGTTGCCGAGGATGCGGGCTCGTACGTGCGAATCAATAGCGGTCTGGTGCTGATCAACACCATCACCAACGCACAGGAAGCCGTGGGCGTTATTCGTTCCGATCTTTCCGCTACGCAGGCAGCATCACCGGGGGCATGGACGCGCGAGGATAGCGTCTGGTCGGAAGAGTTGGGCTATCCGGGTGCCGTGACGTTCTACCAGCAACGGCTGGTACTGGCGGGCTCTCCTGAGTACCCGCAAACGGTGTGGTTCAGTGAAACCGGCTCTTACCTGTCTTTCGAGCTGGGCGACGAGGACGACGACGCCATGTCGTTTACAGTTTCCTCTGACCAGTTAAACCCGATTGTGCATCTGGCGCAGATGAACACGCTTATTGCGCTGACCTACGGCGGCGAGTTCACGTTAACCGGCGGCTCGGATGCGGCAATCACACCGACAAATATTTCTGTAAAAAATCCCAGTCCTTACGGCTGCAATAATATTCGCCCGGTGCGTGTCGGTACCGAAATCCTTTTCATCCAGCGCGCAGGCCGCAAACTGTTTGCGGTCGCTTATGACCCCGACAGTTACGTCGCCTATTCCGCCAATGACCTGTCCGTGCTGTCTGAGCACATCACTGAATCGGGCATCGTGGAAATGGCCTACCAGCAGCAGCCGGATTCTATCGCCTGGCTGATCCGTGCCGATGGCACTATGTGCTCAATGGTGCTTGACCGCGCGCAAGACGTGATCGCCTGGTCGCGGCATGTCACCGAGGGTGCTTTTGAATCGGTATCGTCAATCCCCACCGATTCAGGCGATGCGGTGTATACCATCGTCAAGCGTGAAATTAACGGCGAGACGGTGCGCTACGTTGAATTGCTGGTGGATGATTTACGCAGTGATGCGGCGGTCACCGGCACCAGTGAAGCCGGTGCAAAAGCGTGGGGCGGGTTAAACCACCTCGAAGGAAAAACCGTTGATATCGTCGCAGACGGTAACGTCATGCCCGCACAGGTAGTAACCGATGGCTCTGTTACGTTGACCCGCACCGCGAAAAGCGTCGCCATCGGGCTGCATTTCGACACCACCATAGAAACGCTGACGCAGGAAGTTTCCACCAGCGAGGGCACCGTACAGAACGCCCGCAAGCGCACCAGCGAGGTGACCATGCGTTTTCTCGACACCACCGGCGCAACCTGCAACGGGCAAACCATCCCTTTTCGGCGTTTTGGCCCCAGCATTCTTAACCAGCCCGCACCGCTTTTTACCGGCGATCACTCGTGGGGGAAACTCGGCTGGGAAAAAGGCGAAGACACATTACTCATTCAGCAATTGCAGCCGCTGCCGTTTCACCTGCTGGCTGTTATGACCACTTTCACCAGTAACGGGGGTTAACCATGATTCGACCTGCAACAAAAGAGGATATTCCGGCGCTGGTGCTGCTGGGTATGCGCATGCACCAGGAATCGCGGTACCGGAATTTTTCGTTCAGTGCTGATAAATGCCGCGCACTGGCAGAGCAGCTTATTGATTCCTGCTTTGGCGTGGTGCTGGTAGCGGAGCACGACGGGCAGATTATTGGCTGGATGGGTGGCGGCATAGCTGAACAGTGGTTTTCTACCGACCGCATGGCGTTTGAATATGGCGTTTTTATCGACGCTGAACGGCGCGGCGCTACAGCCGGATACCGACTGGTAAAGGCGTTTATCGCCTGGGCAAAAGAAAACGGCGTGCGGGAAATCCGTATGGGTATCACCACGGGCATTCATGAAGAGCGTACGGGTGAACTGTATCAACGTCTCGGGCTGGCACGTACTGGCCTGCTGTATTCGATGGAGGTTTAACTATGTGTACTGGTGTTGAAATTGCGCTGATCGGCTCGTCCGTTCTTGCTGCTGGTGGCGCGGTGGCGAGCGGAGTGCAGCAAAAGAAAATGGGTGATTATCAGGCTGACCAGGCAGAGGCCGACGCGGAGGCTGCTAAATCAGCGGCACGGGTTGAGGCCGAACGCATCCGAAAAGCGGGTGCAGCACAGGCAGCACAGGCAAACGCCGGTTATGCCGCCTCAGGTGTTGAAACGGGATCGGGTACCGCATTGCGTATTACGTCTGGGATTGTGGGCGATGCGGAATATGACGCCACAATGACCGTTTTAAACGGGCAAAATACTGCTTCTCGCTATCGGGCACAAGCACAGGCCGACAGAATTAGCGGCAACAATGCAGCCACGTCCGGTTATATCAGTGCGGGGAGTTCGTTACTGTCATCTGGCGCGAAAGCCTATTCAGGCTGGAAGACTGCGCAAGATAAACCAGCAGCCAAAACCGGCGCATCAACAAACAACATGTTTGGCAACATGGGGATTAATTAATGCGTATCCCAACGGGTAATTTTGGTAACGCGGTTCCCACACCTCAGCCAACGCGCGTCAATGTGAGCGGAACGGGCGCTATCGGGCAAGCCGTGACTGGGCTGGCAGATGATGTAAAGCAAGAGGTTAACGCGGTTGTGCGCGCGCGAGCTGGCGACTCGATGCTCGATTATCAAATCAAGCTGAAAGACATTAACGAATCGATACGCCGTGGTGTTGAGGACGGCACACTGCGTGCGGATCAGGTAGAGAATGTCTATCACGAAGCGGTGGGAAAGCTGGAAAAGCCGCAATTCTCAGGGCTGGGCATTGCAGAAACACAGGTTGCCGAGGGTGGGCTAAAACGCTACGAATCTGACGGACTCACCACGGCGCAGGGCTACGCGCGTGCAGCCCTGAAAATCGAAGCGCGTGATCAGGTCGATAGTGGACTGGATAAGCTTGCAAAACTGACAAACTACCCCGGCGCGGATATCGATAAAATCAACGCCATGTCTGCTGCATATGATGAACAGGGGCGGATTGGTTATGGTGCTCAGTGGGCGAAGGTGCGCCAAGGTTGGGTTGATCAGAATTGGTATAACCAAGCCCAGCAAAGATTCTTGGAGGCGAACAGGGACGGCACAGCTTTAGCGCAATTGAATAAGGATTTAACTGGTGAAGATGGTTTTTACCTGGATAAACTTGATCCAGCCAAGAGAATGGAGCTTTGGAATCGAGTACAGAATCAGCAGGTTCAATTGCAAAATCAAGCAAGGATTGAGGCTGCAAGAAGGGAAGCGTTAGCGTCTCGTCAGGTAAGTGAGTATGCCTCTCTTGTTGATAGTGGGATGGAACCCACGGATGAAATGCGTGCAACATTGTCACGATCTACCAGAGGGACAGAGAGTGAAATTTACGCGCAGACAGTTCTTAATGATGAACTGGCGATTAAAAAAGCTAAACTCGAAGGGCCACAAGCTTTTGAAAATCTTGTGTTGAATCAGAAATCTGAACTGGAAAAAAACGGCGGCACTGCCGATCAATGGCGCTCTCTTCAGCGCAGAACGGGCGCGCTACAGCGTTATCAAAACGAGCAAAACCAGATTGCCGTTATGCAGCGTGTGGAGTCATCAATTAAAGAGGGGGTTAGGCTAGATCCGACAGATAAAAATAACCAAGCTGCTATGGATATTTGGTTTCAAAAGAACATGCCACAGTTCAACGTCAATGACACTGACACCGTCAATATGTTATCTGGGGTGGTAAAAAGTACCGGAATCATACCTAGCCAAGTAGTATCAATATTAAACGCAGGGGCTGCCACGAAGGATCCGTCTCTCACTGTATCAATGGCTAACCTGTTCGGAGGGTTGTTTGAGAATAACCCTGCTGCGATTTCCACCATACCCTCCGATACCGCAGCATTTTTTAAGTCTGTTTATGATTACACGACGTCAGGTATACCAGCTGATAAGGCTGTCGAATCAGCGTATACGCAAACATATCAGCAAAGTTCAGGTATGAAGGAACTGATAAGCAAAAAATTACGTGATGTTGATTACATCAAAAACAGAGATAGTGCGGCTCAGAAAAATATAAATTCTTTGTCACCATTTGGTTTTTTTAGATCACCGAGCGTTACAGGTGCAGGGGAGTCGAATCAGCAGTACTTACGAGACTATCGAGCTGTCTATGACGCTAACTTCTCACTCAGTGGAGGTGATGCGGGTCGCGCAGAAGCTATAACAAATGCGCAGATAAAAAATAAGTGGGCAGTTACATCAATTAATGGCTCACCTGAAATAATGAAGTTTGCACCAGAGGCTGTGTACAAGGTATCTGGTGCGGTTAACTGGCTGGAAAGTCAATGGAATACAGAAAAGAGAGACTTGAAAGCAAGATCTTTTGGAGGGGCTCGCGGTGATACTGATTTAATACTTGTATCAGACGCAGTAACCGCTAGAGATCAAAGCTATGCAATTATGGTTCGTCAGCCTAATGCACAAGGATATGATGATATACATCCATATCTAGGAGATAAAGGATTACCCGTACGTTTTAAACCTAATCAACAAACAAGCCCCCTATACAACGCACAACAAAAGATACAAAAAGACAAAGTAGAAGAAGCAAAACAAAAAAGAGAAAAGGGGGAATAATATGCCTACATACGAATTTGATCCTGATAGCATTCTTTCATCTGAAGTTGAAACAATACCTCAGGCGGATGATGCGGAGTTTTATATGGAAACTCCATCAATAGTAGATGCAATTAATCCATTTACTGATGATCAGCGCGTTATACGCTCTCGTCAATCTGCTTTTCGGCTTGATAACACATTGGGGAGCTTTATCGCCAGTGCGCCATTTAGTCAGTTTGAACCAATAGATGGATACAACCCGTTCGAAAATGAAGCAATTGAAATTCAGGGCTATGAAGATTATGCAGACTCTTTTATTAATTCTAAGTCACCACAGGAAACATCTGCAATAAAACACCGTATTGATAGACAGAGGCAAGACCGAGAGTATCAATCAGGTTTGGGGGCGGCTGGTGTTATATCGAGTATAAGCATGGGTATGATAGATCCCCTCAATATCGCTTCCGTTTTTATTCCAGTCGGTGCGGTAATGCGTGGTGGGGCAATTACTGCCACCACTGGGCGTTTTGCTGCTGCAACAGCTGCTGGCAGTGTGGCGTCAGAGGCTGTGTTACAGGATACCCAGGAGACTCGCACAGCAGGGGAGAGCGCAACTAATATTATTGTCGATGCAATGGTTGGTGGCATTCTTGGCGCCGGAGCTCAACTATTGGCTGGCCCAGCACAGCGAACAGCTGTAGCGCGTAGCATAGATAGCCATTTGCGCGGAACGGACTCACCTCAAAGCGTCGGCGCAGCTCAGGTGTTCAACACCACGCTAGATCAGGAGCAACTTGCAGGCGTTGGCCTTATCAACAAAACACTGAGTGTAAACCCATCTGGCCGCTTGGCTCAGTCACCGGCCAAATCATCCCGACAAATTAACCAAATGCTGGCGGAGAATAACTATTTCTTTGCCAAAAATGATGAAGGGTTAGCGACGTTTGTCGCCACAGAGACGAAGATCAAACAGTATGACGCGTTGCTGTATAAGCAAATGGAGTCAACAAAGGACGCTTACCAGACCTATAGCAAGCGCGTTGGTCGCAGACAGCGCATCAATTTTGTTGAGTTCAACGAGGCGATCGGTGATGCGATGCGCAAGGGTGATCAGAGCGATATACCCGAGGTGGCGCAGGCAGCGGCGCAGATAAGACCAATATTTGAAACCACGAAATCCCGCATGCAGGAACTCGGCATACTGCCCGAGGATGTTGACGTGGTTACGGCGCAAAGCTACCTGCCTCGTATCTATAAATTCGACAAGATACTTAGTGATCGCACGGAGTTTCGTGGGCGCATTGCTAACTGGTTGCAGGGCATCAGCGCCAAAGGTGCGGAAAAAGCAGGCAAGCGCATCGAGAAAATTGACGCCGGGCTACAGCGTGCAGATGAGGCAGTGCCACAGGCTAAAGCGCTGGCGGATGATATAGCCGCCGCTGAGTCATGGTCTGGCCGTAGTGTTGAATTGCTGGATGAAACTGGACGCAGACACGCTCTTATTGGTGAGGAAGCTGAAACGTTAGCAACCATACAGAAGGTTGAAAGAACTATCGCAACATCCAGATCGGAGCGACTAACTACGCGCTCAACAGCAAGGCTGGCAGACCTTCGCACAAAACTGGACGACATCGCACGGGCAAAAGAAGAGCTTCCAGCGCTGCAACGACACCTTGAAATACTGGATAACCCGCGATCGTTCCGTAGGCAATTGCGCCAATTGGAGAAGAGGGCCAACTCAACCACTCGCCTAAACTCCAGCCGTGAGCGTGCATTGCGTGAAATGCAGGGATTGAGTAGGGAAGAGGCAGAAGATGCCGCCGACGAGATCGTTAATAAAATAATTGGCGCGCCGTCTGGCATGGTTCCTGCTGAACTACTCCCTGAAAAGCTGGTTGGGCGTGCTGGTTTCACCAAAAGCCGTACCCTGCTGATCCCTGATGAGCGTATAGCGGATTTTCTGGAATCAGACGTTAACTATGTAATGGAAAGCTATTTGCGCCAGGTAGGGCCAGAGATTGAACTTACTGCTCAGTTTGGCAGAAAGGATATGGGTGAGCAAATCAGGCAAGTTAGTGAAGAATATGGGCAACTGATCCGTGAAGCCAAAAATCCAAAAGAACGAGCCAAGTTAGAGAAACAGCGCGAAGATGATTTGCGTGATATTGAGGCCATGCGTGATCGTCTGCTGGGAACTTATGGTGCTCCGCGTGATCCGCGTAGCTTCTTTGTCCGTGCTGGCCGCGTGGCGCGCAACGTCAATTTCTTGCGTTTGCTGGGTGGTATGACGATATCGGCACTGCCTGATTTGATGCGTCCCTTAATGCAGCACGGATTAAGTAAATCACTGGCACCTATGGGGGCTATGTTGAGAAATATGGACGCGGTGAGGATCGCCACCAAAGACTTGCGAGAAATGGCCGTGGGGCTGGATTACGTTCTTTCAACAAGAACAAAGGCCATTGCCGATCTAACTGATCCATATAGTCGCCGCTCTGCGCTCGAACTTGGGCTTAATTGGGGCACGCAAAAATTCGGTAACTGGACATTGATGAACCAATGGAACAGTACGCTTAAATCGTGGACTGGTCTTGTTGTGCAGTCGCGCATTCTGGATAACGCGCGCCTGGCTTCCGCAGGAAAAAATATACCGCAGGCAGAAATCCGCAAGCTGGCGCAGGTAGGCATTGATGAAGGTATGTTGCGCCGAATCGGTGAGCAGTTCACGCGCCACGGCGAGGACATGGACGGTCTGTTAACCGGTCATAGCCATATGTGGGATGATCGAGTGGTGCGTGAGACGTTCCAGTCTGCCATATTGAAAGATGTCGACTCAACCATTGTCACTCCTGGCGTAGGCGATACGCCTCTGTTGATGAGTTCTGAGGCCGGCAAGATTATCCTTCAGTTCAAAACGTTTATTTTTGCATCGCATAACCGTATGCTTGTATCGGGCATCCAGCAGGGGGATGCGTCGTTCTATCTCGGTGCGCTTGGTACTATTGCCCTTGGCTCTATGGTTTATGCCATGAAACAAAAGTTGTCTGGGCGAGATATAGATTACAGTCCTAACAACTTAGTAAAAGAAGGTATTGATCGCTCTGGTATGTTGGGTTGGTTATCTGAACCAATTAACACTATGGAAAACATAAGCGGCGGGCGTTTCGGTTTAGGAGCCATGTTCGGTGCACCCCCTGTATCTCGATTCCAGAGTCGTAACGCAATCGGTGCTATGCTTGGGCCAACGTTTGATCTTGGTGGTGATGCTGCCACCATAGCCAATGGGGTGCTTAACGGAGAGTTTGAAGACAAGCAAATTCATGCCGTACGGAAAATGTTACCGTTTCAAAACTTACACATAATAGCCCCGATGCTTAACAGCGTTGAAGAGCAAATGAAATAGGTGGGTTTCATGGAATTAGAACAAGCTAAATTGTTTCACCGTGAGTTATTAAGGATTAAGAGCACGGAAGAAATGAGTAAAGTTTTAGCTATTATTATAGGTTCGGGGTTGTTTATTTACTCAGTTTTCCCACAGGAAAATAAAATTTTTGGTTTTTACATAATTACAACCATGCTTGTTTTTTGCATTTATAAGTGGCTATCAAGTAAGAAAAAAGTGGCGATGTATACAAAATCGCTAAATTCGTACTGTTGGGGGAGCCTGGGGAAAAGCTATGCAGAGGCTAAGCACTCTGACCTCTTGGATTAAGTACACGAATTGATTATCAAAAAAGGAATAGTTATGTTCGACGATTTCGGTTTAATCGCTGCACTTGTGGGTATATTCGTAAGTACGTTGCTAGCACAAACAACCAAACACCAGTCTGTAAGCCAAGTAGCGGCTGTTCTGGGTGCCATTAACATTCCGTTATGTATAGCTTTGATTTGGCGGGCTGCAATGTCACTGGGGTGGTGGACTATTTTGGCTTTTATTGTTGTATCATTAGCCTCTGGTTTTTTCTCTGGAATATTAGTCAGAGGGGGAATGCTGTGGATGCAGTACAAAACCCAGTCCCTGCAGGGGGTAGTTGTTATACTGTGTACGCTACTGGCTTGGGGTTACTGAAAAAGATAAAAGGTGCTTGATTCAATCGGCCCAATTTTGGACTGATTACCAAGACGCAGCAACTGCGCTGAGACCTTGCCTACAACGCAGTGTTATCGTATAGTCGCAACACAGCGGCAAAATCCGCTGTCGGGATTGGTCTCCCGCCTCGAAACCGCGACAGATACACGCCGCGAGCGTGTTTTTTTTCGCATGCATCACGCACATCTCTATGGTGGGCTGGATGGGGGAGCTAACAAGCTCACCGGTGGTTTCCCGGCAAGACCAACCCCGTCCAGTTCACCACCCAAGATTGGTCTCGACGGTGGTGATCCTTAAGCCAAAAGGAAACCGCCATGACAAATCAAATCAGCGTGGAAGCTCTCACCCCGATCACCTATAAGCATATGCCTGTAGTTACAACCGAATTGTTGGCTACCCTCTACGGCACAGAAGCGAATAACATCAAAGTTAATCATTCGCGCAATTCGGATCGGTTTGTTGAAGGAAAGCACTATTTCAAAATAGAAGGTGCGGAGTTGCGAGAGCTAAAGCACAGGGTTACTCAAAGTAACTCTGTGAAAATCGCTCGCAATGTTCGCGCTCTTATCCTCTGGACGGAACGCGGGGCAGCACGGCACGCTAAGATGCTTGAAACCGATCAGGCGTGGGACGTTTTCGAAAAGCTTGAAGATTGTTATTTCAATCAACGACAGGGTGATACCCCAACAACCACGTATAGCCGTACGCCGTTGCGTGATGCGGTGAATTTGCTGGTGGGTAAAAAGGGGATGATGTACCCAGATGCCTACAGCTTGATTCATCATCGGTTTGGCGTTAACCGGATAGAGCAACTCAACCAGTCACAGATGCTTGATGCGATTGAGTACATCCACTGCTTGCTCCTAAATGATGATCAGCAAAAAACGGTGCCGCTAAATGGGCGGCTGTTGCTTAATTTCCGCGACGGTGAAATGGTTGGTCATGAAATGCTTTCTTCCAATACGCATGTAGCCACGATTGACGCGTTTATGGAGATCGCTCAGCGGGCGGGGTACCTATTGATTCATGAAGATGATGCCGCGCCACTAATACAAGCATTTGCTAGCCGCAAAGAAAAAACGCGGAACCCTGTAAAGCGACTAACTTTTGATTTTTAAGATAGTCAGAAAACCGAACGCCCACCCATAGCATCATAGCCTCATGTTTATCATGGGGCTTTTTCTTATGCACAACGATTACAAAACCCGCCTTTCCGTTCTGAGCGACAAGCTCACCGATACCGTGCTGATTGAAGCCGATCCCGATAACTGGCCCGGCGCGGGTAAAGCCATCGACAAGCACACCAAACAGGAGCGTGGCGATCGCTACTGGTTCAAGAAGAACGCGGCGGCCACGCTGACGCTGTTAACCAAGGTGCATACCCTTATCGGTATCCATACGCGCGGCGGTACCCCGAAAGCGGAAGGTGACGATGATGATGATTTTGGTTTAGGGCAGAAGGTTGCAGCGGCTGAACGGGAAGCAGCGGCCATCATCGAGCGGTTACAGAAAGGGAAAAAATGATTTCCTTTGTCGCCTTCTTCATCATGTGGGCGGAGCGCATGAAGTGGGAGGTGCCGGAATGTCATTACCGCGCCGTTAACTGGCTGGAGCATCGCGGCGATTTGGCGGTGCTCCGCTGCTTTCGTGGCTTTGGTAAATCCACCATCCTCGCCGTGTATAACGCCTGGCGGTATTACCGCGACCACACCTACCGTATTTTGCACCAGTCTGAATCCGATGGTACCGCGTATAAAACCAGCCGCGATACGCAGAACGTTTTACGCAATCACCCGCTGACGCGCGGCATGCTGCCGGACGGACAAGGCACCGTCGAACAATGGTGGGTAAATGGTGCGCTGGATATGCGAAACGCCAGCATGTACGCCAAGGGCATTCTTTCTAACGTCACCTCTGCCCGCGCTGACGAGTGCCAAAACGATGACGTGGAAGTCCCGCGAAATATCCAGACGCCGGAAGCGCGCGAAAAATTGCGGTACCGGCTCGGGGAGCAAACTCACATTTTGGTACCGGGCGGGCGCAAGCTGTATATCGGTACTCCGCACACCCATGACAGCCTTTATGACGAGGTGGAAAAATTGGGCGCTGACTGTCTTACCATCAAGCTGTTTCACCATGAATACCGCATCGAGGAAAAGGACGCCAGGCACAAGGAATACGCTTTACCGTTCCGGCCGGAATTTGTTTTTGCCGGGATTTACCACGGGGCGCGGCTGCTGGTGGAGGGTACCGATTATCTGTTAAGCGCTGACGGTATTGTTTTTGCCGAAGCGCCCGACATGCTGATCGACTGTTACGCCGGGTGCGAGTGGCCGGAACGTTTTACCCGTGACGAAATGCTACGCCGCCGCCGCGAAACGCGCACCATCAACGAATGGGATAGCCAGTATCAGCTACACAGTAAGCCGGTGGGTGATGTGCGGCTCAATCCTGATCGCATTCGTGAATACGCTGTGCACCCTGAAATCCGCTATGCCAATGGCGGTTGCTCTATGTGGCTGGGTGGTGTGCAGATCGTTGGCGCGGTTGCCTGGTGGGATGTGGCCACCGGAAAAGTTAAGGCAGACGCCAGCGCCTTTTCGTTGATGTTGACCGATGCGCGCGGGCATTTGTATTGGCAGGTGTGCCAGGCGCTAACAGGAGATCTGGCCGAGTTCGATGATAACGACAAAATCATTGGCGGCCAGGTGGTGCAGATTCGTGACCTGGTGCTCAAGTATCAGATCCCCCGCGTGGTGGTGGAAGTGAACGGCCCCGGCAGTTTTGCCGGAAAACTGCTGCGTCAGGCATTGAAGGGTACCGGGTGCGGCGTACAGGAAGAATTTAGCGTTACCAACAAACAAAAACGCATTCTCGATGCGTTCGAGGCTCCGCTTTCCTCCCGCTTTTTGTGGGCTCACAGCGATGTGCTGGACGGCCCCATGTATGACCAGATGCGTGATTTCAATCCAGCCGTTGCCGATCAGCCTGATGACTATATCGACTCAGGCGCGGGGGCAATCGGTCAAACGCCGGTACGTATCGGTAAATTGGTCGGGAAACCGAACGCCACCAGTCGGGAGAATTGGCAACCATACGATGGTGAAATCATGGTCGATACTGACCATTAAGGTGAATGTATGGCAGTCCCCGATCAGAATCCCTTCAACGTCTACACGGCAAACGGCGTAACAACCGTTTTCCCCTATGAATTCTATCTTATCGATGTAGACGATTTAACCGTGTCACTGGATGGTGAAGCGGTTTCTACAGGGTTTACCGTGACAGGGATTGGCAACGTTAACGGCGGTGAAGTTACGTTTTTAACTCCCCCGGCAAATGACGTCATCGTCATGCTTGAGCGCGTGGTTGCGCCGGTGCGTTTAACAGAATATCAGGACAATGGCGACCTGCTGGCGGATACCGTTAACCTCGATTTTGACCGCCTGTGGATGGCTATCAAGCAAAGCTTTGTTTCGCTCGGGGTTGCGCTATTACGGCCCGTGTTTGGCGGCCCGTTCAATGCCAAGAACCACCGCATAGCAAATCTTTCCGATCCGGTAAACGACCAGGACGCGGCAACGAAAAAATGGACACAATCGCAGGATTACGCCTTACGCGCCAAAACCCTGCGTGTTTCTGATTCTGATATTCCCGCGCTACCGAACGCCGCCCAGCGCGCGAATAAAGTGCCAGCGTTTGATAGTGCGGGTAATCCCACGGTTATGGTGCCTGCGTCAGGTTCGGCAGCGGATGTGCTGGTGCAGTTGGCGGGATCAACGGGTGCTGAGTTATCTGGTTTCATGGAAACAGTGGTATCGGAGGTGCTTAAGCGTATAGCAGGCCGTTCTGATATTGGCCTGGGGTATCCGACGACTGCTGGATGGGATGGCGCTGGTGATACAACGCTATACACTTTTAAGGGAAAAGATGTTGAAACCCTTTATCGTGGTCATTTCGGGCTCACCAAAAAGCTATTTGGTTTGCGCCGTAATGCGACCGTTCTATCTTTCCGCGCGGGTGATGAAAAGGCCAATGGCTGGAATACACAAGTAACAGGGGTATCAAATAACCTTCAGCTCGCATCATATGGCTCACCCGATAAAGTGGGAGCATATGGCGATATTGTTTCGTCAATTGAAGAGCCATATCAAGTACCTTCGTCCGTTCTGAGTTTTACTGAAAATGGTTTTTATACTGATAACCAGGAGATACTCAATAATGCTGTAAAAGGGATGCTCGTTTATACCGACGCCACCCCTAAAAAGTGGAACGTGATTCAGAG
>JADMXW010000001.1:303714-383841 GCA_015548865.1 Serratia marcescens | reverse complement strand
TCTCATCCATGAGACTCGCCCCTACGGGGCCGCTGTTAACAGCGTTCAAAAATGCTCCCGGCATTTTTGTCAGACGCTGCGCTGACTTTCGCGGCGTCCTGCCGCTCCCCCTGGGGTCTCGTTCTCCTCAGCGTTATTTTTTACGCGACATAACGTCAAGTAATTCAATGAATTAGAACAATGTCTTTTTACGTCATTTTTCTGGGGATTTCTCAGCGCCTTCGCGGGAATGACAAAGGTGGGAGGATGTCACTCACCCCTCGTGTAACCCACATTCCCGCTTCAAACCAAAGAAACGCGTTTCTTCTTCGCTCATTCCTGGCTCCCATTTGCGGGTAGTGTGTGTATCACCTACGGATAAATAGCCTTGATCCCACAGCGGATGGTAGGACAAACCGTGCTGCTTGAGGTATTGATACACTTGTCGATTATCCCAATCGATAATTGGCAGGACCTTGAAGACTCCGCGTTGGATAGCCAGTACCGGCAGCTCTCCACGACTGCCAGACTGTTCACGCCGCAATCCGGCGAACCAGGTTTGTGCTTGCAGCTCACTCAGCCCACGGTTCATCGGTTCTACTTTGTTTATCTGATTGTAGCGTTCAATGCCCTCAACGCCCTGTTCCCACAGCTTGCCATAGCGCGCCTCCTGCCAGGCTGGGGAGTGCTCGGCACGGAAGACCTTCAGATTGAGTTTCAACTGCTCGGCCAACGCGTCGATAAATTGGTAGGTTTCTGGGAACAGGTAACCCGTATCGGTGAGGATAATGGGAATATCAGGACGCAGTTGCGTGACCAGATGCAGGCTGACCGCCGCCTGAATACCGAAGCTGGAAGAGAGCACATACTCTCCCGACAAATGTTCCAGCGCCCAGGCTACACGCTCTTCAGCAGAAAGCGTTTCCAGTTGTGCATTGGTTTCAGCCAGCGCTTGCACCTGCTCCGGTTTGGGTAGCGCGTTGAGCGCCTCAAGAGAGAATGCCGACATCATGCCTCCCGTTTAATCATAAAAATCGCGCGCCGGATCCAGCACCGGCTTGATGATACCGCTGCGGATGGCAAAATCACCAAAACCCTCATCACGCTGGCGCTCCAGTGCCCAACGACCAATCAGACCGTCCAGTTCGCTCAGGATCTCAGCCTGCGTGATATTTTCGCGGTACATACGCGGAATACGCGTCCCTTCACGATTCCCGCCCAAATGCAGGTTATAGCGTCCAATCGCTTTCCCGACCAGACCGATTTCCGCCAACAGGGCACGACCACAGCCGTTCGGGCACCCCGTCACGCGCAGCACGATATGCTCATCGCCCACGCCGTGCCGCTGCATAATACCTTCCACTTCGCTAACAAATTCCGGCAGGAAACGCTCAGCTTCCGCCATCGCCAGCGGACAGGTTGGATACGATACACAGGCCATGGAGTTTTTACGCTGCTCGGTAACGCTATCGTCAATCAAGCCATATTCACGCGCCAGCGCTTCAATCTTCGCTTTATTGCGTGTACTGACACCTGCCACAATCAGGTTCTGGTTCGCCGTGAGACGGAAATCCCCTTTGTGGATTTTGGCAATTTCGGCCAACCCGGTTTTCAGCGGACGGCCCGGATAATCAAGGATACGGCCATTCTCAATAAACAGCGTCAGGTGCCATTTATTATCGATGCCTTTCACCCAACCAATGCGATCGCCACGGCCAGTGAATTCATAAGGACGTACAGACTCAAAGATCACCCCTGAGCGTTTTTCCACCTCGCGTTTAAAGGTATCAACGCCGACACGCTCCAGCGTATATTTGGTTTTGGCATTTTTTCGGTTGGTGCGGTTGCCCCAATCGCGTTGCGTGGTCACCACCGCTTCAGCCACGGCCAGCGTATGCTCTACCGGAATATAGCCCAGCTCACTAGCAGTACGCGGATAGGTTGCCTTATCGCCGTGGGCGATAGAAAGACCACCGCCAACCAACACATTGAAGCCAACCAAACGGCCATTATCTGCAATGGCAATAAAATTGAGATCGTTGGCATGCAGATCGACATCGTTTTGCGGCGGGATCACTACCGTGGTTTTGAACTTGCGCGGCAAATAAGTCGCCCCGAGAATCGGCTCCTCATCGGTAGTAGCAACCTTCTCCTGATCCAACCAGATCTCAGCGTAGGCCCGTGTACGCGGCAACAGATGCTCGGAAATTTTCTTCGCCCAGTCATACGCTTGCTGATGCAACTCTGATTCCACCGGATTAGACGTACAAAGCACGTTACGGTTCACATCGTTGGCTGTCGCCAGCGCATCCAGCCCCAGATGGTTCAGCAGTTGATGCGCCGGTTTCACGTTCGGCTTCAGGATACCGTGAAACTGGAACGTTTGGCGGTTGGTAATACGAATACTGCCATAGAGCGTGCTCTCGGCGGCAAATTTATCAATCCCTAACCACTGTTCCGGCGTCATAACGCCACCGGGCAAACGGCAGCGCAACATCATGGCATGGCGCGGTTCCAGTTTTTGCTCGGCACGCTCAGCGCGAATATCGCGATCATCCTGCTGATACATCCCATGAAAACGGATCAGCAAAAAGTTATCGCCGTTAAAACCGCCCGTCAGCCCTTCCTGCAAATCCTGAGCAATGGTGCCGCGCAAATAGTTACTTTCCCGCTTCAGGCGCTCCGCATCAGCGAGTTTCCCTTCCACCACCAAAGGGCCGGGATATCTTTCATCAATTGGTAATTTTTCGCTCATGGATATTGGTCTCGCTAGTACACATCGCGCTGATAACGGCGCTCAAGGCGCAGTTCGCTTAAAAATTCATCGGCCTGTTCTGCATCCAGACCACCGTGGGCAACAATGATATCCAACAGAGCCTGTTCCACATCTTTCGCCATACGGTTGGCATCTCCACACACGTAAAGATGAGCGCCGTCTTGGATCCAGCGCCACACCTGTTCGCCTTTCTCGCGCAGTTTGTCCTGCACATAGATCTTGTGTGCCTGATCGCGTGACCAGGCAAGATCGATGTGGGTCAGCAACCCGTCTTTCACATAGCGCTGCCATTCCACCTGATAGAGAAAATCTTCGGTAAAGTGTGGGTTACCGAAAAACAGCCAGTTTTTTCCTTCTGCACCGTCCGCTTCACGCTGTTGCATAAAGGCACGAAACGGCGCAATGCCAGTGCCAGGCCCGATCATGATGACGGGCGTAGCAGGATCGGCGGGTAAGCGGAAGTGATCGTTGTGTTCAATAAAAACCTGAATCTCATCATCTTCATTCAGACGGTCCGCCAAATATCCTGATGCACCACCGGATCGCGCACGCCCTTCATAGTCATAGCGCACGACGCCAACGGTAATATGCACCTCACTTTCAACTTCAGCCTGAGAAGAGGCGATAGAATAAAGGCGAGGTGTCAGCGGGCGCAGCCAACCGATCAATTGCTCTGGCGTAAGTTCTGTGGGCGCTTGACGCACCATATCCACCAGCGGTGTGCGTTGCGCGAACTGTTGCAACTCAGGTTTTTCTGCCACTAACGCCAGCAACGTCTCATTACGCGACAACACGGCATACTTCTCTACCAGCGGTGCAGTGTTTTGTGTCAGCTCGAAATGGCGCTGCAGCGCCTGTGATAAAGGCTGTGTCTCTCCCGCCACAGTCACAGGTTCATCTCCTTTCAACCACAGCAGTTCCAGCAACTCCTGCACCAGCGCGGGATCGTTTTGATACCACACGCCAAGCGCATCGCCTGGCTGATAGCGCAGGCCGGAATCCCCAAGATCGATCTCGATATGGCGTACATCCTTGTCGGACGCGCGCCCCGTGATTTTCTGATTAACAGAGAAACTTGCCGCATAAGGCGCCGTTTTGCTGTAAGGACTGCTGGAAATTTCATCCCGCGTTCCGCTGGCACTCGCTTGAACAACCACCGCGCCTTGTGCGGGGACACGCGCCTGAAGGATATCGACAATCTGGCGACGCCACTGCTCAGCGGCTGCTTGGTAATCAACATCGGCATCAACGCGATCGAGCAGACGCTCTGCCCCCAGTTCGGCCAGGCGACTATCGACATCTTTACCGGCTTTGCAAAAGAATTCGTAAGAGGTATCCCCTAAACCGAACACGGCAAACGACGTCGCTTTTAGCGCCGGGGCTTTTTTAGAGAACAGGAATTTATGCAGCGCCACAGCCTCTTCTGGCGGTTCCCCCTCCCCTTGCGTAGAGGTCACCACCAGCAACAGCGTTTCCTGAGCGATTTGCTTAAATTTATAATCACCTGCATTCACCAACGTAACAGCAAGCTTGGCAGCCAGCAGATCGTCGCGCAGCTGTTCAGCGACCCGGCGAGCATTGCCCGTTTGCGATGCGGATATAAGCGTGATGCTTTGAGCAGGCGCAGCAGCACTGGCGGTAAGCGAGACGGCTGACACGGTACCACCCTGAGCCCCATTGCCCTGCACGACGCCCCAAAAATAGCCTGACAGCCAGGCCAACTGCGCTGGAGAAAAATCTCCTGTGGCGCTCTGCAAACGCGCGAGCTGCTCGGCACTAAGCGGCAGCAACGAAACCGGAGTGGTCATCGTAATTTCAGTGTCCTTGTATGTCGTCCCGCGACATACCCTAAATAATTCATGTTAGAGGAAAGCGCCAAGCGCTGGCCCACAGAGTGAACCTCATAAGTAAGGTTCATCAATCCTCGGGAACTTACACGAGTAAGTAACCGAAGTGAGCGAGGTAGCCGACGTACCTACAACGCGAAATATGGCGGGTATAAAGCGATATTTATGCAATCTTAAGTTGTATGGAATATAAGGTTACCTATCCAGCACGCAACAATTAAAGACGCGATGGCAATATTTAATAACCAAAATGCCTAAATGGTTTTTCTGATAACCCTTAACGCTTAAAACGTTATAGGTTGCCACACCGGTGAATACCCCACTCGTCAGATTATTCTTCAACCAAACGTGCTTCAAGGACGACTTTCCGGTAGTATGCGACGGCTTTTGTTTACGCTCGGTTATCCCTTCAGGAACGTTGTTATGGTCACTACACTATTTAAAGATTTTCAGTTTGAAGCCGCCCACCATCTGCCGCACGTGCCGGAAGGGCACAAATGTGGTCGTTTGCACGGGCATTCCTTTATGGTGAGACTGGAAATCACCGGTGAAGTCGACCCGCACACGGGCTGGGTTATGGACTTCGCAGACTTGAAAGCCGTATTCAACCCTGTCTGGCAGCAGTTGGATCACCACTATCTCAATGAAATCACCGGATTGGAAAACCCCACCAGCGAAGTACTGGCGCACTGGATCTGGCAGCAGCTAAAACCGACACTGCCCCTACTGAGCGCCGTAATGGTGAAAGAAACCTGCACCGCGGGCTGCGTTTATCGCGGGGAATGATGTCACCACATTGATTTAATCTTCCCGTCACATGTCTTTTTTATGGTAAAGGCTCTCCAGGTACAACAAGAGGCTTTACCATGTTCTGCACCTTGCGCAAATTGACTGCTCTGTTTGCTTTCTTCACGCTGTCCGTATCTGCCGCCCCCATAAATATCCTCGATTTCCCTCAGCCCAAAAATGCCCCTGATGAAATCTATGCGGTGACTGAAATTCCCGCAGGCAGCAATATCAAATATGAAACAGACGCCGATACCGGCTTCATTATTGCTGACCGTTTCCAATCCATGCCGGTAGTGTATCCAGCAAACTACGGTTCACTGACGCAATCACTGGGCGGAGATAACGATCCGCTGGATGTTATTTTCTACACTCGCACACCGTTGCACCCAGGAACACTCATCAAACTGCGCCCCATCGGTATACTTAAAATGGTGGATGCCGGTGAACAGGATGACAAAATTATCGCCGTCCCAACCAGCAAAATTGACCCAACGTACGACAACGTCAAGTCCTTCAGCGATCTGCCGCAGATTGAGCAACAGCGTTTGGAAGCCTTTTTTCGAGTGTATAAACAGCTACCCGAAGGGCGTAAAGTCGTGGAATTAAAAGGAACGGAAGATGCCGCTGCCGCCAAGGCGATTATTGCGGCCGCGCATGAAAAATATCGCGCGACGCATAAATAATTAGGCGATATTCAAATACTTGTGCGTCTGCATCGACAGACGCCAATTACGGGCGATACAGGTTTCGATACAGAGCTTGGTCGCCGCATCTTTCTGGCTGATGGGCTGTAAAGCAATGATACGCGCTTTATCATCCTGCAAACGCGCCAGCAGGGCATCCAGCGCGTCAATGTCTTTCTCCCGCGCCACTGGATGCTTGATTTCATCAGCGCGCTGGAGCGCCTGATCGAGAACCACCATACCACCACGCATATTCACTTTGGGTGATACCGTGACCCAGGTCTGTGGAGAACAACGCACTTCGTGCGTACCGCTGGTTTCTATCTGGCAACGGTAGCCGTTTTGCTCGAGATAGTTTGTCAACGGCGTCAAATCGTGGATACAAGGCTCGCCCCCAGTGATCACAACATGCTGGGCGCTATACCCCTCCTGCTGGATGCGCGACAAAATCGCCTCAGGACTGGCAGGTGCCCAAGCATCGCTCTCCTGAGTCTTTACCAAAATATTCTCCAGCGAAGTCTCACGTTCAGCAAGCTTATCCCAGGTATGTTTGGTATCGCACCAACTGCACCCCACCGGACACCCTTGCAGGCGTACAAAAATCGCCGGAACTCCGGTAAAAAAGCCCTCGCCTTGCAGGGTTTGAAACATCTCATTTATGGGGTACAGCATAACATCCTAGGGTTCAGTAATCGGGGGCCAGCCAGAGAGGCAGGAAAACCAGCATTATCGCAGATTGCCTGCGGTGCGCCAAATGCCATATAGGGAGATAGCGCTAGATAGAAGAGGCAATATAACGCTACGATAGGCGTTGACAATATTTGAGAAATGTTGCTGTTCGGTTAATAATCAAGGGGATTGCCCATTTCTTTTTCACGGTGTTTACGACAAGGAACGATACGATGAAACCTTTGAAAGCGGCGTGTTTGGTGGCTATGACTGCATTCGGCCTTCCTGAAGTTGCAGTGGCAGAACCCACAACACAGGTCAAAACCCAACCTGGTTACTATCGGCAATTACTGGGTCAGTATGAAATTACTGCGCTTTCTGATGGCACCAACGCCATGCCGATGGACAAACTGCTCGCGCGCACCGATCCCAACACCATTCGTCAACTGTTGGCGGAGAAATCGTTACCTCCCAGTGTTGAAACTTCCATCAATGCGTTTCTTGTCAACACGGGTAAAAATCTGGTGTTGATTGATACCGGCAACGGCACGCAGGCAAACAGCAACGTCGGAAAAGTACAGAAAAACCTATTGGCGGCGGGCTATCGACCCGAGCAGATAGACACTATCCTGATGACGCACCTGCACGGTGACCATTTTGGCGGTCTGGTGCAAAATGGCAAGCTCTCCTACCCGAATGCGGTCATTTACGTTTCGCAAAAAGAGTATGATTTCTGGTTGGATCCGCAGCATTTGGCGCAAGCCGCCCCTGAACGCAAGCCCGCCTTCCAACGGGTTCAGGACGTCTTTAAGATCCTGGCGGCTGCAAATAAAGTGAAAACCTTCAGCGGGGATGCCCCATTGCTGCCGGGCATTACGCCGGTGTTTGCGCCAGGCCACACGCCGGGACATACCGCGTATAGCATCGTCAGTGACGGCAAGAAACTGCTGGCATGGGGCGATGTCGTGCACGCCGAAGCGGTGCAAATGCCACTCCCAGAAACCACCATCAGCTTCGATTCAGATATGGATCAGGCCACCCAAACACGCGAAACACTGTTTGCTCAAGCAGCGAATGGAGGGTATCTGGTGGCAGGCGCACACTTACCGTTTCCAGGCATCGGCCATGTGAATACGCGTGTGGAACGCAACGGTACCACCAACGGTTATCGTTGGATTCCGGTAAATTACAGCCTGAACGGGTTGAAATAGCATTAAGCCCCGCGAAGCAAGTAATGGCTTCTCGGGGCAACCATTCGCTTATCGCTTACAAATAAATGCGCAGATACTCAGACAGGCATAAGATCGCCATTGCCTGCCCATAAGGCATGGACGTGAGCGGAATCTGGCGGTAGTAATCCAGATCGCGCCCCATCGCCGTACCAAACGACACATTGACCAGCTCACCTTCCTGATTGATGTTAGCAATAACGCCGCGAACCGCTTTTTCCGCCATATCGGCATAGCGCTTATCCACGTAGCGTTTGCGCACCGCTTTCAGAATGCCGTAGGCAAACCCGGCAGTGGCAGAGCTTTCCACATAAGAGTTAGCATCATCCAGCAATGTATGCCACAGACCGCTGTCATCCTGATATTGCGCCAACGCTTCAATTTGACTTTCCAGCACTTGCAGCAGGAATCGACGCGTTGCATTTCCTTCAGGCAGTTCCAACAGTTCGATAAACTCAGGGATCGCCACCGTCAGCCAGCTATTGCCCCGTGCCCAACGCGCTTCGGCGAAATTGTGCTTACCCTCAAACGTCCAACCGTGGAACCACAAGCCGCTCCGTCTGTCCATCAGATACTGTACATGTAGTAAGAACTGGTAAGTCGCTTCTTCAATAAACTCGGGGCGATTAAGCAGCTTGCCGATTTTTGCCAGCGGCAACACACTCATCATCAAGGTGTCATCCCACAGTTGATCGGTGTTTTCGCTGTTATAAACGATATGCTGCAAACCGTTTTTCTGCGTACGTGGCATGTCATACATCACCCACTCCGCCCAACGTTCCAGATAAGGCACCCAGCGGGCGTCGCGCGTCTCCTCGTAGCGATAGGCAAGCGTCAGGAACGGGCATACGGTATTGACGTTTTTGGTGGGAGTGCCTTCAGCCAAACGCGCCTCGAACCAATCGTCGATGATGGCGCGCATCTGGTCATCGCCAGTCTGTTGGTAATATTGGTAAATGCCGTACAAACCAATACCGTGCGTCCACTCCCATCCAGCCCACCCCTTGGTATCGATGACACGCCCATCATCTAACCGCAGCAGAAACTCACCGGTTTCATCCTTAATATTGACCAGATTATCGGTAATGCGGCAGATCAGCGCTTTGAGATCGTCACGAGAGATAAAGTGCTCAGGCTGACGCAGCAGAGGGCTATGTTTAACACTGAATACGGTCATAGATTATCATCCACTTTTATCATTAATTCGTTAATGCAGTTAAGGCTGAGTGACCTGAGTTGCTGAATGTGCTGGCTGTTTATGGCGATTCAGGTAACCAATATTGTTGTTGCCCCACAGCGATTCATAAGACATGCCAGAGAGCATTTCCACCACCTGACGCGCCTGTGGCGTAATGCGTTCCGGCACAGGACGTCCGGCTTCACGCATTTTTAGCGTTTCTTCACGCAGGGTCTGGTGCGTTTGCAAGTTCAGTTTAAACCGTAATGAGACCAGAAAACCTAATGCCAGCACGCAGACTGTGCCTACGCTGAGCACCATCAGAATAGTGTGACTCACACCCGGTGCTTGTACGCTCTGCCCTGAAACGAACCCAGAAAGTTGCAACACCACGCCCACCAACATCACTGCCCCTGCCTGGGAGGCTTTACGGGTCAGCGTCATGATCCCAGCAAAGATCCCTTCACGACGTTGCGCGGTGATCACTTCATCCACATCGGCAATGTAGGTGTAGGTATTCCACGGCACATAGTTGATCCCACCACGGCCCAACCCCGCCAACGCAGAGATCAGCAACAACAGAGCGAAGACGTCGTGAAGGCCGCTGTAGTAGAGTACGCCGTAAGACATCGCCGCCAGGCCGAACAAGCAAACCACCAGACGGTAGGAAGGTGCTGGCCCAAAGCGGATACACAGCGGGATCATGCCAATCACCGCCAGGAATTGCAGGATAGCCATGGTGCCCATCAGGTTGGAAGCTACCGTGGGGCTTTGCATCAGCACAAACACCACGTAGTACGTGAACACGGCATTAAACACATCCTGCGCAATGTAGCCGCCAAGGTACATGCCCAAATGTTGACGGAAAATGCGAATACGCAGTGTGGAAGAGAGTTCGACGCTCAGACGTTTCAGGCTTTGCCGGAGTGTCAGCGACTGGCGTTCCTTTTCTGCCTGAAGGGATGCTGCCGACATCTCTTCGCGCGACCGTTCCCAGGTGAAGAAGTACACCAGCGTCAGCACCGTGGCACAGATCACTGAGAACACCAAGCTCGAGTAGAAGAAGGATATGGCGTTGTCTTTGCCAAAGTGGCTGAGCAGGATACCAGGCAGGAAAGCCGCCAGAATGGCAGAAAGCTGCGCCAGCGCGATACGCGCACCAGAGAATTTGGTTTTCTGTTTAAAATCATCGGTCATTTCCGGTACCAACGTTTCATAGGGTACCAGAATCATGGTGTAGACCACGTCAAACACCAGGTAGGTCAGCAGATAGTACCAGTATCCCATGTCGCCCACCCACATGAAGCTGTAGCTGAAAACACAAGGAATACCCAGCAAAATAAAAAATTTACGGCGACCAAAGCGTTTACCCAACCGGGTTGAACCAAAGTTGTCTGTCAGGAACCCCATCAACGGGCTGACGACAGCGTCCAAAACCCTGGCCATCGCAAAAATAAACGTGGCTTCAATGGGCGTCAACCCACAAAACGTGGTGTAAAAATAGAGCAGCCACGCCGCCGTTAGCGCCGTGGTCCCCGCACCGAGAAAATCACCAGAGCCGTAAGCCAAATAATTGGCCAGCCCAATTTTACGCGTTTTCATTTGCCATCCTTCCTGTGTCATTGTCTTTATACCCTAAATAATTCGAGTTGCAGGAAGGCGGCTAGTGAGTGAATCCCGATGAGCTTACTCAGGTAAGTGATTCGGGTAAACGAGTGCAGCCAACGCACATGCAACTTGAAGTATGACGTGTATATGAAGGTAATGCGGCAGGCCCAACCCTTTTACTGCCGTGATAGCTAAACTACTGCCGAGGCGTTGGGAAAACCTTTGTACTGTTGCCACGCACCACGCGGGATTGGCATCCCAAGGAAGAACGCGACGATCGACCTCAAGGTTTTTATAAAAAGGCATTTTAAACCACTAAAACCAGCGGTTCGTTTATGGAGATCACAGGAGGAACTGCGGAGTGTAAAGTCTTTCAGCATGAAGTCCAGGCTATTCCTTCCCCTGAATACGTTGATATTTCTCGATGAAAATCTGCTGCTGTTCCGCGTAACGACGCGGCATTCTGGAACAGAGCATTTCACCCGTCTCCTTTTTTTGAAAAATAGTCATTGGATGATTTTCGGAAAAGAAATGGTTAAAAAATTTATTTGCTAACGGATCTCGCCTGGAAAATTCTAAATATTCATTTTCGTTCTTTACATTTCTTGTACGTTGAATAAAATCAAGAACCTCTTTATTTGTTGATCTAGATATTTGATAAGCACTCTCTATTGATAAAGGGAAGGAATCTTCTATTTTATGTGTCCACAACACTTCGTCAATACTAAAAATGCAATCATCGAGAAAATGGACTGATGGAACAATGGGCCAGGTATCTACAACGATTGATTTGTTATCCTCAACATCCCCTACTATGCAAAATGAATGGTCATAATCTTGCGATCTCACTCTGTGAATATTTTCACTTAGATTCAAATTTGCCAGGAGCATATAAGTAATGGCACTGAACTCTCCACAATTCCCCGCACCATATTTAATGATTTTTTTAATTTGCTCTGCTTTTTTTTGGTTATCATTATTATTGATTTTTATGTACCGGGTCTGGTTCATTTTTAAACGCGCCCAGGATTGACCCTCTGTACCAAACAGACTTATGCCTTGGTCAGGGCTACCATAAGGAAGTAGGCTCTTTGCCAGCCAGATAGCATCTTGCGCTTTTTTCAAGTTATTAAAGGTTTTCTCGTCTACGCCTTCAACTCTATGTGTAAGAACAGTCTCTGGGACAAAGGTGTCAATAACATTTTCTTTAATCCATTTTTCTCTTGAAATATTATCCTTGGTAACTTCCGCAATAATACTTTCAGTTTTCCTACCAGACGTCAGTACTCCAAAGTCTGAAGTCATACAATGTACAGGTTCGTTCTCTATTAAAAAAACACCTCTTAAAAATTTTGATAATTTCGGCGTAACAGATTGATGTGTAGTAATATCGTATTGAATCATCATTGTTGAATGCTGTATACCCGCTGGCATTAATTCCTTTCCTTTTTCACATACAATAAGGCACTCCCCATCGTCAATAACTATGATGGGCTATTAGGCTGTAAATTTCTTTTATCGACTGGAGCTGAAAATTTCTAAAATAATTATACCTATAATAATAAAGGCAACAAGCGCCAATGCTATCTTTGCGGTGAAAAAGCGTTTATTTATAATAATAGGCACTACTATACCCTAAATAATTCGAGTTGCAGGAAGACGGCAATAGAGAAACAAATTTGTTTGGAAAAAATTTGAACAGCGCCTGCGCTGACCCGTAGGTGAACTTCAGGGAAGAGGTTCATTAATCCCGATGAGCCTACTTAGGTAAGTGATTCGAGTGACAAGCCTATCAAAAGCAGGTTTGAACGCGGCTTGCTGCGACGCCATGAGAGACTGATAAAATAAAAACCCCCGGAAACGCTAACCGCTCCCAGGGGTTGAACACTGGGCGCAATGTCCAGTGCGTGACCGGCGATTACGCCTGGCCTTTCACTTCTTTCAGACCGTTGAATGCGGCACGACCAGCCAGTGCTTCTTCGATACGGATCAGTTGGTTGTACTTGGCAACGCGATCAGAGCGGCTCATGGAACCGGTTTTGATCTGACCAGCAGCAGTACCTACAGCCAGATCGGCGATGGTAGCGTCTTCGGTTTCGCCAGAACGGTGAGAGATAACGGCAGTGTAGCCCGCATCTTTTGCCATCTTGATAGCAGCCAGTGTTTCGGACAGAGAGCCGATCTGGTTGAATTTGATCAGGATGGAGTTAGCGATACCTTTTTCGATACCTTCTTTCAGGATCTTGGTGTTGGTTACGAACAGGTCGTCACCTACCAGCTGGATTTTGTCACCCAGCACTTTGGTCTGGTATGCAAAACCGTCCCAATCAGATTCGTCCAGACCGTCTTCGATAGAAACGATCGGATACTCTTTGGTCAGGCCTTCCAGATAGTGCGTGAACTCTTGAGAAGAGAAGGTTTTGCCTTCGCCTTTCAGCTCGTAGTTGCCAGTTTCTTTGTTGTAGAACTCAGAAGCCGCGCAGTCCATTGCCAGTGTTACATCTTTACCCAGCACATAACCGGCGTTTTTTACCGCTTCAGCGATAACAGCCAGCGCTTCTGCGTTGGAACCCAGGTTAGGCGCGTAGCCACCTTCATCACCCACAGCAGTGTTCAGGCCTTTGCCTTTCAGCACTTTAGCCAGATGATGGAACACTTCAGAACCGATACGGATCGCTTCTTTTACCGTTTTCGCACCAACCGGTTGAATCATGAACTCTTGGATATCAACGTTGTTGTCAGCGTGTTCGCCACCGTTGATGATGTTCATCATCGGCAAAGGCATGGAGAATTTGCCTGGGGTGCCGTTCAGTTCAGCGATGTGTTCGTACAGCGGTTGACCTTTGGATGCTGCAGCTGCTTTGGCGTTAGCCAGAGAAACCGCCAGAATGGCGTTAGCACCAAAGTTGGATTTGTTGTCAGTACCGTCCAGATCAATCATGATCTGATCAATGGCAGCCTGATCTTTGGCATCTTTGCCCAGAATGGCCTGCGCCAGCGGTCCGTTTACAGCAGCAACGGCTTTGGTTACGCCTTTGCCCAGGAAACGGGATTTGTCGCCATCACGCAGTTCCAGTGCTTCGCGAGAGCCTGTAGAAGCGCCTGACGGAGCAGCAGCCAGACCAACGAAACCACCTTCCAGGTGTACTTCCGCTTCAACAGTCGGGTTTCCGCGTGAGTCGATGATTTCACGGCCAATGACTTTAACGATTTTGGACATTAGATTTTCCTCAGTACAAGTTAAACTAAAACCTTAGACAAACAACGCGCGGTCTTGGACCGCGCGTTGCTGAAAAACCCTTACTTCACCTGACGCTTTTGGTAAGCGCCAGCGGCTTTAACGAAACCGGCAAACAGTGGATGCCCATCTCGTGGCGTCGACGTAAATTCCGGATGGAACTGACAGGCCACGAACCACGGATGCTCAGGGAGTTCAACAATCTCCACTAGCTTGCGGTCGGCGGAAAGACCAGCAACGCGCAATCCCGCCGCTTCAATCTGTTTCAACAGCATGTTGTTCACTTCATAACGGTGGCGGTGGCGTTCAATAATGGTTGCCTCACCGTACATCTCGCGCACCAGACTGCCTTCCGCCAGGTGGCACGGCTGACCGCCCACGCGCATGGTGCCACCCAGATCGCTCTCTTCACTGCGCACTTCAAGGTTGCCATCTTCATCACGCCATTCCGTGATCAGCGCAACGACCGGGTACTTACAGTCTGGCACAAATTCCGTTGAGTTTGCGCCTTCCATACCCACAACGTTACGGGCAAACTCCATCAACGCGACTTGCATTCCCAGACAAATGCCCAGATAAGGGATGTTATTCTCACGGGCGTAACGCGCAGCCATGATTTTACCCTCAACACCACGGTAACCGAACCCCCCTGGGATCAAGATAGCATCAAGATCTTTGAGAACTTCAACGCCACGCGTTTCTACATCCTGCGAATCAATCAGCTTGATATTGACGGTGAGACGATTTTTCAACCCACCGTGTTTGAGAGCTTCAATCACCGATTTGTAAGCATCCGGCAGCGCGACATATTTGCCCACCATACCGATAGTGACTTCGCCACCCGGATTGGCTTCCTGATAGACAACCTGTTCCCACTCGGACAGGTCTGCTTCGGCGCAATCTAAGCTGAATCGTTTACAAATATAATCGTCCAATCCCTGCGATTTCAAGAGCGCCGGGATTTTATAAATCGAATCAATATCTTTTAAGGAGATTACCGCTTTTTCTGGCACATTACAGAATAAAGCAATCTTTGCGCGTTCGTTGGCAGGCACCGTGCGATCGGAACGACAAATCAGCACATCCGGCTGGATACCAATAGAAAGCAGTTCTTTTACTGAGTGCTGAGTTGGCTTGGTTTTCACTTCGCCCGCTGCCGCCAGGTAAGGTACCAGCGTCAGGTGCATGAACAAGGTATGCTCGCGGCCAACTTCTACCGCCATCTGCCGAATCGCTTCAAGGAACGGCAGAGACTCGATATCACCGACGGTACCACCGATTTCCACCAACACCACGTCATGGCCTTCGCCGCCTTCAATGATACGTTCTTTAATGGCATTGGTGATGTGTGGAATAACCTGAATGGTTGCCCCCAGGTAGTCGCCACGGCGCTCTTTGCGCAATACATCAGAATAGATACGACCGGTGGTGAAGTTGTTGCGGCGCGTCATTTTGGTACGGATAAAGCGCTCGTAGTGGCCCAAGTCAAGATCGGTTTCCGCGCCGTCTTCGGTGACAAACACTTCACCGTGCTGCGTCGGGCTCATCGTGCCCGGATCCACGTTGATGTACGGGTCCAGTTTCATGATGGTAACGTTGAGGCCACGGGCTTCAAGAATAGCCGCCAGAGAGGCTGCGGCAATGCCTTTACCCAGAGAGGATACGACCCCGCCGGTCACAAAAATATAATTAGTTGTCATGCTGAACCTGAGAGTTTAGGTTTATATACCCCAAATAATTCGCGTTGCAGGAAGGCGGCAATCAAACGAATCCCTAAGAGCTTACTCAGGTAAGTGACTAGGGTTAACGAGCGCAGCCAACGTACCAGCAACGTGAAGTATGACGGGTATAACGATGGAGTACCAAGACGGGAAAGTAGTATACCTGAACCTGATGAAGGCCACAAATGTTGGTTTTCATCATTGTGGCGATCGTAACGCCATGGCTAAACCGATATATCACGCACAAATGACATTCAACATCGGCTTTTAAATCATGAAGATAAATAACAAAACAGCCAAAAATCGCCGCTAAGTGATTGAAATTACCTAATCTGCTTTTTCCTGCTGTTTTACCTGTTCCCAGGCCGCGTCCATTTCTTCAAGCGTTGCCTGTTCAACTGTTTTTCCTGATGCGATAACAATCTGTTCTACCTGACGGAAACGACGGCTGAATTTACGGTTTGCCGCTTGAAGCGCATTTTCGGCTTTTTGACCGAGATGACGCGAAAGATTGACGGTAGCGAACAGCAAATCGCCTACTTCTTCGGCCAGTTTTTCTTCATCAACCACCACTTGCCGAGCCTCGTGCATCACTTCATCTATTTCTTCATAGACCTTATCTACAACGGGCCCCAGGCTGTTCCAGTCGAAACCAACAGATGCACAACGCTGCTGAATTTTGTGTGCCTTCATCAGCGCAGGCAAGGCATCAGGGATATCATCCAGCGCCGAATAGCGAGCTTTCTCTGCACGTTCCTGCGCTTTGGTTTGCTCCCAGTTGGCAAGCACAGCATCACTGTCCGGCAGCGTAGCATCGCCAAAAATATGCGGATGCCGCCGCTCAAGCTTATCGCTAATGGCGTCACACACCGCAGAAAAATCAAACAATCCTTTCTCTTGCGCCATCTGGGCGTAAAACACCACTTGAAACAGCAGATCGCCCAATTCGCTGCGCAGATCGTCAAAATCTTCGCGCGCAATAGCATCCAACACTTCGTAGGTCTCTTCCAGCGTGTAAGGAGCAATGGTATCGAAGGTTTGTTTGCGATCCCACGGACACCCGTTTTCCGGGTCACGCAACGTTTTCATGATAGAAAGAAGACGTTCAATAGCCGCTGCTGTCATGCCTGGTTCCTGAATAAATAAAAAATCGTGTGTCGTCCTTGGCGTAGGCCAGTGACCTCTTACAGGAGAAGTTTATACCCGTCATACTTCACGTTGCAGGTGCGTTGGCCGCCAGCCTGCAACGCGAATTATTTTGGGTATATCCGTAATAGATCCCCGCCAGAGCGGGGATGACAAAGTATGTGTGGTTTAATGACCTACGTTAAAAATTACGCCCCTTGCTGGCGACGCGCGTCTATAACATCCGGCAGTTGGTTGAGCTTCGCGAGCACCCGTCCCAGTACCTGTAGGTTGTAGATCTCGATTTCCATATCGATCACCGCGATCTGCTGCTTGGTATCACTGCGGCTAGACACGCCCAGCACATTCACCTTTTCATTTGCCAGAATGGTAGTGATATCACGCAATAACCCACTACGATCGTTGGCCGTTACGCGCACCGTCAGCGAGTAGCCGCTGGAATAGCTCTCCCCCCAGACGGCATCGACAATCCGCTCTGGCGCATGACTGCGCAGATCGTCCAACTGCTCGCAGTCAGCCCGATGGATAGAGATACCGCGCCCACGAGTGATGAAACCGATGATCTCATCTCCCGGGATAGGCTGACAGCAACGCGCAATATGATGCATCAGGTTACCAACCCCTTCCACCACAATACGGCCACTGTCTTTGCGGCTATTCTGCGGTGGTGCTTTCTGCTGGGTAAGTTGACGCAATGCCTCGCGATCCTGCTCCTCAGCGCTAGGCTGATTGAGCTGCGCCTGAAGGAAGTTCACCATCTGGTTAAGACGGATATCCCCGCCGCCAATGCCCGCCAGCAACTCATCGAGAGAGTTGATGTTGTAGCGCGGCAGCAGCAGCTTCTCGGCCGCCTTCAAACTGATACCCAAATGCTCCAGTTCGTTATCCAGAATCTGGCGACCAGCAAGAATATTCTTGTCACGATCTTGCTTGCGGAACCAGTTGTGGATTTTGGAGCGCCCTCGGCTGGTAGTGATATAGCCCAGATTCGGGTTCAGCCAGTCACGGCTGGGGTTCGGCTGCTTCTGGGTGATAATTTCAATCTGATCGCCCATCTGCAACTGATAGGTAAAGGGTACAATACGACCGCCAATTTTGGCTCCGATGCAGCGATGCCCGATATCGCTATGAATGTGGTAGGCAAAATCCAGCGGCGTGGAGCCTGTAGGCAAGTCGACAACATCTCCTTTTGGCGTAAACACATAAACACGGTCGTCAAACACCTGGCTACGCACTTCGTCCAGAATTTCGTCCGAATCGGCCATCTCTTCCTGCCAGGAGAGCAGTTTACGCAGCCAGGCAATACGCCCTTCATAACCCGAGCGCCCACCCACCGCGGTGCCCTCTTTGTATTTCCAGTGCGCCGCCACGCCCAATTCTGCATCTTCATGCATCTGTTTGGTGCGAATCTGGATCTCAAGGGTTTTTCCACCCGGCCCCAATACCACCGTGTGGATGGACTGGTAACCGTTCGGTTTCGGGTTTGCCACATAGTCGTCGAACTCATCCGGCAGGTGACGATAATGAGTGTGAACGATACCGAGCGCTGCATAGCAATCTTGCAAGCGTTCAACCACAATACGCACCGCCCGTACATCAAACAGTTCATCGAACGACAGCGATTTTTTCTGCATCTTGCGCCAGATGCTGTAGATATGTTTGGGCCGTCCGTAGATATCGGCCTTCACACCTTCACCCGCCATCGCAGCGCGCAGCGTTTTCACGAAATCATCGATGTACTGCTCACGATCGATCCTGCGCTCATGCAACAGCTTGGCGATTTTTTTGTACTCGTCAGGGTGCAGATAGCGGAAGCAGAAATCTTCCAGCTCCCACTTAAGCTGACCAATACCGAGGCGGTTCGCCAATGGCGCATAGATGTTGGTACACTCTTTAGCCGCCAATACGCGCTCTTCTTCCGGCGCGTCTTTTACTTCACGCAGATGTGCGATTCGCTCCGCCAGCTTGATCACTACGCAGCGGAAATCCTCCACCATCGCCAACAGCATACGACGAATATTGTCCACCTGCTCAGAGGCGACAGAATCGTTTTGCGTCGCTTTCAACTGACGGATAGCATCCATATCGCGCACGCCGTGCACCAAATCGACGATATTCTTGCCAAACGCTTCACGCAGTGTCTCTTCATCCACCGCGCCAGAATCCGCCAGCGGGAACAGCATCGCCGCACGCATGCTGTCATTGTCCATGCTGAGGGTGGAGAGGATCTCTACCATTTCAATGCCACGCCATAGCAGCAGCATCGCATCAGGATGTCCCTGCGTCTGCTGTTCACAATAGCGCCAGGTCTCGGCTAAGCGTTCACATGACTGCTGATTATTGATGCCCAACGATGCAATCCAAGCATCTGGCACAAACTCGCCGTCCGTATTCAAATGCGCACTTCTTACCGCAACCATAAATTCTCCCTACATTGCTGCTTTGCCAGAGCATGCCGCTGTGCCAGAGCGTGCCGCCTTACCAGAACGCTGCAAAAACAGTGCCATCGATTCAAGGTGGCCGGTGTGAGGAAACATATCCAACATGGCGACCTGCGCCAAAGTATAACCGGCGGCCAACAGCACTTTACTGTCCCGCGCCAACGTAGTGGGGTTACACGAAACATAGACCACACGCTGTGGTGCAAGTTTAACAATTTGCGGCATGACTTCCGCCGCCCCGGCGCGTGCCGGGTCTAGCAGTATCTTATCAAATCCCTGAGCGCTCCAGGGCTGTTGCGCAACATCCTCATCAAGATTTTGGTGAGAAAATGTGACGTTAGACAAGCCGTTACGACGTGCATTCTCTCGTCCTTTCTCCACCAGTGCCGGCACTCCCTCAACGCCGACCACCTCCGCAGCGCGCTCAGCCAGCGGTAACGTAAAATTGCCCATGCCACAAAACAGGTCCAGAATGCGATCTTGAGGCTGCACATCCAACCACGCGAGGGCCTGCGCTACCATCTGCTGGTTCACCACATCATTAACCTGAATAAAATCGCGTGGACTAAACGCCAGTGTCATACCGCTCACCTGATAGACCGGCGTGTCCCCCGTCAGTGACGTAACCACATCGGCCTCGGGCGCCAAATAGACAGCTACCTGATGTGCCACGGAAAACGCGCGTAAGGCATCGGTGTCCGTCACGCTCAGTGCGTCAAGATGGCGCAACACCAGCAGCGGGCCGTTATCTGCCAACACCAGCTCCACATGCCCCAGTCGCCTCGCCCCCTGCAACTGGCTCAAGCAGATACGCAGCGGGGCTAACAAGGCATCAAGTTCCGGGGCCAACACCGAGCAGGTCTCGATATCCACTACATCATGTGATTGCCCTTGGCGGTATCCCATGTGTAAACCCGGCATGTGTTTGGACATTGTTTTAGCGTTGGCCGATGATTTCCTACCGACTGATGCAGATTTGTCATCCGACAAAAAGTATAACGCAAGACGTGCACGTCGACGGTAACCATAGGCTGGCCCCGCAATTAATCCAATATCCGTCAGCGTTTGTCCGGTTTCTCGCATCATCAGCTTTTGCAACGCGGCAGATTTGCTGCGCTGTTGCAACGCAACATCGGCATGCTGCTGCTGGCATCCGCCGCATACACCAAAATGCGGACAGCGCGGTTCCACACGTTGTGCACTGCGCGTCAATAGACGCTTGAGTTCACCGCGTGCGTACTGACGTTTATCCTCCGTCAGCCGGATTTCCGCCTGCTCCTCCGGCAGCACGCCAGACACGAAAACGGTTTTTCCTTGATGACGTGCTACGCCTTGCCCGAATGGATCGAGATCGGTCACGGTCACGTTAATGGTTTGCCGGGTCGTCACACGCCGGTTTGGAGAGTAGAATTGCGCCATAGTTTACTACTGTGTCTTTAAGCTGAACGTCTGGGCCTAATTCTCCCACATTGGAACCTCATGACCAAATACAGTCTTCGTGCCCGCATGATGATACTGATCCTGGCTCCGACGTTAATTATCGGACTGCTGCTCAGTACCTTTTTTGTTATTCACCGCAACAACCAGTTGCAGGACCAGCTTGCCAGTGCCGGAGCCAGTATTATTGAGCCGCTCTCCGCCGTTGCAGCTTACTCGATGGTAGCGAATCAGCAGGAAATGATTCAGCCGCTAATTAATATGTTACATCGTCGTCATTCCGACATTGTACGCGCCATCATCATCACTAATGCGCAACACCAGGCATTGTTCAGCACGGATTCGCGTCACATTGCGCAGCTTCTTGATGCGGTGAAGCAGCAGCCAATGCCATCTGGGCTGCATTCTCATTTGGTCGACGGCAAGCTGTTGCTGCACATGCCTATCATTATCGGCCCGGAATTTACTCGCCATGCAGGCAAAATCGAGCGTCCCGGTGCAACAGTGGGCTACGTCTTGCTGGAGCTGGATATGGACTCCATCATGCTACTGCAATATCGGGAGACATTTATTGCGACGATGTTAATGCTGGTGTGTATCGGCGTTGCCGGGCTGTTCGCCTATCGACTGGTAAGGGATGTCACCACGCCAATACGGAATATGGTGGACACTGTCGATCGTATCCGTCGCGGACAATTGGATAGTCGTGCAGAAGGGTGCATGCTGGGTGAGTTGGACATGCTGAAAAATGGTATCAATGCGATGGCGATGTCACTGACAGCCTACCATGAGGAGATGCAGCAAAATATCGATCAGGCTACCTACGATCTGCGAGAAACACTGGAACAGATGGAGATCCAGAACGTCGAGCTAGATTTGGCGAAAAAACGGGCGCAAGAGGCTGCGCGCATCAAGTCAGAGTTTTTAGCCAACATGTCGCATGAACTACGCACTCCGCTCAATGGCGTTATCGGTTTCACCCGCCAAACGTTAAAAACTACCTTAACCGCCACGCAGACTGACTATTTACGCACGATAGAACGTTCTGCCAACAATCTGCTTGCCATCATCAATGACGTTCTGGATTTTTCCAAGCTGGAAGCAGGCAAACTGGTGTTGGAAAACATCCCGTTCTCACTGCATAACACGCTGGATGATGTCATCACGCTGTTAGCGCACACGGCTCATGAGAAAGGGCTGGAACTGACGCTTAACATTCAACCCGGCGTACCCGAACGTTTTATCGGCGATCCGATGCGTCTGCAACAAGTGATCACCAATCTGCTGGGCAATGCCATCAAATTTACCGAAAAGGGCAATATTGACATTCGCGTTGAGCGCCACCGGCAGAGCCATAAACGCCTGGAGTTGGAAATTCAAATCCGAGATACGGGTATCGGCATCGCCGAAGGCCAACAAGCACAACTGTTCCAGGCTTTTCGTCAGGCGGACACCAGTATTTCCCGTCGTCATGGCGGCACCGGGCTGGGGCTGGTCATCACCCAACGGTTGGTGAAAGAGATGGGGGGTGATATCCGCTTTCAAAGCATATTAAACCAAGGCTCCACTTTTTGGTTCCACATCACGCTAACCTGCGATCCGCATAGCATCGATGAAGAGAATAATTTCTCTTTGTTGCAAGGGCACAGCATTGCCTATGTGGAAGCCAATGCCTCCGCCGCGCAAGCAGGGTTAGATATCTTGGGGCAAACGCCGTTGCAGGTGCACTTTAGTCCTACGCTTGAGCAGTTACCGCCACACAATTTCGATATTTTGCTGCTAGGCGTACCGGTTCGCCACCGTAATACCTTGCTGGATTACACGCCGAAACTGCGAAACATGAGCCGTAAGGCATCCTGCATTATTCTGGCCTTGCCCAGTCTGGCGCAAATGGATGCCGAACAGTTGAAATCCTTTGGTATCCACGCTTGCCTGAGTAAACCCCTTTCTGCGGTACGCCTGTTGCCATTAATACAGGAAGGCCTGCTCGTTCAGCAATTATCCTTACTGCCGGTCTCACGCGCCTTGACGCTGCCAACACAGCGCTTGCCGCTGTGTGTTATGGCAGTGGATGACAACCCAGCCAACCTGAAACTGATCGGAACCTTGCTGGAAGAGCAGGTGGAAAACACTCTGCTGTGTGACAGCGGCGAAGAGGCCATCGCTCAGGCTGCAATGCAAAATATCGACGTCATATTGATGGATATCCAAATGCCCGGCATGGACGGTATCCGAGCCAGCGAACATATTCGCCAACTTTCCCGTCACGCTACAACGCCCATTATTGCCGTCAGCGCCCACTCATTGAGTGACGAGCGTAAATCGTTACTGCAAGCGGGGATGGATGGGTATTTGGCCAAGCCGATTGACGAACAGATGCTGGCATCCGTCTTGGCGCGTTATACTCGATCTCAGGTCACACAGGCTGATACCGAGAACGCAGGTATTGCCCAACTGTTGACAGAACATGATGATAGTCAGCTTTCTCTCGATTGGTCGCTGGCAACGCGCCAGGCAGCCAATAAGCCCGATCTGGCGCGCGACCTGCTACAAATGCTGCTGGATACCTTACCCGGCGTCGAGCAACACGTTGAAGCTTTATTGGCTGGCCGCAAGGTTGAAGGCACATTCCCGCTCATCCACAAACTGCACGGCAGTTGTGGCTACAGCGGCGTACCACGTTTGAAGCAACTGTGTTATACGCTGGAAACTGCGCTACGCAAAGGGACGAATTTGCTTGAACTGGAACCGGAATGGCTGGAGCTACTCGATGAAATTGCTAATGTGCGACGTGCAGCACAGGCGCATTTGTCATAGCGCACCCGCTATGTGTCGGCCTCGGTACCAGCGCGGGAACAGCGAAGAAGGGAAACGTTGCAAAAAATCGGAAGAACAAAATACTCGAGAGGTTGCTAACAAACTGCCCACTCTCACCATCATTCCCGTTCCTACCCCCGTCATTCCCGCGAAGGCAGGAATCTCTTGCAGGTGAAACGCGTTTCTTCTGGCAGAGATCCCCGGCTTTCGCCGAGGATGACGAGGTAAAGTGACCTTGTTATCAGTCGGAAGAGCAAGATGCTCTATTTCGTTGTTAACACGTTTGCGCAAGTTTGATGGTTGCTGCGACATTACGCGCGGTCATACGCACATTGGCTGCCGCGTTATCTAATGCTTCCTCCAGCGAACAAATGTTGTAAAGCACGCTAAATACCGCATCCAGGCCGTGTGCATGCACAACGCCTACATCCGCTGTCAGGCTACCCGCAATCGCGATCACCGGTTTGTTGTAACGCTTTGCCACACGCGCTACACCAATCGGCACTTTGCCATGTATCGTTTGGCTATCGATTCGCCCTTCGCCAGTGATCACCAGCGATGCGTCCTTCACCAATTCATCCAATCCCAGCGCTTCGGTAACAATCTCAATACCCTGACGCAGTTCCGCGCCACAGAAGGCCAATAACGCGGCTCCCATGCCACCGGCCGCCCCGGAGCCCGGCACCTGATCCACATCGATATCCAGGCTGTGACGAATCACCTCGGCGTAATGCTTCAATGCATTATCCAACTGCACGATCATCGCCGACGTCGCCCCTTTTTGTGGCCCGAACACCGCAGACGCGCCCAGCTTTCCGGTCAAAGGATTCGTCACATCGCACGCTACTTCAAAACGGCAGGTTTTGATACGTTGATCCAACTCGCTGACATCAACACGCGCGAGCGTATCCAGCGCGCCACCGCCAAAACCGATCGATTCTCCCTGCGCATCGAGCAGTTTTGCCCCTAACGCCTGCGCCATGCCCGCGCCGCCGTCATTGGTGGCACTGCCACCGATACCGATAATGCAATGTTTTACCCCATGGTCCAGCGCACTGCGAATCAGCTCTCCGGTGCCGAAGCTGGTCGTGAGCAGCGGATTACGCCTTGCTGGTGGCACCCGCTCCAACCCGCTAGCCGCAGCCATTTCAATAAAGGCGGTTTTTTCATCACCCGACAGGCCAAAAAAAGCATCGATCTTGTCTCCCAACGGGCCAGTGACCTGCACCTCGACAATGCGCCCTTGCGTTGCCGCCACCATGGCTTCAACCGTACCTTCGCCGCCATCCGCCACGGGCAGCTTGACGTAGCTGGCGTCAGGAAAAACTTCCCGAAAACCGGCTTCAATCTGTGTAGCAACTTCCTGTGCTGACAAGCTCTCTTTATAAGAATCCGGTGCGATAACTATTTTCATAAACGATCCGATTTCATAAACGATCCACCAGTATCAACGGGCCGCGGAGTCGTTACGGGTCAGTATGTCAGGTCGGTATCGAATAGTCGTCGTACCGACCTGTTGCCTTAGCGAGTCACTTCGACTTTGGCCAGCTTTTCGTAGTACCGTGCTAATGCACAGTGATCGGCCGTTCCCAGTTCATCCGCTTTAAGCGCCTGCATCATTTCCATCACTGCCGCAGTTAAGGGCAACTGCGCGCCAACACCGTGCGAGGTATCCAGCGCGTTCGCCAGATCTTTGATGTGCAAATCAATGCGGAAGCCCGGTTTGAAATTGCGCTCCATCACCATCGGTGCTTTGGCATCCAACACCGTGCTGCCCGCCAACCCACCGCGGATTGCCTGGTACACCAGATCCGGATTTACGCCCGCTTTTGTCGCCAGTACCAGAGCTTCAGACATCGCAGCGATATTCAACGCCACGATCACCTGATTAGCCAATTTGGTCACATTGCCCGCACCAATGTCGCCGGTGTGAACCACTGAACCCGCCATCGCCTTCATCACGTCATAGCAACGATCGAACACTGTCTTGTCACCGCCAACCATCACGGAAAGTGTGCCGTCGATAGCTTTCGGTTCTCCGCCACTTACTGGCGCATCCAGCATTGCGATGCCTTTCTCTGCCAGCGCGGCAGCAATTTCACGACTAGCCAGCGGAGCGATAGAACTCATATCAATGACGATGGTGCCTTCGCGCGCACCGTCAATAACACCGTTCTCACCCAGCACGACGTCTTTGACATGCGGCGAGTTGGGCAGCATGGTGATGACGATATCGCTCTGTTCTGCGACCGCTTTCGCGGTGTCTGCGGCGGTGGCACCTGCCGCGACGACTTCCGCAACCACAGCGCTGTTTCTGTCGGAGACCACCAATGAGTAACCTGCTTTGATCAGGTTCTTACTCATCGGCTTACCCATAATACCCAGTCCGATAAAACCAATTTTCATTACGTTAACCCCGTAGTCCGATCGTTAAATGCGGTAATGGCCTGACTGGCCCGGATTTATTCAAATGACTTTTTAAACTTGTCACACAGCGCTGCGGTGGCACCGCGGAACACGCCCAGATCGCTGCCAACAGCAACAAAGCTGGCCCCCCATTCCAAGTAACGACGCGCATCAGCTTCAACCGGAGCCAGAATGCCACTCGGTTTTCCATGCGCCGCTGCACGTTCAAAAATGTGGCGAATCACTTTTTGTACTTCCGGATGATTCGGTTGCCCCAAATAGCCCAACGCTGCGGAGAGATCGCCCGGCCCGACAAAAATACCGTCCACACCGTCAACCGCGGCAATGGCATCCAGGTTGTCGACTCCCTCCTGCGTTTCTATCTGTACCAACACCGTGATGTTGTCGTTGATGGTGGCAAAATAGTTGGGTTCGGTACCGAACGCATTGCTGCGATGGCCGACCGAGACGCCGCGAATACCAGCAGGGGGATAACGCGTAGACGCCACCGCGCGAACCGCTTCTTCCTCAGTTTCTACAAAGGGGATCAAGAAGTTATAGAAACCGATATCCAGCAGACGTTTGATGATGACGGGTTCATTGCAGGGCGGGCGCACTACCGGCGCACTGTGGCTGCCTTTGAGCGCCATCAGTTGAGGAATAAAGGTGCTGATGTCGTTCGGCGCATGCTCTCCATCCAGCACCAGCCAGTCAAACCCAGCCAATCCCAGCACTTCGGTTGAAATGGGATTGGCCAACGCACACCAGCAACCGATCAGGGTTTTACCCTCGGTCAACTCCTGACGAAACCGATTTGGCAACAATGGCGTCTTCATGTTTTATCCTTACTCTTTATCCCGCCGCCCCGGATGAGGCGGCGTACAGCGTGAATTAACGAACCAGGCAGGGGCGTTTGTTATCGAACGTCCAACCAGGAATGAGATACTGCATGCCAACCGCATCATCACGAGCGCCCAACCCCATGTTTTTGTACAACTCATGCGCCTTCATCACCTGATCCATATCAAGCTCAATGCCCAGACCCGGTTTCTTCGGCACTTCAACCATACCGCCGACAATTTTCAGCGGCTCTTTAGTGATGCGTTGGTTGCCTTCCTGCCAAATCCAATGGGTATCAAGTGCGGCAATCTTGCCAGGTGCGGCAGCACCGACGTGGGTAAACATGGCGAGCGAAATGTCGAAATGGTTGTTGGAGTGTGAGCCCCAGGTCAAGCCCCACTCATGGCACATCTGTGCAACGCGCACCGAACCCTGCATGGTCCAGAAGTGCGGGTCCGCCAGCGGGATATCGACCGATTGTAGAGAGATGGTATGCCCCATCTGACGCCAGTCGGTAGCAATCATGTTAGTTGCTGTCGGCAAGCCGGTCGCACGACGGAACTCGGCCATCACTTCGCGGCCAGAGAAGCCTTGTTCTGCACCGCACGGATCTTCAGCATACGCCAGTACACCACGCAGTTGCTTACCAAGCCGAATGGCCTCTTCCAGTGACCAGGCACCGTTAGGATCGAGCGTGATGCGTGCCTGCGGGAAACGCTTGGACAGCGCGGTTACGGCCTCCGCCTCTTCACTGCCTGCCAGCACACCACCTTTCAGTTTGAAATCGTTAAAACCGTATTTTTCATAGGCGGCTTCGGCCAAACGGACTATCGCCTCAGGCGTCAGCGCTTCTTCATGACGCAGACGATACCAGTCGCATTTTTCATCTGGCTGACTCTGATACGGCAGGTCAGTCTTGGTGCGATCGCCGACATAGAACAGATAACCCAGCATTTCCACTGCGTCACGCTGTTGTCCATCACCCAGCAGTGCGGCAACCGGCACGTTGAGGAACTGGCCCAGCAGATCCAACATGGCTGCTTCGATCCCGGTGACTACGTGAATGGTGGTGCGTAGATCGAAGGTTTGCAACCCACGCCCAGAAGCATCACGATCGGCAAACTGGTTACGCACAGCGTTCATCACATTCTTATATTCGCCCAGCGTTTTACCGATCACCAAAACCGATGCATCTTCCAACGTTTGGCGAATTTTCTCGCCGCCGGGAATTTCGCCCACACCGGTATGACCTGAGTTATCTTTCAGAATCACGATATTACGCGTGAAATAAGGCGCATGCGCCCCGCTCAGGTTCAGCAACATGCTGTCATGTCCCGCGACGGGAATGACTTGCATGTGGGTAATCACCGGTGTGGATTGTTGTAGGGTCATGTTGTTATCCTTTTAGTCAGTCTTTCGGTAGCTGTTTACTAAGCTTGCTTTACTAAAGCGTTTGCCCGCCCGTTGCACAGGCCCATTTATTGACGACCGAAAACAGGACGCTTGCGATCGAATGTCCAGCCGGGAATCAGGTACTGCATAGCCGCCGCGTCATTACGCGCGCCGCTGGGCAGTTTTTTGTGTAACTCATGGGCTTTCAGCACTTGTGTCATATCCAACTCAACCCCTAGCCCTGGTCGCTCGGGTACGGCAATCTTGCCGTTGACGATCTGTAGTGGTTCTTTGGTCAGATGCTGCCCTTCTTGCCAAATCCAGTGGGTGTCGATCGCGGTGGGATTGCCTGGAGCCGCGGCGCCAACGTGGGTAAACATGGCCAATGACACATCAAAATGGTTATTAGAGTGGCAGCCCCAGGTCAGCCCCCAGTCATTGCACAGTTGTGCGACACGCACTGCACCGTGCATGGTCCAGAAATGCGGGTCAGCCAGCGGGATATCCACGGCTTGCAACATCACGGCATGGTTCATTTCGCGCCAGTTGGTGGCGATCATATTGGTTGCAACCGGCAGGCCGGTCGCGCGACGGAACTCCGCCATCACTTCACGACCAGAGAACCCTTGCTCTGCCCCGCAGGGATCTTCGGCATAGGTCAGAATACCGTTCATGCCTTTGCACAAACGGATAGCCTCATCCAGCAGCCAGGCGCCGTTGGGATCGACGGTGATACGGGCATCCGGGAAGCGCTTTTTCAACGCTTTGACCGACTCAATTTCTTGTTCACCTGGCAGCACTCCGCCTTTCAATTTGAAATCTTTGAAACCGTAACGATCGGCGGAGGCTTCCGCCAGCCGAACAATCGCATCGCTGTCCATCGCAGCCTGATGGCGCAAGTGATACCACTCGTGCTTACCGCTTTCCCCCGGTAGATAAGGCAGATCGGTTTTCGTACGATCGCCAATATAAAACAGGTAGCCCAGCACCGTGACTTCATCACGTTGTTTGCCAGGCCCAAGCAACTCAGCAACCGGTACCCCCAAGAACTGCCCTTGCAAATCCAACAGAGCAGCTTCCAACGCCGCCACAGCATTGACCCGCAGTTCAAACGTCCAGGCACCTTTACCGAAGGCATCAAAATCGGAGGATTGGTTACCGGTATGTACGTCGTGTACCAGACGATTCATTCGCGCAATTTGCTCACCTCTCACACGAGGGATCGCATCTACCAGCGTGCGATAGATAACCTCACCGCCCGGCGCTTCCCCCACGCCGGTGTGACCAGCGCTGTCTGTCAAAACCACCAGGTTACGTGTGAAATAGGCACCGTGTGCGCCGCCAATGTTCAACAACATACTGTCATAACCGGCAACCGGGATAACCTTCATGTCGGTAATGACCGGGGTACTCTGGGTATTATTTATCATTGTGCATTCCAGCCGAGGTCGATGTCAGCGCGGAAGGGAACGGGTTCTTACCACAGGGCAACGTATTTCCGCGCACCTTCGTTGCTCTACTGCATCAAATTATAATGACTGATATGCGCAGGCTCATTGGGCGAGTGCACAACATTTTGTCTCAGAATAATGATTAAATGGTAACTCGGCCCAACACATTGCGAGGTCATTCACGAAATTAGCGTTTATGCGGAGAAGAAATAAAAAATGGCACGTCGACAATGTTTAACGTGTGTGAAAAATAACGATTAAAAATATTTTAATGCCCCTAGCCGTTATTATTTCATTTTTTTCAAAACAAAAAACGGTAAAACAAAGGACAACAAAAGATAAGTGTAAAAATAACACTGATGACGAGACAGTCACGGGAAAGAACGCGATTCTGCCGGGCACAAAAGGTGTGAGCGTGCGGGTATACACAAAGTTGCAGGATAAAACGTTAACATTTTGAACAGCGCTTGCGGTAGCCTCGTAAGAGGTGAGTTGCAGAGATGAGCTAAGTAGCGCGTGCCACCAACGCACCTACAACGTGAAGTATGACGGGTATAAAGGCATTGCACCAAAATAAGCACAGGTCAGGCGTTATCCGCCTGACCTGACAAATAGATTACTTTTTGTAAGGTTTCAATTCAATACGCTTGATATCCTGCACAATAAACAGATAGCTGATAATAGCCACTGCCGCATGGATACCCACATAAATCAGACCACCATTAAAGGAACCTGTCATGCCAATAATATAACCAATGGCAATTGGGGTAACGATACCGGAAATATTACCAAACATATTAAACAGACCACCGCTCAGACCACTGATCTCTTTCGGCGCTGTGTCCGCCATCACCGCCCAGCCGAGTGCACCGATGCCTTTGCCGAAGAACGCCAGCGCCATTACCGCGATAACCACCCACTCTGTCGACACATAATTACAGATAACCATCGACATAGAGAGCAACATCCCCAGTACGATAGGCGTTTTACGTGCCAACGTCAGGTTTTGGGTACGGCGCATCAGATAGTCAGAAATCACACCACCCAATACTCCACCGACGAAGCCGCAAATGGCAGGCACAGAGGCAACAAAACCGGCTTTGAGAATGGACATGCCTCTGGCCTGTACCAGATACACAGGGAACCAGGTGATAAAGAAGTAGGTCAATGCGTTAATACAGTACTGGCCGAGATAGACCCCCATCATCATGCGGGAGGTCAACAGTTGTTTGATCTGGAACCACTTCTCTTTACCGGGAACTTTGGCTTTGTTAGCTGCGGCATCCATATTGATCAGTGCACCGCCGGCTTCGATGTAATCCAGTTCAGCCTGATTCATGCTGGGGTGATCTTTCGGATCGTGAATCACTTTCAGCCACAGGAAGCTTATCAGAATACCAAACCCACCCATGAACCAGAACACATGTGCCCAACCCACTGCATGCACCAGCCAGCCCATAATGGGAGCGAAGATCACGGTTGCAAAGTACTGTGCAGAGTTGAAGATCGCTACGGCAGTGCCACGCTCTTGCGCTGGGAACCAGGCCGCAACGATACGACTGTTACCGGGGAAAGAGGGCGACTCACACAGGCCAACCATAAAGCGCAAAGCAAACAGGGAAATCACGATGGCCGAACCTTGGAAAACGTCCACAAAGCCTTGCAGCAAAGTAAACAGTGACCAGGTGAAAATACTCCAGAAGTAAACACGCTTAGAACCAAAGCGGTCAAGCAGCCAACCGCCAGGGATCTGGCCGATCACATAGGCCCAGGAGAATGCAGAGAAAATATACCCCATCCCCACGGCATCCAGACCAATTTCCTTTGACATGGCGGAGCCAGCAATCGAGATAGTGGCGCGGTCGCCATAGTTAAATGACGTGACTATAAATAACATCACGACAATCCAGTAGCGGGCGTTTGTTCTCTTTTGTATAGCGCCAGCTGCTGAGCTTACTGTATTCATGATGAACTCCTGCTGTCGATCACGGTTAGTTCATTCATTCTCAATAACACATTCTTAGAAACAGAACGCAGTAGGGTTATCAGAATGAAAGTGTGGTAAATCAATAATTGCTTAGCCTGTAAGCTTTATATTGCGAACTCATCAGTTTTTTCACTTTGAAATAGTTAACTGAATCATTCACTCGCCAGAAGATTATAAATTCCGTCAATTGCAGGCTCACTAGCGAAAAGCACAACATTGAAAATCGGTTTTTAAATATGTTGGTGCAGTTGCCCTATTCACTGGGAGGTATTTCACGAAAATCAACGATTCGCGCGGCACATCACATTGCGCATAGCCCCACTCACCACACCAAGAACCCGCGCAGGGCGATGTGTGATAGCACTCACCTCTTATTGTCTTAACGCCATAGAAAAAACAGGATTAACGGTAAAAAATAGGTCACTTGCATAATGCACCCACCGTGTATGGGCTTTATACTCGTTCACGAGCAATGAAGAATTAGCCGACAGCGATAGTAACGAATGTTATTTTACAGACCGAGAATAAAGGCTTACATCATGTCAGAAAAAAAAGTGACAGATTCCACACTGGAAAAACCGCTTTATATTAAAGTCCACGAATCCGATAATGTTGCTATTGTAGTAAATAATAATGGATTACGTGCTGGCACCCGTTTTTCAGATGGGCTTGAATTAATTGAACATGTTCCTCAAGGGCATAAAGTTGCTCTTAGCGACATTAATACCGCAGAAGCCATTATTCGTTATGGCGAAATTATTGGTTATGCAGTAAGACCCATTTCCCGTGGCAGTTGGATTGATGAATCCCTGGTAGAATTACCGGATGCGCCACCGTTGGAAACCCTGCCGTTAGCAACAAAAGTGCCTGCGCCCTTACCCCCGCTGGAAGGTTATACTTTCGAAGGTTATCGCAACCCTGACGGCAGTGTCGGCAGCAAAAACTTGCTCGGTATCACGACCAGTGTGCACTGCGTCGCAGGCGTGGTTGACTACGTGGTCAAACTGATCGAACGCGATCTGCTCCCCCGTTATCCGAATGTTGATGGCGTGGTGGCGTTAAATCATCTTTACGGTTGTGGCGTTGCCATTAACGCGCCCGCTGCCGTGGTGCCTATTCGCACCATTCACAATCTGGCGCTGAACCCCAATTTTGGCGGTGAAGTACTGGTTGTCGGCCTCGGCTGTGAAAAACTGCAACCTGAACGTCTATTGGAAGGCACCCCCGATGTACATGCCATTTCGCTGGATGATACCAGTATTGTGCGTTTGCAAGATGAGCATCATGTGGGGTTCCAGTCGATGGTCGATGATATTCTCACCATGGCGGACCGCCACCTGCAACGACTAAACCAACGCCGTCGGGAAACCTGCCCGGCCTCTGAGCTGGTGGTAGGGATGCAGTGCGGGGGCAGCGATGCCTTCTCCGGCGTCACCGCAAACCCAGCAGTGGGTTATGCCTCAGACTTACTGGTGCGCTGCGGGGCCACCGTGATGTTTTCGGAAGTGACCGAAGTGCGCGATGCCATCCACCTTCTCACCCCACGAGCAGCGACCGAAGAAGTGGGCCGCCGACTGCTCGAAGAGATGGCCTGGTATGACAATTATCTGGATACCGGCAAAACCGATCGCAGTGCCAACCCCTCTCCCGGTAACAAAAAAGGCGGGCTGGCAAACGTGGTAGAAAAAGCGCTTGGCTCCATTGCCAAATCAGGCCAAAGCGCCATTTCCGAGGTGCTCTCTCCGGGGCAACGTCCAACCAAACGCGGTTTGATCTACGCAGCAACACCCGCCAGTGACTTTGTGTGTGGCACCCAGCAGTTAGCATCGGGAATTACCGTGCAAGTCTTCACCACCGGACGAGGCACACCTTATGGTCTGTTAGCCGTGCCCGTGATCAAAATGGCGACACGCACTGCATTAGCGGAAAGATGGCATGATTTGATGGACATCAATGCAGGCACAATCGCTACCGGCGATGCCACCATTGAAGATGTTGGCTGGGAGCTGTTCCATTTTATCCTCGACATTGCCAGTGGGAGGAAGAAAACCTGGTCAGATCAATGGGGCCTCCATAACGCGCTTGCGGTATTCAATCCTGCGCCTGTAACTTGATAAATAAACCTTTTTTATATTTCGCCGGGCAACATTTTGTTGACCGGCGTTTATTTTTCTATTTTATGACTCATTAATCTTTTTGGTTTCTTTCGTAACCTTTTCAAGGGATTCTCAGATTTTTCCCACAAATAACACAACGCCATTTGTTCACAAATTTGAACAAATTTGCAAACCACGGTAACAATTCATTCTTTCATTTCGGTCTGTAGTTTCACATGAAATTATTATAATCGAGTGTTTTAACTCATTATATTCAATGGAATTTATATTTAAAAAAGTGCTATTTAAAAATGAATGAATTGACAGCATCCTCAGCAACATCATAAATTTACACGCTCTGATGTCTTCGTGTTCAAATTCGAACTCGGGATTGTTGTACCCCGCGCCCACAGTGATGTGGCAAACGTCATCAGTGTGAAGTTATTACATTTTTATGATCATTAGCGCGATGACATAAATTAATAACCTTTAATTTTGCATGTCCTTAACAAGGCATGAATTTATTAACACAGCACCATAATTGCACCAGGGGTTCCAAATGAGGGTCAATACGCCTGTTACGCAGCAGGAGTATCTGTTGGACGTTGACACAACCTTGATGTCCACCACAGATACTCAAAGTTACATTACCTACGCCAACTCCGCTTTTATCCGCGTTAGCGGCTACACCGAAGACGAACTTATCACACAACCCCATAACGTGGTGCGTCACCCTGATATGCCCGTCGAAGCGTTTGCGGACATGTGGTACACCTTACAACAAGGTGACAGTTGGACAGGGCTGGTGAAAAACAGACGTAAAAACGGCGACCATTACTGGGTTCGTGCCAACGTCACGCCGGTTTATCATAATAATCAGCTGAGCGGCTATATTTCTGTGCGTAATACCCCCAGCGCAGAAGAGATCAAATTTGTGGAACCTCTGTACGAAGCCGTGCAGCAAAAACAAGCGGGCAGCCGCGGTTTTTATAAAGGATTGGTCATTCGCACTGGTCTGTTTTCCCCGCTCTCTTTGTTGCAGAAAGTCTCGGTACGCTGGCGTATTCGTTGTCCTCTGTTTATCGCCGCGTTGGCCCCCCTTCTGCTGGTTTACCTCGGCGTCAATCCAGCCTGGTCAGCGCTGGCGGCTATCGTTCTGTTTCTACTGTTGGATGCCTTTTTACAAAGCCAAATCAGTCGCCCATTGAAAACCATGCAAAAACAAGCGCAAAGCGTTGTTTCTGGGCGTAAGACATCACACATACACTTTAATCGTGTGGATGAGATAGGCCTGTTGATGCGCTCCATCAACCAGTTTGGCCTCAACCTCCACTCTTTGGTGGATGATGTCGGCACTCAGGTACAAGGCATGACGGACGTCAGCCAACGTCTGACGGAAAACAACACATCGCTCAACGCCCGAACCGAAGAGACATCGGCCAACCTGCAACAAACCGCCGCTGCAATTGAAGAAATTACGGTTGCTGTGCAGCAAAGCGCTGAAACCGCGGTCCAGGCCACCGGCATGGCAGAATCCGCCAGCCAAACGGCGCAAAAAGGCGGCGATATCATGGGTGAAACCATCGGTATGATGGAATCCATCTCCAAGGCGAGCGACAAGATCGTCGATATTATCGGCGTGATAGATAGCATTGCGTTTCAAACCAATATCCTGGCTCTGAACGCGGCGGTTGAAGCTGCCAGAGCGGGGGTTCAAGGGCGCGGCTTTGCCGTTGTCGCCGCCGAAGTGCGCAATCTGGCCCAACACTCAGCGTCTGCCGCCAAAGAGATTAAAACGCTGATCGATGCTAACGTTGCAAGCGTGGAGTCAGGCAGTAAGATGGTTGAAAACGCGGGTAAACACATCGCAGATATCGTCAACGAAGTGCTGCAAGTCTCTACTATGATCAAAGAGATCAGCAACGCCACGCAAGAGCAAACGCAAGCACTGGGATTAATTAACCAATCCATCGCTCAAATCGAAATCATGACGCAAAGCAATACCGAAATGGTGGTGCAATCAACTGATACAGCAGAAAACTTAAACCGTCAGGCCCAGCGCCTCACCAATGCCATTAACGTCTATGGCAGTTGATTAACTCAGCTTTACCGCACGATACGGCTGGGAATAAGGATAATTCCCTCGCCGAGCGTCCCGCGTAGCATCGATATTCCACTTTATTTATTTCTGAAGTTGCTCCCATTTTCTCTTCAAACAGGGAGAAAACACACCTTGTTACATTTACTGTAAAAAACCTGATTCTATCGTTCTGTATTCCAACAAAATCCCTGTCAAGCTAGAGAGAATAGACGTCGATACTCTATGAGCACAATCAGTGCCGTAATGACAAGGAGAAAAAATGACCAGCATCAGCGCAGTGTCGTCTGCTTCTGGCAGCAGCGCGAGCTCAGGTACAAGCAACGAGCAACAAATTGCTCGTCTTAATCAGCAGATTAAAACGCTAACGCAGCAAGCCAAAGAGCTCTCTTCTTCCCTCGAGAAAGCCAGCACAGACGAAGAAAAAGCCAGCATCCAGGAACAGCAGCAGTTGATTCAGGCGCAAATTCAGGCGCTTCAGGCCCAAATAGCCCGGTTACAAAACGAGTCATCAGAGAGTAAACAGCAGCAGGCAGCATCCACATCCACTGCCAAAGAGGAAGGCGTTAATAAGCCGACCGAAGAGAATAAAATCAACATCTACGTGTAGGCACTTGGTCACACGCGCAGCACCGCATCTGCGGTGCTGCCTTTAGCGCTGTTTGAGCGGCGTGACCAACCCTTGCAGCCCTTCAATCTTGATGGTCAGCGTCAGTTGCATCAAAGAACCCAGCCGCCCTTTAGGAAACGAATCCTTGCGTGCAAACCACAGTAAATACTCTTCTGGCAAGTCGATGAGTAAGCGCCCCTGATACTTGCCAAACGGCATCTGTTGCGTGGCAATGGCGATCAAATCTTCTTTTTCCATCGGTCACGCGCCCAGTAAGCGGATCATTTCAGCTTCATCAATCACTGGGATATTCAGCTCTTGCGCTTTTGCCAACTTTGATCCCGCGGCTTCCCCAGCAATCACCATATCCGTTTTCTTGGAAACGCTGCCGCTGACTTTCGCGCCCAACGCAGTCAGGCGATCCTTGGCCTCATCACGGGAAAGCTGGCTTAGCGAACCGGTCAGTACAATGGTTTTACCTGCAAAAGGATTATCGAGCGTTGCAGCATCCACTTTTTCGATTTCTGGCCAGTGAATATTAATCCCTTCAGGATCGATAAGTTCACGAATCACCTGCTGATTATGCTCTTCTTGCAGGAAATGGCGCACATGCTTCGCGACAATCGGACCGACATCAGCCACCTCCAACAACGCCTCTTCATCGGCCAAAAACAGGTTATCCAGCGTGGCAAAATGCTGAGCAAGATTGGCCGCGGTTGCTTCCCCCACGTCACGAATACCTAACGCAAACAAGAAACGGGCAAAGGTGGTAGATTTGGCTTTTTCCAGTGCATTAACCAGATTCAGTGCTGATTTTGGCCCCATGCGATCCAACCCGGTCAGGATGCCAGCCGTAAGTTTGAACAAATCGGCAGGCGTCTTGACGTACTCTTTTTCCACCAGTTGATCAATTACCTTGTCCCCCATGCCTTCCACGTCTAGCGCACGGCGAGAGACAAAATGCTTCAACGCTTCCTTACGCTGCGCACCACATATCAATCCACCGGTGCAACGCGTCACCGCCTCACCTTCAACGCGCTCCACATCGGAACCGCACACAGGGCAATGCAGGGGAAATTCAATAGGGCGCGCATCGGCAGGACGCTCTGTTTCCACCACGCCAACAATCTGCGGAATAACATCGCCCGCGCGGCGAACAATGACGCGATCGCCGACCTGTATACCAAGGCGTTCAATTTCATCGCGGTTGTGCAAGGTAGCATTGCTCACCATCACACCCGCAACGGCAACCGGCTCAAGGCGCGCCACGGGCGTAATTGCGCCGGTGCGCCCTACTTGAAAATCAACGCCATGCAGCCAGGTCAACTGTTCTTGTGCCGGGAATTTAAAGGCAACAGCCCAGCGCGGCGCGCGGGCGACAAACCCGAGCCGCTCCTGCAATGCCAGATCATCGACTTTGACCACCACACCATCAATATCGAAGCCAAGCTCGGCTCGCTCTTGCTCTACGTGACGGTAAAATGCCAACACTTCAGCACTGCCCGTGCACAAACGAATACGATCGCTGACCGGCAACCCCCAAGCTTTGAACTGCATCAAGCGCGCCAAATGGCTTTCGGGTAAGGTTCCCCCCTCCAGCAGGCCAACGCCATAGCAAAAGAAGGTCAGTGGCCGTTTGGCCGTAATACGGGGATCGAGCTGACGTAACGATCCCGCCGCCGCATTACGCGGATTGGCAAAAATCTTGCCACCGGTGCGCCGAGCTTCATCATTCATTTTTTCAAAGCCGCGGTGTTTCATAAAGACTTCGCCGCGCACTTCCACTCGCGTAGGAATGTTATCACCGAGCAACCGCAGCGGAATGGCACCAATAGTGCGGATATTGGCGGTAATATTTTCCCCCGTCGTGCCATCGCCGCGCGTGGCACCCTGCACCAGCAGACCATTTTCATACAGCAGGCTTACCGCCAAACCATCAAGCTTAAGCTCGCAGCAGAAGGCCAGATCTTCACTGCTTTTCAGGCGATCCTGTACACGTTTATAGAACGCCAGGTAGCTTTCTTCATCGAAGACGTTATCCAGCGACAGCATCGGCACCTCGTGGCGTACGCTTTCAAACGCCGACAACGGTGCCGCACCAACGCGCTGCGTCGGTGAATCCGACGTAATCAGCTCAGGATGATCCGCCTCAATCGCCTTAAGCTCATTCATCAGGCGGTCATATTCCACATCGGGAATTTCCGGCGCATCTTCAACGTGATATTTGTATTCGTGATAGCGCAGTTGCGCGTGCAGCTCAGCCACACGCGAAGTCAGATGTTCTACTGTCACTGGATGGTTACCCGTACTCTTCTGGTTTATTGCGGCGAATTCGCTTTGATGGCATTGATAATGTTAGTGGTAGAACAGCCATCTTCAAAGTTCAGCACCTGCACGTCACCGCCATTGGCCCAGACCTCTTTGCTGCCTGCGATATCTTCTGGCTTGTAATCACCGCCTTTCACCAAAATATCGGGCAGGATTTCAGCGATCAGGCGCTGCGGGGTATCTTCTTCAAACGGCACTACCCAGTCAACGGCCCCCAGAGCACTGAGTACTGCCATGCGCTGTGGTAACGCATTTACCGGACGCGTCGGACCTTTTAAGCGGCGTGTAGACCCATCGCTGTTTACTGCCACAATCAAGCGGTCGCCCAGTTTGCGCGCGTTCGCCAGATAAGAGACGTGACCAGCATGCAGAATATCGAACACGCCGTTGGTCATAACAATTTTTTCACCACGTAAACGCGCCTGCGCCACGGCGGCTTTCAGTTGCGCTTCATCCATCGCGCCAAAACCGCTATCAGCGCGGCCACGAATGGCGTTTTCCAACTCGACGGGTGTTACGGTAGATGTCCCTAATTTGCCCACCACCACACCAGCTGCCGCATTTGCCAGAAAACAGGCATCTTCAAGGGAATTACCCGCGGCCAGCGCAGCGGCAAGCACACCAATCACGGTGTCACCCGCCCCCGTTACATCATAGACTTCCTGTGCCTGCGTCGGCAGATTCAGTGGCGCTTTGCCCGGTTGAAGCAGTGTCATGCCTTGCTCAGAACGGGTGATCAACAGTGCAGAAAGATCAAAATCGGCAATCATTTTCTCGCCGCGCGCCACCAGTTCCTCTTCTGTTTTGCAGCGTCCGGCCACCGCTTCGAACTCGGACAGGTTCGGGGTCAGCAAGGTGGCGCCACGATAGCGAGCAAAATCGGTCCCTTTCGGGTCAATCAGAACCGGCACACTTGACGCATTGGCCGTTTGAATCATCGCCTGCACATGGGCTAGCGCGCCTTTGGCGTAGTCAGACAACACCAGCGCACCGATTTTCGGCAGTGCCTGAGCAATACGTTCCAACATGGGTTGCGGATCAACCCCGTCAAAGCCTTCCTCGAAATCAAGGCGAATCAACTGTTGGTTACGGGACAGCACGCGAAGTTTGGTGATGGTAGGATGCGTCGGCACGGAAACGAAATCACACTTGACGTTCACGTCGCTCAATTTAGCGCTCAGTGCGCGTGCAGCATCATCAATGCCCGTCAGTCCAACCAGGCGGGAGTTAGCCCCCAACGCTGCAATATTCATGGCAACGTTGGCGGCACCGCCGGGACGTTCTTCAATGGTATCGACTTTAACGACCGGTACAGGCGCTTCTGGCGAAATGCGGCTGGTAGGACCGTACCAGTAGCGATCCAGCATCACATCCCCTACCACCAATACGCCAGCCTGACGAAAATCAGGTAATGAAACTTTCATGCACCTACTCCAAGATATTTTTGTCATTGTCATAAAGTTGGGCGCGATAATAGCACAGCCCCCACACCCCTTCGAAACAACATTCTTTGCCTACTGCGACACAGCACCCAGCCATTTTTCCCAGCTGGTTTTCACCTGTTGCCGCTCAACAACAAAGTTCTCACTGCTGACCCGTGCCGACTGTTCCTGCAATGCCAGGTGATGCAACTCATCACGCAGGGTGATGTAGGCAAGCGTCAGGGCTCGCGCCTCTTCCTCTTCCATCACGCCGCACTGGGCCATCAATTCCAGAATACGCACGTTATCAGACCAGCGAGTCAGGCGAGGTTCCTGTGCCGCATAGCGCAGCACCAGATACTGCACGATAAATTCGATATCGGTGATACCGCCCTCATCCGTTTTCAGATCAAACAGCGTGGGGTCTTTATTGGCGAGATGCTGGCGCATTTTCTCGCGCATTTCGCGCACTTCACTACGCAGCGTCTCCGGTTCCCGCTCTTGACATAAAATCTGACGCCGTATCGCCTCAAATTGCGTTTGAACACCGCGTTCGCCATACACCATCCGCGCGCGCACCAGCGCCTGATGTTCCCAGGTCCAGGCTTCGTTTTGCTGATAATCACCGAAAGCCCCGACGGTGCTGACCAACATGCCTGCCGCCCCAGACGGACGCAGACGGGCATCCACCTCATAAAGGATACCCGATGAGGTACGCGTGCTAAACAGGTGCATCACACGCTGCGCCAGACGTAAATAGAACTGGCGCCCATCAATACTGCGCTCACCGTCCGTCATTACCCCATCCGGGCAGTCCAGCAGAAAGACCAGATCGAGATCGGAACTGTAGCCCAGTTCCCAGCCCCCCAGCTTGCCATAGCCAATGACGGAAAAGCCGCGTCCTTCACGCTGTTGCAGATGCGTCGGTTGCCCATAGCGCGCGACCATTTGTGTCCAGGCTTGCTGCACCACAGCAGCAATAATCGCTTCCGCCAGATAGGTTAAGTGATCGCTCACTTTCATCACCGGCAGCACGCCAGCGATATCGCCAGCAGCAATACGTAACTGCTGCGCTTGTTTGAACTGCCGCACCGCTTCCAATTGCTGCTCTTCGTCTTCCTCTGGCACGCGCATCAGGTATTGGCGTAGCTCATCGTGATAGGCTTCCGGTGCCAACGGGTGATAAAGCGTTGCGGAATCGAGCAATTCGTCCAGCAGCAACGGATAACGCGCCAACTGGCTCGCGACCATCGGCGACGCAGCACACAGGCGAACCAATTGAATCAACGCAGGGCGCGATTCCAACAGCAATTCCAGATAAGTGGTGCGTGTCACAATGCCAAGTAACAGCGGCGTGAGGCGAGGCAAAATCACATCAGCCTGCGCGTGAGTGCACACTTCAGCCAGCAGCAGCGGCATAAGGTGATCGAGCACATCACGCCCACGCGGGCCAATGGTTCGTTTGACCAGATCATGGCGAAAATCAGTGATGGCGCGTGACAAGGCGTCACGTGCACTTTCGCTGAGGTGAGGCATCAACGCGACCATATCTACCTCGTCGGGAGCATCCTGCCACAGGCTACTGTAGCCGCTGCACTCCGGTGCATCCTGCCCGTCTTGAGCATCATCGCCAATCAGATCGTTGAACACCCGGCGCACCGCCAGCATATGGTTCTGCAAAGCATCATGCAGTACATCCCAACCGCTAAATCCCATGCCCCACGCCAGACGTTGCTGATTCAAAGCCTCTTCTGGCAACGTTTGCGTCTGCTCATCAGCGATCGCCTGCAACAGATTTTCCAGCCGTCGCAAAAACAGATAGGCGTTGCTCAACTCATCCACCTGCTGCGGCGAGAGCAACCCCAGGCTACCCGTACGCTGCAATGTGGGCAGCAGTTCCCGGCCTTGCAGTCCCGGCTCGCGCCCACCGCGGATCAGTTGGAAGACCTGCGTGATAAACTCAATTTCTCGAATTCCGCCCGCCCCCAGCTTGATGTTGTTACGCAGATCGCGACGGCGAACTTCACGGGCAATCATTCCCTTCATGTTACGCAGCGATTGGATCACACTAAAATCGATATAGCGGCGGAAAACAAAGGGGCGCAGCAACGCGCGCAGTTCCTGGCTGTAGGCATCCTCCATCCCCCCCATCAGCCGCGCCTTCACCATGGCGTAGCGCTCCCAGTCACGCCCTTGTTCCTGATAATACTCTTCCATCGCAGCAAAGCTGAGCACTAGCGGACCACTGTCACCAAACGGGCGTAGGCGCATATCAACACGGTAGACAAATCCGTCCACCGTCATCTGATCCAGCGCTTTGATCAACCGTTGTCCTAGCCGAGTGAAGAATTGCGCGTTATCCAACTCGCGCCGCCCTCCCCGCGTTTGACCATTTTCCGGATAAACAAAGATCAGGTCGATATCAGAGGAGAAATTCAGTTCACCGCCACCCAGTTTTCCCATACCCAGTATCAGCAGTGGTTGTGGCTCTCCCTGCATATTACAGGGCGTACCCCACTCGCGGCAGCAGGCGTCATACAGCCAGCCGCGGGCAGCAACAATCAGCGTCTCGGCTAATTCGCTCAGTTGCCTAAGCGTCTGCGGTGTGGTGCTGGTGGTCAGCGCCTGAGACCAGGCAATACGTACCAACATACGACGGCGAAACTCACGCAAGATACGCATCAGCGTCGTCTCGTCGCTCACGTTCTCCAACGCCTGAGCCAACCATTGTCCGTAGAACCGCCACTCATCAGCCTGTGGCGGTTGTTGATGCAACGTTTCCCACCAGTCGGGGTAACGCGCCAGTGCTTCACTCACAAATTCGCTGGAGGCCAATACGGCCAGATCCTCTGACGCGATGGACGCCGGGAGCGTCATAGTCTCTTGCAGGTGGGATAACACACGCTGCGCCTGCTCCGCCAGTAGCGGTGGTAACGCAGAGGAGAACGACAAATTCGACATGGCAACTCCCTGATAATCCCGGCGAACCGGTATAAGCTTCATACGTCAAACGACATCTACGTTGGCTGCAACTTGAATTATGACGAGTATTAACCTACCTCATTACGCGCTAGCGCTACTAAGCCAGTACGGAGATTGTTCCACGGCCTGGTGACGTGCCTTCTCCAGAACACTGTCAACGCCCGCGGCAGAAAGACGCTGGATACCCAGTTCCACATTGCGCCATTGCGCCACGAATGACTCAACGATATCTTCCGGGTAGGCACTGGAGAGCAGCAGAAAAGCATTGATGTTGCGTTGCAAACGCGCCAACTGTTGCTGGTAATGTTCAGCATCCAGCGGGTGGCTAAACACAGAACGCAATTCCGCCATGGCACGATCCAGCATCACATCGCAAAAGCGTTTATAAGAGCCCATTAAACGCATACGGCTTTTGTTATCCATATGTTCACGCCAACTGCTGTTAATCAACCATGAGGTGAGTACTAACTTACTTTTCAGATAGTTGGCCTCATAGCACACCAACTCGGCATCGCTCTCACGTTCAATCCGTTCTTCCAGATAAGTCAGTGCCGCACGGAATAGCGTCGTCACTTTGCGCGGTACAACGCCGCCCACCAACACCAGCATCTCGCGCATCAGAGCACCGGCCTCCAGCAGTTGCAAACGCGCCTTGCGTTCACCGCGAGCCCACAACTCTTCATGGTATTGCCAGTGAGCCAGCGCATGCGCCAACGCAGCACCAATGGCCTGATCGATGGTGCTTTTCGCAGGCAACGTCAGCATACGCAGCGCACGGCACTCACGCGGCACAGCCCCCTGCGCCAGATGATAACCACGCGCCGCTTTGCTCAAGCTTCCCTGCCGCATTCCGCCCCATTCTGCCAGCTCTTGTGACAGCGCCAGCAGGTCGTCGGTTTGTCCGGTTTTGAGCTCCATCTCAAGTTCCAGAATAGGCTCGCTCAACTCTCCCGCGGCCACATCACCTTGGTCAAAAGCGATTTCAATCAAGCTTTGGTGATAAGCAATAACCCATTTTTCGCGCTGAAAATGGGTACTAAATAACGGATGCAACGCCTGTGCTAGCGCGTCTACATCAACCTCTTGCGGCCACACGTCTGCGGGTAACAAACGGATATCCAGATTAGCATCCGCCAGAGGCACATTGTATTCAGGATGCTGGTGCAATCCACCAATCACGGTGCCTGCGGTTTTGAGTGTCATCTCATGCTGACCATTTTCACCGCGAACACGTAGCCCCATCCCGTGCTGACGCAACGTATTGTCTGCCGTTTCATAATAGGTGTTGCTGAGCAATCGCCCTTCCAGATGCTCACTGTGGCTATAGTCTGTTTGCCAGGCAGTCAGCTTGCGCGGCAGCGTCGCCGCCACGTCTGGGTGCACAATAAACTTCAGTTCAATCTCTTCACTCATCATCATTTCAATCTAAAAAACATGACCCTTGCAGATCGGATGCTGACAGGCGTTCGTCAGCGACGGAAAAAACGGATACTTGCTATGCCCTAAACAGTTCTCTTGCGCTGGACCGCAGAGTGAGTCTCAGGATGATGTTCATTCACCCCGATGATCTTACTCAAGTCAGTGATTCGGGTGACAAATCTGCCGGGAGCAGATTTGAACGCCGCGAGCGGTGGCCTCGTTAGAGGTGAGGCCCAAAGATGCGCCGAATAACGAACACAGCTAACGCACCTGCAGCTCGACGTATGACAGGTATATATTACACTACCTTACTGGTTATAATGCCGTTTGCTCAGCGCAGAAAAAAGCGTCCCCGTCAGCAATGTCGGGTAAAGGGGGTCGGTAATAGGAGTGTTCTCATTTCGGTTTACCCATTGCCTCGTCAGACTTATGCCTCTACTATCACCCAACCATTCGCGCAACATGATGAAATTATGAAGAAATTAGGCCTACTTTGTTTCACCTTTGCCAGCCTCACATTGAGTTGGGCGAGTCACGCAGAAGACAAACGCTACATTTCAGATGAGCTATCGACCTATATTCATACCGGGCCTGGCACCCAGTACCGCATCATTGGCACGCTCAATGCAGGCGAGGAAGTCACTGTTCTCAGCGTGAACGACAACGCGGGTTATGCTCAAATTCGTGATTCCAAAGATCGCACCAGTTGGCTACCGCTTAATCAACTTAGTCAAACCCCCAGCCTGCGATTGCGCGTACCCGAACTGGAAAAACAGGTTTCAGACCTCACCGCACGATTGGGAAACATCGACCAGGAATGGAACCAACGTACCACCGATATGCAGCAGAAAGTGTCTGCCAGCGACAATATCATCACCGCGCTGCGCAACGAAAATCAGGATTTGAAAAATCAGCTGATTGTTGCGCAAAAGAAGGTCGATGCCGCCAATGTTCAACTGGATGACAAGCAACGGGAAATCATTTTGCAATGGTTCCTGTATGGTGGTGGCGTGGCGGGCATTGGTTTACTGATCGGTTTATTGCTGCCACATCTTATCCCCAGCAGGAAGAAAAACGATCGCTGGATGCGCTAAGCGTAAGCAGCCTCGCTGGTCACATTCACTTGTTGCACAGATTGCGGCAGGCTGACAGGTATGCAACTATTAACCTTATGTTAATAAAAAGTCATCGTGATGGCCTTTAACGGATGACAAAAGCCATCTCGACCGGGAGTATGTATTGAAGAGTTATCTGGTTGGCGGCGCAGTACGGGACACCTTACTTGATATCCCCGTTTCAGAACGTGACTGGGTGGTGGTGGGCGCCACGCCCGGGCAGATGTTAGCGCTTGGCTACCAACAGGTCGGGCGGGATTTTCCTGTCTTCTTGCACCCAGAAAGCAAGGAAGAGTATGCCTTGGCGCGCACTGAACGCAAATCCGGTAACGGCTATACCGGCTTTATTTGCCATGCAGCCCCCGATGTCACACTGGAAGCGGATCTGCTGCGACGCGATTTGACCATCAATGCCATCGCTCAAACCGAAGAGGGAGAGCTGATTGATCCCTACGGTGGTCAGTACGATCTGCAACAACGTCTGCTACGTCATGTTTCCCCAGCATTTCAGGAAGATCCGCTACGCGTACTGCGCGTAGCGCGCTTCGCCGCGCGCTTTGCCCACCTCGGTTTTCACATTGCTGAAGAGACGCTGGCGCTGATGCAATTTATGACCCGCACAGGCGAGTTGGCTTTTCTGACGCCGGAACGGGTGTGGAAAGAGACGGAAAAAGCGCTGGCAACCCGCTCGCCTCAGGTCTATTTTCAGGTGCTGCGCGACTGCGGGGCGTTGGCAGTATTGTTTCCTGAAATCGACAATCTGTATGGCGTACCCGCCCCGGCGCAATGGCACCCGGAAATCGACAGCGGTGTTCATACCCTGATGACCCTGATGATTGCCGCTCGCCTCACCCCCGAGATCGATGTGCGTTTTGCCACGCTCTGCCACGATGTGGGAAAAGCCCTGACGCCGCCCGAGCTGTGGCCACGCCACCACGGGCACGGCCCTGCGGGTGTGAAACTGGTAGAGGAACTGTGCCAGCGGTTGCGCGTACCAAATGCACTGCGCGATTTGGCTAAACTGGTGGCGGAATACCACGATCTGGTGCATACCGTGACGGTATTGCAGCCTAAAACGCTGATGAAACTGTTTGATGCATTGGACGTATGGCGTAAACCGGAACGGCTAGAGAAGCTGGCACTCACCAGCGAAGCGGATGCCCGTGGCCGTACCGGGTTTGAGGAGTCCTCTTATCCGCAGGGAGATTATCTGCGAGAAGCGTTTATTATCGCCAGCGCCGTCACCAGTACCGCAGTAATCGCCGACGGTTTTCAAGGCATCGGTGTACGCGATGAGCTACATCGGCGGCGTGTTGCAGCGCTCACCGAGTGGAAAACACAGAAAATGCCTTCCGTTGCGAGCTAACTGGCTAAGAACCGTGCGCAGAAACCGGAGCGTACACGGAGTGCATGAGGATTTTGCGCCCGGCCAAGGTCAAAATGGCAAGTAAAATAGCCCTATGGGCAGGCTCCTACTGGGGCATACCTTTAATGCTACAAATGGCAATATAGTTAAGCTGGTGCCGATAGCGGCGGAAGGTGCGAAACAGCTTAAGGAACGTTGCTCGGTTTTCCGCCTTGAGCGCATTGAGCACAATTCTTACCGCTCCGCCCCAGCCTTCGTCATAGATCATGCCGGATGGCGTCATCAGCGTCATTGCGCCCTGTACGTTTCCCACCTGGCTGAAACCACTGTCAAGAAACAGGTTGCGCCACCCCGCTAATGTTAACGGCTGAACGTTGACATTGATGGCCGCACGCATCTGCGTCGTGACATCCCCTGACGCCTGCGGCAGCAGCATGATATCGTGTGTTAGCAGTCGCCCACCGGGTTTTAGCACGCGTAAATATTCCTGAATCAACGGACGCTTGGCTTTATCAGCGTACATGGTGAGCATTGCTTCATTAATCACCACGTCAAAGTGGTTATCAGGAAAGGGTAACGCCAACGCGTTAGCCTCCGTTACCGTCACACGCCCTTCCACGCCAGCCGTCAGGATGTTCTGTCGTGCTTGTTGTAATGCCGCTTTATCCATATCCACCCCGACGATAGCGCAGCCATACCGCTGAGCTATTTCGATAGCAGTGGTACCCATATTACACGCCACTTCCAGTACACGGGTTGATGGCGTCAATGCTCCCTGCTGCATCAGCCATTCGGTGGCAGCACGTCCGCCGGGACGCAGGCGTTTTTTACCCAGTCGTGCCAGAAATTTATGTCCTGCCAGTTTCTCTGACATGCTTACCTCCCTCCTCGCGATTACCGTGTTCAGATGCTTGCTGAAAACAAGCAAATGATTATTATTCCTGTTTAATTACCAGACACTGTAGAACTCAGTGAGTGAGACACAAATGACGTTTGTCAAAATACCCCTACCGGCAGAGGAACATTGCGAGGTGTTATTTTCCCATCAGTGGCTACGTAACGAGCCTGCAGAAGTGGTGTTCACATTACAAAGCGCGTGCTGCCGTATCCGTTTTCAAGCCGGAGATACGCTGTTTCGTGAAGGGGACAGGATGCGTTACTGCCCGCTGGTAGAACAAGGAGAGTTGCAAGCATTTCGTCATACCTATCAGGGGGATGACAAGGTATTCGGTCAATTTGTATGCGGCGACTGGGTCGCACTCGCCGCGGTGTTTATGGAGCACGGTCGCTTCCCGATGAACATTCGGGCACTCAGCGCCGGACAGGCCATTTTGATCCCACGAGAAACACTTCATCAGTTTTGTCTGCAACGCCCGACGCTGGCGCTGCAACTGTTGGGCAACCTCAGCCAGAAACTTTATGCCACCATCAACCAAATCGATTGGCTGACCTCAAGCTCTGCGGGTGAACGGCTGGCAGATTATCTGCTACGTCTGTATCGTACACAGCAAAACACACAGCCGGATGCACAGGTTCGGCTGCCACTGAATCGCGGACAGTTGGCAACGCAGTTAGGTATTCGCCCAGAAACCTTGAGCCGCCTGATGGCTGAGTGGCAGCGGCAGGGTTACATCACCTGCCGTGCCAGTTACATCACGTTATGCAATCTGGACTACCTGTGCGTATTGGCCGCGAAGGCACAGCGCCCATTTTGATTTAGAAGAACACCAGATAGACTACGCCCGCCACGAAGAAGCGATAAATCGCGAACGGGACAAACGAAATACGCTTGATCAGTTTCAAGAAGGTTTTAATCGCCACCAGCGCGACCAGAAACGCAGTGGTAAAGCCCACAGCGAACATCGGCAGATCGGTTAGCGACAGAAAATGCCAGCTTTTATAGAGATCCAGCACCGTCGCGCCCATCATCATTGGCACGGCCAAAATAAAGGAGAACTCAGAGGCGGCATAGCGACTGACGCCAACCAGCATCCCGCCTGAAATGGTCGCCCCCGAACGAGAGAACCCAGGCCACAGCGCCAAACATTGAAAACAGCCAATCATGAACGCCTGACGATAGGTGATATCATCCAGCCCGGTTGCGCGCGGCGTCTTCGGCTTCAGCCATTCAGCCGCCAACAGCAAGAAGCCGCCGACAATCAGGGCGTACATCACATTCTGTGGATTAAACAGTGATTTGATGGTGCTATGAAACACCAACCCCAGCACCACAGCGGGGATCATCGCCAGCAGAATATGCCCCAATGTTAAGTGATCTTTACCGCGTCCTTCATGAGGAACGGCACCAAAATGGATACCGATTAGCCCAAATAGACGACGCCAAAACATCACGACGACCGCCAGGATAGAGCCCAATTGAATGATAACTTCAAAGGTTTTCGCCTTCTCATCATCAAATCCAAGCCAACTGCCAACGATAATCATGTGCCCTGTCGATGACACGGGCAAAAACTCCGTTAACCCCTCAACAACCCCAAGAATAAATGCCACCACCAACGTGTGGAGATCTGCCATGCTCGCGCCCTGCCTTTCCGAACCGAAATAAAATAAATACCCATAAAAAAAGTGGCTACGCTGCCCGCGTGCGCCACTTTAAACACCACCACAATAGACTAATAAAAGGGATGTTAGTTTCACTGACAAAAAAGATTCATAAAAAACTTTACCGCGCGCCACGTTCAATCACAACCCCCACCTGGCGTGCCTGTGCCACGGCCCCCGGCTTACTGACTCTAATACGTAGCCAGGGAATGGCAAAGCGCTGCATCAGCAATTGCGCAACTTCTTCAGCCACGCGTTCTACCAGTGCAAACGGCTGGCTGGAGACATGAGCAATGACAGCTTCACTGACATCGGCATAGCTCAAGCAGTCACGCACATCGTCGCTTGCGGCGGCCTTGCGGTTATCCCAGCCCATTTCGATATCGAGCACTAACTTTTGCGAAATGGTTTGTTCCCAGTCGTAAACGCCGATAGTGGCAATCACGGTAAGTTCTTCTATAAATACAATATCCATCACGTCGTTCTCTGTTTTTGGCGCTGTTTGGTATCACTTCCGCCGGAATATGCGTATTATCCACGGATGGCAACTGTAAAACGACCTTTATTCAACGGAACCGCGTTATGAGTGCTACCGCGCTTGGCATGATAATTTTCGCGTATCTGTGCGGCTCTATCTCCAGTGCGATTCTGGTGTGCCGCATCGCGGGTCTGCCCGATCCACGCCAACATGGTTCAGGAAATCCCGGCGCGACTAACGTATTGCGAGTGGGTGGCAAAGCCGCTGCCGCAACAGTATTAGTGTTTGACGTTCTAAAAGGCATGTTGCCCGTTTGGGGAGCTTATGCGCTTGGCGTCACGCCTCTCTATCTCGGCATTACCGCCATTGCGGCCTGTTTAGGCCATATTTATCCGGTATTTTTCCGTTTTCGTGGCGGGAAAGGCGTGGCGACAGCGTTTGGCGCTATCGCACCTATCGGCTGGGATCTGACCGGTGTCATGACCGTCACCTGGCTGCTTACCGTGCTGCTGAGTGGTTATTCCTCCCTCGGGGCTATCGTGAGTGCGCTGATCGCGCCCTTTTATGTGTGGTGGTTCAAACCTCAGTTCACCTTTCCGGTGGCCATGCTCTCTTGCCTGATCCTGATGCGGCACCATGACAACATTCAACGTCTGTGGCGCGGGCAGGAAAGCAAGATTTGGAAGCGCCGAGTTAAAGAAGAGCCCCCTGCGAGTGATGACACCGACTAGACGCGGCACAGATTGAAAAACCGCAGCACTTTACCAATGGGTTGGCTATAATGACCGCCACTCCATTTCTGACGTTAGAAAAAAGGAAACAGACATGAGTTTGATCAACGTCCCGGCGGGCAAATCACTGCCGGATGATATCTATGTAGTCATTGAGATCCCGGCCAACGCTGACCCTATCAAATACGAAGTCGATAAAGAAACCGGCGCCCTGTTTGTAGACCGTTTCATGGCGACAGCCATGTTCTATCCGTGCAACTACGGCTACATCAACAACACCCTGTCTCTGGACGGTGACCCGGTTGACGTGCTGGTGCCGACCCCTTACCCGCTGCAACCCGGTTCAGTGATCCGCTGCCGTCCGGTTGGCGTGCTGAAAATGACCGACGAATCCGGTGAAGATGCTAAAGTGGTTGCCGTGCCGCACACCAAACTGAGCAAAGAATACGATCACATCAACGATGTGAACGATCTGCCGGAACTGCTGCGCGGTCAAATCGCCCACTTCTTCGAGCAATACAAAGCGCTGGAAAAAGGCAAATGGGTGAAAGTAGAAGGTTGGGAAAACGTGGACGCGGCCAAAGCCGAGATCGTTGCCTCTTTCGAACGCGCGAAAAAATAAGCGTGTAGCGCACTGCGCAACCTATTTTACGGCGAGGGCTCTCCTCGCCGTTTTCTTTTCAGCAATCCTCAACGTTCGCGCTGCCGTTCACGGCTCCAGTAAGCCATAAACGTGATGATATCGCGTGGCACCTGACGTTCACCGGATAAGTAACGCCGCAGGTTTTTCACCACTGAGGATTCCGCCGCCACCCAGCCAAAGAACTGGCCGTGCGTCTGACTGGCCGACTCCCACAGCAACTCACCTTCTGCCACTTCATGCAATTCGGTCGTCTCTGCTTCCGCGCGTATATCCGGCAAACGCACATGCGCTCGCACGCTATGCAACAGCCGTTCGCCGTAAGAAGCACCCTGCGGCTTACGCGGCAGCCAGTGTACCTCGGCAAAGGTAAAGGCACTCATATCCACACAGTCGGCCTCCAGCGGCACTTCGATAAACGCCTGCACCTGCACGGGATGCGACTGCTGCGCCAACTGTTCCAGGATGCCCTTGATAGCAGGCAGCGCGGTTTCATCGCCAATCAGCAAGGCGTGAGTCATTTCCGCGGGTGGCAGCCACTCATAGCCGCCGCTATCGCCTTCATAATCTCCAACGCACGGCGCCACAATGCGCAATGCCTCCCCCGGTTGCGCCTGCATGGCCCAGGCAGACGCCGGCCCTTCGGTGCCATGAACCACAAACTCTACCGCCATTTCACCGTTAGCCGCATCCACCTCGCGCAGGGTATAGGTGCGCATCACCGGCCGCTGCGCCTTGGGCAGCGCCAGCCACTGACGATACCACTCATCATTGTCCGGCAAATCGGGGTAAACGCCTTCGGCGGGAGGAAGCAGCAGCTTGATGCGTTGATCCGGCGCATCCATTTTCATCTGACGTACCGATTCGCCGGAGAACACACAGCGCATCAGGGAAGGGGTCAGGTACGTTTTATGCGCCAGAACGACGTTAAAAATGCGGTATTTCTGTTTATCTGCCATGTCCTTTCTCATTTCATCCAGCCGGGCGGCCAGCATGGCCCGACATCGAGCCCAAAGGGGGCGTTTACCTTAGCACTCGGGATTGATAATGAGAAGTATTATTGTTTCACGCAAGCATTTATCATCTATTTACCACTATAAAATAGCGTTATTGAGAACGTATTAAAATAACATACGAAAAACACAAATATAATTCAGCAAATTAATATTATTAGCACACCAATAAAATATTATGCTGTACATATAATTCAATAATAACTATTTATATTTTATATGATTAGATAACAAACCTTTAAAATAAAAAACAATAGCATGATTATCATTCACATTATTTAGATAAAAACACAATGTAATATAAATCCTAAAAAAAACAAAAATCTATTTTCAATGCTATCTTTTTAAACGAAGGGAAACAAAATGGTCTTAATATCTAAAGACTGATCATTATTTACAGATGTGCACATTAAATAATAACATTCAGTATTCATCACATAATCATGAGAGGATATTTTTATGCATTACAATATACCGCCCGTACAAGGAATGCTATATCTTGAATTAAAAACCATTCCTAACAGAGGAAATGTTGTTTCAACAAATATAGTATTCTCACCCACCATATTGCCATTTACAGCAAAAACAGAGGGGGAATTCGCATACTTTGACCCAGAGTTTAATGTAGGGGATATCTACACAGGTGCTGTAGAAGTAGTTACAAACCTAGACTACGCTGAACATTTACCCTCTTCTTGTTCGATGACAATCATCAATAAAAAATTAATAATTTTATTTTATCTTCTCCCTGATTCATACGATTCCATAGGCTATACCACTTCCACATCAGACTTCATACAAACAAGTCTGTCGGATATCTCCTTGCCAGAAGTCATAACGCAACGCATGGATGTTACATGGCTAGAAAATAATGTACTTCCTTAAAAAAGGATAAACTTCATTTACACGTTTAATATCATGGTACATCCAGATATTTACATAGATGTACTCAGTCAAAACCCAATCGTAAGATATTTCAAATCATTTCTAAATTAAAATCATTTAGGAGATATAGTTCCAAGTAAAATATATCTCTTGATATGGAATATCATATATTAGGAACCTAAAATGTCAAACACTAAAGCTGATGAAAGTGGACTAGCCGTCTTAACTATGCAAAGCACTATTAGCCACAGTTCCCGTGCAACAATAGTTTGTCATCTCTCGGGTTTAGGGTATTTTTCATTAACTGCTTATGGCTCCCTGGTGGTTATCCCCTACTTTCAAGACACAATAGAAAGAACCACCAGTACACCTGTAACTCTCCATTATGTTGTATCGGGTGCGATACTTCGGTACGCAGAAGCATTTATCATTGATGGAGACTTGCGTATTCAGGCTTATGAAGATTCCACCACCCATCAGATAGCGGCGGTAATTGCAAGTGATAACCCATTCACACTTCCTGATATGGAATTCCCTCACTCTGTTTCGATACATCGGCAACGACTGGGTGAATACCCAAAGTAAAGGAGGTTTAAAATAGTAACCTGAAAAAGGTTTTATTCTTGAAGTTCATAAGCGAACGTCGTGATATACCTCGATTTAATCATCACTTTGTACACAGTGGTACGCCAAAACAATATCATCTATTCAATAACAAATGCACCATAACCAGCAACATGCCGATTATGGTGCATCTCACAAACACCCAATATCATTACTGCTCGCGCGTCAACCAATCGCCGTTGTCGATACGCGGTAATCCTGCTACTGAGTGCTGATACAGATAGATCCACGCACTCCCGAGTGGGGTGTTAATCAACTCGCGCTTGTATTCGTGACCATCACGCTTTAGCGCATCGAGTTCCGTCAGAATGGATGAGCTTATGCGATATACTTCGCAAAAAATTTCCCCCTCCCCGACTACCACCGCTGGATAATGGCCAAGGTCATACATCTCGTAACCACCGAGCCGACAATCCCCTAGCCACTGCGCGTTCGTCATCCAGTGACTGTTTCCCTGTTTGCGTCGTAAACTGCCATAAACAATAATTCGCATCGCTAAAACTCGAACTGATAGAGCACATTCAATGCCTGATCGAGACCAGACACCGCTTCCAAATAGAGTCTTGGCATTAACCGATAACGCAACGTCAACGTTGCTAAAGAGTCAAATATGCCAATGCCGTATCTAACTTGAAGGCCCGGTAGGACGTAACCGCTGACCACAACCTGAGAGTCGTCGCCAGCGCCCTGTGTATCCAGAGCTAAATCACTTACGCCAAAGGCCTCGCCGATTTTACCCACAACTTGACCACTTTGTGCAACCCCTAACCCTACTAAGGCAGAGGTCATCATATTACTGTCTGAGCCAGTGCTGTCCAGCCCTTGACCACGTAACAGGTAAGATAATGCTTCTTGCTGCGATAATGTCGGGGTGGAAAACACCTCTATATGAGGCGCACTGGCTGCACCGGTGATGCGTACGCCTGCTGTAACGCCATCAGCCGTATTATCCGGATTACGTACCGCTTCGATATTCAGATTCGGCTCGGCAGGCGGGCCGGAGAACACCAGAATCCCTTTTTGCACAATTAAATCCTGCCCGTAGGCCTTAAAGCGCCCGGTAGGAATATTGATTTGTCCGTTCAGCCCCAAACCGCGCTCGTCCTGCACCATTTTCAGATCACCTTGCAAACTGGCTCGCAGGCCAAAGGCATCAAGGCGTACATCGTCACCCACGCGAATGGTCAGGTTACTGTTGATAGGAATCGCTGCGGTATTGCGAGCTAGTGGCTGACGTTGCTCATCCAACAACACCTCATCGGAAGAGACATCTACCGCACTTTCCGGCATCTCTTGTACGGTAATACGCGCCCACGGCACCCTCACAGAGCCATTAAGCGTGAAAAGTTGCGGTGTGGCTTCAAATTCAATATCCGGCGAAACATCTAACCGCACCGTCGGCGGCAGCGTCACCCGGACCCGATCGCCTTTCGCCGCTATACGCGCGCGCCACGCTTCCGGCTGATGCCAATCTGCATCGCCACTAAGATTAAGCTGCCCTTGCGTGGTTTTCAAAAAGCCCTGTAGCGTAGAACTCATGCCGTTAAAGTTCACCGCCAAACGGCCATCGGTTAGATCGACTGGCATCCAGTGACCGTCGATATCCAGCCCTTCCAGCGCCAGTTGCCCGTTCAATTGCGGCTGACGCACATTCCCTCCGACGCGTAAAGCGCCGTTCAGCATGCCAGCCGCCTTTTCACCTCGACTCAGCGCTGGACTCAGCAGTGCGAGGGAGATCTTGTCGATGGCGATATCGCCACCCAGTTGGCGTCGCCCCTGCGGGTCCGCAACCTGAATATCACCGCGGAACTGTCCATTATTGTGAATGGCGATGAGCCACCCCAGCGTCGCACGGCCGCGATCAACGCCAGCATTTAGCGTGAAAGTGTCAAAATCGACGGGCAGCGTATTGCCGTTCATCTGCTGACGCAGTGCTATCTTATTCCCGGTAAGCGCAATTTTTGCTTGTGGCAACCCGCCCCCAGGCTGCCAGGCAACGTCGGCACGACCACTAAATACACCGCTCATTGCGGTATCTGAACCCAAAAATGGTTCAAGCATCTTCAAATCGAAACGGTTCAACACCACGCTGGCTTGCCCGCTGGGGCCAACCTCGACGGCATGCGGCACGCACAACTCCGCATTCGGGTTTTGCCAACAGTGTGCACCCAGCGTAATGCGCGCCAGCGCTTGCTGATAATCCAACGACATGGAGGGCGATAAACGCCATTCCCCCACCGGCGTAGTGAAATGGGTTTGATCCAGCGTGCCGCGCCAGCGCTGCTGTGCCCTATCGAAATGCCCTGTCAGGGCTAACTGTCCAGCGACAGGCTCACCTTCCACATTCAACCGCAACTGATGCTGCTGCTCATTGCCTTGCGCGGTCAGCGTCAGCAGAGAAACCTTCACCCCTTCCTGGTGCAGTTGTTCGACGCGCAGCGCCATTCGGCCATTAACCTGTGCATCCGAGCGCACATCGCTTTCCAACGTCAGACGATTAATCGATAACCCCTGCCAGCGCAGTCCTGTGGCGTTGAGATCCGCTAACAGTTGCGGTGAGGTGTGGTTGCCACGCAGTCGCACCGTGCCAGCGACACGCCCCGCCAGCCCCGGCAACGCGCCGTTCAACGCCGGGGCATCAATGACGCCATCCAGTTGCCATTGCTGCGCCAGAGAGCCTTTGACGTTAAGCTGATTGCGCCCTAACGCCATATTGATGCCAGGAATATGCCACTGCCCTGCGGCATTTCCGTTCAGCGAACCTTGCGCCGTGAGTTTGTTTTGCTTGATATTACCGTTCAAGCGCAGTTCGGTAACCGCGACCTGCCAGTTGCCGCCGTAGAAACTGCCGCGCGTGCTTACTTTTCCATCGATGCGCGCAGGCCATTCTGGCCACTGTTTTGCTGTATTAATGCCATCCAGCACCAGTTCACTGCGCCAACTGATCGCTTTGCTCCAGTCCACCAGTGCACGCAATTCCGTCGTGCCCTGCAACGCAGAGAGCCTTAGCGGGCTTATATCAAACTGCTGTAAATTGCCTTTGCCCTCCAACGCCAGTGTGGCGGGCGGCACGGCGCTACCGCGAATATCACCATTTATCTTCAAGGCATAATCAGTGGCTTTACCCGTCAGGCTTAATGCCAGATTATTGATCTGATACTCCGCGTCTCCGGTTAACGGCCACGCGAGACGCTCGGACTGCACGTTCAGCGTCAAGGGCAGTTCGGGCTGTGCCAATTGCGCTTGCACAGTGAGCAACGCACGCTGCGGCCCAGACAGATTCAGCGTGGTATTCAGCCAGTCATGCAGGCTACCCTCCACCGTTAGTTTGATCTTCTCCCCTTTCAACGGCTCGGTATTCACTACCCCATTCAGAATAAACGACAACGGCCAATTATTGCTCAGCGTTGCCTCGCCCGTAGCGTGAATAGCGCCTTGTGGCGACTGTATTGCCAGTCTCTCCAACTGAATATGTTGCTGTTGGGTCGCGGCCTTCAGTTGCAACGTGGTGATGGTGATGTCTTGATCGCCCGTCAGATGCAGTTGTTCCCCACGCAAATCGCTGATGTCTATATCAAGCGGCAGTGTGAATTCTGGCAACGCTGGCAGTAGAGGTTTAGCAAACAGCGCCTGTAACTGCTCGCCTAACGCGGGTGGCATTGCCACTTTCTCCGGCACAGGCTGCGGAGTGACAGCAGCCTGCGCAGTGGCAGAGGCGATATCCCCCACTTCCGATGCCGTGACTTTGCCATCTTCGGTGGCCGACAGCGTGCTTTCTGCCACAGTCGGTGCCGGTTTGGTTTTCGGCAATACCACCAACAGCGCATTGATCTGCGTCGGCAGCAATGTCAATGCTCGCCCTTCCCAACGCATGCCCGTGTGCAGTTCACCCAACGATAGTGCGGTATCATCCAGCGTGACGCGGATATTGTTCAGCGTCAGTTGGCTAAGACGTATCGGGAATGGAGCAGACAGATCTCCCACGGGTTCACTGGGCGCGGGTGCCTCAGCAGGTGGTGGTAAGGCACTGCTGTCGATCACCACATCAAGATCGTGCAGCGCAATATCATTAACGCAAATCTGGCTGCGCATCAGGCAGCCCAATTCCAGCGCAAGGTGCAGTTCCCCGGCCTTGAGCGTGATCCCCGGCGTTTGGTAACCGACACCGCGCAACGTCAAATCGCGCCAACCCCCCTGCACATCGGCTATCTCCAGACCTGGTACCCAACGCGCCGCGCCATTAAGCAACAGGTGCAATCCAGGCGTGGTAAACACTAATCCCGCCAACGTAACAAACAGCAGTAACAAAAATACGATGAACCCAATGCCTATTTTCTTTATCAGGCTCATAGTTCAGGCCCCAAACCAATATAGAACTGGAGATCGTTGCGTTTCTCGGAATCATTGACGGGCACAGCAAAATCAAATTTGACCGGTCCTACCGGTGAGGCCCAGCGGATCCCGACGCCCGCACCGGTTTTCAGATCGTTAAGTTTAAGATCGTTTACCGCATCGCCGGTATCAACGAAAACGGCCCCCCACCAGCGCCCGGTGAAGTTGTACTGATATTCCAGAGAACCGGTCAGCAGTTTTGATGCCCCCGTCAGTTTGCCTTCGTCATCACGCGGGGAGATAGAGCGGAACTTATAGCCGCGAATGCTGCGATCGCCCCCGGCAAAAAAACGCAGTGACGGCGGCACCCGGGAAAAGCTGTTGGTTTCAATCCATCCGACATTACCACGCGCCACAAAGCGGTGTTTATCCTCCAGCGTACGAATCCAGACGTTCTGCGCCTGTATCACCGCAAAATCAATATCTGAACCCCAGGTGGTATCCGAGATATCCAGCGAATAGCGCTGTGAATCGCCCCAGGTAGGCATGGTGCCACCACGCTGCCGCGTTCGGTTCAGCGTCAGGCCGGGATAGAGCAGCATGGTGGTGTCGGTGACACTCCCCTGCGTAAAGTGATCGAGACTCCAGCGCAGATTGATGGAACGCTGCCAACCACGGTTAAGCGTCCAGAAGCGCGCCACGTTCAGCATGGTGCCATCTGATTTGGTGTCATTCAGATCTTCGCGTTTAAAACCCGCTTGCAGCAAATAGAACTGCTCTAGCGGGCTTCTCAGTAAGGGGATTTTATAACTGAAGTCCAGTGACTGTTCCGGCGCAGATACACTCAGGCTGCTTTCCAGACTATGCCCATTCTCGTTGATCCACGGCCTGCGCCACGTCGTCTGAAAGCGTGGTCCCACATCCGTGGAGAACCCCACCCCGGTTTCCAGTAAATTGCGCGAACGCGGGGTAACAACCGCATCCAACGGCAGAAATTTGTCTGCTTTACCCACCGCGAAATTGGGGGAAACCACGGCCGACGTAAACCACCCGGTAGCGGACAAACGCCGGTTAAATTCACCCAGATCCTCACTGGTATACTCATCGCCACGTTTAAACGGGATCAGATTACGCAGATAGGCTTCATTGATTTGGCTACCTTGAAAGTGCACGTCACCAAAACGGTAGCGGGTGCCGCCATCATAATCGATATCCCAGAACGCTTCCCGCGTTTCCTGAATTACCCCTAACTGGCTTTTATTGTAGTGCGCATCAAAGTAGCCTTTACGCAGCGCAAGGTTATTCAATCCACGCTTAAAGTCATCATAGTCGCCATGGTTCAATACACTGCCCACTGCAGGCAGACTGCGGCGACGCAGTTGGAGGAAATCAGTGTCAGTGCTCGCGTCCCCCCGGAGCAGAACATCAGTGCCCGCGATTTTGACCGGCTCGCCCGGCGTCACCGTCACCAACAGCAGGGGGCGGCCACCGTTTTCTGCTGGGCGGTATTCAAAATTGATGGAGGGATCGTAATACCCTAACGCCCGTAGCCCTCGACGGATCGCATCATCAACCCGGGCACGAAAACGCCCGTCGGCACTGACCTCATCAGGACCGATAGTGGACAATCGCGCACGCACGTTGCGCTGTAATTCTCCTTCCAATCCCACCACTTGCAAACGCACATTCGCTGCATGAGATGTTGCAGTTGCAAGCAGGCACACCAAAAGCAAAGCACGGTATCGTGACACGCCAACTCCCCATTTTTGTTTATCGCGTTCTACACAGGCGTGTGTTGAAAATCATGTCAAAAGCAATCCCACTCGACGTCCTCATCTACACCCAGTCTAAAGTGTAATGAGTAATTTCAAAAATGCAGGTTGCGCAACACCTTAACCTTAAACGGGCTTTAACAATAAAGACAGTACGAACTTTCTTAGTTATTCTGTTACTCATTCGCAACATAGGTTATCGCGGGAGTAAAATGTGGCACAACAAAGTGATAAAACCCAACGCATCCGTCAGTCAGAAGCACTACCTGGGCGTGGAACCCCGATGCCACTTGCACGCCTGCATGCTGTCAGCCAACATTCCATGACCTATGTGCCTGAAAACACGGACGTTGCGCTGTTTGCCATGGGATGCTTTTGGGGGGTAGAACGCCTGTTCTGGCAACAGGAAGGCATATACAGCACAGCTGCGGGTTACACAGGCGGCTATACGCCTAATCCAACCTATCGTGAAGTCTGTAGCGGATTAACCGATCACGCGGAAGCGGTGCGTATCGTCTACGATCCGACCATTATCAGTTACGATCGCCTGTTGCAGTTGTTTTGGGAAAACCACGACCCAGCACAAGGCATGCGTCAGGGCAACGATCTCGGCACGCAGTATCGCTCAGCCATCTACACACTCACTGCAGAGCAGATGAAGCTGGCACAAGCGAGTCTGGAACGCTTTCAGCAGGCAATGCATGTTAACGGCGACAGTCGGGCGATCAGCACAGAGATCGTTCAGGCGGGACCATTTTATTACGCGGAAGATGAACACCAGCAATATCTGCATAAAAATCCCGACGGCTATTGCGGATTGGCGGGAATTGGCCTGTGTTTACCCCCCAAGACCTGATAAATCGCTCAGATTTTACGCCATGCTTGCCAAGTAGCCTATCACCACCGTTATAATGCTCGCGCCGCCTGACATCCGTCATGGCGGCGTTATTCATTCTGTCATCTATACCCGTCATACTTCAAGTTGCAGGTGTGTTGGCTGCGCTCACTCACCCAAATCACTGACTTGAGTAAGTTCATCGGGATTCCTTCACTTGCCGCCTTCCTGCAACTCGAATTATTTAGGGTATAATGCGGCTATTACTATTCATGCATTTATGACCTTCCTGAGGATCTGGCCTAAATGGCCGGAAAACATATGTTAAACAGTATATTACTGATAGTTCTACTGATCGCGCTCAGTGCGTTTTTCTCGTTGTCTGAGATCTCACTGGCCGCCTCACGCAAAATCAAACTTAAACAGATGGCAGATGAAGGCAATCTTAATGCCTCCATGGTGCTAAAACTCCAGGAAACGCCCGGTATCTTTTTTACCGTTATTCAAATCGGCGTTAATGCCGTAGCTATTTTGGCGGGTATCATTGGCGATCAAGCGTTCTCCCCCTATTTTAATGTGTTTTTCCAACGCTTTATGACACAGGAAATGGCGGATACCGTCAGCTTTGCCTGTTCATTTGCTCTGGTTACCAGCCTGTTTATTCTGCTGGGCGATTTAACGCCGAAACGCATTGGCATGACGACACCGGAAACTGTTGCTGTCCGGATTATCAATCCCATGCGCTTCTGTCTGTTCTTTTTCCGCCCGTTAGTATGGTTTTTTAACGGTCTGTCGAATGTGATTTTCCGTTTGCTCAAGCTGCCCATGGTGCGCAACGACGACATTACCTCAGACGATATATATGCGGTGGTTGAAGCGGGTGCACTTGCAGGCGTATTGCGCAAGCAGGAGCACGAACTGATAGAAAACGTGTTTGAACTGGAATCCCGTACCGTACCCTCGTCGATGACACCGCGGGAAAGCGTGGTATTTTTCGATTTGCATGAGGATGAAGCGCAAATCAAAGAGAAAATAGCCCAACAGCCGCACTCCAAGTTTCTGGTGTGTAACGGTAACATCGATCAGATCGTAGGCTATGTTGACTCCAAAGATCTGCTCAACCGCGTGCTGGCCAACCAGAGCCTGGCACTCAATGGCGGCATTCAGATCCGTACCGCACTCATTGTCCCTGACACACTGACGCTCTCGGAAGCGCTGGAAAGCTTTAAGGCTGCGGGTGAAGATTTTGCGGTAATCCTTAACGAATATGCGCTGGTCGTTGGCATTATCACCCTGAACGATGTGATGACCACATTGATGGGAGACCTGGTGGGTCAGGGCATGGAAGAACAGATTGTAGCGCGTGATGAAAACTCGTGGCTTATCGATGGTGGTACGCCGATTGAAGATGTGATGCGCGCGCTGAGCATTGATGATTTTCCTCATTCGGACAATTACGAAACCATCGGCGGTTTTATGATGTATACGCTGCGTAAAATTCCGAAACGTACTGATTCCGTTCGCTTTGCGGGTTATAAATTTGAGGTGGTGGATATTGATAGTTACAAGATAGACCAGTTGCTGGTCACCCGCCTTGAAGAAAAGAACACCGCCGCAACCACAGCCTCCGATGCTGAAACACTGGCTGAGCCAAAAAGCTAATCAACAATGTGGCCAGTCTCATCCACTGGCCCCGTTGCTGCTGCCATCTACGGGCGCAGCAGCACACTTTCCGAACCTTTTAGCCGATGTCGGCTTGCAGCCGCATCACCTGCCGGTTCACCTCGGACATGACCAGCAAATGCTGTTTGTCCTGAGTTTTAGGCAACAATATTTTGCCGTAATCAAACTCAAAAGCACCGATACCTCTGATATACAATCGACCACGAAACAGCGTTTTCACGTATTTCGCGACTTTCAACGGATTGTAACGTTCGAAGATCCGCATTGTATCTCTCCTCCCGTTTTCATTTTTCTATTCGGCCCCAAAGTGGGGAATACAACAACGCGTTAATGGAACACCTAACTATTAGTGTCGCCAGATGGCATTTAGTTCCACACAAAAAAACAGCACAATTCACGGGGTTTTCAGACTGTTATAAGATAGTTCCGTTATCGATCAGCATAGTTTTGTTTTTACCTTTAAGTAACAATAATTATGAACATCGATCACATTTCAGACAGGACAGACCAGATATCCTCCTCTACGCTTAAGCGACGGTTTCACGTAATCTTCGCTGCTTTCTACCAGAGGACACTCTATGACTGCCTGCCATACCTCGACACTGCATCAGCGGATAGCCCTGTTTAGCATCTGTACCCTGTTGGCCCTGCCTGCCACGGCGCACAACCTTACGCTCAACCAAACTGTGCCCCCTACCGGTGTTGCCGATAAAGGGGAGCTTATGTACCAGAACGAACAGTTTAGCTACCAGAACTGGAATAGTGCACAGCTCACGGGAAAAGTGCGCGTCATCCAGCATATTGCAGGCAGAACATCCGCCAAGGAGATGAACGATCCGCTGATAGGTGCCATCAAGGCCGCTAATCTAGCGCGTGAATATTACCAAACGACGACAATCGTCAATACGGATGATGCTATCCTCGGCACCGGGCCGTTTGTTCGTAGCAGCCTTGAAGAGAGCAAAAAAACTTTCCCTTGGTCGCAGTTTATCGTCGATAGTCATGGCAATGTCCGCAAATCCTGGCAGTTGGACGCGAAAAGCTCAGCGATTGTGGTACTGGATAAACGTGGGCAAGTGCGATATGTCAAAGACGGAGCGCTCAGTACACAGGAAGTGCAACAGGTGATGAACCTGCTGCCACAGTTACTGAAAGAGTAATTGTTCATAGAGAATAGGCGTGGATGATCGTCACATCACGCCTATATCGTTCAAAACAGCGACACACGGAACCCAGGATTAAGAAAGGATTCACGTGGCACATAATTGAGAGTTTTTCCCTGCCAATCATGTACTTGTGCGCCTGCTGCTGCGGCAATGGCATGCCCGGCAGCCGTATCCCACACATTGGTCGGTCCGAATCGAGGATACAATTGGGCCTTACCTTCCGCGACCAAACAAAATTTAAGTGAGGACCCAATCGCTACCGTTTGGTGCTCACCAAGCTGGAGCAGATAGTCTTTTAATTCTGCATCCAGATGAGAACGGCTCACTACCACCAGCGGCGGATGAGCATGATTAACACGAATCAAACGGCGCACACCCTCCACCTCTTTCCACGCTTTCCCCCCCACTGCAGCGTACATTACATCCGTTACCGGCACATAAACAACGCCCAATATCGGTGCACCATTTTCAATCAACGCGATATTTACGGTAAATTCACCGTTACGATTGAGAAACTCTTTGGTGCCATCCAGCGGATCCACCAACCAGTAGCGCTGCCAGTGCTGGCGCACTTCCCACGTAGGGGGGTCTTCTTCCGATAGCAAAGGAATATCGGCAAACCTCTGCGCCAACCCCTGTTTGATAATATGATGCGCGGCCAAATCTGCTGCGGTCACGGGTGATGCGTCTTTTTTATGCGCGACGTCAACAGGGCGTTCGCCATCATACACCTGCATGATCGCCGCACCGGCGTCTCGCGCCAACTGGCAAATTTGTTCCAACATAGTGAACCTCGTTTTTCTGGTGCTCGTTGTGTATACGATCCAACGCGCTAACCGACTTATTCTTTGTCAAAAGAGTGAGATGCGCCACTGACCTGTCATGATTCTATGCCAATTTACTCCCTTTGGTAGGATACTTTATGAGTATCAAATCCAAGTGCAACGCCAACATGAAGGAGTCAGGCAATATGAAGCACGCGCTCGCGCCAGGTTTAGTGGCCCTGTTCGTTACCACCTCACTGCACGCTGCCACCATCGATCTGCGCATTTTGGAAACTACCGATCTGCACAGCAACATGATGGATTTTGATTATTACAAAGATACCCCTACGGATAAATTTGGTTTGGTACGCACTGCCAGTTTAATCCGCGGCGCGCGTCAGGAGGCGACCAATAGCATCCTAGTGGATAACGGTGACCTGATCCAAGGCAGCCCACTGGGAGATTACATGGCAGCCAAAGGGCTACAACAGGGGGAAGTGCACCCGGTTTATCTGGCCATGAATAGACTCGACTATGCAGTCGGTAATATCGGCAACCATGAATTCAACTACGGTCTGGATTATCTACACAAAGCGCTGTCCGGCGCGGCTTTCCCCTATGTAAACGCCAACGTGCTGGAGGCCAAAACCGGCAAACCGCTGTTTACCCCTTACATCATCAAAGATACCCCGGTAAAAGATCGTGACGGTAAAACCCATACGTTACGCATAGGTTATATCGGTTTTGTGCCGCCACAAATCATGGTGTGGGATAAAGCCAACCTGAGTGGTAAAGTCACCGTTGCCGACATTACCGAAACCGCGAAAAAGTGGGTACCTGAAATGCGGCAGAAAGGCGCCGATATTGTGGTTGCCATTCCCCACTCTGGTCTTTCTGGCGAGCCGTATAAGGCCATGGCAGAAAATTCGGTGTACTACCTTAGCCAGGTGCCAGGGATTAATGCCATTCTGTTTGGGCATGCCCACGCAGTGTTTCCCAGCAAAGATTTTGCTGCTATTCCCGGTAGCGATATTACACAGGGCACGCTTAATGGCATTCCCGCCGTGATGCCCGGCCAATGGGGCGATCATTTGGGTATTGTCGACCTGGTGGTAAACAATGACAGTGGAACGTGGCAGGTGACGCAAGGGAAAGCACAAGCGCGACCTATTTTTGACAAGGCACAAAAACAATCGCGGGCAGAAGCGGATAAAGATCTGGTGAATGTATTGTCCGATGCGCATCAGCAAACGCGCACCTTTGTCGGCAAACCCATCGGTAAAGCTGCTGATAACATGTACAGCTACCTTTCACTGGTACAAGACGATCCGACGGTACAGATCGTTAATAACGCACAGCGTGCCTATGTGCAGCACTTTATTCAGGGCGATCCCGATCTGGCTGATATTCCAGTGCTTTCCGCCGCCGCACCATTCAAAGCGGGCGGCAGGAAAAACGATCCTAACAGCTATGTGGAAGTGGAAAAGGGTGAACTGACGTTTCGCAACGCTGCCGATCTCTACCTCTATCCCAACACGCTGGTCGTGGTGAAAGCCAATGGTCAGCAGGTGAAAGAGTGGCTGGAGTGCTCTGCGGGCCAGTTCAATCAAATCGATCCGCACAGCAAGGCGCCTCAATCCTTGATTAACTGGGACGGCTTCCGCACCTATAACTTTGACGTGATTGACGGCGTCAGCTATCAGATTGATGTAACCCAACCCGCACGCTATGACGGGGAGTGTGCGCCGCGTAACCCCAACGCCGAGCGTATTGTCAATCTGACCTATCAGGGTAAGCCCATCGATCCCAAAATGACATTCCTGATTGCCACCAATAACTACCGCGCCTATGGCGAGAAATTTGCCGGAACGGGGGAAAAATACGTCGCGTTTGCCTCTCCCGATGAGAACCGTTCTGTGCTGGCAGCCTACATTAGCGCGGAAACGCAAAAGCAGGGTGAGGTGAAACCTCAAGCGGACAATAATTGGCGTTTGGCGCCAATCAAGAGCGACACACCGTTGGATATCCGCATGGAAACGTCACCATCGCCCAAAGCAGCGGACTTTATCAAAGAGAAAGCGCAATATCCTATGATATCCCTCGGTCATGATGACGTGGGTTTTGCGTTATATCGGCTCGATTTACAAAAACAGTAATCGGTTAAGAACGCCGCTTAATGCGGCGTTCAGAGTGATGACAAAGCCTGTTATTAGGTGAAGTGCGGCGATGGGGTCGTAGTGGCGTAAGCCGCCGGAGTGCCTCTCGTCGTGATTCACCGGGAAACACGGACAAACAGCCCTACTACCACCGTCTTTCCTGCGAAGGCGGAAATCCCTTACAGAAGTCACGCGCTTCTTCTGGCAAAGATCCCCGGCTTTCGCCGAGGATAACGAGGGGGGAAGTGACTTTGTCAGGTGAGGCACGACATAAACCACCGGCAAGGCCGAAATGCACCTTCAACGACTAAATCAACGCAAGAACAGCCCATCGGACTTTCATGGTTCTATGACCATTTGTTTTCCTCTGAAGAGGTAGTTTTAGGGATGCAAATCCACGAGCAACCCAACCATGAAGGAGTCAGGCAAGATGAAGCATGCTCTCGCACCCAGTTTAGTAGCTCTGCTAATTACCACTTCTTTACATGCCGCCACTGTCGATCTGCGCATTTTGGAAACCTCAGATTTGCACAGCAACATGATGGATTTTGACTACTACAAAGACAGGTCTACCGATAAATATGGCCTGGTACGCACCGCCAGTTTGATCCACCGGGCGCGTCAGGAAGTCCCCAATAGCGTTCTGGTGGATAACGGTGATCTGATACAGGGCAGCCCGCTAGATGATTATGTGGTTGCCAACGGGCTAAAACCCGGTGAAGTGCACCCGGTGTACCTGGCCATGAACCGGCTGGATTATGCCGTAGGGAACCTCGGTAATCATGAATTCAACTACGGTCTGAGTTACCTGCACACCGCATTAGCAGGTGCGGCCTTTCCCTATGTCAATGCCAACGTGCTGGACGCAAAAACCGGTAACCCGATGTTCACGCCCTACATCATCAAAGATACCCCGGTAAAAGATCGTGATGGGAAAGCACACACATTGCGTATTGGCTATATCGGTTTTGTGCCGCCCCAAATCATGTTATGGGATAAAATCCACCTGAGTGGAAAAGTCACCGTGGCAGATATTACCGCCACCGCGAAAAAATGGGTGCCGATAATGCAACAAAAAGGGGCTGATATTGTGGTTGCCATTCCCCACTCCGGCATTTCTACTGACCCCTACAATGCAATGGCAGAGAATTCGGTGTACTACCTGAGTCAGGTACCCGGCATCAACACTATTCTGTTTGGTCATACTCACGCCGTGTTTCCCAGCAAAGATTTTGCCGCCATCCTCGGTAGCGATATTACACAGGGTACACTTAACGGCATCCCCGCAGTGATGCCTGGTCAATGGGGAGACCATCTCGGTATTGTCGATTTAGTCATTAACGATAACAACGGAAAGTGGCAGGTGACGCAAGGTAAGGCCGAAACTCGCCCTATTTTTGACAAAGCAAAAAAACAATCGCAGGTCGAAGCAGATAAAAACCTGGTGAAAGTGTTATCCCATGCGCACCAACAAACGCGCGCATTCTTTAGTAAACCTATCGGAAAAATCGCTGACAACATGTACAGCTATCTGTCACTAGTGCAAGATGACGCTACTATACAGCTCATCAATGATGCGCAGCGCGCCTATGTACATCACGTTATTCAGGGCGATCCTGACTTGGCGAATATTCCGGTACTCTCCGCAGTGTCTCCGATAAAAGCGGGCGGCAGGAAGAACGATCCTAACCATTATGTGGAAGTTGAAAAGGGTGAACTGACTTACCGCAACGCCGCCGATCTTTATGCTTACGTAGATACGTTGGTGGTCATGAAAGTAAACGGGCAGCAGATCAAAGAGTGGCTGGAGTGCTCTGCAGGCCAGTTTAATCAAATCGATCCTCTCAGCCAAGCATCTCAATCCCTCATTAACTGGAGCGGCTTTCGCACCTATAATTTTGATGTGATTGACGGCGTCAACTACCAGATTGATGTAACCCAACCTGCCCGCTATGACGGAGAGTGTGCGCCGCGTAACCCCAACGCCGAGCGCATTATCAATCTGACCTACCAGGGCAACCCCATCGATCCCAAGATGACATTCCTGATTGCCACCAATAACTACCGCGCTTTTGGCGAAAAATTTGCCGGAACGGGGGAAAAGAACGTCGCGTTTGCCTCTCCCGATGAAAATCGCTCTGTAGTGGCAGCCTATATCACAGCAGAAACGAAAAAACAGGGAGCGGTAAAAACCAAGGTAGATAATAACTGGCGTCTTGCCCCCATAAACAGCACTACGCCATTGGACATTCAGTTCGAAACGTCGCCATCAGACAAAGCTGCTGCGTTTATCAATCAAAGGGCCCAATACCGGATGACATCGGTGGGACACGACGACGTAGGCTTTGCTCTTTACCGCATTGACCTGCAACACCCTTAGTCTGTTTATTCTATCCGCGTCGCCTCGTCTGATGGCGACGCGGTAGTCAGCAATCTGTTTATGGATGATTAACTAACGGCCACCTGTCAAAATGTATACCTGTTTACATTAGGTGATTACAATTGACTTACGATGCCGATTACTCCATTGCATCCCATCCAGACGATGAACGAGCCATCTGGCTCGCGATCATCGGTTCCCAAGGAACAACACTCACCGTCTTTTTTGCAAAAGTTAACCTCCATTGTCCATGACTCGGACATTAATCTGCTTAGCGCTGATAAGTCTGACGATCAGTATGTCCGCTGGGGCCGTGATTTTCGTGACTTAAAAACCAACCCGAATGAACGCTGTATTTATTGGTTCGACGATACGTATAAAGGTGCCAGAAGATTAAATATCCTCGGTCACGGTCATATTGACACCGGTGGCAAAGGAAAAATGGGTCTGTTGCTAGAGGGGAAACGGGATAGGGTTGATGGTGCAGATCTGAAGTACATGTATGACTATCATTACCGAGCTGAAACGCTGGTGCTTTATCAGTATATCAGAGTCATTTCCTGTAACTCAGCTGATGGATCGGCCCCTTTGGGGCAGCAAGTTGCCAATGCTTTCAAACGGGAGACAAAAGCATTTTCTGGTTATGTAGATTCGTTAAGTCCAGAATCGATTGCAGAAAACAAGCTTAACCATGCGTTCAAAAGCGAAGACAATCCCCTGATTGATATGAACCGCTTACTCACCAATACAAACCGGAGTTTTGTGCGGAAAACGCCACCGAAGGAGCCGGAAAAGCAACGGCTCTGGTCTGGGTATAACCCCGTTAAATTTAAACCTCAATGACAGCCCTCAGCGTACCTCTTTTCAGTTATATCCATCACATTAAGATGCATTTAAAATGCATCTTATAACATTCGCCGCTGAGGGGTCTATCATGCATTACCGCGATCATACATTAGGGGAATTGGCTATCGCCATTCCTCGCGCCACTGTACTTTTCCGTGAATATAATCTCGATTTTTGCTGTGGCGGTAAGCAAACGCTGCTGCGTGCAGCCAATATACTGGGCCTGGACATCGAGGCTCTGGAAGCCCACCTCAGCTACCTGGCAGAGCAACCTTCAACGGAAACCCACTGGCCTTCAGCCCCTCCGGGCGACATCATACCCTACATCATCCAACGCTTTCACGATCGTCACCGCGAGCAACTGCCAGAACTGATCCTGATGGCAGAAAAAGTGGAACGCGTTCACCATGAAAAAGCAGCGTGCCCGCACGGACTGGCCGCACAGTTAACATTAATCCTCAACGAGCTGTCGCAGCATATGATGAAAGAAGAACGCATTCTGTTCCCCATGATTCAGGCGGGTATGGGCGCACAAGCTTCTGGTCCAATTTCAGTGATGGAACATGAGCATGATGATGCGGGGCAACAACTGGAAGTGGTGAAAAACCTGACCAACAACGTGACTCCGCCGGAAAACGCTTGCAACACCTGGCAAGCACTGTATGCCGGTATCAACGTTTTCATCAGCGACTTAATGGAGCATATCCATCTGGAAAACAACATTCTGTTCCCTCGCGCACTGGGTGGCGAATAATCAGAGAGGGCAACGATGCTCTGATTGCAGAACAACACACGTTATCTTGCAATCAGGGCATCAAGTTACTAATACGCTGATTGCACTCGTTATTAGTCACTGATAGTTCGCTTTTCGTTCCATAAAAATACCGCCAGGACCTGTCTGAAACACGTTTTTCTCCCCTTGCTGTTTCCGTAAAAATCGAATTATTTAGGATACAAAGCCTAAGTTTCAAGAAAATGCACACGCTTTAGCATTTAGAAATGAAATAAAAAACCACGACAAAGCCACTTTATTCTTTATTTCATATAATGATTTAATCAAAAACACTTCTATACATCAATTGTATATTTGATAAAAATAACTTAATTCAATTATTAATAAATAAAAAATTCACTTCATTAGAAATTCATAAAAAACAATCTATCATAAATCCAACACCATAAAAGCGCACTTATGCCCTTAGATCCCATAGCATGAGCGTTTTTATATTGTCCATCACTATTAATCACGGTAAATTCCGGCCGAATAAAAAGATAACACGCCCTACAATAACTCGATTCGCGGAAAAATGTTAACGTGTTTAACGCCTCTCACAGTGCGCCCGTGAGAGGTGCAGCCCGAGTTCGGCTGAATAATGAGTGCAGCCAACGCACCTGCAACTTGAAGTATGACGGGTATAATTTGAAATATGATGGGTATAAAACTCGTCGCCATACATTATTCAATCATCAAGGATGATCGTGCCAAATTTTCAGCTTACTCCAAAGCCATTAATCACATTATGGCTGTGCGTCTTTTCTGCTGGTGCAGATTCGTTACGTCCGGAAAATACAGATACGCTGTTTAATCACAATATGCAGCAACAACAAGAACAACAAAAGCAACTTGAAGCGAAATCTCCCGATGTATCTCTGTCACCTCCGGTGGTCAACACATCTTTGCATTTTCCTGAAGAGCACCCTTGTTTTGTCATTGATAGCGTCACAATGCGCGGGCGAGAAAGTTTACCCGAATGGGTTCCGTTACAGCGACTGGCTAACCAGGCCGTAGGCTATTGCATCGGTGTTAATGGTATTAATCAACTGGTTTCAGTACTTCAAAACCGTTTAATCCGCCATGGCTGGATCACCACTCGCGTGCTGGTTCCCGCTCAGGATCTCTCCTCGGGAAATCTGCAATTAATCGTGCTGCCGGGAAAAATTCAGGATATCCATTTTACCCCGAAATCTGACGTCTACAGCTCACTTTATACCGCCACTCCCGCTCACAAAGGCGATGTGCTAGATCTGCGGGACATTGAGCAAGGGCTGGAAAACCTGCAACGCCTGCCGACAGTGAAGACCACGGTAGAGATGCTGCCCGGTGACGCCCCAGGAGACAGCGTCGTCGTGATTGACAGGCAACAGTCTCGCTTCTGGCGTTTGGGTGCATGGGCAGACAACAGCGGTACTACCAGCACAGGGAAAAATCAGGCTGGCGTAATGGTTGCGTTCGATAACCCTCTGGCACTGAGCGATCTGTTTTATATCACTGCCACCCGCGACACCAGCTTTCGTAACAGCAAAAACACGGCAAATTACAGCGCCCATTACTCCGTACCCTTTGGTTACTGGCAGTTCGCTGCCACAGGCAGCGACTATGAGTATGTGCAAACGGTAGCCGGAAATTACAAAGACATCCAATATCGAGGCAAAAACAAGAGCCTGAACCTGCAACTGAGCCATGTGCTATACCGCAATGCCCGAGCGAAAACGTCGGCCTCTTATGACGTCAACGTTCGGGAAACCCGCAATTTTATCGCCGATACCGAGATTGAAAGCCAAAAGCGCAGAACCTCATCTTGGAAAGCCGCGCTTAATCATCGCCACCATGTGGGCCAAAGCACGCTTACCGCGGGAGCCAGTTACCAGCAGGGTACGCGCTGGTTTGGTGCCCTGCCCGCCAATGAGGAATCTCGCCCCCATGATTCCGACGGTTACGCTACCGCTTTGGCACAGGTCATGCAATTCACCGCCGCATTCAGCGTGCCGTTCAGCCTGGTCAATCAGCGTTTTCGTTTCGACACGCAGTATCTGCGTCAAACCAGCAACACGCCGCTGACACCTCAGGATCAATTCAGCATCGGCAATCGCTGGACCGTGCGTGGCTTTGACGGTGAGCGGACCCTGAGTGCAGACAAAGGTTGGTCATTACGCAACACGCTGTCATGGGCAACACCCATCCCGAATCAGGAGCTCTACCTCGGTGCAGATTATGGCGAAATCACAAGATGCGATACCGATCAGAATCTGGGCAGACATCTCGCTGGCGGTGCCATTGGGTTACGGGGCGCCCTCAGCCCAGCAAACCTGAGTTACGACGTCTCGATTGGAACGCCATTCTCGAAGCCAGACGGTTTTAAAACCGACCCGGCTACTTTCGCCTTCTCTGTTAATTGGAATTACTGAGCTTCACGCCCATGAACACATTATGTTATCGCCTTATTTTTAACGCTGCGCGTCAAATGATGATGGTTGTCGCTGATATCACGCGTGGTCATCATGCAAGCCCCGTGTGTCGCACCGCCCACCGTGTGCGTAACGCACAAACCTGTGCGAAGTATTGGGCAGTAAAACCTGTCACGACAGCACTGTGGCTGGCATTAGGCTCCGTGAGCCTTGCGGCTTCTGCCTCTACCATCATCGCGGATGGTAACGCCCCAGGCAACCAGCAGCCCACCGTCATGAATACGCAAAACGGGCTGCCACAGATCAATATTCAAGCCCCTAACGCCAACGGTGTATCCCATAACAAATACAGCCAATTTGATGTGGATAATCAGGGTGCAATCCTCAATAACAGTAACCAAAATGTCAGCACGCAATTAGGCGGTATGGTGCAAGCCAACCCCTGGCTGGCAAAAGGTGAAGCGGACATCATTCTCAATGAAGTCAACAGCCACGACCCCAGCCAGCTTAATGGCTTTATTGAAGTGGCAGGGAAAAGGGCAGATGTCATTATCGCCAACCCCGCAGGCATCACCTGCGATGGCTGTGGATTTATCAATGCTGACAATACCCTGCTCTCTGCCGGTAAAACGCTTATCGAAAATGGCGAAATCAAGGGTTACTTCGTTGATCAAGGCCACATCAACATCACCGGCAAAGGGTATAACGGCACAGACACCAACTATACGGCGCTGATTGGCCGTTCCGTCACCCTCAATGCCAACCTGCATGCCAAACAACTGGCCATTACGACAGGGAAAAACCATGTTGCGGCAGATGGTCAAACGGTCCTGAAAACCGAGAATGGCGACAGCGACAACGCGCCAGCATTCGCACTGGATGTTGCCGCGCTCGGCGGCATGTATGCCAACAGCATTACAATGCGCGGCACAGAACAGGGTGTAGGGGTGCGCAATGCCGGGCATATTGGTGCCGCTGCCGGAGAAATCGCGTTATCTGCCGACGGAAAAATCACCAACACTGGCATTGTTTCCAGCCAGAGCGCGCTCACACTCCGCAGCCAACAGGCAATCGCAAATAGCGGTACATTGATTTCCCAACAGGATGTCACCCTTAGCGCCACAGATAACATCAGTAATCTGAATAAAGGGCAAATTGTGGCTGGCCGCGATAACCGTTTGCAGGCCGCCACGCTGACAAACAATAAACAGGCACTACTGGCCGCCGGTGTGAATGAGAAGGGCCAATGGGCGGACGCTGGCTCGCTAACCCTAAACGGTACAGGGGCATTAACCTTACAAGGATCGCTGGCCGCAAAAGACACGCTCAGTGCCACAGGCAGCGAGCTTGATTTGTCCGGCAGCCGGGTTGAAGCCAAAGATATGGCTCTGAGAGCAACCCAAACCGGAATCAACACGCGCGATGCACGGCTGCAAGCCAGTCAAAGCGCCGCACTGACTGCCCAAACGGGCATCGACAACCAGCGAGGGACCATCACCGCCACCACGCTGTCCCTGACGGCCCCCACTGAGATCAATAACCAACAGGGTACATTGATACAAACGGGGGCAGCCGCGCATACCCTCGCCACCAAAACCTTGAATAATCAGCAAGGTGAAATCAATCTTGGCGGCAACGCAACGCTTATCACCGACACACTGAATAATCAGTCAGGCACACTACTCAGCCGCGAGGGCGCGCTCACACTCACCACACACCACCTGCATAACCAGCAAGGGATCGTTGCCGCAGCGGGGAAGGATAACACCACTATCACGGCAGACACCCTGAACGGTGAGCAGGGAGAAATTCTCACCCGTGGTGCACTCAGCCTGACGGGGAAGACACTCGACCTTAAAGGGGCACTGACGCAAGGCGACACGATCGCCATCCAGGCCGATTCGTTGTCGCATCAGCAAGGGAAAATGCTGCAAACGGGTCAGGGACAATTACAGCTGACGCTAGGTTCGGCTCTGGATAACCGAGCGGGTAGCATTGCCAGTCACGGCAATATTGGCATTACGGCCCATACGCTGGATAACGTCTCCGGTAAGATCGTGGCAGGCCAGGAGGGCGCGCTGTCGCTAGAAATAGCCGACAACGTGGATAACCAAGAAGGCCAGCTTCTCAGTGGTCAACACCTGACACTGAATGCACTGGGTGTGGCGAACCAATCTGGGGTGATCTCCGCCGCACAAGGCGATACTTCATTCCAACTTATCGGTTCGCTTGATAATCAGCATGGCCTGATTGAAGCGGGCAATCGGCTCACGCTGCTGGGCCAGACGATAGATAACCAACAAGGGCGCATTCAGGCCAATCAGTTGAGTATCAACAGCCAGCAGCAGGCGTTCAACAACGCCCAAGGGTATCTGTTAGCCGCCAAAGACCTGAACCTTGACAGCGGCCGGTTCGATAACACCGAAGGACTCATTCAGGCGGGTAATGATCTCACGCTGGATACCCACGGTGCATTGTTAACCAATCACTCACTCAATACACAACGCGGTATTCACGCAGGTCATGACACGACGTTGCGCACCGGCGATCTGCTGAATACCCAAGGTAGCATTACCGGCCAGAACACGCTCTCTATTCATAGCCAAAATCTGGATAATCAAGACGGTGTTCTGGTCTCTCAAGGTGATGTCGCATTAATTGCCCAAAACATTGACAACCGCCAAGGCGTCGTATTGGCTACCGACAACCTGATGATGTCCGCGCAGCGATTACTTAATTCGCTGGGTCAAGTGCTGTCAGTGGGAAACAGTGCTCTGAAAACAGCGTATCTGGACAATACACAAGGGTTTATTAAGGCGAATCAAACGCTCACGATCGATGCGGACCAGGTGCTCAACCACAGCACCCGCGAAACGGGTCAGGGTATTGAAGCACAAACGCTTTCCATCAACGCAGATACGCTGGACAATCGCGCCGGGGCACTGCGCGCGCAAGATAAGCTAACCCTTGCCATTGAAAACCAGTTGGCTAACCAGCAAGGGTTGCTGTTCTCAACCGGTAACCTGCTACTGCAAGGCACAACCGACAATACCGCGTTGGCCATTGACAACCAACAAGGGCAGATACTTGCGCAACGCAATGCGGCTCTACGCGCTGCCGCGCTCAGTGGTGAGGGCGAAATCCTGGCACAGGGCGATCTCGCCCTCACCCTGGATAACGACTACACCCACCGCGGTTACCTCCAAGCGGGCAACAACCTGACGCTCTCCCTGTTGCAGTCGCTGCGTAACCAGGGAACCATCAAGGCGGGTAACACGCTTGATGTGAATGCAGCCCACATCGACAACGCGCAAGCCGGTGAATTTAATGCGTACAGCACACAGCTCACCGCCACGGACACCCTGACCAACTACGGTCTGATTGATGGGGCAATGACCCGTCTTAATGCCCAACATATCAACAATCTGGGCACCGGTCGTCTCTATGGTGATGCCATCACCCTTACCGCAACACACCTGCGCAATGACAAAGACGGCGATCGCGCGGCGGTCATTGCCGGACGGCAGCACGTCAGTCTCGGCGTTGAGACCCTGATGAACCGCGATCATGCGCTGATCTACAGCGGAGGGGATCTGATTATCGGCAAAGATGCCGCTGCCACACAGGCCGCACGAGAGATCAGCAATCACAGTGCGGAAATCGCAGCGGATGGCACGATACTGCTGCACACCGATATGCTGGATAACCGCGATATCCACCTGACCCTGTCAGACACTCCGATTGAAACCGGACGCGAATCCTTTGACTATTTCCAATGGTGTGAAGGCGATGGTGATGGCGGTTGCTATGGCGGGGATGGTAAACGCTACATTCTTGAAGCGCGCAACGGCAATAATGAACGCCATATCATTGACGAGAATGGCAAACGGACAGGCGAAGGACACATCAATTACGAATCCTCCAATCGGTGGCGGTTCTATGTGGACGGTGTGGGTTGGACCAAACATTTCTACCAATACCGTTACGACAAAGTCACCTATGAAACCCAAATCCTGAATCAGGACAGCGCCAACATCACCAGCGGCGGCAACCTGATACTCAAAGGCGGGCAGTTCACCAATCAGGACAGTAAGTTAGTGGCAGGTGCCGATCTCCTGATTCAGGGGGGAGAACTCAACCAACGTGAAACACAAGGCATCCGGCAGATAATCGAGCAAGACCGGCTTGGTGAAGAAGGCGCCGGTCTGATTTCCTATTACAAAGGTGGCAAGAAGTGGTCAACCCGAACACGCTATGCCAGCTATCAGGGGGAAAATACCGAACAAGCACTGTCACTCGGGTTGATGCAGGTAAAAAGCCAAGCGGGTGTAACCACAGCGAAACCGATCGACGCGCAAACCGACACCACGTTAACGTTGGATTCGCAAGCGCTGCAAGAGGGCTTGCTCTCCGGCAACACCGACAGCACCTGGCAAACGCCCGAAAATGCACTGACACTGGCGCCGGGACAACTCATTGAGGTTATTCAATCCGCTACTGATGGTAACGGTGAAACCATCGACACCGCTATCCGTGTGGTCGGGCCAGATGTCAGCCTGCCTGATAATAGTCTTTATCAGGTTCATCCGGGCAGCAATAGCCAGTATCTGGTTGAAACCGATCCGCGCTTTACCGATAGCAAAAAATGGTTGAGCAGCCTCGATTTCTTTGGACCAGATGATACCCATAAACGCCTTGGGGACGGCTATTACGAACAAAAATTGGTGCGTGACCAGCTTATCCACATGACAGGTCAACGTTATTTAGCGGGTTATCAGAATGATGAAGATCAATACCGTGCGTTACTGACAAACGGACAAGCCTTTGGCGAACAGTATCAATTAACGCCCGGCGTAGCCCTGAGCGCAGAACAGATGGCGGCGCTGACCACCGATATCGTCTGGCTGGTCAGCCAGACGGTGACCCTGCCTGACGGTTCAACAGAAACGGTGCTGATGCCACAAGTGTATGTGCGGGTCCGCCCCGGCGACCTCAACGGGCAAGGCGCGCTCCTGGCTGGAAACCGAGTGCAAGCAGAAATCGGTGGCAACATCATCAATCAGGGCAGTATGGCCGGGCGTGAGTTTATCCAATTAAGCGGCACCAACCTGGAACAAAAAGGGGTAATACAAGGCAACCACGTTATCCTCAATGCTCAGGAGGATATCCTTAATATTGGCGGCACCGTTCGCGGCGGCGATAGCGTCACCTTGCAGGCGGGGCGCGATATCCTCAGCCTGACCGAACAACATACGCAAGGGAAAGAAGCCTGGCTCGATCGTCCTGCCAGTATTTACGTACAAAATGATAAAGGGGAACTGGCGTTACAAGCACAGCGCGACATTACGCTGACCGCAGCCTATGTCGGCAATCAGGGGCAAGCAAGCCAAACCTCGCTGAATGCCGGGCGCGATATCACCCTGAATACCCAGCAAACGGGTCATGCCACCGACTACACGCGCGACAGCGAGCGTTACGATCGCCGGGCAGAAACGCAGGAAGTTGGCAGTGTTATCAGCACCCAAGGCGACCTCACGCTCAACGCGGGGCGCGATATTCAGGCGCGGGCGGCAGAGGTGGATGCCCAAGGGGCACTGAGCGCCAATGCCGGGCAAAACATCACGATAGAAGCCGGAGAATCCACGCTGGATCATGATGCGCGCAGCAAATGGACTGACAGCGGTTTTCTGTCCAAAACCACCCATACGCTGCACGGAGAAACCCATGAGCGCACGGCGCAAAGCAGCACCCTGAGCGGCGATACCGTTGCCCTGAATGCCGGTAACACACTGACTGTCAGTGGCAGCAACGTGTTGGGTGAAAACGGGGTGACTCTCACGGCAGGCGAAAACGTGACTATCACCACCGCCGATGAGGCGCGTTACGATAACGTTGAAAAAATCAAAAAGAAATCCGGGTTAATGAGCACCGGCGGCATTGGCTTTACCGTCGGCAGCGTCTCGCAAAAACAGACGCAGGAAACAGACAGCAACATCAAAAAAGGCAGCGTTATCGGCAGCAGCGCTGGCGATGTGACTACCACCGCCGGAAACACCGCAAGCGTGCATGGCAGTGACGTGATTGCCGCCAAAGATCTGAGCATCAGTGGCAGTGACATTGCTATCACGGCCGCCGAGAACAGCCGCACCGATATCACCACTGTCGAGACCAAACAGAGTGGATTGAGTGTCTCGCTGGGCGGTGCGGCAGGGAGTGCGCTGGATGGTATGGTGCAAACGGCAAAATCTGCCCGCGAAGAAGACGATAGCCAATTAGCAGTCTTAAAAGGCATCAAGGCAGGCTTGCAGGGTGTTCAGGCAACACAGGCAAACCGATTGGCCTCAGCCCAGACAGGAGAAGACGCGACCAGCAATGGCGCATTTGGCGTTAACCTCTCTTATGGCAGCAGTTCGTCAAAATCGGTCACCACCACCGAACAGAAAACCGCCTCCGGCAGCAACCTCAGTGCAGGCGACAACCTGACACTCAATGCCAATGGCCACCGCCCGGACAGCGGCAACATCACCGTGCAAGGCAGCGAGCTCGCCGCCGGTAAAGACACCACCCTGACGGCGGCACAAAACATAGACCTGCTCAGCGCCATGAACACCCAAACCGTGGACGGCAAGAATGAGAGCAAAGGCGGCTCCATCGGTGTCGGCATTACTGCGGGCTCTAACGGTGTTGGCTGGAATATCAATGCCAGTGTGCAAAAAGGCAGCGGTTTTGAAAAAGGTAACAGCCAGTACGCCACCGATACAACGGTCAATACCGGTGCTACACTGACACTCAACAGTGGTCAGAACACCACGCTGACCGGGGCACAGGCCAAAGGCGATACCGTTATCGCCAATGTCGGTGGCAATCTCACCCTGAGCAGCCAACAAGCGATTGATACTTACGACGCGAAACAGGCCCATGTCAGCGCGGGCGGTAGCGTGGGTTTTGGTAACGGCAGCCTCAGCCTCTCTGGCAGCCGCAACAAGCTTGAGAGCGACTATCTCTC
>JADMXW010000001.1:0-303616 GCA_015548865.1 Serratia marcescens | reverse complement strand
CGGGCGGTAGCGTGGGTTTTGGTAACGGCAGCCTCAGCCTCTCTGGCAGCCGCAACAAGCTTGAGAGCGACTATCTCTCCGTGCAGGAGCAAACCGGTCTCTTTGCCGGTGAAGGCGGCTTCGATATCACTGTCGGTAAACATACTCAGCTTGATGGTGCAGTGATTGCCTCTCAAGCGGATGCTGACAAGAATCGTCTTGATACCGACACGCTGGGCTTCAGTGATATCCGTAATCACGCCGAGTTCAAGGTTGAGCAACAAAGCGTCGGGTTCAATACCGGTGGCGATATTGCCGGTAACTTTCTCACCAACGCCAGCAGCGCGCTAATCAACGGGTCCGGCAACAGCGGCAAATCTGATAACACCACCCATGCTGCCGTCTCTCAGGGTGAGATTACGGTGCGTGATACGACCAATCAGCAGCAGAACGTTGACGACCTGAGCCGCGATACTGACCATGCCCATCAAAAACTCGACACGATTTTTGACAAGGAGAAAGAGCAGAAGCGCTTTGCACAGGCTCAGTTGATTGCTGAACTGGCACAACAGGTGACGGATATTGCCTTCACCGAGGCCAAAATTGCCGCGACACAGCACGCCAATGACACCTTCAACCCCACAGAAGAACAGCGTACTGAAGCGGAAAAGACGCTGGGTACATCAGGTAAAAACAGTGACAGCGCGGCGGTAGATGCTTACCTGAAAGCGCAGGCAGTACAGGATTACCTGAACACCTCGGGCTGGGGGACAGGCGGTGACAACCGCCGTCTGGTGCAAGCGGGCACCGCCCTGATTCAGGGGCTTGTCAGCGGCAATATCACGGCGGCTGTGGCCAATGCCAGTGCGCCTTATCTTGCCAACGAGATTGGCAAACAGATTGACAGCAAGGAAGGTAAACTCGCCGCGCACGCTATCGCCAACGTCGCACTGGCGCTGGTCAAAGGTGAGAATGCCGCGGTTCAGGCTTCCGGCGCCCTCACCGCTGAAGCCATAGGAATGTTATCTGAAAAGCTGTATGGCAAATCCGCTGATAAACTGACAGAGGAAGAAAAGAGCACCACCAGTGCCTTTGCCAGTTTAGCCGCAGGCATTGCAGGCGCACTGGTCGGCGACAGCACCCAGAGTGCCACCAGTGCCGCTCAGGCCGGGAAGGTCACGATTGAGAATAACTCGCTGGGGAGTGTTCTGGCGGCAGCCAACGCCAACAAGCCGGGAACCATCAGCCAATGGCAAGCAGACAAGCAAGCCGAGATAGGAAAAGCCTGTAGTGGTGGCACACCGGTATCTTGCCAAACGATGGTCGCCGCAGCAGGAACGTTGCTTACCGGGCCACTGACATCCGGTGCTGCGTTAACTGCCGGAGGCATTGGGGCGGGAGCGAACGCGGGTATTCAATATTTGGTCAACGGCTCTGTTGATCCGAATGACGTTATTCTTGGCTATTGGACGGGGGTTGCTACAGCAGGCGCCGGGTTCTGGGGAACCGTCACGGTTAATAGTATGAGTGGCGCAACGTCCAGTTATATTAAGGGTGATGACCCCCTCAAAGGTGGCGTAATAAATGGCGCTGCTTCGGGTGTCGGATATGGTGTTGGTAAATTAATTCAGGGGCCTATGAACTCTGTCATTAATCCTAACTGGAAAAATTATGAATGGGTTGATATAGGATTAGGCATCTCTAAACCCTTGCCGTTAAACCCACTTCCAAGCATATCAGGTAATATTGGTTCATCAATTGGCTCAGAAGGTTCAAACGTTTTTATCCAAGAACAGCTAAAAAGTAAGCAGGAGGAGAAAAAATGAAGCTAAAACATTTTCTCTTTCGCTTTTTATTAACAATGATCATCTGGTTTTTTGCCATATTATTTATGGCAGTACTTATATTTTTTATTATAAGAGTGGTTGCATTTTATTTGATCGGAGGGGATTTTTTATTTTCTTTTAATGATGTCGAAAAGTCTATAAATATCAGTATTTTGTGTAGTCCGTTGTGTAGTATTGGAACTTGGATATTGTACCGAAATAATAAATAACCAGATGATCACAGAAAAACCCGGCCCCTAAAAAGGCCGGGATTTTTTTGCCTGTCACTCAGCCACAACACGTATCAGCAACTGACCCTGTTCAACGGTGACAACGACCGCCGTATCCGTCCCAAATCCCACCGCTGCCAGCCAGTTGCCCTTGAGGTGCAGGCTGGGGGCTTCGGCTGTAATAGCGCGTCATCTTATTGCCGTCTTCGTGACGCCGGCTGATATAACCCACCTTCAGGTGGCGTAATGCTTGGGCTGTGCCGGGTTCTGACTTATGATGCTGCCTAGCATAATCGCCTGCTCAGTTAGCTATGGTGAGCAGCTTCTACGACGCGAAACAGACCCATGTCAGCGCAGGCGGTAGCGTGGGTTTTGGTAACGGCAGCCTCAGCCTCTCTGGCAGCCGCAACAAGCTTGAGAGCGACTATCTCTCCGTGCAGGAGCAAACCGGTCTCTTTGCCGGTAATGGTGGCTTCGATATCACTGTCAGTAAACATACTCAGCTTGATGGTGCAGTGATTGCCTCTGGCGCCGAAGCCGACAGCAGTCGCCTCAATACCGGTACGCTGGGCTTCAGTGATATCCGTAATCACGCCGAGTTCAAGGTTGAGCAACAAAGCGTCGGGTTCAACACCGGTGGCGATATTGCCGGTAACTTTCTCACCAACGCCAGCAGCGCGCTAATCAACGGGTCCGGCAACAGCGGCAAATCTTGCTGCCGTCTCTCAGGGTGAGATTACGGTGCGTGATACGGCCAATCAGCAGCAGAACGTTGACGACCTGAGCCGCGATACTGACCATGCCCATCAAAAACTCGACACGATTTTTGATTAGGTAGACTGCCTCTATGCAGGTAGACGATCCTGCCGTATATTTGGACCGCCCCACGGCATAGGAGTCATCCAACCAGGCAGGAACGGATAATGTCGCAAAAAAACAGAATACATATTTTGGGTGCTTCAGGCTCCGGCACGACATCCATTGCCAAGTGCCTGGCCAAGCGGACGGGTTATCAGCATCTCGATACCGATGATTTTTACTGGTGTGACACATCTCCCCCGTATACGGTGGCAAACAAGCCGCAAGAAAGGCAATTGCAACTTGCCAGGGCACTGGCAACACACGAGCAATGGATTCTCAGCGGTTCGCTGTGTGGCTGGGGCGATATATTTATCCCGCGCTTTGAACTCGTTATCTATGTCTACGTTGAAAATGAAAAGCGCCTTGAACGGCTCAAGCAAAGAGAGTTAATGCGATTTGGGGAGGCCATTTTGCCCGGTGGCAACCAGCATGAGCAACATCAAGCATTTATTGAATGGGCTGCGGGCTATGAAACCACGACGGGCGTCAGCCGAAATGCGCTTAGGCACAAGCAATGGCTGGAAATAATTCTCTGCCCTGTCGTGCGTATAGTCAATGAAAGAACCGTTGATGAATCCGTGGACGATATATTGCAACACATAGCGCTGAACCCACAGAGATGAACCCCTCTCCTGGCTGTTTGCAGGAGGCATCATTCAATGCCCCCTGCTCTTGCATTACAAAATTTCCAGCAGCTCAACTTCGAAAATCAGCGCGCTGAAAGGCGGAATGGATGCGCCAGCACCTCGTTCGCCATATGCCAGATTGTGCGGGATATAGAGTTCCCATTTGGAACCAACGGGCATCAGCGTTAGCGCTTCAATCCAGCCAGGAATAACACCGCTTACCGGAAACTCTGCCGGTTGCCCGCGTTGCACGGAACTGTCAAACACGCTGCCATCGATAAGACGGCCTGTGTAATGCACACGTACACGATCTTGTCGCGCAGGGATCGCCCCTTCACCTTGCGTCAGCACACGGAATTGCAAACCGGACTCCGTTTGGTTAACGCCATCTTTGCCTGCGTTGTCTGCCAGAAAATTTTGGCCTTCAACGGCCAGCGCTTGCTGACGTTCACGGCGCACCGCATCGGCACGCTCATGAATTTCACGCAGTGCACGATGAACAACATCCACAGGCACTGCCGGCGCATTGCCAGCCAGTGCATCACGCAGACCAGCCACCAATGCTTCAGGGATCAGCCCTTCCAGGCCAGATTCTTGCAACTGTTGGCCAACCTGCAAACCAATACCGTAACTTGCCTGCGCCTCGACGCTCTCATAAGAAGGGGTGCTCATGGATGTTCCTCATTGTGTAAAAAAATGAAAACGCAGCATAACAGCGCTGGGCAGCAGGGTAAAATCTTCTGTGCGATTATCGCTAAAGTCGGTGTACAGCGTAGAAAACAGGCTCTGTCAGTATGAAAGGCGAGCGAATGCGGTTCCCTATCCTATACTAAGGGTTCCACTTTCTCTCAAATTTGTTACCTTAGGCATCAACACGTTAGCGATTATGACTCTGGTGTTACTTTCGTTGGCGCGTTACCTATATACTGGACAATTCTATACCCTGGATAATTTGAGTGCAGCAAACCGGTGAACGAGTACACCCTACGCACATGCAGCTTGAAATATGACGGGTATATGTTGCTATCGTTGCAAGAGAGGTCACCATGGGCAGAATCGCGCCCAGGAAACGAGTAGCCCCCGCAAGGGATTATCAAGCGCTGATACGCAGTGTGCTGCGCTTTCTGCCGCGTTTACCCTTGGATCGGGCCGTAACACCGCGTGATACGCCCTCTCTCGCTCTGTCCGTAGATATTCAGCGCGTTCGCGACCTACTGAAAAGCCTGTGGCATCATCCCAGTAACTACCGCTGGATGGATCCGCTACCTGCATTTCATCGCCGCGCTATTCTGATTGCCATCGCGCTACTGCTGATCGCGCTGCTGTGGCCCTATTCCCCGCCGACATCACACGCGCCACAATCAGCTACGCCCATTGCGCTCACTGAACCGGCACCGATGCACGCTAATCTCACTAACAGCGCACCTGTGCCAGCGCAAACAACCACGCCTGCCTGGCAGACTTACCCCATTGCAGCGGGACAAACTCTCGCACAACTTTTCAGGGACAATAACCTTCCTGTCAACGACGTTTTTGCGATGGCACAGGTGGAAGGACGAGATAAGCCGCTGAGCAACCTGCGAGCAGGCCAAGAGGTCAAGCTGCGCCTGAATGCGCAGGGAATGGTCGCGGAACTGGAGATTGAAACCGCTGATGGACAACGTGTGCACTTCGCTCGCCAATCCGATGGCGTATTTCTCCGCACACGTTAATACCCATCAGGCTTTGCACTGTGTTAGCAGAAAATCCCGCAGTACTTGTGCATGATTACGCTGTGGGTCTTTACTGGCATAAAGCAATGTCACCTCACCCGCACACTCCAATGCTGACATAATGACTAGCCAACTGCTTTGCTGAGCCAGTTCAGCGCGATACTGCATAACAAATACATCCCACGCATCAGGTACTGCATGAAATGCCTGACGCAGTGGTGTGCTGGGAGCAACCTCTTTAAGCCACTGAGCGCCTTCCAAGCGCTCTTTTCGCACTCCGCGTGGCCAGAGCCTGTCCACCAGAAACGCAGGATGCACAAAGGGCAATTGTGCTTCATAAACCCGCTGTAAATGAATAAGCGGTACATCAGCAGTAATGGGCATATCGGTAACCTCTTGGCATACACTGGGTTAGCATACGCCAAAATGTCTCTCTTTTACTTACCGATAGCCCAAAACGCAAAACGCCGACCCTAAGGCCGGCGTTTCACGCATTACGCTCAGTGCCTAAAGGCACAGTGGCATCACTTATTCAGCAACGACCAACACGTTCAGCGTAGCGAACACATCGCTGTGAACCTGGAAGCTCACTTCGTGGTCGCCCAGAGTACGCAGTACTCCGTTCGGCAGGCGAACTTCGCTCTTCGCGATAGCAACACCCGCAGCGGTGACAGCATCAGCGATGTCACGCGTACCGATAGAACCGAACAGTTTACCTTCGTCGCCCGCTTTGGACGCGATGGTAACAGTACCCAGTTCAGTCAGTTGCGTAGCACGCGCTTGTGCAGCAGCCAGAACGTCAGCCAGTTTGGCTTCCAGTTCAGCGCGACGCGCTTCGAAGAACTCAACGTTTTTCTTGGTTGCCGGCACAGCTTTGCCCTGCGGAACCAGGAAGTTACGAGCATAGCCCGCTTTAACGTTTACCTGATCACCCAGGCTGCCCAGGTTTGCTACTTTATCAAGCAGAATAACTTGCATTACCTTATCCTCTCAAAGTCTCGTTAATGGACAGTGGCCGATTACTGATGACGATCAGTGTACGGCAACAAAGACAGGTAGCGCGCGCGCTTGATAGCACGGGCCAGTTGACGCTGATATTTGGCACGAGTACCGGTGATACGGCTCGGGACAATTTTACCACTTTCAGTGATGTAGTTTTTCAGCGTTGCGATATCTTTATAGTCGATCTCTTGAACGCCTTCCGCGGTGAAACGGCAGAACTTGCGACGACGGAAATAACGTGCCATTTGGCTAGTCTCCAGAATCTATCAATTCAATCTGCTCGGCATGTAGCACCAGTTTGTTCAACCCATTGCGGCCTTGATGACTGCAAATAAAGCCCTGAACCCTGATGTGCACACCGACCGTTATACTGTGGGTAATTGCTTGCGACTCACGTCCACTGACAATCACAGGCATACGGCACCATGCTTGTCGACTGAGTCCGGCTTCCTCCTGTACCGAGCGGTGCTCAAGCACAAACTGGCAGTGAGGAATGCCCGATGGGCTGACCTTTCGTACCGGCGCCTTGCATACTATGCCAGACAGTTCCAGACGATTAGCGGCCACCACGACAATTACTCTTCAGAATCCCCAGCTTCAGCATCATCACCGGCTTCAGCGTATTCATCACGACGCTCACGGCGTTCGTCTTTCGCTTTCACCATCGGAGACGCTTCAGTTACAGCGTGTTTGGTACGCATAACCATGCTGCGGATAACGGCATCGTTGAAGCGGAAGTTAGTTTCCAGCTCATCGATCACTTCCTGCGGTGCTTCAACGTTCAGCAGAACGTAGTGAGCTTTGTGCAGTTTGTTGATCGGGTAAGCCAGCTGACGGCGGCCCCAGTCTTCCAGACGGTGGATCTTGCCTTCTGCACCAGTGATAGCACCAGTGTAGCGCTCGATCATGCCCGGAACCTGTTCGCTTTGGTCAGGATGGACCATAAATACGATTTCGTAATGACGCATCGAATAGCTCCTTACGGATTTTTCAGCCTCCTGTCAGGGTCAGCCGCGGCCCATGGAAGCAAGGAACGTGTGTGTATGCGGCTGAAAAAATGACGCGTCAGTATACTTATCCCTGTGGTTAAGCGCAAGGCGTTCTCTCGCCGTTTTGCCGTAGCATCTGCATCACCTTTAGGAAACAGAACTTATAAAAATCAGCACAATTCACGTATTATTAACGCATTAGCGCCAATAATCGTGATGTATCTCCCAGTTAACCGGCACGACCGTTTGCCAGCCTTAGTATTAACGTCGACACTTTTTATCATCCAATCCGGGCGACTCTCCAGCAGAACCGTTGTTCAACAACGATGACAGGTGCATGCCATGATAAAAAACCAAACGCTTCAAGGTGCCAGCCAAGCTCAACACCAATTGGAAAAGCAACGTAAAGCGCGTTTTTACCCGGCTTATCATCTCGCGCCTCCGACAGGCTGGATGAACGATCCCAACGGTCTCGCCTACTGCGACGGCCTCTATCATGTGTTTTATCAACACAATCCTTACGATGAACATTGGGGGCCCATGCATTGGGGACATATGACAAGCCACGATTTGGTGCGCTGGCAGCATGAACCCATTGCTCTGACACCCGGCGATGCGTTCGATAGGGACGGTTGCTTTTCCGGCTGCGCGGTGAACGACAACGGCATACTGACGCTCATCTACACCGGTCATGTGTGGCTCGAGGACATCGGTAACGAAGGAGCCATTCGTCAGGTACAATGTATTGCCACCAGCGAAGATGGTATCCATTTTATCAAGCACGGCGTGATTGCCACCCCACCCGATGGCATTATGCATTTTCGCGATCCCAAAATATGGAAGCAGAATGGTCGCTGGTTTATGGTAGTTGGCGCGCGTGATGCCAATGATATCGGGCAGGCCTTGCTCTACAGCGGCACCTCTTTATTCCAATGGCGTCTGGAAGGGGTGTTGGCAAAAGCCGATCGCGGATTGGGTTATATGTGGGAGTGCCCGGATTTCTTCCCTCTTGGGGATAAATACGTGCTGATGCTTTCACCACAGGGCATGACACCAGAAGGCTATCGCTATCGCAACCGCTTTCAAAGTGGCTATCTTCTTGGCCGCTGGCAGCCAGATCATCCCTTTACGCTTGAGCAGCATTTTCAGGAGTTGGATGCAGGGCACGATTTCTATGCACCACAATCTTTCGTTGCTGCCGATGGACGGCGCTTGCTGTTCGGCTGGATGGACATGTGGGGGGCCAATATGCCAACTCAGGCTGATGGCTGGGCCGGATGTCTCACCTTACCACGTGAGCTAACGCTGGATGCGCAAGGGCACGTCAGAATGATGCCTGTACGAGAACTGGAAGCGCTGCGCCGAGACGCACACTCACTGCCTGCATTCTCCCTGAATAACCAATGGCGCAGACTGACGGTAAATGCACTTCAGGCGGAAATTCATGTCACATGGGATATACAAAAAAGCCAGGCAGAGCGTTTTGGGATCGAAATTGCGATCAGTGATGACCGGCGTTACGCAACCCGACTCTATGTGGATACGCAATCTCGCCGCCTGGTATTAGACCGTAGCCAATCAGGGCTTAGCGTTGGTGGTTATCGCAGCGTAACCCTGCCAGACGGAGACACGCTTGAGCTACGGCTGTTTGTCGATCGCTCATCCCTTGAAGTGTTTGTCAATCAAGGAGAAACGTGTCTCACCAGCCGAATCTACCCACCAACAGAAGGGCGCGGTATCGCCCTTTATGCCGAAAATGGCGATGCGTACTGTCTGGCATTTAACCATTGGCAGATGGCATCCATTTACGCTGAGTAAGGAAGGGCACCACGCCAGTAATGGAGTGCATCATGCAGGCCCGGTTACTGGTGCTCCAGATAAAGGCTCGGATGCCAGATGCCGGGTAAAAAAACGGGTGCCTTCCGTCAGCGCCAGTGGGGTAATACGGTGTCCCACGTCGCGTTCAGTCAGGTAAGTCACGTTATGATGCTGGTTATCCGCTTTCAGTGCAGCATAGAGGCGCGCGCTATCAGCTGCGGGGACGACATCATCAGCATCGCCATGCCACAGAAATAGTGGCCGATTTGCCAACGCAGACAGCTTTTCGGTGACATCATAATTGATCAGCGTTTGTGCCAACTGACGCAGCAAATCATCAGACCCTGGGCTCCCTACGGGAACCGGAGGGAAGAGCGAGCGCGACAGCGCAGAAAAATACCCTGACCCCATAAACGCCCCGATCACCGAAATCCACGGGTAACGTACCATGCTGGCCAACGCGGTCATACCGCCGAGTGATGCGCCCGCTACGCCGATTTTTTCATCTGCTATCCATCCTCGCTGGCGCACGGCATCCACCAGTCCCGGTAACTCCTGCACGTTGAATTGCAGAATATCCCAGAAATGGCGTAAACGACGGATCTCATCACCGTCGTAACGCGCACCATGCATCGCCGCATCAGGTAAAATTACACGAAACCCCACTTGTGCTAACGCATAGCCGAAATAGGCATATACTTCCTTGGAAGAGGTATAGCCATGAAAAAAGAATATCGTCGGTAATGGATGCGCCTGCTTACCACTGGGTGTTGCATGCAAGACATCAATCCCGTTTACTGTGTCTGGCGAAATTTCGACCATGTGGGTTCTCTCTTTTTTCTTTCCGCACATCATGAAGCATAAGCCTGGGTTGTCTAACACCCTATCACCAAAAACAAATTTTTTTTAAATACAAATTCGCAATGATTTATACCAAAGACTGCAATGTAAAGTTACACAAATCAGATGAATTATTTACTTACTCTGCCGTTACTGGCGTTAACTGCTGGTGCCTACCTGCACTGCGGTTGACAACATCACGGGTCATTTTCCAGCACGGATTGCACTAATAAAAGAGACATAACATGCTGCGATTTTCTTCTTTTCGACACTGGGGTTTAGGCATCAAGCTCTCAGCGATCGCCTCGCTGAGCGTGGCCGTGCTGTTTTTAGTTTTCACACTGTCACTGACACGCTCCGCGGGCGATCAGCTAAAAGCGCTGACGTTGCATGATATGCAGAGTCAGGTGACCGGTGTTACAGACATGATCAACATGTACGATACCGGCTTGCAAGCAGAAGTGGGCAACTACAGCAAACTGTTTGCCAGCTTTCTTCCCACGCAATACAGCATAGATACTGCCCAACGTATCCCTTTTGGCGAGGGGACATTGCCCGCGTTGAAGGCTGGCGACACGCTACTGAATTTAAATACCGCTATTGTGGATGATTTTCAGAGCCGCACTGGTGCCATTTCAACGCTGTTTGTACGCGATGGTGATGACTTCGTGCGCACAACAACGTCATTGAAAAAAGAGGACGGCACCCGCGCTATTGGCACTCGGCTCGACAGGGAGAGTGCCGCCTACACCAACATCATGAAAGGGGGCACCTACAGCGGTCTAGCCCCCCTGTTTGGCAAGCAGTACATTACTCAATACATCCCTATCAAAGATATCTCGGGCCAGATTATCGGCATCCAGTTTGTCGGGATTGATATCACGCGTGAATTTACCCTGATGCAGCAACGCATATTGGAAAAGCGTATCGGTGAAGACGGTCACTTCTTCGTGATAAACGCAAAAAAGGGTAATGAACTCGGTAATTACCTCTACCACCCAACGCTCGCCAATCAGCACCCTGACTGGTCTGAGGGTGCGTTGAAGCAGATTCTTGCCGCACATGACGGCACATTGGAATACCGCGACAACAGCTTACTCCCCAACGAACAGGAGCAGGTGATGGTCTTTCAGGCCGTACCACAGTGGGGATGGGTTATCGTCGGAACGCTGAGCAAAAGCAGCTTGCTGGCCAACATTACTCACACTCGTAACCTGTTCTTGGCTGGTGGTGCCTTATTGACATTGATTTTCGCCGTGTTTTTTATGTTGCTGACGCGTCAGTGGCTAAGCCGACCACTGGAAGACGTAGTAAAAGTAGCGGAACAATTCTCTGCCGGAAACCTGCAAGCAACGCTCACTACGCAGCGCAATGATGAAGTGGGCCGTTTGATAGACGCCATTAACGGTATCGGCCAAGGGCTGACGCGCATCGTCGCACAGGTGCGCGCTTCGGCTGAGGAGATCAGCGCCAGTACTGATGCGCTGGCAGAGGATAGCGAAAACATCAGCGAGCAGATCAGTCGCCAGGCTAGTAGCGTAGAGGAAACCTCTGCCAGCATGGAACAGATTTCAGCAACGGTAAAACAGAATGCGGATAACGTTTCCAGCGTACGTAAGCTGGCAGAAGAGAGCGCCAACGCCGCACAGCACGGCAGCGAGCGCGTGAGCGACAGCGTCTCTACCATGAGTGACATCAAGGATTCATCGCAACGTATTTCCGACATCACCTCGGTGATTGAGTCCATCGCATTTCAGACTAACATTCTGGCACTGAACGCAGCGGTGGAAGCTGCCCGCGCCGGAGAGCACGGTAAAGGCTTCGCTGTGGTCGCCGCTGAAGTGCGCGCGCTGGCACAGCGCAGCGCAACCGCCGTCAAAGAGATTGAAACGCTGATTAACGAATCGCTGGAAAAAATCGAAGCAGGTTACCGAATCTCCGCCAAGACCCAGTCAGCAATGGATGACTTGCTTCACCGCATTCATCAACTCAGTACCATTATCAATGAAATTGATACCGCATCACGCGAGCAATCAACAGGTATCGAACAGGTCAATATCGCCGTGGTGCAAATTGGTCAGGCAACGCAAAAAAGCACTGAGTTGGTTAGTAATTCGGAGTACACCGCACAGGGGCTGCGCCAAAAAGGTCATCACCTTACTGAATTGGTCAGCGTATTCCAAATTAACAAATAGTCGACAAGCTACCCCGTTGCGGATGGAACCCGTAACGGGGATAACTACCATCAAGCGACCTTAAACGAATAAGAAGATATCGCTATTTCACCGATATCTTCTTCATGGGAGACGAAAGCCCCCTCCTCATTTTTCAGCGATACCGTTGAGCGAATGATTTTGACAGAGCGACTTCCTTGAGGAAGGAATTCTGGTACAGGGAACTGCAGCCTATAACTCGATATTTGTGCCTGATCTGCATCAAAATCACACCGGCAATGGGAAAAAATCAGTTTTTCATAAGGCTCACCCGCTACATTATGTAATTTGCCCTCATGTATTAAATCGATCACACGCTGTATGCTTGCTAATTTGGGGTCTGTCATGGTTTCTCGCTCGATCATACCATTAACGATCAATATGTCGCTTAATGTTGCTTTACCCTCTGCTGCCAATTTTCGATTTGAAACTAAGGCTCGACCTAGTTTCAATTTAGATTCTTGTTCATAATGGAAATGGCGATAATTTTGTAAACCATCCATTCTTCCCAAACTATTTATTGCCGCATCAGGTTGATAATCTGATGAATGTTTCCAATGGTTATGGTCTTGCGCTTGAAATTTAGTCTTAGTTCCCTTTCCATCGATTGTTAAAAAAGCCTCGAAATTAACATCGCTATTTAACGTATCTTCAATACCGGGATCAAATAGCCGTGTATCATGAGGAGTCAATAATGTTACGGTTATATCCGCAGGAAGCATAACTGCCGGACTTTCAATATCTTTAGCAATATAGCCACCATGTGCAGAAATAACTAAATTCTTACTTACTTGCTGTTTCCCTACATCATCAGATTTAGTAAAAAGTTGAACATAATGATTATCTGCCAAGGTCCGATATCCTACCTGGCCAACGCTCTTATCTCCACGAACCTTAATCGCAGTAAAATCAGGGCTTTCTTTATATAGTATTTTTCCCCTCGGGATCATGCCATAGCGTTTTCCTTTATTGCCTTTTGTATAAAGCGTTGATTTCTTTTCCAATTTCATTTGGTAATGAGCAAGCAATTGCTTACTGCTCAAACGCCCAACATCAATCACATCAGCAACAGTGCCGAATGCGAGAAAAGCAGCGCCCAATTTTGCCTCAAAGAGCATATTTTCGTAGAGTGATCCGTCATCGGTGACCGAAGCATGCTGAAGGTTGATAGCAATCTCACCGAGACCGGTAGCAACACCAGTCGTGGCTAATATCGCAGCACCCACAGGGCCAGTTGCAGCCACCGATAATATTCCAGCCACAATCCCCATAGTCACCAGCGCGTCTTTATATGACAGTAGCCTTAGGTCACGAATATACTCATCTTTTGTATAAACAACTGAGTTAATATCTTTTTCAACTCTTTGCAAAAAAGCAGAGTAAATTTTATTTTGATATTCATCAATATAATGTAAATCCAAAACAGATTTAAGACAATATGATGGAATTTGATCGTTATGATAAATACCAGGGTTACACATTAATTCAGGTTTAAGTCCTCTTTCGGGTAATCTCTGGCTATCAAATACTGAGAGATGCTTCCTGATAAACGCTTCAAAATCATCATCAAAAACGAAGCGGTTGACAATTTTAACTTCGGAATAAGCTAAAGATATATAAACAACGCGAGAGTCACTGACCGTAGATAAAGCGAGTAGATTAGGGATAACTTCTCCCTTAAGCATAATCAGTTGTGGATTTATTTTTCCATTAAGGAAATGATAAACGCCAAGAGGGACATCCAGAGGTGAGAACACCTCCAACTCCCTAATCAAAATGCCTATTGCACGAAAGTCAAGAGTAGACTCAAATAAATCCTTAAAAACAGAGTCTGACTTTATTTTATAAAGCAAATAATTAAGCTCCCTGAGTATGCAGTCACTGATATTTGGCTTAGCAGAACAAACGAGATAAACAAAGTGGTTTATATCTTTTGGAAAAAAGAATGATGAATCACGTAAATTAGAAACATGGCGCATGTGAGCACCCAAATAAATTTCCACACTCGTAAAAGTTTTTTGAAAATAATACCGAGCACCGCCCAATTGGCTATGTTCAATCATCACATTATGGGATTTATTTAATGCTGGGGGAGGGAAATGAGTTGCAGTCACGTAAAAATACTTATCATACACGTTGGTTATAACATTGGCTAACCCCGTTGAGTTCATGGTTAGATAATCAGAGTTAATAATAGGATACCGCTTAGACTCAATATTGAATTTTTCCATTAGGTCCTGGAACGGAATCGTGGTTCGGCGGAATGACACATGGGGGGGAGTCTCCTCAAGATACTGCTTAACAATGCTATTATTGTCAAGCTTCATCAATTGCTGTCGAGAAAGATCCCCCATGCGTTGATAGTAAATACGAAAGGGGGTATTTATTTCGCCAAGCGCCAGAAATAACATATCCACAACCATCAATACATTTGAATGACCATCAATATCAATTCTGCTTTTCTGTTCGAATTGTAAATATTCGGTATTCAATACGCTGAGTAAACGTGTTTTATCCTTCACGGGTAAATCAGCTCTATCATAAATATCGCTAAATAATTGAGCACTTATAGATAAACTATTTTCACTGCGTAGATACCGTTTTCGTTTCCTAGTGATATAGGGCAAAAGAGGGAAAAAATGTTCCGAAAAAGTTATTACTGAACGCCGCTCCACCTCTGACAAGGCTAGCAAGTAAGACTCGTCTTCGTATGGCCTTCCAGCATCAAATGGATGTGCCATGGTTGAAGGGTAGATTGGAAAAGCGTAATCACTACCATCAAAAGAGTATTTTGGTAAAAGTTCATTTTTATGATGTAAGAGTAAACTCCCTTTTTGATCTGGAATACCACTTCCTTTACAAGAGATCGCTCCTAACAATAATAAGAAGCCTAGTCCTGTTTTTTTATTTATTCGCTCCCTCGTTACTTTACCGGCGTTCCTTGTTGAGCGCATTGCATTGCTGTCATTCATGCAACGCAACTCGGGTTGTTGATGAGCACTAACGTTACACAGCTCTTTCCAGAAGGATTTAATTTCCTCATTTTCATTTTTATAAGCAGGATTATGTAATGCAAAAGATAATTCAGAAGGAGATCTACACAGATTTGAAAAAGTATCCAAATAAAACAACAACATAGCAAGGCACCTTTTTAAACAAACTTAAATAATAACAATTAGTTATTAGTGCCAGAATAATAAACATAACAAGAAATAGTTTCTTTAAGAAATCAACATAATCCAATGGAGCAAGGGAATCAGCAATAGGCGGAAGAAAGTGTTTCATTTCTTGAGAATAAGAGCATAACCGTCCACACTTTATCTCAGGCCATAACACTCAAGGACATCATGATGAAGAGAATGCTTATCGCGCTTATGTTAAGTGCCGTTTCTGTTGGTGCATTCGCGCAGCAAGGGGGTTTTGTTGCACCAAACAGCGGCGGTAACACGTCAGGAGGATTTAAAGGACCAGTACCCGGTTTAACCACCGTAGAACAAGCCAAAACCCTCAGAGACGACGCATGGGTGGTACTGGAGGGCCATCTGGTACGACAGTTGGGACATGAACTGTACGAGTTTCGCGACAGCTCCGGCTCCATCAATGTTGATATCGATGACAAACGCTGGGCGGGACAAACCGTCACCCCCAATGACAAAATACGTATCGAAGGCGAAGTGGACAAGGACTGGAATAGCGTCGAAATCGATGTTAAATCAGTTCATCTGATGAAATAAAGCGCCATTATATTATAAAGGGGCGTTAGCCCCTGTTCACTCTGAGTAAGCGGCGTTACACTACAGGGTATTTACGCCCTTTTTTCACTGTCTCAAGGAATTTATGACTGGGCTTAAGCTGTTAACCGCTTCTTTTTTCACAATGCTGCTATGCGCCTGTAGTGCTTTGCAAGGCAAGCCAATGCCGTTACCGCCGCCAACGCAGCATGCGCAGCTTATAGTCTATGCTCAAACGGGCAGCTTAGAGAAAATAGGGTCGATATCGGTAAACGTGCGAGGCAGTGCCGACGATGCCGATCGTGCCATTCAACAAAAAGCGGACGCTTACGGTGCTCGCTATTACACCATCACGCTAAAGCAAGAGCACGCACTGACCAACACATGGACATCACGCGCCGTGCTGTATCGCTAAACAGGCGCACACACTCTTGGATTGACAGTGTTAAGCCAGACGCTGTCTGACCGCCTCAAACAGACAAACACCGGTCGCTACGGAGACGTTAAGTGATGACACGCTACCGGCCATCGGAATACTGATCAGTTCGTCGCAGTGTTCACGCGTCAAGCGACGCATCCCTTCCCCTTCCGCGCCCATCACCAGCGCCAGCGGGCCTGTCAGCTTACTTTGATAGAGCGTGTGATCGGCTTCACCCGCCGTCCCCACGATCCACACCTGATTCTCTTGCAAAAAACGCAGTGTGCGTGCCAGATTGGTTACGCGGATCAAAGGAACATTTTCCGCTGCCCCGCAAGCCACTTTTTTCGCGGTGGCATTCAGTTGCGCAGAACGATCGCGCGGCACAATGATCGCATGAACGCCAGCAGCATCAGCGTTACGCAAACACGCACCGAGGTTATGAGGATCGGTAACGCCATCCAGTATCAACAAAAACGGCTGCGCTACGCTTGCCAGTAAATCCGGCAGATCGTTTTCCTGGTACTGACGGCCTTCTTTCACCCGCGCCACGATCCCCTGATGCACCGCCCCTTCAACTTTGTTATCCAGCCATTGGCGATTTGCCACTTGGATCACGATACCGTTGGCTTCCAGCGCCGCAATCACCGGCTGCAAGCGGCGATCGTCGCGTCCCTTGAGAATAAAGACGTCCAGAAAACGTTGCGGATCGCGTTCTAACAAGGCGTTGACTGCGTGGATACCGTAAATAATTTCGCTCATTGATACTCTTCAGATAGGGTGTGTTAACGAACGGCGGGGGTTCCCGCCGTTCGCTGCGGGGATTTACTTTGCCGCGTTCTTTTTACTGGCGCGTTTCGCTTTGGTCGCGGCGGCGATTTTACGTGTTTTTTCGACGTTTTTCTGCGTTTTGTCGGTATTTTTCTTCGCTTTGGGCTTTGCTTTTACCCTACCGGGCGCCGCCTTTTTCCCTTCACTATCCTTGCGGAACGCACTATCCGGCTCAAAATTAGCGGGTTTTTTACCGCCACGACGCGCCGGTCTTGCTTCACGGCGGACAGGTTTTTTCGCTTTCTCACGTGCTGTTTTGCCTTCACCGCGCACTTTGCGCGTGCTGGAAAGCAGTGAGAAATCGATATTGCGTTCATCCATATTGACGGCTTCTACGCGAATTTCAACCTCATCACCGAGACGATAGACTTGCCCGCTAGATTCGCCGATCAAGCGCTGGCCCACGTTATCATAGCGATAGTAGTCATTATCCAACGTAGACACGTGCACCAAACCGTCGATAAACAGATCGTTGAGGCGCACAAAGAAGCCAAAGCCCGTTACACTGGCAATGATCCCGGTGAAAGATTCCCCCACATGATCCTGCATAAAATCACATTTCAACCAGTCAGCCACATCGCGTGTCGCCTCATCAGCACGACGCTCTGTCAAAGAGCAGTGCATACCCAGTTGCAGCATCTCATTAAGATCGCTGTGCCACCCACCGGTCGGCGTCCAGCGTTCACGACGGTCACTCAACAGATATTTGATACCACGGTGCAACGAAAGATCGGGATAGCGACGAATCGGCGAGGTGAAGTGTGCATAAGACGTCAGCGCCAGGCCAAAGTGGCCACGGTTTTCCGGATCGTAAATGGCCTGTTTCATGGAGCGCAACATCATGGTTTGCAGCATTTCATGATCGGGACGATCGGCTACCAGTGTCATCAGTTCCGCGTAATCTTTTGGCTCTGGTTTCATACCGCCTTTTAGCGTCAAGCCAAGCTCACTCAGTACGCTACGCAGTGCCAACACATGATCTTCACTTGGACGATCGTGTACTCGGAACAGTGCCGCTTCCTGGTGTTTCTCAACGAACTTTGCCGCCGAGATATTTGCCAAAATCATGCACTCTTCAATCAGTTTGTGCGCATCGTTACGCACCATGGATTCCACGCGCTCAATACGGCGTTCCGCATTGAAAATAAACTTCGCTTCCTCGGTTTCAAAGGCGATACCACCGCGCTCTTCACGCGCTTTATCCAGCACCTTATACATGTTGTGCAGCTCTTCCAACCCACCCACCAGCGGTTTGTAATGCTCCCGCAGTTCCGCATCCCCTTGCAGAATATGCCACACTTTGGTGTAGGTCAGGCGCGCATGGGAACGCATCACAGCCTCGTAGAATTTGTACGTCGACAACTTACCGGTGGCGGAAACCGTCATCTCGCATACCATACACAGACGATCAACGTCAGGGTTCAACGAACACAAGCCGTTAGAAAGCACTTCCGGCAACATCGGCACCACTTGCGATGGGAAGTAGACCGAGGTACCGCGCGCACGCGCTTCATGATCCAACGGCGTGTTGGGACGTACGTAATAGCTGACATCAGCAATGGCAACCCAGAGGCGCCAGCCACCACCGCGTTTTTTCTCACAGTAGACGGCATCGTCAAAATCGCGCGCGTCCTCACCGTCAATCGTTACCAGTGGCAGCGAGCGCAGATCAACACGCCCTTGTTTTGCGCTTTCCGGCACCTGTTCGTTGAAATCCTTAACCTGCTCTTCGACCTGTTTCGACCAGGTGTGCGGGATATCATGGGTGCGTAGCGCGATATCCACCGCCATACCGGTGCCCATTTTATCGCCGAGAATCTCAACGATCTTCCCGATAGCTTTTGTGCGACGCGTTGGGCGCTGGGTTAACTCCACCACCACCATGTAGCCCATACGGGCACCGTTGATGTTTTCTTGCGGGATAAGAATGTCAAAACTCAGGCGGCTGTCATCCGGCACAACAAACCCCATACCCGCATCAAGGAAGTAGCGACCGACAATCTGTCCAGTGCGCGGTTCCAGTATGCGCACGATACGGCCTTCGCGCCGTCCTTTGCGATCGGCACCCAACGGTTGCGCTAGCACCACATCGCCATGCATGGTGCGTTTCATCTCTTCCGCAGACAGGTAAAGATCGTCTTTGCGCCCTTCTACGCGCAAGAAACCAAAACCATCTCGATGGCCGATAACCGTACCACGAAGCAAATCCAGTTTCTCCGGCAATGCATAGCATTGGCGGCGGGTAAACACCAGTTGACCGTCACGCTCCATGGCACGTAAACGGCGGCGCAGCGCCTCCTGTTGCTCTTCCGTTGTCAATTCCAAATCGGCAGCCAGTTCATCGCGGCTAATGGGCGTATTGCGTTTTTCGATATGTGCTAGGATGAATTCACGGCTGGGGATGGGTGATTCGTATTTTTCTGCTTCTCGTTCCAGGAATGGATCTTGGGACATTGCGGTTCCTCCGTTGTCTTCAGCAGAGGGCTGAACGAACTTCATTCAACCAACAATAATTTATAAAGCGGCGTGTTCTCTTTCACCATATCGGCCAACGTATGTTGGTCCAGTTCCGAGAGAAAGCGCTGAACGCCCTGTTGCAGCACCTGTTTTAACCGGCATGCCGGCGTAATGTGGCAAAATTCATGGTTACAGTTCACCAGAGACAGCGGCTCCAGCGAGCGCACCACATCGCCAATGCGGATGGTTTCCGCGGGTTTGCCTAAACGGATGCCACCGTTTTTTCCGCGCACGGCCATGACAAAGCCAGCCCGACTAAGTTGATTGATAATTTTGACCATATGATTACGAGAGACGCCATACACTTGCGTCACTTCAGTAATATTCGTCATCTTCCCTTCAGGCAACGATGCCATGTAGATCAGCGCGCGTAATCCGTAATCCGTAAAACTGGTTAACTGCACAGAAACCTCGGATACCCTCAGGTATCGGTAAGAACGTCGCGACCATGTTCATCGCAACAACGTTCATCACATCATCAAAAACCATGCTAGCAGCCCCCTCTCGCTTATCTTGCACGACCAGGACATCAAGGCCGCAGGAACAGAACGCGAGGCTAACATGGACGATAAACCACATAAGAGCCAGATTTATTAGCAATAATAAACCAGTCGCAAATGATCCGGCGAATTATTTAGCATATTCCGTGGGTCTCGGCATCGGTTCCCCCCTCTTTTTCCGCGGTCATGCATCCCCCATTTTTGTGCAATGCTCCACACCATGCACATTTAAAGTGCGCTAAGCAGGTATAAAATCAATATAAATGTGCATCATGCACTGATAAGGTTATTCCGTTTATCCATCTTTTTCTGCCACAAAACAGGCACGGATATTGCTGTATTTCCCGCGTTTTTATCAGCCCTCACGAGGGCATACCCAGAGGAACGCAACGATGTCGGCACAAAATGAATTCCCCCTTAGCGAAGCCCCCAAAGAGGGGCGAAAGGGATTACTCTCCATCTCCATGGTGTTGTTCAGCTTTACCTTTTTTACCGGCACCATGTTTGCCGGCGGAAAAATCGGCGTCGCCTTCAATATCGTCGATATGCTGTGGGTGGCCATTATCGGTAATGTTTTACTGGCCACTTATGCTGCCGCATTGGCGCTGATCGCAGCACGCAGTGGCCTGAACTCAGTGCTGATGGGCCGTTTTTGTTTCGGAGAACACGGCAGTAAACTCTCCGATTTCCTGCTCGGTTTTGCCGAACTGGGCTGGTACGCTTGGGGAACTGCCACGGTAGCGATTGCACTGGTCAAGCTGCTGGCTCTGCCGGAAAGCATCACTTCTCTCTTGATGGTACTGTTTGGCCTTGGTTTCTGCCTTACCGCCATCGTCGGCTATAAAGGACTGGATGCACTGTCACGTATATCGGTACCGCTGATGTTTGTGATGCTAATTGTCTCTATGTGGATTGCTACTCACGACGTTGGCGGCTGGCAAGGGCTGGCAAAAATTGTTCCGGACCAAACCATGAGCTTTTCCGCAGCCATCACGATGGTATTCGGAACCTTCGCCAGTGGTGCAACGCAGGCCACCAATTGGACACGCCTCGCACGCAGCGGCCGCATTGCTGTCAGCGCCAGCTTTATCAGCTTCCTCGGCGGCAACGGGCTAATGATTATTTCCGGTGCTTACTGCGCCATCGTCTACAAACAGGCAGATATTGTTGCGGTGATGATGCTGCAAGGCCTCTCTATCGCTGCGGTCATCATGCTATGTCTGAACCTGTGGACCATTCAAGGGCCAACCATCTACAACGTTTCCGCAGCCGCCTGCCACCTGCTCCGCAGCGAGCGGCGTCGGACCTTGACGCTTATTGGTGCAGCTATCGGCATCGTGCTCGCGATAGGTGGCATGTATGAAATGCTGATTCCGTTTCTGATCCTGCTGGGGTCGATCATTCCTCCGATTGGTGGCGTGATCATGGCGGACTATGCGTTCCGCTATCGCGGCCAGTACCCATCCATTCAATCCACTACCCTACCCCGTTTCAACTACATCGGCCTCAGTGCCTATGCCATCGGTGCCGTTCTCGCTTACTTGTCACCGTGGATTGCGCCACTGGTGGGTATCGCCGCTTCGGCAGGCAGCTATGTGCTGCTGAGCGTGCTGGCAAAACGTTTTGCGCCAACGATGGTGCTGTCAGGAGAGTAAATAATGAACCTCACGGTGGGCGATATTCTGGTACTGCCAGGACTTGAAGCCCTGCGGCTGCGCGCAGGCCACCGCCACTGCCATCGCCCCGTACGCTGGTACTATGTGGCAGAAAACGAAGGAATCGCGGATTGGGTCATGGGCGGTGAACTGGTGTTCGTCACCGGCATCAACCATACTCGAGACGAAGCGAATCTGCTGCGTTTGTTGCAAGAAGGCCACCAAAGCGGCATTGCCGGGATGGTGATCCTCACCGGCGAGGCGTTTATTCATGCGATCCCTGAAGGAGTGGTTGCGCAGGCTGACGCGCTGGGTATTCCCCTGATTGAACAACCCTATATGCTGAAGATGGTCATCGTCACTCAGCTCGTGGGCACAGCATTGGTACAACGCGACAGCCTGCTACGTTCACAACGGGAGATTCTAATCCAACTGCTCACCGGCGATTACCCTAGCATTGAACTGACACACCAACGCGCTTCGCATTTGCAGTTGACGCTGAACCGTCCGCACCGGGTTATTACCCTGCGCCTGTCCGGCATCCCTGCACTATTTGATAGCCACCCGCTGGATATCGCAGAAGCGCAACTCCAGACCGCACGCCGAGCGTTGCAACAGACACTGGAGGAGCGACTTGCCGCCCTGCCCGCCTCGTTACCACTGGTCACACTAGGCGAATTGTTTATTCTGTTTTGGCCTGAGGAAGACACTGCTTTTCTCGATGGCAAAGCCTGGCTGGGAGAAATGTGTCAGTCATTAAGCGCATCTCTCCAACCACTGACACTTTTTTGTGGCCTCTCCTGCACCGTAACGCAGGCACATCAGTACCGGCGCGGATTAGGTGAGGCACGGCGTGCATTGGAAGTGGCCGAAAGCATGCGCCCCGACAAAGGGATATGTGATTTTAGCGCCTTGGGCGTACTGCAATTACTGACAGCCATTCCCGACCAAGAACTGGTCAACCGCTTTATGAAGGAAACACTGGGACCGCTTTTTGCCGCCAACCGTAAACATCCGGCACTGTTAATCGACACGCTGGAAGCAATACTGCAAGAAAACGGCAACGTGATCAAAGCCGCCGAGCGTCTCGGTATTCACCGCAACACCCTCAATCAACGTTTGCAACGGATTGAGCGCCAATCTGACCACTGCGTGAACGATCCGCAGTGGCGATTGAATGTCTCCGTTGCCCTCTTAATCTGGCGCATGTCTCATGCGCAACAGCAGGAGTTTCTATGAAAATAATCAATGCCGCGCTGCGTCATCAACCCGGCCTGTTCACTCTCTCGTTGGAAGAGGGTGTCATTGCCGCCATCGATGCGCAGTCCGCCTTAATTACACCGGTTACTGCCCCCGATATGCTGGATGCCGCAGGCAATCTGGTCATTCCGCCACTGGTGGAGCCCCATATCCATCTGGATGCGACCCTGACGGCGGGCGAGCCTGAGTGGAACATGAGCGGCACACTGTTTGAAGGCATTGAGCGTTGGAGCCAGCGCAAAGCAACCATTGATCATGAAGACACCAAACGTCGCGCCCACACCACTATCGGTATGTTGCGGGATCACGGCATTCAGCATGTGCGCACCCACATTGATGTGACAGACCCAACGCTGGCTGCACTGCAAGCGATGCTGGAAGTGAAAGAAGAAGCGCGCGATCTGATCGACCTTCAGATCGTCGCTTTCCCGCAAGAGGGCATTGAATCTTTCGATAATGGGCGCCGCCTGATGGAAGCCGCTATTGATATGGGAGCCGACGTGGTTGGCGGTATTCCCCATTTCGAATACACCCGCGAACAAGGCGTCAGTTCCATCAAGTTCCTGATGGATTTGGCAGAACGTACTGGTTGCCTGGTAGACGTGCACTGCGATGAAACGGATGATGCTCAGTCGCGTTTTCTCGAGGTGCTAGCGGAAGAGGCACGCGTACGCGGCGTCGGCGAGTTGGTGACGGCCAGCCACACCGTGGCGATGGGCTCTTACGATAATGCCTACTGTTCTAAACTCTTCCGTCTTCTGAAACGCTCTGGGATCAGTTTTGTCTCTTGCCCCACCGAAAGTATCCACCTGCAAGGGCGCTTCGACACCTTCCCGAAACGTCGTGGTGTTACCCGTGTGGCAGAACTGGATCGCGCGGGCATGAACGTCTGCTTCGGGCAAGACTCCATCAAAGACCCGTGGTACCCGCTAGGCAATGGCAACATCTTGCGCGTACTCGATGCCGGACTGCACATTTGCCACATGATGGGGTATGACGACCTGCAACGCTGTCTGGATTTTGTCACCGACAACAGCGCCAAGGCACTTAACCTGGGTAATCGTTACGGCATTGCGCTGGGTCGCCCGGCAAATCTGGTGATTCTGGATGCAGAAAACGACTACGAAGCCGTGCGCAAACAGGCCAAAGCGCGCGTTTCCATTCGCCACGGCAAGGTCATCATGCAACGCGTACCAGAGCAATTGATCTACCCAGACTAATCGCCTCCGGCCAACGTTGCGTTCAGGACACCGCGTTGACCGGCATTTGCCGTTCCATCGAGTCAATCATCGACTGCTTCGCGGTGTCCAAATGACGGCGCAGCTCACGCATCGCGAGCAGATCGTTGCGGCACAACATCGCGCTCAGCAGCGCCAGATGTTCCTCCACCGCCAGCGTATTGCGTTGCTTGAGTGAACGCTCATCCCACTGGTAGTGAAAGTGGAATACCACCGAGATTATCTCGCTCATCTGATCGAAAAACGGATTGTCTGCAGCAGAAATAATCAATTGATGCAGTTGCTGATCCAACGGTGAAAACAGGCGATAGTATTCCTGTATATGGTTGCGCAGTTCACGATGGCTCTCCAGCAACTCTTTCACGGTAATCCAACGCGGATCGCTGTCCGGCAGATTCATAAAAGCATTTAGGGCGTGCGTTTCCAGCATTTCCCGCAGTTCGAACAGTTTTTCGGCATAGGCCTGATCAAACTGCTTCATACGCCAGTAACCGCGACGCAGGCTCTCAATCAGATCATAGCGGGAGAAGCGCAACAGAAACTCGCGCACCACCACCGGCCGGACGTGACACCAGCGTGCCAGTTGCAATTCAGTAAAAGCATCGCCTGGCACAATCTGACGTTGATTGATCATGTGATAAAAGCGTTTTTCAAACAGCGCAGTCTGTTCCTCCAGCGTTTCGGCGATCACATCAAAACCGTCATTTCCTTCCGGCACGCGCGCAATGTGGTATTTCCCGCCTTCACGCACCACGACGCCGCGCTCCGTCAGGTAATCCAGCGTATGCATCACGGTGGTACGGCTGATATTGAACATCTCCGCCAGCACAGCCTGCGAAGGCAGAGGGGAAACCAGCGAAGCCTGATTTATCGCATCGATAAATTGGTTAATTACATGCTGACGCAAGGTAGGTGTGCGGCTCATACAGGACCTTTTATGGTTTTTTATTCATTAAAAACCGATTAAGAGCCAAAGTCAGTGTGATTTATCACATTACTGAAAACACTCTGCAACATGGAGCCGTGTTTTAGGAAAAGATAACTGCACCAGGGGAAATTGATGTAGAGAATAAAAAATGAAAAGTCTTATATGCCGACAACCAACACAATTTGAATATAAAGAACGACCCGTGCCAACACCAGCGGAAAATGAAGTACTATTAAAAGTTAAAACAGTCGGCATATGTGGCACCGACATTCATGCCTGGGCAGGAAAACAACCTTTTTTTAATTATCCTCGCGTACTTGGTCATGAAATTTGTGGTGATATTGTTGCCATAGGGAATAATGTCACCCATTTTCACATTGGCCAACAGGCATCCGTTATTCCCTATCTTTCCTGTAACACATGCAGTGCCTGTTTAAACCATCGCCCGAATTGCTGCGAACATATCTCGGTAATCGGCGTACATCAGGACGGTGGCATGGTGGAATATATCGCCGTGCCGGAAAGTAACGTGCTGCTGGCGGAAGGCATCGATCCGGCCGCTGCTGCACTAATTGAACCCTTTGCCATCAGCGCTCATGCTATCCGTCGCGCTGAATGTGCGCCGAAAGACAGCGTGCTTGTGGTGGGAGGCGGTCCTATTGGACTTGGCGTCGCCGCCATTGGCCTGGCGGATGGTCTGAATATCGCGCTGGCCGATACTCAGGCAGAGCGGCGAGCGCATACCCATAGACTGCTGGGCATACCCGTGCTGGATCCGGCATCCCCCCAGTTCGAACAACAACTCCGCGCCACCTTTCAGGGAGATTTGCCCAATAAAGTGATTGATGCCACTGGAAATGAAATCGCGATGAATAACAGCGTTAATCTTATTCGTCACGGTGGACAAATTATTTTCGTTGGTTTATTTAAAGGAAATCTCTCATTTTCTGATCCTGATTTTCATAAAAAAGAGACGACAATGAAAGGAAGCCGAAATGCCACTCATGAGGATTTTGCTAAAGTAGCAAGGTTGATGAGTGAAGGAAAAATCAGTGCGGAAATGATGTTAAGCCATCGGTTTAACTTTTCGTCTCTCGCTACGATTTATGAAACTGAAATAGTTAATAATAAAAATCTGTTGAAGGCTGTCGTGGAGTTTTAATCTCACTCTGCGGAATCATCGGACGAATGCCTTACCCTACAAAAAAATAATGAGGTTGCTATGAAAATAAAATTACTGCCCTTATGTTTTGCTGTGAGTTTTGCCGTAACAGGAATCGTTGGCGCACAGGCGGAAACCAAAGAATTGCGTTTTTCCTGGTGGGGGGGCAACCAGCGTCATCAGGCCACGCTCGCAGCCATTGCGGCGTTTGAAAAAGCGCACCCGGACATCAAGATAAAAGCAGAGCCTGCTGGCTGGGATGGCTATCTCTCTAAATTAACCACGCAGTTGGCGGGCAACACAGAACCGGACGTGATGCAAACCAACTGGAACTGGCTGGTGCTGTTCTCAAAAGATGGCAATGGTTTCTATAACCTGAACAATGCCAAAGGGATAGACTTAACGCAGTTCTCCCCGCAAGCGCTCAAAATGGCCAGCGTGGACAACAAGCTTAACGCCATTCCTGTCGCCATGACGGGGCGTTCAATGTATTACAACCCGGCACTGTGGCAAAAGGCTGGGCTGAGCTACCCACAAACCTGGGATGACATGTTAGCTGCCGGACCGGTTTTTAAACAGAAACTGGGCGACGATTACTACCCATTCGTGTTGGCCAACCATGACACGACGATCATGACCTTTCTGAACTCGTACATGATTCAGAAATACAACAAAACCATGATCGATGATAAAACCCAGTCCTTCACGTTTACGCCACAAGAGTGGCTGGATTACTTCGGGATGTATAAAAAGCTGGTGGATGGGCACGTCATCCCTAACATGAAGTTTTTCGCTGCCTACGGCAAAACCAACGCTTGGGAAATCCCCAACTGGCTGGAAGGCAAGATCGGCGGCGTACACACCTGGAGTACCGACAACACTTTCTCCGGTAGCCTGAAAGCCCCCGCCACGCTGGAAGTGGGGCCTTATCCAACGCTGCCAGGTGCCAAAGACAGCGGTATGTTCTACAAACCGGCCATGATGTTCTCCATCGGCAAAAACACCCGCTATCCGCAAGAATCTGCCCAGTTAATCAACTTCTTACTGAATGCGCCGGAAGGCGTCAGCGCCATGGGGCTGCAACGCGGCGTCCCGCTAAGTCAGGTTGCCAGTAAACAGTTAATGGATGCAGGTACGCTCAACGCCACACAACTGCCAGTGCAGGGGCTTAAACAGGTAGAATCGCTGTACGGCAATATTGCGCCTTCTCCCTATATGGAGAACCCACAGCTGTTGGCTTCTTTCCTGGAACACCTGCAAAAATATGATTACGGCCAGATGACACTGGAAGAGATGGCGCAGTCGTTCCCCAAATCGGGGCAACGTATCCTGAAAAAAATCATGTAATACCGATACCTACGCTACGCATTCGTGTGGCGTAGGTGCTATCAGTAATAGGTAAACCGTTTTATTCTGTCACTACGTTATTTGTAAATATGCGAGAAAACTATGCACTCCTTTGACACTGCGCACACGGACACTGCGGCAGCAACAGGCCGCCACGACGCGATTTATCAAAAACTTGAGCTGCTATTCAATGAGATCATTACCGTTCGCACGGACGATGCAGCATTGAAAAAGCAAAAAGTGATCGCCTCAGATCTCTCGATTGAAAACTGGGACTGGTCGCAAGGCGTAGGAATCTACGGCATCTGGCGTCTTCATCAGGTCACGGGCGAACAGCGTTATCTGGACTATGTATTGGCATGGTATCAACGCCGCTTGGCGGAAGGGTTACCAGAGAAAAATATCAATCGTATGGCTCCGATGTTAACACTCACCACCATGGGGATAGCCCAAAAGACACGCGAGCATGAAGCCCTCATTGAGGAATATGCGCACTGGATTGAACACGAACTGTTACGCACGCAGGAGAATGGCTTCACTCACTGCACCAGCGATCACCTCAATGAGGAGCAACTCTGGGTCGACACGTTGTTTATGAGTGGCCTGTTCTATGCCCGTGCCAGCACCTATCTCAATCGACCTTCCTATTTGGACGAGGTAAGCTATCAGTTCCTGCTGCACATCAAATATCTGATCGACAGGGATACCGGGCTTTGGATGCACGGCTGGAATTTTACCGGCAACGGCAATTACGGCAAGGCACTGTGGGGGCGCGGCAACGGCTGGGCAGCCATCAGTACTGTCGATTTTCTGGAAATGCTGGACAACAAAGATGCCAGTTACCAGATGATCCTCAACACCTTCCGCCGTCAGGCAGATGCTGCCGTGCGCTATCAGGATGCGAGCGGTATGTGGCGTACCCTGCTTAACCAGCAGGACAGCTATCTGGAAGCTTCCGGTACCGCCGGTTTCACCTATGCCCTGTTAAAAGGCATACGCCTCGGTTTACTTGACGAGCGTTATCACGATGCCGCTTGGAAAGGCGTCAATGCCCTGCTGAGCCGTATCAGCCCACAGGGAGAAGTCGCAGATGTCTCCGCAGGGACGTCGGTCGGTTTTGATCTCGACCACTATCGCAAGATTGCCATCAAACAGCGCGCGTATGGTCAGTCGCTTACCATGCTTGCGTTGACAGAGGCATTGGCCGGGCTGAAGTAAATCTGGCAGCCCCGTGGCGCATCGGGCCGCCACGGGGCCTTTTTTCACCGTGACTTATAACGTTGTTTGCGGCGTAAAAATCTGTTCAGCATCCGGTGGCAACAGCCCCTCTTTACAGCGCTGCTGCCAGCTTTGAACAAAAGTTTGCATCCCGCTTTGACCGCCCATCTGCAACAAACCCGGCAGTTGATGGCTTTTCCCCTCACGAATCAGGTTAGCTACCGCGGTATTGGCCAGCAAAATTTCATACAGGGCGATGCGCCCACCACCGCGTCGTGGTACTAGCTGCTGAGCCACCACACCTTGCAGACACAGTGCAAGCTGGCTCCGCACGAAATCCTTCTCTTGTGCGGGAAAGACATCCAGCAGACGCTCTACTGCCTGAGCGGCACCACGCGTATGCAGCGTCGCCAGCACCAAGTGCCCGGTTTCCGCCGCCGTTAACGCCAACCGAATGGTTTCACCGTCGCGTAATTCTCCCAACAGGATTACATCAGGATCTTCACGCAGTGCGCCGCGAATACCATGAGCAAACGATGGGCAATGCACACCGATTTCACGCTGTTGAATCAGCCCGTGCTCACCAGAACATTCACTGGAATAGACGAATTCGATAGGATCTTCCAAGGTGACCACATGGCAAGACTGCTGCAGCCTAAGGGCATTGACCATCGCAACCAACGTGGTGGATTTGCCGCTACCGGTCGCTCCCGTCACCAGAATCAACCCGGCTGGGCGTTGGATTAACGTCGAGAGGATTGGCGGCGCATACAGCGAATCCAAAGAATGCGCCGTAGTCGCTATTGTGCGTAAGGCAATGGAAAGCCCTGCGTGTTGATGAAACAGGTGAGCCCGCAACCGGATGCCATCGGGCGTAGTGAGTGCGCCATCGGTCTGCCCTTGCGTTTGCAGTTGCTGACGCTGGAGCGCCGTCATCCAACTTTCACCCCAACGCGTTAACTGCTCAGAGGAGCAACACGCCTCACTCTGTATGCGCTGCAAGGTTCCACCCATACGCCACATCGGCGGATATCCGCTACACAGGTGCAGATCGGAGGCATTCTGTTTTACACTACAGGTTATCCACTCATTGATATCCATAGACTCCATCCTTAGCATGACCATGAACCCGATTGAGCAGAATCTACAGAACGTCAGAGAGAAGATCGCCACCGCTGCCACGGCATGTGGACGCGACCCGCACGCAGTGACCTTGCTTGCCGTCAGTAAAACCAAACCTGTGGCGGCGATCGAAGAAGCGATCGCCTGCGGGCAGTTCAGTTTCGGGGAAAACTATGTACAGGAGGGCGTGGACAAGGTGCTCCACTTCCGTGACGTTTTGCCGCAGGTGAATATCGAATGGCACTTTATCGGACCACTGCAATCCAATAAGAGCCGCCTGGTTGCCGAACATTTTGACTGGTGCCACACCGTCGATCGCCCTAAAATCGCCCAACGTCTGAGCGAACAGCGCCCAGAGGCGTTAGCGCCATTGAACGTGTTATTGCAAGTGAATATCAGCGGTGAAGCCAGCAAATCGGGGATTGAACCGGCAGATCTTCCCGCCTTGGCTGCCACTGTGGCCACGCTGCCGCACCTGACACTACGAGGTTTGATGGCAATTCCGGCACCGGAAAGCGACTACGCACGGCAGTTAGCCGTTTTTCAAACGATGAATGACCTGTTTGTGCAGTTAAAATTGCATTATCCTCAGGTGGATACCCTCTCCATGGGGATGACAGATGATATGAGCGCCGCCATTGCGGCAGGCAGCACGCTGGTACGTATCGGTACCGCCATTTTTGGCGCGCGTGACTATCCACATCATGGATAATCTCCATCAGGGGTAATCCCAGCGACTGGCCGGTTTACGAAAACGAGAGAACATTAAAATGCAACACCGCAAGCTAACCTTTATTGGTGCCGGAAACATGGCGCAGGCCATCATCGCAGGGCTGGTTAACGGCGGCTATCCCGCTGATCGTATCTGCGTTTGCGCACCGAGCGCCACACGGCGGGACGCGCTGGCACAGCGCTATGGTGTTATCAGTAGCGGCGACAACATCGCGGCGGCACAGGACGCCGATGTCGTCGTTCTGGCGGTGAAACCACAGTTGATGGCAAGCGTATGCGAACCCCTGCGTGGTGTACTGAACGTGCCGGGTAAATTGGTACTGTCTATTGCAGCCGGCGTCAGCGTGGCGCGTTTCTATACATTGTTAGGGGAACCTCTCACGCTCGTGCGCATTATGCCAAACACGCCATCGTTGGTAGGGAAAGGCATGAGCGGTCTTTACGCGCCAGCCAATGTTTCTGCCGAGGACCGCACCTTTAGTGCAGACTTGATGCAGAGTGTAGGCAAAGTATGCTGGGTTGACGAAGAGCACGGCATCAACAGCGTCATCGCCGCCGCAGGCAGCGCACCGGCCTACTTCTTCCTGTTTATGGAAGCGATGCAGCAAGAAGCCATTCGTCAGGGATTCACGCCGGAAAGTGCTCGTCAGTTGGTACAACAGGCCGCACTGGGCGCAGCTGCACTGGTCGAGGCCAGCCCGGACACGCCGCTTTCGACGCTGCGAGAAAATGTGACGTCCAAAGGCGGCACCACAGCAGAAGCGTTGCGCGTGTTTAATGAACGACAATTGACACAAACTGTCGCTGATGCCATGCAGGCTGCAGTGCATCGCGCGCAGGAAATGGAAAAACTGTTTTAACGCACCGTTATTATCTCTATCGCTGATAAGGAATCGATGTTTCTATGCTAACCCTGACGTTTCTGGTCAAGACACTGATCGACCTGTATGTAATGGTGCTGCTGTTGCGCATTTGGATGCAGTGGTCACGCAGTGACTTTTATAACCCGCTGTCGCAATTCGTGGTGAAAATCACACAGCCTATCGTCAGGCCACTGCGTCGTATCCTACCCGCACTGGGCCCCATCGATAGCGCATCACTGCTGTTGGCGTTTCTGCTCACCACGCTGAAATACCCGCTTCTGATGCTGATTCAGGTAGGCGCATTCGCGATAAGCCCAGTGAATCTGCTGGTCGGTTTGCTGGCGCTATTGAAATCCGCTGGCTATCTGGTGTTCTGGGTGGTGATCATCCGAGCACTGATGAGTTGGGTGAGCCAAGGACGCAGCCCAGTGGACTACCTGCTGTTCCAGCTTACTGAGCCCTTTATGTCACCAATTCGCCGAATTATTCCGGCTATGGGCGGTATCGATTTCTCGGCGATGGCAGTGATTTTGATCCTGTATCTCCTGAACTACCTCGGCATGGATCTGTTTCCGGAATTTTGGTTCCTGCTGTGAGTGCTATTACCCTACAGCCTGACGGGCTGGTTATTCGGTTCTATATTCAGCCGAAGGCCAGCCGTGACCAGGTGGTTGGTCTGCACGGTGATGAGGTGAAAATCGCCATCACCGCGCCGCCAGTGGATGGTCAGGCCAACGCGCATCTGGTCAAATATCTTGCTAAGCAATTTCGCGTAGCAAAAGGCGCTGTGACCATTGAAAAAGGCGAGCTGGGTCGCCATAAACAGATTAGAATTGTTAACCCGCAGCACATTCCTACGGAAATCGCCGCACTGCTCCCGCAGTAACCCAAGGTGGGAAACTGCGCATCGCAATACATAACCCTCAGTCATCACTAACGATGGCGTTAACAGAATGCAGGACACACGCATGGATACCCTGAGGCAAAACGTTGTTTTAGCCACCGGCAACCCCGGAAAAGTACGCGAACTCGCCGATCTTCTGGCGGATTTTGGTATGAATATCGTCGCACAAACCGAGTTGGGCGTTGATTCTGCCGAAGAGACCGGCCTGACGTTTATTGAGAATGCATTACTCAAAGCGCGACACGCGGCAAAAATCACCGGGCTGCCTGCCGTTGCTGATGACTCTGGTCTCGCTGTCGATGCGTTAGGCGGCGCACCCGGTATCTACTCCGCACGCTACGCCGGAGTGGATGCCAGCGATCAAGCCAATCTGGACAAATTGCTGGCTGCCATCAAGGATGTGCCTGATGAGCAACGCGGTGCCAGTTTCCATTGCGTATTGGTCTATCTGCGCCATGCGGATGACCCTACGCCACTGGTATGCCATGGCCGTTGGGATGGCGTGCTGACACATGCGGCGGTGGGCGAAGGAGGTTTCGGGTATGATCCTATTTTCTTTGTACCAAGCGCAGGTAAAACCGCCGCAGAAATGACGCGCGATGAAAAAAATGCGCTGTCTCACCGTGGTCAGGCGTTGCGTTTACTGCTGGATGCGCTGCGCCATGCATAAACTGCCGCCGCTCAGCCTTTATATTCACATTCCCTGGTGTGTGCAAAAGTGTCCGTATTGCGATTTTAACTCTCACGCCCTCAAGGGTGAGGTGCCGCATCAGGAATATGTGGATCACTTATTGGCCGATCTGGATGCGGATTTACCACTGAGCGGCGATCGCGCTCTCAGTTCAATCTTTATTGGCGGCGGCACGCCCAGCTTGCTGAGCGCAGAAGGTATGCAGGCGCTGCTTGATGGCGTGCGTGCCCGACTGCCTCTTACCGCCGATGCAGAAATCACGATGGAGGCAAACCCTGGCACGGTAGAAGCCGATCGCTTTAGCGGCTATCAACGCGCAGGGATCAATCGTATCTCGATCGGCGTGCAAAGTTTCAGTCCCGAAAAACTGACACGTCTCGGACGTATTCATGGTCCGGAAGAGGCCAGACGTGCAGCACATCTGGCTGCCGGGCTTGGGCTGCGCAGTTTCAATCTGGACCTGATGCATGGCCTGCCAGATCAGACATTAGAAGAAGCGCTGGACGATTTGCGTCAGGCTATTGCGCTGAATCCACCGCATCTGTCGTGGTATCAATTAACGATAGAGCCTAACACGCTGTTCGGTTCGCGCCCGCCGGTACTGCCCGATGACGATGCGCTGTGGGATATATTCGCGCAAGGTCATGCATTGCTGACGGATGCAGGCTACCAACAATACGAAACCTCCGCCTATGCCAAACCGGGATACCAATGCCAACATAACCTCAATTATTGGCGTTTTGGCGATTATCTGGGGATTGGGTGCGGCGCTCACGGCAAGATCACGCTTGATGATGGACGAATCCTGAGAACAGTCAAAACGCGACATCCGCGAGGTTATATGCGTGGTAATTACCTGGACCAACGCAATGACGTACAAACGGAAGACCTGCCGTTTGAATTCTTTATGAACCGTTTTCGTTTGCTGGAACCCGCACCACGCAGCCAATTCAGTGCGTACACAGGCTTAGCAGAAAGTGTGGTTCGTCCGCAAATAGATTGGGCGTTAGCACAAGGCTACCTAACAGAAACGGCTACTCACTGGCAAATTACCGAACACGGCAAACTGTTTTTAAATTCCTTGCTGGAAGGATTTCTGACGGAATAAGCACCATCGTATAAAGAAAAGCAGATAGCCGGTTAAATGATACTTACCGGCACCTATACCCTAAATAACTCGAGTTGCAGGACAAAACGTTTACGTTTTGAACAGCGCTTGCGCTGGCCCTTTAGGGCGAGGCTCATTTATGAGTCTCGTAACGCGGCCAGCGAATGATTTTCGGTATTTCATCGAAAGAAATTGATATGCCTGTTTTTTTATTGTGAGCCCACCTTTGAAATGATAATTTCACCCCCTTAACGAATATGAAGGAAATTATTGATGATAATCAAAACGTACTCTCCACCAATAATCAATACAAGTATCACCTCTCAAACGGGAGATAAACCAGCATACAGGAATAGCCTTTCCAGACATATTAGTTTTACGGAAAACTCAAGCAATGACATAAAAACAAAAGCAAAAGAAATATCATTAAAATATGATATTCTTGTTGACGACATCTTACATGACACACCATGTATTAAAGAAAATCAGAGCACACGCCTCAATACTATCGGGCTTGCCATCACAGCATTGGAACATGCGACAAAAACAAATTCATCAAGCACATTGAAAAAACCAACTCTTGGTTTAGCCATTACAGAAAAAATAAAAAAAATATGCGATGCAATCCCTGTCAATAACAAAGAAAGCTTTAAACACGACAAAGCTTATCTATTACGTGGAAACAATTTTATTTCTGAGTTTCTTTTTTCAAAAGAAACGGCTATCGATAAAATAAGTTATGCGCAGCTGTTGAGTATCGGGGACAGAATGAGAAAAAATAGTGCCGATCCCACCGCTATTGATCAAATGGCAATAAATAAATTCGCAACTATTTGGGATCTTCGTACTGAATTAGCGCAAGACTAGTATTTAATATTTTTCCAGCGGAAGAATAACGTTAACTGCTTAGAATAAGGTGTTGGAGGTGTTGCCAGAGGCGACGCGAGCAACATGCCTAGAAATGTCAGCAACAGAGGTTATGTCGCATTAAGGCATTGTTAGGTAATATGCTATTTTTTGAGGTATTATTTGGCCATGTCATTAATACGCTGTCGCCTGCACTATCCCATCGGTATTATTGCTCAGTGTGTCAGCTGGTCTCCGGAATATTAAACGTCAGATAAAGCTGATGATGGGATTCAAATCCTGTCGGCGGGTACAAACAATACTGAATGGCATTGAATTAATTTACATGATACGTAAAGGACAACTTCAGCACCCGCAGGAATGACTGGCTGTCTCTAGCAGAACAACTCTATTTATTGACTGCCTAAATAAACGACAACGCAACTTTTGCCAACTTCATGCGACTAGCCATAAAAATGGCTGTGTAGCATTTTTCGAATGCTATCACCGATACTGGATAGAATATATAACATTGCTAACGACAGTACCCGGTGTCACTTGGGACTCTGCGTAATAACGCACAATATACGGTAAATTGAGACTACCTTGGGAAGGGTTATTCATGCTGTGGTGAATATTCCCACTCTGATTCTGGTTACCCGCCTGGATCACAGCCAACGCGTTGCTATAGCGATCGCGCAACTGCAGGCTGACATTAGAAGCAGAACCGCTAATATTTATCAGGCGACCTGTCACGGAATCAACTGAAGGGCCCATTTCAAAAAAAGCCGCCGCGGTTGGATACGCAAATGGAAGAGGCCCACCGCAGTTTCTCAGTCCAATCACAAAGACAGTATCTCCGGCTGTTTGACCGACTGTAGTTAATTGGTTGACGCTAACAGCGGGTAACACAACGGTTGCATCTGCTGCTTGATCGTCAACAATCACATCACAGGTATTCACCGCCAGTTCCCCTTTAAATGTAAGGGTTCCTGTCGAGACTTGCGACAAGTCTGAATACGCTAGTACCGTAATAAGCACAAGCGGAATTATTTTCCCCATCGGAATAATCATCCTTTCACTAAAAAATATTAATTATTTTAACCATTAAAAATCATTAAAAAAACAAACATAAAAACCACAATAAATTCATTAAAGTAACGTCAGATTGATTTATGAATATCATTCTGTAATACATGCATTATGTGGCTATTAAACCCCATGGGTAAAGGAAATAAAATTTATCAGTGATAAGATAACGGTTGTATCGCGTTAACGACCACAGGCCAGCCAAAGTTGGCATTGCCGATTATTTATATCGTCAGCCAAGAGAATTTTTCTGCAGGTGAAAATCCCTCACTTTGCGGATGCTGATATTATCCTTTGCGTATCATGTAAATTAATTCAATGCCAGTCAGTATCGTCTGCGCCCGCCGACAGGATTTGAATCCCATCATCAGCTTTATCCGACGTTTGATATTCCGGTGATCCAGCTCAATCAGATGCTTGCTCTGCCTGACAGTAATGGTTTCTTCTTCTGGTTTATCGGCGTTGAGTGGTCAACGATAATATCGCGCTGTGCCATCCTTTTCATGATTGCGCCGACTCAGGGCATAAGTCGAATACCCGCGGACACACTGAGCAATAATACCGATGGGATAGTGCAGGCGACAGAAGGCTTTTCGCATTTATGATATAGTCAAATAAAATTTAAAAAAAACAGCATTTTAGACAACAATGCTTTAATGGGGCAATTGCATATCAATGTGCGGGATACCGTCCTCATCGTACACCTCACTGCAAGCAGCAAAGCCAAAACTACCGTAGAAACGTTGTAAGTGGGCCTGCGCCGACAGAAATAGCGGCTTGTTTGCCCAGTGACGCGCGCAAACCACCAGTACATGCTCCATCAGCAGGTACCCTACATGTTGACCGCGCGCGCTGGGTGCAACGATAACGCGTCCAATCTTTACGCTATCTTTCCCCGTCTTGGGGGCCAGCAACCGGGCGTAGGCCACCATTTTTCCTTGATGATAAGCGGCAACATGGCGGTGGCTGTCCACCAGATCTTGCCCGTCAATATCCTGATACGGGCAATTCTGCTCTACTACAAAGACCTGATTGCGTAACGACAGAATGTCATACAACGCATACAGGTTCAGATCCTTGGCACTCCAGTCGTGCCAAATCAGGTTCATTTTTATTTCCTGTGCCATTACCGCCATCTCGTCTATTCCTTCGCCCCACGGGTTGGACGTCGCGCACGCGCCGTACTTACCCATAGCACCACAATACCTAAGGCAAATAATACGCCAAACCCAACGCCAATGCCGAGGACCGGAACACCCAACTTAACCACCAGCGAATAGAGGCCGAGCATCAGCAGCATAGCGGTGTTTTCACCTAAATTTTGTATCGCTATGGCGTTACCGGCACCCACGCTGATTCGTCCTCGTTCTTGCAGCAACGCATTAAGCGGTACGATAAAAAATCCCCCCAGCGCACCGATAACCACCAACAGGCCATAGGCGCCTATCAAGTTAGTCTGCAAGGTAAAAAAGACCACAGCGACACCAATCAGCACCCCGGCGGGCAGGCAACGGCGCACCGTTTTCAGCGTAATCAATTTGGCCGCCAGCGCGGCACCTAACACAATCCCTACCGCCACCATGGCATTGAGCAACGTTGGCGTAGCATTATCCGTAATGCCGAGGGCCAGTGGCACCCACAACACCAGTAGAAAGCGCAGCGTTACGCCCGCGCCCCAAAACAGGCTGGTGCCGATCAAAGAGAGTCTGGCATCACCGTCACGCCACAGTGTGATAGCTGCAGAGAAGAAACCTTGCGCCATGCGTTTCGGGTGCCAAGAGGTGCCCGGTCGCGCCGCTTTCAGGCGCGGAATCATCAGGTTTGCCGCTAGCGCAATGCCGTAGGCCAATGCACAGGCGCCTAGTGCCACATACAAATTCCAGTCAGCCAACACGCCGCCAGCGACCGAGCCGATGAGAATGGCGGCGATAGTGGAAGCTTCCATCAGTCCGTTGGCTTTCACCAACTGATCGCCGTGGGTTATCTCCCCGAGGATGCCGTATTTAGCGGGTGAGTAGGCGGCGGCCCCTACGCCAACCAATGTGTATCCCAGGAACGGATTGCCACCAACACAGATCGCCAACGCGCCCAACAGTTTCAAGGCATTGGCAAACATCATCACCCGCCCTTTTGCAAAGCTGTCAGCCACCTGCCCTACAAAAGGGGCCAGCACGATATAGGCGGCGACAAACCCCATTTGCAGCACTGGCTGGCTCCATTCTGGGTAAAGTAATGACTTGATCAACGCCAGCGTGGCAAACAGCAGTGCATTATCGCCAAACGCAGAGAAAAACTGTGCAACGATGACCGCATTCATGCTGCGAGACAGCAACGGAGGCGCAGCACCTTCAGGCCGACTCATTCTGCGCTCTCCGGATGCTCTGCCATCTGACGTAGCGTAACGAAATCTGGCTTGCCACTGCCCAACACAGGCAACGCTTTAAGCACGCGAATATCACGCGGCACGGCCAGTTCTGGCACACCGCTGCTGCGCGCTTGCGCCAACAAACGCTCGCGCGTCAGCGTACTGTCAGTGGTAAACAGCACCAACGCTTCACCTTTGCTACTGTCGATTTTCGCACTCGCGGCATGCTGTTTATCCGCAGAGACTTGCAGTGCCAGTTGTTCCACACTCTCCAACGACACCATTTCTCCGGCCAGCTTGGCAAAACGCTTCACCCGACCCACGATGGTACAAAAACCCTGCGCGTCCAAATCGACAATATCGCCGGTGTCATACCACCCTTCCTGGCGCTCGCCCTCGGCCGTTTCCGCCACTGGACGCTCCAGCATGCCAGGATTTTCTACTCTCAGATAGCCTTTCATCACGTTCGGGCCACGCAATTGCAACCGTCCACCACGCGCGATCCCCGGCACTGGAATCAACCGAGATTCAATTTCTGGCAGCAAACGCCCTACGGTATGCACCTTTGCTGCCATAGGGACGTTAATCGCCACCACAGGCGCACATTCAGTTACGCCATAGCCTTCAAGAATACGGATACCGAATTTATCCTGCCAGACGTTACGCACGTTCTCAGACAGCTTCTCAGCCCCCGCCACCACGTAGCGTAAGCGAGCAAAATCATAAGGGTGCGCCACACGTGCGTAGTGCCCAAGGAAGGTAGAAGTACCGAACAGCACGGTACAATTTTGATCGTAAACCAGCTCCGGTACGATACGGTAATGAAGTGGGCTTGGGTAAAGGAAAACGCGCGCCCCCGTCAACAACGGCGTAAACAGACCGACAGTCAGGCCAAAAGCATGGAATAGCGGCAACGCTGACATAAAGCGATCGCGCGGCGTAAAATCCGCCACGGTGCGAATCTGTTCGACGTTTGCCAGCAGGCTGGCGTGGGAGTGCACCACACCTTTCGGGTTACCTTCAGAACCGGAGGTAAACAGGATCATGGCAGCGTCATCTGGCTGGTGTGGCACCATGGCGCGCACCGGAAACAGCAGGTGGAATAAAATCCACACTTTGTCGGCTAACGTTACCGTGCCCTTCACATCTTCCAGATAAACCCAGTTGGCTTCTTTTACCTGTTCAGGCAAGTGGGTTAGCTTTCCCTTTTCCAGAAACTGGCGCGAAGTAACAATGGTTTTGATTTCCGCTGCCAACATCGCGCTCTTAATGCCTTTTGCCCCCGCCGTATAGTTCAGCATGGCGGGCACACGCGCACGCAGCGATGCGCCAAGAATGACTGCGGCCGTCACCGTGGCATTGGGCAGCAGCAAGCCGACGTGCTCTTTTTCCCGCGTAAAACGCTGCAGGATACGCCCGACACCAAGGGATTTTTTCAGCAACCCTTGATAGCTGTCCTCACTGAAAGCGATATCTGCAATGGAGGGCGAGCTGTAGCCATAACGTTGGCAGGCGCAGAGAAACGCCTGATACAGCGTCTGACGCGGGCGTGTTTCCATGCGCGCCGCCATCATGATGCGGTGTAAGTGATCACCCGCCAGTTCGCGCCGTTCACGCGCGCTGCCCGCCACCGGCATCGGTAATGTGGTCGGCGACAAATACGAGAGGGTTATCTGAGGGAAAAGGCGTTGTTTAAACACACCTTTAAGGCGGCCAAACGGGCTGAACTCAATGCCATCAATTCGCACTGGCACCAACGTAGCACCCGATTTTGCCGCCACAAAGGCAGCACCGCTGTAGATTTTCATCAGCGAACCGGTAACGGTGATTCGCCCTTCCGGAAACACCACCACTGGGCGCCCCTGCTCAATCACTTTGATAAGCCCCTTGATCGCCAACGGCTTGGTGGGATCGAGCGGTACAAAATCGATATAGGGTTTCAGAAAACGCATAAACCAACGATCGCTGATACTGGAGTAGACGGCAAACACCGGCTTAATCGGCAAAAACAGCGCTAACAGCACACCGTCTAAAAATGACTGGTGATTAGGCGTAATCAGCAGTTTCGCCTGTTTAAATACCGCACTATCGCCTTCAATCCGTACGCGATACAGGCGCTGGAACAGCCAGCGCAGCAGGGTGTATATCATTCCTTCTCCCATAGTCAGGTCATCAGCATGCCATTAGCAGGTTGGCCCTTCACATGTAAACGACCACATAAAAAACTTCGGAACATTCAAACTACTATAGCTATCGGAAGAGCATCAGGGCAACTACGCCACACGCAGTATGCAGAAACAACAAGGGAAAAGAGAAACAGACAGGGAGCATGCCACAGGCAAAAAAAAACCTACGCATCCGCGTAGGTTGGTGCAATTTCATGGTTCAATGTACTTCTGCGATTCAATCGGCAGAGTCCATCAATTTACCACCAATCAATACCTCTGGGATGGTCTACTCTAGAGAGTCACCCGCCATGAGGCCAGCGGTCAATCGCAAGAGATCTGCTCTAAGTGCAACCAACTGTAAATTTCTGCCGAGTCATGTAAAGTCGCCCGCCCGTATTGCGATAAAAATCTCCGCCCGGCCAAAAAACGTGATCTGCATCTCATGCTGACGAGCCTTTTTTGCCGATAGCTATGTGGCGTTGCTCGGTGGATTTCAGGATGCAGTTGTCCTCGTCAGGGAAAACAGCACTGCATCTTACAGGAATAAATAACCACACAAATAACGTGTATTTAGTCGCTTTTTTCAACGGAATTGTTTTCAACTCACGCGCTACTATCAATCACGCTTGCATCGGGCAAGTTTATAAAATCGTATAAAGGTTATGGAAAATAATGAAGAATTATAAGATTGGCACCAGACTCGCTGGGGGATTCGGCTTGCTGATTCTTTTCTCTCTGGTCATGTTGGTTTCCGGGGTATACCAACTAAAACAAATTTCAAGCAGCACCGAGTGGATGATGCAAGCACCGTTGCAGAAAGAACGTCTGGCAGCAGACTGGCACGGAGCACTGGTGGCAGGTGTGCAGCGTAGTATGGCCGTTGCAATGAGTGACGATCCGGCGCTGGCAAAATTGTTCGAAGCGGAGAACGTCGCTGCAAGTAAAGAGAGCACCAAGCGTCAGGATGCCTTTGCTAGCCTGATTTCAACACCGGAAGAGAAAGCCCTGTTTGATAAGCTCGGGGAATTCCGGCAGCGCTATCTGGACAAGCGCAACGCAATCACGGCCGCCAAAAAGGCCGGAAATATGGAACAGGCAAAGCAACTGTTCGAAAATGAATTTATGTCTGCATCGCGCGGCTATCTTGCCAGCGTAGAGGCATTGAGCGAGCACCAACGCAATGCCATCGATGAGATGGGGAAGGCTATTAACAACAGTGCACGCAGTGGCTATTTGTTTCTCGGGGTTATCGGCCTGTTGATCGCCGTAGCCGGTCTGTTTATTGCCTGGATCTTAACCCGCAGCATAGTACAACCCCTGGAACGCGCCGTTCAAGCAACACAAGCAGTGGCCGATGGCGATTTAGCACATGACGTACGCCCAGAAGGGCGCGATGAGGCTGCGCAACTGCTGCATGCCCTGCATAACATGACCCAGCGCCTACGTACCATCGTGGGTGAAGTGCGTGAAGGCTCTGAATCCATTGCCGGTGCATCAGGGCAACTGGCCGCGGGCAATATCGATCTCTCCAGCCGTACCGAAGAGCAAGCCAGTGCGTTGCAAGAAACAGCGGCGTCCATTGAACAACTGGCATCAACCGTTCGCCAAAATGCTGATAACGCCAAACAGGCTAACCACCTGGCGCAATCCACTGCCGGTCAGGCGCAAGCGGGCGGGCAGTTGGTGAATGATGTGGTGAAAACCATGGGCGCTATTGATGCATCATCGAAAAAAATCGTTGATATCATTGGCGTGATTGACAGCATCGCTTTCCAGACCAATATTTTGGCACTCAACGCCGCTGTAGAAGCAGCTCGTGCAGGTGAACAAGGCCGGGGTTTTGCCGTGGTCGCCAGCGAAGTGCGTAATCTGGCGCAGCGCAGTGCGGGTGCAGCTAAGGAGATCAAAGAGCTGATTGATCACTCCGTACAAACGGTAGAGGCAGGTAACCGTTTAGTCGAACAAGCGGGCGAATCCATCGTCGGAATTGTTAACGGTGTGCGTCAGGTGAGCGATCTGGTCGGCGAAATCAGCTCAGCCAGTCATGAACAAACTCTCGGCATTGAGCAGGTGAACGTGGCCGTTAACCAGATGGAAACCACCACCCATCAGAACGCCGCACTGGTCAACGAAGCCTCTGCGGCAACACAATCACTGCAACAACAGGCTGCACAGTTGGCGCGTACCGTCAGTGTTTTTCGCCTGAGCAATCGGGAAAACAGTACTGCGCTGCCAGCAAAACCGCTGCCAGCAGGCGCTACCGCAACGCAGAGCGCCCTTCTGCTCAAGCCCGCGCTTGGTGTAAACAAAAGCGCCGCAGACAAAGAAGGCGATTGGACATCGTTCTGATCTGAATGCGAACTGAGGTTGCGAACAGACTGCCCTAAAACAGTCATTCCCACCCACTTCCGTCATTCCTGCCCACGTCTGTCATTCCCGCGCAGGCGGGAATCTCTTGAGGTGAAATGCGTTTCTTCTAACAGAGACCTCCGGCTTTCGCCGAGGATGACGAAGAAAAAAGCCGAGGATAACGAGGGGAAAATTGGCTTTGTCAGTCATCTCAGCTCGCCTCAAGGGGCGAGCTCAGACTGATGACAAAGTCCGTGATTAGGCGAAGTGCGTCGATGGGGTCGTAGCGGCGTAAGCCGCCGACAAATTTGCCGAAGCAAATTTGAACAGCGCTTGCGCTGGCCCGTAGGGTGGGGCACAGGGATGTGCCCCATAATGGCCCCTCGCCGTGATTCGCCGGGAAACACGGACATGCCAAAAAGGGTTTGTCAGCAACCTCGAGCTTTATTGGGTTTATACCAGTATCTGCCGATAAAGCCGTACCGGTTTGGCCGGATATTCCAACCCATCACCGATATAGTGCCAGCCCATTTTTTCGTAATAACCGCTAAAAGTGGCATACAGATAGAGGGATGAAAAACCGGCGTGACGACTATAGGTCAACACGTGCTGTTGCAGCGTTTTTCCCAATCCCTGATCCCGATATTTCTCATCAACATAAAGCGCTGCCAGCCAGGGAGAGAGATCCTGCCGGCTTTGTAGATCGCACAACCATAATCCCACCGTGCCCACAAGCTGCCCTTCATCCAGCGCAATAAAGGTCAGGGGCAATCCTTCTTGCCGCATACTGCTTTTTACTATACTGGCGAAAAATTCGCGGCCATTGTGGCGATCAAACGCCTGCCACAACCAATCCGTCACCTGTGCCTGATGGTGCGGATAATCGGCTAAAGGAACAATCTCAACCATAACCCTGACTCAACCCCATAACGGACGCACTGCGTGCGCCAATCAGTCCCCTCAGACTAACTTCCCCTGAAAAATAGGCACCGAATCAAAAAGATAACCATCAAATTCTGGCGCATCCGCATCGGAAATCGCCATCAGCGTACTTTTGACATTTTCCAGGTGTTCCCACATCGCCTGATAAGAACCCGGTATGTCACGTCGGCGCAGTGCTGCCAAAATGGTCTGATGATCCGCCAGCCATTTCAGGCGATAACCGTGTTTGCCAACGTGGGTATAAAGCTGTTGCCAGAGCGGGTTATCGTCACGGCATGCCCAAATATGGCTGACCGACTCCAACAGCATCTGGTTTTGCGTTGCTCCAGCAATTTGCAGATGAAAAAGTTTGTCGAAATCGCTACGGTAATCGTTCGCCGCAATGGCTGCCTGCTCTTTCTCCAGTGTAACGCGCAGATTTTCAATATCGGCGCGGGTCGCCATACGCGCAGCGAATGCTGCAATATTACTCTCCAGCAGTTGGCGTGCCTGCAACATTTCAAAGGCACCAATACGATGATGCGCCCGGCTCTCTTCCGTTTCCTCATCAGGGATACAGAGCACGTAGACCCCAGACCCTTGGCGAATATCAACAGTGCCTTCAAGTTCCAGCATCAGCAGAGCTTCACGCACGATAGTACGGCTTACACCATAAGTTTCAGCAATGTTTCTTTCCGGCGGCAGGCGCGACCCAACAGGATATTTCCCTTGCTGGATTTTCACGCGCAGATCGCTGCCGATCTCCTGATACTGTTTCTTTTCTTGCAGAACCACATCTTTTGCCACACATTCACCCTAGCTACCACAGCCCAACAGATAACGCGCACGTTGACCGGGTTCCATCACGCCAGAAACGCAACAGTTCGCCAGCTAACAAGAACGCGCGGCATACCGCGCGTCAGGATATTGCGGCTAGTTTACCAAATTCAGCGCTTGATCGAGCACTTTGGCACCATTTAATGTGCCATACGCGACGGAGTCGATCACAGCTATCGGCACCTGGTAACTGTCAGTCAACTTTTGATTTTCCGTCAGTTTGAAGCGCACCTGCGGTCCCAGTAATACGGCGATGATATCCTGACCGTAATCTTGCAACTCCTCACGCAGATTTTGCTCTGGAATAGCATAAATTTTCAGTTCCAACCCGCGCGCAGTGGCTTCCTTCTCCATTTTTGTCACCACCAGAGAAGTGGACATGCCCGCCGAGCAGGCCAATACGATACGTTTCATGGCTAACCCCCTTGGGTCTATTTGTCTTCATCATCCAACGTAACTTGTAGTGTGCGTGAATCACGCACCTGGCGGAACCAGCCAGCAGACGCTTTAGGTCGGCGCGCCCTTTCCTGCTCAAGATCGATCTCGATCAGGCCATAGCGGTTTTTAAACGCATTCATAGGAGAAACGTTATCGGTAAATGCCCACAGCATATAGCCTTGGCAGTTTGCCCCTTCTTCGCGTGCTTTCAGCGTCCAGTAAAGGTGCTCGGCAATAAAATCGATGCGGTAATGATCTTGAATCACGCCGTCACTGTTTTTGAAACGAGCTTCGTTCTCCACCCCCATGCCGTTTTCCGCCACAAACCAGGGAATATTGCCGTACTCCTGCGTCATCCGTTGCGCCATGTCATAAATGATTTTGGGTTGAATTTCCCAACCTCGGGAAGGGTTCATGCGGCGTCCCGGCAAGGCAAAATGCTCATAGTAGTACGCAGGATGAAATGGCGTATTTGGATGCCATGCTCGCTCCGGCGCTTTCACCCGATGGGGGAAGTAAAGGTTGATGCCCAGTTCATCCACCCGATTATCACGAATGACAGCCAGCTCATCATCGGTATAGGCCCATTTCACCTGATGTTTTTCCAGCAGCGCCAACAGCTCTGCCGGATATTCGCCTTTCACCGCCGGATCGAGAAACACGCGGTTGAAGAACAGATCGTACAGACGCGCCGCCTCAACGTCGTGCGCGGCGTGGGAGCGCGGATAGGTCACTTCCGGATTGAGGATGGTGCCGATACGCCCACCGTCGCGATCGTGACCGTTGGCACGAAAGCAGGCGATGACTTTCGCTGTCGCCAGATTTTTATGGTGATTCCACTGCATCCAAGTGCCCGTGTTCTGCTCATAAGGATAGCGCTCAGCATCCAGATAAACGCGCGTTTGCACCACAATTGGCTCATTAAACACAAACCAGCGCTTCACTTTATGAGCATAGCGAGCAAACACCGCTTGCGCATAGGTGACAAACCACTCCACCACTTGCTTCAATGCCCAGCCCTGATATTTCTCCATCAGGGTAGCGGGCAACTCATAATGTTCCAGACACAGCATCGGAGTAATGCCTTGGCGCAACAGTTCATCGATCACGCTATCAACATAGGCCGCATAGGTTTCATCGACGATGCCCCGTTCATAATCGAGCATAAAGCGCGACCAATTGATCGAGGTGCGATAATGTGTCAACCCACACTGTTTCATCAACGCGATGTCTTCACGATAGCGGTGATAAAATTCGGTTGCGCGCGCCGGGCCATAGCCGTTATGCCACACCTGACGATCCTGTTTGTACCAGAGATCCAGATAGGAATCTTGCCCTGCACGCTTCCCACTCCAGCCTTCCGTTTGCCAGGCAGATGCCGCTGCACCAAGGATAAAATCGTCAGGAATAGAGATAGTGACCTTACTCATCGTTTTGCTTCTCCCTTTGATTATTTTCCTGCCACGTTAGCTTGCCGCGCAGCCTGCTCAGCTTCCCGCTGTGCCAAATCGGCACGGCGAGACGCCACTTGCACAAAGGGCAGGTAGATCAGGGTCGCGGTCAGAATACACACCAGTTGTGTCACTACAGCCCCCATGGAACCGGCAGTGGAAAGCCAGGCATTAATGATGGGCGGCGTAGTCCAGGGCACCATGACCACGGCTTTGCCAGCGAACCCCATACTGGTAGCAAAGTAACCGATAGTGCCAGTGACCAACGGCGTGATGATAAAGGGGATAGCCAGAATCGGGTTCAACATGATAGGCATACCAAAAATCACGGGCTCATTGATATTAAACACACAAGGTCCAAAAGAGATTTTGGCGATCTCTTTCATTTCCCGCCGTTTAGAGGCAATCATCACTGCCAGCAAAAGTCCGATAGTTAACCCTGAGCCCCCTATACTCATGTAAACATCCCAAAACGGCATGGTGATGATATTGGGAATTTCCTGACCTTGTTCAAAGGCTGTCATGTTAACGGCGATCGCGCCCAGCAACAGCGGTTCGCGAATGGGTTTGATCATCTGGTTACCGTGAATACCGATCACCCAGAACATTTGTGCGACAAACATCAGCACCAGTAGCCCCGGCAGACTTTGCACCACAGATTCCAGCGGTTGCTGCACCACCTTGTAGATGGCGTCATACAAGTACATGCCAGTGACTGCATGGAAGGTGAAACCGAGCGTGGCAATCAGCGTTACGGTGATGATGCCGGGGATCAATGCCGAAAACGATGCGGCCACGTTAGGTGGAACGCTGTCCGGCATTTTGATACGCAAGCGGTCTATCTTTTCCAACTTGCTGTAGATCTCCACCGAGAAGATGGCGATAAACATGCCAAGAAACAGACTTTTAGTATCAGAGAACTGCCTGGCTAGCACATCTTTCACTGGCACAGTCTGTCCGTTGACCACCATATCGATAGTGGTCGGCGTAATTGAAATCAGACAGATCACAGCCAGCAGGCCGGGAAACAGGCTGCGTGAGCCGTTAATGCGCCCCAGTTCGATCCCGATCAGAAACACCGCGCCGATAGTAAGAAAATTGAGCGTCGCATAGTTGATGCCACTCATGATGGGTTTAAGCGGCGCCAAAAAAGAGAACAGAGCAAAACTGGCCAGACCATTTTTTGGATCAAGCACCATGTTTGAGATCAGCACAGAAAATGCACCGACGATAATGACCGGCATCAGGGTAATAAACGAGGCCTTAATGGCCATAATATAACGCAGGCTATTGAACTTATTGGCAAAAGAACCCAATGCGTCAATCACTTGGTCCTTGAATGACATAACAGCACCTCATCACAATGGTAGTGTAGTGCGGGACAGCGCCCCAGATAGCCGTTACGCGCAGAATGCATACCGCTCATCGCGCATGTGCGTTTGGCATACCAAAATTCGACTAATATGCGTTATTTTTCTGTGACAGCACTCCCATAAACAAATATTGGAATTCCAATATGATGATTCATGCAATATTTGGCATACCATAAGGGGATAAAAATGACGATCGAGATGGAAACCATTGTAATGGAGTTGATCATCAATGCCGGAGAGGCCCGCTCTCAGGCCATGATGGCTATTCAGGCGGCACGCCAGCATAAGTGGGAGCTAGCCACAGCATCATTAACCGCTTCTCAGGAAGCCGTGCGCGCTGCACACCTGATCCAAACGCAGCTAATCGGGGAAGATGAAGGGCAAGGGAAGATACCGGTCAATTTGATCCTGGTACACGCCCAGGATCACTTGATGACAGCGATGCTATGTCGCGATCTGGCCGAAGAGATCGTGCTGCTACGGCAAGAACTCGCCGGTGACGCCTAAACAGAGAACAGCCATGCCGTACTAGGCTTGATCTAGCTGTGCTGCAACGTAGAGCAGAAAACGATCTTCAAAATTCGCCAGATTCAATCCGGTGAGTTCTGCAATACGCCGCAAGCGGTACTCAAGTGTATTTTTATGAATAAACAATGCTTTAGCCGTTTCACCGGCTTGCTGATTGTGGCTAAACCAGGTATACAGCGTTTTTCGAAACACACCGTTGCCGTCATTCGCTTTCAGTCGCTGCAACGGACTGACCAACTCGGCCGCCTGCCAGCCATCGCGCAGGCTATCGAGCAGAACCGGCAGTTTAATGTCCTGATAGCAAAAACAGTGCACGTCTGGCATCCGCTGTTTGCCTACGCTAATCGTGGTTTTCGCCGTGTGGTAAGAGCGCACCACGCCCTCTGCCTGTGGGAAAAAGTTGCCCAGCGCCAAGCGTACTTTGAGCGGACTGCCCTGTTGTAGGCGCTGATAGAGTTGCATCATACGGCGCTTATGCTCTTCAGGCTCCCAGCGTTCGGCGTGAAAATAGGCAGGTTTCAACACCACCATTTCGGTAAGTGAGACAATCGCCATCAGATCATCTTTGCCGGTTTCCATCAGCAAAGATTGCAATTGCTGCAATTCACTCATCGCAGTACTGACACCAAGCTGGCCGCTGTCTAACTCCACCACCATAGCGACGCGCGGCAATGTCAGATCAACGCCTAAACGCTGTGCCCATTCCACCATAGTGGAAGAGTAGGTGTCATTTCGTACCATGCTTAACACCAACTCTTCGCGTAAACGACTGTTTTGTGCCAGCAGTTGGAGAAGGTGTGCTTGCTCCAGCATCATTTCTGCCGTCATGCACACCAGTTCGCCAAATTGCATCAGTCCTTCGGGATCCCCGGTCAGGCCAATTACTCCGACTATCTGATTGTTTAACCGCAGCGGCAGGTTAAGGCCGGGCTTGACGCCGTGCAGCGTATGCATGGAGGCATCATCAATCGATACCACCCGCTGTTGACTGAGCGCTAATAACGCCCCTTCGTGAATTTCACCAATGCGCTCGCGATCGCCGCTGCCAATAATACGGCCCCTGGCATCCATGACGTTGATATTACAATCAATAATTTTCATGGTGCGTTCGACGATCGAATAAGCTAATTTCGCATCGAAATCATAATCTGTCATTTATTATTCCCCTGGTGCAGCGCGAAATATATTACCAGCAGGGAAAACAACCCGTTTGTAAATACGCCACATCAATAACCACTGCCTTTTGTAATTTAACAAAGCTATTTACACCAGCCTTCATTATAAATGAAAAGGAAAATAGCTTTATTTCATAACGTGCCCTGTATTTTATTTTCTTTTAAAAATAAAGACTTCAACAGCGATGAGAAATATACGCTAACGTATTCGAGCGCAGTCAACACATCTGTAACTTAAAGTATGACGAGTATAAACACATCACCGCCACAGTACGTAGACGGCGATGTTCACAAGTACTTATTCCACAACGCAAATACGACAGGTATTGGTGCTACCAATTTGCCCCACGCTGTCACCCTGAGTCAGAATAACGCTATCTCCGGGCGCAATTGAACCGCTTGCTTTCAGCAATGCAATAGCATCTTGTGCTGCCTCCAATCCTTCGGCTCGCCCATCGAACGACAGTGGCGTAACACCGCGATACAGTGCAACCTGGTTCAACGTCGCCGCATGACGCGATAGCGCAAAAATCGGCAAACGGGAGCTAATGCGAGACATCATGCGGGCGGTTCGCCCTGACTCCGTCATCGCAATCACGGCTTTGACCCCTTGCAAATGATTCGCCGCATACATGGCCGACATCGCCGCCATCTCTTCTACATTGGTAAACTGCACATCAAGGCGGTGCTTCGAGGTGGTGACGCTCGGACTGCGCTCAGCGCCCAGACAAACGTTCGCCATCGCCGCGACGGCCTGCGCCGGATAGTTACCAGCCGCAGTTTCAGCCGATAGCATCACGGCGTCCGTGCCATCCAATACGGCATTGGCAACGTCCATCACCTCGGCCCGCGTCGGCATTGGGCTAGAGATCATGGATTCCATCATCTGCGTTGCGGTGATAACCACTCGGTTTAACTGGCGTGACCGCTGAATCAGGCGTTTTTGTACGCCCACCAATGCCGCATCGCCAATCTCTACGCCCAAATCGCCACGAGCCACCATGATGACATCAGCGGCCAGAATCATGTCATCCATGTTTTCTGGTGTGGCAACGGTTTCCGCACGCTCCACTTTGGCAACAATGGCAGCCTGGCAACCCGCTTCCCGCGCCAAACGACGCGCATAGCGTAAATCATCTCCGGTGCGAGGGAACGATACCGCTAAAAAATCCACTTTCATCCTGGCAGCCAGCAGAATATCTGCCTTGTCTTTTTCCGTCAGCGCCTGTGCAGACAGCCCACCGCCGAGCTTGTTGACGCCTTTGTTATTGGAGAGCGTTCCCCCTACGGTCACTGCCGTAATGATTTTTTCGCCGTCAATGCGCACAACCCGCAGTTGAATTCGGCCATCATCCAGCAGCAGAATATCTCCAGGCACCACATCATGCGGCAATGCCTTATAATCGATACCGACTTGGGTATTATCACCTAATCCTTTTTCTAATAAGGCATCCAGAATAAATGTATCCCCAACATTCAGAAATACTTTACCTTCTTTAAAGGTTGACACCCGAATTTTCGGCCCTTGTAAATCGCCCAAAATTGCTACTGATTTTCCCAAACGTTGGGCAATAGCGCGAACCTGTTCCGCGCGAGCAATATGATCCTCTGCCGTACCGTGAGAGAAATTAAAGCGCACCACGTTAGCGCCCGCACTAATTATTTTCTCCAGGTTATTATCACGATCGGTTGCCGGACCAAGCGTCGCGACAATCTTTGTGCGCCGAATAATTTCAGTCATACCTATTCCCTTCTTATTACTGGCGCTTAATTATGCTGCCGCTTTTTTCAACAGACGGGCAATATTTTCGCACGCACGTTCCATATTAATAGGACCGTCTTTTAACAGAGCTTCAATATTGTCTGCACGGGGAATAATGCCGAAAATAGTATCAATACCTTCACCATAGAGTGCTTCAACGCCTTCCCCAACACACCCAGAAACCGCGATAACAGGCACACCTTGCGCTTTGGCTGTTCTGGCTACGCCATAAGGCGTTTTGCCAAACTTGGTTTGGTAGTCAATGCGCCCTTCCCCTGTAAAGCAGAAATCTGCCCCCACCAGCTTGTCACGCAATCCACTGAATTCGACAACAATATCAATGCCTTTACGCAATGTGCATTGAGTGAAGGCCATCAGCCCAGCCCCCAAACCGCCTGCCGCGCCAGCGCCTGGTACATCGGCAATCTCTTTGCCCAGTTGGTTACGGATCACGGCCGCATAGTGCGCCAGATTACTGTCCAGTTGTGCGACCATTTCCGGCGTTGCCCCTTTCTGCGGACCAAAAATGGCTGATGCGCCCTGCTCGCCACACAGTGGATTAGTGACATCGCAGGCGACTTGGATATCGACCTGCGCCAAACGACTATCCAGCCCAGAAATATCGATATGGTGCAAGCGACCTAAGGCACCGCCGCCACGCGGCAGCATGTTGCCTGCTTCGTCATAAAAACGTACGCCCAGCGCTTCTGCCATGCCAGCGCCACCATCATTGGTTGCACTGCCACCAATCCCCAGAATGATTTTCTTGATGCCTTTATCCAGGCAGGCGCGGATCAGTTCGCCCGTGCCGTAGGTGGTCGTCACCAGAGGATTTTTAGTGTCGCGGTTAACAAATTGAATACCGCTGGCAGAGGCCATTTCAATCACGGCAATCTCTCCGTTACCCATGATGCCGTAACTCGCTTCAACCGTTTCTTCCAACGGCCCGGTCACACTCAATGCATAGAGGCTGCCTTCGGTAGCATCAATCAGTGACTGGGTGGTACCTTCACCGCCATCCGCCATCGGAACATGCACAAAATTCGCTTCGGGAAACACCTTACGCAACCCTTTTTCCATCGCGTTACACACTTCTTTCGCCGTCATGCTCTCTTTAAATGAATCGGGCGCTAATACAAATGTCTCTTTTTTCATTGTGGGTTGCCTCATACTAGAGAATAAAGCCGTACAGCACGGTAGCGACAAGGGTCATGGTGCCGCCGACAATCGCCTCGTACGGCAGCAAGCCCATACGTTGTCTGATTGTCATGTTCATGCTCTGTGCTGTGACGTGGAAATAGTTGCCCTGCGGCAAGGAATCGATAACGGTCGCCCCGGTGTGCACCATGACAGCAGAAGCAATAGGCGCAATGCCGATAGTGGCAATAGCGTTACCGAACGTGCCCGTCGCCAAAATCGTCCCCGTAGACGTCGATGCTGTCGCTGCCGCCATCAAAATGCCGGAGATAGGGGCCAAGAAAGTGCCGGAAATGCCCATCACGTTAATCAGCTGCACCACCTGTGCAGAGAGGTTGGATGCAGCAATCAAGCCTGCGATCGCCCCAGCACCGATCAAGATCAGCACGGTGGCAGTCATTTTCTCCAGGCCAGAAGCGGTATAGGCAATGACCTTGTGCTTTTGCCCCATAGCAATCAGCCCTACAACACCCGCGATCGGCAATACATACAGCGCATCAAGCTTGAATGCGGTCAGAGCACTGATGTGGAAAATGGAACCAAGTGGGTTAATCATCAGCAAGATAACGGCAACCGCTGGCGCGACAATGGCTTTACCTAACGTCGGATAGGTTTTGTCATTTTTCGCACTCTGCGTACCATAAGCTGCGGCGGCTTCTTCACCACTTACCATGATGCCTTTATTTTTCAGCATCGAAGCGACCACTACGGTAATAATCAAACCGAAGACTGCAGGAATAAAGCCAGCGATCATTACATCGCTTAAATTCAGATGAAAACCGTTAGCAGCAGCAATCGTATTGGGATTAGGGGAAATAATATTCCCAGCTTTTCCGCCACCAGAAAGTGCCAATAATAATGCCAACTTGGAAATCCCCATTTTATTACCGACGGATAACGCAATGGGTGCAACAATTAATACTGCAACGGGAATAAATACGCCCACCGCGGTGATGATCATCGTGGCCAGCGCCAGCGCTAAAATAGCTTTACTCTCCCCCATTTTCCTCACAATCGCTTGGGCGATGGTTTCCGCCGCGCCCGATTCCATCATCACGCCAGCCAGTACACCGGCGGCCAACACACGGATGACGGTGCCCATCACGCTTTGTGTGCCAGAAGTCAGCAGCCCGATGGTCTGCTCAAGACTGCCACCACCGATCACGGCACCGAGAATGGCACCGAGAAACAATGAATAAACAGGATTAATTTTTTTCAGAATAAGCGCAATGGCAATAAAAAGACCAATTAACGCGCCGTACCATGCCAAGGGTTCTATGGTATGCATAATGAGACCTCTTATATTTTATATGTCATCGACAATAGGGTGCTAATGCAAATACATTCCTGGTGGAATTTGCATTATTTAATGCGGTAATAAATCACGCCGTTCTCAATATCTTTCTTTCAGAAAAAATCAGAACCGATAAATAATTCCTTATCACACGCTCTTATGGATTGGGAATTATTCTATGACCTGACGATAAAATAACCTATGTGTCACAACACGAAAAAATTGGGCATTTGTATAAAAATTTTTGTGTTGCAGAACAAGAAAGCGAGAGGTTTATCACATTGCAAAGGGAGGAGAGCCGCATTCCTGCGGCTTATCGTGGTGTCATCCGTGTCCTCAGCCCCCACTGATGCTGAGGAAGACATACCATCAGGAACGGTTATAGCGCCTCGAGCGCCAGCAATTCTTCAATGGTTTGGCGACGGCGAATCAGACGTGCTTCTCCATTTTCAAACAACACCTCCGGCAGAAGCGGACGGCTGTTGTAGTTGGAGGACATGGATGCACCATACGCACCGGTATCATGGAACACCAGATAGTCTCCTACCTGCGCTGCGGGTAACGCCACCGTTTCCACGCCGCCACCAGCTTGTTGCGTAAACACATCACCGGATTCACACAATGGTCCTGCTACTACGGTATCGCGCAATGGTACGCCAGCAAGAGAACGCTTATCTGCTGGCAACAGCGAAATATGGTGATAGCTGCCATACATGGCCGGACGCATTAAATCGTTAAACCCAGCATCCACCAGCACAAAGTGGCGACTTCCCATGTTTTTAACAGCACGCACCTGCGCCACCAACACGCCAGATTCCGCCACCAAAAAACGCCCTGGTTCTATCTCTAGCGTCACAGAATGACCAAGGTGCGCTTCAATACGCTGACGTGCCGCATGCCACAAACCGAAGTAGTGCGCGGTATCAATCACGGGTTCATCCGCACGATAGGGAATGGAAAGCCCCCCCCCTGCAGAAATGGCGTCAATATCCTGGCCGAACTCAATCACCTGACGCACCATGGCATCACATACTTGTTCCAGATGGCCGTAGTCCACGCCGGAGCCGATGTGCATATGAATCCCCACCAGTTTAAGGGAATAACGTTGGATTTGCGCCAACGCCAGCGGCAAATCGGCATACCAGATACCGTGTTTGCTGTTTTCGCCACCCGTGTTGGTTTTCTGACTATGACCGTGACCAAACCCTGGATTAACACGTAGCCACACCGGATGACCTGATTTAGCCGCCCCCAGCTGCGCCAACATATCCACCGAACCGGCGTTTACCGGAATATTCAGTTCCACGACGCGCGCCAACGTCGGCAAATCCAGCATGTCTGCAGTGAACACAATTTCATGATCTGCCGTGCCTGGAACAAATCCTGCCGCCAACGCCCGCTCAATTTCCCCCAGCGATACCGAATCTACCTTGACGCCATTTGCACGCATAAGACGCAGAATGTGCGTGTTGGAACAGGCTTTCTGCGCAAAGCGAATGGTGTCAAACTGGCGGAGTTGTGCAATGCGCGCCACAATGGTGTGCGCATCATAGGCCCATACCGGGCATCCAAAGCGAGTGGGTAATTCACGCAGGCTATTCGCGTTAAGCGCATAGGTGAGGTCATTCAGATCGTGTGGCATAGCGTTTCCGTACAACAAATGGGAATAATTGCCATACGGTAACGGGCCGCAACGATTTAAACAAATATCGCTTTTCGCATATTCTATTCATTCATGATATGAATTAACTACACCACTTCACGCAGTGCATCTGCCGAAATAGTCACGCCCACCCTACAGCCCATGCTATACAGATCGCAAGGCGCACGATTCAATACATCCACAGCAAGCTCCACACCGTTAACCAATATCCGATAGCGCACCACATTTCCCAGAAGACTATGGTTCAGAATCTCCCCAGCCATGCCCTGTTCAGGCGCACCAAGCGTAATGGATTCAGGACGAAGTGCCACCTGACCGGTAAAGAGTTCTCCCGTCAACTGCTGTGCCTGCATGGCACTCAGCAGGTTATAGCTGCCAATAAAGCTGGCGGCAAACAGGCTGGTCGGCTGGGTATACAGCGATACTGCATCGCCATCCTGCACAATCTCACCGTTGTTCATCAGCACGATGCGATCGGAGAGTGTCAACGCCTCTTCCTGATCGTGGGTGACAAAGATAGCCGTCAGATTCAGTTCACGCTGGATGCGACGGATTTGTTCGCGCAAGTGGCGGCGAATACGCGCATCCAGCGCAGAGAGCGGCTCATCCAGTAGCAACAAACGCGGGCGCGTGACCAGCGAGCGTGCCAACGCCACACGCTGACACTGACCGCCAGAAAGCTGGTGCGGGTAACGGTGCGCAAATTCATTCAGTTCAACCAGCGCCAGCACTTCGGCCACTCGTTGGCGAATTTCCTCCGCGCCGAGCTTCTGCATTTTTAACCCGAAAGCCACGTTGCCTTCCGCTGTCATATTAGGGAACAGCGCATAATTCTGGAACACCATGCCAATACCACGTTTTTGGGGAGATACCGGCACAATATCCTGCCCTTGCAATAGGATCTTCCCACTGTCTACGGAGGTAAGCCCCGCCAGACAGCGCAACAGCGTCGATTTTCCGCAGCCACTCGGCCCCAACAGGGTAACAAACTCCCCTTCCGCCGCAGAAAAATCAATGTTGTTAAAGACCTTGGTTGGCCCATAGCATTTATTGAGTTGTTTTACATCAAGATAGGGCATATCAGGATTTCTCCCGGTTGAGAATATTAGCCAGCCAGGTCACCAGCAACACGACGAGGAAATAAGAGATAACCAACGCACTGGTAAAATGTCCGCTATCATTACGCTTGTTGTAGAGATACACCTGTAACGTTTCAAAGCGGGTACCTACCAGCAAGTTGGCAAACACAAACTCGCCAATAAGAAAGGAGAAAGAGAGCAAGACCGCAATCATCACACCTTTACGCAGATTAGGTAGCACAACCCACAGCGCTGCCTGCCACGTACTGGCGCCCAGCAGGTGTGCAGCATCAAGCAGTTCTTTGAGATTGATCGCCTGAATATTGTTGGAAATGGCGCGATAAATAAAAGGTAATGCGATAGCAAAGTAGCAGCCGATCAGAATCCACGGTGTACCAGTAATGGCAAGAGGGCCAGAGGAATAGAGTTGCAATAATCCTACAGAAGAGACCACCGGTGGCACGGAGAACGGCAACAAAATCAACACGTTCATTACCCCATCCAAGCGTGGAAACCGCCAGGCAATAACAAACATCGCGGGCAACACCAGCAGTAGCGAAAACAGCAGTGCACCAAAGCAGATCAGCAGTGAATGGCCTAGCGCCACCAAAAACCGGCTATCTCCCCACAAGGTAATAAACCATTTCAGCGTCACGCCATTAGGCAGAATGGTGGCTCCCCACTCTGTCGCCAGCGCATAACCCAAGGTGGCGAGCAGCGGCAATAACAAGACAAGCAACACCAGCAGTACTACCGCCTGATGATAGCGCCGTTCAAGATACGACATGGCGACCTCCGGTGATGAGATTACGACGTGGCATGGAGATAACTCCGTCGCAGCAACCACTGGTGAACGACAGTAATCAGCGCCATCAGCAACACCAGCAACACGGAAAGTGCGCTGCCCAGATTAGGGTCCAAGGTGATATCTCCCGCAACCAGCGCCGCAATACGTATCGGCACCACGTTGAAATTTCCGGTGGTCAGCGCGTAAATGGTCGCGTATGCCCCAAGCGCATTGGCGAGCAGGATAACAAAGGTGCCGAGCAATGCCGGCATCAGCACCGGAATACCGATATGCAGCCAGAAGCGACAGCGCGGCGCGCCCAGCAGCGCTGCCGATTCCTGCCACTCATTGCGCAACCCATCAAAGGCGGGATAGAGCAGCAGTATCCCCAGAGGGATCTGAAAATAGGTGTATATCAGGATCAAACCGTCGCGGGAGTAAATGTTGAAACCGTCGATCACGCCATATTTTTTCAGCAATAATGTAAAAAAACCGTTCAGTCCCACCATAATCACGAAGGCGAAGGCCAGCGGAACGCCTGCAAAGTTGCTGGTCATATTGGCAAACGACAACACGAACCGCTGCAAACGCCCCGTCCCCAATTGACGTAGCGAGTAGCCCCCTATCAGGGCAATAATCACTCCGTAGAAACTGGACCAAAACGAGATATCCAACGAAAAACGTATCGCCTGAAGGTAAAACGGCGAGGAAAGAATATCCGTATAGTTCGCCAGCCCCCATGCCTCTTCGGTTTGGCTGTAAAAGCTGTTCACCAGAATCCAGATAAGCGGCGCTATCTGAAACGCGAAAAACACGGCAAAAAACGGCAGTAGAATCCCTGCAGCAAGCCAGTTTTTTTTCACATGTTATCCTCCCTCTCTCGCATGAAACCCACCTCACACGTGCCACAGCATCCGTCATCGGACACTGTGTGCACAGAAGAATGACTTACTGTTTCATGTTGATAATGACGTGCTCTTGCCACTGGCGCGGCAACGTTTTCACAGTTTTATCCCAAGCTTCGCTGTCAGCAATCGGGCGTACACTTTTGTACTGTTCTTCCGGCAACAGTTTAGCCTTCACGTCATCCGGCAGCGTTAAGTGCTGAGCACGGATTGGGCGAGCATAGCCACGCGCCAGGTTGATCTGTCCTGCATCAGAGAAGATGTACTCACGCGCCAGCTTGGCTGCATTAGGATTTTTGGCATATTTATTGATGATGGTGGTGTAACCGGAGATCACCGAGCCATCGGAAGGAATTAGCACTTCAAAGCGATCTTTGTTGATTTTGTCACGGTAGTTCAAGCCGTTAAAATCCCACACCACGCCAACCTGCACTTCTCCTTTTTCAATATTAGAGATCACCGGATCCGTGACGCCAAGACGCCCCGCTTTTGCCAGTTTGCCAAAAAATTCCAGCGCCGGTTTCAGGTTTTTCTCGTCACCGCCCAGCGCAAAATTAGCGGCCAACACACCGCTTACCGCCTGCGAAGCAGAGTTAACATCACCGATGGTCACCACATAGTCGCCCTTGAGCAGATCGGCCCAACTGTGTGGAATCTCTTTCACCTGCTGTTTATCGATAATAAAAGCGATAGAGCCTGTGTATGCCAGCGCCCAGTGTCCGTCTTTATCTTTCGCCCAGTCAGGCACTTGTTCCCAGGTCGTCGGTTTATAGGGTTGTGTTACACCTTTTTGCACCGCAATCGGGCCGAACGCTGCACCTACGTCACCGATATCAGCACTGGCATTCTCTTTTTCAGCCGCAAATTTAGCGATTTCCTGCGCTGAAGACATATCGGTATCACTGTGCTTCAAACCATATTGGGTAGAGAGAGCCTGCCAGGTATCTTTCCAGTTGGCCCAACTGTCTGGCATTCCTACGCTGTTTACTGCACCTTCGGCTCGCGCCGCTTTTTCAAGCGCAGTAACATCTTGCGCCAGCACAGGGGTAGAAACAAAGGCGATTGAGGAGAACAGTGCGCTACTGATTAACACGGAAGACAACAATTTCTTCATCATGATGCTCCTGATTTCATAGGTTCGCGACGCTGGTCTAGCCAGCAATAACTACGCCAATTCAGCACAGAGGGATGAAAGTTATATGTCGGGTGTATGACAACCGTATGTCAGCGCAAGAAGGGAAGACAGCGAACCGGTCGAGTTATGTCCCCCACTCCCTGTCATGGTGCACATTGCGCGATATCGGTGTTTAATTCTGGTGAAATGCCCTTACATGAAGAGCTGTAAACCGATGATAGTTCAGCCTCATGGCTTCATCCATTCAGAGGCCGTGAACCACGGTAATAACATTACCGTCATGTGACATTAACCGCAGAAAATGTGCTTCGTCTTTGACCAGGCAGCAACCCAACGCGATTCTCCCCGCATTTAGTGAAAAAACAAATAAACTCCGCCATAGCTATTCATTTATGATATCGGTCAGTAGGGCAACCACGACTGAGGCACCGATGCCGACCATTTCACTGCGCCACATCGAAATTTTTCATGCCGTCATGACCACCGGTAACCTCACCGAGGCTGCCGCGCTGCTCAATACCTCGCAACCGACTGTCAGCCGCGAGCTGGCGCGCTTCGAGCATCTGGTACAAATGCCCCTATTCGAGCGAGTGCGCGGGCGCCTTCACCCTACAGCGCAGGGGTTGCAATTGTTCGAAGAAGTGCAACGCTCTTACTACGGATTGGATCGCATCATCAATGCCGCTAGAGACATTCGGCGTTTTGAACAGGCACAGCTTTCTATTGCTTGCCTGCCGGTGTTTTCTCAGTCTCTGTTGCCCAGCGTGTGCAAGCCGTTACTGGACAGTTACCCATCACTCAGCCTTCATGTCATTCCTCAGGAGTCCCCCCTGTTGGAGGAATGGTTGTCAGCTCAGCGTCACGATCTCGGGCTGACGGAAAACAGCGTAACCCCCGCAGGTACTGAGCGTCATACCCTGCTCACGCTGAACGAAGTGTGCGTGCTGCCAGCGCAGCACCGTTTAGCCTCACGCCAGATGTTGAAGCCAGAAGATTTTCACAATGAGCGATTCATCAGCCTTTCAAGCAGCGACAGCTATCGCCAACTGTTGGACAAACTGTTTGACACCGCAGGGATAACGCGTGACATGGTGCTGGAAACCCACAGTGCGGCTTCAGTGTGTGCCATGGTGCGCGCCGGAGTCGGTATTTCTATCGTCAATCCACTTACTGCACTGGATTATGCCGCCTCGGGCGTAGTGGTACGCCCGTTCAGCGTGGCAGTGCCTTTTACCGTCAGCCTGATTCGTCCGTTGCACCGCCCGGCTTCCGCGCTGGTCGATACTGTGATCGATCACCTGACACGCTACACGGCGGGCATTGCCGATCAATTAGATGCCGTGCTGGCACGCTAAAGTGAGCATTTCTCTGCTTGCAACGCCAGCCAACGCGGTTCATGGGCAAACCAGTGCACTAAAAAATCCAGCAGCGCCCGCAGCGCAGGCGGCATATGCTGACGAGAGGCATAGATGCCGTAAATGCCCATATCCTGCGCTCGGTACTCTGTGAGCAACGGTACCAACGCGCCACTGGCGAGATGACGCTGAACCGAATAGCGCGGTTGCAGCGTAATGCCAGCCCCTTCCAGTGCGCTGGATAGCAACACCAACGATTCATTGCCGCTCAGATTGCCGCTCACGGGCACCGTAAACGGCTCACTCTCATGGGTAAAATGCCACAGACTTTTGCCAAAATAAGTGTAAGTCAGGCAATTGTGTAGCGAAAGGTCGCTCAGTTGACGCGGCATCCCCTGCTTTGCAAGGTAAGCGGGCGCGGCGCACAGCACGGATGCGCATTGTCCAAGCGGACGAGCGATAAGGTTTGGATCGAGGGCATTGGTAATCCTCAGCGCCAGATCGATGCGATCTTCCACCAGATTGACCGAACGGTTATTCATCTGCATATCCACCGCCACGCGTGGGTGACGTTGCAAAAATGCCGTTACCGCTACACCCAGCGCTGTCTGCCCAAGCGATTGCGAACAACTGACGCGTAATAATCCACTTATAGAGGCAATATCCGACGCGTTTTCTACCCCCATATCACCTGACAGCGCCAGCATTTCACGGCAGCGTTGCAGGGTTTTTTCACCCGCATCCGTTAAACTCAATTTACGCGTAGTACGGTGCAGTAGGCGCGCCTGTGCCCAGGTTTCCATTTCATTCAGATAACGGCTCACCATGGCTCGCGACATATCCAACACATCGGCAGCAGCACTCATACTCCCCCGATCAACAATAGCGACAAACACCTCAGCAGCAGTGATGCGATCCATGATTAGCTCGATTTATGCAACAGAGAAGCCACTATTTAGCCATTTTTATTTCGATAAATGCAACCTAAGATAGCCCCCGTTGCGTACTTTTAAATGAAATTACCCAAAATAATTCGAGTTGCAGGACAAAACGTTAACGTTTTGAACAGCGCGTGCGCTGGCCCTTTAGGACGAGCGTACATGCAGCTTGAAGTATGACGGGTATAACCTTTTACCGAATAATGAATGGAGTTCCTGCGATGAAAAAATCTACCTTAACGCTGGTTGCCGCTGCCGCCCTCAGTATGACTTCCGTGGTTCACGCCGCTTCACCTCTGAAGCTTGAAGTCTTTAACCCCGGTGAAGCCAGTATTTTCCCTGTATCCTCCTCTCTGATTGTCGGTGAACATGAAGTGGCACTGATTGACGCCCAGTTCCAACGTAACGATGCACAAACGCTGGTAGATCGCATTAAAGCGACGGGCAAACCGCTGAAAACCATTTATATCAGCCATTCCGATCCGGACTATTACTTTGGTCTGGATGTGATCAAAGCCGCCTTCCCGGATGCGAAAGTGATTGCTACTCCTGCAACTATCGAGGCGATTGAAGCCAGCCAAGCAGGTAAAGTGGCCTACTGGGGCCCGATTATGAAAGAAAATGCACCGCAAAAAATCATCGTCCCAACCCCGTTGCAGGGTGACAGCTTCACCGTCGACGGCCAGAAGCTCGAAGTGAAAGGCCTGACGGGTCCGACACCGGATCGCACCTTCGTGTGGATCCCGTCTCTGAGTACCGTAGTTGGGGGGATTCCGGTTTCTGCTAATATCCACCTGTGGATTGCCGATACGCAAACACCGCAATCTCGCGCTGACTGGCGCCAGACGCTACAACAGATTGAACAACTGAAGCCGAAACAAGTGATTCCTGGTCACTTTTTGCCGCCGGTGGATTACAGCCTGAGTAGCGTCACGTTCAGCCTGAATTACCTGAACACGCTGGAAAAAGCGCTGGCTACCAGTAAAGATTCTGCCGAATTGATTGAAACAATGAAAAAGCATTACCCTGCTCTTCACGAAGAATCCAGTTTGGAACTGAGCGCAAAAGTGCTCAAAGGTGAAATGAAATGGCCGCAGTAACCCTGCACTATATTTATGACCCGCTGTGTGGCTGGTGCTACGGTGCCGCGCCACTGGCACAGGCCGCACATGAGATGTCAGGCGTCAATGTGGTGCTGCACGGTGGCGGCATGATGACGGGCAGTAACCGTCGTCAGGTCACGCCGCAGTGGCATGACTACGTACTGCCTCACGATCAGCGTATCGCAGCGCTGACCGGCCAGCCTTTTGGTCAGCCTTACTTCGATAAGCTGCTGCGCGACACCAGTGTGGTACTGGATTCCGCACCGCCGACAGCCGCCGTTCTTGCGGCGGAGCGTATGGCAAACAAAGGCTATGAGATGCTGCACCACGTGCAACGTGCGCATTACGAACAGGGCAGAAAAATTGCGGATGTCACCGTGTTAACACAGTGTGCCAGTGAAATCGGGTTGGACAGTGTTGCCTTTGCCAATGAGTATGCTTTCGTCAATGCTGATGGTCTGGAGCAACATTTCAAGCACAGTCGCGCATTACTGGCAAAAACAGGTGGGCACGGTTTTCCCACCTTTGTGTTGGAAACCGCCGACGGCAGCAGAGAGATTGTGCAGACGGTCGAGTTTCTAGGCAACATGACCGCATGGCGCGCTTTTTTGCAGATCAAAATCGGCGATTTGGTGGCATAAGCTACGTTCACAAAGCGTAAACTGCTTTACCGTCATCCTTGACTTTCCCTTCGTCATCCTTGGCTTCCTCTGCGTCATCCTCGGCGAAAGCCGGGGATCTCTGAGAGAGGAAACGCGTTTCACCTGCAAGAGATTCCCGCCTGCGCGGGAATGACGGTGGTGGGTGGGAATGATGGCGTTAGGCAGGAATGTCTGCTTTAGACGGGTTTGTCTGCAACCTCAAGCCGGTGTCGATGACACCGGCTTTCAATGATACAATGTGCTCAGGTTTCCCTGTATAGGGATAGATATTTACCAGACACAGTAAGACGTATGCACCCATCTTCTGATACTCATCGCCCTTTCCCTGCACAACGCTTCTCCATCGCGCCTATGCTCGATTGGACCGATCGCCATTGCCGTTATTTCCACCGCCAGTTAACGCGTCAAACACTGCTGTATACCGAGATGGTGACCACCGGTGCCATTCTTCACGGCAAGGGCGACTATCTGGCGTATAGCGAAGAAGAGCACCCAGTGGCACTACAACTGGGCGGCAGCGATCCGGCCGCACTGGCGCAATGCGCACAGTTGGCGGAGCAGCGTGGCTACGATGAAATCAACCTTAACGTCGGCTGTCCTTCAGATCGAGTGCAAAATGGGCGCTTTGGTGCCTGCCTGATGGCAGAAGCTGAGTTGGTTGCCGATTGCATCAAAGCAATGCGCGATCGGGTCGCAATACCCGTCACGGTAAAAACCCGAATCGGCATTGACGATCAGGATAGTTACGCCTTCCTGTGCGATTTTATTCACACGGTGGCAGAACGCGGCCAATGTGACACCTTTATTATTCATGCGCGTAAAGCTTGGCTTTCCGGCCTGAGCCCAAAAGAGAATCGCGAAATTCCTCCGTTGGATTATCCTCGCGTCTATCAACTCAAACGTGATTTCCCTACGTTGACCATCGCTATTAACGGCGGCGTAAAAACATTGGAAGAAGCAAAAACGCATTTGGCGCAGCTCGATGGCGTGATGATGGGGCGTGAAGCCTATCAGAACCCGGATCTACTGCTGAATGTCGATACGTACCTGTTTGGTGCCAAGGCACCTGCTGCCAACTCCGTTCAGGTGGTGGAAGCAATGTACCCTTACATTGAACATGAGCTGACATACGGTGCCAGTCTCGGTCACATTACCCGCCATATGCTCGGTTTATTCCAGGGTATCCCCGGCGCGCGCCAATGGCGTCGCCATTTAAGTGAAAATGCCCACAAGCCCGGTGCGGGCATTCCCGTGCTGGAAGCCGCATTGGCATTAGTGCGCCATCGCGTAGCATAAAAAAAACCAACAATTAGTAAAAACCACCACAACTTACCTCTTTCAATCGAATCACCCTCTGATAAATCAATAAGTTATCAGAGGGTCACTGTTGGCATATTTTTTGTAATAACGCTTCAGAGATTGCCGTTGCACCGGGACACCTGACAGAGGAGAGGAATCATGCTGGAGTTTTTGTTCGTTGTGGGCTTTTTTATAATGTTGATGGTAACTGGCATTTCACTGATCGGCGTGCTGTGCGCGCTGGTGATTGCTGCCGTGGTGATGCTGGTGGGCGGGGTGATTGTAACAGCCATAAAGGTATTGCCCTGGCTGCTGTTGGCCGTGGCGATCGTTTGGCTATGGCGCCATTGGCAGCAAAAACCGCTACGTGATTACCGCTAAGACAGCGCACTGTGACATCAGCAGCAAATACCGCTTCTATCAGCGTAGCTCCGCCACGATTTACTCCAATTTTGTGCGCCAGCAGATATTTTTTCCCTTGAGCCGCTGCTAGGATGGCGGCTCTTGGTCACTATGACTGCCTCCATGTAGCAAGGCGGTTTACGTAACCGGTAATACTCACAGGTCTCGCGGCCTGTGTGAATCAATAAAAATGATTTCATCCGCGTCAGAGCATCATCATCCAAAAAAACTACGCCTCGATGCGCTGACGTTCGCCACGCTGTACCCTACATACAGCATGATGAAATATCAGAAATAATGCAGTAACAAGGGCCCCATTTGGGGCCCTTACTTTTATCGTCCAACGCGATTAGCGACCAGGGATCAGCAGGCTGGAACCGTGCGTCTGGCGGCTTTCCAGTGCGCGATGCGCTTTCTGGGCCTCCGACAGCCCGAAGATTTGGCTGGCAGCTACATCCACCTTAATGGCACCGCTGGCAATCAAAGAAAACAGCTCGCTGCTCGCTTTATCCAACTCGGCGCGATTGGTCACATAACCAAACAGAGACGGACGCGTCACATAAAGCGATCCTTTCTGGTTCAGAATGCCCAGATTCACGCCGGTGACTGGACCAGAAGCGTTACCGAAACTCACCATCAAACCGCGACGGCGCAGGCTATCAAGAGATGCCTCCCACGTGTCTTTGCCTACGGAGTCGTACACCACAGGCACTTTCTGCCCATCGGTTAATTCCAGTATGCGCTGCGCAATATTCTCGCTACGATAGTTGATGGTAGCCCAGGCGCCAGCCTGACTCGCCAGCGCAGCCTTGTCGTCTGACCCGACCGTGCCGATAAGTTTCGCGCCCAACGCTTTGGCCCATTGGCAAGCGATCAGGCCAACACCACCGGCTGCCGCGTGGAACAGGAATGTCTCACCAGACTTAATCTCATACGTTTCACGCAGCAGGTAGTACACCGTCAGTCCTTTAAGGAAGGATGCCGCCCCCTGTTCAAAACTGATGGCACCTGGCAGATGCGCCACGCGATCCGCCACCACGTTGTGCACCTCGCTATAAGCACCTAACCCAGCTTGCGCATACACCACGCGATCGCCAACCTGAAAATCGTTCACACCAGAGCCAATGTTCACCACCACCCCAGCAGCTTCAGTGCCCAACCCTGACGGAAAGGCCTGCACCGGGTAAAGTCCACTGCGCACATAGGTATCGATAAAGTTAATCCCGACTGCGCGGTTTTCAATTTGCACTTCACCCGCCGCCGGTTCACGCGGGGTAAAATCAACGTACTCCAACACATCAGGGCCACCGTGGGCGCTGAATTGAATGCGTTTTGCCATGTTTTCTCCTTGTACAATCCCATGCGATAAACACGCGGATGCCAGTGTATATACCCTAAATAGTTCGAGTTGCAGAAAGGCAGCAAATGCGTGACAAATCCGTCTGGAACAGATTTGAACAGCGCCTGCGCTGGCCCGTAGGGTGAATAGATTCATTCATCCCGGTGAGCTTACGCAAGTAAGTGATTCGGGTGAGCGAACGCAGCCAACACATCTGCAACTTGAAGTATGACGGGTATAGAACGGTTTTTATCACGTCAGTTTCGTATACAATGCCCCTTTATAGAATGACAAATCAACCGATAAAGAACGCAATCCCATGGCAGAAAAGCGCACCGCACAATCTTCGACTCCGCCCCGTGACCGACAGGTGGAAGGATTAAAACTTCCTCCTCATTCACTGGAAGCGGAACAGTCGGTTCTGGGCGGGCTAATGCTCGACAACGAGCGCTGGGATAACGTCGCAGAACGCGTCGTTGCTAACGACTTTTATAATCGCGCACACCGTCTGATTTTCAGCGAAATGCAGCGTCTGCTGGAAATGAGCAAACCCATCGATTTGATCACCTTGTCCGAATCATTGGAGCAAAAGGGCGAGCTGGATACCGTCGGCGGTTTTGCGTATCTGGCAGAATTGGCCAAAAACACCCCCAGCGCCGCCAACATCAGCGCCTATGCCGATATCGTGCGCGAACGGGCCGTGGTGCGTGAAATGATCGCCGTCGCTCACGAGATTGCCGATGCGGGCTACGATCCGCAGGGTCGCAGCAGTGAAGATCTGCTGGATCTGGCGGAATCGCGCGTGTTTCAGATAGCCGAAAACCGTGCCAGCAAAGATGAAGGCCCAAAAAGTATCGATCGCATTCTGGAAGATACCGTCTCACGTATTGAGCAGTTGTATCAGCGCCCGCACGACGGGGTGACCGGCGTCTCTACTGGTTATCAGGATCTGGATAAGAAAACCGCCGGGTTGCAAAAATCGGATTTGATCATCGTCGCAGCGCGCCCCTCAATGGGGAAAACGACCTTCGCGATGAACCTGTGTGAAAATGCGGCCATGATGCAAGAAAAGCCGGTACTGATCTTCAGCCTGGAAATGCCCGGTGAACAGATCATGATGCGTATGCTCGCATCGTTGTCTCGGGTTGATCAAACCCGTATCCGTACCGGCCAGCTAGATGACGAAGATTGGGCTCGCATTTCCAGCACCATGGGTATCCTGCTGGAGAAGAAGAACATGTATATTGATGACTCTTCCGGCCTGACCCCCACAGAAGTGCGCTCACGCGCACGTCGCGTTTTCCGCGAACACGACGGCTTGAGCATGATCATGATTGACTACCTGCAATTGATGCGGGTACCCGCCCTTTCGGATAACCGAACGCTCGAGATAGCCGAAATTTCCCGTTCACTCAAAGCATTGGCAAAAGAATTGCAAGTGCCAGTGGTCGCACTCTCTCAGCTTAACCGTAGTCTGGAGCAGCGAGCGGACAAACGTCCAGTCAACTCGGACCTGCGTGAATCCGGTTCTATCGAGCAGGATGCCGACCTGATTATGTTTATCTATCGTGATGAGGTTTATCATGAAAACAGCGATTTGAAAGGTATCGCTGAGATTATCTTGGGGAAACAGCGTAACGGTCCTATCGGTACCGTTCGGTTGACCTTCAACGGGCAGTGGTCGCGTTTTGATAATTACGCCGGTCCACAATACGATGATGAATAAATAACGCACCTGAGCGGACTGCGTTAAGGACAGTAGAAATGAAAACGGCAACCGCCGTCATCAGCCGCCGCGCATTGCGTCACAATATGCAGCGCGTGCGTCAGTTAGCGCCTAATAGTCGGCTGGTCGCCGTCATCAAGGCCAATGCATACGGCCATGGCGCAGTAGAATGCGCCAATACCCTTCAAGATGCCGACTGCTTCGGCGTTGCCCGACTCTCGGAAGCGCTTGCGCTGCGTAAGGCAGGCATCAAAAAGCCCATCCTGCTGCTCGAAGGTTTTTTCTCAGCAGACGATCTTCCCCTATTGGCGCAGCATCAATTGGAAACCGCTGTACACAGCGTTGAACAGTTGGTGGCATTGGAGCAAGTCGATTTACCTCACCCCCTTACCGTGTGGATGAAACTCGATACCGGCATGCACCGACTGGGAGTGCGTCCCGATAAGGCAGAAGCGTTTTATCAACGGCTGACACAGTGCCGCAATGTGGTGCAACCAGTGAATATCATGAGCCATTTTTGCCGCGCCGATGAACCTGAGTTTAATACTACTCTGAAGCAGATCGCCTGTTTTGATGCTTTTGTCGAAGGGAAACCTGGCGCGCAATCTATTGCTGCCTCCGGCGGAATTCTGCTCTGGCCCCAGGCACACCGCAGCCAGGTACGACCGGGGATAATTCTCTACGGCGTCTCGCCGCTGTCCTCGGAAACGGCCACACATTTTGGTCTGCAACCTGCCATGACGCTCACCTCACGCCTGATCGCGGTGCGTGAGCACAAAGCAGGTGAATCCGAGGGGTACGGTTGTACTTGGACCAGCGAACGCGACACCTTGCTAGGTGTGGTCGCGATGGGTTACGGCGATGGCTATCCACGCACAGCACCGTTTGGTACACCCGTGTTGGTCAATGGCCGTGAAGTGCCATTGGTGGGACGGGTGTCGATGGATATGTTGACGGTCGATCTTGGGCCAAACGCGCAGGAGCAGGTCGGTGATGAGGTTGTTTTGTGGGGAGAAGCACTGCCCGCAGAGCGGATCGCCGCTCACACAGGCATCAGTGCTTACGAGCTGATTACCCGCGTAACACAGCGTCTGGCGTTGGAATATCTCGACGATTAACGCTTAAAGGCGTACCGCAGGGTACGCCTTTTTTCATCAATTACACGTCACTGACCGCAATATCTGCCGACGCACTGTTACGGTTCCTCACGCGATAAGCAATAGCCATCACCACCAGCCACACGGGAATCAGCCATACCGAGATTTGGATGCCGGGCGTCATCGCCATGATTACCAAAATTCCCGCCAGAAACAGCAGGCAAATCACATTCGTCACCGGGTAGCCCCAGCTTTTAAAACGCGTTTCCTTTGCGGCCACCTGCATCGCATGGCGAAACTTAAGATGCGTAATGCAAATCATCGCCCAGTTAATCACCAATGCAGACACCACCAGCGCCATCAACAGTTCAAACGCTTTGCCCGGCATCAAATAGTTGAGCACCACACACAGCCCGGTCGCCAATGCCGATACGCCCAGCGCTGTCAAAGGAATGCCACGCTTATTGATGTTTAGCAGCGCGCGTGGCGCATTGCCCTGTTTAGCCAAGCCAAACAACATACGGCTGTTACAATAGACACAGCTGTTGTACACCGAGAGCGCAGCTGAAAGCACCACCAGATTGAGCACGGTCGCCACCACGTTGCTATCCAGCGCGTGAAAAATCAGCACGAACGGGCTGCCGCCTTCCACCACCTTCTGCCAGGGATAAAGAGATAGCAGCACCGCTAACGCGCCCACATAAAACAGAAGAATGCGGTAAATAACCTGATTGGTGGCGCGCGGAATGCTTTTCTCCGGCTCGCTGGCCTCGGCAGCGGTTATTCCTACCAGTTCCAGACCGCCAAAAGAAAACATGATGACGGCCATCGCCATCACCAGGCCGCCAAACCCGTTGGGAAAGAACCCGCCATACTGCCACAGATTAGCGACACTCGCCTCTGGCCCACCACGACCACTCATCAACAGATAACCACCGAAAACAATCATACCGATGATAGCCGCCACTTTAATGATGGCAAACCAGAACTCCATTTCACCATAGACTTTGACATTGGTAAGATTGACAGCGTTAATCAACAGAAAGAAAACGGCTGCGGAAACCCAGGTCGGCACATCAGGAAACCAGTATTGGATATAGATACCAACCGCAGAAAGCTCTGCCATGCTGACCAGCACATAGAGTACCCAGTAGTTCCAACCAGACATAAAGCCTGCAAAGCTACCCCAATATTTATTGGCAAAATGGCTAAAGGAGCCTGCTACGGGCTCTTCCACCACCATTTCCCCCAGTTGACGCATAATAAAGAAAGCGATAACCCCGGCAATCGCATAGCCCAACAATACCGAAGGCCCAGCCATTTTAATGGTTTGCGCAATCCCCAGAAACAGCCCGGTACCTACCGCGCCCCCTAATGCGATCAACTGAATATGGCGGTTTTTTAACCCTCTTTTTAGCTGATCCGTTGTCTGCGGTGTATCCATGACATTCCCCGAATAAGATGAAGTGTTGGGAACCTCATAGCAACAATCAAGCCAGCCTCTGTAATTATGCAGAGTACTCGTCGCATAAATGAAACTAATATCATGAATATATTAATTATTTTTACTATCACATTGCGTGATATTGCATCATCAGCAAAAGTAGATTGATGCATAAATAAGCATTAAAATGCACAAAGTGCCCTTAAAGGAATCACTCAATGCACGATATTGCGCCAATACGGTGCATGACCATTTCTTGTGTAACCCGCCAGCCTCCCTGTACATGAAAAGAACCGACACGACCGGATAAAAAAGCTGTTAGTCTGTTTTATCCCCCGATACATCATGCGGATAAAGCACTATGTACCAGATAGACGATTATGATTTGAAAATGCTGACCTTGCTGCAAACCAATGGCCGATTGACCAATCAGGAGTTAAGCGATCTGATTGGGTTATCGGCATCGCAGTGTTCGCGCCGTCGCATTGCGCTTGAGCAGGCCCAGCAGATCCTGGGCTATCATGCCCGGCTGGCCCCTAATGCTATCGGTCTGGAGTGCCTCGGTTTGATAGAAGTACGGCTTATCAACCATACCACCGACTATGTAGAACGCTTCCACCAGATGCTGGGAGAGGTAGATGCGATTATTGACGCCTATAAAACCACTGGCGATGCGGACTATTTGCTGAAAGTTGCGGTGGCGGATCTGCAAGGGCTGAGCGACCTTATCAGCCGCATTTTGTCACAAAACAAGAGCGTATCTCACTTGAAGACGTCCGTCGTTTTAAATCGTCTGAAAGAGAACGGGCTCATGTTACCGAACTGAGCGCTCGCACCATCATGGAGCGTAACGCCTCTTTTTGGTGCGAAGCGGTAGTCGATTTACGCATAAATTTGTTTTTTATGCGCAAAGATAGCAATAATAAGAGATAAAATGCGTTTTTTGTGCAATTACTGACTTTTACATTTCAATAAGTTACGCTTATTAATAGCGCTAATCACCCTGAATCCCCTTAAGTAGCACTCTATTTGGTGCACTTCTTGCTTGGGTTATTCCCACATTTATTTTTTTCTGCCATTGAGCGCACCATGGATAACGTTGTTACAACTGAAAATCTAAAACACACCCTGCTGGAAGATGTTCTGGCCCTGTTGATTGGCTCATTGATGGTGTCGTTCGGGATCATCTTATTACGTCAATCTGGCGCGCTCACGGGTGGCACAGCGGGGATGGCTTTCCTGCTGCACTACATCACGCACATTTCCTTTGGCACTATTTTCTTTCTCATCAACCTGCCGTTTTACTATCTGGCCGTTCGCCGCATGGGCTGGCATTTTACCATCAAGACATTCTGTGCCGTCGGCTTGGTTTCCGTGCTGTCGGACGTACATCCTCTGTTTGTCCACTTCGATAAACTTCAGCCTTTCTATGCCACGCTGTTTGGCAACATCATTATCGGTCTGGGCTTTATCGTACTGTTTCGCCATAAGGCGAGCCTGGGTGGCGTCAATATTTTAGCACTCTACCTCCAGGATCATTACGGTATCCGCGCCGGCAAGTTTCAAATGGCGCTTGATGTGGTGATTGTGCTGGCTTCCCTGTTTGTGGTAAGCATACCTATGCTGGTCGTTTCCGTATTGGGTGCCGTGATCCTCAACCTGATCATTGCAATGAATCACCGCCCAGGGCGTTATACGGTCTAACCCCCTTAGGGTTACGCACAAGCTATAATAATGATTTACCCCGATACCACGCCACGCATAAAGCGTGGCAGACGATTATTTCAGGAGAAAAAAACGTGTTTCAACATGTCGATACCTATGCCGGAGATCCTATCCTGTCTCTGATGGAAAAATATAAGCAGGATCCACGCGCGGATAAGATCAATCTCAGTATCGGGCTCTATTACAACGAACAGAATATTATCCCGCAACTACGCGCCGTGAGCAGCGCTATTGATGTGCTTGAAGCGCAGCCTAAAGCGGCTACTTCTTATCTACCCATGGAAGGTTTTCAGCCGTATCGTTCCGCTATTCAGACACTGTTGTTCGGCAAAGAACACCCGGCGCTGGCAGCAAACCGCATTGCAACCATTCAAACACTCGGCGGTTCTGGCGCGCTGAAAGTGGGCGCTGACTTCTTGAAACACTATTTCCCTGAATCTGAGGTTTGGGTCAGCGATCCGACTTGGGAAAACCACATCGCTATTTTTGCCGGTGCAGGATTCAAGGTTCATACCTATCCCTACTTTGATGCGCAGACGCTGGGCGTAAATTTTGACGCCATGCTCGCTACGCTGGAAAGTTTGCCAGCACGTAGCATTATATTGTTGCACCCGTGCTGCCATAACCCAACAGGTTCCGATCTGACCAATACGCAATGGGATCGCATTATTGAAACTGTTATCAAACATGAACTGATCCCGTTTATGGATATCGCCTATCAAGGCTTTGGTGGCGGCATTGATGCCGATGCTTACGCATTGCGCGCCGTTGCCAGCGCGGGCGTTCCAGCCTTGATTGCCAACTCCTTCTCCAAGATTTTTTCACTCTATAGTGAACGCGTTGGCGGGCTCTCCGTAGTGTGTGAAGATGCCGATAGCGCACAGCGAGTATTAGGGCAACTGAAAGCCACGGTGCGTCGCAACTACTCAACACCACCGAATTACGGCGCACAGGTTGTTTCTAACGTGCTGAATGATGCTGCGCGTAATGCGGAGTGGAAAGCTGAAGTCGAAGAAATGCGTTCACGTATTCTCTCCATGCGTAAAGCGCTGGTTGATGCCCTGAAAGCGGAACTGCCAGCGCGCAATTTTGACTACCTGCTAACACAGCGTGGAATGTTCAGCTACACCGGTTTCAGCCCGCTACAGGTTGATCGCTTACGTGACGAGTTTGGTGTATATCTGATTGCCAGCGGCAGAATGTGCGTTGCTGGCCTGAACTCAGGTAACGTCGCACGCGTAGCCAAAGCGTTCGCTGCGGTTCAATAATATTTTATAAGGCTTAACGCTAACGTTAAGCCTTTCTCTTTTACCCTCTCACGCCCCCTCACTCTTCGCCTTTCCCTGTGATTCATAAGAAACTTTTATATAGGGCGCCATTGACACCCCGCTAGCTCTGAACTACTACTTATGTGATATCCCACAATTTATTACCCAGCAGATGTCGGTGGATAGGGCGAAGTCCTCAGTTGAATCTGAGGTGAATGGGAGCGGGTCTCCTCCTACAGTGAAAGAGAAAGAGTTTTTTTACATTCACTTTCTTAATCATTAACTTACATCATGATGTTGAACAGCCGATCGCTCGCTGTTTTGCGACAACAATAATAAGCAGAAAGATAATAAATGAAATCACTTCAGAAGCATTTCATTCTTCAGGTCAATTTACGACGACTCATCCTTTTTATCGCACTTTCCGGCATGTCAGTTATTTTTGTAAATAGCTATTTCGCTTTCTACGATACACAAAAAAAATTATTGACCGATCAGTTTTTTAAAATAAATCTTAACTATTCATTAAAACTCGCGAATACTGTCGAAACTTTTTTTTCTTCCTCCCAAGCACAACTCAGCTATAGCGCTCAACAGCTCGCAGATAACATGAAAAATGCTGATACCCTGCAAAAAGAAGTAGAAAGGATTCGACAGATTGGCCACCGTTTCAACTCCGTCTCTGTCATAGATAAGCAGGGTTACATTCGCGCCTTTTCACCTTTACAGCCGGGGGTCATTGATGCTCGTCTGACATCGCCATCCCATGCAGCCACCATTGAAGCCAATACTTTTTTCATCAGTCAGCCCTATGTTTCCTTGATTGGTAACCTTATCGTCTATATTTCAGTTCCTATCCGCAATGCAGAAGGCACACAGCTTGGATATGTTGGCGGTTCTATTTATCTTAACAACCGCAATTCTACAAATGAATTCATGAATTCTCAATTTGATGATGACAATTACGATACGTTTGTCCTTAATAAAGATGGTACGATTATTTATCATCATGATAAAAACAAAATCGGCCAGAAAATTGATGATAACTCACTACAACAAATGGCCTTGCTAGGAAATAAAGGAAACTTTCGGTTGACTGATTTACACGGGGCAACATTTTTAGCCGGATTTGCGAAAGTTAAAGGTGCGGATTGGATTATTCTTACGTTGCAAACCGAGCAGATCGTCACTCAGGCATTAAATAATGTGATGATTGATGTGACAAAGAAAAGTGCCCCCGTGGTGCTCATAACTATGTTTATAATTACCCTTCTTACCATTTATATAGCTAAACCATTGCGCATGTTGGGATTGGCTGCAAGTCGAATGGACGACCCCGACGTAATCAGCAAAATTCGCGCAGTTTCCTCTTGGTATTTTGAGGTTGAACACCTTAAACGCGTTATTCTGTGGGGCACCATTCTTCTGCATAAACGTATCGGTAAACTCAGCTCACAGGCCCACACCGATCCTCTCACAGGCCTTCTCAACCGACGTGGTCTGCATGAAAATATTGAGATGTCGCTGCTCAATAACAGTGTCGTTTCAGTGATTGTCATCGATATCGATCATTTTAAAAACGTGAATGACACCTACGGACACGATGTGGGTGATGAAGTCATCAAAATGCTGGGACGACATTTAAAAACCCACTCGCGTAAAACAGATCTGGTATGCCGAACAGGAGGAGAAGAATTTTTAATGCTGCTGCCCGGTATTGATATCCATCTGGCTGTCGTCATCGCTGAACGGTTACGCAAAAACGTCGCTGACATGGCGTTTCCCATCTGCCAGCACATCACCATTTCTATTGGTGTAACCTCCTTTTTGCCGAAAGAAGTCCCTATCGATGCAGCATTGAAAACCGCTGATAATGCGCTCTATCGCGCCAAAAAGGCTGGGCGCAATAAAGTGATTGTGCAAGACATCCCGGAAGATTTGGCGCTGATGCTACATAAGCAGCAAAATGATTAGTGCTGGACGGAGGGAAGAAAACTGGGCGCTAGAAATACGGCGCCCAAATGCAACTCAAAACGACGTCCAGTCCTGGTTATTCTTCACTGACGTGCCCGTAGCCAACGCTAATGCGGGTTTAGTAGACATCACCGAGGCTGATTCGCGCTGCGCCGACGACGCTGAAACTGTCTCTCCCGCTGTGAGTTTAAATGCACTCACCATCTGGGTTAATGCTGAAGCCTGAGATTGCAGCGATATCGCTGCCGCCGCAGATTCTTCAACCAGCGCAGCATTTTGCTGCGTCGTAGTATCAATTTGTCCAACCGCAACGTTGATCTGGCTGACACCTTCGCTTTGCTCTTGGCTCGCTTGGGAAATCTCAGCAATGATCGCGTTAACTTCCTGTACATGATTAGTCAAACGGCCCAACGTATCATCAGCGCTGTCCACCAAATTCATCCCATCCTGAATTTTGCTAACAGAATCATCGATCAGTTCCTTAATCTCTTTGGCCGCCGTCGCACTACGCTGCGCTAACGAGCGCACCTCGCTCGCAACCACAGCAAAGCCGCGTCCCTGCTCACCTGCACGCGCCGCTTCAACGGCAGCATTCAGCGCCAGTATATTGGTTTGAAACGCAATACTATCGATAACGCCGATAATCTCAGCCATGCGCTGAGATGAAGATTGAATACCACGCATTTTTTGTGTTACTGACAGCATTACTTCACTGCTATTTTTGGCCGCATCAGATGCTTGATGAGAGACCGACGTTGCCTGACGCGTGTTATCCGCCGTGTTCTTGATGGTTGAGGTCAGCTCTTCCATGGAAGACGCCGTTTGCTCCAGTGAGCTGGCCTGTTCTTCTGTGCGTGCTGAAAGATCCTGATTACCTGCTGCAATCTGCGAAGCAGCCGTTGAAATAGCCTCTGCCCCATCACGAACCTGACCAACAATATGCCGTAAGCTGCTGTTCATGTTATCCAGCGCTTTGAGCAACAGCCCGGTTTCATCCTGGTGAGCAACCTGTACTCGAAAAGTAAGATCGCCCTGCGCAACACGATCGGCCAATGCTAGCGCCTGATTAATTGGACGGATCACGCTGCGGGTAATCAACCAGGCAATCACGCCCCCCGCGACGGCCGCTAGCAGACAGATCAACACCAGCAACAGGCGAGTTTCATTGTACGTCGCTGTCATTGTATCGAGGGTTTTGGTCATAGTCCCATTTTGAAAAGCAACCAGTTTGCGTACTTGTTCTCGGTAGCTGCGTTGCACTTCATTCATGGTAGTGGTGAATTCTCGAATACCACTGTCTCTCTCGCCCGCGGTCAGAGATGCGATAATTCTATCGCCCGATGCCAGAAATTGTGGGCGAATCTGTTGAATATCACGAATGACCTTTTGAGACGCTTCAGGGCTGTTACTGGCGACCAACTTATCCAGCAGTTGACCTCCGCGTTTACGCAGGTCACCCAACATGTCTAGCGTACTTTTTACTTCTGCAGGATCGGTAACCAGCAACAACCGCTGGTAGGCAACCAGTGTGCTGTTGACCACATCGATCAGATCGGTAGTAGTCACCGTATCTGGATAAACCCGAGTCACAATCAGCTTTGCATCTTCATGAAACAACGACAATTTAGTGATTGAGAAAGCATTAACCACAAACAGCATTAGCACCAGAAAAGCAAATCCACTGCCCAAGCGATAGCCGATGCGCCAGTTAGCGATATTCATTATTCACTCCTTTTCCATATTGCATACCACAGTCAGGTTATTCTTCCATTGTTTAATACCATCAGAATGAGTAATGACCCGTTGCTAGCGAAGCACATAGAATCGCCTGTCTCGCGTTAACACCAAGCAATATAAATTGCTATTTTACCGATGTAAGGGAAATAGCATCCCCTCACCTATGATTCAGTGCTATCATCGAAAAAATAAAACCTGACGCGAAGTATCGCTGCTTAATGTTAACGAGCAATCGTCGTCATGATACGTTGATGATTGTTATTATCTGCTTCGCTTCGCTCCAACTTACCTCTGATGTCTCTAGGTTTATCGGCAATAAGCACATCATCTTTACCTTATTGATCGTTTTAATCACTTAAAAAATAATAAATAAAAGATAAAACCTATCAATATAAGCAGATCGATCGACAGAATCATGCAATAGATAAAAAATGCCTCTGCATATATTTCTTAACGGAAAAAATTACATGAGGCACGCAAAGAATATACACCTTAAATAATTCGAGTTGCAGGACGGCAACAAATGAGTGAACTCGGATAAGTTTACTCAGATAAATGATCCGAGTGAGCGAACGCAGCCAACATACCTGCCACTTAAAATAGTGGCAAGCATAGAAAATATTTCTATATTGATACGTGTAGAGAGAGATTTTTTCGCCCGAAATAATAGTAGCACAATAAGCAGAGGCTTATCGAAATAAAAGAAAGATGACAGGTATATAAATGACGCCCGGCATGACACCGAGCGTCGTAAACAACGCTAACCGCGCGCTAATATCGGCTTAAGGAAACGCGCAGTGTGTGATTGCTCACAATTCGCTACTGTTTCAGGGGTGCCGGATACCAGAATTTGACCACCGCCGCTTCCTCCCTCAGGGCCAAGATCCACAATCCAGTCTGCCGTTTTAATCACATCCAGATTATGCTCAATCACCACAATAGTATTACCCTGATCGCGCAACTGGTGCAAAACATCCAATAGTTGTTGAATATCAGCAAAATGCAGCCCGGTGGTCGGCTCGTCAAGAATATAGAGAGTTTGACCTGTTCCCCGCTTGGACAACTCGCGAGAGAGTTTCACACGTTGCGCTTCACCGCCTGAAAGCGTTGTAGCCGACTGACCAAGACGGATATAGGAAAGGCCAACGTCAATTAGAGTTTGCAGCTTACGCGCCAACGCAGGAATAGCATCAAAGAAGTCACGCGCTTCTTCAATCGTCATCTCCAACACTTCGTGAATGCTTTTACCTTTGTATTTGATTTCCAGCGTTTCACGATTGTAGCGTTTGCCCTTGCACTGATCGCACGGCACATAAATATCCGGCAGGAAGTGCATCTCCACTTTGATGACACCATCCCCCTGACACGCCTCACAGCGCCCACCACGCACGTTAAAACTGAAACGCCCTGGGTTATACCCTCGGCTTCTGGCCTCTGGCACACCAGCAAACAACTCACGAATAGGCGTAAACACGCCGGTGTAGGTGGCAGGGTTGGAACGCGGCGTGCGCCCAATGGGGCTTTGATCGATATCGATTACCTTATCAAAATGCTCAAGGCCGTGAATTTCACGATAGGGCGCTGGCTCTGCCAACGTCGCACCATTGAGCTGCCGTTGCGCCAGCGGGAACAAGGTATCATTAATCAGCGTTGATTTACCTGAACCTGAGACACCGGTAATGCAAGTGAACAACCCAACAGGCAGCGTCAGCGTAACATCTTTCAGGTTGTTACCCTTGGCGCCAACCAATTTCAACACTTTGGTCGGATCGGCAGGTACGCGTTGCGATGGTACTGAAATTTTTCGTTCACCACTGAGATACTGGCCGGTCAGCGATTCTGGCACCGCCATGATCTGCTCTACCGAGCCTTCAGCCACAACCTGCCCACCGTGCACACCCGCACCCGGCCCAATATCAATCACATGATCCGCCGCACGAATGGCATCTTCATCATGCTCCACCACAATCACCGTGTTACCCAGATTGCGCAGGTGAATAAGCGTTTCCAACAAACGTTCGTTATCTCGCTGGTGTAGGCCAATAGAGGGCTCATCCAACACGTACATAACCCCGACCAACCCAGCGCCAATTTGGCTTGCCAGACGAATACGCTGTGCTTCACCACCGGAAAGTGTCTCAGCAGAACGCGACAACGACAGGTAGTTCAATCCCACGTTGACCAGAAACTTCAAACGATCGCCGATCTCTTTCAACACTTTTTCAGCGATCTGCGCGCGTTGCCCGCTCAACTTCATATTTTGGAAGAACGTCATCGCATGGCCAATACTCATATCGGAAATCTGTGGCAGCGTAGTCTGTTCGACAAACACATGACGCGCTTCTTTGCGTAAACGCGTGCCATTACAACTGGTGCAAGGACGGTTGCTGATGAACTTAGCCAATTCTTCTCGCACCGCGCTCGATTCTGTTTCCTTGTAGCGCCGTTCCATGTTGTTCAACACCCCTTCGAAGGGATGACGTCGCACGGAAGTATCACCACGATCGTTGATGTACTTAAACTCGATAGTTTCTTTGCCTGAACCATAGAGAATAATGTGGCGGATTTTTTCATTCAGGCTGTCGTAAGGCACTTCTACATCAAAGCGGTAATGGTCCGCCAGCGAGCGCAGCATCTGAAAATAGTAAAAGTTACGCCGATCCCAGCCGCGAATCGCACCGCCCGCCAGCGACAGCTCACCGTTCTGCACTACGCGAGCGGGATCGAAGAACTGCTGCACACCTAACCCATCACAGCTCGGGCAAGCGCCTGCCGGGTTGTTAAAGGAGAACATGCGCGGCTCCAGCTCATGCATACTGTAGCCACACTGCGGGCAAGCGAAGTTGGCAGAGAACAACAATTCAGGCTGTTTACTGTCATCCATATCCGCCACGATGGCGCTACCACCGGAAAGCTCCAGCGCGGTTTCAAACGATTCAGCCAGACGCTGAGCCAAATCCTCACGCACTTTGAAACGATCGACAACCACTTCAATGGTGTGCTTCTTCTGTAGCTCCAGTTTGGGCGGATCGGAGAGATCGCACACTTCGCCGTCAATACGAGCACGGATATAGCCTTGTGTCGCCAGATTTTCCAGCGTTTTGGTATGCTCACCCTTACGATCTTTGATAATGGGCGCGAGCAGCATCAGGCGCGCACCTTCCGGTTGTGCCAGCACGTTATCCACCATCTGGCTGACGGTCTGGGCGGCCAGTGGCACATCGTGATCGGGACAGCGCGGCTCGCCCACTCGGGCAAATAGCAGACGCAGATAATCGTGGATCTCGGTAATGGTGCCTACGGTTGAACGCGGGTTATGGGAAGTGGATTTTTGCTCGATAGAAATTGCCGGAGACAACCCTTCGATGTGATCTACGTCCGGTTTCTCCATCAAAGAAAGAAACTGGCGCGCATAGGCAGACAACGATTCCACATAGCGCCGCTGTCCTTCCGCATACAGAGTATCAAACGCCAGCGAAGACTTACCGGACCCCGACAGCCCGGTGACCACAATCAGTTTATCGCGCGGAATTATCAGATTGATATTTTTGAGGTTATGAGTACGGGCACCACGAACTTCGATCTTATCCATTCACATACATCCCGGAGTTAACGCTATTTTCATCATCCCGCAGGCGGAGATAACCGGTACGAAACGTGCAATTATGACACAAAAAAACACCAGCTGCGTTTTTTAGCACCGCAGAAGGCGGCCCTGTAAGGGAACAAGCAGGAGAAATACGCTAACAAAAAACTGAATAAATATCCAGTATTCCAATGCAACAATGTAACCAATAAAAAAAGTGTGGATGCGACATCGCGGGTACTCAGCACAAGGCTGGCATGTTATCATTTCTCGCTTAGACTTTTAGTATTGACTTATCAGGAGACACAAGCATGGCCAGCAGAGGCGTTAATAAAGTGATTCTTGTCGGGAATCTGGGGCAAGACCCAGAAGTCCGTTATCTGCCGAACGGTGGTGCCGTTGCTAACCTGACTCTGGCCACGTCAGATACCTGGCGCGACAAGCAGACCGGCGAGCAAAAAGAACGTACAGAATGGCACCGTGTCACGCTGTACGGAAAGCTGGCTGAAGTGGCTGGGGAATACCTGCGTAAAGGTTCACAGGTGTATGTCGAAGGCCAGTTGCGTACACGTAAATGGCAGGATCAAAGCGGGCAGGATCGCTACACCACGGAAGTGGTGGTCGATATTTCCGGCTCAATGCAAATGCTGGGCGGCCGTCAAGGCGGTGGCGCACCGGCAGGTGGCAATGCAGGCAACAGCGCGCCGCAGGGTGGTTGGGGCCAACCGCAGCAGCCTCAGGGTGGACAAGCCTTTAGCGGGGGTGCACAACAAGCACCGCGTCAGCAAAACAATGCGCCCATGCCGAGCGGCAATGAACCACCAATGGACTTTGACGACGACATTCCATTCTGAGTGTTGTGTGTGTAAAACAGAGTTTAGTCAAAACGTAACGCCCTGCTAATGCAGGGCGTTACGTTCAAGCTATCCACAAGGATGCAACTGCGCTAAAAGCCCGTTATTTCACCATGCCACCGTTAAACAACTCATCCCCTCTTCCTGCTTTAATCATCTCTTTGGCATGTTGCTTACGCGCAAAATTCGCTTTTGCGCGTTCCGTTTGATTTGCCCTGTATCTGTCTTCCACTTCCCGCATAAATTGTGCATTTCGCTGCGATCCATTGAATTTATTACTCATCTCCTTATTCAAAAGATCGACTTTGACACTTATTTTTTCTAAGTTGGCCCGCTTCGATGCATGATGCTGGTATGAGGAACTGTCTATTTTACTCAACAATTTATTTGCACCGTCACTTAATCCTTTCAAAGCGACCTGTAAACGATTGAAACTCTCTTTACCTGGTTTGAAGATCCCTGGTTTATCAAGATCTTTACAAAAATCATCTATGCTATTCCTCACATTATTCAGTGCTGCCTTTATTGTGGAAACATCCTTCATATGGACAGTTTTTTCACTGGTTATAGGCTTTGAGGTTATCGCATTGATCTGATGGCTTTTCACTGGTGAAATAATTGACATACCATTAATACCTTTTATCTATGAATTTTAATATAAATGGTAAAAGGTGTTGGATGGATGATCTTTCATTTATAGCTGAAAATCTGCGCTCGCGGCCATATGAAACAGACGGTGTCTACCGATTAACGCAACGTATACCCACCATCACAATAGAGTGTATTGCCCATCATGTGTGTGTTGTCGAGTAGGAATAGCGCTGCGTGAGCCTGTTCTTCCACTGTGGCAGGGCGTTGCAACACATTGAGTTTGCACCATTGCTGGTAAGCTGCTTCGCGAACTTCAACCGAACGTTGCTGCCACAATGTACTGTCTCGTTGTCCCCGGCGATAAGCAGTTCACTCTGAGTGATGACAACTCAACCGCCAGTCCGCGAGCTAGCCCCTCCAGCGCGGTATTGCACGCCGCATGTTACGCCTGCATTGTTGGCGCTGTGCCAGCAGTGGCCGCAGTCGAGTGTCAGTATCTCGGCCTCTGTCGAAATGACCGATCTGTTCGATGGATATGTCGATCTTGCCGTGCCTGTTGGAGAGTTGCCGGACGCTGCTGGGATAATCGCTAAAAGGTTAGGAACGCAACACCTCCTGCTGTACGGCACTCCGAGCTACTTTTCCCAATCTCCACCGATCCACTGCATAGACGATCTCCACCAGCACACCCTGATTGGTCCCCTGAAAGAGGGACATACCGCACCCTGGCATTTTCAGTTAGCGGACAAGACACGTCGGGTTATCACTCCGGAGAGTCATTTATTACTGGATGGCGCACTGCTGACAGTCAACGCAATAAAAGCGGGGGTATGGTCTCGGTAGGGTTCCCTATTGGTTGGTCAAAGAAGAACTCGACAGCGGCTTGCTGGTTAGCGTATTGGACAACGCTATTGCCGACCATTTGCCCATTCATGCCTTATGGCGTTCCACGCCCATAATGTTACCCCGCTTACGTATGGCAATAGATGCCCTGGCCGTCGCCACAGCCACAGGGTTTTAGGTTGACATCAGACGGATGCATTAAGGCGTTTTACTGATTCACGCACCACCAAATGACCAGCCAATTCAACATGCTGTGTCACACCGAGCGACTGAGCGGGAATAAGTAGCTGAGATAATAATTGCAATGCAGCTCTGACAACCGCATCAAGCGGCAAATGCACCGTGGTCAGCGACACCGGCAGCATATCCAAGGGCAAAATATTATCCATCCCGACCAAAGAAATATCATCAGGAATGCGGATACCACGCTGCGCCAACGCATCCACTACGCCCACAGCCTGATAGTCCGCAGCGCAAAAAATGGCGGTAACGCCCAAGCGGTCGGGGTGTGCCGAGAGCCAGCGCAGCATGGCATCGCGTGCGGTTAAGGGGTGAAAATCAGGTAAATCAAGAATAAGGGATTCATCGACAGCAATACTCGCCCGAAGTAAAGCGTCACGGTAGCCACGCTCTCGTTGTTTGATCGTTACACAAGATGGCCAGGTCAAATGCAGAATACGGCGGTGTCCGTGTTCTATCAGGTGACGAACTGCACAGACCGCTGCGGAATAGTTGGCAGGCATAACGCTATTTATACTCATAGAAGGATCTTCACCGTTAATCAGCACGGCTGGCATCCCGCTTTTCACCACGGCCTGCAACAAGGGGAGGCTGTCATCATTGACGATCAGAATACCGCTATATCGCCCACCGTGCAGTGCTGCGATCAGTTGTTGCTCCGCAGTGGCGTCGTACTCTACAGAAAATGGACTTAGGCGAATATTACGCTGCGCGCACACAGTCTTGAGCGCATTGATTAATGACAGAGAGACCAGATTGTAACCGCTCTCCAGCATCAAATTTCTCGGCGTGGCCAGCAAGACATGGTGCAAGGGTTCGATTATTTCTGATACGGGCTTCGCCAGCTTGTGCATCGGGTAACCCTGTTCAGCGGCAATAGCCAATATCTGCTGTTTCACTTTGGCACTGATGGGCGCAGTGCCATTCAGCACACGAGAAACGGTACTGATAGAAACGCCTGCACACTCCGCAATGTCCTTTAATGTCGCCATTGTCATATTATCCCTGTGTTTGCGGGGCCGCTGCTAAACGGTATTCGCGAGAAATCACTGAACTCATCAGTCCCCCTTTCCTACCGCTTATCTCTACACTGTCGATGGTTAACGCAATAACAACCACAGGAACATTGGCGCACAGACGATAGCGCCAAGGCCTCTGTGTCACATTTTCTTACGCCTTTCTACCATCAGTAATATTGTTATATTATAACATAACAATAATTTCTCTCTGCATGGCATTCTCGGGTGAGCTTCTATTCTCTTTCCTCCTTGGCGCGTATCAGCATCGCACTGGCACTCCTGTCGTTGTTATGGGCGTTAATCGCTTGGGCTGTAGCGCTACCATGATCACACTACACAACCTGACTTTCGGCTACACATCCTCTTCTCCTCTTGGCACGCTGAGCGGCAGTTTCAGTGCAGGATCACTGACTGCCATTGTCGGAGAAAACGGTAGCGGTAAATCGACACTGCTAAAAACTCTCGCTGGGCTTATTCCACCGCTGGCAGGATCGCTTTCACCCGCTCGCAGCGTACTGCCGCGCATGGGCTATTTGCCACAGCTGTCGGAGTTTGATCGCCAGTTTCCGCTAAGCGTACTGGATTTGGTTTTGATGGGGAGCCTACCGCAACGCGGACTCTTCAGCAGTCTCAACCTCGTTTGGCGGCGCAAAGCTCACGCCGCGCTGGAAGCAGTTGCGATGACAGCCTTTGCGACTCGGCCTATCGGTCATTTGTCCGGAGGCCAGTTACAACGCGTTTTGTTTGCCCGCTTGTTGCTGGCAGACACACCCGTGCTACTGCTGGACGAGCCTTTTACCGGCGTAGATGCAGACACAACGCAAGCACTGCTGACATTGCTCCATCAGCGTCATCAGCAAGGGTGCACCATTCTAGCCGTGCTACACGATCGTGCCATTGTCGAGCACCATTTTCCTCTGGTGCTACAACTCAGTACCACAGGTCACCGCTGGGGATGTACTCAGGACATCTTCCCCTCGCCAGACCGCGACGTCCGCAGTGATCGGGTTCGAGTAAGGGCGGCAATATGATTATCAGTCTCTTTTCCCCGCTGATCGAATTCGGATTTATGCGCCGGGCGCTGGTGGGCTGTCTGGCACTCACGCTTAGTGCTACACCGCTAGGGTGTTTTCTGTTATTGCGCCGCATGAGTTTAATCGGTGATGCACTTTCCCATGCTGTGCTACCCGGCGTTGCCATTGGATATCTGCTCTCCGGTATGTCACTGTTGGCCATGGGCACAGGGGGGTTTATCGCAGGCCTGTCTGTGGCACTACTTTCCGGTTTTGTCAGCCGTAACACCGCGTTAAAGGAAGATGCCAGCTTTGCCGGACTCTATCTGGGTTCGTTGGCGCTCGGTGTGACACTGGTTTCACTCCGCGGCTCTAGCGTCGATCTGCTGCATGTGCTGTTTGGATCTATTTTGGCCGTAGATCGTGGGGCACTGATCGATATCGGCCTGATCTGTTCAGCATCAATACTGCTGCTGGCAGCGCTCTATCGCGCGCTGGTAGTGGAATCGTTTGACGCCACGTTTATGCGGCTCACGTCGCCACGAAGGCGGACGCTGATCCACGCGTTGTTTCTGGCCTTGGTGGTACTCAATCTGGTGGCTGGCTTTCAACTGTTAGGCACGTTGATGACAGTCGGCATGATGATGTTGCCCGCCACCTGTGCCCGTTTCTGGACACAGCGCTTGCCCGTCATGCTGGGTATCGCTGTACTGGTGGGCATTGCGTCCAGCTTTATCGGCCTGCTGTGGTCCTACTCTGCCTCACTGCCGGCGGGGCCCGCCATCATCCTCACCGCAACGCTGTTTTTCGCGTGCTCTGTCGCATTCGGTTCAGAGGGCGGCGTACTGCGCGTGCGTCGCTAACGTAATCCACATGTCATCTATGAGGAAATCATGAAACATCCTGTTATCGCACTGGCACTTTCCAGCTTGTTATTTAGCACATTCGCAATGGCAAAGCCGCTGCACGTTGTAGCGAGCTTTTCCGTTTTGGGAGATATGGTCAGTCATATTGGCGGCGATCGTATCGTCGTCACCGATTTGGTCAAACCCAATGGCGATCCGCATGAATTCGAACCCTCTCCACAAGACAGCAAAACGCTGGCAAAAGCAGATCTGGTTTTTGTCAACGGACTCGGTCTGGAAGGTTGGTTAACGCGTCTGGTATCCGCTTCCGGCTATCAGGGAAAAGTGGTGACAGCCTCGCAGGGCATCCACACGCTAACGATGGAAGAAGAAGGGAAAACCCAGACCGACCCTCACGCCTGGAACAGCGCTGCAAATGGGGTTATCTACGCACAGAATATCATTGATGCGTTAGCCAACGCCGTGCCACAGGATGCTGACTATTTCCGTCAGCAAGGGAAAGCCTATATTAAGCAGCTTCAAGCATTGGATGATTATGCCAAAAAGACCTTTTCCGCCATTGCGCCAGAAAAACGCAAAGTGCTTACCAGCCACGATGCGTTTGGCTATTTCAGCCAGGCCTACGGCGTAACATTTCTGGCACCGCAGGGTTATTCAACCGAATCTGAAGCCAGTAGCAAACACGTCGCAGAGCTAATCCGCCAGATAAAACAAGAGAAGGTCGCCAGCTATTTTATTGAGAACCAGACAGACCCCCGTTTGGTGAAACAAATAGCCAACGCCAGCGGTGCACTGCCGGGAGGTGAACTCTACCCGGAAGCGTTAACTGACAGTACAGGTCCAGCCGCCAGCTATACCGCCGCGTTCAAACACAATGTAGACACCATTGCCGCCAGCATGAAATAAATACGGCCTCTGGCGTGAGGGCTATTTTGCCCCTTGCGCCAGATATTTCTGCATCTCCGTTTCTGGCACCATCCCACCGCCCGTCGCCCAGACCAAATGCGTTGCTTGTTGCATCACCAACGCTGACAATGACAGGCGCGACAGATAATCAGCATTACCCGCCACACGCCATGGCCCTGCCATCCCAGCCAACGCAGAGGGTTCCAGACAGACCGCCTCAGTTTGTGCCAACATTGCCAGCAAGCGATACATTTCATCGTCGCTTAGGGTGTAATAGCCGTCAATGAGCCGCGCCATGGCACGCCCGACAAAACCGGATGGACGCCCTACGGCCAATCCATCAGCAGCGGTCACGTTGTCGATCCCCAGATCCTGTACCGCAATACCGTCATGCAAGCCCGTATAAACGCCCAGCAGCATACAAGGTGAATGCGTCGGCTCAGCGAAGATACAGTGTACGTGATCGCCAAATGCCAGTTTCAAGCCAAAAGCCACACCGCCCGGTCCTCCCCCTACGCCACAAGGCAGATAGACAAACAGAGGATGCTCCGCATCCACCACGAGGCCACGTTCGGCGAACTGGGCTTTGAGTCGACCGCCCGCTACAGCGTAGCCAAGAAACAGAGAGCGAGAATTTTCGTCATCAATAAAGAAACAGTAGGGATCGTCCTGAGCAGCCTTTCGGCCTTGCGCGACGGCGACGCCGTAATCTTGCTGATATTCCACAACCTCAACGCCATGCGCACGTAATCTCTCTTTTTTCCATTGGCGCGCATCAGCCGACATGTGTACCGAAACCTTGAAACCAAGGGTCGCCCCCATAATACCGATCGACATACCGAGATTGCCGGTCGAGCCCACAGCAATCCGGTATTGGCTAAAGAAGTGCCGCGCGTCTTCGCTTGCCAGTTGGCGATAGTCATCCGATATTCCGATCAATCCCGCCTTTAATGCCAATTGCTCAGCGTGGGCGAGCACTTCATAGATACCGCCTCGCGCTTTGATCGATCCGGAGATAGGCAAGTGACTGTCTTTTTTCAGCCACAGTTTACCGGGCAAGACCTTGCCATAACGGGAGTCCAACGCCGTTTGCATCGCAGCTAACTCAATGACGTCAGACTCAATAATGCCATCACTAGCCTCCAGCGCAGGAAAAACCTGGCGCAGGTAAGGAGCAAAACGGCGTAAACGCGCCTCTGCTTCCTGTACATCAACGTGCGTCAGCCCAACGTAGGGCAACCCCTCAGCAAGCGTCGTACTCTCAGGGTTAAACCAGGTCACATCACGTAGTGCAACCAGATCGGCCATGAGCGGATCGCGCTCAACCAACGTTTTGATGTGAATATCAACCATTGTTTCCCAGCCTCCATGTCGTCCAATGCCCCGCCAACAATACGCCGAATCCCGACAGGGATCACCTACGGCAATATCTCCAACGTCGCGCATAAAAAAGAGCACACCGTTGAGCGATGTCGATGCTGATATCTGTATAAAAAATCTAACACTCCAAATAATTTATATTAATTAAAAAATTACCCTGATTGACAATCGGCATTTATAATTATCATTCTCAGCAACACCGACATCATGCAGGGTAAACCTTGCGTCATGCGGCAAACTGAAATGCCTTTTCTCAAGCCGCGGTAGACATGGCCGATAACTTCACCAGATTGGCAAGGATGCGATATCTGAATCCACATGCCGAGTTATGTTCATCACCACTGATTGGATAATAACGATGCTATCCTCCAACAATGCCGGATTATGGTTCAGATTAATCATCATCATGCTGCTCAGCGCCATTCTGGCGCTGTTCATTGGCCAATCCTTTATTGCACAGTCGGAACAGAAGCGTCTGGTGAGCTATGCGCAAGAAGTGCTAGCGCAAGGGGTTGCCGTGGCGCAAGAGAGCCGGGACACGGTGCAGCGCATATTATTACTGGGCAATATCCCCTGCTCTGATGCCGATTTACGTGAACTACGCCTGTTATCATTTTATGCGCTTAATCTGCGTGACGTAGGGCGGATCGAAAATGATCGTCTGATCTGTTCAGCGGGATGGGGAAGGCTCAATCCCCCCATCGCGCTGCTGCCGCCCGATCTGACCACCTCGACGGGAACACAGCTGTGGACAGCCATGGAAAGGTTGGTCGATCCCAGGATAACCGCCGATATCGCCAGCCAAGGAGGCGTAGCGACCATTACCGCTTCTGCCGCTTTTCGTCGCTATTCACAACCGCCACAGGGCTACAGCTCAATCTTAATCAATAAAAATCTCGACCATCCCTATCAAACCTTTGGCTCCCTCACTCTTCCCCATAAAGAAGACTTAAGTAGATTAAAAAATGGCTGGCTCACCCTCGGTAAACGTCATTTTTTCACCTGCTCAAACAATTTTGACATCTGTGTGTTGGCGCAGTTCGAGGACGCGGGCGTGTTATACCGCCCGTGGTATGTGATTGCCGGCATTATCCTGATGGGAGCAGCGCTAGGTGGCAGCTTTACGCTGTGTTACTCACTCTATCATGAGAAACGCCATTCGCTGCCCAGTCAATTAGAGCGGGCGCTAAAAAACAATCAACTGCGCGCTCACTACCAACCGCTGGTCAGTCTTGCCAGCCGCTCGTTAGTTGGCGTGGAAGCATTGGCGCGTTGGCGCAATGGCAAAGGCGAGGAGATATCGCCTGAAGTGTTTGTTCGCATCGCCGAAGAAAACGGCATGATCGATGATTTAACCCGGGCTATCACCCGCTGCGCAATTCGGGATATGCAGCCTTATCTGACCCAGCCATCATCCTTTACGCTCAGCATCAACCTCGCAGTTAGCGACATCATCTCTCCCGACTACCACCGCTTTTTGCAGCATGAGTGCGAACGCTACGGGGTGATGCGCGAGCGTGTGATTTTAGAACTGACAGAACGCTCTACGGCCTCACCGCACGCGCTGGAGGTTGCTTTGGAATCGTTGCAGCAGCAAGGGCATAAAATCGCGCTGGATGATTTCGGCACCGGCTATTCAAACCTGGATTACCTGAGCCGTTTCTCATTCAATCTGGTGAAGATAGATAAGATTTTTGTGGGTGCTATTGGTACGGATTCAGTTAACGCCGCCTTTACCGATGTGTTGTTCTCACTGGTGCAAAAGCAGGATGCAAGCATTGTAGTCGAGGGCGTGGAAACTCAGGAACAGGCTGCTTATGTGGCGCGACACTGCCCAAATGCAATTGTACAAGGGTGGTATTTTGGCCGACCAGTGAGCATTGATCAGTTTATCGAACCTGAACGTTATCGCTGCCCGCCTATTGAATCATAATCTGAGCAGCGTTATCCGAAACGGCAAAGGTACTTACACCAAATGCAGTTGCACTGGTTGTGCATGAAGCAGTTGCTGTGTCTCCGGTGCAAGCGCGCTGTCGGTGACGATGTCGGTGAGTGCCGTTAGCGGCGTAACGCAAAACAGCGAATAGGCACCGTATTTGCTGCTGTCAGCAAGCAGCACACGGCGGCTGGCATTCATACCCAAATCCTGTTTTACCCCTGCTTTCTCTTCTGTTGGCGTAGTGATACCTTTTTCCATACTCCATGAGTTACAGCTGATAAAGGCAATATCAGGGTAGATACTGCGTAACAGGCGGCGACCATGTTCACCAATGCAAGACTGGCTGCTGTCATCAATACGACCACCAATAATGGTGACTTCAATCTGTTTGAATTCCGATAAGAACAGCGCAATCTGCAAATCTGCCGTGATTACACGCAGCGGCAGGTGAGTCAGGTTGCGCGCCAACTCGAGGGTTGTGGTGCCCGCATCCAGCACCACGGCGTCACCCGGTTGTACCAGTGAGGCCGCGTAACGGGCAATCGCCTGCTTCTCCGCCAGATTGCGATGCAGTTTCTCATTGGTAGTGGGTTGAGAGGGAATAAAACGGTTGAGCGTGACGCCGCCATGGCTGCGGCTAATCACGCCCTGTTCATCAAGCTTGATGAGATCGCGACGGATCGTCGCCGGAGAGGCGTCGATCACGGCAACCAGTTCGTCTACCGTCACCAGGTTATGGCTTTTCAGATAATCCATAATCTGGTCAAGACGGCTCTGCCCTTTAACTCTATCTCCGCTGACGCGGAAAGCATCACTCACTGTTTGCCCCACAACGATGTCCACGAGTTGAATCCCCTCCCCTGTCAGGCAAGCTGCATGGCGAGTTGGATCGAGATAGCCATGCTCTCAGACTTCGCTTTACCTGTCCAGGCGATATCAAATGCCGTTCCGTGATCGGCAGAGGTGCGAATAAACGGCAAGCCTGCGGTTAAATTCACCCCATCATAAAAGCCAAGCAGCTTAAGCGGAATATGCCCCTGATCGTGATACATTGCCACCACCATATCATACTGCCCTTCATAGGCTTGCAGATAGACGGTATCCGGCGCACAGGGACCGTACACATCCAGCCCTTTGGCTTTCATGGTCTCAACGGCTGGCCCGACAATGGTAATTTCTTCATCACCAAACAGACCATTTTCCCCCGCGTGCGGGTTAACGCCAGCAACCGCAATACGCGGCTTGGTGTAACCAACGCGTTTCAGGAACGTATCCGCCATGCCAATCACCGTTTCTACACGGTCGCGGTTTAGGGTATCCAGGAATTTGCGCAATGCAATGTGCGTTGTCACATGAATGACTTTTAGTTTGTCGGTATACAGCACCATGGCGTAATCCCGACTATTCGTCAGTTTCGCCAACAGCTCGGTATGCCCAGGGTAGATATGCCCCGCAGAATGCATCGCTTCCTTATTCAACGGCGCGGTAGCAATCGCCTGAACCTCTCCAGCCAAAGCAAGCGCAGTGGCTTTTTTAATGCAGCGATAGGCCAGATCGCCTGCCTGTGCCTGCACCACGCCCGGCTTGAGCGCTTCGGAATCGGCTACAGGCTCATCAATCACATTAATGATACCAGGGGCAAAGCGCGCCTGGGCCGGTTCGTCAATCACATTTAGCTCAACCTGAGGCACAATGTTCAACGCGAGGACACGACGCAGCGTTTGCACACAGCCCACGACGACAGCAGGCGCACCAGACAATTCCCCTTGTGCCAGGGATTTAATAATAATCTCAGGACCGATACCCGCAGGGTCGCCCATCGTTATCGCGATAATTTTACTCACTCACTCTCTCCTCAATAAAGCGTAAAACGTGATGCAAGGTGGCTTCATCACCGAAGCCGCCTGCTTTAGTCATGACAGGGATATCGCCGACGATGCTGTCGATGAAGCGTCCCCAAGGTACACAGGACGCAAGTTGTCCTTTGATATGGAACCCGGTAGCACCGAGCGCAGCAGCCACTGAAATCGCCACGTCGCCACCGGAAAGATAAAGCCCTGCCGGGCGGCACAGAGCCACTGTGCAACGCACCATTTCCCCCAGAAAATCACTGATGCGTTCACCCAATTGCTGGCGACTAAGGGCGTACTGTTGGCATAACTGCGTAATCTCGTGACGCTGTTGTTCATCACGGCAGGTGCGAACCAAGCAGTGCTTGCCAGCCAGCAGCGCGGCGGCCGCCACACGCGCGGTGTCTTGTGCCAATGCGGCTCCCGCAGGCGTAAATAAAGGACGGATATCCACATCGAGCAATGTCACCTGTGACAGCGCGCTCACCGCAGTAATCTGCTTGTGCGTCATTTCACTCATCGAGCCAACTACAGCCAGTAATGCAGGCCGAGGACGCGGGGTAAAACACAGCGCCTGAGCTAACGCATCACTGAGCCCGGCAGCCCCCACTAACAGTGGTTTCACTGGCAATGTTTGTGCTGCAGCTACGATCAGCTCCAAATCCTGCGGCGTATGGGCATCAATAATGACGCCTTTGATACCTTCGTCACGCAAACGCAAAAGCTGCGCGGCAAGAGCAGAATGATTATTTTCACTCACAATGAGTGTCGCCATCGTCAAAGCACTCTGTTCGGCAATGCGTTCGGCAATGTCTGCACTATGCACCGGCGTTTTCGGGTCGCTGGCAAATTCAGTTTCAGTCAGCAGTTTTCCGTTGACCCAGACTTTCCCGTCTCGCGTGATACGACCCAGCGCCGGTACCGCTGGCGCAATCAATGCCATCGCTGCATCGCTGGCAGTCAAGGCCGCCGCAATCTCCGCGCCGAGGTTGCCACGCAGCGTGGAGTCAATCTTCTTAAATACCCAACCGTTTCCGCCCGCTTCGCGCCAGCGGGTCACGGCATGCATTACGCGCAGCGCAGCGTCTTGCGCGGCCTGCGCCCGGCTATCCGTATTGATAACCGTCACCTCATGCAGGGTTCCCGTCGTCAATGCATCCAAATCCAGAATCACATTGACCTGAGCCTGCTGAAGAGCCAATCCAACCCCGGCATCGTTAGCCCCGGTGAAATCATCCGCGACGACCAACACCTGGCTTGCTGTTTTTTCCAGGCTGACATCTTGCCGCTGTGGCATATCCACCCCTTATTTATCGATAACGGCATACCGACGATTGTGTGTCGATCACCTGATAATGATCATATTGAATCATATTTGATTATATGTGAGCAACATCAAATTATTTAAAAGCAATTTAGCCTATAAATCACCCTACAAAATGACGCCATTACGTCAACACACGATCTCAAAGCACGTATTGATTGATAAAAATCACTTTCACTGCGTGAACACTGTAAAGGAACGCCATGAACATCAATAGCACTATCATCAGCGGCAGCCAGGCCATTAACGATATCCGCTACCTGTTAACCTCGCGCCAGCACGTTCTTTTCGTGACTGACCGCAATATCGTGCAGCAACCAGGCGTACAGGCGCTGCTCAATCAGGTTAAAGCGAACGTGCCGGCCATCACTCTGATTGATAATGTGCCGCCAGAACCAAGCCAACACGATGTCTCCCATATTCTTGAAGCGCTGCCCAACGCCCGCACTGAACTGGTGATTGGCGTAGGCGGCGGCAGCGTATTGGATGTTGCCAAACTACTGTCGCTGCTGTGCGTGGGCGATGATGCAGTCTCCCTTGAAACGTTGTTGGCGGGTGAAAAACCGACACGTCGCACCGCCTCTTTATTGATCCCCACCACCGCTGGTACGGGCTCAGAGGCCACACCGAACGCCATTCTGGCGATTCCTGAGAAAGCGACCAAGGTCGGCATCATCACACCCGTTATGCTGCCGGACTATGTCGCGCTGGTGCCAGAATTGACCACCAGCATGCCGTCTCACATTGCGGCGTCTACTGGTATTGATGCGCTTTGCCATCTGATTGAATGCTTCACCGCGACAATCGCCAACCCGGTAGGGGATAACTACGCACTGATCGGTTTAAAAAAGCTGTTTGCCAATATCGAACTGTCCATTCGTGAACCCGAGAATCTGGAAGCACGGCTGAACATGCTGTGGGCATCCTATTACGGTGGTGCCGCCATTGCCCACGCGGGCACGCATCTGGTACATGCCATGTCTTACCCGTTAGGCGGCAAATACCATATTCCCCACGGCGTGGCGAATGCCATCCTGCTGGCTCCTTGCATGCGCTTTGTACGCCCGGCAGTAGAAGAGAAATTTGCACAGGCCTATGACCTGCTGCCCGAAGCCAACCTGTCGCTCTCCGTCACAGAGAAGTCGCACGCACTGGTCACCTATTTCACCGATCTGGTACAGCGCCTCGCGCTGCCCAGCTCACTGCAACAATTAGGTATCGAAAAAACGCATTTGCCCGATCTGGTTGAAGGGGCTTTGCAGGTTCAGCGTCTTATGAAAAACGTGCCCGCCGCGGTGAAGGCGGACGACGTGCGTGATATTTATTTAACGCTGTTCTAATTCACAGACTTGATGTTCTTTTTTGATTACGCAGTAACGAGGAAAAACAATGAGCAAACGTATTACCGGCGTGTTGACCGCAATCGTCACGCCCTTTGACGGTCAGGGTGAATTCAATCCAACGGCTCTGCGCGCGCAGATCCAGCGCCAGATGCAGTATGGCAACGGTATCTTCTGTAATGGTACCAATGGTGAATTTTTCGTATTACACACCGACGAAAAAGTCGCGGTCACCGAAACCTGTGTCGATGAAGTGGCAGGTAAAGTGCCGGTGGTAGGCCACATCGGTGAAATTTCTACGCGTGAAACCATCAAACTCGGCAAGCGTATTGCAGCACTGGGCGTCGATGCGGTTTCGGTTATCACACCTTATTTTATTCCGCTGAAACAAGAAGAACTGATCGCACATTACCGCGCAGTGGCAGATGCGTTAACCGTTCCAGTGTTCCTCTACAACATCCCTGCACGCACTGGAAATACGCTTACGCCCGAAACTGTGCGCATTCTGGCCGATCATCCCAACATCATCGGCATCAAGGACAGTGCTGGTAGCTATGAAAGCCTCAATGGTTTCCTGCAAGCGGCTAAAGGTATACCGAATTTTGATGTCCTCAACGGGCCGGATTCATTGATTCACCAAGGCTTCATCGAAGGTTGCTCCGCCTGTATTTCCGGGCTGGCCAATGTGGCGCCAGAGGCTATCAGCCAAATCTGGCACCGCTTCCACGCCGGCGATATCGAAGGCTCACGTCAGGCGCAAGAACAGGTCAGCGAGCTAAGAAAAACGCTGTATGCCGTTGCGTTCTCTCCTGCGGCAGTGAAAAAAGCGCTGACGTTAATGGGACATGACGTTGGCGTCAGTCGCTATCCCATTCAGTTCTCTGAACAGGATGAAGCGGCTATCCGTCAGATTGTCAGCCCGTTTGCATAAGAACATTTATCACCCTGTTTAATAACAACAACCCTGCGACAACAACGATAGGTCGAAAGATATGAACCATTTTGATCTGACAGACACCCTCATCATCATCGGGATGATAGTGTTTTATATCGCGTTCACCTCCTGGCTGACGCTGAAATTACGCAGTAAATCCAGCTCCGAATTCATGGAAGGGTCGCGCGCGCTGCCCGCGTTTATCGTCGGTATTTTGCTGATGACCGAGTTTATCGGCGCAAAATCCACGGTAGGTACTGCGCAGGCCGCATTTGAAAGTGGCATCGCCGCCTCTTGGTCCGTGATCGGTGCCGCCATCGGCTTCCTGCTGTTCGGCATGATCCTGGTAAAGAAGATCTATAACACCGGTAAAGTCACCATTTCCGGCGCTATCGCCGAGAAGTACGGTACATCGACTAAAAACATTATTTCGATCATCATGATCTATGCCCTGTTGCTGGTGAACGTGGGTAACTACGTCAGCGGCGCGGCGGCTATCTCCACCGTACTGAAAATCTCTCTGCCGGTGGCAGCCTTGATCACGGCGATCGTCAGTACTTTCTACTTCTACTTCGGTGGGTTGAAAGGCGTGGCGTATGTCACCCTGATCCACAGCGGCGTGAAGTACATCGGTGTAATGATCATCCTGTACGTGGCCTTGAAAATGACCGGCGGTATTACCCCGATGGTTCAGCAGATGCCAGAGTTCTACTGGACCTGGGATGGCAACATCGGTGCGAGTACTATCTTCGCTTGGTTGATCGGTACTATCGGTTCGATTTTCTGTACCCAGTTCGTGATTCAGGCGATTTCCGCGACCAAAGATGCAGCATCCGCCAAACGCGCCACCTGGATTGCCTTCCTGTTCTGTATGCCGATTGCACTGGCTATCGCAGTGATCGGTGTGGCTGCCAAGTTCGTCCACCCAGAAATCAAGAGCCTGTATGCACTGCCGGTGTTCCTGCAAGACATGAACCCGTGGGTCGCCGGTCTGGTCACCACCTCGCTGGTTGCATCTATCTTTATCAGCGTAAGTACCGTGGCACTGGCAATTGCTTCGCTGATCGTGAAAGACTTCTACGTACCGTACTACAACCCGACGCCGGAAAAAGAGATGAAGATGACGCGTGTGTTCTCGCTCATCATCGGTTTCCTGCCGCTGGTCTTCGTGCTGCTGGTGCCTGAAGTGCTGAAGCTGTCGTTCTTTACCCGTGCCATTCGTCTGTCCATCTCGGTGGTTGCAATGATTGCCTTCTACCTGCCGTTCTTTAACAGCGCTCGCGGTGCCAATGCCAGCCTGATTGCTGCCTGCGTGGTGACATCAGTATGGTATGTGATGGGCAACCCGTTTGGCATCGATAACATGTATGTTGCATTGGCAACCCCTGCCATCGTGATGTGCCTGGATCGTCTGATTCCGAACAAGAACGCGATTCGGTCAGAAAAGAAAACATCCGTTACTCAACCAGGAGCCTAATTCGTCATGACGACTGAAACCATCACCGTAGAACGTACTGGCGTAATTCATCAGGTCGAAGGGGATGCGCAGCGCATTGATGCCTATCTGCCCTCCGTCTGCCCACAAAACCACGCGGCCAACCTGCTGCATCTGCCGAATGGCGATGTGCTGTGCGTCTGGTTTGGCGGTACGCAGGAAGGGATTGCGGATATCTCGATTTACCAGTCGCGTCTGGCTAACGGCAGCGCGCAGTGGTCACAAGCGGTTAAGTTATCGGAAGATGCTACGCGCTCCGAGCAGAACCCGGTGCTGTTTCTGGCACCAGACGGCGTGCTGTGGCTGCTGTATACCGCACAGAAATCCGGTAATCAGGACACCGCCATTGTGCGTTACCGTCAATCTACCGACTTGGGCCACACCTGGGGGGAAATCGGCACACTGCTCGATCAGCCGGGCACCTTTATTCGCCAGCCGATCACCGTACTGCCGAACGGTGACTGGCTGCTGCCGGTGTTCTATTGCCGCGTAGAGCCGGGTGAGAAGTGGGTAGGTAACAACGACGACAGCGCTGTCAAAATCTCCAGCGATCAGGGTAAAACCTGGCAGGAATACCCAGTGCCGAACAGCACAGGCTGTGTCCACATGAACATCACGCCGCTGGCGGACGGTTCACTGCTGGCGCTGTTCCGCAGCCGGTGGGCTGACTTTATTTATCGTAGCCACTCCACGGATGGCGGCAAAACCTGGTCGGTGCCGGTGCCCACCACGTTGCCAAACAATAACTCGTCCATTCAGGTGACTACGCTGCAAAATGGCCATCTGGCGCTGGTATTCAACCACATGAGCGCAGCCGATGCCACCGAGCGCCGCGTGTCGCTGTATGACGAAATCGAAGATGAAGAAGGTGGCAATGACGCCAAGATGCCGGAAATTACCGAAGGGCGCAGCGCCTTCTGGGGTGCACCGCGCGCCCCCATGACGCTGGCCATTTCGGAAGATGGCGGCAAGACCTGGCCGTGGCAGCGAAATATCGAAGTGGGCGACGGCTATTGCATGACCAATAACTCGCAGCAGAAGCTGAACCGCGAGTTCTCCTATCCCAGCATCAAGCAGGGACCGGAAGGGAAATTGCATGTGGCCTTCACCTATTTCCGTCAGGCCATCAAGTATGTGTGTGTCGATGAGGCATGGGTAAAAGGTTGATACACCGAGAGACACCGCGTTTGCGGTGTCTCTTTTCATCAGGAGCTACACCATGATTGCAGGCAATTTGCAGCATTTACCCTTGGCGACGCTGCCCGCACCGCTGTTAGCGATTCTCTCCTCGCCCGGCATGACGTTGGATGAATTAAACGCCAAACCGGAAGGGAAATATCAGCTGGAAGGCGCTGACTGGTTTTACAGTATTGGTACCGTATCTACCGCACCACAGGCAGAACGTCATACCGAGTTTCACCACAACTTTCTGGATATTCAGTTAATTCTGGCCGGGGAAGAGATCATCGGTTATGGGCTGAACAGTGTCATTGGGCAACCCGCTACCGAGCGTAAGCCAGATCTCTATATTTTAGATAATCCTCAGGTACCTCATCAGATCCTCTTGCGCACAGGGGATTTTGTCACGTTCTACCCCGGAGAACCGCATCAGGCGCTGTGCGCGATAGGCGATATTCCCGCACCGGTAAAAAAAGCGGTGTTTAAAGTGCCCGTCAGCTATTTAGCCCAGTTGTAGCACTGGCCGATCTTAATACAGGAGAGCACCTTATGGCTGTCAGCGAACGCAAACATGCGCTGATTACCGGCACCAGCTCCGGCATTGGTGCCGCCATTGCCCAAACGCTGTTGGATCAGGGATGGACAGTGACAGGGTTGTCGCGTCACCCCGGCGCGCTCACGCATCCGCAGTTTACCCACCAAGCGTTGGACGTCACCGATCTCGACGCGCTGCAAGGTTATCTTGCGCACATCGCACAAGTCGATGCCGTGATTCACGCTGCAGGTATGATGAAAGCGGCCCCGTTGGGCCAACTCAATGTGGGTGACAGCGAAAAGCTGTGGCGTTTACATGTGCAGGTTGCAGAAGTGCTGGCCGATAGACTGGTAGATAAATTGCCGAGCGGTGGACGTATCATACTGCTCGGTAGCCGAACCTCCAGCGGCGCAGCAGGACGCAGCCAGTATGTGACCACTAAATCCGCCATGATCGGTATGGTAAGAAGTTGGGCGGCAGAATTGGCACCGCGCGGTATCACGGTCAATATCGTGGCACCGGGAGCCACGGAAACCCCTATGCTAAACCAGCCTGGCAGACAGAGTTCACCGCCGAAGTTACCCCCGATCGGCCGTTTCATCCAGCCGCAGGAAGTGGCCGATCTGGTGTGCTATCTGCTCTCACCGTCTGCCGCAGCCATTACCGGCCAGCAGTTGGTTATCTGCGGTGGAGCATCGTTGTAGTTTCCTCGATACATACCCTAACGTGATTGCCGCCATCCTCATGCTCATCGCAAGACAACCCGTGGAAGGTGGCAAACCACATAGCACCCTATTGCTTATTCTGCATATTGTTAGCAAATATACTTTATTGTTTTGTCCGTTATATCCCCCGATAGTGCTTCCATCGAGTCATCTCCCCTGAGCATTGCCACGCGTTGTGTGTTTTCACACGCAGCGCGGTGATGGTTTAGAAACAGCATTGGAACACGTTCGCGTTATGTCTGAATTACCGCTTTCCCCGCAAGATAAACCGGAGTCCGCAATACGTCTGGCTGTTGATGTTGGTGGCACCTTTACCGATGTTGTATTGCTTGATGGTGAACGACGTTATACGTCAAAAACCCTGACCACGCCCACTGAGCCGGAACAGGGTGTACTGCAAGGTATCGAAGAGAACCTTAAGTTCGCAGGCAGGACGCTGCATGATGTTGATCTGTTGATACTCGGTACCACGCTTGCCACCAATGCGCTGATTGAGCGCAAAGGGGCGCGCACAGCATTGATCACCACCCAGGGATTTCGCGATCTGGTTGAAATCGGCCTGGAAGACCGCTTCGCGCAGTACGATGTATTCCTGCAAAAACCCGCTCCGTTGGTGCCGCGTTATTGGCGCTTTGGCGTCACCGAACGCATCAACGCGCAGGGAGACGTGCTGCTGCCGCTCAATGAAGACGATGTGAGGCGCATTGCGCAGACGCTGCGTGATGAAGATATTGACAGCGTCGCCGTGGTGCTGCTGCACAGCTATCGTAATCCGAAGCATGAACAACGCGTTGCCGAGATCCTGCAACAAGAATTGCCTCACCTCACCGTGTCGCTTTCCAGTGTGGTCTGCCCGGAAGTGCGCGAATACGAACGACTTTCTACAACCTGCGCGAACGCTTACGTGCAACCACAAGTGGCAGGCTATCTGTCACGTTTGGAGCAACTGTTAACCTCGCGCGGGCTGCACATACCGCTATTTCTTATGACCTCTGGCGGCGGGATCACTACGCTGCAAACCGGCATCGAACAACCGGTACGACTGGTTGAATCCGGCCCGGCGGGTGGCGCTATTCTGGCGCAGCGCGTGGCAGCAGAATTAGGTGAAACCCGAGCGCTGTCGTTCGATATGGGAGGGACCACAGCGAAAATCTGCTTTATCGATGATTATCAGCCGCAAATTTCCCGCAACTTCGAATTTGGCCGCGTGCACCGTTACCAAAAAGGATCAGGACTGCCGATCCGTATTCCGGTGATCGAAATGGTGGAGATCGGTGCAGGTGGCGGCTCGATTGCTCGTGTTGATACCTTGCAACGCATTCAGGTTGGGCCGGACAGCGCCGGTTCTGAACCGGGGCCAGTCAGCTATGGATTAGGCGGCACGCAGGCCACGGTAACCGATGCCAATGCGGTACTCGGTCGTTTGGACCCAGCGCGCTTCGCCCGCGGTAAAGTGGCCTTAAACATTGAAGCAGCACAGCAGGCACTCGCCGCACAAATTGGTGCACTGCTGGGCTACTCCGCCGATCTGGCGGCGCTCTCTGTCGCGGAGATCGTGGCAGAGAATATGGCTAACGCAGCACGCGTACATGCCAGCGAACAAGGCAAACACGTTGAGCACTATACCCTTATCGCCTTTGGCGGTGCCGCACCGCTTCAGGCGGCACGATTAGCTCGCAAGCTGGGTATTAACCGCGTCGTGATCCCTCGTTCTGCCGGTGTTGGCTCGGCGCTGGGTTTCCTCTGGGCCCCTATCGCCTATCAGGCGGTACGCAGTTTCTATCAACGGCTGGATGGTGTGAACCATGATGAGATCAACGCGCTGCTAGCCGGATTAACCGAACAAGCGACCGCCATTGTGCGTCAGGCTGCGCCGCAAGGGGATATTCAGGTACAGCGCATCGTCTATCTGCGTTATGCAGGCCAAGGGCATGAAGTCCCTATCGAACTGCCGGACGGTACCGTGCAGGCGCAAACTGTTCACCTACTGCAAACGCGTTTCGCACAGCGCTATCGCGAGCTGTATGGCCGCAGTCTCGACCATGTGCCGGTTGAGGCTATCAGTTGGTCGGTTGCCGCTTCGACCCATGACGACCTTGCGCCAGCGGCAGCTCGCTGGACGCCGAGTAGCACGCGGGTCGCCGCCCCATCGCAACACCAGCGTTCGGTGTTTCAGATTGAGCATAACGCCTTCACTGCCACGCCACTCCATGAGCGCACGGCGTTAACGCAGGAGCACTATATACCTGGTCCGGCGCTGGTTGTGGAAGAGGAAACCACCACCGTCGTGGACAGCGGTTTTTCAGCCCATCTTAGTCCACAGGGGCATCTGATACTTGAGCTTGGCACAGAGGATTTTCATCATGAGTAACCCAACTTCCGTACCTGCTCCAGTGACAGCATTGCAGTATCAGGTGATGTGGAATCGGCTGATTTCCGTGGTGGAGGAACAAGCGCAGGCACTGATCCGTACCGCGTTTGGTACCTCAACCCGAGAAGCCGGTGATTTATCCGCGGGGGTCTTTTTGCCGGATGGACGCATGATCGCGCAAGCCGTTACAGGCACACCGGGCCATGTCAATTCAATGGCGGAATCCGTCAAGCACTTCCTGCACGCGTTCCCGCTGGAAGAAATGCGTCCAGGCGATGTGTTTTTAACCAACGATCCCTGGAAAGGGACCGGCCATTTATACGATATGACGATGGTGACACCCGTATTTCGTCAGGAACAAGCCGTTGGCCTGTTCGCTTCTACGCTGCACGTCGCGGATATCGGTGGCTTAGGCCCAGGACCCGATGGTCAGTTGATCTATCACGAAGGGTTGTTTTTACCACTGCTGCGCTTTATCGATGGCGGCCATATCAATCAGGTGGTGCTGGATATTATTCGTGCCAACGTGCGTGAACCGGAACAGGTTGAGGGCGATTTGTTGGCGCTGGTCGCCTGTAACGACGTCGGCGCTCGCTTCCTCAACCGCATGATGGATGAATTCTCCCTCGATTCACTCGTGCCAGTGGGCGAGCATATATTACAACACTCTGAGCAGGCGATGCGCGATGCGGTACGCCAGTGGCCTCAAGGAAGCTGGAGCAATGAACTGCTGGTGGATGGCTATGACGCGCCAATCCGCATTCGCGCTACGCTACACATTCGAGACGGCGAAATTGAAGTCGATTTTACCGGTACCGATCCGTATGTTCCTCAAGGCATTAATGTGGTTAAGGCCTATACCGATGCCTACACCTCGTTTGGCATTCGCTGCCTGATTGGCGCCGATATTCCCAACAATGCCGGATCGTTAGGCGTCATTCGTGTTACCGCGCCGGAAGGTTCCATTGTCAATGCCCCCTATCCTGCGGCAGTGGCCGCACGCCACATTATCGGCCAACTGTTGCCAGATGTGGTTTTCGGCTGCTTGCGTCAGGCGCGTCCCGGTACAGTGCCAGCCGAAGGCTCCTCATCGCTGTGGAATATCCGCTTGTCGGGTGGCCACCCCATTACGGGCTATTCCAACGAGCGTTTGGTCAATGAACAGCGATTTACCATCACCAGTTTTTCAACCGGCGGTACCGGTGGTCGCCCTGAGCTGGATGGGCTGTCCACCACCTCGTTCCCCAGCGGCGTACGCAATATCTCCATCGAAATTCTGGAAACCATGAGTCCGTTGGTGTTTTGGCGTAAGGAGTACCGGCCTGACTCCGGCGGCGCAGGCAGGCAACGCGGAGGGCTGGGGCAAGTCATCGAAATCTCGCATGGGCAACAGGCACCCATGTTACTGGGCGCGGCATGGGATCGCATCGTTTATCCCGCTCGTGGCGCAGAAGGCGGTGCAGATGGCGCGCCGGGCAGAGTGAGTCTGGCCTCTGGCGCACGGCTAAAAGGTAAAGGTCGACAAGCAATCCCTCCGGGAGAGCACCTTGTCGTAGAAACGCCGGGCGGCGGCGGTTTGGGCGATGCGCGCGAGCGCTCACCGCACGCTATCGCGCAGGATGTACGCAGCGGCCTGGTTAGCGCACAAGCCGCCAGCCGTGATTACCACTACGGTGATGAAAACAAATAACGACAACGCATGACAAGGTTGAGGTGCTTATGAATTGGTTAGACTTTCGTTTAGGGAAAAAGCGTCAACAGCGTCCGGTAACGCTAGCAGCAACGCTGGCGCTGTACACCCTGTTAGCCACCAGCGGTGCAACAGTATATGCACAAACGCCGGAGCCGCAGCGCGGCGGCACATTGAATATCGTATTGAACGCCGAACCGCCTACACTGGTGGCGCTGTCCACTGTTGCTACACCGAGCCTGAGTGTCAGCGGCAAAGTGACGGAAGGGTTGCTGAAATACGATTTCGATCTCAATCCTCAGCCGCAGTTGGCAACCTCGTGGGAAGTCAGCCCTGATGGTAAATCTTATACTTTTCATTTGAGACAAGGGGTGAAATGGCATGATGGAAAAGATTTCACCTCGGCGGACGTGGCCTACTCAATAGAACTGCTCAAGAAATATCACCCACGTGGTGCCAGCACCTTTGCCAGCGTCACAGAGGTAAGAACGCCAGATGCCAACACAGCGGTGATTGAACTGTCGCAGCCTGCCCCCTATCTTTTACGCGCACTGACAGCAGCAGAGTCGCCGATATTACCCAAGCATATCTACGAAAATACCGATCCGCTTAAAAACCCGAACGGTAGTGCACCGATCGGCACCGGCCCCTACCTGTTTAGCCAATGGGAACGCGGTAGCCACCTGATCCTCAAACGCAATCCCAACTATTGGGACAAAGAAAAACCGTATGTCGATCAGATTGTCATCCGCTTTATTCCTGACGCTTCATCGCGATCGGTCGCGTTTGAAACTGGCACCGTGGATCTCGGCTATCGTTCACCGGTGGCGCTCAGCGATCTGGATCGTCTGAAAGCGATACCAAAACTGGCGTTTGAAACCAAAGGCACCAGCTATTCTTATAACGTATCTTCGCTTCAGTTCAATCTGGATGATGAGCATTTCAAAAACTTGAAAGTCCGTCAGGCGATTGCCCATACGTTAGACCGAGAGCTGATTCGCAAAGTCGCTTATTACGGCTATGCCACGGTGACCACATCGCCCATCGCGCCGGGGTTGAAGGCCTTCCACGATCCGTCTCCCTCTCCCTACGGGCTGGATATCACACGCGCGAATCAACTGCTGGATGAAGCGGGTTATCCGCGTGATGCCAAGGGTATCCGCTTTAAAACCACGCTGGATTACAATCCGATATCCGACGGTTTGAAACCCACTGGGGAGATCGTGCGCTCGTCTCTGGCAAAGATCGGTATTGACGTCACGCTGCGCTCGCAGGATTTATCCGCCTTTGTGAAACGTGTGTATACCGATCGCGATTTCTCATTTACGTTAAATGGACACAGCAATCTGTTCGATCCTACGGTGGGAGTACAACGCATTTATTGGTCGAAGAATTTCCGCAAAGGAGTGCCTTTCTCCAATGCGTCTCACTACCAGAATGCCGAGGTCGATCGTTTGCTGGAAGAGGCACAAACCGAGAACGATCCGGCAGTGCGTAAGCAGAAGTTTATCGAATTTCAGAAAATCGTCGGGCGTGAACTGCCAGATATCAGCCTGATTTCACCGCAGTACATCACGATTTATAATAAGCGTGTACACGATCACTCGCTCACGGCGGACGGCATTGAAAACACCCTGTCTGACGTCTGGGTGGAAGCGCAAAAATAACAGGCGAGAGACAAAGCGCTCCAGAACATTTGTAGAAAACATCGCCTGAAGGAAATAGCGCCTGCGTATCAATGACGCAGGCGTTTGGTTATTCTGATTGCTGCACAAATTTCCGGTATTTGGCTATCAGCGCTAAAAAGTCATCCAGACCGCACAAAGCCAGACTCTCTTCATCGTAATAGCTCATGCCTTCTTCTATCTCATCCATCGCGAAAGAGAGCTGATTCGCGCGAATTAACACCTCTTCGCTATCCAGCAACAGCGTGTATTCATGCCCTGTTTTTTGCCACTGGCGCTCACTCCCCGCCACAGTGCGCGCCGCTTCTTCTACCTCGTCAAGCAAAGTGAGTTGTTCTTTGACCTCTTCATTAAACCAATGACCAACGGCTTCGTGCCCCATTGACATACGCACAATGACCTGGCCTGAGACATCCCGTAAAAATTCATAATCCATGACGCCATCCTCCCGTGGTAGTGCTTATTATCCAGTGTAGCGGGCCACACGGCATCTCACAGTGATAGCCTGCAAATATTGCAAGGTCATGCAGCGCGGCGGGGATAATACCCGCACTCGCAGCAAAACGCGCACGTTTCTCTGGCAGAAAGAAACAATAAATACAATGACAATAAGACAGCAGTTCCCCATGACTGAAAAAGGAAATGCTTTACACTCGCCATCACGAAATAGTGCACGGAACTCACTTATGGATATACCGGGTGTAGCGGTAGGAGAAATACTACCGAAAGACGATCGTATTTATGAGGATTCAAAAGGAAGACCGGTTGGCATCGCCACCATGACTACCCGTATTACCAATACCAATCAACACTCCCAGATTACACCGACAATGACACCGGAAGATAAACGCATTCTGGACACGCTGTTTCAGCGTTGTTTCGACCAAATGGAGGCTTATCTGCATTCTAATCAGCAAGCGACCCAAAAAAAGAGCCCAGATCGTGGGCTCTTGTCTTATTCATCAAACGGATTCACTAAACAGCACTTTGGAAAATCACACCGTCCGCTTTCGCCGTATACTGATCCAATCGATCGAAATTCAGGTAGCGATAGGTATCCTGCGCGGTTTTATCTACCTGAGACATCGCAGCGAGATACTCATCAGGTGTCGGCAGTTTACCCAACAATGAAGCTACCGCGGCCAGCTCAGCAGACGCCAGATAGACATTAGCCCCCGTACCCAAACGGTTCGGGAAGTTACGGGTAGAGGTAGATACCACCGTTGCGCCATCAGCCACGCGCGCCTGGTTGCCCATGCACAGGGAGCAGCCAGGGATCTCAACGCGAGCACCGCTCTTACCAAACACGCTGTAATAGCCCTCTTCTGTCAGTTGCGCTGCGTCCATCTTGGTCGGCGGCGCAACCCACAAGCGCGTCGGCAGTTGGCCTTTATGCTGATCCAACAGTTTACCTGCTGCGCGGAAGTGCCCGATATTGGTCATGCAGGAACCGATAAAGACTTCATCAATCTTCTCACCCTGAACATCAGACAACCAACGAGCATCGTCCGGATCGTTCGGCGCACACAGAATCGGCTCTTTAATCTCTGCCAGATCGATATCGATCACAGCAGCGTATTCAGCATCTGGATCGGCTTCCAACAGTTGCGGATCGGCCAGCCATTTATCCATTCCCTGCACGCGACGCTCCAACGTCCGACGATCGCCATAGCCTTCGGCAATCATCCACTTGAGCAGCACAATGTTAGAGTTCAGGTACTCAATAATAGGGGCTTTATCCAGTTTGATGGTACACCCGGCGGCAGAGCGCTCTGCAGAGGCATCGGTCAGTTCAAACGCTTGCTCCACTTTCAGATCGGGCAAACCTTCTATTTCCAGAATGCGGCCAGAGAAAATGTTCTTCTTGCCTTTCTTCTCTACGGTCAGCAGACCCTGCTTGATGGCATACAGCGGAATAGCGTGCACCAGATCGCGCAGGGTAATCCCCGGTTGCATCTTGCCTTTAAAGCGCACCAGCACCGATTCCGGCATATCCAGCGGCATGACGCCTGTGGCGGCAGCAAAAGCCACCAGCCCTGAACCTGCAGGGAAAGAAATACCGATCGGGAAACGGGTATGGGAGTCACCGCCGGTGCCTACCGTATCTGGCAGCAGCATGCGGTTAAGCCAGGAGTGGATAACCCCATCCCCCGGACGCAGGGAAACACCGCCACGGTTCATGATAAAATCCGGTAACGTGTGATGCGTGGTGACGTCAACCGGTTTCGGATAGGCAGCCGTGTGGCAGAATGACTGCATAACCAGATCGGCAGAGAAACCAAGGCAAGCCAGATCTTTCAACTCATCGCGGGTCATCGGGCCAGTGGTATCCTGAGAGCCTACGGAGGTCATCTTGGGTTCGCAATACTGATCCGGGCGAATCCCTGCAACGCCACAGGCACGTCCCACCATCTTCTGCGCCAATGAGAAGCCACGCGTGCTCTGCGCCACATCCTTTGCCTGACGGAAGACATCGCTCGTTGGCAGGCCCAGCGCTTCACGCGCTTTCGTCGTCAGGCCGCGACCGATGATCAGCGGAATACGCCCGCCGGCACGCACTTCATCCAGCAGTACGTCGGTTTTAAGTGCAAAAGTTGCCAGCACCTTGTCGCTGTCGTGCACACGAACTTCGCCTTTATAGGGGTAGATGTCGATAACATCTCCCATATTTAACGCGTTAACATCAACTTCGATCGGCAGCGCGCCCGCATCTTCCATGGTGTTGAAAAAGATAGGCGCGATTTTACCACCCAACACCACACCGCCACCGCGTTTGTTCGGCACGTATGGGATGTCTTCGCCCATAAACCACAGCACCGAGTTGGTGGCTGATTTACGGGAAGAACCGGTTCCCACAACGTCACCCACATAGGCCAGTGGGTATCCCTTCTGGTTAAGCGCTTCAATCTGTTTGATGGGCCCAACAACACCGGGTTGATCCGGCGTAATGCCATCACGGGCGTTTTTCAGCATTGCCAACGCATGCAACGGGATATCAGGACGGGACCAGGCATCAGGCGCCGGAGAGAGGTCATCGGTATTGGTCTCACCGGTGACCTTAAAAACGGTGACGGTGATTTTATCCGCCAATTTAGGACGAGAGAGGAACCACTCGGCATCAGCCCAGGACTGCACCACACGTTTGGCGTGCACGTTACCGGCTTTGGCCTTCTCTTCCACATCATAGAAGTTATCAAACATCAGCAGCGTATGCGACAGTGCATCGGCAGCAATAGAGGCCAGCGCCTCATTGTCCAGCGCGTCAATCAGCGGATGAATGTTATAACCGCCTTGCATGGTGCCTAGCAGTTCAATGGCCTTTTCTGGGCTGACCAACGGAGAATGTGTTTCCCCTTTGGCAATGGCCGCCAAAAAACCGGCTTTAACATAAGCCGCTTCGTCAACCCCAGGCGGCACACGGTTTACCAGTAGATCCAGTAACGCCTCTTCTTCGCCAACAGGCGGTTTCTTCAGCGCGTCTACTAGCGCTGCCATCTGTGAAGCGTCTAACGGCTTGGGTACGATGCCCTGTGCAGCCCGGTCGGCCACGTGCTTGCGATATTCTTCTAGCACGATTCTCTCCTCGCTCTCATTGTCTTCATTATGTCCGGCGCTCTTGCTCCCGGTTGTGATGTCCATACCCGGCTACGCGTCAGGCGATGTGTCCTCCGCCTGTAAAAATGTAGGGTGGCGTACCCGGCAGTAAGATCGTCATGCATTCCAGCATATCAATTTTTGAACGTTTTGTTAATTCCGTTTACATAAAAGCAACATAAATAACGCAACATTGCTTGCCCGCGCAAATGTGCAGGCAGGGGGAAATGTGACGGTTTTTTATCTGAGCATACCACGAGCATCCCTTATCGACATATCCCCCAAGCGCGATTGGGGTTTACATTAGGTAACTTCTAACAATTTCAGTTTGTTATACCGCTATCAACCTATAAAAAAGACGTATGTAAGAATTCCCGTATCTTGCCGTAGCTTAACATCACCAGGGGTTGGAAAATGGATAGGTATAATCATGTCTTTTTTACGCAATATGACCATCAGAAAGGTGCTGCTGATGGTCCTGACGCTGTTTCTTTTGCTGTGGGGAGGCGTTGCGTGGTTTACGCTTTCTGCCCTTAATCAGGCGACGCACTATTTGATCGTAGGTAATACGCAGGTGGAAGGACTGAATACGCTGACCAAGGGCGCCAACCAATCCATGAACACGGCAATCCGCCTTAATCAGGTAGTGACATTGATGCAAAGCGGCAAACTGACCGATGTTGATGCCACGCTAGCGCAGGCCGTAGACGAATATAAAAACAGCGCGGCCAGTCTGGATGCCTTCAAAGTGATGCCCCATCCCCAGGTTGCACAGCAAACGGTAGATGAAACGGTGCAAAACTGGCAGAACGTTCTGCAACAGGGGCTGCAACCGATGATGAGTGCGCTGCAAGAGAAAAAGTTTGCTGAATATCGGCGCGTATTCCGCGATGATTTTCATCCTCTGAATGAAAAATTCATTGCTGCCGTCAATAGCTATCAGGCGGTAGCCGCCGACAACCAGACGGTCCAAACCATCGATCGTCTGGTGTCATGGTGCAAAAACATTTTGGTTGTGGCACTGCTGGCGGGAGCTTTAATCCTGCTGCTCACCGATCGCTATCTGGTCGGTTGTGTCATCAAACCCCTCACCGCTATCCGCCACCACTTCCGCACCTTGACCGAAGGCAAACTGGAGAAGAATCTGGACGGCTTTGGTCGCAACGATGCCGGACAACTGGTGCCCTACTTGCGGGAAATGCAGGACAGCCTGAAGGCAACGGTGATTGCCATTCGCGGCAGCGCCGATGCCATCTATGTGGGTACGTCAGAAATCTATGCAGGCAATAACGATCTCTCCAGTCGCACCGAGCAACAAGCTGCAGCACTGCAGCAAACCGCGGCCAGCATGGAGCAATTAGGTACCACACTCAAGCACAACACCGATAATGTTCATCAGGCAACGCGCTTGGCAGAAAAGGCCACTGGCGTAGCGAAACAGGGCTGGGAAATGGGCAAAGAGCTGGGTGGCATTATGGACAGCATCGCCGCCAGTTCGCATAAAATCACCGACATTACCAGCATGATCAACAGCATCGCGTTCCAGACCAACATTCTCGCGCTGAACGCTGCGGTCGAGGCAGCTCGTGCCGGCGAGCAAGGGCGCGGTTTTGCCGTGGTTGCCAGTGAAGTGCGCAATCTGGCGCAAAAAAGCGCGCAAGCCGCCAAAGACATTGAAACCCTGATTGCGGAATCCGTTGAGCGTGTTGATGCCGGTGCACGTCATGTGACGCGTACCGGCGATGTGATGGATAGCATTATTGAAGCTATCGGTCAGGTTAACGCGTTGATAGAGGAGATTGCCACCGCGTCTGATGAACAAAGTCAGGGCATTCATCAGGTGAGCCAGGCTATTAATGATATCGATGGCGTTACGCAACAAAACGCCGCGCTGGTACAGCAATCTGCGGCGGCGGCCGCCTCTCTGGAGGAGCAGGCGCGCCAACTCACGCAGGCAGTAGCGATTTTTCAGGTCAACGATGTACCACGCTATCAGGAGCAGGCAGCGGCGTTTATTCCCCGTCTGGCGGCCTCTTCCTAGACGCTCAACCGGAAAGGCAGCGGACGTTGCACACGACAGGTATGTTTTTAGGCAGGCTATCCTTATCCATAAGAGAAAGTATTGTATGCTATCCTTGCTCGAAGGCGAGGATAATACAAAAGGATACTTAAGATGAATCTGCCGGATACCACGAGTGCAACACCGCTGTATAAGCAGCTTGAAGAGGCGCTGAAAGAAGCGATCCTCAGCGGTGAATTTCCACCGGGACAACAAATCCCGACCGAAAACGATCTTAGCGCTCGTTGGAATATCAGCCGCGTCACGGTACGTAAGGCGCTGGATGCGCTGACGCGTGAGAAACTGCTGACGCGCGTTTCAGGTAAAGGCACCTTTGTTTCTGAAGATAAATTTCAGCGCAGTATGACGGGCATCATGAGCTTCAGTGAGCTTTGTCGTTCACAGGGGCGCCGCCCAGGCGCGCGCACCATAAAATCCGTTTTCGAGCCCGCCAGTAAAGACATTCGAGAGCGCTTTGGTATGGAAAAAGAGGAAAAAGCGGTGGTACTGGAGCGCATTCGCTATGCTGACGATGTGCCTGTGTCACTGGAAACCGTGTGGTTTCCTCCGCGTTTTGCTTTTTTGATTAGCGAGGATCTGAACAACAACTCGCTGTATGACGTCCTGCGTCAAAAGTACGATGTGTGGTTTACCCACTCCAGTAAAGTGATCGAGCTGGTGTACGCCAATTTCGATGTCGCACACTATCTTGGTGTCATGGAGCGCCATCCGCTCATCTCTATCAAGAGTGAAATGGTGGACAACCACCGCGATATATCCTGCATTTCACACCAATTAGTGGTGGGAGACAAACTGCGCTTCACGGTGTAATCACTTTTTCTTTCTGTTCATTGCGTTCTGTTACGGCTTAAATCGGGATCCGCATCGCGGGTCCCGATTTTTTATGGTCACACGTATTGCCACAAATGTATCTTAATGTTATACACATTTAATAATACATTTAGATACATTAAATGAGCGATATGAAAGACATGACGTAATAACGCCAATGTCAGCAGCGACCAAAGAGGAAAAGTGATGAGTATTAAAGACATTATTAGCGGCATCATGGCAAGCAAAGTGGAGAAAGGGAGCGTGAAACACGTTTACTACGTCGCCTGCGGGGGCTCCTATGCGGCATTTTATCCCGCAAAGGCGTTCCTGGAGAAAGAAGCACAAACAGTTTCTGTTGGGCTGTATAACAGTGGAGAATTTATTCATAACCCACCGGCAGCACTAGGCGAAAATGCAATCGTGGTTGTGGCTTCTCACAAGGGAAATACGCCAGAAACCATTCAGGCGGCAGCGTTGGCACAAAGCCGCGGCGTGCCAGTTATCGGGTTAACCTGGGTGACAGACTCCCCGCTGGTAGCTCACTGCGATTTTGTTGAAACGTATAGCTTTGGTGATGGCAAAGATATCGCACAGGAGAAAACGCTGAAAGGGCTTACCAGCGCCGTGGAGATCCTGCACCAAACAGAAGGCTATGCCCATTATGATGATTTCCAGGATGGTCTGAGCAAAATAAATCGCATTGTTTATCGTGCTTGTGAACACCTGAGCAAACGGGCTGCGGCGTTCGCTCAGGAATATAAAGATGACAAGGTAATTTATACTATGGCCAGCGGAGCCGGTTACGGTGCGGCCTATTTGCAAAGCATCTGCATTTTTATGGAAATGCAATGGATCCACTCCGCGTGTATTCACAGCGGTGAGTTTTTCCACGGTCCTTTTGAAATTACTGATGCCAACACCCCCTTCTTCTTCCAGTTTTCAGAAGGCAGCACGCGCGCAGTCGATGAGCGTGCCATCAACTTTCTGAGAAAATATGGCCGTCGGATAGAAGTGGTGGATGCAAAAGAATTGGGTCTCTCCACCATCAAACCCAGCGTTATTGATTATTTCAACCACTCACTGTTTAACAATGTGTACCCGGTATATAACCGTGCACTGGCTGATATTCGCCAGCATCCATTAACCACCCGTCGTTATATGTGGAAAGTGGAATACTGATTTCATCCAAGGAAATAGACTGGCAGGGACGCCTCCAATAACGTTAGCGCACAAGGAATCACGATGAGCATTAAGGTGATAGGCATTGGTGACAATGTCGTCGATAAATATCTGCATACCGGCATCATGTACCCCGGCGGCAATGCGCTAAATTTTGCCGTCTATGCTCGACTCGCCGGCCATGAGAGTGCATTTCTGGGGGCATTCGGTAATGACAACGCCGCTCACCATGTGCAGGCGACACTGCGCGAACTGGCCATCGATACGCAACGTTGCCGCCACTACGACGGCGAGAATGGCTATGCCTGCATTCGATTGAATCAGGGAGACAGGGAATTTGTCACCAGCAATAAAAATGGCGTACTGCGCGAACATCCCCTGCATTTGACACCCGAGGATTTGGATTATATCGCGCAGTTTGACATGGTGCATTCCAGTTTAAATGGACATCTCGAAACGGAACTGGAAAAAATAAAACAACGCAACATCACACTGTCATTTGATTTCTCCGCACGGGGAACGGATGACTATTTTAAACAGGTTTGCCCGTGGGTAGATTATGGTTTTGTCTCCTGCGGAGCGCTAACACCCGATGAAACACAAACAAAAATAAGGCAACTTTATGATTATGGTTGCCGTCATATTATCGCCACTCGGGGACATGAACATGTTTATTACTATTCTGAAAAAACACACATCACCTGGCAGCCTGAATATATCGAACCGGTAGATACGTTAGGGGCCGGAGATGCATTTTTAACCGGATTTATGCTGTCACTATTAATCGCCAAACAATCCGAACCTAGCGAAGAAACCATTCTTCATGCTATGGCGGCTGGCGGAATAGCGGCACGCCATGTGCTTAATCATTATGGTGCCTTCGGGTTTGGAAAATCATATTCCGAATAATAAAAGGCCCTTCACATAATTTACCCTGATTAACTCGAGTTGCAGCCAACACATCTGCTACGTGAAGTATGACGGGTATACATGTCTGGAATTCAGCCCGTAATAATAGGGGGGTAGGTATGTTTTGGACGGAATTAGCCTTTATTCTTGTTGCTTTGGTTTTTGGTGCCAGGGTCGGAGGGGTATTTTTAGGTATGGTTGGCGGTCTCGGCGTCGCCGTACTGGTGTTTATTTTTGGTTTAACGCCCTCTTCTCCACCGATTGACGTGATTTTAATTATCCTCGCCGTGGTCCTGGCTGCGTCCTCATTGCAAGCATCCGGCGGGTTAGATCTTCTGGTACGGCTCGCGGAGAAAATGCTACGCCGTCATCCGCGCCACATTACCCTGCTGGCCCCCTTTATCTGCTACCTCTTCACCTTTATGTCGGGCACCGGACATGTGGTGTATAGCCTGCTCCCCGTTATCTCTGAAGTTGCCCGAGGCTCAGGGATCCGTCCGGAACGTCCACTGTCGATTTCGGTGATTGCCTCACAGCAAGCGATTACCGCCAGTCCCATTTCTGCCGCAATGGCAGCCATGATCGGTTTGATGGCACCGCTGGGTGTTTCCATCGCCACCATTATGATGATTTGCGTGCCGGCTACATTGATAGGCGTCGCAGCGGGTGCTATCGCCACCTTTAACAAGGGCAAAGAATTGGCGGATGATCCGGAATATCAACGCCGGTTGGCAGCAGGATTGCTTAAGCCCACCGAACACACCGAAAAAAGCACCGAAATCGCACCGCATGCGAAGCTGTCGGTACTGCTGTTCCTGACAGGTGCAGTGGTGATTGTGCTGCTTGGTCTAATGCCTGGGCTGCGCCCGTTGGTGGAAACGGCAAGGGGCCTTCAGCCGTTGTCGATGTCTGCGACCATCCAAATGGTGATGCTGACCTTTGCCTGCATCATCGTGCTGCTGTGTCGCCCACCTATAGATAACATTCTGAGCGGCACCGTATTTCGTGCGGGTGCCCTGGCAATCGTGTGCGCATTTGGCCTTGCCTGGATGAGTGAAACCTTCGTCAGCAGCCATATTGGGCTCATCAAAGCAGAAGTACAGACCTTGCTTCAGTCCCACACCTGGCTTATCGCCATCATGATGTTCTTTGTCTCAGCCATGGTCAGCAGCCAGGCAGCAACCACGCTGATCCTGCTACCGCTGGGACTGGCATTGGGATTACCGGCTTATGCGCTGATTGGCTCCTGGCCTGCGGTAAACGGCTATTTCTTTATTCCGGTTGCCGGGCAGTGCCTGGCTGCGTTGGCCTTTGACGATACCGGCACCACCCGTATCGGCAAATACGTGCTAAACCACAGCTTTATGCGGCCTGGGCTGGTCAATGTGATTGTTTCCGTTGTGGTTGGCCTGACACTGGGTAAGCTTGTTTTAGGCTAATCTGCTGTTCTACATGACGTAAAAAAACCCCCTGCACGTTTCGCACATGCAGGGGGTTTGATTTTTCATACAGCTTAGAACGAGGTGTTGACGCTTACATAGAACGTACGACCCGGTTCGTTAAAGGTGGCTGCGCCTGCGCCGTAAGACGAAACCGCCGTTCCTGCCGTATTTAATAACGATTGAGCGTTGCCAGCACGGAACTGACGTTTATCAAGCAGGTTATCTACCCCACCGGTGATGCTCAGGTTTTTGTTAACTTTATAGGTTGAACTTAAACCAAACACCGCATACGGACTTACTTCATGAGTATCATAGGCAGCACTGAGAGGTATTGATGCCACTGGCGTACCCTGATAGTTATATTTCTTCGGTTTTTGACGACCATACCAGGTCATCGTTCCAAGGAAAGAAAGATCTTCTGTCGCCTGCCAACTAACGGAAGAATTCAACGTAAACTCTGGCGTAATAGACAGATAATCGCCAGTAGTTTTATTTTCGGAGCGCAACATCCAGGTGATGTTGTTATTCCAGTTGATAGTATCTGTTACGGGTACCGTCAGAGAACCTTCAAGTCCTTCTACCAGCGCTTTGGGGACATTTTCCCATTGGTAGACATTGGCATTAGCATAACTTGCATTACTCCCGCCACTCGCATTACCCGTTTTAACCCAACCGGATTCAATCTTATTGCGATAATCATTGCGGAAGTAAGTCACACCCGCCTGATAACCATCACGCTTGAATTCAATGCCAACTTCTTTATTAACACTGGTTTCAGCTTTGAGGTCATCATTACCCATCAGATAACAGGCACCACCACCATAGCAACCGTTACCACGGCTATAGAGCAGATAGTTCGGGTTCAACTGGTAAAGGTTTGGTGCTTTATAAGCCTGTGCAATCCCCATCTTCAAGGTAAAATCATCACCTAACTGCTGTGACAGGTTGAGTGACGGGCTCCAATTGGTGCCAACAACACTGTGGTGATCCACACGCAGCGCTGGCGTCAGCATGGTGCTGTCCGTCACTTCAATATTGTCTTCTACAAACACAGAGGCGATACGCGCAGAAATATCCTGGCTGCGGTTAGTATCCGCGATCGAGCCAATGCTGCCTGCTTCCGTTGTGGTTTGGGTATTGGAAGAGGGATCGTGCATCTTCTGCTCTACCCACTCCGCACCAATAGTCGCCGTTTGGTTAAACAGCGCCTCAAACGGAATATTGACTTCACTGTGAGCCGTGTAGGCATCCAGTTTTATATTGGTATAATAATTTCCTGTTGGGCGGCCAGCAGGGCCTCCGGCCAACTGTTCGAAGATACGTGAGTTGTCGGTTCTTTCATATTGGAAGTAGGACAACGAGCTCACACCGCTGTCCCAGTAACCGCGATGGGTTAACGCATACTTCTGGCGATACATACGGTTAGTTTCTTGCCCAAACAATGCTCGGGTATCCGTATTACCATTGTTGTTCTCAGTGTCGCCCGCATAAATATTGCCCTGACGGCTGGCACCGGCTTCAAATTCCAGCGTCTGCTGCGGCATAAACTCCCAGCGCAGCAAGCCGTTGATATCTTTATTACGCACCCCTTCACGCCCTGCCGGAATGGCAGCATTGGGAGACAACTGGTGACCATCATTGATATCCCAGGCATCGGCCTGCGTTTTGCTGTAGTTACCGTACAGACGCATGCTCAGGGTATCTGTCAGGCCGCCCATCAAGTTAAAATCGGTACGCTTGGTCGCGCCTTCCGATTTATGCTCAGGGAAGCTCATATAGCTGTTCCACGCGCCGTGCCACTCATCGGTGGGCTGCTTGGTGATAATGTTCACCACACCACCCGCAGCGCCATTGCCGTAGCGTGCCGCCGCCGGGCCACGCAGCACTTCGATGCGCTCAACCATGTTGCTTGGCACCCAGTTGGTGTCGCCGCGCGTATCGCGTTCACCGCGCCAGCCGTAACGAACTGCGGCACGGCTGGAAACCGGTTTGCCATCGATCAGAATCAGGGTGTTCTCTGGCCCCATGCCGCGAATGTCGATCTGGCGGTTGTTACCGCGCGATCCGCTATTCGAGTTCCCCGTCAGGTTAACCCCCGGCATGGTACGGATAATTTCAGAGAGATCGTTCGCCGGCGGACGACGCTGGATATCTTCCTGTGTGATGACCGACACGCCCGGTGCCTGGCGCGTTTGTTCCGCTGCCGTCACCACCATGGTATCGCCGCTGTTTTGTTCCACCTCTGTGGTGGTTGCCGCCTGCGCTGAGACCAGGAAAGACGCAGCGCCACAGCTGGCACCGATCAAAGTCGCCAGAGTATGACGGGAAAATCGTTTTTTCATCAGAGTCGCCCTGTAATGCTGTCATAAGTAAGAAAAATGCCTTCAACCATGGCGAGTGCGCACACGGGCGGCATCGGAAAATAGTTGTCGAAGTCGGAGAGAAAACCGGCGGGAACGGCGGTTTATCGGGAAGGTGCGCAGCGCGTCATTGTCTTCTGTATGGCGTTACCCTCTCCGCTTGTCAGGTATGCGTCACTCTCGTTGCCTTTTTCATGCACAAAGACGAAAAATGCTACTGAGAAGTATTTGCATTACCAATTTGACGCGGACATTGTTACATTTGTGCTTCTGGAAAGGGTTTGCGCCAGACGCAAAGTCTTTTGCATAAGCGCCAATATGGATGGTAAAAAACCACGTTAACCATAGGTAATAGAGACTCGTGCATAACAGCGTCCCATCCTCCAAAGCGATTTACAAAGACCATATCGTTCAGCAATCCAGTCTGGTTTCTAACCAGTACCGCTTTGTCGGACCACGATTGATTGATGAGACACCGGTGTTGTACGGCAGCTTTAGCGTGATGCCACTTAATCGCCATCTGATTTTGCATACCGCCGATGTGATCAATTTGCACAACATGAAAACGCAGGGTCAGTTGGAGGATGCCATTAAGCTGGCCATTGTGGTCAACGGGCAGGCGCAGGTTAGCTATGACCACCAGCAACTGCACCTCAACAAAGCGCAGCCAGCCTCTCTGGTATCGCTGATGTCCCCGGTATTGTTTACTCGCATCGGCAAGCGTGATGAGTACGAGCGCACGCTGTCGCTCACCTTCAGCCGCGAGTGGTTGTACGGTAATCTTTTGGACTCTGTCGATGAGTGGCGCGCTATCTATGACTTCACCCAGACACATTTAGCAGTGCATCACTGGATACCGTCACGTCAGGCGATGGCAATCGCCATGCAGATTCTCAATTCAGATCCTTGCTCCACACCGTTACAACGTTTGCAATTGGAATCACAATGCCTGAGCCTGATCGTTGAAGCGTTCAGCTCATTACTGAACACCACGCAGGAAAAAAATGCGCGTGTACCGCTGCGTCTCTATCATCGGGTACAAGAAGTACGCGATATGCTGGAAAGCGGAGCGGCCGATCAGCTATCGATGGAAGAGATAGCCAAGCAGGTCAATATGAGTGAAAGTACCTTACAGCGCCATTTCCGCCAGGCATTTAATATGAGCGTGTTTGAATACCTACGCCGCAATCGACTCCAACGCGCAATGGTTGCAATGCAAAAAGAGGGGCTCGGTATCGCACAGGCTGCTCATATCGCGGGCTACAACAGCCCAGCCAACTTCTCAACGGCATTTCGACGCGCATTCGGCATCACACCGGGACAGCTCAAAGACCGTTTCTAAACGTGATGCACTGCTATACCCAAAATAATTCGAGTTGCAGGACAAAACGTTAACGTTTTGAACAGCGCTTGCGCTGGCCCTTTAGGGCGAGGCTCATTTATGAGTCTCGTAACGCGGCAAGCGAAGGACAAATTTGTCTGGAACAAATTTGAACAGCGCCTGCGCTGGCCCGCAGGGTGAATCTCAGGGATGAGATTCATTTATCCCGATGAGCTTACTCAGGTAAGTGATTCGGGTGAGTGAGGGCAGCCAACGCACCTGCAACTTGAAGTATGACGGGTATAATGCAAAATTTGCGCTATACAGCGTGTAGTGCTTTCAACTATATCTATAGGCATTCATGTATTTACTTGACTGCCTTTTCAAATGATCGCATCGCACGATATCACTGCTACACTCGCCCATCACATCGTTAACACGATACCGAATACCGCAGCACTCGACGCCGCGCGCGACGGCGTGATGGATTTTGTCGCCACAGCGCTCCCCATTGCACAAGGCGCCATTCGCGACAGTAATCTGACGCCACTGCGACAGGTTTTTTCCGCATCAGACAGCCTTACGCGCAGTGTCATATTGGGCTATGTGGGACACGCACTTGATTTTGATGACTATCATCCCGCCTTTCGTGGTCATCCGAGTACAGTTATTTTGCCGGCGTTATTTGCACTGAGTGCGGAAGAGACACACTTGCGCGAAGCGGATTTTCTCATCGCTTACGTGATTGGCGTAGAGGTTGCCGGACGCATCGGGCTCGCAGCAGGCGCGCGTCACTACGGTCTGGGCTATCACAATACGGCTACGCTCGGTGCCGTTGCCGCTGCTGCCGCTGCTGCGCGCTTACTCGGTGCCTCGGTCGCACAAACACAGCATATTCTTGGGCTGGCAGCAACGCAGGCTGCGGGGCTGCGCGCGCAGTTCGGCTCCGCAGTAAAACCGCTGCACGCTGGGCTTGCTGCGCGCGCAGGGTTAACTGCCGCCAAGCTGGCATTAGCAGGGTTTAGCGGCAATCCAACGCAGGTGCTGGATGATTTTCTATCATCACATGGCGACGGGCAGCAACACCCTGAGAAATTGAGTGACAACTGGGGTACACCCTGGCGTATTGTCACCCCCGGCTTGGAATTTAAAAGCTACCCCACCTGTGGTGGCACGCACAGTGCAGGGGAAGCCGCTTTTGCATTACGTGAGCAATGGCTGGCGCGACACGGTGATATCCACTCGCTGATCGCCCGCGTTGAGAACATTACCGTGGAGTTTCCCCCCGGTGGGGACGTTGCCCCCTTTATTCATAAAGCCACCACCGGCATGGAGGGACGCTTCAGCCTGGAGTATGTGATTGCAGCGGGCCTGCTGGAAGGCGAACTGACGCTGGCGCGCTTTGATGAGAGCCCCGTTGATGACGTTATCGCGGCGCTGGCAGATAAAGTGAAACGTCTGCCGGACCCAAGCGCACCGCCGGATGAGCTTAACCCTGACGCGCGCTTTCACCGCGTAACGCTGTACCTGACAGACGGCTCAAGCCTTACTGAATGCGTCACACGTCAGCAAACTGTAGCCCGCAAAACAGATCTGAACGCCAAACTGCGACAAAACATCCAATCACTGCCGCATCTTGATGTTGCACGTATTCAAGCAAGCTGTGCGCTGAATGAAGCAGGTGATATCGCGTATCTGAATCAGTTGTTGCTCGGTTAACAACGACAGCCACAAGCGCAGGCGCGGTGATGTGTCCCGCGCCTGCGATATTACGGCTTCGGCATTAAATAACGATCCAGCCAGTCAAACACTTCTGCCTGCTGTTCCTGATAGAACACATGCCCCAACTCTGGCCACATTTTGGTTTCCAGCTTGTTGTCCGCGTTTTGTGATTTCCACACACGGTGCATCTTCTCGTAAGCCCCCTGAACAGCACTTTCTGGGAACAGCTTATCTTTGCCACCGTTAAAGAACAGCATTGGATTAGGTGCCGCGACGCTTGCGACGTCGGGAAAATCAAACTGCGCAGGCAGACCGGGGTGCAACATATAGAATGCAGACTGACCACGCAGCACATTATTACCTGGGGTCATTAGTCCGTCATAGGTACCAATCCACGAGACGGCTGCTGTTGCCGCCACTTTGTCGGAAAGTGCCGCTAACTGCCAGGCACGGTAAGCCCCCATAGAGAACCCGACGACGCCAACACGTTTAGCATCCACCTGCTTGAGCGAAGCAAGAAAATCGGTAGCGCGCATATCTTCATACGCCATTTCGCCCGCCAGTGAGCGCCCCAAATTAAAGAAGTTACTCGCCAGCGCCTGCTGCTGCTCATACTTCAGCGGGCCGCGATCCCCCCAGCCAATCGCATCCACCGCCAACACCACATAGCCCCGTTTAGCCAGTTCATCACCCACGAAACGCCCGGTGAAAAATTTATCTGCCCATGCCTGTGCCGATGCCAGTTTCTCAGCGTTACCCCACGGTTTGATCATCTTCTCTTTGCCGATATCAAACTTTGAACCGTGATCGTGCAACAAGATAATCGCCGGATGTGGCCCCGGCGCGTTCGGCGTTAGCAGCAGACCAGCCACACGGCTTTGATCGGTGATATTGAATGCCACTTTCTCGGCAACATAGCCATCCCGCGCTTCACGCTCTATCGTCGCTGGCGCAAAATCACGGTGGGAATCCGGCGTCAGCAGCATTGTCCGCAGTTTCTGACGCGCCTCGGTTTTCCAAACGGCGAAATCCTTCACGTTGCCTGATAGCCAAGAACCCGGGTAGGTAAGCTGCTGTTTGAGCTCGGGATAGAACACCGGCAATCCCTCTTCGGTTACCGCAGACGTTTGGTAAGTCATGTCGTTAGCCATCGCTGAAGCACCACAGAAACACGCTGCCATAAGCGCAGCGCAGAAGCGTACCGGAATGCGCATGATAATAGCCCTTAAAATAAAACACCGTTTCTTTTTGAGAGTTTATTGTAAGGCGCTGGAAGAAAAATAAATGTGCGCTCGCCACACTATGGGAAATCGCTACAAGCGCTCATTGTCAGGCGAATATGTTGTATTTCGCAGACTGCCACGTGACATACAGCACATTCGAATAGAGGTAAGAATAAATTCTATATTGATCATTATTTGCAAAATTTTAAACCAAGAATACACAAATCAATCATATTTAACCCTGAAATTTCGCTATGAGTAGACTATTCAAAATGTAAACTGATGCAAGGGAGCTGCACATTTTGAGTAGAACGTCACGGATATTAGTGCTCTTAGCCACGAGCATGTATGGCTCGAATAGCTCAGCCATAGAATCTTTCCCCACTGATAGAGCAGAGGTGGAACAGCAGCAAAAAGCGCTGTTAGAACAGGCGGAACAACAGCGTGACTCACTGCAACGGCAACAGCCGCTCTCAGCACCAGAAACACAGCCCACACACGATGACGGTGTGTGCCGCAATGTTCGCCACATTGCCATAGAGGGAAGTACCGTTCTTTCCCTGCGTACCCAAAAAGCCATCGTTGTGCCGTGGCAGCATCGCTGCCTGACAGTCTCCCACATGCACCAACTGGTACGCGCCCTTTCTCAGCAGTATCTGGAACGTGGCTATGTTACCTCACAGGCCTGGTTACCGGAACAGGATGCCTCCACCGGCATCTTACGCATTGCAACCACAGAAGGCCGCATTGAATCGATTACTCAGCAGGGGAAAACACCGCATTCACTTGCCATGGTCTTTCCCGACAGTCAGGGGCATCTTTTAAACCTGCGCGACCTCGAACAGGGATTGGAACAGCTAAGCCGTCTGACATCGCAGCCCGTGACAATCGATATCCAACCCGGTCAACAAGCGGGCTACTCGCGAATACTTATCGTGAACAAGGAGAAAACCTTTCCTGCCAGTGTGAGCTTCAGTGCAGATAACAGCGGTCAAAAAAATACTGGCGTCGTCCAGATAAGCAGTTCAGCCACACTGGATAACCCGTTCCAGCTTGCTGACCGCTGGAACCTCTCTGTCACACGCGATGCGGCATTTCAACGAGAAAAACGCAACCGCAGCCTCTCTGGTGGCGTGACACTGCCTTACGGCTACTGGCTGTTTAGCTATCAGCACCATTGGAATGATTTTTATCAGCCCGTTCCCGGCCATCGCTGGCGTTATCAGGGTATGGCGACGTCACAGCGTTTCGGTATTAACCGTACGCTATTTCGGGATGGTAACCAGAAGCTGGCATTCGACATAGCACTCACACGCCGGCGCACAGAGAACCGACTCGCCGATCACCTGCTGACCAATAGCAGCGCAACGGTAAACAGCATAGCCCTCAGCCCACATTATAGCCGCCGTATTGGCAAGGGATATGCCACCTTTAATCCCAGCGTAAGCTGGGGACTGCGCGGCTTTGGTGCCACCCGAGATAGGCAGAACGCACAGGATGCCCCACGCAGTCAGTTTCTTAAATACAGTCTCAGTGCCAGCTATCTCTATCCCCTGGCCCCCTCACTCTATTACCTCACCAGCGCCTATGCCCAGACCTCACCGGACAATCTTCATGCCAACGAGCAGATTACGGTTGGCGGCCATTACTCAGTGCGTGGGTTTAAAGAGCAATCGCTGAGCGGCGTGCAGGGCGCTTACTGGCGCAACGAGATCAACTGGCAACCGGGCATCTTCTTAGCGCTGGGCAATATGACGCTCATTACCGCGCTTGACGGTGGCTGGGTAAAAAAACAGCGTGGCCGCACCGAGGGCGGCAACCTCGCCGGTGCCGCAGTCGGAGTGGCGCTGAATTCACACCCTGTATCTCACAGCTTCACGCTGGGTAAACCCCTGCGCTACCCGTATACGCGGCCCCCCGATCGCTGGGCGCTTTACTGGCAAACCACACTCACCTTCTAGTTTCAGCACGTTACGTCAACCCGACACAACATGGACAACACTGAAAGGAGATAACACGATGAAGACGCTTTCCCCTCCAGTCAGCCGCGGTATCAGCTATCTGCTGATTTATATGACGGCTGTATATCCGTTACACCCTGCCTTTGCGGCAGGTATCGCGCCCGCCAATGGCAACACTCAGGTGCAGGCAGGCAATGTGCCAGTGGTGAATATTGCAACACCCAACGCCGCTGGCATTTCACACAATGTGTATCGGGATTTCAATGTCAATGCGCCCGGTGCCGTGCTCAATAACGCTATTACAGCAGGCGCTTCTCAGTTGGCTGGCAAGCTTAATGCTAACGCCAATCTCAAGGGCAAAGCGGCAGAACTGATTATCAATGAGGTCACGGGTGGCAGCCGTTCTGAGCTGATGGGCAAGCTGGAGGTCTTTGGCAATAAAGCCCAGTTGATGATCGCCAACCCCAACGGCATCACCTGTGACGGCTGCGGGTTTATTAACACCCCCAACGTGACGCTGACCACCGGCAAACCGCAGTTTGACAAACAGGGTGCACTGGATGCGCTGGAGGTGCAAAAGGGTAGCGTCATCATTGGCGGCAAAGGGATGGACGTAAAGGCGCAGGAATACGTTGACATCATCAGTCGCGCCACGGAACTGAACGGCAAGATAACCGCACAGAATCTGACGCTGACACAGGGGGCTAATCGCATCAGCTACCGTGATGGATCCATCAAAAACCTTGCCGGGCAAGGCACTCGCCCGACATTAGCAGTAGACACCAAAGCGCTGGGCGGCATGTATGCCAATAAAATCCGGCTGCTCGCCAGTGAAAGCGGGGTGGGCGTTAACCTGGCCAGCATCGTGACTGCGCAAAATGACCTTACCCTGACGGTAGATGGCAAAGTCGCTCTTGGCAACATCAATACCAAAACCGATCTCAACGTGAGCAGCAAAGCGATTGATGTTAATAACACTTCGATCAACGTGGGTCGCGATATTACGCTTGCCACCGACACACTGAAAAACACCGGCAAGATCGTGGCGGGCAGGGATATGCGTGTGTTTTCGGATACCGTGACCAATCAGGGCAGTACCGCGTTAATTCAGGCCAATGACAATTTGTGGGTGCAAAAAGATGCCTCCGGCATGCTGAGCACCTTGGTGGATAATATTTCAGGCACGATTAAGACCAATAAGGGTGATGTGATTATTCGTACTAAAAAGTTGGAGAATCGGCGGGAGAAGTTTGAAATTGTGACTGAAAATGTACCTGATGATAAAAAAGGTAGGCTCTTTGTCAAAGCCGTTGAGGATAACCTACCTATTCCCGAAAGAACTCCGAATTTAGCAGAGGATGAATTACTACCTCTTTACCTTCCAGCCTTTGTGAAAATGGCCTCCCAAAAATCAACAATAAAAAAAATCACTCTAGCGTCACAAAGGCCCCAGTCACTGATAAGTTCCAGAAGAAATATTTACATAAAATCTGATTCATTTAAAAATGATCAAAGCAACATAGAAGCAAAAGAAAGCATCATATTAACCGGGAATGATTTTTATAACTTTGGAAAAAAAACCGGACTAGAAATAAAAACCACACTGCCATTAATATCCAACTCAAAAATAACAGAGAAAATATGGATAAACAATGAAGCTTACTCTGGTAAACTTACAGCAGGGGAAAATATAGCTCTCGACTTCAAAAACAAAATCACATTTTCAAACAATCACATTAATGAGAATGAAATAACAGAGAATATATCAAAAAAAAATGTTGATATCGTTACAGCAAAAAACATCATACTAAAGAGCAAGGATATTATTCTTAGCAATAAATTCAAAGTAAGCCAAAACCTCTCAGCCATTATTGATAATAGTATCACTATAGATGATGCGAGCTTAGAAATTGGCAATAACCTAGCAATAACAACCATTAACAACTTAAATATATTACAGAGCCAGTTAAAGGCTAAAAATATCAGTTTGTTTTCACGTATAGGGGACATTCATTCCCCTTCATCCTTACCTCGCAATTATGGCCCTGGTGTAAAACAGCAAACATCACAAATTTCAGCGTTTGAAAATATTGATATGTTAGCAGGAAAATCAATTTCACTGGAAAACACTTCCATAGGAAAAACAAAAAAAACCTCACTCACTGCAGGCAGTAATATTGTAATCCTACGAAATGAGAGCAAGCTTACCCCCACCCCCTTAGGAATATTATTACCCATTGATGACGCACTGATAAAACAGGCTGGCCTGTGGGAAAGCAGTGGCGATATCACCCTTTCAGCGGGAAGAAATATCGTATTGCAGGGGATAACATTAATCAGTGATAAATCCATCACCTTAGGTGCGGGCCAGGACATCAATCTTGCTCCGCGTGCTATCAATAATAACGATGATGATGTATTTAAATTCCAACGCCGTCCGGAAATGCGCACGCAGTTAACCGCAAAAGACAATATCACCCTCAATGCAGCACGGAATATCAACCTGCAAGGTGTCACTGCGAACGCGGCAAACAACACGACGGTATCTGCCGGGGGAAATATTGCGATAGGGTCTATTCCTTATTCCGCCATTCCTAACCCTGCACAAAACTCTAAGGATGACCGTCATTGGGGAGCCGATATTCAGGGTGGAAAAGGGTTAACCCTGGCAGCAAACGGTGCGCTTACCGTACACGGCAGTAAATTGCACTCTGCCGGTGATGCTACATTATCCAGCAATGGCAATATGCGTTTTGAATCAGCACGTAATGTCCATATTGATGGCAGTTCTGAAAACTACACCCAGCAAAGTACCGAATTAAGCAGCGGTGCAAACCTCACCGTAATATCTAACGGCAGCATTTTATTTCAGGCGACCAAATTGGCTGCCAAAGGCGAGATAGATATCGCGGCAAAAGGCGGGTTCCTCTACGCACAGGCTATGGAAGAATTTTATCGATGGGATGAACAGAAGAAAAGATGTAAGGGGCGTTTTGGCATTGGGGGATGGTGCCCATTAGGCAAAAAAACAATTACCAAACACAGAGCCAATGCCACTAATAAAGTCACCGAATTCACTGCCGGAGGCGATATCACCCTGATGGCCCGTGATGATATCACGCTGGAAGCCGCCAGAATCAACACCGCCAAGAACGCAAAACTCACCAGCCAAACAGGAAAAATACATTACAAAGCGGTAAAAGATACCCGCTTTGAACAAACCATCACCAAAACCAGAAGCGTCTATATCACTCATCAAGATAAAGGTTTTGTTGCAGGGAAATGGGTACTGCCCAGCATTTATACCGGAGGCAAATTCACCGTTGATGCCGCAAAAGGCATTACTGCGGATGTCAAAGCCAAAACGGGCCAATCCCTTGAGCAGGCCATCGATATTCTGGGTAACTCACCAGGCTACGAATGGTTAAAACCGCTTAAAAACAAAGAGAACGTTAACTGGAATCTGGTTAAAGACAGCTACACAGACTGGAATCACAAAACCTCGCACCTCAATCCCATCGTCGGAGCCATTATCGCCGTTGCCGCAGCAGCGGTTACCTACGGCTCTTCGTTAGCCGTTACGACGGGCGGCATGGCGGCGACCAGCGCAGGAAGCGCAGCAGTCAGTGTTGGAGCCTCTGCATCCACCGCCGCCATGGTCTCCGCTACCGCCGGTGCCGCTGCACAAGCAGGCCTGGCGACAATTGCCTCACAGGCTGCTGTCGCTCTGGCACAAAACAAAGGGAACCTTTATGCCACCTTTAAAACCCTGGGTAACAGTGACTCGGTGAAATCCCTTTCTGCCAGCATGGTTATCGGCGGCGCTCTGGGCGGACTCGATAAAGCCATGGGGTGGACTGCTGCAGTGAAAGGGGGCACTACACCCGCCACCAGTAAACTGCTTGTCACCAACAACACCGCCTGGAACAGCGTTGCCCAACGCGTTGCGGCTCACTCTGTCGTCAGCTCTGCGCTGGGCACCGCCATTCAGGGCGGCAGTTTTACTGATAACTTCAAAGTCGCCCTGTTAAGCAATATCGGCGGCCAACTGCACGCGGAAGGGGCATCCCTGATTGGGGATAACGGCCAGATCCTGGGTATACCGGGCAAAGCAGTGAGCCATGCGGTCGTCTCTGCCGTTGCTGCCGAAATTAGTGGAGGAAATGCCAAAGGGGCGGCGGCGGGCGCGCTGGCAGCGGAACTGGCGGGTGTGATGCTTGGCGATAACCTGATCAAACCTGAAGAGTGGCAGAGAAAATCTGAACAACAAGCCCAGATGGCCAAAGTCCTGGGGGCCGTCGCCGGTGGTGCCTTTACCGGAAAAGCCAGTGGCGTCCACAGCGGTGCCACCGGCGGAGAAAATGCCTTTCGCTATAACTACCTGAGTCATCAACAAAAAGCGTTGATGGATAAAGATATCACCGCGGCGAAAACCACGCTGGAAAAAGCCTTTGTGCTGGCGCGTTGGGGTGTGACCAGCGGCAAGCAGGATGGTGCATTTACGGCTGGCGTGGTCTCCGGTGTGCCCGTTGAGTTTGTTGAAACCGCGCAAAGCCTGATTGCCCTGGCCACCAACCCAGGAGAAGCCTGGGATGCGCTCAAAGCACTCATTAGCGAGGACGATGCCTGGGCAAAGGTCAGCGCTGGCGTAAAACAAGGTTATATCAACCGCATCAATACCATGAAAGCCTACTATGAGAAGGCCGGAGTGGATGGTGCATATTACTCCGGTCTGGAATTTGGTAAGCTGGCGACAGAGGCGGCAGGCGTTCTGGTCGGTGGCGCAGGCATTGCAAAAGGCGCGGTAAAATTATCGACAAATACGGTAAAGGCATTAGAAAAAGCGGTTGTAAAAAATGCGCATAGCCTGGTTGATATCCGTAATGTGGTACGTATCGAAAAGAACGGTACCAAAACACAAATGTCCTGGACGGAAGGCAATTATAAGCAGGGATATCCCTTTGAGGACTATATGGTAACACAGTTACCGAAGGGGAGCAGATTGCCAGAAGGCTTTAAAGCATTTGATTTTTATGATGCAAAAACCAAAACGGCGATCAGTGTTAAAACATTAAATACCAATACACCTTCCAGGATAAAAGATCCTAAACAGCTCTATACATCGATAAAAGGAAATATTGATGATGTGGTGAAGTTTCAAGGCGATAGTAAACCAGGAATGATGCTAGAACCGAGTGATATTACTAAACGAGAAGTGGTCATCGCTATCCCCAAATCTACCTCTACCCCGCAGTGGGAACAAATCAATAAAGCGATAGCCTATGGCTCTGAGAAAAATGTGAAAGTTAAAATTACGGTGGTGAAAGAATGAGTCAGGAACAAGAGCAAGGACTTAATGCATGTGCACTATTTAATAACGATTTCTATTGTATTGAAACATATTCAGGTTATGGATTGTTAAGAAGAGATCCTGAAGTAAAAAGTCATCGACTTACGCCAGAATGCAGCAATGAAGTGCTCGGAATTACCCTGTTGAATGCATTATCAGCCAGTAGAGTTGTCGACCCTGATGATCATGATTTTTTTGATCGTGATAACGCAAGTATTTTGTTAAACCAATGGCTGGGTGAGATGATGAATACTTATAGTTACAAAACAAAAAGAGCCTTGTTTAAAAACATGTTGAGTTGCGGAGTTCGCCAACTCAATGGCATGATCACCATAAGACCCTCCGTACATGACAGACTCGACGGTTGGTCAGGAAATGGCATTGCTGAATCCGATTACGTTATCATTCCCGATAACAGCACGCCGGAGGAAATAGGGGCCGCACTGCGCCTGGCCTTTTCACGCTGTAAAAACAAGATGTAACAACAGGTTATTCTAAGTATCAACGGTGTATGTGGCTTTCTTTAGCCATATACATCTATCATAACCCGCGTTTCAGGTGCACTAGCTGCATTCGAGTTATTTAAGGTATACATACTCTTATTATATCTTCCACATTGGTGGCCAACTGCACACAGTAGGGACAATAGCTGGCACACTGGTAGTGGAATTGACAGGATAACCATCCCCCTCCTTTCACCCGATGGAATTAAAAAAATAATTTGCCATCATAAATCCTTTCAAATCATTGAGGGATAAAAATATGAGTATCACAAGCATGTCAGAAACAGTATTTAGCGTTACCGGCATAGGTACTGACTCGGCCAAAGATAATGTAACGTCCCCACGTACACTATTAGAATACATTATGAATTTTTTTAGTTTTGGCGGTATACGCAGCACTCATGAAAAAAAACACGGTGCATTTATTCAAGAATTAACAAACGCGCTTATCACCCATACCCGTGATGGAGCAATACCAGAAGTAATGACAGTCAACCATTCAGGGTACACCATCACTTTCACACCGCCTGGAAAAAATAACATAGACGCAAATATACATGTTAAGGTCGAAAAAAATGGTAAAAAAGCGGAGGGGGAAATTCAATCGTCTATCTATCAAAACGTATGCAAGTCTCTATTATTTCGAGCCCAGCATCACCTGCCACTTCCCTCTTCTCCATTGACTAATGAAGGAAAAATTGATTTACGCAATGTCAATCTAACGAAAGCCGCATTAGCTGACAGCGATCTTACCAATATGGATCTGAGCGGTGCAGAATTGTCAAAAGCCAATTTATCAGGAGCAGATCTGACAGGATCATTATTGGTTGGTACTCATTTGTACAAGGCTAACTTGTCTGAAACTGACTTGACGGGAGCCTCCTTTTCCCGAGCAAACTTGTCTAAAGCATGTATGACCAGAGCAACACTCAATGCCACTGACTTCACAGAATCAAATCTTTCTGATGCTGATTTACTGCAAGTAAGGGGTCTAGACGCCAATTTTTCGCATGCCAAAGCACCGAATATCCTCTTGAATAGAGCGGATTTAAAACATGCTAATTTCTCAAACGCCAATCTGAGCAGAGCAAGTGCAGTCGAAGCTAAATTCCCCAGCGCTAATTTCCGGTACGCAAATCTAACAAGAGCAGCATTACTTAAATCAGATCTGACACACGCCAGACTAACAAACACCAAGCTGTCAAATGCGATTTTAAAAGAGGCCATATTGACGGGCACGTTGCTTGAGCATCACAAACAAGCCCCTGCATTTACGATTACTCGGGCTTAAGCTGTCGGATAAAATTTATTTGCTTAGAGAGAGGCCAAGGTCGTGATGACCAAACGCACGCACGACCCTGTTTACATCACGCTTTATTCTCCCCCGGAAACACAACTCCCCATTGCCGCCGCAATTCGTCCATTTGCGCCATGATTGCCAAGCTCTCATCCAGCGGCATAAGTTCGCATTCGGTTTCGCCTGCCCGCAAGCACGCCATGACGGCAGCGGCCTGATAGTTATAGCCATTGCCTTCAAGCGGAAAGGTCACCGTAACGGGTTCTTCACCTATCACTGCCAACGTGGCAGAAATGGCTTTGGAGAATTCAGGGATAACGATCGTCCCTTTATTACCGATAATTCGCGCTTCTTTTTGCGTCGGTGTGTTGATCGAGCAGGACAGCACCGCCACTTGCCCATCCGGGTAAAGCAGGGTCATAGCAGAGAGCTCATCCACACCGGTTTCGTACAGGCTGGCAACGCCGGTAATCGTAGATGGAACCTGCTGGAAGACCCAGGATGCAAAAGAGATAGGGTAAACTCCGACATCCATCAATGCACCACCGCCGCGATGCAGACCCACTTTGCGATCCTCGGCTGGACCTTCACGGCGAAAGCCGAAATCAGCACTGACCATACGCACGGGGCCGATAGCGTTAGCATCAAGCCATTCACGGATTTGACGATAAACGGGGAAAAAACGCGTCCACATGCCTTCCATCAGAAAAAGTTTTCTCTCGCGCGCGACACGGATAACCTCTGCCGTTTCATGATGATTCAGGGTAAACGGCTTTTCACACAGTACAGGCTTACCGTGATTCAGGCATAACAAGATATTGTCTTTATGAGCACTGTTGGGGGTGGCGATATATACCACGTCAATATCAGGATCACGTACCAATGCCTCATAGCTGCCGTAGTATTTCTGCGCGGGGAAATTGTTGCCAAACTGTTCGGCGTTTTGCAAAGAACGAGAGCCTACGGCATAAAGCTCCGCATCGCTTAGCTGGCCTAGCCCTTGTGCGAAACTTTTCGCAATGGTGCCGGTACCCATAATTGCCCATTTGATGATTGCCATCTCTTTTCCTCCATCAATCTGATATGTATTTTAAAATACCATTTTGATTTTCGATGTATATACCCGTCATACTTCGAGTTGCAGATGCGTTGGCTACGCTCACTCCCCCGAATCACTTACCTGAGTAAGCTCATCGGGATTCACTCACTTGCCGCATTACGAGACTCATCAATGAATCTCGCCCTAAAGGGCCAGCGCAAGCGCTGTTCAAAACGTTAACGTTTTGTCCTGCAACGCGGATTATTTAGGGTAGAGCAGGAAAAGTGTTCGCGTGCTAGCTTTTGTCGGAGATAAAACAGAGATAAAAAAAATCCGGCGTCTGAGCGCCGGATTTTCATGACTAAACCTGAAAACTTATTTTTTCTTCGCTTTCGGATTCGGCAGGTCGGTGATGCTGCCTTCGAACACTTCAGCCGCCAGGCCAACAGATTCGTGCAACGTCGGGTGAGCGTGAATGGTCAGCGCGATGTCTTCCGCATCACAGCCCATCTCGATAGCCAAGCCGATTTCACCCAGCAGCTCGCCGCCGTTGGTGCCGACAATCGCGCCACCAATAACACGGTGAGTTTCTTTGTCGAAAATCAGTTTGGTCATGCCGTCTGCACAGTCAGAAGCGATGGCACGGCCAGACGCCGCCCACGGGAAGGTGGCAGTTTCAAAGCTGATACCTTTTTCTTTCGCTTCTTTCTCTGTCAAGCCAACCCATGCTACTTCCGGTTCGGTGTAAGCAATGGACGGGATCACTTTCGGGTCGAAGTAATGTTTTTTGCCTGCGATAACTTCAGCAGCCACGTGACCTTCGTGCACGCCTTTATGCGCCAGCATCGGCTGACCGACGATATCGCCGATAGCGTAGATATGCGGCACGTTGGTGCGCAATTGTTTGTCAACGTGGATAAAGCCGCGCTCGTCAACTTCCACGCCCGCTTTACCCGCGTCGAGATTTTTACCGTTCGGTACACGGCCGATAGCCACCAGAACCGCATCGTAACGCTGTGGTTCAGCAGGGGCTTTCTTGCCTTCCATCGAGACGTAAATACCGTCTTCTTTGGCTTCTACCGCCGTTACCTTAGTTTCCAGCATCAGGTTGAATTTCTTGCTGATACGCTTGGTGAAGACTTTAACGATGTCTTTATCCGCAGCCGGGATCACCTGATCGAACATTTCAACCACGTCGATCTGAGAACCCAGTGCGTGGTAAACGGTGCCCATTTCCAGGCCGATAATACCACCGCCCATGACCAGCAAACGCCCCGGAACGCTTTTCAGTTCCAGTGCATCAGTCGAATCCCACACGCGCGGGTCATCATGAGGAATAAACGGAAGCTGAATCGGACGAGAACCGGCGGCGATGATTGCGTTATCAAAATTGATCATGGTTTTGCCTTCAGCACCGTCAACTTCCAGCGTATTGGCACCGGTAAATTTACCCAGGCCGTTGACCACTTTCACTTTACGGCCTTTCGCCATACCGGCCAAACCGCCCGTTAACTGGGTGATAACCTTCTCTTTCCACAGACGGATCTTGTCGATGTCAGTTTGCGGTTCGCCAAACACGATACCGTGCTCCGCCAGCGCTTTCGCTTCTTCGATAACTTTTGCTACGTGCAGCAACGCTTTAGAAGGGATACAGCCCACGTTCAGACACACACCACCCAGCGTGGAGTAGCGCTCTACCAGTACGGTTTCCAGCCCCAGGTCCGCGCAGCGGAACGCCGCAGAGTAACCCGCAGGGCCAGCACCCAGTACCACTACCTGAGCTTTAATTTCTGTACTCATCATGACCTCTTAATTGATTTCCGGCGGGTCTGTGACGTCATTATTATTGAGTCTTAACGCCCTCTTCCACCGGGACGTGTCTTTGCCGCTGTAGTTTACAAAATCGTTAACAATTTTGAAACAACAAGCGACTAACGATTTGTCCTTAATCACTGATCGCTGTAGCAAATAACAGCTTATCAGAAAAAAGCCGACCGTAAGGCCGGCTTTTTCGATTACATCACCAGACGGCGAATGTCAGACAAGGTGTTGTTGATGATGGTGATAAAGCGAGCACCATCAGCACCGTCAATGACACGGTGGTCGAAGGACAGAGAGATCGGCATCATCAGACGCGGCGTAAACTCTTTACCATTCCAGACCGGTTCCATCGCAGACTTGGAGACACCCAGGATAGCCACTTCAGGCGCATTGACGATCGGCGCGAAGTGCGTGGTGCCGAGGCCACCGATGCTGGAGATAGTGAAGCATCCACCCTGCATTTCGCCAGCAGTCAGCTTACCGTCACGAGCTTTCTTGGAGATGGCCATCAGCTCACGAGACAGTTCGATGATGCCTTTCTTGTTCACGTCTTTAAATACTGGAACCACCAGACCATTCGGCGTATCAACGGCAACACCGATGTTGATGTATTTTTTCAGCGTCAGACGTTGAGCATCTTCAGACAGTGAGCTGTTGAAACGCGGCATCTGCTCAAGTGCAGTAGCAACGGCTTTCATGATGAACACCACAGGGGTGATCTTCACGTCCAGTTTGCGTTTTTCTGCTTCTACGTTCTGCTGTTTACGGAACGCTTCCAGATCGGTGATATCGGTTTTGTCGAAGTGCGTAACGTGCGGGATAACCACCCAGTTACGGCTCAGGTTGGCGCCAGAAATCTTCTGGATGCGGCCAAGTTCAACTTCTTCCACTTCACCGAATTTGCTGAAGTCCACTTTCGGCCACGGCAACAAGCCCGGCAGAGAACCACCGGTTGCAGCGCCCGCAGCAGGTGCAGACTCGGCGCGTTTAACCGCATCTTTCACGTAAGCCTGAACGTCTTCGCGCAGGATACGACCTTTACGACCACTGCCCTTCACTTTCGCCAGGTTTACACCAAACTCACGCGCCAGACGGCGGATGACAGGCGTTGCGTGAACGTAAGCATCGTTTTCAGCGAATTCTCCTTTAGCGTCTGCCTTGGCAGCAGCCGGTGCAGGTGCAGCAGCTTTCGCCGGTTGCGCTGCCGGAGTGGCTTCTTGTTTGGCGGCCGGAGCAGCAGGCGCAGCGCCTTCCACTTCGAATACCATGATAAGTGAGCCTGTTTTCACTTTATCGCCAGTGCTGACTTTAATCTCTTTCACGGTGCCCGCGAACGGTGCCGGAACTTCCATAGAGGCTTTGTCGCCTTGTACGGTGATCAGAGATTGTTCAGCGGCAATTTTGTCGCCGACTTTCACCATCACTTCAGTGACTTCAACTTCGTCGCCACCGATATCCGGTACGTTCACTTCTTTCGGACCAGACGCCGCAGCGGCAGGAGCAGCAGCCGGGGCCACTTGCTGGGCCGGAGCCGCCGCGCCAGCAGCGCCTGCGACTTCAAACACCATGATCAGCGAGCCGGTTTTCACTTTGTCGCCGGTGTTGATTTTGATCTCTTTCACCACGCCCGCGAACGGTGCTGGCACTTCCATGGAAGCCTTGTCACCTTCCACCGTGATCAGCGACTGCTCAGCGCTCACGCTGTCGCCCACTTTCACCATGATTTCAGTAACTTCAACTTCATCGCCACCGATATCCGGCACGGCCACTTCTTTCGCCGCGCTGGCGGCTGCCGCAGCGGCAGGGGCAGGGGCAGCGGCTTTGGTTTCCGCCGGGGCCGGTGCAGCAGCTGCCACACCCTCAGCTTCGAAGACCATGATCAGTTTGCCCGTCGCGACTTTATCGCCGACAGCCACTTTGATCTCTTTAACTACGCCAGCCTGAGGAGAAGGTACTTCCATGGAGGCTTTGTCGCCTTCCACGGTGATTAGCGACTGTTCAGCTTCAACTTTGTCGCCCACCTTCACCATAACTTCGGTGACTTCAACTTCATCTGCACCGATATCCGGTACGTTGATTTCGATAGCCATTACTCTTTCCCTCTTATGCTAAGCGCGGGTTAACTTTTTCAGGATCGATGTTGAATTTCTTGATGGCTTCGGCCACCACAGAGGCTTCAACTTCACCGCGTTTAGCCAATTCGCCCAGTGCGGCAACTACTACGTAGGAAGCGTCCACTTCGAAGTGGTGACGCAGGTTTTCACGGCTATCGGAACGACCAAAGCCATCAGTACCCAGTACGCGGTAATCGCTGGCCGGAACGTAAGTACGTACCTGCTCGGCGAACAGTTTCATGTAGTCAGTGGATGCAACAGCCGGGGCATCGTTCATCACCTGGGCGATGTACGGTACACGCGGCGCTTCTGTCGGATGCAGCATGTTCCAGCGTTCGCAGTCTTGGCCGTCGCGCGCCAGCTCCGTGAAGGAGGTTACACTATAAACATCGGAGCCAATGCCGTAGTCGTTGGCCAGAATCTGTGCTGCTTCACGAACGTGACGCAGAATAGAACCAGAACCCAACAGCTGAACCTTGCCTTTCTCGCCCGCTACCGTTTCCAGTTTGTAGATACCCTTACGGATACCCTCTTCCGCGCCTTGCGGCATGGCTGGCATGTGGTAGTTTTCGTTCAGCGTGGTGATGTAATAATAGACGTTTTCCTGCGCTTCACCGTACATGCGCACCAGACCGTCCTGCATGATCACAGCCACTTCATAAGCGAAGGACGGATCGTAGGAAATACAGTTCGGAATAGTCAGAGACTGAATGTGGCTGTGGCCATCTTCGTGCTGCAAACCTTCGCCGTTCAGCGTGGTACGGCCAGAAGTACCGCCGACCAGGAAGCCGCGCGCCTGTTGGTCACCCGCTGCCCAGCACAGGTCGCCAATACGTTGGAACCCGAACATGGAGTAGTAGATGTAGAACGGAATCATCGGCAGGTTGTTGGTGCTGTAAGACGTTGCCGCCGCCAGCCAGGATGCGCCTGCGCCCAGTTCGTTAATACCTTCCTGCAAAATCTGACCTTTCAGATCTTCTTTGTAGTAAGCCACCTGCTCACGGTCCTGCGGGGTATACTGCTGGCCGTTCGGGCTGTAGATACCGATCTGACGGAACAGACCTTCCATACCGAAAGTACGCGCTTCGTCAGCGATAATCGGAACCAGACGATCTTTGATCGATTTGTTCTTCAGCATCACATTCAGTGCACGAACAAACGCGATAGTAGTGGAAATTTCTTTGGTCTGCTCTTCCAGCAGAGAGCTGAAGTCTTCCAGCGTAGGCAGTTCCAGTTTCTCGTCAAAATGCGGCTGACGAGAAGGCAGGTACCCCCCCAGAGCCTGACGGCGCTCATGCAGGTATTTGTATTCATCAGAATCTTTATCGAAGGTGATGAACGGCAGTTTTTCGATATCGGCATCAGCCACCGGCACGTTGAAGCGATCGCGGAAGTAACGCACGCCATCCATGTTAACTTTCTTAACCTGGTGAGCGATGTTCTTACCTTCTGCCGCGTCACCCATACCATAACCTTTGATGGTGTGCGCCAGAATAACGGTCGGTTTGCCTTTGGTGTCTTGCGCTTTTTTCAGTGCAGCAAAGACTTTCTTCGGATCGTGGCCACCACGGTTAAGGGACCAAATCTGATCGTCACTCCAATCTGCAACCAGTGCTGCCGTTTCTGGATATTTACCGAAGAAGTGCTCACGCACGTACGCACCGTTTTTAGATTTGAACGTCTGATAGTCGCCGTCAACGGTTTCGTTCATCAGTTGGATCAGTTTACCGCTGGTATCTTTACGCAGCAGTTCATCCCAACGGTCGCCCCACATGACCTTGATCACATCCCAGCCAGCGCCAGCGAAGATGCCTTCCAGCTCGTTGATGATCTTGCCATTACCTGTTACCGGGCCATCCAGACGCTGGAGGTTACAGTTGATGACGAACACCAGATTGTCCAGCTTCTCACGGGTAGCGATAGTGATAGCACCCTTGGATTCCGGCTCGTCCATTTCACCGTCACCCAGGAAGGCATAAACGGTTTGCTTGGAGGTATCTTTCAGACCGCGGTTTTCCAGATACTTCAGGAATTTAGCCTGGTAGATAGCACCAATCGGGCCTAAGCCCATAGAGACGGTCGGGAACTGCCAGAAAGTCGGCATCAATTTCGGGTGCGGGTAAGAGGAGAGCCCCTTGCCGTGTACTTCCTGACGGAAGTTGTTCATCTGATCTTCTGTCAGACGGCCTTCCAGGAACGCACGCGCGTAAATGCCCGGAGAGATATGGCCCTGGAAATACACCAGATCGCCGCCATCCTGCGCATTGCGAGCGCGGAAGAAGTGGTTAAAGCACACTTCATAGAAGGTAGCGGAAGACTGGAAGGACGCCATGTGGCCCCCCAATTCCAAATCTTTCTTGGACGCACGCAACACAGTCATGATGGCGTTCCAACGAATAGCGGAACGAATACGACGCTCGAGGTCCAGGTTACCCGGATAGGCGGGTTCGTCTTCCACAGCAATGGTGTTCACGTAGTTGCTGACGGCGCTTCCTGCCCCTACGTTTACGCCACCCTTGCGCGCTTCACTCAATACCTGATCGATCAGGTACTGCGCACGTTCAACACCCTCTTCACGGATAACCGATTCGATCGCCTGTAGCCAGTCGCGAGTTTCGATCGGATCCACGTCATTATTCAAACGTTCTGACATGGTTTATTCCTTATCTGTTTCTAATCAGTTAATTTTCTGGAGCCTGTCTTGCTGCGCTCTAACACTGCTGTCAAAGCATAAACTGTCGCCAAAGCACAGTAAGACAGGTCCAATCTCGTCATTTCCGCATTCAACGTTCAAACAGAACGCTTAATCCTTGCGTTGCTGGAGCCGACGTAGCGAACGCTCTCTTCGGCTATGTTCCCGGTTAAGATCCAGCAGTACTTCCTCAATAAACGCCAGATGACGATGTGACGCTTCGCGTGCCTTCTCAGGTTCGCGGGCGACAATCGCCTCAAAAATACCGGCGCGATGACTGCTTACCTGTGCCAGAACCTCTCGACTCAGGTACAACAATTCAAAATTCTGCCGCACGTTTTGTTCCAGTAACGGCCCCATACAACGTAGCAAGTGTAGCAAAACCACATTGTGCGTTGCTTCTGTGACAGCCACTTGATAATGCATAACGGCTTCTGACTCTGCGGCCAAGTCACCAGAAGCGCGCGCTTGCTCAATCTGAGTATGACATTCCCGGATGCGCTGAAAATCTTCATCCGTCCCACGCAAAGCCGCATAGTAGGCTGCAATGCCTTCCAGCGCATGACGGGTTTCCAGCAGATCAAATTGAGATTCAGGATGGGTGCTCAGCAGTTCCGACAGGGGATCACTCACGCTCTGCCACAGATTGTTCTGGACAAAAGTACCGCCTCCCTGACGACGCAGCAGCAGACCTTTTGCTTCCAACCGTTGGATGGCTTCTCGCAAAGAAGGACGGGAGACATCAAACTGTTTTGCCAGTTCGCGCTCCGGGGGGAGTTTCTCGCCGGGGCGCAAGGTTCCTTCGAGGATCAAAAACTCCAGCTGTTGTTCAATCACATCTGACAGTTTGGGCTGACGGATCTTGCTATAGGCCATGGTAAGTGTTTCTCTGCGAAGTGCGCGGAGTCAATTGGTAATACCAATTTCAAAAACGTGACGCTAAAGTAACAAAGTATTCACCTTCTGTCCATAAGGACGTTGCGCTAAATCATGATTCCCACCAGATTTTAACAATTGCCCAATTCGATTGGGTAAAAGCCCCATATTCATCAGGTCCGACCCGCAGCAACCCTATAAATGTTTTAACTTTTATGAAACGAAAATCAGTCGATGCTGAACCGTTCAACCAGTCAATTAATGCATAAAAAATCAAATAAAACGAATTATTAACCAACCTGAAAGTGAGTAACAAAATGCAATGATACTTCTTGTTAACATTATACGTTTTTCGATAGGTGATATTTTCAGCAACAAAAACCCATACACAAAAGCATCAACCCAACGCATTGAGTGCACAACTGATGTAAAACGGCCTAAGGCTGACATCAAGCCAGTCACCAGGGAAAGCGCGACAGTCTCCACAATGGTTTAAAAATGTACACAGACAATATTTTCGTGGGGTTGATCGGTAAATCGTGGCAAGAAATCAGTGCAATCTCTTGCGCTTACCACTATTCTCTGACAAACGGTAGTCATATACGAATTTTCGTCTACTGAAAGCCGTAAAAATAACATTACACAAACGTAAAAAGATGCGGACGATCGTATCGTGTCTACTGCGCTCTGACAGAGGGTCACATTAATGGATGGTCAACAACAAGACGGAACGCTGAAACGCGGCCTAAAAAACCGTCATATTCAGTTGATTGCCCTGGGTGGTGCCGTCGGCACCGGGCTTTTTTTAGGCATTGCCGCCACGATAAAAATGGCAGGTCCTTCCGTACTGCTGGGTTATGCTATCGGCGGTATTATCGCGTTTTTTATTATGCGGCAATTGGGAGAAATGGTTGTCGAAGAGCCTGTTGCAGGCTCTTTTAGCCATTTTGCCTATAAATATTGGGGGAATTTCGCGGGTTTTGCTTCCGGTTGGAACTATTGGGTACTCTATGTATTGGTAGCCATGGCAGAACTGACTGCGGTAGGTATCTACGTACAGTATTGGTGGCCAGATATCCCGACATGGGTTTCTGCAGCCATCTTTTTTCTGGTGATTAATGCCATTAACCTCGCCAATGTAAAAGTGTATGGCGAAATGGAGTTCTGGTTTGCCATTATCAAAGTGGCAGCAATTATCGGTATGATCGTGTTTGGCAGCTGGTTGCTGTTAAGTGGTCAAGGCGGACCAGAGGCCACTGTCACCAATCTGTGGGCACAAGGTGGATTCTTCCCCAACGGTGTCAATGGGTTAGTGATGGCAATGGCGGTTATCATGTTTTCATTTGGTGGCCTGGAACTGGTGGGTATCACGGCAGCAGAGGCAGATAACCCAGAAACAAGCATTCCACGCGCAACCAATCAGGTTATCTATCGTATTCTGATCTTCTATATTGGCTCGTTGGCCATTCTGCTGTCACTCTACCCTTGGGGAAAAGTCGTGGAAGGTGGCAGCCCGTTTGTCATGACTTTCCACGAATTGGACAGTAACATAGTGGCGACCATACTGAACATTGTGGTATTGACTGCGGCATTATCGGTATACAACAGCTGCGTATACTGTAATAGCCGTATGCTTTACGGCCTTGCCAAACAAGGTAATGGTCCGAAAGCGCTGTTGACCGTCGACAGACGCGGTGTGCCCGTTATTGCCATTGGTATTTCTGCCGCTGCAACAGCACTGTGCGTGCTGATCAATTACCTGATCCCCGGTAAAGCCTTTGAACTTCTGATGGCACTGGTCGTGTCTGCGCTGGTGATTAATTGGGCTATGATAAGCTTGGCACACCTGAAATTTCGCCAATCAAAAGAGCGGGAAGGCATTCAGACCAAATTTAAAGCGCTGTTTTATCCACTGGGCAACTACATCTGTCTGCTGTTCCTTGCGGGCATTTTAGTGATCATGTACATGACACCAGGAATTCAGATTTCCGTATTGTTGATCCCAGTATGGCTAGCGGTGCTTGGCATCGGCTACGCCGTTAAACAGAAAAAACAACGTGCCACTGTGACCCGCTGATAAGTGTGACAACGGCACCCTTGGGTGCCGTTTGCATCTGAGAGTAAAATCCACGTTTTCCGGTAGTCCCTTCAATAATCATGCTTATGGCGTGCAATTTCACATTGTCTGGAACCTATCGGCATAAAAGGTTCAGCATCAATCTGGGTTGATTCTTCATCGTCTGCCAGAACAAGATTTATTATTGAAGAAGTGAGCCTGTTTTGAGGGGGCTATTGATATGAGTGACGACATATGAACAGATTTTGCCGTAATCAAAAGCACAGGTGGAGACTGTACTTTAGTACATCTGGTATTTATAAATTAAAAGAATTACTGTTACTGCATAAGAACGAGAGGATTTAGTAAAAAAAATTGATCCTCCAGAGGAGGATCATACGCCAAATTGGCCAACACCAGGGAAAATTTTAATTATTATTGCGAATAACGCATATGCTGTCAATCGTTCACCTCTTGCAGTGAAATTATTTCGTATTTTATATACTCCCCATTTACTTTGAAAAAGTAGCAAAAAGATAATGCCTCACAACAGTTTCAATCATAAATAATTCACATCATAATAATCACACATCAAACAATCTATCTAATGTTTGTTAAGCAAAAAATTGATGCGGAACAGATCCCGTTATTTAAGTTATAAGCAGCATAACCCAGAAACTTAACATAACCTTAACACATATTTGTGCTATAACGGTAAGAATAATTTAGTGAATCCAACACGGAGAAGGAAGATGCCTAATTCTTATTTTAAGAATGAACACATCAATACATCTATTAAAGTTTATTTAGAAAAAGAATTAAGCGAGTATGAAAACATAAAATTCGCCTATGCAATAATGAATAAAAAAACCAAACAACTTCACAGTAATTTCAAATAAAACCGAATGGTTTTCATTTTATACTAAAAACCATTATCAATTCATTGATCCTGTGCTTATTACTGCATCATGTCGCCTTACCCCTTTTTCTTGGGGTGAAAACATGGCAATGAATGTAGAATCAAAAAAACATACGATATTCAAAATGGCAAGGCACTATAATATAACCAATGGATACAGCTTTTTACTTCACGATTACTATGACAATCTTGCTGTACTATCGATTATCATGGATAAATATTGTGATAATCGAACGGAAAATATTATCAATGATTATAACAATCACCTTCAAATGTTGTTGTTAACAACACATGATAAAATCATCAATATCTACCATGAAAAAAATAACGCTGATAGCATCAGCCTACAACATACTAAAAATATTTTTTCAAACAGAGAAAATGAAATTCTCTACTGGGCTAGCATCGGTAAATCTTATCAAGAAATCGCGATTATTCTTTCGATTAAGTTGACTACAGTGAAATATCATATGGGCAATGCTATCAAAAAATTAGGCGTTGATAACGCTAAACACGCTATACGACGAGGCGTCGAACTAAAGCTCATTAGACCGCCCCTGTATTAATCAGTAAATTGATTTATATACCCGTCATACTTCAGCGTTGGCTGCATTCAACATTTGGCCCATTCTTGGGCTTCGTCTCTTACGAGGCCGCCGCATGCAGCGTTCAAATTTGCTCCAGAAAAATTTGTCACTCACTTGCCACCTTCCTGCAACTTGAATTATTTGGGGTATATTATCAAAAAGTATCACAAGCAGTGCTCCGTTGATGCAACACATCTCTTGCTTATATGTTCAAATCCAGTTCAAAGCAAAGTACCATAAATCGTTAGTGCAGCTACCACCACAACCATCACCACGGACACCTTTTTCGCTAATATCACTGCGGCACGCGGTGCATCAATAGGATCGGTGTGAGATTCCCGCGTCAGAGAAAACTGCGCCAACTGCGTAACAACCCAATAGGGAGAATGGTGCAGATCGCCCAATGATGCCAGCCAGGCAGGAAGCGCTTTTTCGCCATGCCCTAATAATGCATAGGTGATGCCCACCAAACGTGCCGGGATCCAATCCAGCCAGCGCAACAAGGCATCCACTCCCGACTGCGCTCGAGCCAAAGGGGTATGATGACGCGCCAGACACGTCTGGCGAGCACGTAAAATAGCATACCCCACCAGTGCTATCGGTCCGTACGGCCCCGCCACCACGAACCAGAACAGTGGAGCCAAATAAAAGCGGAAGTTAAGCCACAACAGTGCATTCTGTAATTCACTCAGCTTTTCTCGCTCCGTGGCATCCAGCGGCAAGCCATGAATGAGCGCCAGCTCCTCTGCCAGCGCTTGCATCGCATCATTTTCACCGCGTTGCGCTGCGGCAAGGTAATTCTGGTAGTGCTGCCGCACCTCGCCTGCCCCAATGCAAAACAGCACGATAGCTATCCAGAGCATTAACCCCACCAGACCGAACAACATTCCCTTCACAAACCACAGCAATGCTGAACATGCCACCATCCCCAGCAACGCCAGCAATAGCGTCTGCGATAGAGAGGGCGCAGACAGTCGCCGAAAAATGATTTCCAAATGGGAATCGAGCTGCCAACGATCGCTTTTTTTGAACAGACGTTCCCATGTCAAGGCCAGCAGCAGGGTAAACAGGGTCATGAACGCTCACTCCTCTCATTATCGATACTCAACATGTGGATCAGCTGATGATAATGCTGCCAATCAAATGCCGGGCCGGGGTCAGTTTTACGCAGAGGTGCAATGTCACTGTGCCCGGTTATACGCTGTGGCGTAATGGGATACGTGCTCAGCAACAACCTGGTGATACATGCCAGCTGTTGGTATTGTTCCTGAGTAAAAGGTAGCGTATCAGTGCCTTCCAGTTCGATGCCAATGGAGAAATCATTGCACCGCTCACGACCGGCAAACAATGACACCCCGGCATGCCAGGCACGTTTGTCAAAAGGAACATACTGCACAATGCTGCCATCTCGGCGAATCAAACAGTGTGCCGATACCCGCAACTGACTGATATCCTGGAAATAAGGATGCGCATGGGGATCGAGCGTCGCGGTGAACAGTTGATCAATATAAGGGCCACCAAACTCCCCGGGCGGTAAGCTGATATTGTGTATCACCAACAGTGAAGGAAGCTCTTCGTCAGGACGCGCATCACAATGGGGGGAAGGCACCCGTTTTACGCCTGTTAACCAACCTGCTTCCAACTGCATACCACACGCTCCCCAGAATACATTGTGTCATACTATTATCACCCAGCTTTGGTTATTTTCCTAGCAAGGCGTAGATAACATAATCATTAACCCATTAAAATATAATAAATTTATAAAAATCCGTCTATTTTCTGCGATATCTATTCCAGATTTAAAGCGAGCTCCGTAATCAACGCAGTTCGTTGTGATGCAGCCTTCCAATTATTCACCCTAACGCTCGAGCTTCCCGCCGGTCCCCTCTATCTTTATGCCAAACCCAATAACGGATAAAAGGATGATGATGACTATAGCGCATGGATTCACCCTGGTTGAGTTGATGATCGTTATTGCGATCGTCGCCATTCTCGCCTCTATTGGTATCCCAGCCTATCAGGGATACCTGCAAAAGGCTGCGATGACAGATATGCTGCAAACGCTGGCACCATACCAAACAGCCGTCAATTTGTGCGCACTGGAAAACAGCAGCATTTCGCCGTGTAATGCCGGAAGCCAAGGAATTCCTGCAGCAAGAAGTTCACGCTATGTCAGTAATATTGGCGTAACACAAGGTGTTATTACGCTGACGGGACAGTCTGCCCTACAAGGGTTGAACGTGACCTTAACACCACGCTGGGATACTGGCAGCAGTTCTGTCATCTGGAGCCGACAATGTCAGGCAGCGATGCAGACCGATAGCTTGATAGCCGCCTGTCAAAGGGTATTCCGCTTCGATGATGTTTCGGAGTGAATATGAGTACTTACAGCCCTTTGGATCAAGAAATCAGGCTTCTGTGCCAGCGCTACCATGCCATCTTGCTGGCGCTAGATGAGCAAACGGTCACCATTGCCGTCACTGGCAATGTTCCACCGACATTGTTAACCGCGTTGAAATTTGCCAGTAATCGCCGCATTGAGGTGGAATGCTGGTCACAGGCCAGACTGGAGCAAGCATTGCGCCCTGCCCCCCAGGCAGCAGAACCCGACGCGGTTTTCAGCGCAGCCCCCACAGCCATGAACACTGACGAAGATACCCCCGTCATCCATTATATCAACCAAACTCTGGCACAGGCTTTTCAGCGGCGGGCCTCCGACATTCACTTTGAACCCATGGCTGATAACTATCGTGTTCGAATGCGTATCGATGGCGTGCTGCATATTTGCACACCACCAGCGCAAGACTGGGCGACACGCCTTACCGCGCGGCTAAAAATCATGGGACAATTGGACATTGCTGAACGTCGTCTGCCGCAAGACGGTCAGTTTTCATTTAACCTCAATGCTCAGGTGTTCTCTCTGCGTATCGCCACGCTACCCGTACTGGAAGGTGAGAAAGTCGTACTGCGTGTATTGCAAACCTACCAACAGATGCTCAACCTCGACAGTTTGGGTTTATCCTCAGAGGCTCATGCCTGTCTGACGCAAGCGTTACGGCAGCCACAAGGCATGATCCTGGTCACTGGGCCCACTGGAAGTGGAAAAACGGTGACACTCTACAGTGCGATATGCTGGCTCAATGAGAGCCAACGCAATATTTGTAGTGTGGAAGATCCTGTTGAAATCCCGCTGCCGGGAATCAATCAAACCGCATTGAATATCAAAGCAGACCTGGATTTCAGTCGCATTTTGCGCGCATTACTGCGCCAAGACCCTGATGTCGTCATGATAGGTGAGATACGCGATGGAGAAACGGCGGAAATCGCTGTTAAAGCAGCGCACACAGGACACCTGGTATTATCGACACTGCATACCAATTCCGCGATTGAAGCCTTGACCCGGCTTGGACATCTAGGCATTCCTGGCTATCTGCTCGCCGGCGCGTTGACGTTGATCATTGCCCAGCGTCTGGTTCGACGTCTCTGTCCACATTGTAAAACACCTGCTTCGCAGCCATTAATGTTTCCCGATACGCTATGGTCAACCCCCATTCCGCACTGGGAGCCTCAGGGCTGTGAACACTGTATGAACGGTTATTATGGTCGAACCGCCCTTTACGAACTGCTGCCACTCACCCCAGCGCTGCGACATGCATTAAGTCGTGGTACCAGCACGCAAGAGCTCGCGGCACTGGCCAATGAAGCAGGTTATGACACGCTATTTATATCGGCATTGCAAAGCGTTTCCCAAGGGGAGACATCTGCCGCCGAAATGTATCGCGCCATTGGCGTATCATCAGAGTCCCATTGAGTATTCCGCCATGTCACAACAGCTCTATTCATGGACTGCGATTACGCCGCAAGGCGAATTGCAGCACGGAGAAAACATCGGCAGCACGCGTCAGCAGGTCTATCTACGCCTAACCCACATGGGATACCAACCGCTGCGCTTGAAATACCGGAAAACCCTCACGCAACGTTACTGGAAATCAGCAGCACGCATCGCTTTTTTTAAACAAATCGCAGCACTGCTTCAGGCTGGCTTGCCACTTCTGAATGCAATGAGACTGCTTGCAGAACAGCATGAACTGCCGGGATGGCGATGCCTGATTAACACATTGGCCGATGACATCGCCGAAGGTGAATCTTTTTCCGACACACTGCGCCGTTATCCACAGGTATTTCCCGCGCTTTACGCTACGCTCGTCGGTGTCGGGGAGATGACAGGTAAACTGGATGTTTGTTGCCAACAATTGGCCATGCAACAAGAGCAACAGCTTCAATTGCAAAAGAAAGTGAAGCAAGCGCTACGCTATCCGGCCTTTGTACTCGGGGTTACTCTTGTCGTAAGCCTCATCATGCTAATATGGGTCCTGCCCGAGTTCGCTACCTTGTATGATGCCTTTGAAACACCACTGCCGACGCTAACTCAACGCGTTCTGACACTGGCCGATGTAGTAGCAAATCACACGGTGCTCCTGTTCACGATACCGGTCGGGCTTGCGGTGGGTTATCCGATCTGCCGTGTCCGCTATATTCCCCTACAACGACAAGAAGAGCGCATCTTACTGAACATACCGTTAATCGGGGCACTGGTGCGAGGGGAGGCACTGAGTTATCTCTTTACCCTACTCTCATTGACACAACGTGCTGGGCTCACGCTGCCCGCCGGGTTGGCAGCCGCCGCTACCCTTCCCTACTTTGCCTATCAGGAAGTGTTAAACCTGATTTTACGCCATATAGAACAGGGAGATTCCCTGCAACATGCACTGACGCCATATGGCAGATTGTTTCCACCGCCATGTGCACAGTTGGTTCGCGTTGGAGAAGAGACGGGGGCTCTGGACAATATGTTCAGCCAGCTAGCGCAATGGCATCAGCAGCAAACCACACAACGCGCTGAAACACTGACCCACACGCTGGAGCCGTTGCTCATGGTGTTGGTGGGCGGCATTATTGGCACCTTGGTGATCGCCATGTATCTGCCCATCTTCCAGTTAGGAAATCTAATGGCGAATGCATGAAAGCTCCGCCATTACCGTGCTAACGATATACCCATCATACTTCAAGTTGCATGTGCGTTGGCGGCAACCGTTATTCGGCCCATCCATGGACCTTACCTCTTACGAGGCCAGCGCACGCGCTGTTCAGAACGTTAACGTTTTGTCCTGCAACTCGAATTATTTAGGGTATAGAACACATTCATCATTATCAGTTGCCGTTGTAGATTCTGTTTTCCTGCTCGGCAACGCGAATAAATGTGGTACGTTTAGTGAGTTCTTTGAGACGAGAAGCGCCGACATAGGTGCATGCGGAGCGCAAACCGCCCAGAATATCGCGCACGGTATGTTCGACTGGCCCTCTCAGCGGGAGTTTTACCGTTTTGCCTTCTGCGGCACGATACTCTGCTACACCGCCGGAATGACGTTCCATCGCAGAAGCGGAGCTCATGCCGTAGAACAACATCAGTTTCTCACCGTTTTCTTCCACAACGCGCCCTTCACACTCATCGTGGCCCGCCAGCATTCCGCCAAGCATGACAAAATCGGCACCACCACCAAATGCTTTAGCCACATCGCCCGGCATGGCACAACCACCGTCACTCACTATCTGCCCACCCAAGCCGTGTGCAGCGTCCGCGCACTCAATTACCGCAGAGAGTTGCGGGTAGCCCACACCCGTTTTCACTCGAGTGGTACATACCGAACCGGGGCCAATGCCCACTTTAACAATATCCGCACCTGATAAAATCAGCTCTTCCACCATTTCACCCGTAACCACATTACCAGCACAAATAACCTTATCCGGCCAGGCTTCACGCGCTTTTTGCAGAAAATTAACGAAGTGCTCAGAGTAACCATTCGCAACATCAATACAGATAAATTTCAGCTCCACCGACAATGCCAGGATCTGCTTCACCTTGACAAAATCAGCCTCCGACGTACCGGTAGACACCATCACATGACGTAACACCGCTTCAGGCGCTTCTTTTACAAACTGCGCCCATTGCTCAACGCTGTAGTGCTTGTGCACGGCAGTCAGCACATCAAACTCCGCTAACGCACGCGCCATACGAAAGGTTCCTACGGTATCCATGTTAGCCGCAATGACCGGCACACCGGACCAGGAACACTGGGCATGAAGGAAAGTGAATTGGCGCTCCAATTCAACGTCAGAGCGACTCTTCAAGGTGGAACGTTTAGGGCGAATAAGGACATCTTTGAAACCGAGCTTCAGATCTTCTTCAATACGCATGACGGTTATCTTCCTGGTTATAGCGGCGAGTGTGCCAGCAATGGGGCCACGTAAAATACAAAGGGAGAAGGCTATTCCCAGTTTCCCCATCATACGCAGTAATATTGCAACAACAAGACTGCGAATTTCCCTTTATTTGGGCTAGAATCCCATAAATTTACCTGCTCATTTTCGCACATGGCATTATGACCTATATCGTAGCCTTAACGGGTGGCATCGGGAGCGGCAAAAGTACCGTTGCCGATGCATTCGCCGCCTTCGGGATCCCGATTGTTGATGCCGATGTGATTGCCCGTCAGGTGGTGGAACCGGGTATGCCGGCGCTATCCGCTATTCAGGCGCATTTTGGTAACGATATTCTGAATATCGATGGCACCTTAGATCGTGCGATGCTACGCCAGCGTATTTTTTCCTCAACAGAGGATAAAACATGGCTAAATGCCTTACTGCACCCATTGATTCATGCAGAAACACGGCGACAATGGCAAAAAGCACAAGGCCCTTATGTACTGTGGGTAGTGCCGCTGCTGGTGGAAAATGGGCTGCAATCCCTGGCGCAACGTGTTGCGGTTGTAGATGTGGACAGAAACACACAGATGGAACGCCTTCTCGCTCGCGACAAGGTCAATCGCCAGCAGGCTGAGAACATACTCGCAGCACAGGCTACCCGCGAACAACGGCTAGCCTGTGCTGATGATATTATTGATAACAACGGTCGCCCTGGGGCGTGGATGGAACAGGTTGCCGCGTTGCATCAACGCTACCTCGCCCTTGCCGCCGAAAGCGATCGACAGGACAAGTAACAATGAGCGATGCCCTTCCCACCGTGTTGTTTGAATATCCGCTAAATGAAAAAACGCGCACCTGGCTGCGATTGGAAGCTCTGCTGCAACAGTTGCATGAAAATCACAGTTGGTCAGACACGGGCAGTGCGCTTGCCTTTTTCCGTGCCATCGTCGATTTGCTTGATGTGTTAGAGCGTGGAGACATTCGCACAGAACTGCTCAAAGAACTGGAACGACAGCAGCAAAAGCTGTTGCAATGGAGTGATGTGCCCGGTGTCGATCATGATCGAATCCATGCTTTACGTCAGCGCTTAAAGCAACTCGCTGCTGTGCTGATGTCCGCACCGCGTATGGGGCAATTTTTACGCGAAGATAAGCTGATTAGTATGGTACGGCAACGCCTGAGCATCCCAGGTGGTTGTTGCAGCTTTGATGTGCCGACACTACATTTGTGGCTACACCAGCCGCAATCACAGAAACAACAGGTAATAGATACCTGGCTACACTCCCTTGCACCGCTAAAAAACTCGCTCGATCAGGTTTTAGAGCTGATACGCCACTCCGGTGCTTTTCGGGCGCAAACCAGTTTGAACGGTTTCTTTCAAGATAACGCTGTGGATGCCGACCTTATTCGTTTGCAATTGGCTATCGAGCATCAGCTCTACCCTCAGGTCTCAGGCCACAAATCACGCTATGCGATTCGTTTCTTGCCACTGGACAGCGAAAACGGGCAGGTTCCCGCTCGCTTGTCATTTGAATTGGCATGCTGTTAACCGACATTGCTGTAGGAATAAAACCATGGATAACGAAATCTTCACTGTTAGCTGCCCCACCTGCAAAAAGCCGGTAGAGTGGGGAGAAAATAGCCCCTATCGCCCATTTTGCAGCAAGCGCTGCCAGCTTATCGATCTCGGAGAATGGGCTGATGAAGAAAAACGCATTCCGAGCAATGAAGATATATCAGACAGTGACGAATGGAGCGAAGAACCTCGCCATTAACGCTTAGCAGTTAATCAGCGGGGTTGTTGCAACGTTTTAGCAATGCGTTTCCTTCAGCCAGCGAATCATCTCTGCGTTGGCGGGAGGAAATTCATCTTCCAGCAATGATGCTGCATCCAGCCAGCGAGAAGGTTGTCCCTCACGTCCATAGGGCTCCCCATGCCAGCGTTCCACCATAAAGAAGTGCAGCGTAATGATACGCTCCTCGGTTTCTACTGTTTTGCTGTTCAGCGCTTTCGGAGCCAGCGCGTCGATCCCCGCTTCTTCACGCAGTTCGCGAATCAGTGCCTGTTCAGCGGTTTCTCCCGGTTCAACTTTCCCGCCGGGAAACTCCCACATCCCCCCCATATGCACGCCCTGAGGGCGGCGGGCGATAAAAAACTCGCGTTGCGCATTACGAATAATGCCTACCGCAACGTTCAGATGTTTACGCACGGCTTACTCCTCCAAATTACACCCGAATAAAAGGCGGTCATTGACCGCCTCTTCGTTATATCACAGTTACGCACACCACAATTCAAACAGCAGATGTGTTGGCTACGCTCATTCTGAAATTCACCTTATTTAGCGTATATACCCGTCATACTTCAAGTTGCAGGTGCGTGGGCCGCACACACTCCCCCGAATCACTTACTTGAGTAAGCTCATCGGGGCTCATTTGCTTGCTGCCTTCCTGCAACGCGAATTATTTAGGGTATAAATAGCATCAGTGTTGTAAACGGCCATGACACTGCTTGTATTTTTTACCAGAACCGCACGGGCACGGATCGTTACGACCAATCTTGCGATCGCCCTGTCCCGCTGCCGCTGCTGCAGCGCTAATTTGATCGTCACTCTGATGGCTCAGTTGTTGCTGACGAGCCAAACGTTCCGCTTCTTCGCGACGTTGTTGCTCCAGCGCTTCAACTTCTTCTGGCATTCTGACCTGCACCTTGCTCAGCGTGCTGATCACTTCATATTTTAAGGACTCCAGCATGTTGGCAAACATGGAGAAAGATTCGCGCTTGTACTCCTGCTTCGGATCTTTCTGCGCATAGCCACGCAAGTGGATACCCTGACGCAGATAATCCATTGCCGCCAGATGCTCTTTCCACAAGGAGTCCAGCGTTTGTAGCATTACGCCCTTCTCGAAGTTACGCATCACGTCGGCGCCGACCACTTCCTCTTTGCGATGGTAGACATCGACTGCTTGTTGCAGGATACGCTCACGCAGAGTCTCTTCATGCAGCGTGTGCTCTTCATCCAACCAAGCTGAAATCGGCAATTCCAGATCAAAGTCGTTTTTCAGGCGCTGTTCCAGTCCTTCGACATCCCACTGCTCTTCCAGCGACTGCGGCGGAATGTGGTTATCAATCGCCAACTTAAACACATCCTCACGGATGCTATTGATGGTTTCGCTGATATCCGCTACATCCAGCAATTCATTACGCTGAGTGTAAATAGCACGACGCTGATCGTTGGCCACATCATCATATTCCAGCAACTGCTTACGAATATCAAAGTTGCGGCTTTCCACCTTACGCTGAGCGTTGGCAATCGCTTTGGTCACCCACGGATGCTCTATGGCCTCACCCGGCTTCATGCCCAATTTACGCATCATGTTGGAGACGCGATCGGAAGCAAAAATACGCATCAACGCATCTTCCATCGACAGGTAAAAACGGGAAGAACCCGCATCCCCTTGACGACCAGAACGCCCACGCAGCTGGTTATCGATACGGCGTGATTCGTGACGCTCCGTACCGATAATGTGCAAACCACCGGCAGCCAGTACTGCATCGTGACGCACTTGCCACGCAGCTTTGGCTTCGGCAATCGCAGCTTCATCCGGATCGTCGAGCAGAGCCAGATCGGCCTGCAAGCTCCCACCCAGCACAATATCGGTACCACGGCCAGCCATGTTGGTGGCAATGGTCACCGCGCTTGCCTGACCGGCCTGCGCAACGATATCCGCTTCCTTGGCGTGGAATTTGGCGTTCAGAACGTTGTGTTTGATACCTGCTTTGGTCAGTGCTTCTGATACCACTTCTGATTTCTCGATGGAGATAGTCCCCACCAGAACCGGCTGGCCTTTCGCACTACGCTCTTTAATGTCTTCGATGATCGCATCGATCTTCTCCTGCTCAGTCATGTAGACCAGATCGGGTAAATCTTTACGGATCATCGGGCGGTTGGTCGGTACCACAATGGTATCGAGCTTGTAGATAGAGCTGAATTCGAACGCCTCGGTATCAGCAGTACCGGTCATCCCCGCCAGCTTCTCATACAGGCGGAAATAGTTCTGGAAGGTGATCGATGCCAGCGTTTGGTTTTCATTCTGGATCTTCACATTCTCTTTAGCTTCAACCGCTTGGTGCAAACCATCTGACCAGCGACGTCCCTGCATGGTACGACCCGTGTGCTCATCCACAATGATCACTTCACCGTCTTTCACGATGTAATCAACATCACGAGTGAACAGGACATGAGCACGCAGCGCTGCAGTAACGTGATGCATCAACATGATATTGGTTGGAGAATAAAGCGATTCTCCTTCATCCATGATGCCTTGTTTTACCAGCAGTTCTTCCACCAGCACCAGGCCGCGCTCGGTCAGGTTAACCTGACGTGCTTTTTCATCCACCGAGAAGTGTCCTTCACCGTGGAACGTATCCGAATCTTCTTTTTCCTGACGGATCAGGTGCGGGATGATTTTGTTAACGCGAATATAGAGATCGGAACTGTCTTCCGCCGGACCAGAAATGATCAGCGGAGTACGCGCTTCATCGATCAAGATGGAGTCAACTTCATCCACCAGCGCATAGTAAAGCTTACGCTGCACGCGCTCTTCCGGGCTAAATGCCATGTTGTCACGCAGGTAGTCAAAGCCGTATTCGTTGTTGGTACCGTAAGTGATATCGGCAGCATAGGCTTCACGTTTAGCTGGTGCAGGCATACCTGGCAGGTTGATGCCAACGGTGAGGCCCAGGTATTCAAACAGCGGACGGTTATTCTCGGCATCACGCTGTGCCAGATAGTCGTTCACCGTCACGACATGCACACCGCGCCCCGTCAGGGCATTGAGGTATGCAGGAAGCGTTGCGGTCAGCGTCTTACCTTCACCCGTACGCATTTCTGCAATACAACGCTCGTTCAGCACCATGCCGCCCATCAACTGAACGTCAAAATGGCGCATACCAAACACACGTTTACTCGCTTCACGCACAACCGCAAACGCCTCAGGCAGCAACGCTTCAAGGGTTTCACCTTTCTCAAGGCGGGCGCGGAATTCAGCGGTTTTCGCTTTCAGTTCATCATCCGACAGCGCTTCGATTTCCGGTTCCATCCGGTTGATTACGTCTACGATTTTACGCATACGGCGCAGCGTACGGTCGTTACGGCTGCCAAAAACTTTAGTCAGGATACTGGTTAACATAATGATTTTATTCTCACGTAGGCCGCTGTATTTAGCGACGATACGATAGCTACTCATAATTCCTTTCATCGCGATCGTGAGATCGGCGAGAGAAGCAGTGTTCGCGTTTGCATTCAGAACAGTGGTCATTACCCATGTTCGTCGTTATACGCCAGGAAAACGCGAGTGAAACGGCGTGTCAGGCAGAGAATGCTGGCCCAGCACGGATGCCACGGACTTGAGACAACCATAGCCCGGCACGATGAGGAGATGCAGCAAAAACAAGGGTGCCGCGCGGTAAAGAATGCAACGCTGAGGGCGTTTCTGGCAGCGTAAGCAATGCATTAAGCGTATCCAAAATGACCAGAGGATGTGCGCTTAATTCCACTTCAGCCTGAGGTAATGCGTGTGCCTGAGGCACCGTCAAGGCAAAGGAGAGATGACGAATAACGGTACGAATGGCATGTTGATGCCAATAATCGATACCAAACGAGGTACGGCGATGCACCTCTTTTAAGCTGGCCAGTTCGGTCAGACTGAAGGCGACGGGATTTTGACGACTGATACTGGCCGTCGCATTTGACGCAGAGGCATGCTCGCTGGACTCGTTCAGGCTAGTCGGCAGGCCAAGACTGGCCGCGACCATCCCCAACAGGAGATGCGGCCAAAAATAACGTCTGCCAAATTGTCGCCAACGATTTAGAATACCCATGACGAGTTTATGTGCCCACCGGAGCCTGATACCTATGCGTGATAGCCGCCCCCAATCATTGGAGTCTCTGTTCGATAGCGTGTCAGGGGGAAATAAAGGTCCCTTGCACGATGTCCAACAGCGCGCCATCGCCTTGTTGAAACTTAATCGGGCCGTTAAAGGCTTACTGCCCTCCCAACTGCACCCATGGTGCCGCGTCGCCAATTACCGACAAGGCCACCTGATTCTGGAAACTGCTAACGCAAGCTGGCTAATGCGGTTACGTTATGAACAACCGACCCTACTCTCAGCATTGCGCGCTCAGATATTACCATCATTGGCATCAATCGACATCAGGATTAATCCCGCACTGGCCGCAAAAGGGGATGAAACTGTCTCGGGAAAGGACAATTTACGCGCAGAAAATGGAAGTTCAGATACGCCCCCCCGACAATTGAGCGAGCAGAGCGCGGAAACGATTAGGCATTTGGCCAGTCACAGCCCAGAAAAACTGAAGAATATATTAGAAAGGCTGGCTTCACTCGCCGGAGAGGGTACGAGTAAAACCAGCCAACAGAAAAAATAACGTGTTTATATTTATTAAGCTGAACGACTACACTGACGCCCGATGTTGGTTACGCCAGCACCGTAGAAGGTGCTTTGAACGCCAGCGGCACTTCACGCTCATTTTCAAAGGTAACGTATTCCCACGCTTCCTGTTTAGCCAGCACCGCCTGCAACAGCTTGTTGTTTAGCGCATGACCCGATTTGAAAGCAGAGAACGCACCGATGATGTTGTAACCACACATGAACAAATCACCAATGGCATCCAGCATTTTATGACGCACAAATTCATCTTCAAAACGCAGGCCGTCTTCGTTCAGCACACGATAATCGTCTACCACGATGGCACAATCCATACTACCGCCCAGGCACAGGCCGCGGGATTGTAGGTATTCGATATCGCGCATAAAACCGAAAGTACGTGCGCGACTTATCTGGCGAATAAACGCATCAGCTGAGAAATCCAGATAATAGCGTTGTGCGCCTGCATCAATGGCTGGGTGATTGAAGTCGATTGTGAAATCAAGGCTAAAACCGTTATACGGCGTCAGTTCTGCCCATTTGTCACCGTCTTCAACACGCACTGCCTGTTTGATGCGAACAAATTTTTTGGCACAGTTCAGCTCTTCAATACCAGCATCAAGCAACAGGTAAACGAACGGGCTGGCACTGCCATCCATAATTGGAATTTCCGGGGCATCAACATCAATCACGATGTTATCGATACCCAACCCCGCCAAGGCGGCGTTCAGGTGTTCCACCGTCGAAATACGCACGTCATGCTCGTTTACCAGGCAAGTACAGAGCATGGTATCACGCACGGATTTGGCATCAGCCGGAAAATCAACCGGTGGATTCAAGTCAGTGCGGCGATAGATGACCCCGGTATTCGCCGGTGCTGGTCGCATCGTCAACGTGACTTTCTTGCCGGTGTGCAAACCGACGCCCGTCGCCTGTACGATACGCTTTAATGTACGTTGTTTGATCATCGTATTATCTCGCAATGTTACTGAACCAACCGTCCTAGCTTACACCAGGATCGGCGGGACAGTTTAGCACAAAGAGCGGAGATTCCAATCACAAGGCGGAGGTTAATCCGCTTGTTTGCGCAAAAATGCGGGAATATCCAAATAGTCGGGCTCTTTGTTAGTTTGTGCCGTTTGGTCGTTAACTACCTTGGCCGCCGGTTTTTCCTGCGTCAACGGCGTCATGCCGTGCTGCTGGTAACGGTGATCCATGACCGGTTGGCTCGCTTGTTTATTGGTAACCAGCGTAATTTCCGGGCGCTTGTCCATACCGATACCGGTCGCCACTACAGTGACGCGCAGTTCGTCATTCATGTCCGGATCCAGTGACGTACCGATAACCACGGTAGCATTATCAGACGCAAACGCGCGAATGGTGTTACCCACGGTTTCAAACTCGTCCAGACGCAGGTCAAAGCCCGCAGTGATGTTAACCAGCACGCCGCGTGCGCCAGACAGGTCGATATCTTCCAATAGTGGGCTGGAAATCGCCATTTCTGCTGCTTCTTCGGCACGGTCTTCACCGCGCGCCACACCAGAACCCATCATGGCGTAGCCCATTTCTGACATCACGGTACGCACGTCAGCAAAGTCCACGTTCATCAGGCCCGGACGGGTAATCAGTTCTGCAATACCTTGGACAGCGCCTTTCAGTACATCGTTCGCTGCACCGAACGCATCCAGTAATGAAATGCCACGGCCCAGCACTTTCAGCAGCTTGTCGTTAGGGATGGTGATCAGCGAATCCACATGCTTGGACAACTCGGCAATCCCCTGCTCGGCAAACGCCATGCGTTTTTTACCTTCAAAGTTGAAGGGTTTGGTCACCACCGCAACCGTCAGGATACCGAGGTCTTTTGCAACTTCGGCAACCACAGGCGCGGCACCAGTCCCCGTGCCGCCGCCCATGCCCGCGGCGATAAAGACCATGTCGGCACCGTCAAGTGCTGCACGCAGCGCTTCACGATCTTCTTCTGCCGAGTTACGGCCTACTTCTGGGTTGGCGCCTGCACCCAGCCCTTTAGTGATACCGCTACCGATCTGAATAGTCTGGCCCACCGCGGTTTTGCGCAGCGCCTGCGCATCGGTGTTTACCGCGAAGAATTCGACACCTTCGATGCGCTCACGCACCATATGTTCGACTGCGTTACCGCCGCCACCGCCGACGCCGATGACTTTAATCACCGCGTCGTTGGTTAACTCCATTGGTTCAAACATGATTTCTCTCCGTTTTGTGCCTGTACCGCGAGACCGTCAAGTGTGCCATACGATCTCTGATAAACATTAAAATTCCTTTCTCAGCCAGCTACTGATGCGTTTAAACCAATTGCCCACTGAGCCACGTTTTTCTACTTCATGCTCACCGCCCAGGTGAGACTCTTTGCCATAATGCAATAGCCCGACCGCCGTCGAGTAGAAGGGCTCCTGCGCATAATCCGTTAAGCCTGTTATATTCAGTGGCTGGCCGATACGCACCTGCGTGTGGAACACGCGCTTAGCGCACTCAACCAACCCGTCGATCTGAGCGGCCCCCCCCGTCAGCACAATCCCTGCAGCCAGATGGTGTTTCACGCCCTGTTGACGTAACTGCTCCTGCAATTGCAAAATTTCATCGTTCACCAAATTAAGCAATTCGGTGTAACGTGGTTCAATCACTTCAGCCAGTGTCTGCCGTTGCAGACTGCGTGGCGGTCGGCCACCGACACTCGGCACTTCCAGATTCTCGTCTTTACTGACAATCGCCCCTAATGCACAGCCATGGCGCACCTTGATGGCTTCCGCATCCGTGGGCGGTGTGCCAAACGCATAGGCGATATCGCTCGTCACTACATTGCCCGCGTAAGGGATCACTTTGGTGTGGCGCAGCGCACCGCCGGTATACACTGCGATATCCATCGTGCCGCCGCCAATATCCACCACGCAGACGCCCAGTTCGCGCTCATCTTCTGTCAGCACGGCGTAGCTGGAAGCCAAGCCGGCGAAAATCAGTTGGTCCACTTTCAAACCGCAGCGCTCTACAGCTTTGACAATGTTTTTCGCCATATCGTTATGGCAGGTAATCAAATGCACCTTTGCCTGCATGCGTACACCGGAAAGCCCAATCGGATTCTTTATCCCTTCTTGGTAATCAATGGCATACTCTTGCGGAATCACATGCAGAATACGATGTTCATCGCGTACACGTACCGATTTTGCGGTGTGTACCACGCTCTCAACGTCATCCTGCGTCACTTCTTCTTCCGAAATCGGCACGATACCGATTTCATTCTGGCAACTGATGTGTTTGCCCGACAGCGCCAGATAGACGGAAGATATTTGACAATCCGCCATCAGCTCAGCCTGGTCGATGGCCCGTTGCACACATTTTACAACGGACTCCAAATCGTTAACGCCGCCTTTATCCATCCCACGCGACGGACAACTGCCCACGCCGATGATATTGACCATGCCATCGGGCAGAACCTCCCCTACCAGCGCAGCCACTTTTGCTGTACCGATTTCCAGCCCAACTACCAGTTTTCTGTCCGTCGACTTGATCATTGTTGTTTAGCCTGTGCCTGATTCTGTTGCTGATTACCGTTCTGTTTTTTGATCAACGTCTTTTCGCTGAGCATTTCCCTGCTGCTGATCCAGCAGAGGCGGTGCCCACCCTATCGCGGCACCAGTGTCGTAGCGTAAATCCACGTAGCTAACACGTTTGTTGTCATTCTGGGCCTGCCGTTGCAATAACGGGTAGAGCTCAAGAAAACGTTCCAAACGCCGGGTCCGTTCATCGCGCCCCAACTCCAGACGGATGTCATCTTCCAGCCCCAACTGCCACGAATGCCGTGCACTCATTGCCACCATTTTTAATGTCAGCTTACTGTTCGCCAGCACCTGACTCATGGTGCGGTATCCTTCCAGCACATCTTCTTCACTGCCTTCAGGCCCATACAGCAGCGGCATTTTGCGATTACCAATGCGCTCTGCTGGCACACTGAAGGAATTTCCCTCTGCATCAACCATAAGCAGATCATTCCACCGCGCTACGGGCACATATTCAACCAGATGAATCTTTAATTCGTCTGGCCACTGTTTTCGTACACTGGCCTGTTTGATCCACGGCAGACGTTCAATCTGCTGCTGGATAACGTTTACATCCTGCGTCATGAAGGTGCCCGGTGCACCCAGCGACAATATCGCCTGGCGAATATCATCATTGGTGGTGTAGTGCCGCTCACCTGTCACCACCAAGCGGGACAGCGGTAACCGGCTGGCATCTTTCATCCACTGCAACACCATCCAGCCGCCCCACAGTATGGTGCCCAGCACCATCAGCAGGAACAGCAACCCCGCCAACTGACCACCATTGCTACGACGCCCGCCTTTCGGCTCTTCGTCGCGTCCGCGCAAATTCCGCGCCGCCTGCGACATATCAAACAGCCGAGGCCAGGATCTGCGCGACAAGCTGCGAGAAGCTCATCCCGTGTTGCCGCGCTGCCATCGGCACCAGGCTATGATCCGTCATGCCTGGCGACGTATTCACTTCCAGCAGGTAAAATGCGCCGTCGGTATCCAGCATCAGATCAACCCGTCCCCAGCCGCGACATCCCAATGCCGCAAAGGCCGCTTGCGCCAGTTCACCGATAGCCTGCTCCTGCTCAAGCGCCAACCCGCTGGGACAAAAGTATTGCGTCTCGTCCGAAAGGTACTTGGCGTCATAATCGTAAAACGTGCCAGCCGCCTGGATACGGATAGAAGGGAGAACGGTCTCTCCCAACAGCGCCACCGTGTACTCCGGCCCACTCAGCCACTTCTCAACCAGCACATCATCATCATGGCGAAATGCAGTTTCCAGCGCGCTCAGCAACTCATCCCGCTGAGTCACTTTGCTCATACCCACGCTGGAACCTTCACGGCTCGGTTTCACCATCAATGGCAGTCCGAGGTGTGCACAGGTAGTTTGCACTTGCTCAGGCGTCAACGTGCTATAGTGCGCCCGCGTTAAGACCACATAAGGGGCTATCGGCAATCCCAGCGACTGCCACACCAGCTTGGTACGCCATTTATCCATGGTCAGCGCCGAAGCCATCACACCGCTGCCGGTATAGGGTAGTTGCAAAAACTCTAATACCCCTTGTAGCGTACCGTCTTCACCACCGCGACCGTGCAACGCGATAAACACTTTGTTAAATCCCGCCTCTTTCAGACGCGTGACGGGGAAATCGCGCGGATCAATCGCTTCAGCATCAATCCCAGCCTCTTTTAACCCGGCAACCACTGCTTGCCCAGAACGCAATGACACTTCACGCTCCGCCGATGTTCCGCCTAGCAGCACTGCGACCTTCTCTACCATACTCACACCTCAACCTGAGGCTGTAAGCGGGTGTCCGCCAGTTTACGCGCCAGCTTGCCAACATTGCCTGCGCCTTGAATCAACACCAGATCGCCATCCTGTAACGTCGGTGCCAATAGCGTAGCCAGCATATCCGGGTCGGTAACCAAAATGGGATCGACTTTGCCACGCCCACGAATGGTGCGGCACAACGAACGGCTATCGGCTCCTGGGATCGGGCTTTCCCCTGCTGAATACACATCCAACATCAGCAATACATCCACTTGCGACAACACGTGGGCAAAATCATCATACAAATCGCGCGTACGCGTGAAACGGTGTGGCTGAAACACCATCACGATGCGTTTTTCCGGCCAACCGGCACGGGCCGCTTTAATTGTCGCATCCACTTCTGTCGGGTGGTGGCCATAGTCATCCACCAGCATCACACTGCCTTCATTGCCATTGACCGCTTCCAGAGGAAATTCCCCCAGAAAATCGAAACGGCGGCCGGTTCCCTGGAAGCTCGACAGTGCCCGCAGAATTGCTTCATCGTCAATGCCTTCTTCCGTCGCCACTGCCACTGCCGCCGCTGCGTTCAGTGCATTATGGCGGCCTGGTGCATTAAGCGTAACCTGTAACAAAGGCTTACCCTGACGCGCCAGAGTAAAGTGGCCCTGAGCACCAGACTGGTGGTACTCGGCTACGCGCACATCGGCGTCGTCGCTAAACCCGTAGGTGGTGATATGGCGCCCCACTCTGGGCAGCAACTCACGAATCACCGCGTCGTCCACGCACATCACAGCCCGTCCATAAAACGGCAGGTTGTGCAAAAAATTGATGAACGTCTGCTTTAAATTTTCAAAATCGCCCTGATAGGTATCCATATGATCTGCTTCGATATTGGTGACAATTGCCACCATCGGTTGCAGATGAAGGAAGGACGCATCACTCTCGTCGGCTTCCGCAATCAGATAACGACTGGAACCCAAGCGCGCATGCACACCTGCAGCTTTCACCAACCCGCCGTTGACAAAGGTCGGGTCCAGACCTGCCTCGGCATAAATACTGGCGACCATCGCAGTGGTCGTGGTTTTACCGTGTGTTCCGGCAATCGCGATACCGTGGCGAAAACGCATTAATTCAGCCAGCATTTCCGCGCGGCGGATCACCGGAATACGCGCTTCGTGGGCAGCAACAATTTCCGGGTTATCAGCGCTAATGGCACTGGATACCACCACGACGCTGGCATCTTTCACGTTCTCAGGGCGGTGATGAAAGTAGATCTGCGCCCCCAGTGCTGCCAGTTGCTGCGTCACCGCATTCGGCGCCAGATCAGAACCGCTGATGTGGTAACCTTCGTTCGCTAACACTTCGGCAATACCGCCCATGCCAGCACCACCGATGCCGACAAAATGGATGTGCCGCACGCAATGCATTTCGGGCACGATGGAACGCAGTTTTGCCAATTGCTGTGTATTCACTTTTTCTACCGCTACCTTTTCACTTGTACTTCATTCATTTGTCATGGGGCTGAACCCTGTTCACCCTCACGCATTCTGCTCAGTCAGGCGCGCATTAACGCGCTGCTGCTGCCACTTCTGCGGCCACACGTTCGGTGGCATCCGGCCTCGCAGCGGAACGTGCGCGCTGCGCCATGTCACGTAATGTGGCGCGATCCCAACCGGATAGCACATCACTCACAGCATCCACACTCAATGCAGACTGCTCAATAATTTTGGCGGCTCCCGCTTGCTCCAACGGCAGCGCATTCCAATATTGCTGCCGGTCTTTGTGTTGGAATGGTACAAACAGCGCAGGCAAACCGGCTGCTGCAATCTCACTGACAGTCAGCGCACCGGAGCGGCACACCACCACATCGGCCCAGCTATAGGCTTGCGCCATATCGTCAATAAACTCAGTGATTTTGTGCTGCGGTGCCCCCGCCAATGCGTAAGCCTGCTGCACCTCTGCCAAAGCGCCTTTGCCCGTCTGGTGCCAGACAGTGACGTTAGCACCGAGCCGTGCGGCAACGTCCGGCATCGTGCGGTTTAATACCCGCGCACCTTGGCTTCCGCCCACCACCAACACACGGATCGGGCCTTCACGCCCTGCTAAACGCTCATCGGGTGCAGGCAACGCCAACACATCTGTACGAACCGGGTTACCCACCACATCAGCGTTGGGAAACGCGCCGGGGAAAGCCTGTAAAACCTTGCGCGCAATGCGCGACAGCCAACGGTTGGTTAATCCAGCAATACCATTTTGTTCATGCAGCACTACCGGAATACCACACAGCCACGCGGCCAAGCCGCCCGGCCCAGAAACATACCCCCCCATGCCCAACACCACGTCGGGCTGGTAGCGTTTCATGATCGTTTGCGCCTGACGCACAGCGCGATAAATACGCAATGGTGCACACAGTTGCGCCGCAATACCTTTGCCACGTAAGCCAGAAATACTAATAAAATCAATCTCAATGCCATTTTTTGGCACCAAATCAGCTTCCATGCGATCGGCGGTTCCCAGCCAGCGAACCTGCCAACCCTGCGCCATCAAATGATGTGCGACTGCCAGCCCCGGAAAGACATGTCCTCCGGTGCCGCCTGCCATCACCATCAAGCGCTTACCTTCGCCACTCATTTGGCACTCCTCGTGAACGCCTGCGCCTTGGTCAGGCGCGTCTCAAAGTCAATCCGCAACAACAGTACGATCGCGGTCGACATGATGATCAAACTCGAACCACCGTAACTGATTAACGGCAGCGTCAGCCCTTTGGTAGGCAACATTCCCGCAGCAGCACCGACGTTTACCAATGTTTGGAAACTAAACCAGATACCGATAGCGCACGCTAAAAAGCCGGAAAAGCGCTGATCAATCTCCAGTGCACGCTTGCCGATGGACATGGCCCGAAAAGCGACGAAGAATATCATTAACAGCGCCAAAACCACACCGATATAGCCGAGCTCTTCACCTAAAATCGAAAAAATAAAGTCCGTGTGCGCCTCTGGCAAATACTCCAGTTTTTGCACCGAATTTCCTAACCCTTGCCCCCACAACTCACCGCGGCCAAACGCCATCAGAGACTGGGTTAGCTGGTAGCCAACGCCGAACGGATCGTCCCAAGGGTTCCAGAACGAGGTCACACGGCGTATACGATAAGGTTCTGCCACAATCAGCAACCCCACCGCAAAGATGCCGCAACCAATGATGGCGAGAAACTGCCACAGTTTGGCACCGGCCAGAAACAGCATCGCCAGTGTGGTAATAAACAGCACCACCACCGTTCCCAAGTCTGGCTGTGCCAGTAGCAGCACGGCCAACACCACCATCACCCCCATCGGTTTGCAAAAGCCCCAAAAGTTGTTACGTACTTCCTCCACTTTGCGCACCATGTAGCTGGAGATGTAGCAAAACAGCGCCAACTTAGACAGTTCCGCTGGCTGCACACGCAGTGGGCCCAAAGCAATCCAACGCGAGGCGCCGTTCACCGAACTGCCCACGACCAACACCACCAGCAGCATCACCAATGAAGCCAACAGCAATATCGGGCTGTAACGCTGCCACACTTCCATTGGCACGCGCATGGTGATCAGCGCTAATGCGAACGCCAGGCCAAGATAGAATGCGTCACGCTTGGCAAAAAAGAACGGGTCACCGGTTAGCCGTTGCCCCACGGGCATCGACGCTGATGTCACCATGACGAACCCGATGACTGCCAGCCCGAACGTCAGCCAGAGCAGGGTGCGGTCATACATCACGATGCTCTGCACATCGCTCTCCCGCGTCCCCATGACCCAGCCTTTCAGTCGTTCAACCACTGACAGCCCAATAAAACGCATTAGCCAAGCTCCTCCGCCAAACGGGCGAACTCATCACCGCGGTGTTCAAAACTCTTGAACTGATCGAGGCTGGCACACGCCGGTGACAACAGCACCAAATCTCCCGGTACCACGCGTGCAGCAATCAAGCGCATCGTCTGCTCCATGGTCTCGGTTTGCTCGGCAATCTCGGGGCGTAGTGCAGCCAGTTGTGCACCATCACGCCCAAAGCAGTAGAGGCGAATATTGTCGCCTTGGAAATAGCGCAGCAGCGGAGAAAAATCGGCCGACTTGCCATCGCCTCCCAGGAGCAAATGCAGCGTGCCTTTCACTTGCAACCCGTTGAGTGCAGCCTCGGTACTGCCAACGTTGGTCGCTTTAGAATCATTAATCCAGCGCACACCATTACGCTGCCATACACATTGAAAACGGTGCGGCAAACCGGTAAACGTGGTGAGCGCCGTCAGCGCCGGTGCGCGAGGAATACCCACCGCATCCGCCAACGCCAACGCAGCCAGCGCATTGGTATGATTATGCTGGCCGACTAGAGAAATCTCTTTGGTATTCAACACCCTCTCGCCTTTAACGCGCAGCCAGGTTTCGCCCTGCTGGGTATTGAGGTGATAGTCCCCCACATCAACACCAAAACTAATGCAGCGTGCATCCGCACCTCTAATGGGCATGGTCAGCGCGTCATCTGCGTTCACAACACACACCTGTGCATTGTCATAGATACGTAGCTTGGCAGCGCGATACTGCTGGATACCAAACGGGTAACGGTTGGTATGGTCTTCTGTCACATTGAGAATGGTGGCAGCCGCAGCACGTAGACTAGACGTCGTTTCCAACTGGAAGCTCGACAGTTCCAGCACGTACAGTTGGCACGGCTGCTTGAGCAACGTCAGCGCAGGCAGGCCAATATTTCCGCCAACACCTACCGACCAACCGGCCGCCTTAGCCATTTCACCGACCAGCGTAGTAACTGTACTTTTACCGTTGGAACCGGTAATGGCCACAATAGGTGCCTGCGCTTCGCGGCAGAACAGCTCAATGTCACCCACGATCTCCACACCTGCGGTAGCCGCATCTGCCAATGCGGGTGTCGCTAGCGCAATGCCGGGGCTGGCAACGATCAGATCTGCCGCTAACAGCCAGTCTTCATTTAACGATCCAAGATGCCGATCAACTTGCGCCGGTAACTTATCCAAACCAGGCGGACTAACACGGGTATCCACAACGCGCGGCGTCACACCGCGCGTCAGGAAGAAATCAACGCAGGAAAGCCCGGTGATGCCCAGGCCAATGATGACAACGTTTTTACCCTGATAGTCCATCATAGTGTTACCGTACCTTCAGCGTTGCCAGGCCAATGAGCACCAGCATCAGCGAAATAATCCAAAAACGCACAATCACGCGCGGCTCTGGCCAACCTTTAAGTTCATAGTGGTGGTGAATCGGTGCCATACGAAAAATACGCTGTCCGCGTAGCTTGAATGAACCGACCTGAAGGATTACTGACAGGGTTTCAACCACGAACACCCCGCCCATAATCACCAGCAAGAATTCCTGACGCAGCAGGACAGCAATGGTCCCCAACGCGCCACCGAGGGCAAGTGAACCAACATCCCCCATAAACACTTGTGCCGGGTAAGTGTTAAACCACAGGAAGCCCAGCCCTGCCCCCACAATCGCCGTACAGACAATCACCAGTTCACTGGCGTGGCGAATATAAGGAATATGCAGATAGCCGGCGAAATTCATGTTCCCCGTCGCCCACGCCACCAGTGCAAAACCAGCCGCGACAAATACTGTCGGCATGATCGCCAGACCATCCAGACCGTCTGTAAGGTTTACCGCGTTACTGGTGCCAACAATGACAAAGTAGGTCAGCAAAATGTAGAGCAGACCCAGTTGTGGCATCACATCTTTAAAGAAGGGCACCACCAACTGTGTGGCCGGCGTGTCTTTACCAATGGCATACATGGTGAAAGCCACCGCCAGCGCGATCACTGATTGCCAAAAATATTTCCAGCGCGCAATCAGTCCCTTGGTGTCTTTACGCACCACTTTACGGTAATCATCAACGAACCCCACAATGCCGTAGCCCAGCAGCACCAGCAGCACACACCACACATACGGGTTAGACAAATTGGACCACAGCAATACCGAAACAATGATCGCCGCCAGGATCATGACGCCACCCATTGTGGGTGTGCCACGTTTACTAAAATGAGATTCTGGCCCCTCGTTGCGTACCACTTGTCCGATCTGTAATTTTTGCAGCCAGGCGATCAGATGCGGCCCCATCCATAAGGAGATCACTAACGCGGTCAGCAGGCTGACAATGGCGCGAAACGTCAAATAAGAGAAGACGTTAAAGCCGGAATAAAACTTGACCAAATGTTCGGCCAGCCACACTAACATGCTGCATTCTCCTGTAATGCGTGTACCACGTGCTCCATGGCAGAACTCCGGGAGCCTTTCACTAAAATGCTGATCGTGGCATGCGCAGACAGCAACGTTTGCAAACGCGCTACCAACGCCGCCCGATCGGAAAAATGTTCACCACGTTCGCTGGCGAGGCTAATTGTCTGGCTCAATGTGCCGATGCTCAACACAGCATCGATACCGGCATCACGGGCGGCCTCGCCCACCTGCTGGTGGCACGCTTCGGCATCCTCACCCAGTTCACCCATGTCCCCCACGACCAAAACACGGTAGCCCGGCATTTCGGCCAGTGTGTGTACTGCCGCCGTCATAGACCCCACGTTGGCGTTATAGCTGTCATCCAACAGCAATTTGTTCGCTGCAAGCGTGATGGGAAACAACCGTCCCGGCACAGCCTTGAGCTGCGCCAGTCCATCTTTCACCTGCTGCAGCCCTGCGCCCACAGACATCGCCAATGCCGCTGCTGCCAGCGCATTAGCCACGTTATGTCTGCCCGGCAGCGGCACTGTGACGCCCTGCGAGCCGAACGGCGTATGTAATTCAAATACGGTGCCTGCGCCTTCGCTGCGAATATCTGTGGCGTAATAGTCCGTGTTTTCACCTTGCTGAGGCGAAAATTGCCATACGGTTTTATCACGCAGCACCTCGTGCCAGCGAGTCAGGTCATTACTGTCGGCGTTGATCACCGCAATACCCTTGGTGGGCAAACCGTTAAAGATTTCCCCTTTGGCACGCGCCACACCCTCCAGCGATCCAAACCCCTCCAGATGCGCTGCCGCCAGGTTATTCACCAGGGCGCTATCGGGGCGAACCAAACTAGTGGTGTAGGCAATCTCACCGATATGGTTAGCACCCAGTTCAATCACTGCAAAGCGATGCTCAAGCGTGAGGCGCAACAACGTCAACGGCACGCCGATATCGTTGTTAAAGTTGCCGTCGGTATAGAGCACATCACCACACTGGCGCAAAATCGCCGCCGTCATCTCTTTGACAGAGGTTTTCCCAGAAGAACCGGTCAATGCCACCACGCGCGCAGAAGATTGACGACGCATCCAGGCACCTAATTCCCCCAAGGCCAGGCGAGTATCCCCCACCAACAGTTGCGGCACGTCGATAGGTAAGTGCTTACTCACCAATAGCGCTGCCGCGCCGCCGCGTACGGCTTGATGAGCATAATCATGAGCATCAAACTTTTCACCGCGCAGGGCGATAAACAGGCAACCCTGCGTCAATTTTCGCGTGTCGGTGCACACCGTATCCACAGCAACATCTTCACCGAGGAGGGTGGCATTTAGCGCTGTAGACAATTGCTGCAACGTGACGCGAATCATGCGATCACCCCCAGCAAACGTGCGGCAGTGACGCGATCGGAATAATCGAGACGCTGGTTACCCACCAGTTGATAATCCTCGTGGCCCTTACCTGCAATCAGCACCATATCATCTGCTTTTGCCTGCATAATGGCGCTGGTCACCGCTTCGGCGCGACCATGAACCGCCAGTACCCGTCCGGCATCCACCAGACCGGCAAGAATGTCTTTCACGATAGCCTGCGGCTCTTCACTACGTGGGTTATCGTCCGTCACCACAACACGGTCAGCCAGTTGCTCTGCGATAGCCCCCATAAGTGGGCGCTTACCTTTATCACGATCGCCGCCACAACCAAACACACACCACAGTTGACCTTTACAATGCGGACGTGCTGCCGCCAGCGCTTTTTCCAACGCATCCGGCGTATGGGCGTAATCCACGATTACCGTAGGCTTACCGGGTGCTTTAAACACTTCCATCCGGCCACAAACCGGCTGCAATTGTGCGCCCGTTTCAGTCAATCTATCCAGCGGATAGCCCAGAGAAAGTAACGTTGCCAGCGCCATTAGCAGATTGCTGACGTTAAATTCACCGATAAGGCGGCTTTCGATACGGCCACGGCCCCACATCGAATCAAACGCAATCGACGCGCCTTCGTCGTGATAATCGACGGCAGTGGCTTTTAGCCAGCGACCACGGCAGCCCGGAACCAGATTATTGTGCAGTGTCACTGCCACGGCATCCGGCAACTGTGCCAACCAGCGTTGTCCGACTTCATCGTCAGCATTAATGATCGCCTGACCAACCTTGTGTTCTGAAAACAAAGACCACTTAGCAGCAGCATAGCTTTCCATATCACCATGATAATCAAGATGATCGCGACTCAGATTGGTGAAAACCGCCGCAGCGAACGGCAACGCAGCAACGCGATGTTGTACTAATCCATGCGAGGAAACTTCCATCGCTGCAAAGGTCGCGCCTTGTTCCACTAACTGATGCAGTACATGCTGTACGTCTACTGCCGAACCGGTCGTATTCGCTGTAGGATTAACGTGCCCCAGCAGACCGTTACCCACCGTGCCCATGACAGCACTGGTATCTCCCAGCAGTTGGCTCCATTGAGCTAACAGCTGTGTGGTGGTGGTTTTTCCATTTGTGCCGGTCACCCCAACCAGCCGTAATTTTTCTGCAGGCTGCTGATAAAAACGCCCAGCCAGCGCGGATAAACGCTGGTTCAGATTACTCAGATACACGACCGGAACACCGTGCATTTCTCGCACGGCACCATCGGCAGCTTCACCTTCTGCCTCAGCAACAACAGCCGCAACCCCTTGCGCAATGGCCTGAGGAATATAGCGACGCCCGTCTGCACTGTGGCCAACCACGGCCACAAACAGATCGCCAGCCGCAGCAACGCGACTGTCGAGCGTCATTTCCCGCAGTTGGCGCGGTGGGACATCTTGCACCCACGGTGCCAGTAAATCGCACAAATTACGATCTGCCACCTGAAACCTCTTTTTGGTTAATCACAAAATCATTTTTGTCGCCCGCAGGCAGCGCATCTGGCTCAATGTTCATGGTGCGCAGTACGCCCCCCATGATGGCACCGAATACAGGTGCAGAAACGGAGCCACCATAGTAATTCCCAGCTTTCGGATCGTTAATGACCACCACCAGCGCAAAGCGCGGGTTGCTGGCAGGTGCAACACCTGCGGTGTAGGCAATGTATTTGTTGATATATTTGCCATCCGGCCCGACCTTTTTCGCCGTACCGGTTTTAATGGCGATACGGTATCCCTTAATCGCCGCTTTGGTTCCCCCGCCACCCGGCAGAGCAACGCTTTCCATCATATGTACCACCGTTCTCACGATGGGTTCGGCAAAGATACGTTCACCCGGCACCGGCGGATCGACCTTGGTGATAGAGAGCGGACGATAGATGCCATAGCTACCGATTGTGGCGTAGACGCGAGCCAGTTGCAGCGGCGTTACCATCAATCCATAGCCAAAAGAAAAGGTGGCCCTCTCTATGTCAGACCACCGTTGTTTTTGAGGATATAAGCCACTGCTTTCTCCGACCAACCCCAAATTGGTCGCTTTTCCCAAACCAAAACGCGAGTAAGTGTCTACCAGCGCTGAGGAGGGCATCGCTAACGCCAGACGTGAAACTCCGACGTTACTCGACTTCTGTAATACCCCGGTCAGTGTCAATTCCGCATAACGCGCAACGTCTTTGATCTCATGACCGTTGATGTAATAGGGCAACGTATTGAGCAGGCTGTTTTCTTTGACCACGTTACGTTGCAGTGCCGTCATCACCACCATCGGTTTTACCGTTGAACCAGGTTCAAAAATGTCGGTAATGGCGCGATTACGCATGACGTCGGCGGGGGTTCCCGATAAATTGTTCGGGTTATATGATGGGCTGTTGGCCATTGCCAACACTTCACCCGTATTGACATCCACCAGCACAGCTGTGCCAGCTTCCGCATTGTTGAATGCGACCGCATTATTCAGTTCGCGATAGACCAGCGCCTGCAAACGCTCATCAATGCTCAGCATCAGATTGTGAGCAGCCTGACTATCAACGGAAGAGATATCCTCAATCACGCGACCAAAGCGGTCTTTACGCACCGTGCGCTCACCCGGTTGCCCGGTCAACCAGCGGTCAAAGCTTTTTTCAACCCCTTCAATTCCCTGCCCGTCAATATTGGTAAAACCGATCAGGTGCGATGTCACCTGACCTGCAGGGTAATAGCGGCGTGATTCCTGACGCAGATAAATGCCAGGCAGCTTAAGTTTGTGAACGTACTCACCGATAGCAGGATTTACCTGACGGGCAAGATAGACAAAGCGCCCTTTCGGATTGGCGTTAATTTTTGCCGCCATCTGATCCAGCGGCAGATCCAACGCATCAGAAAGTGCTTTCCAACGGGTATCCAGCGACACGCCACCGTGTTCATTGAGCTCTTTCGGATCGGCCCAGATAGCATTGACAGGCACGCTGACCGCCAGCGGGCGCCCAGCGCGATCGCTTATCATACCGCGCGCGGTAGGCACTTCCTGCACGCGCAGAGAACGCATATCCCCTTCACGCACCAGTTTATCTGGGTTGATCACCTGTAAATAGGCGGTGCGCAACATCAGTCCCACCATCGCGAGCAAGATACCTGAACAAAGCAACGCAAAACGCCAGCTCACAAAGCTGGCTTTATCTTCCTGTCGTTTCAACTTTCCTGTGCGCGCTGCTTTCATGCCAAATGGATACCTATGCTCTCATGTTCAACCAGACTCACTGTTTGACTACGATATTTTCCTGCGCGGGGTCTACATGACCCATATGCAGTTTCTCTGTCGCGATACGCTCCACCCGGCTGTGATCGCCTAAAGCGTTCTCTTCCAGAATCAAGTTGCGCCATTCGATATCCAGCGCATCTCGCTCCAATAACAACTGTTCCCGCTGCGCCGTCAGCAGGCGCGTTTTATGTGCGGTGGTCACCACCAACACAGCGGAAACCAACGAAGCAATCAGCAGCAACAACGGCAACTTGCCGTGACGAAGAATGTCCTGACCAATGATACCCGCCAGGCTGTGCCGCTCATTGCTTATCATTCCGGTAGCCGTTCCGCGATACGTAAAACGGAACTGCGTGCTCTCGGGTTTTCTGCTACTTCTGCTTCAGGCGGCATCATCTTACTGACCGTTTTCAGCGTTTGACCGCCTTGCGCACGCAATTGCGCTTCAGTTAACGGTATACCTGCCGGCACCTGCGGCCCGCGGCTGTGATGACGCATAAAGCGCTTCACAATACGATCTTCCAGCGAATGAAAACTGATTACCGACAGGCGACCTTGCGGTGCCAGCACCGTCAGTGCGCCGTTAAGCGCTTGTTCAATCTCGTCCAGTTCACTGTTGATATAGATACGGATCGCCTGAAAGCTACGTGTCGCCGGATGCTTATGTCGTTCCTTCACTGGGCTCGCCGCCGCAATCAACTCTGCCAACTCACGCGTACGCGTCATCGGCTCCGTGCGACTACGCTCAACAATCGCGCGTGCAATGCGCTTGGCAAAACGTTCTTCGCCAAAGGTTTTCAATACCCAAACAATGTCGTCGGCTTCCGCAGTTTGAAGCCATTGAGCTGCTGACTGCCCGCGCGTTGGGTCCATACGCATGTCTAACGGGCCATCACGCATAAAGGAAAAACCGCGTTCCGGATCGTCTAGCTGGGGTGAAGATACGCCCAAATCCAGCAGCACGCCGTCAATACGCCCGGTTAATCCCAGCGTATCCACATAGCTAGCCAGTGATGAAAAAGGTCCGTGAATAATAGAAAAGCGTGAATCTTGAATCGTCTCTGCTGCTGCAATAGCCTGGGGATCGCGATCGATAGCCACAAGGCGTCCTTCCGGTCCGAGACGGGAAAGGATCAGCTTCGAATGACCACCACGGCCAAACGTGCCATCAATGTATGTGCCGTCAGCGCGGATATTGAGGCCATTAACCGCTTCGTCCAACAGCACAGTGGTATGTTTATAGTTTTCCGGCATGTATTTCTTTCAGCATGACTACAGTGATAAATCCTGCAATCTCTCCGACAACGGAGCCTCAGAGGATTGCTCAGCGTCGATATCGTCCTTGACCTGTTGATACCAGGCCTGCTCATCCCACAGTTCAAATTTGTTGAACTGGCCGACCAGCATCACTTCTTTCGTCAGGCTCGCATGTTGCCGTAGCGTACTGGCAATAAGCAGACGCCCGGCATTGTCCATCTGACACTCACTGGCATGCCCCAACAGTAACCGCTGTACGCGGCGCTCAGCGGGATTCATGCTCGACAGACGTGACAACTTTTGTTCAATCACTTCCCACTCAGGCAGGGGGTAAAGCAGCAGACAGGGCTGATGGAGATCAATGGTGCAAACCATCTGACCTTGCGATGTCTCTGACAGCGTTTCCCGATAACGGGTTGGAACGGCAAGCCGACCTTTACTGTCGAGGTTAATCAGCGTAGCCCCACGAAACATGCTCGAGTTACCCCTTCATTACCCTTTTCACCACTTTATCCCACAAATTCCCACATTGAAGAGTTTACGGAGGGTATGAAAACCTTGTCAAGCCAGAGCGGGCGCGCTTTGGAATTATTTCTGCCTCAAGATGGATATGAATGCGTTAAAAAGGAATAAAAGCCGAAAATTAAGGGGGATTAACGCCATGAAAATTTGAGGAAAATTTATTTCTGGATAAACAATTAGAAAGAAAGAGTAATAATTTCTCATTTTTACTTAAATTTACCATTAATCATAAAGCGCTTGCGCCTTTGTCTTCACATCAGGCGCCCGTAACCCGTACTGAGCGTAATGCCTACACTGCTTTCCGCCACAGAAGAGTGGTTACGTTTTTTACCCGAAAAATCGGTCAACCCATTCCCAACTCAAAATGATGCTGGTGAACTATTCTATTTTCTTTTTAACGATGATGCTGCCAATTTTTTTATTTAAGGTTACGAAAAACAATTAAGGGCTTTTACCGTTAACAACTAAGTGCGCTGGTTAATTATTATATTATAAGAGTATTCCTAAAACCCACTCCTACAGCACTGTTATTTTGATTCAAGAGGGGAGATTTACCTACGGCAAAACGCACATCCAATCACAAAAACATAATTCATTGTTTATAAACAAAATTTACTTCAGTACCGCGCTTAATAAACCGCCGTGTCACCTTTCTTCTATAAAGTAGCGCCCATAAGAAAAAAGCATGGAAAAATAAAAATTAATCGCTACTTACAAGTCATGCATCCAGTGAAGTACACTACGCACATAAAATACATCAACACAATTAACTGCATTTTACCCAATTAACTGCATAATGGAGTCTCTCTGCATGTTCTCTCCTGAATCCCGGTTACGCAGTGCGGTGGCGGACACATTCGCTATGGTAATCTACTGTTTTATAACGGGTATGCTAATTGAGATCTTGCTGTCCGGCATGAGCTTCCAACAGTCACTTTCTTCGCGGTTGGTGTCGATCCCCGTTAACATTGTTATTGCCTGGCCCTATGGCCTCTACCGCGATCGCATCCTGCGTCTGTCTCAGCGTTATGTCACGCATGGTACTTGGGTAAAAAATCTGGCAGACCTGTTTGCCTACGTCAGCTTTCAATCCCCGGTGTATGTTGCCATTCTGTGGTCTATTGGCGCCAACCCGCAGCAGATCGTGGCCGCAGTGACCAGTAACGTTCTGGTATCTATGGTGATGGGTGTCGCCTACGGTTACTTTCTCGACTATTGTCGTCGCCTGTTTCGTGTTGCTGTGCCGGGCTGAAACCCAAGCCACCACCGAGACTGTCACTAAACGCAGGCACAAAAAAGCCATCCCAATGCAGGATGGCTTTTTATTAGGAACAATCCCAAATCAGCGGCGACTGAGTGAGCCACGCCGGTAGAGACTGCGCCGAATGCGCGTCAAACCGGGCTTAGGTTTCTTCGGTTCGTCTAGACTTGCCAGCACCAACTCCAACACCCGCTCGGCCACTTCGCGATGACGCTGCGCCACAGACAACACTGGGCATTCGAGGAAATCCAGCAGTTCGTTGTCACCGAAGGTAGCAATTGCCAAATTATTCGGCAACCGCCCGCTCTGCTTCAGGGTAATGTCCATCACCCCTTGTAACAGAGGAAACGAGGTAGTGAACAGCGCCTGCGGCATGGGGTGATGCTGCAGATACTCTTCAAATGCCGCCGCTGCCGCCGAACGTTCGTAGCTGTTGGCATAAAGGAAATTCACCTGGCGCGGATCTTCTGCCCATGCCATACGAAACCCTTGTTCGCGCAAGAAACTCACAGAAAGCTCCGGCAGCGCCCCTAAATAAAGCACCGACTCCGCTGGGATCTTGCGCAGTTCTTGCGCCAGCATTTCCGCATCTTCACAATCCGCTCCCACAACGCTGGTAAAGTGTTCGCGATCCAACGCGCGATCCAGCGCGATAATCGGCAAACTATCCCCAGCCCAACGCTGGTAGAAAGGATGCTCTGGTGGGAGCGCCGTCGATACGATAATGGCATCAACCTGACGTTGTAGCAGATGTTCAATACAGCGCATTTCATTATCCGGCTGATCTTCAGAACACGCAATCAACAGTTGATAACCGCGCTGACGAGCCTGACGCTCAAGATAATTAGCAATTTTGGTGTAACTGGTATTTTCCAGATCCGGAATCACCAGCCCGATAGAACGGGTACGCCCAGCGCGTAATCCAGCAGCCACCGCATTAGGATGATAATTGTGCTCACGCACCACCGACATCACTTTTTCTACGGTTTTATCGCTGACGCGATATTGTTTGGCTTTGCCATTAATAACGTAGCTGGCGGTAGTGCGTGAAACGCCCGCAAGGCGCGCGATTTCATCCAGTTTCACGTTAGCCCCTTTAATAAGCTGGATAATAAAAAATAAAGGTATCCCTATTTTAAGAAAGGATATCACATAGATCTAACCGCAGAAGCTGGCAATCAGCAACCGCTTTATTGTTATTCAGGGTTATAGGGACAAAAATAAAAGGCTCACCTACACAGTGAGCCTCTTTATCATAGATCAGCGCAGGGGAATTTAGCGCATAATCTTGTCGCCGCGCGACACGCCAACGATACCAGAACGGGCGACTTCGACAATTTCAGCCACATCACGCACTGCACTCAAGAATGCATCCAGTTTGTCACTGGTGCCTGCCAACTGTACGGTGTAAAGCGTGGCGGTAACATCCACAATCTGTCCACGAAAAATTTCCGTGCTGCGCTTCACTTCTTCCCGGCCATAGCCCGTAGCCTGCAATTTCACCAACATGATTTCACGTTCAACGTGAGAGCCTTGCCCCAGTTCGCTCACGCGCAACACATCAACTAACTTATGCAATTGCTTTTCAATTTGTTCGATGACCTTGGCATCGCCCACTGTCTGAATAGTCATACGCGACAGCGTCGGATCGTCGGTCGGTGCGACCGTCAGGCTTTCGATATTATATCCACGCTGGGAAAACAGGCCGACAACGCGCGACAATGCCCCAGATTCATTTTCCAATAACACAGATAAAATCCGGCGCATGATCAGGTCCTCTCCGTTTTGCTTAACCACATTTCATCCATGCCGCCACCGCGGACCTGCATAGGATAAACGTGCTCACTGCTGTCGATGCTGATATCAACGAACACCAGCCGACTTTTCACCGCCAGTGCTTCACTCAGCTTGCTTTCCAATTCCTGCGGCGACGTAATGGCGATGCCAACATGCCCATAAGCTTCCGCCAGTTTGACGAAGTCCGGCAGCGACTCCATGTAGGAGTTGGAATGTCTCCCTGAATAGATCATATCCTGCCACTGCTTCACCATACCGAGGAAGCGGTTGTTAAGGTTAACCACCACGACAGGTAAATCATACTGCAGCGCCGTAGAGAGCTCCTGAATGTTCATCTGGATACTCCCATCACCCGTCACGCAAATGACCGTCTCTTCCGGCAATGCGAGCTTGATGCCAAGTGCCGCGGGCAGACCAAATCCCATGGTGCCGAGACCGCCGGAGTTGACCCAGCGGCGCGGCAGATCGAACGGATAGTAAAGTGCGGCGAACATCTGGTGCTGCCCCACGTCCGATGCCACATAGGCCTTGCCCTCTGTTAAACGATGCAAGGTTTCAATCACCGCCTGCGGCTTGATCTTCTCACTATCCAACGGGTATTTCAGGCATTGGCGCGCTCGCCACTGCTCAATGCGCTGCCACCAGTCGCGCAGCGCGTCAAAATTCTGCTGCGTTTCGCCTTGATCCAGCAATTCCAACATCAGCGCCAGCACCTGCCGAGCGTCGCCGACAATAGGAATATCAGCGTTAACCGTTTTCGAGATAGAAGCAGGATCGATATCGATATGCAGCACAGTGGCGTTCGGGCAGTACTTCGCCAGATTGTTGGTCGTGCGATCGTCAAAACGGACACCGACAGCAAATATCACGTCTGCGTTATGCATCGCCATATTGGCTTCATAAGTGCCGTGCATCCCAAGCATGCCCAGACACTGGCGGTGCGTGCCCGGAAAACCGCCCAATCCCATGAGGGAGTTGGTCACCGGAAGGTTCAAACGCTCTGCCAGTTGGCGCAGTTCCTCATGGCACTGCGCATTGATCACGCCCCCGCCCGCATAGATAACCGGCGATTGCGCACTTAACAAGGTTTGCAGCGCACGACGAATTTGCCCTTTATGTCCCTGAATGGTGGGATTGTAAGAGCGCATCGTGACCGCATCGGGATAAAGATAAGGCAGCTTGTTCGCCGGGTTCATGACATCTTTCGGCAAATCCACCACCACCGGCCCGGGACGCCCGCTTGATGCCAGATAGAAAGCCTTCTTCAACACCGTTGGCACATCTTCGGCCTGCTTGACCAGAAAGCTGTGCTTCACGACCGGGCGCGAAATACCGACCATGTCGCACTCTTGGAACGCGTCGTAACCGATAAGCGAAGTCGCCACCTGTCCAGACAACACCACGAGTGGGATGGAGTCCATGTAAGCAGTGGCAATGCCGGTAATGGCATTGGTGGCACCTGGACCAGACGTGACCAGCACTACGCCAACATCGCCAGTGGCACGCGCGTAGCCATCTGCCATGTGCACTGCACCCTGCTCGTGACGCACCAAGATATGATCAATGCCGCCCACGGTGTGTAGCGCATCGTAAATATCCAATACTGCACCGCCCGGATACCCGAACACATATTTCACGCCCTGATCGATCAACGATCGAACCACCATCTCGGCGCCTGACAACATCTCCATGGGATTGCCTCTTTTCGTTCTGAGAGCGGCATCGCTGCACGGCCATGGCAGCGCGACACGCGTCATTGTCTTATCCAGAATTTGAATATAGCCGATTACCATAACGTTAGACGATGACACAGGCAAACGAGGGAATCGAGAGGATGTGATAACAGGAAACGGGTTTACACCGTCAGAAGGGATTCGCTTAAGATAAAACGCTGAACGTCGTCATCGCAGATGGTGATTATTCCGCGATGACAGAGAATTGCAGCGGGAAATTTTCATCAAAAAAGTTAAAATTTTGTGTAGACCGCCCGCCGCTTATTGCCGTTATTTCACTCGCCGTACATGGCATCAATTTCCAGTTGATAGCGCTGTGCGATGATCTTACGCCGCAGTTTCAACGTCGGCGTCAACTCACCACTCTCCATGGAGAAAGGGGTCGCCAGCAAAGTAAAGCGTTTTACCTGCTCTACGCGCGACAACTCTTTTTGCATTTCGCGCAAGCGTTGCTCGAACAACTCGATAATATGACTGTGGCGTAGCAGTTCGAGACGATCGTGATATTTGAGATTGGCAGATACTGCGTACTCTTCCAGCGCTTCAAAACAGGGGACAATCAGCGCAGAAACGTATTTGCGGGCATCGGCAATCACAGCCACCTGCTCAATAAAGCGATCTTGCCCCAGCGTGCCTTCCAGATGCTGCGGTGCGATGTATTTTCCGCCTGACGTTTTCATCAGATCTTTTAGCCGCTCAGTGATATACAAATTACCCTGCACGTCCAGTTTTCCGGCATCGCCCGTTTTCAGCCAGCCATCCTCGGTGAATGCATCAGCCGTTTCCTGCGGACGGCGGAAATAACCGCGCATCAGCGTAGCGCCGCGCACCTGTATTTCGTTTTCGTCGCCAATGCGCACTTCAATGCCCGGTAGCGGCGTCCCGATCGAGCCCAGCCGCACGTTATTCGCTTCCCAACACGATACCGTGGCGCACGTTTCTGTCATGCCGTAACCGTAAATAATGCGTATGCCCATCGACTGGAAAAACAGAATGATATTTTCATCCAGATGCGCCCCTGCCGCAGGCATAAAGCGAATTTTACCGCCAAGCAGTTGGCGCAGCTTCGTTAGCACCAGCCGATCGGCTAAACGATGAAGTAGCGCATGCAGCGGCGAGCGCAAGGAACCTGACACACGCGCCAGAAACGTTTTGCGGCCCTGCGCAATAGCCCAGTTAAACAACGCGCGGCGATACCAGGGAGCCTGTGCGACTTTTTCGTGAATGGCGCTGTACACTTTTTCGTAGAAACGCGGCACCGCGCACATCACTGTTGGAGAGACAGCCTGCATTGCATTACGCACCAAATTGGTGTCGGTCAGATACACATTTTGCGCACCAGTATGCATGATGTAAAACGACCAGGCGCGCTCGAACACATGGGACAACGGCAGGAAACTCAGTGATATGTCGTCTTGAGACACGCACAGACGCTCATCGTGCAGCTTAAGCACCATCGCCATGTTGGCATAGTCCAGCATCACCCCTTTCGGTTCGCCAGTGGTGCCAGAGGTGTAAATCAGAGTGAAAAGATCGTCCAAATTGCGTTCGTCGATGCGCTGTTGCAATGCGGGCTGCCAGTAGGCGTCATCCACATCGGCTTCAAACGCCGCCAACGTTAATGCCAGTGGACAGTGATGCAGGTTCACATTGTCATCGAGAACAATGATGCGCTTGAGCTGCGGGCACTCCGGCAACAGCGTCAATATCGCATCATACTGTGGCTGAGAACCGACAAAAATGGTGCGAATATCCGCGTCATTGATAATAAACGCTGCCTGTGTCGCCGTGTTGGTGGCATAAATCGGTACTGTCACGCCACGCACGTACAGCGTCGCAAGATCTGCCAGCGACCAGTTGAGGGAATTATGAGAGAACAACGCAACACGCTCTTGGGCATCAATCCCCAACGAGAGCAGTGCACTGGCAATGCGCCAGATACGCGCCCCGGCCTGAAACCAGGTAAGCTGCTTTTCGCCAGAGGCAGACCATTCACGCAATGCGGTACGGCCGGAACAATGGGCAATCTGGTGTTGAATGCGTTCAACCAAATGGTATTGCGACAAATGGGTAGACATAAAAAATGAGCCTGGGAAATTTCAGCGTACAACTGTTTATTATTTTGGCGCAGTCTACTGATCTTGCCAGAAACCGCAACGATCTTTCTCGTTGGCATAACGGAAGATTGACGCCACGCACATCTGTCAACCTGCTCTCCCGCACGGCTACGGCAAAGCAAACGGTTTCGTAGCGACAGGAAATGGGTACAACACCATTACCACAAATGCTTGACATACCCACAAGAATCAAGTACCAATAAAAGCACGAGCGATGCCATTCCCGCAATTGAGCGGTCTATGGCGATTTTACAGCTAACGAGATCAGACGAGATATCATGTTCAAACACACTTTCCTACTAGGCCTACTACTACACGCATCAACATTGCGCGGTATGCCTGTGGGTGAAAGTCAGAGCTGATTTCACGTTACACAGAACGAAGAACCCGCGCCGATGCGCGGGTTTTTTTTTACCCGTTCGGCGCTCGAATAAACACGATAAGGAATCTTTCCGATGAGCCAGCAGGTTATTATTTTCGATACCACGTTGCGTGATGGTGAGCAGGCATTACAAGCCAGTCTGAGTGTAAAAGAGAAACTGCAAGTGGCCTATGCGCTGGAAAGATTGGGCGTGGACGTGATGGAAGTCGGCTTCCCGGTCTCTTCGCCGGGCGATTTCGAATCAGTGCAGACGATTGCTCGTCAGATTAAAAACAGCCGCGTGTGTGGTTTAGCCCGCTGCGTCGATAAAGACATCGATGTCGCCGCCGAAGCGCTGCGCGTTGCCGAAGCCTTCCGTATTCACGTATTCCTGGCCACCTCTACCCTGCATATTGAATCCAAACTGCGTTTGTCGTTCGAGCAGGTAATTGAGAAAGCGATTCACTCCGTCAAACGTGCACGTAACTACACCGACGACGTAGAGTTTTCCTGCGAAGACGCAGGCCGCACCCCTATCGATAACCTGTGCCGTATCGTTGAGGCTGCGATTAACGCCGGTGCCACTACCATCAACATTCCTGACACCGTGGGTTACACCACGCCATATCAGTTCGGCGGCATTATCTCCACGCTGTACGATCGTGTACCCAACATCGATAAAGCGATTATTTCTGTTCACTGCCACGACGATCTGGGCATGTCAGTAGCCAACTCCATTACCGCTGTACAGGCTGGCGCGCGTCAGGTAGAAGGCACGATGAACGGTCTGGGCGAACGCGCTGGCAACACAGCGCTGGAAGAAGTGATCATGGCGATCAAAACGCGCCAGGATTTATTGAACGTCCACACCAATATCAATCATCAGGAAATCTATCGCACCAGCCAGTTGGTCAGCCAAATTTGCAACATGCCAATCCCCGGCAACAAAGCGATTATCGGGTCTAACGCCTTCGCCCACTCCTCCGGCATCCATCAGGACGGCGTATTGAAGAACCGCTCTAACTACGAAATCATGACGCCGGAATCCATTGGCTTGAAGGAAGTGCAGTTGAACCTGACCTCCCGCTCTGGTCGCGCAGCAGTGAAACACCGCATGGAAGAGATGGGCTATCAGGACAGCGATTATAATCTGGATACGCTGTATACCGATTTCCTGAAACTGGCTGACAAAAAAGGTCAGGTATTTGACTACGATTTGGAAGCATTGGCCTTTATCAACAACCAGCAGGAAGGCGCAGAATATTACCGTCTGGAAAGCTTTAACGTGCAATCCGGCTCCAGCATGATGGCTACCGCCTCCGTACAGTTAAGCTGTGGCGATGACGTGCAATCCGAAGCGGCTACCGGCAACGGTCCGGTAGATGCCGTTTATCAAGCGATTAACCGCATCACGGGTTACGGCATTGAACTGGTGAAATACCAGTTGTCCGCCAAAGGCCAAGGACGCGATGCGCTGGGGCAGGTCGACATCGTCGCTGATTATCAGGGCCGCCGCTTCCATGGCGTGGGCTTGGCAACCGACATCGTCGAGTCTTCTGCCAAAGCCATGGTCAACGTATTGAACAATATCAAACGCGCACAGTTGGTAGAACAAGAAATTCAGCGTTTGCAGCACCACAACAAACAACAAAATAGCCAGGAAACAGTGTGATGACAAAGAGTTACCATATCGCCGTCTTACCCGGTGACGGCATCGGCCCGGAAGTCATGGCGCAAGCCCATAAAGTGTTAGACGCGGTTCGCCAGCGTTTCGGTTTGCGTATCACCACCAGCGAATATGACGTTGGGGGTATCGCTATCGATCGTCAGGGCACGCCGTTGCCCCCCGCGACCGTCGCCGGCTGCGAGCAGGCTGACGCCATTTTATTTGGCTCGGTTGGCGGCCCGAAATGGGAGCACCTGCCCCCGGCAGAGCAACCGGAGCGCGGCGCGCTGCTGCCACTGCGTAAGCACTTCCGTCTGTTCTGCAACCTGCGTCCGGCACGTCTGTATCAAGGGCTGGAAGCGTTTTGCCCGCTGCGCAGCGACATCGCCGCGAACGGTTTCGACATTCTGTGCGTGCGCGAACTGACCGGCGGTATCTATTTTGGTCAACCGAAAGGCCGTGAAGGCAGCGGCCAGCACGAGCGCGCGTTCGATACAGAGGTGTATCACCGTTTCGAGATCGAGCGTATCGCCCGCATTGCCTTTGAATCGGCACGCAAGCGTCGCAGCAAGGTGACCTCTATCGATAAAGCCAATGTGCTGCAAAGCTCCATCCTGTGGCGTGAAATCGTCACCGAAGTCAGCAAAGACTACCCGGACGTGACGCTGGCGCACCTGTACATCGACAACGCGACCATGCAGTTGATCAAAGACCCGTCCCAATTCGACGTGATGCTGTGCTCCAACTTGTTTGGCGATATCCTGTCTGACGAATGTGCGATGATCACCGGCTCCATGGGCATGCTGCCTTCTGCTAGCCTGAACGAACAAGGTTTCGGTCTGTACGAACCGGCGGGCGGCTCTGCGCCTGATATCGCAGGCAAAAACATCGCCAACCCTATCGCACAGATTCTGTCGTTAGCATTACTGCTGCGCTACAGCCTGGAAGCCGATGACGCGGCCAACGCGATTGAAAACGCCGTAAACACCGCGCTGGCTGAAGGCTATCGCACCGGCGATCTGGCGAGCCGTGACGGCAAAGCCATCAGCACCGATGAAATGGGTGATGCCATTGCCCGCTTTGTGGCGCAAGGGGTGTAACCATGAGCAAGACCTTATACCAAAAGTTGTTTGATGCCCATGTGGTCTACGAAGCGCAGAATGAAACGCCGCTGCTGTATATCGACCGCCATCTGGTGCATGAAGTGACGTCGCCGCAAGCCTTTGATGGCCTGCGTGCCATGGGACGCAAAGTGCGCCAGCCGGGCAAAACCTTTGCCACCATGGATCACAACGTGTCCACCCAAACCAAGGACATCAATGCCTGTGGTGAAATGGCCCGCATCCAAATGCAGGAACTGATCAAGAACTGTGCAGAATTCGGCGTGCAGTTGTACGATCTGAATCACCCCTACCAAGGCATCGTACACGTTATCGGTCCGGAACAGGGCATGACACTGCCGGGCATGACCATTGTGTGCGGTGATTCCCATACCGCAACTCACGGCGCTTTTGGTTCACTGGCGTTTGGTATCGGCACCTCAGAAGTGGAACACGTACTGGCGACGCAAACCCTGAAGCAGGGCCGCGCCAAAACCATGAAGATTGAAGTGACTGGTCAAGCAGCGCCCGGCATTACTGCGAAAGACATCGTGCTGGCGATCATCGGTAAAACCGGTAGCGCAGGCGGCACGGGTCATGTGGTGGAATTCTGTGGCGACGCTATCCGTGCGTTGAGCATGGAAGGCCGCATGACGCTGTGTAACATGGCAATTGAAATGGGTGCCAAAGCCGGTTTGGTAGCACCGGATGAAATCACGTTTGCCTACCTGAAGGGCCGCCAGTTCGCACCAAAAGGCGCTGATTGGGACGCTGGCGTGGCTTATTGGAGCACGTTGAAATCGGATGCAGATGCCGTATTTGACACCGTCGTCACGCTGGACGCCGCCGATATCGCACCGCAGGTGACCTGGGGCACGAACCCCGGACAAGTTATCGCCGTGAACCAGATTATCCCTGATCCAGAATCCTTCAACGATCCTGTTGAGCGTGCTTCTGCCGCCAAAGCGCTGGCCTATATGGATTTGCGACCGGGCATCAAACTGACTGATGTCGCCATCGATAAAGTGTTTATTGGCTCCTGTACTAACTCGCGTATCGAAGATTTGCGCGCTGCCGCCGCGATTGCCAAAGGGCGTAAAGTGGCTGCAGGCGTGCAAGCTATCGTGGTGCCTGGGTCTGGCCCGGTGAAAACCATGGCGGAACTGGAAGGTCTGGATAAAGTGTTCATCGAAGCTGGGTTCGAATGGCGTCTGCCTGGCTGCTCCATGTGTCTGGCAATGAACAATGACCGCCTGAATCCCGGCGAGCGCTGTGCATCCACCAGCAACCGTAACTTTGAAGGTCGTCAGGGGCGTGCGGGCCGTACTCACCTGGTCAGCCCGGCGATGGCCGCCGCCGCCGCCGTGACAGGGCATTTCGCTGATATCCGCGAATTACCTTCGTCCGCGAATTAATAAGGAGACGCCTGATGGCTAAATTTACCCAACATACTGGCTTGGTTGTGCCGCTGGACGCCGCCAACGTGGACACTGATGCGATCATCCCAAAGCAGTTTTTGCAGAAGGTCACGCGTACCGGTTTCGGCCAACATCTGTTTCATGACTGGCGTTTTCTGGATGACGCGGGGCAACAACCCAACCCAGACTTTGTGCTGAATAAACCGCGTTACAAAGGAGCCACCATCCTGTTGGCGCGAGAAAACTTCGGTTGTGGATCTTCCCGTGAGCACGCGCCATGGGCATTGACCGACTACGGTTTTCACGTAGTGATAGCACCAAGCTTCGCGGACATTTTCTACGGCAACTCATTTAACAACCAGTTGCTGCCGGTAAAACTGAGTGATGCAGATATCGACGACCTGTTCAAACTGGTCGACGGAACGGAAGGAATTACCTTCACCGTTGATTTGGAAGCGCAGACGGTCGATGCCGGTGGGAAAAAATACCCGTTCGAGATCGATAGCTTCCGCCGCCACTGCATGATCAATGGGCTGGACAGTATCGGTTTGACGTTACAACACGAAGAAGCGATTGCTCGCTACGAACAGCAGCAACCGGCGTTTTTGCGTTAAGCCAAGGGGCACCGTTCTGCGGTGCCTTACTGACAATGCCACCTACCTCGGTCATTCCCGCGCAGGCGGGAATCTTTTGCAGAAGTAACACGTTTCTTCTCACAGAGATCCCCGGCTTTCGCCGAGGATGACGGGACAGTAGCTTTACCTGTTATTTTACAGACCCACACCTTCACCAAAAGCGTCTCTCAACGCATCGACAAAGCAGCGAATCTTGACCGTTTGCCGCCGCGCCGCAGGCACCAATACATGCATCGGGCGGGCTGGGCCTTCATAGTCCGGCAGAACCTGAACCAAACGTCCTGCCTCAATCTCTTTGCCTAACACATCGGCAGGACCCAATGTTACGCCATAACCCTCTATTGCCGCATACAGCAGCGCTTTCCAGTCATTGGCGCGAAACCGCCCGGTTGGCCTGACTTCTTCATGATGCCCTTCACGCTGGAAAAACCATCGACATGGCACAGTGGGTGTCCATTCGCCATACACCAGACAAGCATGATGCGCCAGATCGCTGGGTTTCTCAGGAAAGCCTTCACGGGCCACATAAACGGGTGATGCGCAGGCAATCAGCCGATAGGGCCTTAACGGCCAGGCGATCATCGAACTGTCGACCAGTTCACCGATGCGCACGATCACTTCAAAACCTTCCTCAATCGGATCAACCATACGATCGTTAAGCGTCAGCTCGATCTGTGTATCCGGGTAACGATCGAGATAACGGGTAATAAAGGGCGCAAGCGCATAAGCGCCAAAGGTAACGGGCGCATTAACCCGAATGATCCCCGAGGGCGTTGCTTTCATTTCCAACGCAATCGCCTCTGCCGCTTCGGCTTCCGCTAACACAATCTTGCAACGTTCATAATAACTGCGTCCAATATCGGTCAAACTTTGACGCCGCGTAGTTCGGTTTAGCAATCGTGCGCCCAGACGCGCCTCTAGCCAGGCCACATGCTTAGCCACCCCTTGCGGGGAGAGGCGCAACATCTCTGCCACCGCGGCAAAAGAACCCAGCTCAGCGGCTTTAACAAAAATGTGCATGCTGGTCAGCCTGTCCATTATTCACTCCAATTGGTTGTTTATTTATGTTCTATTTGTGATTTTATCTTATTTTCGTGTTGAATTACGCTTCTTGTTGATGAATCACGCAACAGGAGATCAGCATGAAAATAGGCATTATTGGCGCAGGATTTGTTGGACGAACGATCGCCACGCTCGCGGTTAACACCGGGCATCAGGTGATGCTCAGTAACTCACGCGGCCCGCACACGCTGTTCAGTTTTCGTTCCATGGTCGGCTGCCAGGCCGGAACGGTTGAAGAGGCCGTTCAGTTTGGCGATGTGGTGGTGATAGCCGTTCCACTGACGGCAATCGATCAATTACCTGCCGAGCTTCTGGCGGGTAAACAGGTGCTTGATGCTGTCAACTATTACCCGGAGCGTGATGGTCAGGTTGATGTGCTCGACAGGGCACAAACTACCACCAGCGAGCTGCTGGCAAGCCATTTACCCGGTGCCATCATCACCAAGGCGTTCAATGCCATTCAAATGTCCCAGTTGGAAAGCGACGGATTACCGGCTGGCAACGCCAATCGCCGGGCATTGCCACTGGCAGGGGATAATGCGCAAGGCAAGCAAATTGCCCGTGAATTGTACGACGCTTTTGGCTTTGATACCGTCGATGTTGGTGCACTTGCCGAAGGATGGCGTTTTGAACGGGGTACGCCTGCGTACTGTGTGCGTATGACTAAAGAGGCGTTGCTGGCAGCGCTGCAAGGCGTACAACGCAACTGACAGGCAACAAAAATGCCAGCGGCGCAGGCCGCTGGCTGGTGAAAAGCACCATTACTCAGAAGTTTCTCTACTACCAGAACAGCACTAGAGCCAGTGCCGGTACTCTTCTTCCGACATTGCATCGGTATGCCACTGTGTCACTTGCTGTAACAACGCCAGTTTTTGCTGAGCGCTGCTCCTCCTCAGCCAGCAGCCAGGGCAGTGCAAGAAGTAGTACCGGTAAAATTGATTGAGCCGTGAAATCGCCATCAGCCACCTCCGTGCTTTCCTTGTTGTGCAGTATCGCCGTAATATAGGGAAAGATAAATTGATGACTTTGGTTCGCGGAGTTCCTCTTTTATGTCGTCGACACGTTTGCAACAGCAGTTTGTCCGCCTCTGGCAGCGCTTTCAGGGACAGGATACAGACACCACGCTCGAAGAGCTGGCGGGAGTATTACGCTGTTCGCGCCGTCATATCCGTTCACTGCTCGGGGCTATGCAGAAAGAAGGATGGTTGCTGTGGCAAGCCGAAGCGGGGCGCGGAAAACGATCGCGTCTCAGTTTTATCTATACCGGATTAACGCTGCAACAACAGCGCGCTGAAGACCTGCTGGAGCAGGATCACGTCGAACAATTGATCCAGTTGATCGGTGATAAAGAGACGGTGCGTCAGATGTTACTTTCCCATTTGGGCCGCCGTTTTCGCCAAGGTAAGCATCTGCTGCGCGTGCTCTATTACCGTCCACTGCGTAACCTGCTGCCCGGTTCTGCACTACGACGTTCAGAAATGCATATCGTCAGGCAGATCTTCAGCGGGTTAACCAAAATAAATGAGGAAAATGGGGAAATCGCACCGGACCTTGCTCACCATTGGCAACAGATTATGCCTCAACAATGGCGTTTTTATTTGCGCCCGGCGATTAGGTTCCACGATGGACGCGAACTGGTGATGAAGGATGTTATCGCCTCAATTATGCGTTTGACGTCACAGGCATTGTTCTCACATATCACACGCGTTACCTCCCCCATTCCCTTTGTTATTGATGTGGAATTGAGCGAACCCGACGGCTGGCTCCCTTGGCTGCTCGGCAGCGCACATGCCATGATTCTGCCCCATGACTGGCAGACACAGACAGATTTTGCGCGCCATCCAGTCGGCACCGGTCCGTATGCCGTTGAGAAGAACAGTGATAGTCAGTTAAAAATAAAAGCATTTGATGACTATTTCGGATACCGGGCACTGATCGATGAGGTCAATATCTGGGTGTTACCAGATGCCTCTGAAGAGCTGCCCGTGTCCATTCAGGTACAAAGCGACACCACCACGCGGGGCGAGTTGGAAAGCCGCATGGAGGAAGGGTGCTACTTCCTTCTGTTTGATACTCGATCCGCGCAGGGCACGAACAGCGAGGTACGCCGCTGGTTAAGCCAGATCTTCCACCCCATAGCGCTGCTTAGCCAGACAGACAATACGCGCCGCTATGACTGGTCACCGGCGTACAGCCTGCTGCCACGCTGGCACCACCAGCGTCTCGTCAACCTAGAGCCCAAGCCCGCCGGACTCACGGATGTGACGCTAACGTTTTATCAGGAACACCCAGAGTACCGCATCATTGGCGAGATAATGCGCGACCTGCTGGCGCAACAAGGCGTTACCCTGCATATACAGAAAGTAGATTACGAGCAATGGTATCTGGGAGAAGCTGAAAGCGACATTTGGCTGAGCAGCGTCAACTGCTACCCACCGCTAGAGTTCTCCTTGTTTGCCCTGCTGTATGAGTTACCGCTATTGCGTCACTGCTTGAGCAATTCGTTACAAGAAGATGTGCAGCGCTGGCGTAGTCAAACCCTCTCGATCGCCGACTTCAGCCAACGCCTGATTGAAAGCGGTGAGATCCACCCGTTGTTCCACCACTGGTTACAGTTGCAGGGGCAGCGCAGCATGCGCGGCGTACGTATGAATATGTTGGGCTGGTTCGACTTTAAATCCGCCTGGTTTGTGCCGCCGGAGCACGACGCTGACTTTCCCTGATGCTACAAACCCTTTACAATAATGACGTTCTCAACGGGGTGCAGGCCGTTTGTTGATGATATCGCATTGTCAACGCACGGTATTTATGCTGAGAAAATACCCGTCGAACCTGATCCGGTTAATACCGGCGAAGGGATTTGAGAGTGCATTCGCCTGCCTCAAAGTCCTTTGCCACCCTAATACACCCAGGAGTGCAAAGTGTTACAGTCGCTATTATCCCGTTTATTGCTTCCCGTGTTCGGTCTCTCTGCCTTGATGCTCAGCTCAGTTGCCGCTATTGCCAAGCCTGCATTGACCGTTTACACCTATGATTCCTTCGCGTCTGAATGGGGCCCCGGCCCGGCGATTAAAAAGGCCTTCGAAAAAGAGTGTGAGTGCGAGTTGAATTTTGTCGCACTGGAAGATGGCGTTGCCCTGTTAAACCGCTTGCGCATGGAAGGCAAAAACAGCAAAGCGGATATCGTCTTAGGGCTAGATAACAACCTGCTCAAAGCGGCATCAGATACCGGGCTGTTTACTGCACATAATGTGAAAACAAGCGCCCTAACGCTACCGGGAGGCTGGGATAATGCCACATTCCTACCTTACGATTATGGCTACTTCGCCTTCGTCTACAACAAAGACACGCTGAAAAATCCGCCGACCAGCCTTGATGCCTTGATCAATAGCGAGCAACCGCTCAAGGTGATTTATCAAGACCCGCGAACCAGTACACCAGGGCTGGGCCTGCTGCTGTGGATGCAAAAAGTCTATGGTGATAAGGCGCCCGATGCCTGGCAAAAACTGGCGCGTAAGACCGTTACCGTCACCAAAGGGTGGAGTGAGGCTTACGGCCTGTTCCTCAAGGGTGAAGCGGATATGGTGCTGAGCTACACCACCTCTCCTGCCTATCACATTATTGAAGAGAAAAAGAACAACTACGCGGCGGCGCTGTTCAGCGAAGGCCATTATATGCAAGTTGAGGTTGCCGGACAGCTGACTGCCAGCAAGCAGCCTGAGCTCGCAAACCGCTTTATGCAATTCATTCTCAGTCCGGCGTTCCAAAGTTTGATTCCAACTACCAACTGGATGTATCCGGTCATCGACGTAGCATTACCGGAAGCTTTCCAGTCGTTACCGCGCCCGGACAAAGCACTGACCTTTAGCGCACAAGAGGTAGCGGATTTACGCGGACAGTGGATTCAAGCATGGCAACGCGCCGTCAGCCGCTGATCCCACATTGGCTCTGGCCGGGGCTGTTCACCGCAACATTGCTGGTCAGTGTTGCCCTGACAGCGTTTGGCGCACTCTGGCGCGAGGCACCGGATACCCCATGGCAAGCGCTCTGGGGTGACAGCTATGTGTGGTACGTGGTGCGGTTTACCTTTTGGCAGGCCTTTCTTTCAGCGGTATTCTCCACCCTGCCCGCCATTGTGCTGGCACGCGCACTCTACCGCCGCCATTTCCCTGGCAGAACCTGGCTGTTGCGCCTGTGCGCCATGACGCTGGTGTTACCGGTGTTGGTGGCGGTATTTGGCATACTGCGCGTTTATGGGCGGCAGGGCTGGCTAGCACAAGGCTTAAGTGCGCTCGGTTTAGACTACACGTTTTCCCCGTATGGCCTGCAAGGGATCCTGCTGGCCCATGTGTTCTTTAATCTCCCACTGGCGACACGTCTGCTGTTGCAAGCATTGGAGTCCATCTCCACTGAGCAACGTCAGTTAGCGGCGCAGCTAGGCATGAATGCCTGGCAAACCTTTCTTATCATTGAATGGCCTTGGCTGAGGCGTCAGATCCTGCCCAGCGCAGCACTGATTTTTATGCTCTGCTTCGCCAGTTTCGCCACCGTGCTGTCGCTCGGTGGCGGCCCGCGCGCCACCACGATCGAACTGGCTATCTATCAGGCATTGAGCTTTGATTACGATCCAGCACGCGCTGCAGGATTGGCGCTGATCCAGATGGGCTGTTGCCTGGGATTGGTGTTACTGAGTCAACGCCTCGGTTCGTGGTTTGCCGTTGGTAACACTCAGCAATTGCGCTGGCGCAACCCACAGGATTCACTGGGCGGATGTCTGGGTGATACGTTGATTATCTTGGCCGCGTTGTTATTGCTGCTGCCGCCCTTGCTTGCCGTTGTGCTGGATGGCCTTAACCCAGCGGTACTAACGGTTCTGAAACAACCAGCGCTGTGGCAAACGCTGTGGACATCCCTGCGTATCGCGCTCGGCGCTGGCGCACTTTGCGTCATATTGACCCTAATGCTGTTATGGAGTAGCCGTGAGCTGAAACTGCGTCAGCAGCGGCTTGCCGGTCAGTTGATGGACATCAGCGGCCTGTTGATTCTGGCGATGCCAGGCATTGTACTGGCGACCGGTTTTTTCCTTTTTCTCAACAATACCGTCGGGCTCCCAGCATCACCCTATGGACTGGTGGTCATCACCAACGCGCTGATGGCGATCCCCTATGCGCTCAAGGTGCTGGAGAACCCGATGCTCGACGTGGCGCAGCGCTATAATCTCCTATGCCAGTCTCTGGATATTCGCGGCGGGAACCGCCTGCGCCTGATTGAACTGCGCGCCTTGCAACAACCGATTGCGCAGGCGATGGCGTTCGCCTGCGTGCTTTCGGTAGGCGATTTCGGCATTATTGCTTTATTTGGTAATGAGCAATTCCGCACGCTGCCGTTCTATCTTTACCAACAAATTGGTGCTTATCGCAGCGCAGACGGGGCAGTAACAGCACTTCTACTGATGCTGCTCTGCTTCGCGCTGTTTACCGTGATGGAGAAATTGACCCTGTGGCAAAAACGGGCGGGCCGACATGCTGTCGTTGAATAAACTCACTTATCTTTATCAACAGGCGCCCATGCAGTTTGACGTTAATATCGCTGCAGGAGAACGCGTTGCCCTATTGGGGCCAAGCGGCGCGGGTAAAAGTACACTGCTCAGCCTGATAGCCGGGTTTTTATTACCCGACAGCGGCGAACTGTGGCTCAATGGTAACGATCACCGTAACACCACGCCTGCTGAGCGTCCGGTATCGATTTTATTTCAGGAAAACAACCTGTTTCCGCACCTGACGCTGGAGCAAAATATTGCTCTTGGCCTGCACCCCGGTTTGCGTCTTACGGCGGCACAGCGTCAGGCATTACAAGCGATTGCGGAACATGTGGGCTTAAGCAACCTGTTGCAACGTTTGCCCGCGCAGGTTTCTGGCGGTCAACGCCAGCGCGCCGCATTGGCCCGCTGCCTGCTGCGTCAACGCCCGATCCTGCTGCTGGATGAGCCCTTCTCCGCGCTGGACCCGGCACTGCGCCAGGATATGCTCACACTGGTCGATACGGTGTGTGAAGAACAGCAGCTTACACTACTGATGGTCACTCACAATCTGGATGATGCGCTACGTATTGCCCCACGTAGCCTGCTGTTGGTCGAGGGGAGAATCGCCTATGACGGCCCCACAAAATCACTGAGTGACGGCAGCAGCGAAGCGGCGCGGATACTGGGCGTCCGTGGAGCCAGTGACTGGGGTGAGCGAGGATAAAACGGGCAAAAGCAGATTTGCCCCTCCCGTCAGGAGAAGGCCCAAGGCTGGGTCTCGTCCACGCACCTGTCGCGTGAAGTACGACTGGTATTTTGTGAGCTGAATAAAATTTTCAGTTTTTATTCCTTGCGGGTATTGCGCCTATTGCAACGCCCGTGCTTATATAAAACGGCTAATTAACTTACTGATTGACAGGATCCCCGTGAGACACTCCACTGCTATGACTTCTGCACTACTACACACCGCGCATGTTGACGCGGTCGTCGTCGTGCGCGTGGTCGTGGTGGTCGTCGTCGGCGACGCGCCGTAACGGGTTCCGAATCACAGCACGATTCCCAAACCCCGCCGGCGCAAGCCGAGCGGGGTTTCTTGTTTTTACCTCCCCCGCTCCGAAACCGCACCGGCCTAGATGAAGGATATTACTATGCGTTATACCGGAGCACAGTTGATTGTCCGGCTGTTGGAACAGCAGGGCATCACCACGGTAGCGGGCATTCCCGGCGGGGCGGCACTGCCGCTGTATGATGCGCTGGGGCAAAGCAAAACCATCCGCCATATTCTCGCGCGTCATGAGCAAGGGGCCGGATTTATCGCACAGGGCATGGCACGCGCCAGTGGGAAAGCTGCCGTTTGTCTGGCATCCAGCGGCCCAGGAGCCACCAACCTGCTCACAGCGATTGCCGATGCGAAACTCGATTCCATCCCTCTGGTGTGCATTACCGGTCAGGTCTCCTCGACCATGATCGGCACCGATGCCTTTCAGGAAGTGGATACCTATGGCATTTCCATCCCCGTCACCAAACACAACTACCTGGTTCGGGACATCAACGAACTGCCACGCGTGATTTCAGACGCGTTTCGCATCGCGCAATCAGGGCGTCCGGGCCCGGTGTGGATCGATATCCCTAAAGATATTCAAACCGCGACGATCGAATTGTCCGAGCTGCCAGCCATTGCAGAATCCGATCTCACGCCCGCCATTGATACACACGCCATTGCGCGGGCAGCCGCAATGATCAATGCAGCCGAACGCCCAATTCTCTATCTGGGCGGAGGCATTATCAGCGCGGAAGCTCATCAACAGGCGATTGAACTCGCCGAACGGGCCAATCTGCCCACCACCATGACATTGATGGCACTCGGTGCCATGCCAACGGATCACCCGCTGTCACTTGGCATGTTGGGCATGCATGCTGCCCGCTCCACTAACCTGATTTTACAGCAGTCAGACTTGCTTATCGTGCTGGGTGCGCGCTTTGACGATCGCGCTATCGGCAAAGCGGAGCAGTTCTGTCCGGATGCCTGCATCATTCATATTGATATCGATGCGGCGGAACTGGGAAAAATTCGCCAGGCACACGTTGGGTTGCATGCCGATGTGGGTGAAGCGCTCACACAGCTGCTGCCGTTGATTGAGCCGCAAAAACGAGAGAAATGGCATCAGACGGTATCCGAGTTACAACAAACGTATCCATTCCGCATGCCGGGTGCAGACGATCCGCTGAGCCACTATGGGTTGGTGCAAGCAACCGCGCGGGCTCTAACGGACGATGCCATCATTGCTACCGATGTGGGTCAGCATCAGATGTGGGTTGCACAGAGCTATCCGCTGCGTCGGCCGCGCCAATGGCTGACCTCCGGTGGTCTCGGCACCATGGGGTTTGGTTTGCCTGCCGCTATGGGTGCCGCACTGGCAGAACCCGACAAAATTGTGGTCTGCTTTTCTGGCGATGGCAGCATCATGATGAATATTCAAGAGATGGCAACGGCGGCCGAAGAAGGGCTTAACGTTAAGATCATCCTGATGAACAATCAGGCATTAGGACTGGTCCACCAGCAGCAAGACTTGTTCTATGGGCAGCGCATCTTCGCCGCTGACTATCGCTATCAAACCGATTTTATCAGCATCGCTCGCGGCTTCGGCTTCGCAGCCTATGACCTGAATAACGCAGACGATCCCGCCGCCATGCTGGCAGACGCTCTGCATACGCCGGGTCCGGCCCTGATTCATGCGGCCATCGATGCCAACGAAAAAGTATATCCGATGGTGCCGCCGGGCGGGGCCAACACCGACATGATTGGAGACTGATCCCATGAAAAATCATCCCACTTCGTCTCACGTAACGCTAGAACTGGCTGTGCGTAACCATCCTGGCGTTATGTCTCATGTGTGTGGACTGTTCGCCCGCCGCGCCTATAACGTGGAAGGCATTCTGTGTATGCCGTTGGCCGGGGGAAAAGAGAGCCGCATCTGGCTATTGGTGCAAGAAGATAGCCGACTACCGCAAATGATAAGCCAGGTAGAAAAGCTGGAGGATGTGTTGCAGGTACGCCGTCACGGAGCCGAAATGCGCATTTTTGATCAGGTGGCTGAGTTTTATCGTTAACTTGCTGGACGTTGCGCCTGTCGAATGGGACATACATACAGTATGTTCCATTCGTGGGTAACTCGTTATCACATCGGCCACATCTCGCTATACAACACATAAACTTGTACCTTAACACGTACAAGTGCTATGACGATTGATAAGAGATTATGAAGGCAAAAGATGCACGCAAGCACTTCGCGGAAACATCGATGTATGAAAACCCGGTTTACCAAACGAGGGGCTGCGGACTACCACCATTGGCGGGATAACAACGCGAAACTATTTGAACGTGTACGCACGTTTATTTTGGCCATTCATGTCGATCCCTTTAATGGTATTGGCAAACCAGAGCGACTGCGACACCATAAAAACCCCGCGCTTTATTCTCGCCGCATCGACAGGGAACATCGGCTTGTTTACAGCATGGAAAATGGTGAACTCCCGATAATTGCCTGCCGCTATCATTACGAAGATCTGTGACATGCCCTTACCCATTTATTATTAATCAACTGCGTAACACCACTTTCCCTAGCAGATGACTGTACACCGGCATCATCGGGTGTTGAAGCAACATAACTACCCCCGCAACGGCGGCCGTCATGGTCAGCGGCGCCAACCAACGCAAGCGCGCCAAGGTCAACCACGCCAAACGTTTACGGCTTTTGGTTTGTTTGCGGCTGCTCCACCAGCGCCAGCCTAGCCATCCGGCAAGCCACACCAGCATTGCCACCCCCAGCAACTGCCAGCGGAATGACGCGCTGTTGCTGCCGGAAGGAATGTCATACGCTACGCCTGCCAGAATGCCCGGCAGAAAATAGACCGGCGGCCAGACAACGCACCCGATAATATTCGGCAACGCGAACCGAGCGGGAGGCAGTGCCAACATTCCCGCCACCATCGGGATTAACGGGCGTGTTGGCCCAACGAAGCGCCCAATGATCACCGTGGGCATTGGGTGTTGGTGTAAAGCATGCTCCGTACGGCGCAGCAAGGTTTGATGTTTCTTTAAAAAAGACCAGTTATGCAGCGGTGTTTTAAAATTCCAGCCGAGGAAGTAGGATATCCAATCACCGAGCAAGCACCCCACCAGCCCAGCCGCCCATGCCGCGTACAAGCTCAGTTGCCCACTGCCAATTAACGCACCCAACGTCGCCATCATCACTGTGCCGGGCAGCAATAGCCCCACCAGCGCCAACGATTCCAAAAAGGCGACTAACATCACCGCAATCAGCGAATAGGTGACAGATTGAGTCACTAAATGATCCAGCCACGCTTCCATAAAGTCCTACCAGGTTATCAACCGCACCTTTCGTTCGACATACGGCTTGTTGAACAAACCGAATGTTGGATAAACGGTGCGTTGAATAAAGGGGAGAGCATTGTCAGGATCATAGCAGACGGCGTCAATGGCGGGTTTTTCTATACAAACAATTACGCGCGACCTCATAATCTCCGCTCACGCGGAAATTATGAGTAAAAGTGCACTACAGCAGAATTACCCCCCCAAATACATCCGTTTCACTTCAGGGTTGGCGAGAATATCCGCAGCGGCACCGTGCAGCACGATTTTGCCATTCTCCAACACATAGGCGCGATCGGCGATTTTCAACGCCGCCGTCGCGTTCTGTTCTACCAGTAAAATGGTGATATTTTCCTTCTGCAACTGTTTGATGATGTTGAACACCTCACCCACAATCTTCGGAGCCAGTCCGAGGCTGGGTTCATCCAACATCAGCAATACCGGTTCACTCATCAACGCCCGCGCAATCGCCAGCATCTGCTGCTCACCGCCGCTCATGGTGCCCGCCATCTGATGGCGACGCTCTTTTAAGCGTGGAAACAGGGCGTACATCTTTTCGCACAGATAATGGAAATTGACTGGGTTGTTGTAGGCTCCCATTTTCAGGTTTTCTTCAATCGTCAGGTTGGTAAATACCTTTCGCCCTTCAGGCACCAGCGCCAATCCTTTGCGCACAATCTGATGCGTTTGACTGTGCGTAACCTCTTCATTGAGGAAGGTTACCGTGCCCGACGATTTCACCATATTCAAGATGCCGCTCAGCGCCGAGGTTTTGCCCGCGCCGTTACTGCCAATCAACGTAACGATTTCGCTGTTGTTCACCTCGATATCGACACCTTTTAGCCCCTGAATCAACCCGTAAAATACCTGTAGATTTTCGGCCTTAAGCATAGTCGATGTCCCCCAGATAGGCGGCAATCACCTCTTTGTTGTTGATGGCCTCCTGCGTCTTCCCGCTAAATAGCGGTTTGCCGTAGTCCAACACCATTACGCGTTCACAAAGTGTGTTTACAAACGACATGTCGTGCTCGATTAACAGCACGGTCAGTTTGAAGTCATCGCGCATTTTGAAAATCAGCTGTGCCAGCTCACTCGTCTCTTTTGGATTCATGCCTGCGGCAGGCTCATCCAGCAGCAGCAAGGAGGGTGAAGTCGCCAACGCACGCGCTATCTCCACCTTACGCTGATTGCCATAGCTGAGGTTAGTGGCCAACGCATTTGCATGCTGGGCAATGCCGATATATTCGAGAATCTTCATCGCTTCTTCTTTCGCTTTGCGCTCCGCGGAGAAGAAACGCCCCATATGCAGTGCAGCCTCGATAAACGAGTAGTGAATCGCACGATCGAACCCGATCAACACGTTCTCCAGCACCGTCATGGAACCGAACAGGCGGATATTTTGAAATGTACGCGCAATGCCTTTATTGACCACCACATTTGGCTTAAGCCCTGTGATCGTCGTGTTGCCTAAACTGACCTGGCCCGAGGTCGGCTTGTAGTTTGAGGTGATCACATTGAACATGGTAGTTTTACCCGCCCCATTCGGACCGATAAGCCCGAAAATTTCAGCTTCGTTGATACTGAAACTGACGCTATCGATGGCGCGCAGCCCGCCAAACTGCATAACGATGTTGTCGACGTTGAGAACCGTTTTATTTTCCATGGCGGCGCTTCCTGTTTATTTCCCAAATCTCCTGTTTTCCCAACAGCCCTTCGCGCGCGAACAGCATGATGACCAGCAACACTAGAGAGAACACCACCATACGCAAACCTGGGTGCGAGCCCAGATCCTGACCGAACAGGTTAAGCGGCTGATCGAGGAAACGCAGCCATTCGCCGCTACCCACCACAATAATGGTACCGAGAATAGCACCGGTGGTGCTGCCCAGGCCGCCCAGCACGATGATGATCAGCAGTTGGAACGTCAGCATGAAGTCAAACAGATCGGGAGAAATGATGGTCAGTAACGATGCCAACAGGCCACCGCCGATACCCTCGAAAAAGGCGCTGGTCGCAAAGGCATAGGTTTTCATACGGAACGTGTTGATGCCCATGGCGATCGCCGCATCTTCATCATCACGCACCGCCTTCATGGCACGGCCATACTTGGAATAGACCACCTGCAACACCAGCACAATGGCGACCAGAGCCACCAATCCGCACCAGAACAGCATATTGCTGGCCTGCGGGATCTCATTAATGCCAATGGCACCGTTGGTGATTTGTGGGTTATTGATCGCCAGTATCTTGATAATAAAACCAAAGCCCAAGGTCACAATGGCCAGATAATCACCACGCACCCGGAACACCGGAAACGAGAGGCAGACCGCCAGCACCGCAGCACACAGGCCACTGATCAACAGCGCCGGTAAAAATGAGGTATGGATAGCCAAAATGAACGGGCTGGGTGCGGCCATTTCGTACATGTTGGTTTTGGCATCAGCGGTTAACAGCAGAATCGCAGTCACGTAGGCACCCACGGCGACAAAGCCGTTTGGTTCCAGAGAGAGCTGCCCGGTGACGCCGTTAATCAGGTTGTAGCTCACTGCCAATATCATAAAAATGAAGATGTTGCAGATAATGCGAATGATGTAGTCGTTAAACAGATTCTGGAAAACGCTCAGTATCAACACACTGACAACCAGCAGCGCTGCATAACAAAAAATCTGAGAGAGAGACGTGGCTGGCATTTTCATCAGAAGCGACTCCTTTCCAACCGTTCGTCGCCCATGATGCCGACCGGTCTAAATAGCAAAACCAAAATCAAAAACATAAATGCAAAAGCATCTTTGTAGCCGCCCAACTCCGGTACGGCGGCTACAGCAACCACTTCGGTGAACCCCAGAATAAAGCCACCGATCACGGCTCCCGTAACGCTACCAATTCCCCCGAGTACCGCGGCGGCAAAGGCTTTAAGGCCGATCAACACGCCCATCAGCGGATCAATTGTGGGATAACTGGTGGCGTAAAAGATCCCACCGAGAGCGGCTAGCGAACTACCAAGCGCAAACACAAATGCAATGATATGGTTGGCATCGATCCCCATCAGGCGCACGGTGTTTACATCAAAGGCAACAGCGCGGATCGCCATACCTTGTCGTGTGCGGTAGAGAATAAATAAGATCCCTGCCAGCAATACCAACGTCACCAGTGGCACAATCCAGGCCACGTTGGTGACGATGATGCTACCGAAGGTGATAGTACGGTTGAAAAACGGCGGTGTTTCAAAGAAACGCGGACTGCCACCAAACAGCACGTTGAACAGATTCTCCAAAAAGAAGCTGACGCCGATGGCGGTGATCAACATGGAAATTTTGGACGCGCCGCGCAGTGGCCGATAGGCAATCTGGTCGATACAAACCCCAAGTAGCGCAGAAAACAGCACGGCAAAGAGAATAGCTGCCCCGAAGGGCAGCTCGAAATAGGTGGTACCAAACAGGGCAAGAAATGCCCCCACCATCATGATATCGGCATGGGCAAAGTTGATCAGACGCAACACGCCATACACCATGGTATAGCCGATGGCGATCAATGCGTACATACTGCCCAAGCTCATGCCGTTAACGACCTGTTGGAAGAAAATGGCTGCATCCATTTTTTAATCCTTATTATCCCGTTATTACGGGTTTACTACCGTTTTGAACGCCAGTTCACCGTTTTTCACTTCGTTAATCACTGCGCTGCGAATGGCGTCGCCATCTTTCAGCGTCAGCGTCCCGGTGATACCCGTAAAGCCGCTAGTAGCGCGGATTTTGTCATTAACGCACACGCGATCTTTCGGGTTATCACACTGGTTCATGGCATTGACGATCATCTTGTATGCATCTGCCGTCATGGCACCCCAGGTGTGGGTCGGTTCACTGTATTTCTCTGTCCAGGCCTTGATGAATTTCTCCCCTTCCGGCGTTTGCTCTTTGGCGTTAGGTGAGTAGTAATCGGTGGTCATGTAACCTTCTACTGCATCCTGCCCCAGTTTGAAGAACACAGGATCTGCCGCCAGACCGTCACCGCCCACGACCGGCACATTCAGACCAAGCTGTTTGGCCTGCACGGCGATCAGCGCGCCTTCGGTGTAGTAGATCGGCATGTAAATCATGTCGACATTCTTGGCTTTGACCGAGGAGAGTTGGGCTTTGAAATCTTTGCTACCGCCAGGAGCCTGCACTTCAATAGGGATGGTGCCACCATTTTTCAGGAATTGAGTACGGAAGGCTTTGGCAAGACCAACGGAGTAGTCGTTGCTGCTGTCATACATGATGGCTGCTGTTTTGGCGCCCAGATCGCGCGATGCCAAGTTGGCGCCCACGATGCCCTGAAAGCTGTCAGAAAAACACACACGGCTCACATATTGGCGGCCACGCGTCACGCGGTCATTAGTGGCTGTGGGTGAAACCAGCGGGGTTTTGGTGTCTTCCGCCATTTTGGTCATTGCCAGTGTATTGGTGGAGGTCACTTCACCGATCACCGCGTCTACTTTATCGCTTGAGACCAGACGCTGCATGGCATTGGCAGCTTCCACTTTGTCGCTCTTGTCATCAATGATGATCAGTTTGATGGTATCGCCATTTTTCAGTTTCGGCTCCATGCTGTTTACCAGCTCAACGCCTTTCTGAGAGGGCTGACCATATCCGCTGAGCGGGCCGCTTAACGGTAACACTACGCCGATTTTAATTTCTTCCGCCATCACATTGGCGGCACCCATGACAGAGGAAACCAATGCTGCTGCTACCGTCAGTTTGACCAGTTTGTGATTCATATCATCGCCTCATCAGTAATAAGAGATTACGTCCCTTTGGTAGAATTGAGCCAGAGAGTTGGCCCTGTGCGTCTATCAGTTAGCGTGCCACAGGGATATATTCTGTTAGCGGTGAAAGAATCAGCAACAAATGTGCCAGAAGTGAAAATAAACAACTAAGAAATTGATATATATAGATAAAGAATGATACATAAGGAGGGGGGCAAGGCAATTGAAAAAGCGCAGATTGGCGCGTTGCACCAATTCGTCTCGCGCCTGCCTGCTAAAAGTGCAGACGGGTGAAATATAACTTTCTATTAAAAATCAATTAACCTTTATGGATATGATACGCATTTCTCTTATTCGAGAAAGTCATGCTCTGCAAGCCAGCGCTATTCTATTCTCACCTTTATATTTCAACACTGGCAGTATTAATCTCGTATTTAAAATTTAAATGCTGCAAAAACACAATTAATCCCTATTTTTATTTTCCGCTTCATGTCGCCATTGTAACGTTGCGGGCAAATACCGTTGCAACGCGGTAGGCTCTTCCTCATTCACTAACTGCGTAATCATTTCAAAACAGTGATAGGCCAGTTGTCGGCAATCCTGCTGCACAGTATCGATACGAATAGACAGCGAATCATACAGATAGTGATCGTCAAAACTCGCCAAATGAATATCGCTATTGAGCAGGTTGTGTTGACTCATATAGCGCAGTACGCCCTCCAGCAAACCACAGGCGGCAGTAAACAATGCCTTGGGTGGGCGCCCGAGTTTCGCGCACAATGAAGCAAACATTTCATAACCGCTACTGGGGTGGTAATTGCCATGAATAATCCACTCTGGTTTCAGTTCAACACCGGCACAAGCCAACCCCTGTCGAAACCCTTCCAACCGATCTCGCGTAGGTGACAAGCGAGATTGCCCACCAAGAAAATAAAATTCGTCAGGATGCTGGCGGGCAATACGCTCCACCAGTTGCGCTGTAGGTGTAATGGAATCGGTGATCACCAGCGGCAGCGTCGTGCCATTCATATGCCTGTCGAACAGCACCACCGGCAGTTGCTCATTAAGCTTAATGTAATCGCTGTCACTCAGCATGCTGGAGGCCACAATCAACCCATCCACCTGACGTGAAACCAGGTTGTTCACAACAACCGTTTCCTGACCGGGATTTTCATCAGTGCAGGAAATCAGCAGTTGTAGCCCCGCTTCTCGACACAAGTTTTCCAATTCATGAGAGAATACGGCAAAACCATAGTTGGTGATTTCAGGGACAACCAACCCCAGCGTATGGCTGCGGTTATCACGCAGCAGCCGCGCATGAATACTCGGCTGGTAGTGTTGCTGCTGAGCAATGGTAAGAACACGTTCGCGGGTTTCTTGCGCTACACGCAGCTCTTTACCCCGCCCGTTAAGCACCAGACTGGCGGTTGCCTTAGATACTCCCGCCAGTGCGGCGATATCACTAATGGTGATGCGTTTGGTTTTTCTCACAACAGTGCGTCATTTAGTAAAATAATCCCTCATTCTACCATGCATGATCGCAACGACCAGTAGCGTGCTCGCAGATTCGCACTACCACTAAACACCAATGTGGCGGGATGCTCAGGGAAATAGCGGCTGCTCATCACCCCTTCGCCACCGTTAATGAAGATTTCTACACTAGAACGATCGCACAAGATCTGCAGTTCGCGCACATCCCCCGGCCAATAGCGGTATTGCCACTCACCGGTTACCCGGCTAAGCCTTGCCAGACGCAAGCCATCGAATTGCCATGTGAGTATCAACGTATCGGCAAAATTAAGCATGACTGGCCCTTTACTGGCAAGCTCCAGCTCCAGACCCTGCGCCTCCAACACCGGGGCGTCATCAGCCAGGCCTTGCCAGTGCTGCTCATTCTCACGCAGCCCTTGTAATTCACGTATCGGACGTTGATAAAGCTTGCCATGGCGCTGCGACAGCTCACGCACGCAGGTCATCTGATGGATCCAGCCATGCGCAGTGGTAGGCTGGGACATCTCTTCGCCATCCGGCACGCCCATCCATCCCACCAGCAAACGTCGCCCGTCCGCGCTTTGCGTCGTTTGCGGGGCATAAAACTCAAACCCAGCGTCCATCTCCACCAAAGGACCATGGCGATAAGTGACCCGATCGTAATCAAGCTCACCGCATAAATAGGCGCTGGGATAACTGTTGAGAAAACGCTTTTCTTCCCGCGCCACCCCCTGCGGACAGACAATCAGAAAATGTTTATCATCCAAGGTAAACAGGTCTGGGCACTCCCACATGAATCCTGTGTCGCCAAGCCCACCCACGCCACTGCCGGCGATCTCACCAAGCCGTTGCCACTGCATCAGATCGTCAGACCTCAGGAGCAACACCTTTCCCTGTTTTTGGTAATCCTGCGCACCCAGTACCATGTACCAATGCTGTTGGTGATGCCACACCTTCGGATCGCGCACATGTCCGGTGTACCCCTCCGGTAACGGGATAACCGGCCCCAGCTTGTCGAAACCACCGCTGGCATTTTGTACCGCCAGGCACTGCCAGGCAGTGCGCTCACCGTTATCAAACTTAACGTTACCGGTATAGCACAATGTCAGCACGCCTTGATTATCCACAGCGCTACCGGAATAACAGCCGCTGCGGTCGTACTCGCTGTCCGGCATCAGCGCGATAGGCTCATGCTGCCAGTGCAACAAATCCGCTGAACTCCAATGCCCCCAGCACTTGTTTGCATGCTGGCAACCAAGAGGGTTCCACTGATAAAACAAGTGATAACGCCCCTGGAAGTAAATAAAACCATTGGGATCGTTCAGCAGTCCGGTCACTGGAGCCAAATGCCAGCCTGGATAGTGACTGTCTTGTTGAGCCTGTAATTGACCTTTCATCACCGCCTGCAAAATGGCAGGCAGCAGAGGCTGTCGCGTCATTACTCTGAATCCGTTTTGTATTTGAGCAGATAAGAGACAACAAAGGCTGTCCCGAAAGCGATGACCATCCCAATGATATAATTAATCAACGAATTGGCCTGCACGATAGCCATGCCCGGTATGCCAGTTAATCCCACGGCCGTCATATAAACATGCACCGAAACCACCCAGGCACCACCCGCAGCGCCTCCGATCAATGCCGCAATAAACGGCTTCACAAAGCGCAGGTTAATACCGAAAATGGCCGCTTCCGTAATGCCTAACAGGGCGGAGAACGCAGAAGGCAGCGCAATCGCTTTAATTTTTGCGTCCCGGGTTTTAAACCATACCGCCAGACAAGCCCCCCCCTGCGCCACATTCGCCATTGCCCAGATAGGCAGCAAAAAGTTGACGCCAATAGAGGGATTGCCAAGCAGTCCGGCTTCGATGGCATGGAAACTGTGGTGCACTCCCGTAATAACAATAGCGGAATAAAGCCCACCGAACAGCAATCCAGCCAACCAACCTGCGTGCGCGATCAGGGTACTGAGCACAAACGAGATACCATCACCTAATGCACGACCTGCGGGCCCAATGATCAGCAGGGCAACAAACCCAGAGATAATTACCGTGAGGAAAGGTGTCAGGATGAGATCGAGTGCATCAGGAATGACCCTACGCAGTTGCCGCTCCACGATACTCATAAACCACACCGCCAGCAGAACTGGGAAGACCGTGCCCTGATAGCCAATCATCGCCACTTCAATGCCGAAAAAATTCATGGTGTGGAAACCGGCAGCAACTCCCCAGGCATTAGTGAGGGCAGGGTGCGTCAGAATCCCTCCAAGCGTCGCACCGAGATAGGGATTACCACCAAACTCACGCGCTGCGGTAAAGCCGATCAAAATAGGCAGAATGATAAACGCAGCGGAACTGCACATGTCTAGCATGATATAGAGCGCATTATCCGCACTCACCCACCCATAGGTTTTCACCATGCCGAGCAGGCCCATCAGTAAACCGGATGCCACAATGGCGGGAATGATCGGCACAAAGATATTCGAAAGCAATCGAGCAACACGCTGGAGCGGATTAAGTTTACGCGCAGCGATTTTCGCTACGTCGGCCTTGCTGGTCTCACCGATCCCCGCAACCTGAATCAGCGCTGCGTAGACCTTGTTAACAATTCCAGTACCGAAGATAACTTGCAACTGACCGGCATTACGAAAACACCCTTTAACCCCGTCCACTTTACCGATCGCAGTAATATCCGCCTTGGCATCCTCCACCAAGACAAGGCGCAGGCGCGTCGCGCAGTGCGCGGCGCTGGCAATGTTCTCTTTTCCACCCAGCAACGGCAACAATGACCGGGCAATCTGTTCAAAGTCCATAGCAACCTCTGTGTTTTCGTTATTTTCGTTGTCAGTGCCCCTGGCGAAGCCTCCTCCGCCAGGGTGATATCAATCAGAACCAGGTTTCCATCTGTACGCCAAAATTCCACTCGCCACCGGCGACAAAGCCATTGCTGCCAAAGCTATCGCCTTTGGCATAGTTATCCAGTCGGTGATCCCAATCCATCCAGGTAGCAAACAGACGAATTTCCGGACGTTTGAGGAATTCACCGATGTCTCCTGCTTTTAGCGTCGGTGCAACGGTAAGCTTGTAGAAGTTACCGCTTACCGCATTACGACTGTTGTAGCCTTGCGGCCGCAGATCCATGTATTGATAGCTGCCTTCATACTGCATCTCAACGTTACTGGTGATTTCTTGAATCAACCGCAGGTTGAGGGTTGCCCATTCATAGCTATCGCCTTTCACATAACGATCCTTGCTGGTCTGCGCCAGCAACGCAGGCGCGATGTGCCAGCCACCACCAAGGGGTGTGATGCCATAGCTCGCCAATCGCCAAGTATTCGCATCTGGCAACAGCGCACCGTCAGAGCCTATCGACTTCACCTCAGCCCCCAACCCGTGCCCATACAACAACGCGGTTTTTGAGGTCCCTTCACGCAGGCCGTAAAAGCTCTCATTGTGCAATCCAAGCAAAGCGTGGACCCCATCGTTAGCCGCATCGCCTTTCACCAGATGGTTATCCACATCGCGCCGCTCATCGTTATCTTTGGCACGCATGCCGCTTACCATCAATTGAACCGGTCCCTGGAAATGATTGAAGCTGAGAATGTAGTTCTGCGCCGTATTTTCACTGTTCTCGATATCCCCGAAGGTGCGGCCATAAACAGAGAAATTGCTACGGGCGTTATCATCCCATCGCATATCGTAGATACCAGCACCGGTCCCTGCGAGGAATACCACATCAGAATCAATCCAATGGATATCGAAGTTATCGCGATCGAAGCGTTTCCCCGCCCACACGGTACTGTCTTTAAATGCCCCTGTGAACGTCGGCAAATGGCCTAGTTCAGTGAACGCCTGACGCAGATTGAGATCGCTACTGGATGCTGTCCAGTCGTTATAACTTCGCTGTCCATCAGCCAGCATCACCTTGAATCGGGTAGTGGCACCACTTGCCAATGTCTGTTTATGTTCAAGGTTTAATTCAACATAGGTATCAGGCTCGTTACCCAGTCGTCCGACATGGCCACCGGTTTCTCCCGCAGGCGTCACCGAGGGGCCACCTTGCGTTTTTGCCGCTGAATTATTCATCAACAGGCCGGAGCGCGCATAGCCGTGAAATTCAAAACCCCCGTTGTCGCTGGCCTTCTTTTCTAAGGTTGCAGTGCGCTGTTCAACCTGTGCCGCAGTGGTTTGCGTTTTCTGCTGTGCGGCAACTAACTCACGCGTCTGCTTTTCCGCCGCATCAGCCCGGTTTTCTGCCATACTCGCGCGCTGCTCTGCGGCCTGAAGCCGCTGCTCCAGCGCCATCAGGCGAGCTTCAATACTGCTTTTGCCGGAATCAGCCAGAGCGGTGCCTGAGCCCATTAACAAGCCGAGGGTGAGGGTAAGAGTACTTTTTTTCATTATTGTGTCTCCCTAAGGAAGCATATGTATCGGTACATTAATTAGCTAAACCGGTTTAGGTTGAAATCATAGACAGGGTTAAATTTCCCACGCAACGAAATTAGCTAAACCGGTTTAGTCATTGTGAAGCAAGTCGCAAAATGCCGATCGGATGCGAGGTTCCTCAGGGGAGCTGTTGCTGAAGTTGTTCGAGATAAGGCAGCGCAGTCATTGCGCCTTTTGCTGTGGTTGCAAGTGCACCGCAGAGCTGTGCATAGCGTAGGTGTTTGGCGAGCTCAGTGACATCATGTGGCAAACCGTGTTCAGCCAATCTCCACAGCAGCCCGGCGACAAAAGCATCTCCAGCGCCCGTGGTGTCCACACTGACCACGGGGGACGTGGGATAATGGTGAATTTCACCGTTAAACCACGCCAGCACGCCAGACCTACCCTGAGTGACCAATAACAGTCTGATGCCATTTTCCTGCGCAAGCCTGGCCATACTATGCTGTACGTCCTCACTGCCGGATATAAACATCCGCTCTTCTTCTGACAGCTTCACCACATCAGCCAAGGGCAAGGCACGCAGAAGACACTCACGCAGCAATGCCTTGTTCGGCCAGAGATCTTCTCGAATATTGGGATCAAAACTGACAAATCCACCGTGCGCGCGTATACGTGCCATTGCGGTAAAGGTTGCGGTACGCGAGGGTTCTGCAGACAGTGCTATAGAGCAAGCATGCAGCCATTCATTCTTATCAAATACAGGCAAATCCTCTGTTTCAAGAAACAGATCTGCACTGGGACGTACCATGAAGGTGAATGAGCGTTCTCCCTGTTCATCCAGTGCAACGACAACCGTTGAGGTACGGTGTGCAGGATCACAGTACAGGTAGCGGATATCCACGCGCTCGTCTTGTAATGTTTGCCTCATAAAATGGCCAAAGGGATCATCCCCCACGCGACCAATAAAACTGCTACATCCGTTAAGCCGCGCAATGCCCACGGCCACATTGGCAGGCGCACCACCAGGGCACTGTAACAGGCGCCCTTGGCCTTCAGGAAGTAAATCCACCACGGCATCGCCCAGCACCCACACTCTTGCTGTCATGATTATCTCCTAATAAACCGCAAGCTATACCCTACATAATTCGAGTTGCAGGACAAAACGTTTACGTTTTGAACAGCGCTTGCGCTGACCCGTAGGGTGAACCTCAGGGATGAGGTTCATCAATCCCGATGAGCTTACTCAGGTAAGTGATTCGGGTGAATGAGTGCAGCCAACGCACCTACAACTTGAAGTATGACGGGTATAAACATTAATTAAAACGGTTTAGCCATGCAATAGACAGAACAACTCAACGATGTCATAGATAAATATCGTGATTCAAGTCACAATAAATACAGTAATGGATGTAGCGATCATTATAATAACGGGAGGAAGTACAAAATAATTTTTTAATACAGGTCTGTGATTATCTCTATTATTTTCACCTCCTGCATGCTCAAAAAGTGTTACGTTTGTTACCCAAAAATGACGCAATTACGCCAATTGTTATTGCCTCAGCAATAACAATATTAATACCATTCTAATTATTTTCTATCTGCCCGATTTTTAATAAAAAAATCCATTCTTCTTACACTATTGAATCATATTGACCATGAAGCCAAACAACACGCTCATCCCTGTCTCAAAAAAGATGAAGGTATACTTAATAAGCAACACCCCTTATCATGAATAACCTTTTTGCCAGGCTCCTTATCCAGATTTATGTCCTCTAGCGTATTTCATCATGTAGGATTACGCCGTTTAATCCTGTTATTGGCGGTAATGAGCGCCCTCATCACCCTTGCAAACAGTTTTTACGCGACCTATCGAGTACAGCGAGAACTGCTGATTGCCAATACGCTGGAATCAAACCGCGTCTATGCCAGCAAACTGGCCGCTGAAACACAAACCTTTTTTGAAAATGCGCAGCAGCAGTTGGCCTACAGCGCAACGATCCTTGCAGACAATTTTAGCGACAGGATTAACCTGGTAAAAGAAGCCGATCGGCTGCGCTTGCAAACCCACAGTTTTAATTCGGTACTGGTTGCTGATGCCAAAGGCGTTGTACGCGCCACATCGCCGGATACCCTCCAACTTATTGGGCAAAAGCTCACAACCGAGGGCGCATTGGCCGCGCTTAAAGAGCGAGTACCGCTGATCAGTCAACCCTATGTTTCTGCGGCAGAGAACCTGATTGTCCTGATCTCCAGCCCCATTTTTGATCCCTCCGGGCGCTATCTGGGATTTGTTGGTGGTTCAATTTATCTAAAAAAAGCCAGTATACTGAACACATTACTCGGTCAACACTACTACCGTGACGGCTCCTATATCTATGTCACCGACAGTCAGCGGCGCATGCTTTATCACAAAGACAATGCACGCATAGGGCAAACTGAAACCAACAATTTGATTGTCCCCTCTCAGGGATCCAGTAATGGCAGCCAACAAATGGTGAACTACGTCGGTGAAAAGATGCTGGCGGGATTTGCTATCGTCCCAGCTACAGGCTGGGAGGTTGTCGCGTTACGGCCAACGATGGAGACGCTAAAGCCGCTTGATGGTTTAATGCTCGATGTCTTGCGCCACACGTTGCCATTAGCATTGCTGACCATTCTATGCGTATGGCTGCTGGCCCGTTTGATTGCCCAACCGTTGTGGCTGCTGGCCCGCAGCGCCAATAAAATGGACTCCAATGATATTTCTGAAGACATCAATAAAATTTCGTCCTGGTACTTTGAGGCTACACAGCTCAAGCAGGCCATGCTGATTGGGATCAACCTGTTACAGCAAAAGATTGGCAAGCTGCGTTTTGAAGCCCAAACCGACCCGATGACCGGCCTGTACAACCGCCGAGGGCTAGACACCATTCTGAAGTACTGGCAAACCCTGCATCGAGATTTCGCGATTATCGCGCTAGATATCGATCACTTTAAACGCGTTAACGATACCTTCGGTCATGATACGGGGGATGCGGTTATCAGATTTATTGCCGAGCAACTTAGAGCAGGATCCCGCGACAGCGATATCTTGTGCCGCAGCGGCGGTGAGGAATTTTTGGTACTGCTGCCGGAAACATCGCAGGATACTGCCGAGCAAATTGCCGAACGGCTTCGTACCAGCACGGAGGCAATATCATCGCCTGCCGGAAACATCACTATCTCTCTGGGCGTATCCCTATGGCAAGCAGACAAGAATGGCGATTTCACCGTCGCTCAAGCGCTCAAATTGGCCGATAAGGCACTCTATCGCGCCAAGCAGGAAGGACGAAACCGCGTTGTTCTGGCCCCCATGCCGTGAAGATAACGCTAGACTGTCACTGTATAAATAACCATACTTAATACTTCTCTTTTGGCTGAGGTATTCAAGCGTGGCGCAGGCGTCTCAGGGGTTTATCCTTACCCGACACTGGCATGACACCCCAGCAGGCATTCAGATCGATGTCTGGCTGGCCACCGACAGCGGCCCCGTGTTGGTTTCTTTACCACCTCAACAGGCTGTGGCATTCATTCCCGCGCAGCAACAGGCGCGTGCTGAAGCGCTGTTGAATGCAGAGCCTCCTTCCTCACGCAAAAAAGCCTCGTTACGGCCTTTGGCGTTACAAGATTTTCACCATCAGCCTCTGTCAGGCCTCTATTGCTCCCATTATCGCCAACTGCTGACGTTAGAAAAGCGGTTACAGGAAGCGGGCATTCCCGTTTATGAAGCTGATATCCGTCCCCCCGATCGCTATCTGATGGAGCGTTTTATCACCGCTCCCGTGTGGTTCAGCGGCCACCCCACCGGGCCAGGTGCGATAGTTCAAGCCCAAATGAAGCCCTGCCCTGATTATCGCCCCACGTTAAAGCTGGTTTCGCTGGATATAGAAACCAGCCGCCACGGTGAGCTTTACTGCATCGGACTTGAGGGGTGCGGACAGCGTCAGGTGTATATGCTGGGGCCGGAACCCGAGAATGCCCCTGCTGCGCCTGAATTTACACAGGAATACGTAAACAGCCGCCCGCAATTGCTGGAAAAACTCAACGCCTGGTTTGCCCAGCACGATCCTGACGCCATCATTGGCTGGAATTTGGTACAGTTTGACCTGCGCGTACTGCAAAAACACGCCGAGCGTTACCGTATTCCCCTACGGTTAGGGCGCGGTAATCAGGAGTTGGAATGGCGCGAGCACGGTTTCAAACAGGGCCATTTTTTTGCCAGCGCACCAGGGCGACTGATCGTAGACGGCATTGAAGCTTTAAAATCAGCCACCTGGAACTTTCCCTCGTTTAGCCTGGAGTATGTCGCGCAAACGCTACTCGGCGAAGGCAAACTGTCGGATAATCCGTACCAACGGATGGATGAGATTGAGCAGCGTTTTGAACACGACAAGCCCGCTCTCGCACGCTATAACCTTCAGGACTGCGAACTGGTCACGCGTATTTTTGAAAAAACCAGCCTGATGTCCTTCCTGCTCGAACGCGCTACGGTAACCGGACTGGCGGCAGATCGCAGTGGCGGATCGGTCGCGGCATTTAGCCACCTGTACTTGCCGCGTATGCATCGTCTTGGCTACGTAGCGCCTAATCTTGGTGAGGTCGCCGTGGAGGGGAGCCCCGGCGGCTTTGTCATGGATTCAGCTCCCGGACTGTACGACTCAGTGCTGGTGCTCGATTATAAAAGCTTGTATCCCTCCATTATCCGCACTTTTCTTATCGACCCCGTTGGGTTGATTTGTGGCATTCAACAGCCAGATGTAGAAGCATCAGTGCCCGGTTTTCGCGGTGCCTGGTTCTCGCGCCAGAAACACTGTCTGCCCGCCATTGTGGAGCAGATTTGGCAAGGGCGAGAGGCTGCCAAACAAGCAGGTAATAAACCCCTGTCGCAAGCGCTGAAAATCATCATGAACGCCTTCTATGGTGTACTGGGCGCCAGCGGCTGCCGTTTTTTCGATCCACGACTGGCCTCTTCAATCACCCTGCGCGGCCACGAAATTATGCAACAAACACGCGCTTTGATTGAGGCGCAAGGCTATCAGGTCATCTATGGTGATACCGACTCCACCTTTGTCTGGCTCAAACGCGCACACGATAATGAAGAAGCCATCGAGATAGGCCGTAAGTTGGCACAGGAGGTCAATCTCTGGTGGCAAAATCACCTGCAACAAACATTAGGACTAACCAGCGCACTCGAGCTGCAATTTGAAACCCACTATTGCCGCTTTCTGATGCCGACGATTCGCGGAGCGGAACAGGGCAGTAAGAAGCGCTATGCAGGCATGGCACAGACGCCTGACGGGGAAAAAATCGTTTACAAAGGGCTGGAAACAGTACGCACCGATTGGACACCGTTGGCACAACAATTTCAGCAGCAGCTTTACGAGCGTATTTTTCGCCAACAACCGTATCAAACCTGGCTGCGAGAATATGTCGAAAAAACCCTGAACGGTGAGTTTGACGATCTTCTCGTTTACCGTAAACGACTGCGTCGCCCGCTCAGTGACTACCAGAAAAACGTACCTCCGCACGTCCGTGCCGCCCGGCTCGCAGATGACTACAATCGCCAGATAGGTCGCCCACTTCAGTACCAGAACGGCGGTTGGATCAGCTATGTCATGACGCTCAACGGCCCAGAGCCAATGGAAAATCGACACTCAACGCTGGACTATACTCACTATGTCGAACGCCAGCTCCTACCGGTGGCCGATGCCATATTGCCGTTTTTACATGACGATTTTTCCAATCTGATTACTGGCCAAATGGGATTATTTTAAGCGTTGAATGGATGACGAATGCCGCGCCTTCCATTACCATACCTCCCTTTCAATGCCTGGCAGAAAACGGGTATGCATTACCACCACTAATCATTCATCTCCAAAGGGATTAACGACGGGGTTTTTTCCTGTCTGACATGCCCAACAATGACAAATATCGAGCTACGAATTTATGCTTTTTACACTTGGTCAACGCTGGATCAGCGATACGGAAAGCGAGCTGGGACTGGGCACGGTTGTTGCTCTGGATGCGCGCATGGTCACACTGCTCTTCCCCGCTAGCGGAGAAAACCGCCTCTATTCAAGAAGCGATGCCCCGATCACCCGTGTCATGTTTAATCCAGGCGACACCGTGACCAGCCATGAAGGCTGGCAGCTCAGTGTCAGCGAAACCCGCGACGAGAATGGGCTTATCGTTTATGTCGGTGAACGCACAGATGATGGCACGCCAACTGAACTGCGCGAAGTGATGCTGGACAGCAAGTTGACCTTTAATAAACCGCAAGACCGCTTGTTTGCCGGACAGATCGATCGTATGGATCGCTTTGCCCTGCGCTATCGCACACGTCTGCACCAACAAGCTCAAGCGCTGCAGCCTTGGGGTGGCCTGCGCGGCATGCGCGCCAGTCTTATCCCTCACCAATTGCACATTGCACGGGAAGTGGGCCAGCGCCACGCGCCACGCGTGCTGCTGGCCGATGAAGTAGGTCTGGGCAAAACCATTGAAGCCGGGATGGTGATTCACCAACAACTGTTAGCCGGGCGTGCCGAACGCGTATTAATTGTGGTGCCGGAAACGCTGCAGCACCAGTGGCTGGTAGAAATGCTGCGCCGCTTTAACTTGCTGTTCTCCCTGTTTGATGATGAGCGTTATGCTGAGGCCAGACTCGACAGCAGCAACCCGTTTGAAACCGAGCAACTGATTATCTGCTCTCTGGGCTTTGTCCAGAAAAATGCGGCGCGCTTTGAACAATTGCTCGCTGCGCATTGGGATTTGTTGGTTGTCGATGAAGCACACCATCTGTCCTGGAGCGAAGCCGCTCCCAGCCCTGAATATCAGGCGATTGAACATTTAGCGCAGCGCATTCCTGCCGTACTGCTGCTAACAGCAACCCCTGAGCAACTCGGTCAGGAGAGCCACTTTGCCCGATTGCGGTTGTTGGACCCTAATCGTTTCCACGACTACCGTGAATTTGTCAAAGAGCAGCAACAGTATCGCCCAGTAGCGGATGCTGTTGCGTTACTGCTTGCCGATGAAAACCTCAGCAAAGATGAGATGAATCTGCTCACCGAGTTATTGAGTGAGCAAGACTGCGAACCGTTACTCAAAGCAGTGAACAGTGATACCGCCGATCGCCAAACGGCACGGCAGGAACTGATATCTATGCTGATGGATAGGCACGGTACCAGTCGTGTGCTGTTCCGTAATACGCGCCAAGGCGTAAAAGGCTTCCCGCAGCGTGTACTGCACCAGATCAAGTTACCACTGCCCGCACAATACCAGACAGCCATTAAAGTCTCCGGCATCATGAGCGGCAGTAAAACACCGGAAGCGCGCGCGCGCGACATGTTGTACCCGGAGCAAATTTACCAAATGCTGGAAGGTGATGACGCCACTTGGTGGAGCTTCGATCCGCGCGTTGAGTGGTTACTCGGTTACCTGACAGCGAACCGCGACAAAAAGATATTGGTGATTTGCGCCAAAGCCGCCACCGCTTTGCAGCTTGAGCAAGTGCTACGCACGCGCGAAGCCATTCGCGCCGCGGTGTTCCACGAAGGGTTGTCTATCCTTGAGCGCGATCGCGCAGCAGCCTATTTTGCCTCCGAAGAGGATGGCGCGCAGGTATTAATCTGTTCAGAAATCGGGTCGGAAGGACGTAACTTCCAGTTCGCCAGTCATTTGATCATGTTCGATCTGCCGTTTAATCCGGATTTGCTGGAGCAGCGTATCGGACGTCTGGATCGTATCGGGCAAACGCAAGAAATTCAGGTGCTGGTGCCCTATCTGGAAAACACCGCGCAAGCACTACTGGTGCGCTGGTATCACGAAGGGCTCGACGCTTTCGAACACACCTGCCCGACAGGCCGTACCATTTATGACGCTCATTACAGCACGCTGATTGAGCGGCTGAGCGCACCAAGTGAAAGCGACGGGCTAGATGAGTTTATTCGCACCTGTCGTCAACAGCATGATGCGTTGAAAGCGCAGCTCGAATTAGGTCGCGATCGCCTGCTGGAAATGCATTCCAACGGCGGTGAAGCCGCACAGGCGTTGGCGCAATCCATTGCAGAACAGGATAACGACGTAAATCTGGTAACCTTTGCCTTAAATCTGTTCGATATCGTCGGCGTGAATCAGGAAGATCGTAGCGATAACCTGATTATTCTGACCCCTTCCGATCATATGCTGGTGCCTGATTTTCCCGGCCTGCCTCAGGACGGCTGTACCATTACCTTCGAGCGTGAACAAGCGCTGTCGCGGGAAGATGCACAGTTTGTCAGTTGGGAACATCCACTGATCCGTAACGGTATGGATCTGATTTTGTCAGGTGATACCGGTAGCTGTGCCGTGTCATTGTTGAAAAACAAAGCGTTACCCGTAGGTACTCTGTTGGCGGAGTTGATCTACGTCGTGGAGGCGCAGGCACCTAAGCAGTTGCAGTTGACGCGCTTTCTGCCGCCTACACCGTTGCGTTTACTGATGGATCGTACCGGTAAAAATCTGGCTGCGCAGGTGGAATTTGAAAGCTTTAACCGCCAGCTCAACGCGGTGAACCGCCATACGTCCAGCAAGTTGGTGAATGCGGTACAAGCCGACGTTCACAGTATGTTGCAGCAGGCTGAACCCTTGGTGGCTGCTCAGGCACAGCAGCTGATTATCGACGCACAACAGCAGGCCGATCTGCAACTGCGCCGCGAACGTGAACGCCTGGAAGCACTGAAAGCGGTTAACCCGAACATCCGTGACGATGAACTGATCGCGCTGGAAACACAGCGGGAGCAGGTACTGCTCAATCTGCATCAGGCCAACTGGCGACTGGATGCCATTCGTTTGGTGGTGGTATCTCACCAGTAGCCTACAATGCTCGCGGCAACGGCATTGCCGTTGCCGCCGCAGGAGCCCTCATGGAACCCTATAATCCCCCGCGCGATCCCTGGCTGCATGTGCTCTATCAGGATCAACATGTCATTGTCGTCAACAAGCCAAGCGGCCTGCTCTCCGTTCCCGGCAGAGCGCCTGAACATCGCGACAGCATTATGAGCCGCATTCAACGGGATTTTCCCCAAGCAGAATCCGTACATCGCCTCGATATGGCCACCAGCGGTGTTATTGCCGTCGCATTGACCAAAGCGGCCGAGCGGGAGCTGAAACGCCAGTTTCGTGAACGAGAGCCTAAAAAATCCTATATCGCGCGGGTATGGGGATGGCTAGAGCACGATGAAGGGGTGATTGATCTCCCCCTGATCTGCGATTGGCCAAATCGCCCAAAGCAGAAGGTCTGTTTTGAACAGGGAAAACCGGCGCAAACACAGTATCAGGTACTGGCGCGCGACGCTGATGGTACGACACGCGTCAAACTGATGCCGATTACCGGACGTTCACACCAATTGCGCGTGCACTTGCTCGCTCTCGGACACCCGATCCTCGGTGATGGTTTTTACGCTCACCCCGATGCCAAAGCGTTGGCACCACGTCTGCTACTGCACGCGCAAGAATTGGCTATCACGCATCCCGCATTTGGTACACCAATGCATTTCCGCTGTGAGCCTGATTTTTAAGATAATCGAAAAAAACGCGGGAAAAACCGGAGAGAAGTTACTTGGCGACGTGGCTACTCTTCAAAAACTCATAGGCTGCCTGAATGTCTTGAGCCTTGCGTTTTGCCATGTCCATCATGCGCGGAGAGAGCCCCTTACCCGCCAGTTTATCGGGATGGTGCTCGTTCATGAGTTTACGGTAAGCGCGTTTTACCGTAGCGGGATCATCGCTGGTGCGAACGCCTAGCGTGCGACAGGCACTTTCCAGCGTTGGCCCCCGCGTATAGGGTGGCTGTTGGCGCTGCCCCCCCTGCGACTGCCCACCGTAGGATTGATTACGGCGCTGATACGATTTGCCATTCTGCTTTGACTGGCCCTGTTTTGCCTGACGTTGCTGCCCTTCCATATTGCGCAGAAAAAATTCGAACTGTTCGCGCGTCACGCCAAGTTCATCCGCAAAAACATACAGTAGCCGCCGTTCATTTGGATGCAGAGCGCCGTCGTTAAACGCAACCTGAAGCTGAATATCGAGAAACATTCTGATCATGTCGAAGCGGCCAAGGCAAGCATCGCGCAGTTTACGCAGTTTGGTGCGTACCGGGAAGGCATTTGATTTCCCTTCACGAAATGCCTGCTGCGCGGCAAGACGCGCTTCACCAAACAGCTCCAACCGATCCATCATCAGCGTGGCCGCCTGAATGTCAGCTTCCGTCACACGGCCTTTGGATTTGGTCAGGTGCCCCATAGCTTGAAAGGTAGTAAGGAAAAACAGCGATTGACGCGTGGACTGTGCGGAAAAAAAGTCACGACGACGCGCAGCCCTGGCTCTATCAACCATATGGCCCATCAGCACGCCCGTAATCACGCCCCACACACCGCCGCCGGACATAATACCCAGTATCAAGCCCAGCAACTTGCCCCAATAGCGCATATACTTCCTCAAATCCTCATGCCGTCGGCCAAAAATTGCTTTATCATACCCGTCATTTAGCGTTGCACCTAACGGCAGAGCAGAGAAACAGTAGGGAATTTGCACTGGCGCAACGTAAGCCAGTGATATAGTCTCTGACCGTTTGCCGGCATGATGCCCTTGATGACGGAACACCGATACCGCGTATGAAAAAATGTTTCCCAACCCTGCTGGCCACCTTGATTGGGTCGGCGCTCTACAGCCAACACGCTCTGGCCGATCTCGCCGCGCAGTGTCGGCTTGGCGTTCCTACGTTCACGCGACCACTGGTCACAGGTGAGCCCAATACGCTTCCGGTACACATTCAAGCCGACAAAAGCGAGGCCAACTATCCGGATAACGCTCGTTTCCTCGGTAATGTCAATATCGAGCAAGGCAACAGCCGCCTACAGGCCGATCAGGTTGAACTGCGCCAAACGGGTACTGATGCTACGGGCGCTCCCATTCGGACTGTCACTGCTACTGGCAATGTCAACTATGATGACAATCAGGTCATCCTGAAAGGCCCTAAAGCCTGGTCCAATCTCAACACGCGAGATACCGACGTCTTTCAGGGCGATTACCTGATGGTTGACCGTCAGGGCCGCGGCGATGCCGACAAAATGAAAATGCGCGGTGACAGTCGCTACACCATTCTGGAAAACGGATCGTTCACTACCTGCCTGCCGGGTGATAATAGCTGGAGTGTCGTCGGTTCGGAAGTGATCCATGACAGGGATGAGCAAGTTGCTGAAATTTGGAATGCGCGTGTCAAAATTGGCGACGTTCCCGTGTTCTACAGCCCTTACCTGCAACTGCCCGTAGGCGACAAACGCCGCTCCGGCTTTTTGATTCCGAACGCCCGATACAGCGGCAGCAGCGGCTTTGAGCTGATCACGCCCTATTACTGGAATATCGCGCCCAACATGGATGCGACCATTACGCCGCATGTGTTGACCAAACGCGGCGTACAGTTGCAAAACGAATTCCGTTACCTCGCCGCACCGGGCACAGGTACCATGCAGTTGGATTGGTTGCCGAATGATCGGGCCTATCGCCGTGACAATCAGGACGATAAAGATACCCGCTGGCTGTTCCACTGGAGGCACGAAGGTATCATGGATCAGGTGTGGCGCTTTGACAGCGATTACACCAAGGTCAGCGATATCAACTATTTCAAAGACCTCGATTCTGCTTATGGCTCCACGACCAGCGGCTATGTGAACCAGAAATTCAGCGTCGGCTATGCCAACCAGAATTGGGACGCTACACTTTCTAACAAACAGTTCCAACTGCTGGCGACCAACACCAATAATGATGTCTACCGCGCTGAGCCTCAACTCGACCTCAACTACTACCGAGAGAATATCGGCCCGTTCGATATGCATCTTTACGGGCAGGCGGTAAAATTTACTAACTTGAACAATAATCGTCCCGAAGCAACACGCTTCCATGCTGAGCCAACGGTAAACCTGCCGTTGGCTAACCGTTGGGGTAGCCTCAACACTGAAGCGAAGCTGATGGCGACTCATTACCAGCAAACCAATCTGGAACGCTTCCGCGCCGATCCCAATCCTCAAATCAGTAACACCAAGCGCGATGCGCTGCAGGATTCAGTCAACCGTGTTTTGCCGCAATACAAGGTTGATGGCAAACTGGTGTTCGAACGCGAAATGGATTGGTCCAATGCTTTTACCCAAACACTGGAGCCCCGCGTACAGTACCTGTACGTGCCTTACCGCGATCAGAGCAGCATTTACACTTATGACTCCACGCTGCTGCAAAATGACTACACCGGCTTATTCCGCGACCGCAGTTACAGCGGGCTGGATCGTATCGCCTCTGCAAATCAGATTGCGACCGGTTTGACCACCCGCGTTTATGATCAAAATCTGGTGGAACGTTTTAATGCTTCCGTCGGTCAAATCTATTATTTCGATCGTCCCAGAACCGGGGATAGCACCACGGTAATGGACAAAAACGACGATAACGGCAGCCTGGTGTGGGCCGGTGACAGTTATTGGAAGATTAACGATCTGTGGGGTATGCGCGGTGGTTTGCAATATGACACGCGCCTTGAGAGCATCTCACAGGGCAACGCGGTGGTGGAATATCGCCAGGATAGCGAGAAGTTGGTGCAATTGAATTACCGCTATGCCAGCAGGGAATATATTCAATATTCCGTGCAGAATCTGTTGGCAAGCCGCGCCTATCAGCAGGGTATTTCACAGATAGGGCTTACGGCCAGTTGGCCGATTGCTGACCGCTGGTCCGTGGTCGGTGCGTATTACTACGACACCAAAGCGAATCAAACCGCCAACCAGCGCATAGGCTTTCAATACAATACCTGTTGTTGGGCCGTCAATATGGGCTACGAGCGGAAAATTACCGACTGGAACACCAATCGGCAATCCAGTGAGTACGACAATAAATTCTCGATCAACATCGAGTTACGCGGTTTAAGCAGCAATGAAACGCTGGGTGCGCAAAAAATGCTGCGCTCAGGTATTTTGCCATATCAACGCGCATTCTAATGCTGTTGTGCGCGCGTGGAACAAACGGTAACACATCAACTTTTAATCCGCCTTGCGGGTGAAACTAACGGGAAAGGTATGAAGAACTGGAGAACGCTTATCCTCGGGCTGGCCCTCAGCGCCAATGCAGCAGTTGCTGCGCCACAGGTTGTTGATAAAGTCGCCGCCGTCGTGGACAACAGCGTCGTGCTTGAAAGTGATGTCAGCACGCTTTTACAGTCCGTGAAAATGAATGCGCAGCAGGCGGGACAACAGTTACCGGATGAAAATACGTTGCGCCATCAGATCCTCGATCGCCTGATTATGGATAACATTATTTTGCAAATGGCAAAAAAAATGAATATTCAGATCAGCGATGCACAGTTGGATCAGGCTATCAACAATATTGCGTCGCAAAACCGCATGACGCTTGACCAGTTAAAAAGCCAGTTGGCTTATGAGAATCTGACCTATAGCGCCTATCGTAACCAGATTCGTAAAGAGATGACCATTGCCGAAGTGCGCAATAACGAAGTGCGTCGCCGCATCACGATCCTGCCTCAGGAAGTTGACGCGCTGGCAAAACAGATTGCTAGCCAGACCGGTGAAGACGCAGAGCTAAACCTGAGCCATATTCTGATCCCATTATCAGAAAACCCGACACAGCAACAGGTGGATGATGCAGAAAACCTGGCTAATTCTCTGGTGAAACAGCTTCAAGGCGGAGCCGATTTTGCCAAACTGGCAATGGCAAACTCTGCAGATTCTCAGGCGTTAAAAGGCGGTCAAATGGGCTGGGGCAAACTTCAGGAAATCCCTTCCCTGTTCGCTGAACGTCTGACTCAAGCGCAAAAGGGGCAAGTGGTAGGCCCGATTCGTTCCGGTGTTGGCTTTCATATCTTGCGCGTTAACGACATTCGCGGCGGCGATAAATCGGTTTCCGTCACCGAAGTGCATGCCCGTCACATTTTGCTGAAACCTTCCGTTGTGATGAACGACAGCCAGGCAGAAGCCAAACTGGATGAGATTGCGCAGCAGATAAAACGTGGCACAACCGATTTTGCGACACAGGCAAAACAGCTTTCACAAGATCCTGGCTCAGCGAATCAGGGCGGCGATCTGGGTTGGGCAACGCCGGATATGTACGATCCCTCATTCCGCGATGCACTGATGAAACTGCGCAAAGGAGAAATCAGCGCCCCCGTCCACTCCTCATTCGGTTGGCACTTGATTCAATTGTTAGATACGCGTCAGGTAGATAAAACGGATGCAGCGCAGAAAGATCGCGCTTACCGCATGCTGTTTAACCGTAAATTCTCTGAAGAGGCGCAAACCTGGATGCAGGAACAACGTGCAGCCTCTTATGTGAAGATCGTTAACGGCAGCGACAGCAACTCAGCACAATGACCATAACCACGTCTCGTATCGTTATCACTCCCGGCGAACCCGCCGGGATTGGTCCAGATCTCATCATCCTGCTGGCCCAGCGTGACTGGCCGGTAGAATTGGTGGTGTGTGCCGACCCCACATTGTTACACAGCAGAGCGAAACAGCTTGGCTTGCCATTAACGCTGCGAGACTACCAACCCGGCACACCGGCTATTGCGCAATGTGCAGGTTCGCTAACGATATTGCCGGTTTCATTAGCCGTAGAAGCGTCCCCCGGAGAGCTTAATGTCAGCAACGGCCTGTATGTGGTGAACACCCTGGCACGCGCCTGTGACGGTTGCCTCTGCGGTGAGTTTGCCGCATTAGTTACCGGACCAGTGCATAAAGGGATCATCAACGACGCGGGTGTACCTTTCAGCGGCCACACAGAGTTTTTTGCCGATCGCAGCGGCTGTGAAAAAGTCGTGATGATGCTGGCGACTGAAGAACTGCGGGTAGCGCTGGCGACCACACACCTGCCTCTGGCAGACGTTTCTCGCGCTATTACCCGTGACAGCCTGCATGAAGTAATTGCAATTTTGCAACGCGATCTCCAGCAGAAGTTTGGCCTCGAGCGCCCTTGTATTTACGTGTGTGGCCTTAACCCACATGCAGGCGAAGGTGGACACATGGGGCGCGAAGAGTTGGATATTATTATTCCCGCGTTGAATGAGCTACGCGCTCAGGGAATAAATCTGGTGGGTCCGCTGCCAGCAGATACGCTATTTCAACCCAAGTATCTAAAAGAGGCAGACGCCGTATTGGCGATGTATCACGATCAAGGGCTACCGGTATTGAAATACCAAGGGTTTGGTCGAGCCGTCAACATTACGCTAGGCTTACCCTTTATCCGAACCTCTGTTGACCACGGCACCGCGCTCTCTCTCGCGGGCTCGGGTGACGCAGAACCGGGCAGCTTTATCACGGCATTGCAGCTTGCCATCAACATGACTCAACACCATAACGAAACACCGTAATGAATAATCGCGTCCATCAAGGCCACTTTGCTCGTAAGCGTTTCGGGCAGAATTTTTTAAACGATCAGTTTGTGATCGAAAGTATTGTCTCCGCCATTCATCCGCAGGCCGATCACGCCATGGTGGAGATTGGTCCCGGCCTCGGCGCGTTAACGCTGCCTGTTGCCGAGCATCTTAACCAATTTACGGTTATCGAACTGGACCGTGACCTGGCAGCTCGATTGACCGTGCATCCGCAGCTCAAAGATAAGCTGACTGTAATCCAACAAGATGCTATGACGGTGAATTTTGCCGAATTGTCACAGCACATCGGCCAACCATTGCGCGTTTTTGGCAACTTGCCCTATAACATTTCAACGCCGTTGATGTTCCATCTGTTTAGCTTTACTCACGCTATCCGCGATATGCATTTTATGTTGCAAAAGGAAGTGGTGAACCGCCTTGTCGCTGGTCCGAACAGCAAAGCCTATGGGCGGTTGAGTGTGATGGCACAATATTATTGTCAGGTGATTCCTGTGCTCGAGGTGCCGCCTACCGCCTTTACACCACCGCCAAAAGTGGATTCTGCTGTAGTGCGTCTTGTTCCTCACGCCATACAGCCTTATCCTGTTGCTGATGTCCGCGTGCTCAGCCGTATCACCACCGAGGCATTCAATCAGCGCCGTAAAACCTTGCGCAACAGTCTGGGTAATGTGTTCAGCGTAGAGCAACTTGTCGCGCTCGAGATTGATCCCGCTGCCCGTGCGGAAAACATCTCTGTAGAGCAATACTGCCGGCTGGCCAACTGGCTGTCTGAGCATCCGCCAACGCAGGAATAACTGGAAGTGTCGCGATGATTAATACGCCCCGAGTTTGTGTTCAGGTTCAGAGTTTTTATGTTGAAGCACAGTCCGAGCCCGATGAAAGCCGCTTTGTCTTTGCTTACACCATCACGATCCGCAATCTGGGGCGTAACCCTGTCCAACTCCTTGGGCGTTACTGGATGATCACCAATGCCAATGGGCGACAAACTGAGGTACAGGGAGAAGGTGTGGTCGGTGAACAACCCACTATCCAACCCGGTAGCGAATTTCAATACACCAGTGGTACGGTACTGGAAACACCGCTGGGCACAATGGAAGGCTATTACCACATGGTCGATCATCAAGGCGATGCTTTTCAGGTTCCTATTTCCGTTTTTCGTTTAGCGATCCCCTCACTGATTCATTGATTATGTCTACCTACTTAATTGGCGATGTGCACGGCTGCTTTGACGAACTTATGGCACTGTTGGCGCAGGTTTCTTTCAATCCTGCACACGACAGGCTGTGGTTTACCGGCGATCTGGTTGCTCGCGGCCCCGCGTCTCTAGACGTATTACGCTACGTGCGCGCGTTGGGCTCTTCCGCGCAGATGGTGTTGGGCAACCACGATCTTCATTTGTTGGCGGTTTATGCTGGTATCAGCAGAAATAAGCCGAAAGATCGCCTTAACGATCTGCTTAACGCACGAGATGTCGATATCCTGATCAACTGGCTGCGCCGTCAACCAGTGATGTTGGTCGATGATGACCTTAAACTGGTTATGGCCCATGCAGGGATAACGCCGCAGTGGGATCTGGCTACCGCACAAATGTGCGCGCGTGAGGTGGAAGCCATACTCAGCAGCGACAGCTACCCCCTGTTTTTAGATGCCATGTATGGTGATATGCCCAATCACTGGAGCCCGGAACTGAGTGGTTTACCACGCCTGCGTTTTAGCACCAATGTGTTTACCCGCATGCGTTACTGCTTCTCCGGCGGACAGCTGGATATGATCTGCAAAGAGGCCCCGTCACAGGCCCCCTCACTACTGAAGCCCTGGTTCAACTTACCCAGCCCAGTCGTGGAAGGCAACGCAGAAACGCCAGGTTATGCCATCGCGTTCGGCCACTGGGCATCTCTGGAAGGGAAAGGTACGCCGGATAACATCTATCCATTGGATACTGGGTGCTGCTGGGGAGGCGACTTGACCATGTTACGCTGGGAAGACAAACAGATTTTTACCCAACCGTCATTGGCACAAGGCATGACGGCCGTTGGCGCAGAGTAAAAAAATACGCGCGGACGCTTTAGCCCGCGCAAGCACCGTTCAACTAACGTCGTTCGAGAATCTCAAAGCAGTAACTGTTCGAATTTTTCTCATCTGCATCATGAAACTCACTGAACACCGATGACCATTCATCCGGCTCATACTCAGGGAAATGGGTGTCACCTTCAACCTCGGCATCAATGTGCGTCAGATACAGGCGTGATGCCTGAGGCAGCATTTGCTGATAAATGCTACCGCCGCCAATGACCATCACCTCTTCAGCCCCTTCTGCAGCGTCTAGCGCCGCCGCTAGGGTAGGCACCCAAGTTACACGTTCATCGTCACCTGGGCGACTGCTTACGACAATATTCTTTCTCCCCGGCAGTGGCTGGCCGATAGAGCGATACGTGTTACGCCCCATAATTATGGGCTTATTTAACGTCTGGCGCTTAAACCACGCCAGATCTGCCGGCAAATGCCACGGCATGGCGTTTTCCATGCCGATAACACGATCCACCGCCAGTGCTGCAATCAAACTAATCACCATGGTAAAGCCCTATAGGTCAAAAATTGCAGACACTATACGGAAAGGTGATGAGTACGTCGATACGGCGATTTTCTGATAGGCAAAATAAGCCGAATCTGAACGCCGTTACACACCGGGACGCTTGCGGTAAAGCCAAATCCCCGGCAGAGACAATCCGAGAGACAGCGCACCGACAATAAATGAAGCCTTCAGGAAATGCGTGATCAACACGCGCATCAAGGCTTCGCTGTATCCCTGATGGGAAAGTTCCACCAGAGAGATCATCGCCGTATAGGCCGAAATACCGGGAAACATCGGGATCACTGCCGCAACAGTAAACACTTTCGGGTGTGCCAGCAGCCAGCGCGACCAGCGTATACCGATCACGCCAATCAATATTGCTGCCAAAAATGATCCCCACTCAATAGGCATGCCCATCTGCACACAGAGGAAACGCACTCCGTGCCCTATTCCACCAAGCAGTGCACAATAGGGTAGCGCCTTGATCGGTACATTAAACACCATGGCGAAGCCCAGGGCTGGCACTGCGGCCAACAAGATATCCTGCAATAGCCCCCACAGAAGCGTTAAGCCCATGTACGTAGCCCCCACACCGCCATTGCAGCCACTACGCCAATACAGGTTGCAAGCGTGAGCAGACTGGCAACTGCCCAGCGCGCCAAGCCGGTATTCACATGCCCTTTAAACATATCCGCAACCGCGTTAATCAGCGGAAAACCGGGCACCAGCAGCAGCACACTGGCAGCCATTGCAACCGTAGACGTTTGGTGGAACGTGGGAATGCGCAACAACAATCCGGATACAGAGGTTGCGACAAAAGCAGTAATGCAGAAGTTGATCAAGGGATTAAGGTGCCGCGATGTCAATACCTGGCGCACATACATCGCCACACCGCTGGCGAGCATAGTGACCACAAAAGCATCCCACCCACCACCATTAAGCTTGCTAAAACAACCGCATGAGAGCGCAACAATGGTCACCACCAACCAACGCGGATAGCGCAGCGGCTTAATGCCCGTCAGGCGTTTTTCTACGCCAGCGACATCCAACAACTTATGTTCAGCCATGATGACGACATGCTGCACTTCTGTCACCACATGCATATTAATGCCACGATCGACGTTCTTGCGCGTCGAGGTCAGGCAGTGCCCATTCATTATGGTGGTAAGGACAATGGCGTTAGCTGAAATGGAGCTTTCTACGCTATCCACTCCAAGCGCCAACCCGAGACGTGAGGAGAGTTGCTCGACTACCATACTCTCTGCACCGTGCTGCAAGAGCATCAGCGCGCATTGGATACACAGCCGGGTTATTTCCCGTTGCTGTGGTGTTTCAGTGACCATACGAAGACCCTGACTTATAAAAATTAAATAACCATAAATAAAGCAAGGAGACTTGTTAACACAACGCAGCCCGATTGCCAATATTGCCAACAGAATAAAATCTTATGAGTGCATCACGATCGTTACCGCGTTAAGATCGTCTGCACAACCTTTTTTGTTATATACCCTAAATCATTCAGGTTGCAGGACAAAACGTTAACGCTTTTGAACAGCGCTTATGCTGGCCTTGTTAGTGGTGAGGCCTCGAATAACGGGCGCAGCCAGCGCACCTGCAACGTAAAGAATGACGGGTATAGTCACCCATTGGGATGCCGTTGATGCTTGAAACCTCACTGTTTGTCGCCACAATCGCAACGCTGGGCATGCTTTCACCCGGCCCGGACTTTTTTCTGGTGATTAAAAACGCCGCCCGTTATGCTCGTTTGCCAGCCATGATGACCGCATTGGGTGTAATCGCGGGCGTAGCAACCCACATGGCCTATTGCGTCGCCGGTTTAGCCGTGGTGATCACGACCACGCCATGGCTGTTCAACATTTTAAAATACGCGGGCGCGTTTTATCTGATCGTGATCGGTATTCAGGCATTATTCTCGCGGGGAGGCGGCAAGCTGAATGTTTCTTCGCTACCGCGACAGGAAGTCAGCTTGAAAAAGGCTTTCCTGCAAGGTTATCTGTGCAATCTGCTTAACCCCAAAGCCACCCTGTTCTTTCTTGCCATGTTCACTCAGGTGCTGAGCACACACTCCAGCGTGGGAGAAAAACTGTGGTATGCCTTTATTATCTGGATACTGGCTGCGGTATGGTGGCCCCTACTGGTGCTGTTGTTCCAAAGCGGCCCGGTGCGCCGTGCATTGGAAAAAGCACAAAAGCTGGTGGATAAACTGCTGGGTACAGTGTTGATTGCACTCGGCATCAAGGTGGCTCTGGGATAACGTATTTCTTCATCGAACAGAGAGAAAAAACCAGCGTGCAAACGTTGGTCAGACCGCTGACAAAGCCATTTTTCTCCCTTGCCATCCTCGGCGAAAGCCGGGGATCTCTATCAGAAGAAACGCGTTTCGGCGGCAAGCTTCCTCAGCATACGAGAAAAGTAGTTGAGGCTTGTTTCAGTTTTCAGGCCTTTTGCCAGTTCTGCCGCAAGGGTTTTAAGTTTCTTTTCGCTCATCGTTTACCTGCCTCTGTTGTTGGAGTGAACATATCAAAATAAGGCAATCACACAATTTAATTACAGTCTGAATAAGTTTGTCTGCAACCTTCTGGTAGTTTGCTAAATAGCTTTGCATAACAGCGCTACACTTGCCGGAGGCGTCACCCGCCAGCACTGACTCCGCACGATGAGAAATGAAGCATCAATGTGCTAAGCTATTTAACATGTCAATTAGCTGCTTTTATTCAGTCTTATTCAGAGAAGCTGGCGCTCTTTTCTTCTCTGCTATCTCCTTCAAGATGGAAGCCCAATATTCTTCGCCATTGACATTTATGTCTATTTTTCCTTTAGAGTCTGAATTGAAGTATTTTTCTTTAATATTCTTTATATCAATAGGAAAAAACGTCTGAGAGTCATCATCCCATAATATATTTTCAGAATGCAGATCATCATGCATTATCCCGACCGAATCGAGCCGCTCAATCATATCAACAAACTTCTCATCAGCATTATCCGGCAATGACCCCACAGCCAAGTCATCCAACGCTTTACCTGGAATTTTATACATCCTAATATAAGAGTTTTTGTTTTCGTCAATAAGATGCATCGCAGAATCCTCCCCGTAGTACAGCTTAAACATCGCAACCTCATGTGCGGCATCCTCAGCAATACTCGCAGATGATGAAAATCCATCCGGTATTAATTTTTTTATTAAGTATGTAGTGTCATCGGCATCAACAAAAACTTGCCCATTGTTACCATCCCCGATGAACCGACCCAAATTAAAATCAACTTTATGTACTGGATCGTCGGGTTTCATTAAGGAAATAGTACTCATGAGCTGTGAAGTCCCGGCCTCTGGATGGGCGTCTTTTTTAAACCTTTTAGCCCATGGGGGAATTTTTCTTGTTTGTTCAACCTCCAACGCAAAAGCATAGTCATTAAAGAGTCCTTTTTCCTGGAACTGATACTGAGAAAGTAATTTTTCCGCTGAAGCTTCGGTAAAACCGTCAACCTCTTTCAGTACGTTGAGCGCGGTTTTTCTTTTTCTCCCTCCCATACCTGCCGTCATAATATTCTGCAACCTTTCGGCGATATTTTCTTTGTAAAAAGTATTATTCTTCAGTCGAAGTACCATCTTAGGATCATGCACTGTTTTAATCAGCAGAAAACGGTTGTTACCTATCTTTTTCACATGAATAAATTGGTTGTTGATATTCAAATAACTCTTGTTATTTTCGCCCCATCGCAACCCATTCTTATCCGGAGAGGAGAGATGCGTCACATCAATATTATGCGTAAACATATCTGCGGTGATCTGCTTTTCAAGCGAGCGTGATACATGAACAGAAGTTGGACGTTCAAATACCCAGCGCCTACCGTCCCAGGATACTAAATAATGTTCTTTATCAGGATTATTACTATTATAAACTTCATAATGAACACCTCGCCCAGGAGAGACGACTTCTTTCACCGGTACAATTTCTCCGTTCATTTCAATATACCGTCCCCAGGTATAATGTGAAGTGTCATCAATTTTCTCTGCGCGATAAATCTTTCCCGAACCATAATACTTTGGATTATTATTGGTGTAGGGAATGTAGTTGAAGCTCCTGTCGGGTTCAATGCGGAGAGTGGTAATGATATTTTCCTGTTCGCGGGTAAACACAGGGTGCTGATTATGTATACGCATGTGCCAGATTTTGGATAATGGTTCATGGTATACCGGAACAACTTTTCTGGCTCCCGACATTTTTCGTACCACTATCTCAAATTTCCCTTCTCCATTTTGGTTCAGATTATAATATTCTCCGTGTAACTGTATCTGCTTTCCCCCTTCTCTCACCTCAACATTAAGATTGGCCGCATCGAAGGTATCCGCATATCGCCACGCGAGCGTCTTCTCATCGACAATCACCTTTCTCTGCAATAATTCAGGCTTGGTGGCATAAGGATGATATGTAATAAACTCATTGGGTTTATCCGTTGGTTTCAGGAAGATCTCTCGGCCTTCGGTATGGATAGCGGTATTACCTGGTTGAAGTTGAAGTAAAATTTCTTTATTTATCCCATTTTTCGGATTCCGAACATAATACGCCGCCCTGTTCTGGCCCGACGCGGTATGCCGCAATTCAGTAGGTTTTATTTTGCGGGCAATACCACGGGGTTTGAACGCGATACTATCAACATCGAGGGATGTCGCGATCTCAGCGATATTTAGTCGACGAAAGCGCTCAGCACAGATTTCATCACCTTGATTTTTATAGTACTCACGGCGTTTTGCATTGGCAATGAACTTACCAATTAACGGCTTTATCCCTAGCGTCAGTATATCCGTCATTATATTTAATCCCTCGGCTGCGCCCCGGGCTTCGGGTGGCGGGCCTCCCTCTGTATCATCATAAATCCTCCTAAAAGGATTCTCTGCTCGCTGGGCTTGAAATAAAAGCAGCTTCCCTTCATTTTCGCCATTAGCATTGAGTATTTCTTCTTCAAAGGCGCAGTGTTCTTTTATGTGTTCTGCGGTTCGGGGGTCAAACTCAGGCATCAATGCTCGCTTCATTCGAGCTGTGCTATCAACCAGTGGAGTAGTAAAGAAAGGACCGACTTTAGCCCACTGCTTCAATGATAGTTCAAAATCCTGAGCTTCTTCGGTGGTTAATTGTCCATCAGAAACCAGATAATGCTTAATGGCTGAAATCAGCGCACTCTTTGTTTTATCATCAGAGAGAATGTGGCTATTCTCATTGATAAAAAGCGTGCTATTGCCATTAGCATATGATGTCTCTCCCTGTTCTATTTGTGGCAACAATAAGGGCAGAGAGGAAATCAGCCCGTCGTCGGTAAGAGACATGGGAATCGGTTGGTTTTCAATAAAATAATTACGTTTAGCAAGCGCGGAATCATTATCCATAATGGAAAATGGATTCTCTTTATAAGAAAAAGAGGCAGCATCAGCGCGATGTAAATAATTAAATAGCAGTATGAGTTGAATGGTGGTTGCCATTGCACTTCTTCTGGCGAAAAATGGGGTTGACAATGTGCTAAATATTCTCGGTGAGTTTTCAACATGGCTAATGTTGGATCTGAAATCATGAACATTTACAGAGGGATTTAAATTAATTAATCCTAAATCTTTCTCATGTTTATTCTTGCACAATTTATCATGATAATATGCGGTAGATAGACGATGTTGCATCGCGGAAATAGGCATTTTTGATTCCATTCAAAAAAGAATGGACTATAGACATTACATGCACACCATCGTTATTAAAAAATAATCATTACTGATGGAATGAGACTATTTTCTCACTTCCTTTTAAGATACGTTTATTTTATCCTCACCCATAAAAAAACCAGCGCGTTGGCGCTGGCTTTTCTTGGTTAGCGCAGATTAACCTTTAATTTGCGCGTGCATTTCCTGCACCGAGGTTACCTTCTCGGTCGGATCCGCATTGAGCGCCATCGCCGTGGCGAAACCACCGTTCATGGTCGTATCGTAATGCACCTTGTACTGCAATGCGCTGCGGCGAATCAGCTTGGAATCTTCAATCGCCTGACGACCTGCGGTCGTGTTGACAATATAGGTGTATTCGCCGTTCTTGATACGGTCCTGAATGTGCGGACGTCCTTCATGCACCTTATTCACCAGACGCGGATTGATACCCGCTTCACCCAACTCAATGGCGGTGCCGTGAGTCGCATCCAGCTCAAAGCCGTGTTTCAGCAACTTGGCCGCCAGATCCACAACGCGTGCTTTATCTCCTTCACGAACAGAGAGCAATGCGCGTCCTGATTTCTTCATCGGAGAGTTGCTGCCCAGCATCGCCTTGGCGAACGCTTCTGCAAAAGTGCGGCCTACCCCCATGACTTCCCCAGTAGAACGCATTTCTGGCCCCAAAATCGGGTCAACGCCTGGGAACTTGTTGAACGGCAGCACCACTTCCTTCACAGAGTAATACGGCGGAATAACTTCTTTGGTGACACCCTGCTCTGTAAGCGTCTTGCCCGCCATCACGCGCGCGGCTACCTTCGCCAGCGGAACGCCCGTCGCTTTGGAAACAAACGGCACAGTACGTGCTGCACGCGGGTTCACTTCAATCAGGTAGACTTCGTTGTTTTTCACGGCAAACTGCACGTTCATCAACCCACGCACGCTCAGTTCGAACGCCAGTTTTTCTACCTGCTGGCGCATGACATCCTGAATTTCCTTGCTCAGCGTATAAGCTGGCAACGAACAGGCAGAATCACCAGAATGCACACCCGCTTGTTCGATGTGCTCCATAATGCCGCCAATCAGCACGCGTTCACCGTCACAAATAGCGTCCACATCCACTTCAATAGCATCATCGAGGAAGCGGTCCAGCAGTACCGGGGCATCGTTAGATACGCTGACTGCATTCTGGAAGTAACGGCGCAAATCGATTTCGTCATAGACGATTTCCATCGCACGACCACCCAGCACGTAGGAAGGGCGAACAACCAGCGGATAACCGATACCACGCGCTTTTTCCACCGCTTGTTCGATAGAGATGACGGTGGCATTTTCCGGCTGTTTCAGACCCAGACGATTCACCGCCTGTTGGAAACGCTCACGGTCTTCGGCACGGTCAATGGCATCCGGGCTGGTGCCAATCACCGGCACACCCGCGGCTTCCAGCGCACGCGACAGTTTCAGCGGAGTTTGTCCGCCATACTGCACGATAACGCCTTTCGGTTTCTCGATGCGGACGATTTCCAGCACATCTTCCAACGTGACGGGTTCGAAGTAGAGGCGGTCAGAGGTGTCGTAATCGGTTGAAACCGTTTCTGGGTTACAGTTGACCATGATGGTTTCATAACCGTCTTCGCGCAGCGCCAACGCCGCATGCACACAGCAATAGTCAAACTCGATGCCCTGTCCGATACGGTTAGGCCCGCCGCCCAGCACCATGATCTTGTCGCGATCCTGATTCGGGTTAGCTTCGCACTCTTCATCGTAGGTGGAGTACATATATGCGGTATCGGTGGCAAATTCCGCCGCGCAGGTATCCACACGTTTGTAGACGGGGTGCAGATCATATTTGTCACGCAGTTTGCGAATTTCGTTTTCAGAAACACCGGCCAGTTTCGCCAAACGCGCATCGGCAAAGCCTTTGCGTTTCAGGGTGCGCAGGAAATCGGCCGTCAGCGCAGTCGCGCCCTTTTCAGCGACCTGCTCTTCAAGACGAACCAGCTCTTCAATCTGCACCAAGAACCAGCGATCGATATTGGTCAGGTTAAACACACCATCCACAGACATGCCAGCGCGGAAGGCATCTGCCAGATACCAGATACGCTCAGCGCCCGCGTCTTTCAGCTCGCGGCGGATTTTGGTCAGCGCTTCCGGATCGTCCAGATCCACTTTCGGATCGAAGCCTGTTGCTCCGACTTCCAGGCCACGCAGCGCTTTTTGCAACGACTCTTGCTGGGTACGGCCAATCGCCATCACTTCACCGACCGATTTCATCTGAGTGGTCAGGCGATCGTTGGCTCCGGCAAATTTTTCGAAGTTAAAACGCGGGATCTTGGTAACAACATAATCAATGGAAGGTTCAAACGACGCTGGGGTGCGACCACCGGTGATATCGTTCATCAGCTCATCCAGCGTATAGCCCACAGCCAGCTTGGCAGCAATCTTGGCAATCGGAAAACCCGTCGCTTTAGAGGCCAGCGCAGAGGACCGCGATACACGCGGGTTCATTTCGATAATGATCAGGCGACCGGTTTTCGGGTTAACCGCAAACTGTACGTTGGAACCGCCGGTTTCCACCCCGATTTCACGCAGTACCGCCATGGAGGCGTTACGCATGATTTGGTATTCCTTGTCCGTCAGGGTTTGCGCTGGCGCAACGGTAATGGAGTCACCGGTGTGGATCCCCATGGCATCCAGATTCTCGATGGAACAGACAATGATGCAGTTGTCTTTCTTATCGCGCACCACTTCCATTTCGTACTCTTTCCAACCGATGAGGGATTCATCAATCAGCAACTCTTTGGTCGGTGACAGATCCAGACCCCGAGCACAAATCTCTTCAAACTCTTCGCGGTTATAAGCAATACCACCGCCGCTGCCCCCCATGGTAAAGGACGGACGGATAATACAGGGATAGCCCACATCGGCAGCCACGGCCAATGCTTCTTCCATGGTATGCGCGATGCCAGAACGCGCGGTTTCCAGACCAATTTTTTTCATGGCGATATCGAAGCGACGGCGATCTTCCGCTTTATCGATAGCATCGGCAGTTGCGCCGATCATGGTGACGCCAAATTCCGCCAACACGCCCTGACGCTCAAGTTCGAGCGCACAGTTCAACGCAGTCTGACCACCCATGGTCGGCAGCACCGCGTCTGGACGCTCTTTTTCGATGATTTTGCGCACCACTTCCCAGTGGATCGGCTCGATGTACGTGGCATCGGCCATTTCCGGGTCGGTCATGATAGTCGCGGGGTTAGAGTTCACCAGAATGACACGATAACCCTCTTCACGTAACGCTTTACACGCCTGCGCACCAGAATAGTCGAATTCACATGCCTGACCGATAACGATCGGGCCCGCACCAAGGATCAGGATGCTTTTAATATCAGTACGTTTTCCCATTTTTCTGCTCCCGATTATTTACCATTGGCACGATAAGATTGAATCAGTTCGATAAAGTGATCGAACAAAGGGGCCGCATCGTGCGGACCAGGGCTTGCTTCTGGGTGTCCCTGGAAACTGAACGCCGCTTTATCCGTGCGATGAATCCCTTGCAAGGATCCGTCAAACAGCGATTTATGCGTCGGGCGCAGCGTCGCAGGCAGTGAATTTTCATCCACCGCGAAACCGTGATTCTGCGCGGTGATCATCACGCAGTCTGCGTCCAGATCTTTCACTGGGTGGTTACCACCGTGGTGACCAAATTTCATTTTGACCGTTTTAGCACCGCTTGCCAGCGCCAACAGTTGGTGACCAAGGCAGATACCGAATACCGGAATATCTATTTCCAGGAAGGCTTTAATCGCCTTGATGGCGTAGTCACACGGCGCCGGGTCGCCAGGGCCGTTGGAGAGGAAAATGCCATCCGGATTCAGCTTAAGCACCTCTTCTGCGGTAGTCTGGGCAGGCACAACCGTCAGACGGCAGCCACGATCGACCAGCATACGCAGAATGTTGCGCTTCACACCGTAGTCATACGCCACCACATGGTACGGCAATTCACTTTCCGCTTTGGCGGCAGGCAGGTCGCCGGTCAACGTCCAGCTACCTTGTGTCCAGCCATAACGCTCCTGGGTCGTCACTTCTTTTGCCAGATCCATGCCCTTCAAGCCAGGGAACGCTTTGGCTTTTTCCAGCGCCAGCGCCGCATCCGGCGTATCCCCGGCAATGATGCAACCATTCTGCGCCCCTTTCTCACGCAGCAAGCGAGTCAGCTTACGCGTATCGATATCAGCGATGGCGACGATGTTATTGCGTTTCAGATAATCTGAGAGGCTCTCTTCATTACGGTAGTTGCTGGCAATCAGAGGCAGATCGCGAATGACCAGACCTTGAGCATGAACAGAGGGGGATTCTTCGTCGCTGGCGTTGGTGCCGACATTACCAATATGGGGATAAGTGAGAGTGACAATCTGGCGGGAATAGGAAGGATCAGTGAGGATTTCTTGATAACCGGTCATCGACGTATTGAAGACCACTTCCCCCACTGCCGTTCCCTCTGCCCCGATGGCACGACCGTGGAATTGGGTTCCGTCTTCCAGAACCAATAGCGCTGACTTAATCAAAACACCCTCCAAGGAATAAACAATCATGTTATCTGCATATTAATTCAGATTAGCCACTCCAAATCAATGCAAAAATTACCTTTTTGGTAAACTTTTGGCAAATTGCGCGCATTTTAATGAGGGTCGTTCAACTTGTCCACTCCAACAGACATTTTTCTCCATTTTTTATGGCTTACGGCGTAACCGACTTGCTACAGCCACAAAAACAGCGATAAAAAAGGCAAAGTAAACGGTTGCCCGGCTACATTTTTAACTAGAGGGAAATATTTGACTATCCTGTATCGGATAAGGCAACGACAGGTTAAAATATCGCCAACAAAGGCTTGAAAAACAGAGAAAAGAAACACTTTTAACGATTAAACAAAAATTAATAATAAAAATAGCCAAAAATTAAAAAGGATGACTAATAAGCCATCCAATTCAATAGAATAAATATTATAAAAAATCAGAGATCATTCAGAGAAAGAACATCTCTCATATCAAAAAGACCTGATTTTTTACCTTTCAACCAAATTGCTGCACGAATAGCGCCATTAGCGAAGGTCATACGGCTGGAAGCCTTATGGCTAATCTCAATACGCTCGCCAACATCCGCAAACATCGCGGTGTGCTCACCGACAATGTCCCCAGCACGCAGGCTGGCAAAACCGATACTGTTTGGCACACGCTCGCCAGTGTGGCCTTCACGCGCATAGACCGCGCAGGTTTTCAGATCGCGCCCTAACGCTCCTGCAATGGCTTCCCCCATGGCTAATGCCGTCCCTGACGGGGCATCCACTTTATGGCGGTGGTGCGCTTCGAGAATTTCGATATCGGTATAGTCGCCCATCACCGTGGCGGCTTTCTCAAGCAATTTCAGCATCACGTTTACACCTACGCTAAAATTGGCGGCGAATACAATACCAATCTCCTGTGCGGCTGCACTGATCGCCGCTTTACCTGCGTCATCAAAGCCCGTCGTACCGATAATCATGCCCTTGCCATGCTGACGGCAGAATGCCAGATGCGTTAATGTGCCTTCAGGGCGCGTGAAATCGATGAAGATATCAAAATCATCACGCACCGCATCCAGCGAATCCTGCACGATAACACCTAGCGTTCCCAACCCCGCCAGCTCTCCGGCATCAACACCCACCAGCGATGAGCCCTCGCGCTCCAGCGCCGCACCGAGCGCAGCGCCCTCCATCTGCACAACAGCCTGGATCAGTTGACGCCCCATTCGACCACCAGCACCGGCAATCGCTACACGTATTGCATCCTTCATCGTTATCTCTCTTTTTTCACTTGCGCCGTAAAAACGTTCTCAGGTTAGCGGTCCTGCGCCATAGCTGCCAGCGGATTTCACACAGGATTAGAAATTTCTGACAAAAAGGGGGAGTAATCAGTAAAAGCTATCAGTCAGGAGGAGTTATCAGTGCGCAGACAGGCAAATACAGTTCAATATTGAAAACAGGCAATACGCATAATCATGCAGTTTCTATGCATTCGAAAAAGGTGGGTATTCAGGTAAAAAATAGCAGGGATAATCCCCTGATCAGACTGCTGACAAAGCCATTTTCATCCTCGTCATCCTCGGCGAAAGCCGGGAATCCCTGTGAGAAGAAACGCATTATTTCTGCAAGAGATTCCCGCCTGCACGAGAATGACGGAGGGAAGGAATGACAGAAGCAGGTAGGCATGCCTGCTTTAGCAACCTCAGCAGGGATCACACCCGGTACGTATCTAGAGATGTCCCACATCAATATCAGTCGATCTGCTTCACTTCCACGCGCAGCTCTTTCGGTACCTCAAAGACAATATTCTCTTCACGCCCTTCAAGCTCAAGTGCGACCTTTCCACCAAGAGATTTAAGGCGTTCAATCACCTGTTGCACCAGAATGTCCGGCGCAGAAGCGCCCGCCGTTACACCTACACACGCAGCGTCAGTGAGCCAGCGCTCCTGGATATCGTTCGCTGAGTCAATAAGATAAGCGGGTATGCCCGCTCGCTGGGACAATTCTGCCAACCGGTTGGAGTTGGAAGAGTTTTTCGACCCCACCACCAGCACCACATCTGCGCGTTCTGCCAGATAACGCACCGCTTCCTGACGATTAGTGGTGGCATAGCAGATATCGTCTTTACGCGGGCCAATAATTTGTGGAAAACGTTCACGCAGTGCATCGATCACCGCTGAGGTATCATCCACCGACAGCGTAGTCTGCGTCATAAAGCAGAGGTTACCCTCATCTTTAACCTGCAAATTCCACACATCCTCCGGCGATTCCACCAGGTACATGCCACCGTCATCGTTGCTGTACTGCCCCATGGTACCTTCCACTTCTGGGTGACCCGCATGGCCGATCAGGATAGCTTCTACCCCTTTACGGCTGGCGCGCGCTACCTCCATGTGTACTTTGGTCACCAATGGGCAGGTTGCATCAAAGACGGTCAGATCACGATTTTTTGCCTCCGCCCGCACAGCCTGAGACACACCGTGCGCAGAGAAAATCAGGATCGCCCCATCAGGCACTTCGCCAATTTCTTCAATAAAAATAGCACCGCGTTCTCGTAAACCATCAACCACATAGCGGTTATGTACCACTTCGTGACGCACATAAATCGGCGTGCCATAAATTTCCAGAGCACGCTCGACAATGCTGATTGCGCGATCGACGCCCGCGCAGAAACCACGCGGATTAGCCAGTAAGATTTGCACGCTCAACCTCCTGCGCGACAGGATCGATATCCATTACTTCAATTTCAAAGCTTACGCTATGACCAGCAAGCGGGTGATTGAAATCGACCGTAATCGACTCTTCCGCCACTTCACGGATCACTCCAGGCATATCATTACCGGCCACGCCACTGAACAACATGATGGTGCCCACGTCCGGTACGCCGGTCTGGGCAAAATCTCGGCGCAGAAAGAACTGGATTAAATCCGGATTGGACGGCCCGAAGGCCGATTCCGGCGGCAACGTGAAACGGTGCTTATCTCCCCGGCGCAAGCCGAGGAGTTGCTGTTCCAGTGCCGGAGATAAACTCTCATCACCCAGGCGAAACAACGCAGGTTTACCCCGTTCGCGGGTCGATTCCGCGACGCTTCCATCTTCCAGCGTCAGCACAAAATGCAGCAGTACGGCGCTGGTATTCTGTACACTTTGCGTCATGACTGCCCCTTCGGCTTAACCGAGGCATCATGCGGGGCTAGAAAACCCTCCAACACGACCAGACCAGCCCCGATGCAAATAGCCGCGTCCGCCAGGTTAAACGTAGCGAAGTGCCAATTACCGACATAAAAGTCAATGTAATCGACCACGAAGCCGTGCCACGTTCTGTCGAACAGGTTTCCCAGCGCGCCACCAATAATGAGCGCATAGGCAATATTACTCAGCCTCTGATCGGCGCGGTTGCGGTACATCATTACCAGCAACGCCACTACGATCATGATAGCGACACCAGCAAAGAACCAACGCTGCCAGCCACCTTTATCTGCCAGGAAGCTAAACGCTGCGCCGTAGTTGCGCGCATAGTGCAAGTTTAACGAGGGAAACAGCGCCCAGGTTTCACCCAGCTCAAAATTCGCCAGCACCCAATATTTGACGCCAAGATCCACAGCCAACACTACCAGCACCAGCCACAGCCAGCGCAAACCGCTTGAACAGATCGATTTATTCATCAGACAAATTTACGCTCTTCGCCATTACCGCCCACATTTGTGGCACAGCGTCCGCATACCTCAGGGTGTGCAGCATCCACACCGATATCGGACTCATAGTGCCAGCAACGCGGGCACTTGTGCCCATCCGCCTTGCTTAAGGCAATTTTCAGGCCGGAGAGTTCACTCGCCTGCGCATCCGCTGGGGCATCTTCATAGCGTTCAACCCGCGCCTTGGAGGTCAGCAGCGCAAAATGCAGCTCTTGTTGCAAACGACCAAGCTTCTCGGTCAGCTCCGCATCAGCATACAGCGTTACTGCCGCTTCCAGCGAACCACCAATACGCTTGTCGTTACGCGCCTGTTCAATCACCTTGTTCACTTCAGCACGCACTTTCAGCATGTCAGCCCAGAACGCATCGTTCAGCGTTTCATCTTTCTCCAGACCGAACAGGCCGTCATACCACTCTTCGGTAAACACGTACTGCGCACGTTTGCCCGGCAAGTAGCCCCAGACTTCATCGGCGGTGAAAGACATGATTGGAGCCATCCAACGCACCAGTGCCTCCGCAATATGGAACAGCGCGGTCTGACAGCTGCGGCGTGCCACGCTGTCATGTTTGGCGGTGTATTGACGATCCTTGATGATATCCAGATAGAACGAGCCCATTTCGATAGAGCAGAACTGCATCAGGCGTTGTACCACGCGGTGGAAATCGTAGCTTTCATACGCTTCAACGATCTCTTGCTGTGCGGCTTGCGCGCATCCCACAGCCCAACGATCCAGCACGACCATCTCTTCCGGTTTCACGCTGTGCAGTGCCGGATCGAACCCATTCAGGTTCGCCAGCAGGAAACGCGCCGTGTTACGGATACGACGATAAGCATCAGCAGAGCGTTTGAGGATTTCATCGGACACCGCGATCTCGCCGGAATAGTCGGTGGAACCGATCCACAGGCGCAGAATATCCGCACCCAGCTTGTCCATCACGTCCTGCGGCGCAATGGTGTTGCCGATGGATTTGGACATTTTGCGGCCCTGACCGTCCACGGTAAAACCGTGGGTCAGTACCTGACGATACGGTGCTTTACCCTTGATCGCCGTAGAAATCATCAGTGATGACATGAACCAGCCGCGATGCTGGTCAGAACCTTCCAGATACATATCCGCCGAATGACCTGCAAATTCAGGGCGCACATCGACCACAGAAGCATGGGTCGATCCGGAATCGAACCACACATCCAGTGTATCCGGCACTTTGACATAATTGGCAGCATCTGCACCCAGCAGATCGGCCGGATCAAGATCCCACCACGCCTGGATACCGTCTTGCTCAACGCGTTTAGCCACCGCTTCGATCAGTTCCGGCGTACGCGGATGCAGCTCTTCGGTATCTTTATGAACAAACAGCGACATCGGCACGCCCCAGGTACGTTGGCGTGAGATACACCAGTCTGGACGGTTGGCGACCATGGCCTCGATGCGCGCCTGACCCCAATCCGGAATCCACTGCACGCCTTTGATTTCAGACAGAGACTGCTGACGAAGCCCTTTTTGATCCATACTGACGAACCACTGCGGCGTAGCACGGAAAATGATCGGCGACTTATGGCGCCAGCAGCATGGATAGCTGTGTTGCAATTTTTCCACATGCAACAGCGCACCGCGATCACGCAACATGTCAACGATGATGTCGTTAGCCTTGAAGACAAACTTGCCGTCCAGGCTAGGGTGGGTGCCCGGCAGATAGCAACCGTTCGGCCCCACAGGGTTGGCAATTTCGAGCTGATATTTTTGGCTGATGACATAGTCATCCGGGCCATGGCCACCCGCGGTATGCACTGCCCCCGTACCAGCATCCAGTGTGACGTGATCGCCCAGGATCGCTGGCACATCGAAATCCAGGAACGGATGATTGAATCGCAACAATTCGAGACTCTCACCCTTGCATTCACCCAGCACGGTCCAGCTCGCCACGCCCAGGCGCGCCATCACACTTTCTACCAGTTCCGCGGCCAGAATTAACGCTTTACCTTCGATCTGTACGAGTTGGTAAACGAAATCAGCATTCAGCGAAATCGCGCGGTTCGCTGGCAGCGTCCACGGGGTCGTGGTCCAGATAACCAGTGCAATCGGGCCAGCAACGGACGCGGCACCGAATTTCGCCGCAACAGCCGCAGGATCGACGGCAGCAAAGGCCACATCAATAGACGGAGAGGTCTTGTCGTAATACTCAACTTCAGCTTCCGCCAGTGCAGAGCCGCAATCGGCGCACCAGTGCACCGGTTTAGCCCCTTTATGCAGATGCCCATTGTCGATGATCTTGCCGAGGGCACGAATGATATTCGCCTCGGTGTTGAAATCCATGGTCAGGTACGGGTGATCCCAATCGCCCAACACACCGAGACGGATAAAATCTTTCTTCTGTCCAGCGACCTGTTCCGCCGCATACTTGCGGCATGCCTGACGAAACTCTGCAGCGCTCACCTTCTCGCCCGGCTTGCCAATCAGTTGCTCAACTTTCAGTTCGATAGGCAGGCCGTGGCAGTCCCATCCTGGCACATACGGCGAATCATAGCCGGACAGTCCTTTGGATTTGACAATAATATCTTTCAGAATCTTGTTAACTGAGTGACCAATGTGAATGTTGCCATTCGCATACGGAGGGCCATCATGCAGAATGAAGGTTTTCTTGCCCTTTTTTGCCTGACGAATAATCCCATACAGATCCTGGTCATACCAACGTTTCAGCATGTCAGGTTCACGCTTGGCCAGATCGCCACGCATCGGGAACCCTGTTTCCGGCAAATTCAGGGTAGTTTTGTAGTCACTCATTAGATTCTCGATTTAGTTTCGGCCATACCTTGGGGTATGAATATTACACCGGTGCTGCTAACCCGAAATACGTCCGGGCCGTCACCACATCCTCGGCGATTTGCTGCGTCAAAGCTTCTAGAGACGCAAATCGCTGTTCATTTCGTATTTTCTTACACAGCGCCACTTCTATATGACGCCCGTACAAATCCATTACCACATCCAGCAGGTGTACTTCCAACTGCTGGCGAGTGTCCCCGTCTACCGTTGGCCGGGTGCCAATATTGGCGACACCAGGAAACGGTGTCGGACCCAAACCATACACTTCGACAGCATAAACCCCACTGACGGGCGATACCTGGCGTTTCATCGGCAAATTAGCGGTAGGAAATCCCAACGTTCTGCCCAGCGCCTTACCATGCACCACACGCCCGGAAATACTGTAAGGGTGGCCCAACAACGCCTCCGCCAGTGGCAAATCGTCATGCAGTAATGCGTCACGTACTGCGGTGCTGCTTACGCGCCTACCGCCATTACAAAACGTGGTCGTGCTGATGACCTCAAAACCATGAGTCTGCCCAGCCTTCTGTAATAACAGGAAATCACCGCTGCGACCAGCCCCAAAGCGGAAGTCATCCCCCACGACGAGAAACTTCACACCCAGTTTTTCCACCAGGAGGTGGCGCACGAAGTCTTGCGCATCGTGTGCGGCAAAGGCCGCGTCAAACTTAACGCACAATAGCTCGTCAACGCCCGCACGTGCCAGATAGTTTACCTTATCCCGCAGCCGCGTAAGCCGGGCAGGTGCCTGATCGGCAGTGAACAACTCAAGTGGCTGTGGCTCAAAAATCATCACCATCACGGGCAAATTACGCGCCTGCCCCTCCTGCTTTAGTCGTTCAAGCAGCATTTGGTGTCCACGGTGTACGCCGTCGAAATTGCCGATGGTGAGCACACAACCATAATGGCGTGCCCGAAGATTGTGTATACCGCGGATTAGCTGCATGGCGACTCAGGAACAGTTTGGTTAACAATATGGAAATCGGCGGATTATACCTTGTACAGCGGTTAAGGTTAAGGCGCGATTCACGCCTTTTGTCACGCAATTGCTCGGTAGTGTCTACGGATAACGTAATGAACCGCCGTCGCTCGCTTGCCTTCGCGAGCAAAAATTCCTCTTTCTTATCAAAACGTCGTCAGGTAAACGTGAATTTCTGTCGGGAAACGCTGTATTCCAGAGCGCGAAGCTGTTAAAATCCTGCGCCATCACAACGTAACAAGCGTCGGCGTACAAACGGCGCTTATTTGCACAAATCCATTGACAAACGAAGGCTAAACGGGCATATTCCTCGGCCTTTGAATTGTCCTCGATAGAATATATTTGGGAGTTGGACCTTGGCTAATATCAAATCAGCTAAGAAACGCGCCGTACAGTCTGAAAAGCGTCGCAAGCACAACGCTAGCCGTCGTTCCATGATGCGTACTTTCATCAAGAAAGTATACGCCGCGATCGCTACTGGCGATAAAGAAGCTGCACAAAAAGCGTTTAATGACATGCAACCGATTGTGGATCGTCAGGCTAGCAAGGGTCTGATCCATAAGAACAAAGCTGCACGTCATAAATCTAACCTGGCTGCTCAGATCAGCGCACTGCAGTAATTGCTTGCGTTGTAATCTGTCTTCCTCGTTGTAAGAAAAAACCGGCTTTAGCCGGTTTTTTTGTTTCTGCACGTTGAAACCGCATCCACCCACGTTCCCTGCCGCGACGTTGTCATCATCATTTCATTATGACGATCTGTTCTGTAAGGCGTTTTTTTTATAGCCGAAATTAACCTCCAATTTATGCTGGCACGCATACTGTATCCAGAATTAATGAGGTTTTTTTATGGTAGCGTCAGTCATCAAGAAATGTCCCCTCGTTGTATTGAAAACCCCAGAGCAAAACATTCAACAGGTGCCATTGGCTAAATTACCAGGGCTCTCTTCGTTCAGTACCACGAACGGGCTCAGCAACAGAGCACAACATCCCTGCGTACCGAAGGGCAGAGCCGCAACAGACGCAGTGACAACGCAGCCAAAAAATAATGCGTTGGCGCAGTACATCAACCCGCTCACACATTGTATCAATATGCGCGCAGTGACAATGTTTAATACCGCCAAACACCCTGCAACCGTATCGAGTGCCCACGATAAAGGGCAGTACACCCACACGGAAAAATTTGCCCAGACCCGCACACCCCAGCAAAAAATAATGGCCAGCCTTGCACTTGAGGCAGAGCATCAGGCAAATAAACGTCATTTACTAAAGCCGAGCGCAGAAAAACGATCGACGCGGTCAGCCATCTCAAAGCCCATTATCAGTAAGCCCCCAACAAACAACCCCGCAACCATACCAACGGCCAATATCGTCAGCAGGGAAATGCTCACAAATGCAAAAGCGATCGTCGATAGCGCCATAAGGGAATTTGGTATCGTTGAGAAAAGCGTCTCCGACCCCAAATATGCCAGCCAAACCATCGACTCTGCACTGTGTGCCATCTACAGCACTCATAAAGACAACTTCTTAAAACGCCTGGAGCAGAGTGCCAAACCGATTCAGAATACGTTGTTCAACACTCTCGGCGATGACACTGCTCTGGAAATCCGGCAGGTGATCTCTAGAGGCCAGTCCACTCAGCCTCAGCAAGCTCATACAAAAATCTTTGGCATGCTGGACAAGCTAGAACGAACGAAAAATACGCCCTTTGTTAAAGCATTTGGGGCAAAGAAAGTCATAAACCTTCTGCAAAAAGGGATTGTCAAAATCGCGGGCCGAAGCCTGTTCAAAAGTAGCCTGCAAGAAACTGTTGCCACTGCGTATCAGAAAGGACGCAATGCCAGTCTGGCTACGGGATCGCTCAAAGCGCTTGATACCGTAACAGTAGAAATCACACAACATCAACGTGTCTTTGCTGAACCACGAGCAGGCGGTATGCCATATCCACATACCGCGCTTGAAACCGTTACCCATGAAGCTGTGCTCAAGCATTTCTTAAAAACCAAGGGCCACATGCGTGATGATGGGAACGCGCTCTCAACAGCAGCACAAATTGCCTATCATAAAGGACTTTGTGACGGCCTTCGCAACAACTATCTGCATACCCTCGGCAATGCCGCGCAAGAGGCTGGTCTTTCCGGCAACGCACCACACAGCGACAAGGCCTTCACACCAACAGGCGCTGGCGCTAACCCGTTTATCAGACCAACGTTAGACGCGGTAACTCAACAATATCCTGATGCATTGATGAACCCAGAAATCAAGGAACAGCTTTCAAAACATGCCCATAACCGGCTAATGGCAGAAATAGAGACTTTATCCAGGAATCTAAAACCCAAACTTGAGAGCATGCCGTCATCTGATATTGATAACGACCCGGCGTTGAAAGCTAAACTCCAAAATTTAATGAAATATTCTCCAGATCGTTTCGAAGACAATCTGGCGAAAATTTCTACTCGTTTTGAAGGGTTTATCTCTTATTGATGCGATAGATGTGTAGAGTGTATTCCAGAAGGCGCATGCCATGGGCACCACACAGAAACCGGAGCGCACACGTAATAGATGAAGATGTCTAGAACTGCCAGGCAAGTATGACAAGTAAAATATCCCTAATGGAATAGGTCATTATACCCGTCATACTTCACGTTGCATGTGCGTTGTTAGTATTCGGCTATCCCTAGGCAGGCTTCACCTCTTATCACGCCGTCGCAAGCAGCATTCAGCAGATTTGTTATCCAAGTCACCTACCTGAATAAGCGCCTCGAAATCTATGAGCGTCATCCCTGAGGCCCCTATGGACTAACACATATCGCCTTTATGCTGCTCGAATTCTTTCGGGTCTCGGCGGTTTATTAAATCGCGCAAACACCTATTCAATTAATATCAATATTTAGTTTTAAAAAATTAATTTAATTTTCCCTGGAGACTATATGCGAGTAGCCATATCAAACAATATTAACACGTTAATCAAAAAGTTTACGCTTCCAACACAACCATTATTCACAAAGAGTAATGCCATTGGCGTTATTAAACCTGACTTTCAGAAAGCATCAAACAGTACAATAAAATTCACGCCTTCATATCCTGATAAATTTTCCATCTCAGCGCCCCAAATGCAGGTCAGCGAGCGCAAGGTAATTTACGTACGAAAACTCTCAGACAGTTTTTCGGGTAAATACGGTAAATTCCTACAGGAGCTGAACAGCCGTTTAGCCACAGGTCGCCCTTCACCCACTAAAAAACCTCTCGTTGCGACACCTGCGCCAACGCCTGTTACTGTGAGCATATTCACTCCGCCAGTGCTCGTAAAACCGGGTAAAATGGGGATGTCGCCACCGCCACCACCGATGCCACCTGCATCGTATGTGCCACCGAGAATTACCCAGACAGAGACTGTACGTTTAGAAAAAGCGGTATGTGAAATAAAAAGTATTAAACCTAAAACAACGCCGACATATAATTCAGTCATGGATGAGCTCAAAAAAAGATTTGAAGCATCCAATAAAGTAAAAGAGAAAAACCAATAAATCGTTTCAGAATAAAGCAATGGTGCGAAATTTCGCACCATTGCATATTAATTCTATTTTTATTTATTAGCCTATAAAGATTCTTTTACTATTCTGTTACGATATAGAATCTATTAGGGCACAAAACCGTCACTGCACCAACAAAAAAACTTGACCTATCTTTGTGAGAATCCCTCATCGCCTACGCGAGAATAACTATTTTAGGTAGGTTTATCAGCAAATTCAAACCGGTGATAAATCACCGGTTTTTTATCTGAACATTTAATATTAGCGGGTCAAATCATCAAAAAACTTCTTCACTCCATCAAAGAAGCTTTTAGAACGAGGGCTGTTCCTCTCCCCAGAAGGTCCACCGAAGCTCTCTTCTAGTTCCTGTAACAGCTGTTTCTGACGCTCATTAAGGTTAACTGGCGTTTCGACCACCACACGGCATAACAAGTCACCCTGTGCACCACCGCGTACTGATTTCACACCTTTGCCACGCATACGGAACAATTTCCCAGTTTGCGTTTCCGCAGGCACCTTCAGTTTCACGCGACCATCCAGCGTTGGCACTTCAATCTCACCGCCCATTGCCGCCATCGCAAAATTGATCGGGACTTCGCAATAGAGATTGTTCTCTTCACGCTGGAAGATGGGATGCGGTTTTACCTGAACCTGAACATACAGATCGCCCGCTGGTGCACCGTGCTCCCCAGCTTCACCTTCACCTGCCAAACGAATACGATCGCCCGTATCCACACCTGCGGGGATTTTCACCGACAGCGTTTTACTGGTTTCAACACGGCCATGACCATGACATTTGTTGCAGGGATCTTTAATGATCTTGCCACGACCATGACAGTGCGGGCAGGTCTGCTGAACGGTAAAGAACCCTTGACGCATCTGCACCTGGCCATTGCCATGACAGGTTGGGCAGGTTACCGGAGAACTCCCCGCCTTTGCACCGCTACCGTGACAGGAATCGCACTCTTCAAGCGTTGGAATGCGGATCTCTTTGGCGACGCCACGAACCGCTTCTTCTAGCGTCAATTCCATGTTGTAGCGTAAATCGGCTCCGCGGCTGGCACGTTGACGACGTCCGCCGCCGAAAATATCGCCGAATACGTCGCCAAAGATATCGCCAAAATCTGCGCCGCCGAAACCGCCAGCACCGCCACCGCCCATGCCGCCTTGCTCAAACGCAGCGTGGCCGTATTGATCGTAAGCCGCCCGTTTCTGCGCATCCGTCAGAATTTCATAGGCTTCTTTGATCTCTTTGAATTTTGCTTCAGCACCTTTATCGCCGGGGTTACGGTCCGGGTGATACTTCATCGCCAGGCGCTTGTAGGCCTTTTTGATCTCCCGCTCATCGGCGTCTTTAGCAACGCCTAGCGCTTCGTAATAATCTTGCTTCGCCATGTTTTTTTCTGCCCTCAACATGCGTGCACGGGCGCAGAGTTTCCTCGACGCCCGTGCCTGGTTTGCCAGCAACGACGTATCATCATTGCTGCGCCCGCCTAAGGGCGATTATTTTTTGTCTTTCACTTCTTCGAATTCAGCGTCAACAACGTCGTCTTCTTTACGAGCGGCGTCGTCTGCGCTGCCTGCTGCACCAGCTTGTGCCTGTTGTTGAGATGCTTCCAACAGCTTGGCCGACGCTTCGATCAACGTTTGGATCTTCGCTTCAATCTCCGCTTTATCTTCGCCTTTCAGCACACTTTCCAGAGCCTTCAGGGCATCTTCAATCGCGGTTTTATCGTTAGCGGCCAGCTTATCGCCAGACTCTTCCAGTTGCTTACGGGTGCTGTGCAACAGGTGATCGCCCTGATTGCGCGTCTGCACCAGCTCTTCAAATTTACGGTCAGCTTCAGCGTTCGCTTCTGCATCACGTACCATTTTCTGGATTTCATCTTCATTCAAGCCAGAAGAAGCCTTAATGGTGATGTTCTGCTCACGTCCGCTATTCTTGTCTTTAGCAGAAACGTGCAGGATACCGTCTGCATCGATATCGAAGGTGACTTCGATCTGCGGCATACCGCGCGGTGCAGCCTGAATGCCATCCAGGTTAAACTGGCCCAGCGATTTATTGTCGTGCGCGCGTTTACGTTCGCCCTGCAACACATGGATGGTTACTGCGGCTTGGTTATCTTCCGCCGTAGAGAACACCTGACTGTGTTTAGTCGGAATAGTGGTGTTCTTGGTAATCAGTGGCGTCATCACACCACCCATGGTTTCGATACCCAGCGACAGCGGAGTAACGTCCAACAGCAGCACGTCTTTAACATCACCGGCCAATACACCGCCCTGCACCGCAGCACCAATCGCCACAGCTTCATCCGGGTTGACGTCTTTACGCGGTTCTTTGCCAAAGAAGTCAGCCACTTTCTTCTGCACCAGCGGCATACGGGTTTGACCACCCACCAGAATCACATCCTGCACATCAGAAACAGACAGACCTGCATCCTGTAATGCAACTTTCAGCGGCTCCAGTGAACGCGTCACCAGCTCTTCTACTAGCGACTCCAACTTAGCGCGAGTCACTTTAATGTTCAGGTGCTTCGGCCCGGTGGCATCAGCCGTGATGTACGGCAGGTTAACGTCAGTCTGTTGCGCAGAGGAAAGCTCAATTTTCGCTTTTTCTGCCGCTTCTTTCAGACGCTGCATGGCCAGCGGATCGTTGCGCAGATCAAAACCTTGCTCTTTCTTGAATTCGTCAACCAGATAGTTGATCAAACGGCTGTCGAAATCTTCGCCACCCAGGTGGGTATCACCGTTGGTTGCCAGTACTTCAAAGGTTTTTTCGCCGTCAACTTCATCGATTTCGATGATGGAAATATCAAACGTACCGCCGCCCAGGTCATAGACTGCAATGGTACGGTTGCCAACTTCTTTATCAAGACCGTATGCCAATGCAGCAGCTGTCGGTTCGTTGATAATACGTTTTACTTCCAGACCAGCGATACGGCCTGCATCTTTCGTCGCCTGACGCTGTGCATCGTTAAAATAAGCCGGTACGGTGATAACGGCTTCGGTGATGGTTTCACCGAGGTAATCTTCAGCCGTTTTCTTCATTTTTTTCAGCACTTCAGCAGAGATCTGCGGCGGTGCCATTTTTTGATCTTTCACTTCCAGCCACGCGTCGCCATTATCTGCAGCAACGATGTTGTACGGCATGATGTTGGTATCACGCTGCACTTCTTCATCTTTGAAGCGACGGCCAATCAAGCGCTTGATAGCAAACAGGGTATTTTTCGGGTTAGTGACTGCTTGACGTTTAGCAGGCTGACCAACCAGAATTTCACCGTCTTGCGTATAAGCAATAATAGAAGGCGTTGTGCGATCGCCTTCGCTGTTTTCCAGTACTTTAACCTGCGTACCGTCCATAATCGCTACACAAGAGTTGGTTGTACCCAGGTCGATACCAATAATCTTACCCATCTAAACATCTCCACTAAAAAGTCATATTCGGTGTGGTCGTTCAACCTACTATGCGGGCGAAAAGGGGATTTTCAACTCAACAAGGTGCAATTTTTCAGTTTCTGCCCTCACGAGGTATCCTCATCCACACGGCGTTCTTAAATGCTTCGGGCAAATTCACTCTGCCCGGCATATCCCGTTACAAGAGGTCAAACCGTTTCGGTTGGAAATAAGATGGGGACGACAATTTCCTCATCAAGGGGGGGAGCGAAAAAAAAATGCAGACGATCCCCTTTATGATCAAACTATTCCTCTTGTGCCTTGTTGTATCCGCGCAATCGTCCCGCTATTATGCCGCGCCGCAATTAAAATTTTTTTAGAAAATTTCACCGTTGCGTTGCTTTTACTGTTACATGGCTTTCACTGTGACATCGCAATGGTCTATCGGAACGACGAGCAAGGACAGCTCGCCAGAGATCAGGAAACACCGACAGAGCGCGGCATCGAGCAAGCTACACAACTCCACTATTGTATTCTGAGGATTTATGCAAACGAACTCGCTGGCGAATCCCGGTCCGTTAGGACTGATGGGCTTCGGGATGACCACCATTCTTCTTAACTTGCACAACGCAGGCTTTTTCCCACTTTCTTCTATTATTCTCAGCATGGGGATTTTCTACGGCGGTATCGCCCAGATCATCGCAGGGCTGTTGGAATACAAGAAAGGTAACACCTTTGGTGTAACCGCATTCACTTCTTACGGTGCATTCTGGCTGACACTGGTCGGCATTCTGATGCTGCCGAAAATGGGGCTGGCGGAAGCCAGCGATGCGCAGTTCCTTGGGGTGTTCCTGGGTCTGTGGGGCATTTTCACCCTGTTTATGTTTTTCGGCACGCTGTGCGCCAACCGTGCGTTGCAGTTCGTATTTGCCAGCCTGACACTGCTGTTTGCCCTGCTGGCTATCGGTAACTTCACCGGCAACCACGGCCTGCTGACCATCGCTGGCTACGAAGGCATTATTTGTGGTGCCAGCGCCATTTATCTGGCCATGGCAGAAGTGCTGAACGCGCAGTTCGGCCGTACAGTACTGCCTATTGGTGCACGCGGCGCGGCACACTAATCGCTACGTTTTACCGACAAAAAGCCCGACATATATATCGGGCTTTTTGTTTTATGGTCACCTGATTATCAGAACATTACAGGCTTTGTGTTGATTCAGTGAGCGCCACGCGCTGACGAGACTGTGTTTGATAGAGATAGAGCCCCAGCAAAAAGCCAAGCCCGGAAAGCGCTAAAACATAAACAGCAGGTGCAATAGGCGTTATCTGCATCATCAGCGTGACACTTATCGGTGTCAGGCCACCGAAAATAGCGTAAGAGACATTGTAAGAGAAAGAGATACCCGAGAAGCGTACTTCAGGAGGGAACGCTTGCACCATCACGTAAGGCACCGCCCCCACTACACCAACGCATAATCCCGCAACCGCATACCCTAAGAACAGCAACGAAGGATCGCGCGCGGCCACAAGATAAAAGAAGGCGCAACCGGCTGCCAGCAGCAGGCTACCGAAAATAAATGTCTTACCCGCCCCCACGCGATCAACTATCACTCCCACAGCCACACAGCCAATCATCAGAGTAATGGTCGCCAGACAGTTAGCCTGCAACGCTAAAGAGGCCGGAATGCCATGTGCTTTCTGCAAATAGGTTGGCGCCATCAGGATCACCACAACAATGCAGGCAGAAAGCAGCCAGGTCAGCAGCATCGATACCACGACGGCCGTTTTATGTTTCATTACAACAGACTTAAGCGGCAGCTCGTCCGCCAGACGTTTGTGCGCCTGCATCTCCATAAACACCGGAGTCTCTTGCAACCACCGGCGCAAGTACATGGCAAAGAAACCAAAAATACCGCCGAGGAAAAACGGAATACGCCATCCGCCCCCCACGATCTGCTGCGGTGTTAATGTACTGTTGAGCAATGTTGCAATGGCAGAACCGAGCAGAATGCCGAGCGTCAGCCCCGCCGTCAGAATGCCACACGCCAGCCCAATGCGAGAACGCGGCACATGCTCCGATACAAAAACCCAGGCTCCGGGCACTTCGCCACCAATCGCGGCACCTTGTAAAATACGCATCAACAACAGCAGTACCGGCGCAGCAATCCCCATACTTTCATAGGTGGGCAACATACCCATTGCCAGCGTAGGGACAGCCATCAGGAAAATGCTCAGGCTGAACATTTTTTTACGCCCCACCAAATCGCCAAAGTGGGCCATGATGATGCCCCCCAACGGGCGGGCCAGATAGCCTGCGGCAAAGATGCCGAAGGTTTGCAACTGGCGCAGCCACTCTGGAATATCAGGTGGGAAAAAAAGCTCGCCAATCACTGCGGCGAAAAAAACGAAAATGATGAAATCGTAAAACTCCAACGCGCCACCCAGCGCCGCCAGGGAGAGCGTTTTGTAATCCTGTCCGTTCAGTTGGCGCTGTTGTTGTGGTAATTGATGCTGTGGCAATGGTCGTGCTGACGATTGTTGTGATGAAAATGGTTGTGATGGAGCGTTATCACCGTTCATAAGTTACCGAATAAGGCCAGAGTGAGAGAAAAATAATTTGTCGTCTTTGTGTAAAGCTAAGATTACTATAACGACTAAAATTTTACACTCCAGCAAAGCTGCAGCTTATGTTTAAAATTGGCTAACTTCAGCTTTTTGTATCGCGAATCGCATTCTTGGGACGAAATGCTGCTACCACTTGCGGATCGGTTTCGACATAAGGCCCTTCCAGCAACTGTATACAATACGGTACACTGGCAAAAATTCCTGGCACTACCACGTTTCCCGCACCGTCTTTCAGACCTTCCAGCGTCTCTTTGATAGATTTGGGCTGTCCCGGCAAATTCAGAATTAATGCCTGTTTACGAATAACCCCCACCTGGCGCGATAAAATTGCCGTAGGCACAAAGCGCAAACTGATCTGGCGCATCTGCTCACCAAAACCCGGCATTTCACGATCGGCAACCGCCAGCGTGGCATCAGGCGTGACATCGCGTCGGGCTGGCCCAGTACCGCCAGTGGTAAGCACCAGATGACACTGACGTTCATCCACAAGCTCACACAAAGCCTGCTCAATCAACGGTTGCTCATCGGGAATAAGGCGAGACTCCACTTCAAAAGGTGTCGTCAGCGCAGCAGCAAGCCACTCTTGTAATGCAGGGATGCCCTTATCCTGATAGACCCCGCTTGAGGCACGGTCGGAGATGGACAGCAGGCCAATTCGCAATTCATTCATAACAACATCTCTGTCAGTTAAAATCTGATTTTAACAATCTTTTTCAGGCATGAGGGCTGCACATTGTTTAACAATCAGCGTTATCGGTAATAATGTGAGATTAAGTGGGTTTTCAGCCCCTCATTGAAAAAAGATTGCGTTTATATTTAAAGTCACGGCCACTTAGCGCCGACACTGAGTATGTTAGCGCATTGCTGGCGGCAACAGTACGCGCGAGTACCAAGGAATCCGTTCATGGCTGGTCTGAAATATCAATTGCTCAAACTCATATCTCATCCGGTATCCGCCTTCCTTTTCTTTGGTTCCGTCGTTTTTTCTGCCGCCCTGTTCGTCATCTACCATGACCGCCAGGCTGAATGGGAAACACAACGGTATAACCTTGATAATATTATTCATATATACCAAACCTACAATACAGGTAGCGAAGTAAAAGACAGCGATATTCGCTTTCTGAGCGGTTCCTTTTTGCTGGTGCGTGTTAAAACGCTGGGTTTCAACACGCGTGATACCCAAGCAGAATGCATCAGTCATCTGTCGCAATTGGATTTGACGTTTAACGACATGACGGTCTTGCGCCTGTGTAAAGACAAACTGCCAGCCATGGGTGAATACGCAGGCAAGGGAACCTACACCACCATCTTTCCGCTAATGTCACCGCTGGATGAGCTCCACGGTGTCATCATCCGCACCACCAGTGTATTGAATGAGCCCACGCTGTACAAAACTGTTGGAACGTTTTCCTCTTTGTTTATTGCCGCGTTGATGGCGATACTCGCGGCCCTGTTGGGCAGCGTGCTATCACTGTTTGCCAAAAAATACCTGATTGAACTGCCCACTACCGCCCGCTACGACGATCTGACAGGCTACCTGCGCCGTGATGCCTTTTACCACGCCGCCAATAAAGTGCTGCAAATCGCAAATGTCACCCGGCGTCCTACCTGCGTTATTCTGATCGATATCGATCACTTTAAAAACGTGAATGACACGTTGGGCCACGATGGCGGCGATAATGCGCTGAAAACCGTCGCAGGTATCCTGAAAAGTTCATTTCGCAAAGAGGAGATCTTCGGCCGTTTAGGGGGAGATGAATTTGCCATCATCCTGCCGAATATCGCATTGGATGACGCTTACTGGGTAGCAGAACGAGCCAGAGTGGCAGTGAGTAATGCCACCAGCGTCTCCTCTTCAGGTCAAAAGATGAAGCTCTCCGTGAGTATTGGCCTGGTGGAGTATCACATCGCGCAGGAAGATCTTGCTCAGGTAATGAAGCGTGCAGATGAGAAACTCTATCTGGCGAAACGTGAGCGTAACCGCGTTGCGCTATAGCCTGACCAAATAGCAAGAACAAAAAGGCCGGAAAAACCCGACCTGAGATTGCTGACTTCTCCACCTTAGGCTGCCGCTCCCGCCTACCTTCGCCATTCCCGCGCAGGCGGAAATGGCTTACAAGTGAAACGTGCTTTTTCTGGCAGAGATCCTCGGCTTTCGCCGAGGATGATGAAGAGGAAAACCGAGGGCGACGAGGAGATAACATCTCGCCTTGGTGAAAACCCAGCCTCTTTTATTTTCTGCTTTGATTACAGCAGATCTGCAATCATTTTTTCCAGCTTTCCCTGGTCGATAGCAAACTTACGGATACCGTCCGCCAGTTTGTCGACGGCCATCGGATCCTGGTTATGCTGCCAGTAGAACTCAGCTTCAGTCATTTTCGCAGGGCGCGCTTTGATTTCACCGCTGTAAGCCAGTTTGCGCGGCACATCGCCGGTGGATTCCGACAATTCCTTCAGCAACGCCGGTGCAATGGTCAGGCGATCGCAGCCCGCCAGCTCAAGAATTTCGCCACTGTTACGGAAGCTGGCCCCCATCACCACGGTTTCATAACCGTGCGCTTTGTAGTACTCGTAGATCTCAGTGACAGAGATAACACCCGGATCTTCCAGAGGTGCATACTCTTTCTTGTCAGTGTTGGCCTTATACCAATCCAGAATACGGCCCACAAACGGGGAGATCAGGAAGACACCCGCTTCCGCACAGGCACGCGCTTGTGCAAAAGAGAACAGCAGCGTCAGGTTACAGTTGATACCTTCTTTTTCCAACTGCTCAGCGGCACGAATGCCCTGCCAGGTTGAAGCCAATTTTATCAGGATGCGATCGTTGCTGATGCCCGCATCGTTATAGAGCTTAATCAAACGTTTAGCTTTAGCAACACTCGCTTCGGTATCATAAGAGAGGCGAGCATCCACTTCCGTGGAGATACGCCCCGGGATCAGTTTCAGGATTTCCAGACCAATATTGACGGCCAGCTTGTCCGTGGCATCGACAAGCTGCTGTTCCCGCTTGCTGCTCTGCTCACGCGCCCATTTTACCGCGTCTTCAATCAAAGAGCGGTACTCAGGAATTTGCGCCGCATTCAGAATCAGGGAGGGGTTGGTGGTAGCATCCTGCGGTTTGTAGAGCTTCATCGCGGCGATATCGCCGGTATCAGCCACGACCGTGGTCAATTGGCGTAAGGAAGTCAGTTTATCCGTCATGTTGGCATATCTCGTTGTGGGTATATGAACGTCGTCTTGTATTTCTTACTGTTCGCTTATGTTTCGATAATAACACGCACTGCTCCCCGTGCAAGACAGCCTTTTCCTGTTGCAGTCATCGCCCCTTTTTTCTGTGTTTTTTGCTACAGTACGTGCAACAAAGACAGGGGAGCCATGCCATGTTAATCACTATTTCGCCAGCGAAAACGCTGGATTACACCAGTCCTTTGGCCACAGAGCGCTACACACAACCCGCGTTACTGGACCATGCCAGCGAGCTGATTGCTCTGTGCAAACGCCTCACACCCGCACAAATCGCCTCGTTGATGGGTATCAGTGACAAACTGGCGGATCTTAACGCTGGGCGTTTTAGCGAATGGCAGCCCCATTTCACACCAGACAATGCACGCCAGGCACTCTTGGCCTTCAAAGGCGATGTGTACACCGGGCTTGCTGCAGAAGATTTCAGCGAAGCGGATTTCGATTTTGCCCAGCAGCACCTTCGCATGTTGTCCGGACTGTATGGCGTACTGCGCCCGCTGGACTTAATGCAACCCTATCGTCTGGAAATGGGCACACGTCTGGAGAACAAGGCAGGCAAGGATCTTTACCATTTCTGGGGTGATACCATCACACAGCACCTCAATCAGGCGCTACAAGCGCAAGGGGATGATATTCTCGTCAACCTTGCATCAGATGAATACTTCAAATCCGTCAATGTCACAAAGCTCAACGGTACGCTGATAAAACCAATCTTTCTGGATGAAAAAAACGGCAAGTTCAAAGTGATCAGTTTCTACGCCAAAAAAGCACGTGGCTTGATGAGCCGCTTTATTATCAAAAATCAGCTAACGCGGATTGAACAACTACAAGATTTCAATCTGGAAGGTTACTACTTTGCGCAATATGGTGCGACCGAGCAAGAGCTTGTCTTTAAGCGCCACGAGCAGTGAGGGTTACCGTTCCCCGCACTTCGCGGGGAACGATGAACAACGACTGTTATAACAACGGTCATAGCAACAGGGGTTATTCCGGCAGTGCCATCAGGAACTGACGCAGTTGCGCGAAATTGGGGGCAAAGTTGTGCGATAACAATTCCAGATCGGCACGCTGCGCCAGCGCTTCCGGCAGATCCAGCGTTTTACCCAGAATCTCTTCTACGCTCTCTTTGAACTTCGCCGGATGCGCTGTCCCCAAGAACAAGCCGAACTCGCCCGGTTGAAGTTGGTCACGCAGCAAGCGATAAGCAATGGCCGCGTGCGGTTCGGAGGTGTAACCCAACGCGTCCAACTCATGCATAGTCGCTTTGGTCACGTCATCACTCACTGCACCAAATCCGAGCGTTTTCAGCGCCCAGTTTTTACGACGGAACAGCTCCTCTACGCGCGGCCAGTTGTTCGGCTGGCTAACATCCATGGCATTAGAAAGCGTTGCCACTGTCGGATTGGGAGCCCATTCGCCGTTGCTGAGATAACGAGGCACAGTGTCATTGGCATTGGTCGCGGCAATAAAGCGCTTGATCGGTAAGCCAAGAGATTTAGCCAGCAGACCTGCGGTCAAATCACCGAAGTTGCCACTCGGCACTGACACCACCAGTTGTTGACGCGCTGCGGCAGGCAGTTGCGCCACGGCTTCAAAGTAATAGCAGATTTGTGCCAGCAACCGGCTGATATTAATCGAGTTGGCAGAGTTCAAGCCGATAGTCTGTTTCAGTTCTTCATCGTCAAACGCTTGCTTCACCAGTGCCTGACACGCATCGAAATCGCTGTCGATCGCGATGGTATGGATGTTGCCACCCAGCGTACAGAACAGCTTCTCCTGCAATGGACTGATTTTGCCCCGCGGGTACAGGATCACGACACGCACGTTTTCCAAGCCGTAAAACGCGTGCGCGACGGCGGCACCGGTATCACCGGACGTAGCTGTCAAAATGGTGACTTTTTCTCCATTGGAGACTTGTGCCAGCATCTGCGCCATAAAGCGCCCGCCAAAATCCTTAAACGCCAGCGTCGGACCGTGGAACAGCTCCAGAGAGGCGATATCGTCAGAGACCTTGGCAACCGGAGCCGGGAAAGTAAATGCCGCTTTAACACGTTGATAAACCGTTTCTGGTGCAATTTCATCGCCCAGATACGCAGAAAGAATGCGGCTGCTGCGCGTAACCAGATCCAGCGCTAACAGGTCATCAATTTCCGTCGAACTGAACTCAGGCAGTTCCAGCGGGAAGAACAGCCCTTGCTGGCGTCCAAGCCCTTGTTTGATCGCCTGCGCAAAGCTGACCTGCTCGTTGTGATCTTTTAAGTTGTAAAGTTTCATGCCTTATCCCAATTGACGCGCGCCTGTCGTGTCCAGACGGCAAATATGAACAAACCCTTCATCGTTCTGCAAATAGTTATCTTGCAGCCAACCAGCCAGACGCTGCGCTTTTTCCAGAGAGTCGCACACGGAAAACAGCGTCGGCCCAGAACCGGAAATACCGCACGCCAGCGCACCGATATCTTTTGCCGCCTGGCGCGCATCGGCAAAGCCAGGCAATAAGCGCGTGCGGTACGGCTCGGCGATGACATCCTGCATCAACGCCGCCGCCAGCGCGGGCTGGCGGGTGTGGCAAGCATGAATAAAGCCCGCCAGATAACGGCCATGGCTAATGCAATCCTGGCGGCGGTACTGCGCGGGCAGAATGGCACGCGCTTCCGCGGTGGATACTTTGATCCCCGGATAGGCCATTACCCACAGCCAATCGTCAAACGCAGGCACCGATTGACTGATGATACCGTTTTGCTCGATCATCAGTTGAATACCGCCCAGGAAGCAAGGCGCGACATTATCGTAGTGCACGCTGCCGGAAATACGCCCTTCCAACTCCCCCATCAGCGTCAGTAAACGTGTATCATCCAGCGGTTTACCACAAAATTCGTTCATCGCCATCAGACCGGCAACCACTGAACAGGCACTGGAGCCAAGGCCAGATCCGATCGGCATGTTCTTTTCCAGCGTCATGGCAACAGGAATGGTTTTCCCCACTTCCTGACAAAAACGTTCCCAACACTGGTAGACAATGTTTTCTTTCGGCTCACTCGGCAGTTTGCCAACAAAACGCCCCTCATTGCGCAAGCTGAAGCTATCAGCCGCCGTTACGGTCACGCAATCGCCCAACAGTGAGCCATCAATAGGCGTAACCGCCGCGCCCAGTACATCAAACCCAACGCTGACGTTGCCGATCGACGCGGGCGCATAAATTTTAACCATTATTATACTCCTGACTTCCATGACAGCGTGCGCAACAGATCGGCAAACACACCGGCCGCTGTCACATCATTACCCGCACCATAACCCCGCAGCACCAACGGCAATGGCTGGTAATACTGGCTATAGAACGCCAGCGCATTCTCACCGTCTTTCACTTTGAATAGCGGATCGTTACCGCCCACTGCGCTAATTTGCACTTTGCAGCGCCCTTCTTCAATCACGCCGACATAACGCAACACTTTACCTGCTTCCCGCGCTTGTGCCACTTTTTCACTAAATTGCGTATCCAGCTCCGGTAAACGCGCCATAAAGGTGTCAACATCACCCGAGGCATCAAAGGACGGCGGCAGCACCGATTCCACTTCGATATCAGCCAGTTCCAGCTTATAGCCTGCTTCACGAGCCAGAATCAGCAACTTGCGCGCCACATCCATTCCGGACAGATCGTCACGCGGATCGGGCTCAGTGTAACCATTGGCTTTTGCCTGCAACGTCGCCTGCGACAAGCTCATTCCTTCATCCAGCTTACCGAAAATAAAGGAGAGCGAACCAGAAAGAATCCCAGTGAAACGCAGCAATTCATCCCCGGCATTCAACAGGTTTTGCAGGTTTTCAATCACCGGAAGTCCGGCACCGACGTTGGTGTCATACAGGAACTTGCGGCGTGATTTAGCGGCAGCGCTGCGCAGTTGCTGGTAGTAGCTCATTGAGCCGGTATTGGCCTTTTTGTTTGGCGTGACCACATGGAATCCATCAGCCAGGAAATCGGCATATTGATCGGCTACCGCTTGGTTGGAGGTACAGTCCACAATAACCGGATTAAGCAGGTGATACTCTTTCACCAGGCGAATCAGACGACCCAGATTGAAGGGCTCGCGCGCCTCACTCAGCGCTTCACGCCAAGAATCCAGCGCAATGCCGTTGATATTGGTTAGCAACGCTTTAGAGTTGGCAATACCGCAGACGCGCAGATCGATATGTTTCTGCTTCAGCCAAGGCTGCTGGCGATGAATCTGCTCCAGCAAGGCTCCGCCCACACCACCGACACCAATAACGAACACATCGATCACCTGATCGGTATTAAACAGCATCTGGTGTGCCACCCGCACGCCAGTCACCGCTACATCGTTATCTACTACGACGGAGATGGAGCGTTCAGAAGAGCCCTGCGCAATCGCGATAATATTGATATTGGCGCTGGCCAATGCGGAAAACAGACGGGCTGAAAGGCCACGCAGCGTGCGCATACCATCACCCACCACAGAAATAATCGCCAGACGTTCGGTGATATCCAGCGGCTCCAGCACACCGTCTTTCAATTCCAGATAAAATTCATCTTCCAGCGTTTTTTTAGAACGGGCCAGCTCGCTTTGCGACACACAGAAACTGATGCTGTACTCGGAAGAGGACTGTGTGATCAGCACTACAGAAATACCCGCACGAGACATCGCGGCGAACACGCGCGCCGCCATCCCCACCATCCCCTTCATGCCGGGGCCGGAAACGTTGAACATCGCCATATTATTCAAGTTGGTGATGCCTTTTACCGGATATTGGGTATCCGTGCTATCCAGTCCAATCAGTGTGCCGGGGGCTTGGGGGTTTTCGGTATTTTTAATCAGGCAGGGAATTTGGAACTGAGCGATGGGGGCGATGGTACGGGGGTGAAGCACTTTGGCGCCGAAGTAGGAAAGCTCCATCGCTTCCTGATACGACATGGACTTCAGCAGTCTCGCATCAGGCACCTGACGTGGGTCACAGGTGTAGACACCGTCCACGTCAGTCCAGATTTCACAACAGTCAGCGCGTAAACAGGCGGCCAGCACGGCAGCAGAATAATCAGATCCGTTACGGCCCAGAACCACCAGTTCCCCTTTATCATTGCCTGCCGTGAATCCCGCCATCAGAATGACGTGATCGGAGGGGATCCCTTGCTCAGCGATGCGGCGCGTGGATTCAGCGATATCCACGGTAGATTCCAGATAATGCCCCTGCGCCAGCAAGCGTTTTACCGGATCGATAACCGATACTTTATAACCCCGCGCCTGGAATACAGCTTCCATGATGGCAATCGACAATTTTTCGCCACGGCAGATGATGCTGGCGTTTACGCTATCTGGACATTGCCCCAACAGTGAGATTCCATGCAGAACCTGTTTCAGTTGACCCAGTTCTTGTTGTACCAGCGTGGACAAGCGCTCATACGGGAAACCCGGCTGGGATTCCGCCAACCCTTTTAACAGAGAAGAAAAGATGGTTTCAGCATCGTTGATATGCGGCAGAATGTCTTGGCCTGCAACGGTTTTATCAATCATCGCCACCAGATGGTTGGTGATTTTCGCTGGGGCAGACAGCACGGTGGCTACCTGTCCCTGACGCGCATTGCTCTCGATGATATCGGCAACGCGCGCAAAACGCGCCGCATTCGCCACGGAAGTCCCGCCAAATTTCAACACTCGCATTTTTATCTCTTCTCCTGAGTTTCAGTCACCAAAACACGCGGTGCGTTTTTGGTTGCCGCTACTGGCGGCCCGGGTCGGCGGAGCCTGCTCTTCGCCTTAAAAAAAAAGCCCGCACTGTTTAGGTGCGGGCTTTTTCAGATTCTTTTCTACGCGTCAGCCCGCACCGTTACTGGTAGTAATGGTGGTGGTAATAATCGTGGTGGTCAGGCTGATATGACGCATGCGTAAAGGACTCTCGATTAACAAATCGGTTTCTATCCTCTATTAGTTAAGGCAATCGCGACATGAAGTCAATGGATTTCTTTTTTTTCATCTCACTTCAGTGCCTTCTCAATATCGTGCAACAGCGTGTGCAGCATGGCCGTGTCTCGTTGCTGTAACAGCCCGATGCGCTGCATCATCCAATCACGCAATTTCTCGTCATCCTCTACCTGCAACGTCACCAGCAGCTTTTCCAGCCGATGACGCAGTGCCACCAACTGCCCAGCCTGCGCGGCCTCGGCTGGCTCAGCCTGCACCCGCATCAGTTGCGCCAACTGGTAACAATAGACCATGACAGCCTGCCCTAAATTCAATGACGGATAGTCTGCCTGCATCGGCACACCCGTCAGGATATCCGCCAACGCTAACTCATCGTTGGTGAGGCCTGAATCTTCACGGCCAAACACCAGTGCTGCAGAACCGACCCACTGCTGTTTCTCCTGCATCAGTCCCAGCAACTCTGCTGGCGTGCAGTAATAATGGAACTTTGCTCGCGAGCGAGCCGTCGTCGCGACGGTAAAATCCACATCAGCCAGCGCGTCGGCGAGCGAAGGGAAGCAAGTCACATTGTCCAGAATATCGCCAGCTCCGTGCGCCACCCGGCGCGCGCCGGGCTCGAGATGCGCCAGGCTGTCAACGATACGCAGCGAATGAAATCCCATGGTTTTCATGGCTCTTGCTGCCGCTCCCACGTTCTCTGGACGGGCTGGCGCGACCAGCACAATAAAAAACTGCACAAAACCTCCGAAGAAGAGAAAATGGCTGGCAGACGGGCGATAAGCAGTATACGCCTGTCATACATTCCCTCCGTTGAACTTAACAAAAATGAAACATTCAAACACAGCGCCACCGTAAAAAGCACTGACGGGCCTCAAAATGGAGCGTTACGGTAAAAATCATTACATTCATTTAAATATCAATGCATTATAGTTTAGGCATTGATAATCAATGAGTGGCGTATCCTCTTGAACAACGTGCTGCTGAATCGTATACAAATCGTGCAGATTGTGACTTAAGCTGGCAATCCTATAAGTATTTTTCACAAAATAGTTAACGTGCTACAATGAAATTTGATATATGTCAACGGAACCGTAGATTTGTGAGCGATCAAAATCGGCGCTTACTGTTATGTTGCTGTTAATAAGGTTAAACTATGCACCACTTTAGGCGTAGTTGAGTTAGCCTGATTATCATCTGATATCGCCGGTTATCAAGTAGAAAGCACTGATGCTACCCGCGTTACTGATTTACGCGGAATGTTGTTAGCGTCAGGCAACCGACACGCGGAGATGTCGTTGCTTTAGTAACGTGCCGCATCGGGTGAAGTCAGGCATGCACCAGGAACGTATTTGCGTACTTTAGTCTACATTGCGAGTGTGAGCGTGTTCTTTGCGCCCCAAACTCCGGTAAGGGCCTATATACCTTAAATAATTCGAGTTGCAGGAAGGCGGCAAGAGAAGGAATCTCAATGAGCTTACTCAGGTAAGTAATTCGGGTGAGTAAACGCCGCCAACGCATCTGCAACGTGAAGAATGACGAGGTATAACCACACGCCGCACCGCGCGTGCGGGCATGAAAATACCGATGGCGACTTCTGTACTTCCGAATTCTATAATTAGTTGGCAATTTTAGGTAGCAAACATGCAGACCCCGCACATTCTTATTGTCGAAGACGAGTTGGTAACTCGCAACACCCTCAAGAGTATCTTTGAGGCTGAAGGATATGTCGTTCACGAAGCCACTGATGGCGCTGAGATGCACCATATCCTTTCCGAACATGATATCAATCTGGTCATCATGGACATCAACCTGCCCGGCAAAAACGGCCTGCTGTTGGCACGCGAACTGCGTGAACAGGCCAGCGTCGCGCTGATGTTCCTGACCGGACGTGATAACGAAGTGGATAAGATCCTCGGCCTGGAAATCGGTGCGGATGATTACATCACCAAACCGTTTAACCCACGCGAGCTGACTATCCGTGCACGCAATCTGCTCTCTCGTACCATGAATCTGGGCGGAGTGAGTGAAGAGCGTCGTCTGGTAGAAAGCTACCGCTTCAACGGTTGGGAACTGGACATCAACAGTCGTTCGCTGATTAGCCCAGCAGGTGAGCAGTACAAGCTGCCGCGCAGCGAGTTCCGCGCTATGCTGCACTTCTGCGAAAACCCCGGTAAAATTCAGACCCGTGCCGAGTTGTTGAAGAAAATGACCGGCCGCGAGCTAAAACCGCACGACCGTACTGTGGATGTAACGATTCGCCGCATCCGTAAGCATTTCGAATCCACTGCCGACACACCGGAAATCATCGCTACCATTCACGGCGAAGGCTACCGTTTCTGCGGCGATCTGGAAGACTAACGCGCACAGCCAGTGACAAATGACAGGCCGCGTTATTCCCACCGCCCTTCCTGCGAAGGCGGGGATCTCTTGCAGGTGAAACGTGTTTCTTCTGCAGAGATCCTTGGTTTTCGCCGAGGATGACGAGGTAAAGTGACTTTGTCATCAGTCTGAGGCCGAAACCCGAGGGTTTCGGCCTTTTGTTTTTTTAACTCAGGTTCCCCTCTCGCCAATCTCTTTTATACCGTTTTCCGTTCGCACCCAGCGCGACGCGTTGAGTTCAGCGGCAAAATGCCCTGCCAGTTCCGCCAGTAAGTCTGTCAGCGTTTTTTCCGTTTCTGGCGGCAGCACCTGCGACATAAGCAGTTGCGATAGTGCAACGCAGTAATCACAAAGTTGTTCTGAATCGGGTTCAAAACAAAGAGGCGTAGCCGGAAGGGTATCGACGGTAAGACGTTCTTTTATATGTGGTGGCACAGGGTTATTTAGCGTGGAACGCAGCAGCGCAAAGCAGGCAACAAGCCGACCGCATAACGCTATTTTTAGCGTGGGATCATCGCTTTCGGTGAGCGTGTCAGCGAAATGCTCACCGAGTTCAGCAAGTGTAGTGAAATCCGTGGCAGCACTAAAGGGAACGATAAGTAACGGGTGAGTCTGGGTGAGGGTTGTAGCCATAAGGCAGCCTCCGATGAGTAATATTTATTACCACCACCGGAGAGGTCAATCTCACGGGTGGTGGAACCGGACGGAGTTGACCTTACCGGCCTCATCGACACCGGCGCGTCTTGCGACGCCCCCGCCCGGCCCACCATTGAGATGTAGCCGCGCGCACGACACAAAAAAAGCGCAAACGCGCTAGTGTCGTCGATGAAGTGTTTTCAGGAGGTCAAGCCCGACGCCTGAATTTGCAGGCGCGGGTAAAAGATAGCGTTATCGGTAATGGGCTGCAAGGAATTTTATCCGTGCGTAAAACCCTCGCTGTTGTATCGCCTTAACATATCATATTTACTGAAATTCAGCGGAAACCGTGATCTGGCCGACTTCTTTTAACAAGCCTCTTTTGCACAGCCATTTACAATTAACATTTATAAAACTCATTATGGTTAATGCTATCAAGTAAATTTTGATATATTTCTACCCCAAACAAAAATTCTAGCGTTGTCCCTGTAGGACTTTTATCCATTTTTATTTTCCTTATAAAATGCCTCCGGATAAGTTTTTTCATAGTATCCGGTCATCTCGAGTTCATTTAACGAGAGGGCATTTCTGAGGTGTAAAGAACATAACATTATGGGTGAAATTAAAATCACTACCAAGCCAGAGCCAAGTGTAAAAGGAATAACACCCAACCAATTTATGTACCAGCCAGCAATAGCTGCACCAAATGGATTAGCAATACTTGAAAGAAACACTGCCATTGCACTCATTCTTGTACGATAATCCCGTGGTGTTGCTGCAGAACGCAGCGCACTGAGATTAACATTTATAAAAATAAACGCCATACCACAAAAGAAAGCTAGCAAAATAGAAAAATAAATATTGTTAGTAGCGACAATAGCCATAACACAACTGCCAAGTAAAACAAAGCCAAAAAAACATTATATAAACGGCCTATCAATTTATTTAATAGATCGTTTATATAAAGACTACCAATAATGAGTCCTAATGCAAAAAAAACTCAAATGCGCCGAGATAGAAAGCTGAAAGCTTCAACTCGGAATTTATCCAATAGGGAACCGTTATGGAGAAAAAGGGAAACATAACGAAATTTATTATTGCACAGACCAGTGCGATATATAGTTCTGTTCTAACATAAAAAATTAATGTGAAGGCTTCCTTGGTATTAGAAAACCATGATTTGTTTGCTGTGGAGCTATGAAATGGTGCACAATAATTTCGTGATAAAAGAATAAATACTAAACAGGAGAAAACAAGTAATACAGCAGAAATATAAAATGCGTACTTTATCGAAAATATAGAAATCATCAGAGTAGCAAGTATTGGCCCTAACAACATCATTATAGAATTAACTGCAGTCCTACTTGATATGGCTTGAGTTACCGTTCCTTCGGGGACAACGTCAGGGATCAGCCCCATAATAGTTGGCTCACGGACAGAAATAACTGCACTGATAATAACGAGTCCAATCGCAATAGCTGGCAAGTTAAAATGCTCAACAGCACTTAAAAAGATAACTATCGCCAATATTGCTACCTGGCAAAATATTATAAATTTGATACGATTAAAGAAATCACCGAAAAATAATAGGAATGGCTTAAAATATATTTCAGTAGCGACAGAAAGCGCTATAACAGACGAAAATACTGCTGCGGATTGTGTTTCTTCAAGACACCACCACGCTATTGCTAGCCTGAAAATGTGACCAGAAAGCAGACCTAATGATGTCCCCGTCTGGAGAAGAAAAAAACACAAACCAAATTTTTTAAATTTCATCATCCCAATCCATATTTTGCAGAAATTCCTTTTCACTATTTATCAACCTTATAACACATCCAGTAAGGTTGTATATATTGAATCGCTATGGATAATATAGACAATGGACTGCCCCTACGTCAGTGCCAACGGTTTAGCGCATGGATAAACATTTTTTCATTCGCGTTCACCAGCGAAGTATCAAACCCGTTCTAGTCTTGTAAAATAATCCCTAAATCCATCAGAAGTTGACCTGCCTGATTCATATCAAGCTTCACGCCGTCGAGTTCGGTATCCCTGATATTAAGGTTCCCCAATTCAGCACCGGTGAGGTCGCAAAATGTAAAATTAGCTGAGCGCCAGTCGAACTCGTTAAATTCCCCGCCAGAGAGATCTGATCCAATAAAGGAAGCACCAAGTACATTTGCTGCCGTCCAGCGGTTTTCCCACAGTTCACATTTCTCTAATACGGCTTTTGAAAAGTTAGTATAGCTAAGATTTGATTTAATAATGAAAGCACTGCAAAACCAAATTCGCTCTGTAATTTTGTTCATGAAACTGGCGCTACGGAAATCGGCACCCTGTGCGCGGCACTCTCTGATCTCAATGCCAAACGCGTCTGCGTACCGGAAATTACACAGGCTCAAATCGCACCCAATAAATCTCGCTTCCTTGAGTACCGAATGTGTAAAGTCACATCCAGTCTGGCTTTCATCATCATAGAAATGGCAATTTTTGAACACGGTTTCTGTCAGGTCTGCACGTGAGAAATCGCAATTGATGAACCGACATTCGCTAATGGTATTCCCTGTCAGTGCATTACCCGCGAATTGTTGTTCTGTGCAGATCGTTGAATTCATTGTTTAACCCCTGATGGTTATGCCTTATGTGCATTAAAGGTGCCCCGCAGATGATAGACCGAAATTCTTCAGATTTCGGCCTTTTGTTTTTTTAACTCAGGCTCCCCTCTCGCCAATCTCTTTTATACCGTTTTCCGTTCGCACCCAGCGCGGCGCGCTGAGTTCAGCAGCAAAATGCCCTGCCAGTTCCGCCAGTAAGTCTGTCAGCGTTTTTTCCGTTTCTGACGGCAGAACCTGAGCCATCAAAAGTTGCGATAGTGCAACGCAATAGTGCAAGTAAGGCGGCAAGCGCTGGCCCGCAGGATGAGATTCATTGGCATCGTGAGAGGTGAGGCCCATGAATGGGCCGAGTAACGAGCGAAGCCAACGATAAAACTACCGAGGCTGAAGTGTGAGTAAAGGAAGTAGCATTTGATTGCTTTGCATCCATTCTGAAGTGCATTCACATCTGAATGCAATTAGCTGCTTAATTATCTTGAAATCATGCTGTAAATTGCGCAGAACAATAGGTTCATGATGCGCTATGCGATTACGTAATATTCTTATATCTTCAAGATCATCATAGAGTTTTTGTCTTAACTGATTTTGATTCAAACCAAGGCGGATCGTGTTCGGAAATGCGGTAGAAATATGACTGTGCCAAAGACGGCGATCAAATCTGCTTGTTAGCATTTTTTGCCAGAATACAAACTTAAGTTCAGGAATAACTTTACCTGTTATAGATTGATTCCTACGTGCACTCATCAAATCATCTTTGGGTTTAAATCCATAGACAGGATTAGGAAGACTTCTTTCGAATCCTACTGACCATGGCCATCTTGGCCCATACACGATTTCAAGCACATCAGAGATGGCATTTCTGGTAACGATTTCGCATAAATGAAGTGGCACTAGAAATGCTGAAGAGACCTGAGCATTCCACATATACAGATTTAGTGCTTTTTCAGTCTGAACGGCACCTGCCAATCCGCCAACAACCGCTTCGTATGCACCGATTCTGGCAGGAGAAAGGCTGTTCTTAATGTTGTTTGACGACATCGGCAAAGATCCTTATACTCATTTTCACTAGCCGCGGGATTTGTTAGCAGTGATGCTTCCCCCCGAGGACAATCGAAAGCGTTAAACAAAAAAGGTTCGCAGATAATGCGGACCTTTTTTGTTTGTAAGACGCTAGCTCAAGATAAGATGAGGCATATCAGTCGCCGCATAATCTGACAATGTCCATTTACGCGCAAGTGGCATCGAGTGTCTTGCAAACAGGCTCACAAAAGGGTGTTACAGAGAGACCATTAGCCACACAACGGATTTCCATCGCTGAACGTTTATGCCAAACAAAAAAGGCCGAACCCTCTGGTCTCGGCCTTTTTTCTGTCTCAGCGCGTATTCCCTAAGAGACTACTCGCTCTTGCCCCAGGGAATGATCGGCACCGCGCTCAGGGCGTTTTTCGGTGAGCCATCCACCAAACGATCCGAGTAGGTCAGGTAGACCAACGCGTTGCGTTTCTCATCATAGAAACGGACCACCTGAAGTTTTTTGAACACCAGTGAAGTGCGCTTCTGAAACACCACGCTGCCACCATCACCGCTTTTCTTGACCTTGTCCGATAGCGTAATCGGCCCTACCTGCTGGCAGGAGATTGCCGCATCAGAGGTATCTTCTGCCAGGCCCAGTCCACCTTTAATACCGCCAGTTTTGGCACGGCTCAAATAGCAGGTAACGTTGGTAACATCAGGATCATCAAAGGCTTCTACCACAATTTTATGATCCGGCCCCAGCAGTTTGAAAACCGTATCTACAGAACCAATCTGTTCCGCCTTAGCGACGCTACCCACGGTCAGCAACGCAAAGCAGGCTCCCATGATTAATGCGTTTTTCATCGAAATTTTTCTCTGTCTGGAAACAAGTTACAGGGGGATTTTCCCCCCGGACGATACGCTTACTAGATATATGACCAAAATATACAGATTTCACCTGATTGTTTGTTTAAATTATTCAAAAATCTTAAGCGGTGACAACGGCAAAAAATTGCTATGATGCCTGATCTCTATACGCTTCATGCTTTGTGTGTTCTATCGAGGATGTTCTATGGATCAAGCAAGTATCATACGTGACCTGCTAAATTGGCTGGAAAATCACCTTGACCAACCACTGTCGCTGGACAACGTGGCAGCAAAAGCTGGCTACTCTAAATGGCACTTGCAACGCATGTTCAAGGATGTCACCGGGCACGCTATTGGCGCGTATATTCGCGCTCGTCGTCTGACAAAGGCCGCCATGGCACTTTGTATGACCGGCAGGCCAATCCTCGATATCGCGCTGCAATACCGCTTCGATTCACAGCAGACGTTCACTCGCGCCTTTAAAAAGCAATTTGCGCAGACGCCCGCTTCCTACCGCCGCGCCGAAGAGTGGAACACTTATGGTATTCGCCCTCCATTACGCTTGGGTGAATTTACGCTGCCACAGCCCGAGTTTGTCACGCTGCCGGACACGCAGCTCGTGGGTGTCACGCAAAACTGTAACTGTTCTCTGGAACAGATATGTAATTTCCGTACGGAAATGCGCGTGCATTTCTGGCGTCAGTATCTTGGCGAAGCTAAATGTATTCCCCCCTTGCTGTATGGTTTGCATCATGCCCGCCCGAGCAAGGATAAAGAAGACGAACATGATGTGCTCTATACCACTGCCGTGGAGCCAGAGCATGTCCCTGAGGGGGTGCACCCCGGCGAACCCATTACATTACCCGGCGGTGAGTACGCGTTGTTCGTCTATGAAGGCCCCACTGACGAGCTACAGGATTTCATTATCAGTCTGTATGACACCTGCCTGCCAACCTTCGAGCTGACGCGCCGTGATGGCTGCGATGCAGAGCGTTTCACCCCACAAGGGACGAAAGAAGACGGACCACCGAAAGTGATCCGCTGCGAATACCTGATCCCTATCCGTCGCTAAGCGCCCACACCGTTAACGCTGGAGTTCATCCAATGCCGGGGTATCAAGATGAGAAACATCCCCGGCCGTTTCAACGACCCAGCCGGATGCCAACCACGGACTCTGCTGATAATCGATGCGGGAGAGCGAACAGTTACGCAACCGCAAGCGGCGCTCTGCGCTGGCAGGCAGCCCAAGAATGGTGCTCAGCAAGCAACCGAGGGCCATTCCGTGACTGACCAACAACGGACGACTGCCGGACGGCAGTGCCAGGCAGCGATCGAGCACCTTGTGCATACGCGTTGCCATCTCCGCCATGGATTCTCCTTCAGGAATGCGGCCATTCGGTGTGCCATCCACCAGTTGTTTACGCCATGCTTCCTCTTGCGGGCTGAGAGTATCGATGTCGCGCATTTCCAGCACGCCCATATTCAACTCACGCAAATTAGGGTCTTCGACCACTTCACAGTAGCGGCAAGACTGCGCAATAATCTCTGCAGTGCGGCGCGTCCTCCCTAAATCGCTAGTAAAGATATGCGTGATGCCTAGCGTTTTAACACGATTCGCAACCTGATAGGCCTGCTGCTCGCCTTGCGCGGTCAACCGACTGTCAGATTGTCCCTGAATACGCCGAGCCACGTTCCATTCCGTTTCACCGTGGCGAACAAGATATACCTGTAACATCGCTTTTTTCCATTATACTGCATCAAATTAACTAAAAGAGTATGAACCGTTATGTACCATGTTGTCGCTGCCACTACCAACCCGGCAAAAATTAAGGCTATTACACTCGCATTCACGGATGTCTTTGGCGAAGAAAACTGTCGCATCGAAAGTGTTGATGTCGACAGCGGCGTTTCTCATCAGCCCTTGGGTTCCACCGAAACACGTACCGGTGCCCGCAACCGCGTTATGCGTGCCCGTCAGGTTCGGCCCGAGGCCAATTTCTGGGTCGGCGTTGAAGCTGGCATTGAAGAGAGCATGACCTTTGCCTGGATGGTGATTGAAAACCCACATCTGCGTGGTGAATCACGCTCCGCCAGCCTGGTGCTGCCGGAAAGTATATTACAAGGAATTAAGGAAGGAAGAGAACTGGGAGACGAAATGGCACGTTTGACCGGCATTCAGGACATTAAACGCCAGGGCGGTGCGATTGGCGTGTTCACCGACGGTAAACTGACGCGCACCAGCGTCTATTATCAGGCACTGTTGTTGGCGTTGGTGCCCTTCCACAACCCCATTTATAGCCAACCGAGCTAACCCGTTTAAGGGGCGCGATGCCCCTTAACACCTGCGACGTTCCACGTATCTATTTTTGATCAGGCAACAGTTGTGTTTCCAGCCACTGCTTCAGCGCTGGCGGCGCTGCTTTTAAACTGTTGGAGCCGCGTGTGATGGTCGCAATACCGGCACCCAGTTCATTCTTCAATTCACGCTGACTCATCTCTCCTCGCATCAACTCCTGAATAATGCGCACACGCGTAGCAAGTGCCGTGCGTTCGTCCGGTGTCAACAGCAGTTGCAACAGAGGGTGATGCAGATCTTCCCCCACGGAGAGTTTTAGCAGTTCGACAAATTTGAGCCAATCTTCATTGCCGTGTTCGGAAAGCGCAGGATCGGTATGTGATAAAGGGGTCATAGCGGGCTGCCATACTCGTTAACGAGTACAGCAGCATAGCATAATCATTGGGAAATCACCGATATCGTGCACGAAAAATCGCGTCGGCAGTGCAAAATCTAATAACGCTGTCCCCATTCTGTTGGCGTCAATACGCTGTCATTCTGATGCAAAAAGTAGCGATAGAATGCATCGTAGGCCAGCACGTTTTTCACATAGCCACGCGTTTCTGTAAACGGAATACTTTCAATAAACGCAATCGGATCGATACGCCCAGCGCTGTTTTTCAACCAGGTGTTCACGCGTGAAGGCCCGGCGTTATAGGCTGCACTGGCAAGAATGCGGTTGTTATTGAAGGTTTGGTAGACGTCATCCAGATAGGTGGTGCCCAACAGAATATTGGTTTCAGGATCGAACAACTGGCTGCTGTTCACATAGCCGCTCACATTGCTCTTCTTCGCTGTATGCTGCGCGGTGGCAGGCATCAGCTGCATCAACCCAGACGCGCCTACAGGAGAGCGCGCTTGAGGATTCCAGGCACTTTCCTGACGAGCAATCGCCATTGCATAGCTTTGCGTGATAGCGCGCCCCTGCGTCATTCTCTGGAAGGTGTCACGCCATGCCAGCGGAAACCGTTCTTCCAGATTGTCCCACAGTTTAGCGACAATGGTCGCCTGCACACTGAGATCGGCCCATCCTTGATCGAAAGCGTAACGCGCCAACGCGCCCTGTCGGGGCTTATCACTGTTTGCTACCAGTTCTCCCCATTCACTGCGTGCAAGATTGTCCATCCCCCAATACATGAGCTCACGCACGCGCGCAATTTCTGGTCGTTGCGCCAGGGTTTTATCTGGGGTGGACGACGTAATCGTCAAGGGGTAAGGGATACCTAGCTTCTGCGCGGCAACCATCGGATAGAACCCACGTGCCTGCATCAGCGATCGCAGTATGGCTTCTCCATCCTGACGCTGCCCGTTATCAATCAGCAACATGGCTTGCCAGTAGCGCCATTCATCTTTCTGTAGCGCATCAGCCGGAAGTTTAGCGAGCCAAAAGCGCAGACCCGCTTTATCCCCCTCACCAAGTGCCATGCGGACTCTGCGCTCCAGCAGAGTGGTTGATTGGCTGCGTTGTGCCACGGCATCTCGCCAGGCGGCCTGTTCTGGCGTCGCCCCTGTCCCCATCCAACGCCAGGCCACCACTTCTTCCATCTCGCGACGATCGGCCTCACTCATCTTTTGCAATCGAACCAATACGCTGATAAGCGCACGGGCGCCCTCTTCATCCTGCCGGGCCAGTTGGCGGAATGCGACCAGCGTTGCATTGCGCGTAAAATCTGTTGGTCCCACGCTACGAGCAAAGCGCTCTACCGTTTTGGGGTCGTTTTGCAATTTCATCAGTGCATCACTGATAGTGCGGTAATCAGGGGGAAGCTGTTTCACCAGATAGCTCACCAACCCATAGCCACCCTCGTTCATTGCCAGCCGAATGCGCTCCAGTACGGTGATCGGCGTTTTCTCACCTGCTGCTTCCCATACGGCAAACAACTTATCGCAGGTGGTTGGCAGGGAACGTCCCGTCAGCCAGATGGCCTTTGCTTCATCCCACACGCCCTGACGCTGCCCCGTTGCGAAGCGGGCATAGACGTGATTACAGTGCGCTGCAACCGGTTTGGGAGACGTTGGTGCAAACGCTAACAGCCCCGCCCAATCCTCACGGCGGGCTAGCTCATTCACAAACAGGGATTTCAGGTTACGTGCAGGAGGCAGCGTTGGATAACGCGCCATGAATGCGCTTACTTCGCTGCTGCTTACCTGCCCCAGCGATTGCGTTAACGCACGGTATTCCAGGTAAGGATAGAGTGGATAATCGCGCAGGGTGGGCATCAACGCCTGCACAGTATCCATCTGGTTATTGTCCCAGGCCTGTTTAACTTGCTGATAGCGCTGGCGTTGGGCATCCAGCGTATCCGCCATGGCTGAGCTTGCAACCCCAGCCAGACACAGGATGGCAATACGCGCCCAACGCCCCATGTTACCCTTCATCCAAACCACCTCATCCAAAACGGTTACCGACATGCAATTTGCACATCACTGATAAACTCTGCCCCAGGATGCCGCCATAAGTGCAAATGCGTGTTCGCATCAGCAAAATTTGCATCATCCTGACGACATTTTCTGCCCTCCAGTTTGGCACAGGATGCGCAGCGGCGATATGTCGCAAAAGGGAATAAAATGTCAAGCAACGTAAGGATAACGGTTTAGAAATTTCAGGTTGGGTGTGATACGCCAAAACACAGGGCCAGGAGCCATTTCACAGAGTGAAAGAGAGTAAGGGATGATGGCTGGGATCGTACAGCGAAACCAGCTACACTCCGCATCAGCATAACGATAAATCGAAGAGGGCGACGCCCTACCTTCATCGTTAACCTCGATGCAGCGCGGGCTACGCACTGCATCCTTTAACCTATAGAGAGGCGAAGTCGCAACGTGGCTCAATACGTCTATACCATGCACCGCGTCGGCAAAGTGGTTCCGCCGAAGCGCCATATTTTAAAAAATATCTCCCTTAGCTTCTTCCCAGGCGCAAAAATCGGCGTGCTGGGCCTGAACGGTGCAGGGAAATCCACTCTGCTGCGCATCATGGCGGGGATTGATAAAGACATCGAAGGGGAAGCGCGCCCGCAACCCGGTATCAAAATCGGCTATTTGCCGCAGGAACCGCAGCTTAACCCTGAACACACGGTACGTGAATCCGTCGAAGAAGCGGTATCGGAAGTGGTCGGAGCGCTCAAACGTCTGGATGAGGTGTACGCGCTGTATGCCGATCCGGATGCCGATTTCGACAAGCTGGCTGCTGAGCAGGGCAAGTTGGAAGAGATCATTCAGGCTCACGACGGCCATAATCTGGATAACCAGTTAGAACGTGCTGCCGACGCGCTACGCCTGCCAGAATGGGATGCAAAAATCGCCAAGTTGTCCGGGGGAGAACGCCGTCGCGTGGCACTGTGTCGCTTGCTGCTGGAAAAACCAGACATGCTGCTGCTCGATGAACCCACCAACCACCTGGATGCGGAATCCGTGGCTTGGCTGGAACGCTTCCTGCACGACTTCGAAGGCACAGTAGTAGCCATTACCCATGACCGTTACTTCCTCGATAACGTCGCTGGCTGGATTCTGGAACTGGACCGTGGCGAAGGCATTCCGTGGGAAGGTAACTATTCTTCTTGGCTGGAGCAAAAAGACCAACGTCTGGCACAAGAAGCCTCTCAGGAAGCAGCTCGCCGTAAATCCATCGAGAAAGAGCTGGAGTGGGTGCGTCAGGGAGCTAAAGGCCGTCAGGCCAAGGGCAAGGCCCGTTTGGCTCGCTTTGAAGAACTTAACAGCACCGAATACCAGAAGCGTAACGAAACCAACGAACTGTTCATTCCACCAGGTCCACGTCTGGGCGACAAAGTGGTGGAAGTCACCAACCTGAGTAAAGCTTACGGCGAGCGCCAGCTGATCGACGGTTTGTCGTTTTCCGTGCCCAAGGGCGCCATCGTTGGGATTATCGGCCCGAACGGTGCCGGTAAATCAACGCTGTTTCGTATGATGTCCGGTCAGGAGCAACCAGACGGCGGCACTATCGAACTGGGTGAAACGGTAAAATTGGCTTCGGTCGATCAGTTCCGCGACAGCATGGACAACAGCAAAACCGTTTGGGAAGAAGTTTCTGGCGGACTGGACATCATGCGTATTGGTACCACTGAGATGCCAAGTCGCGCCTATGTTGGTCGCTTTAACTTTAAAGGCACCGATCAGGGCAAACGCGTAGGAGAACTGTCTGGTGGTGAGCGTGGTCGTTTGCATCTGGCGAAGTTGCTGCAAGTCGGCGGCAACGTACTGCTGCTCGATGAACCGACCAACGACCTGGATATTGAAACGCTACGCGCGCTGGAAAACGCCCTGCTAGAGTTCCCCGGCTGTGCCATGGTGATTTCACACGACCGTTGGTTCCTTGACCGTATTGCTACTCACATTCTGGATTATCAGGATGAAGGCAAGGTGGAATTCTTCGAAGGTAACTTCACCGAATACGAAGAATACAAAAAACGCACGCTGGGCGCAGATGCGCTGGAACCCCACCGCATCAAGTACAAGCGTATCGCGAAGTAACTTGCTGATGGCAGCCGGTGATAACCCCCCCTGCCATACCCAACGCCCCGGTCATTGCCGGGGTGTTTTTTATGACAATCGCGGTCCAGTGGCAACTATTTTTCTAAAGCAGTCACGCCCCCAGGTAAATCAAAAGGTTTCCCAATTCTGATTGTCATCCGCCTTGACCCGTTTTGTACCTGTTGCAAGCAGAGCAGGGTTGCTGCGTATCTGCGTTGATGCAGTGGCAGCCGCTCCCGCCAGAGCGCGTGTGGGAACTGATGATGCAATCTGGAACACCGCAACAGCCTGTGTCAGGCGTCCAGCCTGATCCTCCAGTGATACCGCAGCAGCAGAAGCCTCCTGCACTAACGCAGCATTCTGTTGTACTGCGCTATCCATTTCCGACACGGCCTGACTCACCTGACTGATACCTCGACTCTGCTCATCAGATGCAGAGGCAATTTCCCCCATGATATCGGTCACACTGGTAACCGCATGAACAATCTCACCCATGGTTTCTCCTGCCTGCGATACCAGACGTGCCCCCGTATCAACCAGACGCCCTGACTCACCGATCAAGGATTCAATCTCTTTGGCCGCCTGTGCACTGCGCTGTGCCAGACTGCGCACTTCACCGGCCACCACGGCAAACCCTCGCCCTTGCTCACCGGCGCGCGCCGCTTCAACGGCGGCATTCAGCGCCAGAATGTTGGTTTGGAATGCGATACTGTTAATTACAGAAGTAATATCAGCAATCTTGCGTGAACTGGCAGAGATGTCGCTCATGGTGGTCACCACGTTATTGACGATATCACCGCCCTTCTCCGCCTTAGTCGACGCATTTTTCGCCAGCTGGCTGGCATGGTGAGCGTTATCCGAGTTTTGTTTCACCGTGGCCGTCAGTTGTTCCATACTGGCCGCCGTCTCTTCTAATGCTGCTGCTTGCTGCTCAGTACGTGAAGAGAGATCCACATTACCTGCAGAAATTTCCGTGGCGCCCTGATGAATTGCTGTTGCACCTTCTCGTACCACGCTAACCGTTTCCGCCAACGCAGCCTGCATGTTCTGAACGTTCTGTCCCAGAATGCCGATTTCGTTACGCCCCATCTCACTGGCGCTTTGGGTTAAATCCCCGGCAGCGATACGTTGAATGCGCGTCACCAACCGATCCAGAGGAGCCAATAGCGCATTGCGGATAATGACATAAATGATCGCCGCCATAACAATGGAGGCCACAAAGGAGAGTGCCATCAGCATAAACCCACGGCGAGAGTTCTCCTCGGCATGCTGATTGATTTGCGTGGCGTTATCAGTCAAATAGCGCACCGCTTTACGCACTGACTGAGCATAATTCTCGTCCAGTTTGCGTCCTTCATCGCTCTCCAGCGAAATCACTTCCTCGAATTCGCCTCTCTTCGCTGCTTCAACCATCAGCTTAATCGCCTTGTCGCGGTACATTGCGTAATTGGCAGCGAGTTCATCATCCAATCCTGCGGGAGCATTGAATTTATCCGGTCGAGCCAGATATTCATCAAAACGTTTTTGTGAGCTTTTTACACGACTCTCAGCCTGCGTCAGCGCACTTTTATACCCCTCAGCATCACCAACGCGTTGCGTCGCTGCCGCCTGCACCAACAATTGGCGAGCAACACGCAGTTGATCCATGCTGCTGCTAATACCGGCCCGCACATCAGAGACCAGATTAGCGCGATCTAATGCATCATTACTCTGTTTGAGAAAATAACTCGCCGTACCAATCGAGATAGCAAACAGCAATAAAATAATCGTTAACAGACTAATAAATAGCGTAACAAGTCTGATGTTATTGATATAACCTGAATTTCCTTTTATCTCGGACATGACTGTTATTCTCATTTCGACAACGGCTGGTATGGACATCCCTTCCGCAACGCATAACGGACAATATCTGCGTTACTAAAAAAACATCGTCATATTCATGTCTTATCGGCAATAGCGCGGAAACATCCACTTCGACGCCGTGATCGAAATCACATTTCAAATAAAGTGGTGTTATATTTCTAAAAATAAGAAATGTATTTTCACATTGAATAATGCGTCACACAATCAGGATGAAAATGGCGTCGGAGTGACATATTCCATCAGCGCATCATGTTGCAGCACAAATTCAATAAAGCAGGCCATGGCGGGAGAATTGAGTTTCCTGCTGGGATAAACCAAATAAAGCTCATTGGGTTCTGCATGCCATTCAGGCAACACGCGCACCAATGGTCGGGGCAGATCGATGCCATCGACAAGAAACGCGGGCAACAGGGTGATGCCTGCGCCCGCCATCGCGCATTCACGAGCATACAGCAGATTGTCGGTCGTGTGCGTCAACGGAAGCAGCCAACGATAGTCATCGCTGCCGCGCTGCAATGCCCACTCCGACCAGGCACGATGAGCAATACATTGATGAGACTGAAGCTGCTGTGGATGCACCAATGCAGGGTGACGCGCCAGATAGTCTGGAGAGGCCACCAGATAACGCGGCGTGACACCCAAAGGTCTGCCAATGAGAGAAGAATCCAACGGCTTACCGGTGCGAAATGCCACATCGAAACCTTCATCAACTAAATCTACCAGCGTGTCAGAGATGGCAATTTCCAAAGACACCGCAGGAAAGCGGCGCTGAAACTCGGTGGTCAACCGCGCCAACAGCGTAGCGCCAAAACCAGCAGGGCTGGTGATGCGAAGCCGCCCGCTCGGGTTATCACGTAAATGTTGAATAGCGAGATCGGCACGCTCACTGGCCCGCATCATCTCCTGACAGTGGGTCAGATAGCGCTCGCCCGCAAACGTCAGGCTGATCTTACGCGTAGTGCGGTTGAGCAGCCGCAACCCAAGCTGTTGTTCGAGCTGGCTGATACGCAAGCTGAGGCTAGATTTAGCCATGCCAGCCTTGAGCGCAGCCTGTGTCATACTGCCGCACTCGGCCACCAGCGCAAACAGCGCCATGTCTTGCCACTGCCTGAACATGGAGGGTTTAAACATGATTGTTCGCCTACAACAAACACTTCGTTAATGATTGTCCATCTTATCAGCACGATGAGTTCGTTCTACACTTTTCTCATCGAAACAATGAGGAACAGATCATGACCGTACATGCTATTGCCGTTGACCCACAACATCCCGAACGTTTTATCGCCATTACCCAAGAGCAGCCGCAGCCAGGTCCGCACGATCTGCTGGTTGAGGTAAAAGCGGTATCCATCAACCCTGTCGATACCAAAGTACATGCTGGATTGCGTAAAAACGGCTTGGCTGAGCCGCGCGTGTTAGGCTGGGATGCCAGTGGCATTGTGCTTGCCACTGGCGATCGTGTCAGCGGTTTTCAGGTGGGAGATGAAGTTTGGTACGCTGGCGATATTACGCGCTCTGGCAGCAACAGCTCGCACCAGCTCATTGATGCACGGATTGTGGCGCATAAACCTGTTTCTCTCGACTGGGCTGCCGCCGCAGCCCTGCCGCTGACCGCGCTCACCGCCTGGGAAGGATTGTTTGAACACCTTGAGATTCAGGATGCTGACGCAGGGAAAAACCTGCTGATTATCGGCGGCGCAGGCGGCGTTGGTTCTCTGGCTATCTCACTGGCGGCACTGCGCAGTGAAGTCAAGGTTATCGCCACCGCCTCTCGTCCAGACTCGGCAGAATGGTGCCGTCAGCGCGGTGCGGATCTCGTCGTGGACTATCATGATTTGGCAGGCGAGCTGAAAAAAGCAGGCATCACGCAGGTGGATTATATTTTCTGCCTGAACGACACCGACGGGCACTGGAGCGCGATAGGTTCCTTGATTGCACCGCAGGGCAAGATCTGCACTATCGTTGAGAACGAAAGACCGTTGGATCAGAATGAGCTGAAGCGTAAAAGTGCCTCGCTGCATTGGGAATTCATGTTTACCCGCAGCATGTATCAAACACCGGATATGGCACAGCAAGGAAAAATTCTGCAAGAGGTTGCGCATCTGGTGGACGCGGGCAAACTGCAAGGCACCGCCAGTGAAGTATTGAACGGTTTAAGCGTTGAAACACTGCAACAGGCTCATGCCAAGGTGCAGGAAGGGCACATGCGCGGCAAGGTGACTATCGCGTTATAAAATCTCTTTAAGCAAACAGCCCCCTCTGGGGCTGTCAGACTGATGGCAAAGTCCGTTATTAGGCGAAGTGCGTCGATGGGGTCGTAGCGGTGTGAGCCGCCGGAGTGCCCCTCGTCGTGATTCGCTGGGAAACACGGACATGCCGAAAAGAGCAATCTCACAGCCCCCTCAGGGGCTGTTTGTCACGACATTAAACGCTCGACGCGCACTTAGAACAACAGGCGGGCACGGATGGTGCCAGGAATCGCCTTCATCAGTTGCAGTGCCGTATTCGCCGCATCCGTTTCCACGTCGATCACCACATAGCCGATATCCGCGCTGGTTTGCAGATACTGAGCGGCAATATTGATGCCTTGCTCGGCAAAAATGGTGTTAATTGCCGTCAGCACACCTGGGCGATTTTCGTGAATGTGCAGTAAACGAGCGCGATCGCTCTGCACCGGTAGTGAAACTTCCGGGAAGTTAACCGCGGACAGCGTCGAACCGTTGTCAGAATACTTCGCCAGTTTACCAGCCACTTCCGTACCAATGTTCTCCTGCGCTTCCTGCGTGGAACCGCCAATGTGCGGCGTCAGCAGCACGTTGTCAAACTCCAGCAACGGAGAAACAAACGGGTCGGTATTGGTGGCTGGCTCTTGTGGGAATACGTCAATCGCAGCACCGGCAATGTGCTGGCTACGCAGCACTTCACACAATGCAGGGATATCGACTACCGTACCGCGTGAGGCGTTGATCAAGATAGAACCCGGCTTCATCAGCGCCAGCTCTTCTGAGCCCATCATGTTCTGGGTGCTCGCTGTTTCCGGTACGTGCAGACTGACCACGTCACTCATATTCAGCAATTCGGACAGATGACGCACCTGCTGAGCATTACCTAACGGTAATTTGCTCTCGATATCGTAAAAGTAAACGTGCATCCCCAGGCTTTCGGCCAGGATACCCAGTTGGGTACCAATGTGGCCGTAGCCAATGATACCCAGTTTTTTGCCGCGCGCTTCAAATGAGCCCACAGCCTGTTTGTGCCACACACCACGGTGCGCTTTCGCATTGGCTGTAGGAACGCCACGCAGCAGCAGCAGCATTTCGCCAATCACCAGTTCCGCTACGCTGCGGGTATTGGAGAAGGGAGCGTTGAATACCGGAATGCCGCGCTTGGTGGCAGAAGGCAATTCAACCTGATTGGTACCGATGCAAAAACAGCCCACGGCAACCAGTTTTTCTGCAGCAGCAAACACTTCTTCCGTCAGATGAGTACGGGAACGCAAACCGACGAAATGAGCGTCACGGATGGAGGCTTTCAACGCTTCCGTATCCAACGCACCTTTATGGTATTCAATGTTGGTGTAACCCGCTGCGCGCAGGTTTTCCAACGCGCTCTGGTGAACCCCTTCCACCAGGAGGAATTTAATCTTGTCTTTTTCCAGTGATACCTTTGCCATTTCCCGACCTTATTTTCAGACTTCAGAAGCCAATGAACCCATTTGCCAAACAGCCTCTGCCAACATAACAAAAATTACGCCAGCAGCAAGACAATCGATTGCTTCCCCGATGCTGCCAACGGCGTCACAAACTCCCTTTTACAGTAAAAAATAGGGATAACGCGTCGCCTTGCCAGATGCCAAGGGAACAAAATAAGAAAAAGTGATATTAAGTACCAAAAGTGAGACTTTAACAATCGTGGGGTTTTTAAGCAAAAAAAATCGGACGTTAGTGCCTTCAATGCCAACGTCCGACGCGCAAGGGAGAAATTACTTCAGGGTTTTTACACCGTCCGCAGTACCAACCAACGCAACGTCAGCGCCCCGGTTGGCAAACAGACCGACTGTCACCACGCCCGCAATTCCATTGATACGGTTTTCTACGACAATGGCATCTGAGATATCAAGGTTGTGCACATCGAGGATCACATTACCGTTGTCCGTTACTACGCCCTGACGATAGACTGGCTGCCCGCCTAATTTCACCAGTTCCCGAGCCACGTAAGCGCGGGCCATGGGGATCACTTCTACCGGCAACGGGAATTTGCCAAGAATATCCACTTGCTTGGAAGCATCGACGATACAGATAAACTGGCGCGCAATGGCGGCAATGATCTTCTCACGCGTCAACGCAGCGCCACCACCTTTGATCATTTGCATATGCGGATTGATCTCATCGGCTCCATCCACATAGATATCCAGTTCATCCACCTCGTTGCTGTCGAATACCGGAATACCTAAGCTTTTCAGCTTCTCGGTAGACGCCACGGAGCTGGATACTGCGCCTTTAATCTGGTGTTTGATGGAGCCCAGCGCGTCAATGAAGTGCGCTGCCGTTGAACCCGTTCCCACCCCAACAATAGTATCTGGGCGGACATAATCCAACGCGGCCCAGCCGACTGCCTTTTTCAGTTCATCTTGTGTCATGGTCTGTATCGTGCCTGCAAATTACAGTGAGAAAAGAGAGGCGTATTATAGAGCAAGCGCCACCGGAAACGACGCCAATCGCCGCGCGTCCTTCGATTATTTTCGGCCATCAGTGTGAAATCGGACAGATTTTTAGCGTGTTCCGTCTGAAAAATGTGGCATAGTGCAAAGACCAAGTTTTATCCATAGGAAATGGCACCTTCATGAAACGACCGGACTATCGCACACTTCAGGCTCTGGATGCCGTCATCCGTGAGCGCGGATTTGAACGCGCCGCGCAAAAATTGTGCATCACGCAATCCGCCGTTTCACAACGCATCAAGCAGTTGGAGAACCTGTTCGGACAGCCGCTGTTGGTCAGAACCATTCCACCGCGCCCCACAGAACAAGGGCAAAAATTGTTAGCGCTGTTACATCAAGTGGAGCTGCTGGAAGAAGAGTGGTTGGGCAACGATGCCAGCAGCGATATCCCGCTGCTATTGTCGCTTGCGGTTAACGCCGACAGTCTGGCAACCTGGCTGCTGCCTGCGCTGCAACCGGTGCTGGTCGATTCCCCTATTCGTCTGAATCTGCAAGTGGAGGATGAAACTCGCACCCAAGAACGTTTGCGCCGGGGTGAAGTGGTGGGAGCAGTCAGTATCCAGCCGCAACCGTTGCCGAGTTGTCTGGTAGATAAACTCGGGGCGCTGGACTATCTGTTCGTCGCCTCACCGGATTTCGCCGCACGCTACTTTCCGAATGGCGTAACCCGTTCCGCCTTATTACGCGCGCCTGCCGTTGCCTTTGATCACCTGGACGACATGCATCAGGCGTTCTTGCAGCAGAATTTCGATCTCTCTCCCGGCAGCGTCCCCTGCCATATCGTTAACTCGTCAGAAGCCTTTGTGCAACTGGCACGACAAGGCACCACCTGCTGTATGATCCCGCATCTGCAAATCGAGAGAGAGTTGGCAAGCGGCGATCTGGTCGATCTGACGCCGGGTTTGTTCCAGCGACGCATGTTGTACTGGCATCGTTTCGCACCAGAAAGCCGGATGATGAGAAAGGTAACGGATGCCCTGCTCTCGCATGGGCATCGCGTATTGCGCCAATCTTGACGCCCTGAGGTCTGGATTACGGATTGGGTTGCAACTCGAATATCACATCAACCTGATCATCAAATTGAATACTTTTCTGCTCATAAGTCTGCGCGACGTCAGCTTCCGAAGCTACGCTCGCAGCTTTGAACATGCGTGCTACTGGAACAGGCTGATAGTTGGCAACCTGATAACGGATGCTGTAAATCGGCCCCAGTTTGGCATTAAATCCCGTTGCCAACGCCTTCGCCTGAGCAGTTGCTGTTTCTATCGCCTTCTGGCGCACTTGATCACGATAAGCATCCGGGTTGGCAACGCCGAGATCCACACCGCGAATTTCCGTCAATCCTGCACGTAACGCGCCATCCAGTAATGTATTTAATTGATCCAGTTTGCGTACGGTTACCGCGACCTGGCGCACCGCGCGATATCCTTTCAGTTCAGAACGGCCATCTTTCAAAAAATTATATTCGGGATGAGTACGCAGGTTTGCAGCGCTGATATCTTTTCTTTCAATGCCGTTTTTTTCCAGATAAGCAAAATATTGTGCCACACGTTCGTCTGCTTGCTTTTTGGCATCAGCAACATCTTTAGACGAAACATTGACCTCAATTGCCAGATTTGCAATATCTGGTGTGACATCTACACTCGCTTTACCGGATGTCACAATATGAGGTCCGTTAGGAAATTCACCCGCAAACCCAGATAACGGAAATGTCGTTATACTTAACAGGGCGGCGATTGCTATTGCTTTCAGTTTCACAGTATCGTTTCTCCTGATTTCATGTGATATTGCGCCATTGCAAGCCAGTGTGACAGCAGAGCGCTTACGTAATTGACAAGCATAGTGCGCTCACTGAGTTGACTTAAATATAGGTGAATTCTGTAATATTCTTATAAAGACGGAAAAATACAGCACTAAATCACAGCGAGACACGCAAGTTGTAGCGCAATAAACCACATTATCACACCAACAAAAGCATTAATCACTCGCTGCGCTTTTGGCGTATTCAGCCACGGTGCTAACCAGGACGCCAGCAACGCCAATGCAAAGAACCACAGAAATGAAGCCGTAATGGAACCCAATGCAAACCAACCGCGCGCATCGGGTGCCATCTGCCCGCCAATGCTGCCCTGTACCACAAAAGTATCCAGATACACATGCGGATTCAGCCAAGTCACCGCCAATACAGTGGAGATAACGCGCCAGCGACTTTGTCGTGCTATTTCAACGCTCACCACATCAAGCTGACAGTTGAAAACTACTTTGAAGGCGCCCCAACCGTACCAAAGCAGAAAAGCAACACCTCCCCAGGTGATCAGCGAAAGCAGTAGCGATGACTGACTCAACAACGCACTCCCACCAAAGATACCAGCACAGATCAAGATGACATCACTTAACGCGCACAACAGGGCAATCATCAGATGATACTGGCGCCGAATTCCCTGATTCATCACATAAGCGTTTTGCGGCCCCAGTGGTAAAATCATCGCAGCGCCAAGAAAAAATCCCTGCCAATACATCCCAAACATGGTTATCTACACTCTCCCACATGAACAATTCGAGGGAGTTTAAGGAGATTTTATCATTAACTGAAATTGAAGATTCTAATTATACATTAGAATTCCTAATGTTGAATGTTACGCAATGGTGAATGTGAAAGGGACAGTGTTTTGGCTATGGCTTGCTTTTCGCTACGTTGCAGTAGGAAAGCTACAGCAAACAGCGAAAACATAAACGGAAGTTCAAACAACTCCTCCAGCAAATCAGTACGCGATGTGTCGTAGACAAAAAGAAACGCCAATAGGCGGTGGTGTTCGATGGTGTCAACAATAATAAAATAGAGCACTAACAACAATATATCCCACAACGGTAGCCTTTCTTGCCGCAGGCGTCGGATAATTTCTCGGCGTATCACCGGCAATAACAACGCGCACATCGTCACACCAATCAATACGATCGAGATAATACGGAAGTAAATCTTAGGCTCATCAGGAAAGTAGTCCCGCCCCCAACTGATGCCCCGGCCAAACAATAACAGCCACCAACAGATACTCCACAACCAAAAGAATTTTGCCCCCGAGTTACACTTCAGCGGCCTGATATAGCACCAGGTAAATAACGCACCAAACAGCAACCAGAAGGATTGAAAAGTTTCAACCGCCAGTACCGCCTGACTTTGGGCTGAAAAGAGCCTATTCCCTGTGTACAGCAGAGAGACAGCAAATAAAGCTATCGCAACAGTGTGAGGATAGAGGGTTTTATCAAATTTCATAACACAACACAGATCAAACAGTAACAGTAGTTAGAGTAGGTCGATACGGAGGTCGTATTTTTGCTTTTTGAGCGAAAGTGTTTAGGCATCCGTGCGCTTAGCACCGGATGCCTAAAGAGAATTAACGAAAACTATTTGTTAGTTGAGAGCGTTGTTAGTAGATGCGGACTTGCTTTGATGCAAATGCACATCCATTTGCGGATAAGGGATGCCGATGTTATGTGCATCCAGCGCACGCTTGGTGTTCTCCAGCAGATCCCAATATACCGCTTGCGCGTTACCGTTAGTGGTCCAGACCCAGACAACAAAGTTGAGTGAAGACGCAGCCATCTCGTTCAGGCGAATAGTGACGCCTTTATCATGCTGAATACGTGTATCCGCAGCAACAATATCACCCAGAAGGTTTTTTACCTGATCGATATCGGCATCATAGGCAACGCCCACGATCAACTCTACACGGCGATCTGGCTCGCGACTGCTATTGATAATATTACCTGCGATGATTTTACCGTTTGGTACTACTATCACCTTGCCGTCACCGGTGCGCAGCGTGGTCGAAAAAATCTGCACCTGAGTAACAACCCCTGCAACGCCGCCCAGATCGACCGATTCCCCCGTACGAAACGGACGGAACATCACCAGCAATACACCCGCAGCGAAGTTTGACAGAGAACCTTGTAATGCAAGGCCAACGGCCAAACCCGCAGCACCGAGCACGGCAATCACCGATGCCGTTTGTACACCAACACGGCTCAGTACCGCAATCAGCGTAAAAGCAATGATTCCGTAACGCACCAGCGCGGCGAGAAAATCAGCAACGGTAGTATCAATTCCCCGCGCTACCATCACTCGGCTAATGCCATTCGATACCACACGCGCCACCAGCAAGCCGATGAGCAAAATAATAATTGCCGCCACCACGTTTACGGCATACTGGATCAGCAGAGCCTCATTATTGACGACCCATTGGCCCATACGACTCAGACTTTCGGTTACATCCAGTTCTTCCATTTGTACTCTCCCATTTTTTGCTTTTCTCCCTTTGAAAGGGATCGTTCACACCCAAAATGGCCCTCAAACAGACCAGAAAAAATTAAGGCTCCTGATAAAGGGAGCCTCTTATTTTCATGCATTGTTGGTAATGCACTTATTAATATAGATTACAGTACATCGATCGCGTTCAGTTCTTTAAACGCTTTTTCTAAACGCGCAACCATTGTTGCCTGGCCAGCTCGCAGCCAAACGCGCGGATCGTAGTACTTCTTGTTCGGCTTATCTGCGCCTTCAGGGTTACCCAACTGCCCCTGCAGGTAGCCTTCATTCTTCTTGTAGTACGCCAACACACCTTCCCAGGTTGCCCACTGGGTATCGGTGTCGATGTTCATTTTTACCACACCGTAGCTAACGGCTTCGGCAATTTCTTCCGCCGTGGAGCCGGAGCCTCCGTGGAACACGAAGTCCAGGCTGTTGTGCGGCAGGTTGAATTTTTTGGACACATATTCCTGCGAGTTGTGCAGGATTTTTGGCGTCAGTTGCACGTTACCCGGTTTGTATACACCATGCACGTTGCCGAACGACGCCGCGATGGTGAAACGCGGGCTGATGGCGTGCAGCTTTTCATAGGCATAAGCAACATCTTCCGGCTGAGTGTAGAGCGCGGAGTTATCAAGATGGCTGTTGTCCACGCCATCTTCTTCGCCGCCAGTACAACCCAGTTCGATTTCCAGCGTCATGTTGATTTTTGCCATGCGCTTGAGGTATTCACTGCAAATCTCGATGTTTTCTTCCAGAGACTCTTCCGACAGGTCGATCATGTGGGAGGAGAACAGCGGTTTGCCGGTTGCGGCAAAATGTTTTTCACCGGCTTCCAGCAGGCCATCCAACCAAGGCAGCAGTTTTTTCGCACAGTGGTCAGTGTGCAGGATAACAGGAATGCCGTAGTGTTCAGCCATCAGGTGAACGTGTTGTGCACCAGAGATGGCACCGAGGATAGCGGCTTTCTGGCCTTCCGCTTTCAGGCCTTTACCTGCTGTAAACGCGGCCCCCCCGTTAGAGAACTGAACGATAACCGGTGCGCGAACTTTCGCTGCCGCTTCCAGCACCGCATTGACGGAGTCAGTACCGACGCAGTTGACTGCGGGCAGAGCAAAGCCATTTTCCTTTGCTACTGCGAAAACTTTCTGAACGTCATCGCCAGTGATGACACCAGGTTTTACGAAATCAAAAATTTTAGACATGTTACGTGTCCCGTCTCGTTGGCCGTGGAGGGTTGAGATAATTGACTACGGGCCGGACGCACTGCGTCCGAACCCACCGTCACCCACTCGAAGAGAGGGCGACGGGTTGCCGGGTGACACCCCCGGCAAAGCGGCATTACTGCTTAGCACGCTCTTCCAGCATGACTACCGCAGGCAGTTTTTTCCCTTCCACGAACTCCAAGAAGGCACCACCACCGGTAGAAATATAAGAAATCTTGTCTGAAATACCGAACAGGTCAATCGCTGCCAGCGTATCGCCACCACCGGCGATAGAGAACGCGTCGCTGTCTGCAATCGCCTGAGCGATAATCTCGGTTCCCTTACGGAAGTTCGGGAATTCGAATACGCCAACCGGGCCGTTCCACAGGATGGTCTTGGCATTTTTCAGAATATCGGCCAGACGCTCTGCGGACACATCACCCAAGTCCAGAATCTGTTCATCATCTTTGATGGCAGTAACAGACTTCAAGGTTGCGGTTGCGGTTTCGGAGAATTCCGTTGCCACGCGCACGTCGCTCGGTACCGGAATATCGCAGGTTTCCAACAGTTTTTTCGCTTCAGGGATCAGATCTGCTTCGTAGAGCGACTTGCCCACGTTATGACCTTGTGCAGCAACGAAAGTGTTGGCAATACCACCGCCAACGATCAGTTGGTCAGCGATTTTGGACAATGAGCCCAGCACGGTCAGTTTAGTAGACACTTTAGAACCGCCGACGATAGCGACCATCGGGCGCTCTGGGTTGCTCAGGGCTTTACCCAGCGCTTCAAGTTCGTCTGCCAGCAGCGGGCCTGCACACGCGATATCAGCAAACTTGCCAACGCCATGGGTAGACGCCTGCGCACGGTGCGCAGTACCAAAGGCATCCATCACGAACACATCGCACAGCGCCGCGTATTTCTTCGACAGTTCTTCGTCGTCTTTCTTCTCACCTTTATTGAAACGAACGTTTTCCAGAACCACCAACTCACCTTCGGCAACATCAACGCCATCCAGATAATCCTTCGCCAGACGAACCGGAGAAGAAATTTTATCTTTCAGATAGTTAACTACCGGCAGTAGGGAGAATTCTTCATTGTATTCCCCTTCGGTCGGGCGTCCCAGGTGGGAAGTCACCATGACTCGCGCACCTTGTTTCAGGGCGATTTCAATGGTCGGCAACGACGCACGGATACGTGCATCAGACGTCACTTTACCTTCTTTTACCGGCACGTTCAGATCCGCACGGATCAGTACGCGTTTACCCGCCAGATCGAGATCGGTCATTTTAATTACAGACATGGTGAATCCTCTTGTTGATTCTCTTATAAAGTTGTGTGATCGAGATTAAAATCCCTGACAATTCAATTGCGTATAACTAGAAACCACAGGCAGCCATCGCTCGGGTAGTATCCAACATGCGATTAGCGAAACCCCATTCGTTATCGCACCAGACCAACGTTTTTATCAGGTGCGACCCACTGACCCGCGTCTGCGTACCGTCTACGATGGCGCTGTGCGGATCGTGATTAAAATCGGCTGAAACTAAAGGTAATTCCGTATAGTCAACTATACCACGAAATGCTCCATGCGCTGATTTTTGAAAAAGTGCATTGATTTCATTAACATTTACTGCCTTTCGTACCGTTACGCTCAAATCAATAGCGGTGACATTGATCGTCGGCACTCGCACCGAAATCGCCTCAAAACGGTCAGTAAACTGCGGGAAGATACGCGTAATACCTGCCGCCAGTTTGGTATCCACTGGAATAATGGACTGACTGGCCGCGCGGGTACGGCGTAAATCGCTGTGGTAGGCATCGATCACCGGCTGATCGTTCATCGAAGAGTGAATCGTGGTGACAGTGCCGCTTTCGATGCCAAACGATTCGTCCAGCAATTTAATGATGGGAATAATGCAGTTGGTGGTACACGAGGCGTTAGACACAATGTGGTGTTCTGGCCTTAACGTCTCATGGTTAACGCCAAACACAATAGTGGTATCGATATCGTTGGCACCAGGATGAGAAAACAGCACCTTCTTGGCACCAGCGGCCAGATGCGCCTCGCCGTGCGCACGACTGCCATAGACGCCACTGCAATCTAACACCACATCAACGCCCAGTTCTCGCCAGGGCAACCCCTCAATTTCACGCTGATGCAACAGCAGAATGGCGTCGTCGCCCACAAAGAGCTGGTCGCACTCCTGACGGACATCCCAGGCAAAACGCCCATGGCTGGTATCATACTTCAGCAGATGCGCCATACCTTCCGCGCTCGCCAGTTCGTTGATCGCCACCACGCTAATATCGGCCCGACGCCCGGATTCGTACAGTGCCCGTAACACGCTGCGGCCAATACGACCAAAACCGTTTATCGCAATACGAATTGTCATCGCATTCTCTGTATCAAGCTGAACACTCGAATAGGTAAGCTGTATAGAATAATCAGTACTCACACCGGAATAAACCGTTACGTAAGACTATTCTGGGGCAACGCCCTGCCCTTGACGATCCATTTGCGGGATAAATTCGCCGCTATTCGGGATCAATCGCCATAATTGCGCCAACTGAAACGCTTCAGCTAGCATAATGCAAATTTTCATCAAAGGAAATATCTCTACCAGAGCGCTTGCAGAACAGTGACAGAGTTCAAAAAAATGGCAGCATCGGCATGGCAAAAAATTGCATTTTGTCACGCCGAGACATTTATCAGGCAGGAGTTACACGCAGAAGAGCAGGATGACGCAGTGCTTCAGCCAATGCCAGCATCGCTAACGACTGCCCATAAGAACGTTGGCGAATGGGCACATCGGTATATTCAGATAACGTCATAAACACCGGTGTACCGGAAGAGACCTCAGCCAGTTGCCCTTGTTGATCGATGCGCGCCAACAACGCATCAATAGCCCTAACGCCAGCATCGGCAAAGCGACCCTCAAGAATACCTAACCGATACCCTTTGAGAAAGGCGTAGGCGATCGCCGCCGTGGCTGACGACTCCTGGTAACTGTGCGGATCGTTGAGTAGCGTGTGCCACATACCGTTGTCAGACTGAACGTTTAACAACGCTTCACTCTGGCGCAGGAAGTTCTGCTCAATAAAACGAGACGATGCAGAGTGACTTGCTCGCGTTAATTCCAGCAGTTCGACAGCCGTTATCGCTGCCCAGCCATTGCCCCGTCCCCATAACGCACCGGCAAAGTGGTGTTTTTCTGTGAAATGCCAACCGTGCCGCCACAGACCGCTAACAGGATCGCTTAAAAATTGCGTATGCAGTAAGAACTGGTAAATGATCTCTTCGCAATAGGCGGGCTTGTTGAGAAACTGCCCTGCTTTAACGTGGAACAGGCCGCTCATAAACAGGGTATCTACCCACAGTTGCCCTTCATTATTACGCGTAGCAGTGGTGTGGGCGAACCCCCCCATTTCGGTACGCAACAGCCCTTGCTCAATCCACTCACCGTATTCATCCACCAATGCACGCCACTGCATATTTTCTTGCTGTTCCAACAGCGACACTAATGTCAGCATAGGTGCGACGTGATTGACATTTTTTATCGCCGCCTCTTCCCGATGGCGTTCAAACCAGGCGTTCAAGTAGTCGACATAGGTTTGGTCCCCTGTCGCTTCATACAAGCGCCAAATGCCATACAACCCTACGCCCTGCGACCAGTCCCACAATTCAATAGACATATCCGAACCATAGGCACCAATGGATTTGAGATAAGCATCATCTTCACGGATGGCGATGACCTCCTGATACAACGCGGCGAGTTTTGCGGTAATGACTGATTTATCCAGCATGGGTTTCTTCCTGAAGGTTGAGCTACAGAGACGCGTTCAGTTGCAACGTCCCTGTAACGTGGGGTCGTTATTCCCCAATGGCGATATTGGCCTCACGCAGCAGCGCGATTAAGTGCTGTTTCATTTCTGGACTAGGCGGTGTGGCAGGTGCAGACACTGCAGCAGAAATTGAGGAACCGGTAAGGCGAATCGCTTCTTTTATCAAGCCGGTAAAAGGGACTTCCAGGGTATAGATCTTCGACAGCACGGCCAGACGGCGCAGCAGCGCTTGCACCGCAACCATATCTTTATCCAAAAAGGCCTGATAGATACCACAGGTGATTTCCGGCGCAAAATTGGACGTGGCAGGGATCACGCCATCGCCGCCGAGCAGCAGCGTATCGAGGGCGTATTCATCAAAGCCGCAGAACACCAGAAAATTGGGATGGCGGCCTTTCACTTCCGTAATCACCTGGCGAATATGGCTCATGCAATCGACAGTATCTTTAATACCCACAATATTGGCGCAGCTGTCAGCCAACCGACCAATCAATTCGACAGAAAGGTTCTGTCCAGTCAATGCAGGGAAATTATATAACAATTGCGGAATAGCCACTGCATCAGCAATGGACTTATAGTGATTATAAAGGCGTTCATCAGACATCAGCGCATAATAAGGATTCACAATCATCACTGCATCAGCGCCAATATCTGCCGCGTGTTGCGTTAATGCAATGGCCTCCGCCGTGGAACAGGATGCCGTACCGATAATAACCGGTTTGCGCCCATTCACTTTTTCTACGCAAAATTCAGCAATCGCTTTACGTTGTTCTTGAGAGAAATTAGCAAACTCTCCCGCACTCCCCAAAAATAAGAAACCGTTTACGGCAGAGTCAATTAACCTTTCAATTAATATTCCCATACCTTCCGGATCAAATTGGCCTTTGTCATCAAGAATCGTTGGAACCGGAGGAATAACACCCGCAAGTGTTTTAAACATAAGTCACCACCTTTTTCCTTATATGGAAAATGATTATTATCGCTATACCCGTCATACTTCACGTTGCAGGTGCGTTGGCTGCGTTCACTCACCCGAATCACTTACCTAAGTAAGCTCATCGGGATTCCTTTTCTTGCCGCCTTCCTGCAACGCGAATTATTTAGGGTATATAATGAGGGTGGGCGCACAGTTGCGTCGCCCGAATTAAAACTAAAAATTAATTTCTCTTATTCTCTTTTAACGCTTTCAGGCCCGCATTGATAACGTCAAGGATCTTGTCGGTATCGTAAATGCACCCCTTCCAGGTTCCCCCGCTGACAGCCTGCAAAGCCGCCCATAACCGGGTGTCATCAGGCAAATCTGGATGCGCCCGCAATTCGGGATGCAAAGGCCGGCTCGCCAGCACGGCAGCGCCTTCTTCAGGAGACAGCGGATGCCCTTGCGTGCCAATAAAGTTGATGGAACCCACCAACCGATTTCGGTCGATAACCATTTCGATGATGTCACCATCGCGCAACTTACCAATAGGCCCGCCCGCCAAGGCCTCAGGTCCGATATGGCCGATACAGGCACCGGTGGATACACCCGAAAAACGAGCATCCGTCAGCAACGAAACGAATTTGCCGTAGGAGAGATGTTTCAGCGCCGACGTGAGCTGGTAGGTCTCTTCCATCCCGGTTCCCGACGGTCCGCCACCAATAACAACCATCATATCACCCGCCTGAATCATCCCTTGCTTGATGGCACTGATCCCTGCCTTTTCTGAGGTAAATACCTTGGCCTTGCCGGTGTGACGATAAATGCCGTGCTCATCCACCACAGAGGCATCGATGGCCGTCGATTTAATAACGGAACCTTCTGGGGCAATGTTTCCGGAGGGGAAGGTAATGGTAGACGTTAAACCGCGCGCCTTGGCCTGCTCAGGGCTCATGATCACCTCATCAGGATGGACACCATCGCATTCCACAAGCAGTTCACGAAAACGGCGTCGACGCTCAGAGTTTTCCCACACATCAAGATTTGCTCCCAGCGTTTCCCCCGTCACCGTCAACACATCTTCATGCAGCAGCCCCAGCTTGCGCAGATGCAACATCACTTCCGGTACGCCACCGGCCATAAAGGCCCGAACGGTCGGATGGTAGTCTGGTCCATTAGGTAGCACACTGACCAATCGTGGCACGTTGCGATTGATTGCCATCCACTGCTCAACGGTCGGTGTTTTACAGCCCGCGGCATAGGCAATCGCTGGAATATGCAATAACAGATTGGTTGAGCCACCGAACGCAGCGTGTACCGTCATCGCATTCTCAATGGCTTTGTCGGTAATAATATCTTTGGTGGTCACCCCTTTGAGCTGCATCAGCAACACCGCACGGGCAGACTGTCTGGCGATGTCCAGCCACACTTCCTGCCCTGAGGGTGCCAGGGCCGAATGAGGCAACGCCATCCCCAATCCTTCAGCTACCACCTGTGATGTGCCAGCAGTGCCAAGGAACTGACAGCCGCCGCCCGGAGAGGCACAAGCCCGGCAGCCCAGTTCGGCTGCATCTTTCAAGCTCAGTTCATGGTTGGCAAAGCGTGCACCAATCGTCTGGATTTTACCGGCATCTTCACCGTGCGTCGGCGGCAACGTTGCGCCGCCGGGAACGATAATGGTGGGCAAATGGTGCGTTGCTGCCAGCGCAATCATCATCGCTGGCAAACCTTTGTCACAGGTTGCCACGCCAATTACAGCTTTACGGGTGGGCAAGGAGCGAATCAACCGTCGAAAAACCATGGCGGCGTCATTGCGATAGGGCAAGGAGTCAAACATGCCGGTTGTCCCCTGCGAGCGACCATCGCAGGGGTCGCTGACATAGGCGGCAAACGGCACACCATTCTCTTTGGCGATGGTTTCCGCAGCGGCACGCATCTGCAAGCCGATTTCCCAATGTCCGGTGTGGTATCCCAACGCAATCGGGCGGCCATCCTCTGCACGAATTCCGCCTTGCGTGCCGAGGATCAACACCTCGGTGCCTAGCAACCGGTTTGGATCCCACCCCATTCCCGCATTAAGCGTTAAGCCAAAGATATTCCCACTTGGTGAGTCCACCAGCATTTCTGGTGTTAACGGTAATGCCCCTGTTGGGCCTTCCGCGTGCGTCTTGATATTGTAGATACCAGGATCTGCGCTATTAAAGATAACGTTAAGCGACATGGTGGGAACTCCTTAATGGCCCGTATGCCTTACCCCAAAATACAACCGAAAGTCTATTCTCCTGCCGATGGCGTTATCTGGCTGTTAAGCCATCGGCACTTGATGCAAACGATCTACGCCAGCGAAATATTTCGTTCCGTTTTCGCATCAAATATATGGCACTTGTCCATATCAAACTGGAAATAGACCGTCTTATGCATCGCGCTGGCAATAATCACTCTGGCCTGATCGGAAGGCATACGACAGGTCAGTTCGAAATTATCGACCTTCAAATACATAAAGAATTCGTGACCCATATTTTCCACACGAATCAATTCCCCTTGGGAATGGCTTTCGGCAAACGGCGTTAATGAGACACTGACATACTCTGGACGCACACCAAAAAACACATCCTGACCGAGATAGGCTTTGACCCTGTCCTGCTGCGAGGCATTGAGTGCCAGCGTGGAATGGCCGACGGTCAATGCCACTTGACCGTCACGCTCTACCAGTTTGCTCGGTTTGATGTTCATTTCCGGCGCGCCAATAAAACCCGCTACAAACATGTTTTTCGGATAGTGATAGAGGTTATCCGGCGTATCTACCTGCATGATGTGGCCCAGCTTCATGACGCAGATGCGGTCACCCATGGTCATGGCTTCGGTCTGGTCGTGGGTAACATACACGCTGGTAGCTGGCTTACCGCTTGCCTTCAACTGTTTGTGCAGATCGGAAATACGGATACGCATGGAAGCACGCAGTTTGGCGTCCAGGTTGGACAACGGTTCATCAAACAGGAACACATCCGGCTTTTTCACGATGGCGCGGCCCACCGCCACGCGCTGTGCCTGCCCGCCAGAGAGCTGACGTGGCAGACGCTCCATCAATTCTTCCAACTCTAGAATCTTGGCCGCTTCATTAACCTGCTCTTCTATCTTCTCTTTCGGCAATTTCGCCAGTTTCAGACCAAACGCCAGGTTCTCACGCACCGTCATGTGCGGGTAAAGAGCATAGTTCTGGAACACCATCGCAATACCGCGATCTTTCGGTACCAGGTTATTGACGATGCGTTCGCCGATACGCACTTCACCACCGCTGATGGTTTCCAGACCCGCCAGCATGCGCAAGGTCGTCGATTTCGCGCAACCAGATGGTCCGACGATAACCATGAACTCACCGTCTTTGATGGTCAGATCGATACCGTGAACCGCTTTGAAACCGTTGGAGTAGACTTTCTCCAGTTTGTTAAACGTGACTTCAGCCATGATAAACCCTCAATTAACCTTTAATTCCGCTGCTGGTGACGCCCTGTACGAAGTAGCGTTGAGCAAAGAAGAAAATAATGATGGACGGCAGTATAGAGATACTCGCCATCGCCAGAATTTCGTTCCACGGCGCGCCTTCCGTTACGTCGATGGACATTTTCAGCGCCAATGCAATCGGGTACTTGTCCACGCTATAGACGTAGATCAACGGACCGATAAAGTCGTTCATGGACCACATGAACTGGAACAAGGCCACAGAAATAATGGCCGGCTTGAGGATCGGCACAACCACATACCACAGTACCTGAAAGGAGTTGCAGCCATCGATCTGGGCAGCCTCTTCCATGTCACGCGGAACACCGCGCAGGAACTGGATCAGCATGAAGACAAAGAACCCCTGCGTCGCAAAGGCCAGTGGGATATAGAGCGGCATGTAACTGTTCAACATCCCCATCTCACGGAACATGATGTACTGCGGAATTAACAACACAGTACTGGGCAACAACATGGTGGTAATCAGTGTGGCAAACCAAAAATTCTTCCACGGAATCTCAAAGCGGGCAAAACCATAAGCCACGATGGTGGAGGAAATAATGGTCAGAATCACTTTTGGAATCACATACTTGAATGTATTCAGCATGTAATGACCAAAATTATATTCAGTACCCGTTTTCCACCCGCGAACAAACCCGTCACTCGTCGGATTCTCCGGCCATAACCCAAGCGTGGTGAAGATCTCATGGTTTGGTTTAAAGGAGGCCGAGAACATCCAGACCAACGGATAGAGCATCAACAGCCCCACAATCAGCAGAATGGTGTAACGAATGCTGGCATTGATTTTTTCACGGCGTAATGTCCGGCGTACTTCTGCTGCGGCAATCACTTCGGCAGACGAGCCGCCAACGTGGCTCTGAGGTAAATCAGCCATTTTTGCCCCCTTTATCGGCAGAGTAGAACACCCAGTATTTCGATGATTTGAATGCAACCGATGCAAAAATGGCGACAACCAGGAACAGTACCCACGCTAATGCAGCACCGTATCCCATATCGAAATATTTAAACGCCGTATCATAGATATAGAGCGAAAACAGGTAGGTATAATGCGTGGGTCCGCCACCGGTAATGACATAGGGCGCGGTAAACTCCTGGAACGCCTGCGTCGTCTGCATAATAAAGTTGAAGAAAATCACCGGTGTAATCAGCGGCACGGTCACTTTGATAAACATTTGCCATTTGGTGGCACCGTCAATCATCGCCGCCTCATACTGCGATTGCGGCACGTTTTGTAATGCGGCCAGGAAAATCACCATTGCGGAACCAAACTGCCACACACGCAGCAAGGTCACTGACATCAAAGCCAGCGAAGGTTCACCCAACCAGTTAACCGCCTCAATACCGAGCAGGCCAAGGAAACTGTTCAATAGCCCATCGATAGCAAACAGGGCGCGCCACAGTACGGCAATTGCCACGCTGCTGCCGAGAATAGACGGAATATAATAAGCGGTCCGGAAAAATCCGATGCCACGCAGCTTGAAGTTGAGAACAAATGCAATGCCCAATGCAAACGCCAGTTTCAAGGGAATGGTCAGAAAAACATAGGCAAAGGTTACGCCCATGGATTTCCAGAAAAGCGCATCTTCCGTCAACATATAACGGTAATTTTCCACCCCGTTAAATACGGGAGGGTTCATTAAATCATATTCGGTAAAGCTCAGTACAAACGATGAGACAAAAGGGAATGCCGTAAATATCAACAGCCCTATAATATAGGGTGAGACATAGGCCAGTCCCAATAGCTTGTTTTCATTCATGGGTACTTACCTGTTGAGATGCGAGAGGATAAATACATTTATCCCCTTCACATAAAAAGCCCTGGTGTTGAATATTCCCACGGATTGACTCATATCTGTGGGAATGCACGTAACAAATAAAAATAACGCTCTTTTCGCCGGGTTCGTGACCCGGAATTTTTTGCAGAAAATCAATGTTTTCCGTCAAATATTATCAAGCTTAAATCCTAAATAATTCTTTTCAGTACACGCTCACCCGCTTTAGGGAAACCCGTAGCGACGTCTTCGATAGACATTTTGCCGTAATCATATTGTTGGAGATAATCCAGGAATACGGACAACAGCTTTTGGTTCTCAAAATAGGATGATACTTTTACATCGCCGGTCAGTTTATTCACTTGCTCCAATGACTGAGCCTGAATATCACCGCTTTTCAAGATACCCTCTTTTTCCAGCGTCGCTACGGCAATTTTGCTGAGAGGAATACCGCGTTGCAGCCCCATGGTTTTGATGCCGGCAGGATCGTTAAGCATGTAGTTAATGAACTTAGCCGCTTCCTCTGGGTGCTTAGTGCTATTCCCGATAGAGAAAATCTGTGAGGGTTTAAAGAACAGACCGGAATCCTTGGCACCCGGCAGCATCGGATACGGGCCTAAAACCAACTGTGACGGTGCTTTGAGACTATCAGCATAGGTGCCTTCTGTCGTCCAGATATAAGTTCCCCCCAGTTTACCTTCCAGCCACGGGCGGATCTCCCAGGCATTGGCTTTACCGAATGCGGTAAAATACTTCATGGAAGGAATCACATGGTTGTCCACGAGCTTTTTATACAAGCCAAAGAACTCCAGCCACTGTTCCGGGGTGTAATTAAATTGCTTTTTCTCTTCATCGATCATAGCGATATTGTATTTCTGCACCATGTACGAATTGAGGAAAGTCAGAATTGAGGTATCTACCGCACCGAGGAAGAATGGATAATAATCATCTCCCAGTTTGCTTTTAAATACCGGACCGGCTTTCAGAATATCATCCCAGGTTTGTGGATATTCCAACCCTGCCTGCTGCCAGACATGTGAATTGTAATACATTAAACGGGCTGTTAGTGCGATAGGAATACCGTTCAGTTTTCCGCCCCGCGTTACCAGATTTTTACCCTGTTCAGTAAACTGGTTCAGGTCTATGTACTGAGACAATTTATTCAGATCGTAAAACCCTTCACCATTTTTGGAAAAAAGTTCCAACCAGTTCCAGTTAATCTGCATCACATCCGGCTCTGTGGAACCCGCGAGCTGTGTACTGACGCGAGAAAGATAGCCATCCCACCCGCTTGGCTCTGCTTTTATCGTGACGGTAGGGTGTTGCACTTTGTACTGTTCGATGGTTGCGCGCGTCGCTTCATGGCGTTGATTCCCTCCCCACCATGAAAAACGCATTTCAGTGTCAGCATGACTCAGTGCTGGCGACAGCATCATCAATAAAGCGGAATAACGCAGGAGCTTTTTCATTTTCATTTATATCGTTCTCCATCATTAATACTTATTGGCAATATCAGGCATTTATCCGCAGAGTCATATGACGAAAATTTATTAGGACTCACTGCGTGTAGGGTGCGGATAAAGATCTGTTCTTAACATCGCTATACCCTGAATAATTCGAGTGCCACTAACGCACATGCAACTTGAAGTATGACGGGTATAATTGGCTATCCATTTCCTCCGATATATCCCCCAGTGTGATATTGGCCATCCAGAAAGATGGCCAATGATTTCAAATAGCCACCTATTTACGCGGTGGCAGTTTTACCGCAAGATCTTTAATCCTCACTGGCATTTCAGTGCGCAAAGAGCGGTTGGCCGCGATACCGGTCAGAATGGAGAGTGCGCCATCCTGGTAATCCGCTGCGCGGTTCAATGGATCGGGTTCCGATATGCCAAACAGATCGCGCAGCATGACATCATCACCGCCGCCGTGTCCGCCAACGCCTTGCACCACGGGCACAACATAAGGTTCATCAAACATCGGGAACACTTTGATTTCACAGCCACGCAGTGCACCTTCATCTGATTTCTTCCCGCCGCCGTTAACGTAGGATTTCTCAACCAGCTTCATCTCGAGACGTCCGCGGCTGCCGTTAAACACCACATTCAGCCCTTCCCACGGCAGATAGGCATTCAGCGAGTAGGTCATGATCGCTTTACTCTTGTAGCGCACAATCACACCAAGCGTATCTTCGATATTAATGCCATCGTCAAACACGCTCTTATCGCGGTAATAACCATCTTCATGCTCAGCGTTGAGGTACAACGACGTCAGTTGCTTGCTGTCTTTCATGTGCAACGCAAAGGGATCGTTGGCCGCCACCTCGCTGCCATGGGAACGGTTATAAAACTCGGTCACACCACGCGCTTCCGCATTGGCTTTGCCATAAAAACGCAGATCTCCCTGCGCATAGACGGTTTCAGGTTCAGAGTTGAGCCAGAAATTGACCAAATCAAAATGGTGGGTGGATTTATGGACTAACAGGCCACCGCTGTTACGTTTGTCGCGGTGCCAGCGGCGGAAGTAATCTGCACCATGTTCGGTGTTCAGCAGCCACTCGAAATGAACGGAATAGACTTCGCCAATGATGTTAGCGGCAATCAACTCACGAATTTTGCTGTGGTGCGGCGCATAGCGGTAGTTAAAGGTAACGCGCAGGCTGCGTCCGGTACGCGCAACGGCATCGATAATTTCCTGACATTTCTCTTCATCAATGGTCATGGGTTTTTCACTGATGACATCGCAGCCCAATTCCATAGCATGCACAATATAGTGATGATGTGTGCGATCAATAGAGGTGACGATGACGAAATCAGGACGCGTTTCCGCGATCATCTTATCGAACTCATCCGCCTTGTACGTTGGCACGGATTGATGCTCAAACTCGCCGATCATGGCGTTGGCATAATCCATTCGCGTTTGGTTGCTGTCACAAAAGGCAACCAGACGGCCTTCCTGACGATAATCACGCGCTATCGCGGTCAGGAACAGACCGGAGCGGCCCCCTGTCCCCACTAAGGCATACTTTTTCATAACGACTCCGTAGTTATTAACTGCTTTCACTGGTGTAAACCCTGGCAGAGCATCACCTTGGATCTCAAAAAAACGGTATCCCGATATCACTTTCCGTAGCGGACGGCTGACAGCGTGTAACAAGCCCTATCTAATGTGTTGACAGCATCCTATCCGCTCGTTATATTTTCCACATATGGAATTCATTTTTTGTATGTGGAATTTAAAATCAGTATAGTGGTCAACAATAAGGTGCACAAGATGATAAAAAAGCCAGAAACCTGCGTGACATCTCAAAACGTTGAGAAAAACCCGTCAGATAAAGCAGAAGCCCATGCACCCGCTGATACGACTGACTCCCTCTCTTCCGCTACAAAATCCACCGCGCCAGCGTTAACCAAAGGGTTTGCGATACTTAACCTGATAGCCAGAGAACCGGGTCTTAACCTCACGGCAATCAAAGACCGACTTGGTCTTCCCAGTAGCAGTTGCCACCATCTGGTTACAACGCTATGCCAATTGGGTGCTTTGCAGCAGCAGCCGGTGCAAGGAGGTTATATTCTCGGACTAAAGCTGTTTGAGTTGGGTACGATTGCGGCCAATCAGCGACGCATTGAAGAGTTTGCTCTGCCTGCCTTGAAAGCATTAGCGCAAGAACTTCAGTTGACGTGCCATCTGGGTGTAATGGAAGGGAGCGAAGCGGTTTATTTATTAAAGGTCGAAGGGAACAGCAGCATTCAAGTCAACACCTGGGTCGGCAAGCGGCTTTCACTCCACAGTTCTTCACTTGGCAAGGTGTTACTGGCCTGGTTGCCAGAACAGGCATTGGCAAAAAAGCTCAGCCATGTGAGCTGGCAAGCAAAAACCGCCAGCACACTTACGACACCAGAAGCGTATCGCCAGCATCTGCTCAGCGTGCGCCAGCAGGGATGGGCCTTTGATAACGAAGAGGATATCGTCAATATTCGCTGCCTTGCTGCGCCTATTACCGACAGCAGTGGGCAAGTCATTGCCGCCATCAGTGCCGTGGGCACAGTGTTGGATATCGATCCGGTAAATCTACAATGGATTATCGATCCGTTATGCCGTACTGCAGCTCATATCTCTCAGCAACTGGGGAAGTAAATCAGACATAAAAAACGGCGTCTAATAGACGCCGTTGAGGTTGATGACAAGCCTACCTATAACCGTCATTCCCGTGCAGGCGGGGGTCTCTGACCGGCGAAACGCGTTCATTCTTACCGAAATCCCCGGCTTTCGCCGGGGATGATGAGGGAATTATGTGGCT
>JADMXW010000019.1 GCA_015548865.1 Serratia marcescens | reverse complement strand
TGGCGAAACGGTGAAATTGATAATGATAAATCCGACATTACTAACTGAGTGTTGTGCCTAATTCAGGGGGCAGGTCAACCCATCAGTCGCAGCGCCTTGTTGACGGTGTTCTCGCACATCGGCTTATACGGATCATGATCACCGGGAAATATCAGTTCCTGATGCCCGGATATGTCCCGTATCTGTTTTAGAATAGTGATGGACTGACGTGAAAGCGGAACGATATGTGGTGTGCGCATTTTCGCACCACGTCCTGAATAGCGGACTCCGGGGATAGCTTCGCGGGTGGCAGGAATGGTCCAAATCTTGTTTCTGAAATCGATCTCAGACCAACGGGCAAAACGCGGTTCGCTGGAACGGATGAACAGGTGCAGGGTGAGTGATACTGCCAGTCGGGTTAATTCTCGTCCTTGCTGGTAGTTCTCAATACGGGTTAACAGTTCTGGTAGTTGTTCCAGCGGAAGGGCAGGGTAGTGACGTTTAACGGGAGGGGCGATAATGCCGTCCAGATTTGCTGCCGGATTGTGTTCAATCAACTCCTGATGCACGGCATGACGCATGATGTTGCACATATGCTGTCGGGTGCGTGCCGCCACTTCCAACAGACCTTTTTTCTCAATTCCTTTCAGCAGGTCGATGAAATGACGTGGTTTTAGTTCAGAGACAGGTAGATGCCCAATGATTGGAAAGATATGGTTATTTATGCTGGCGAGCAGACGGGCGGCATGGTTCGCTGACCATGATCTGTTGCTTTTATGCCAGTCCTGTGCCACATATTTGAAGGTTTTTTCGGGTGAGGAAGGGGTTCTTTCAGCGGAGCGCTGTTGTGCTGGGTTGATATTTTGCACCAGCAATTTACGGATGCCGTCACGCTGTTGACGAGCAGCGGCCAGAGACACATCAGGAGAGGCACCTAAGCCGAGGCGTGATTCTTTACCATTGATACGATATTTGAGATACCAGAGACGTGAACCGCCTGGATTGACTAAAAGGTACAGGCCATGAGAATCGGAAACTTTGAAGGGTTTTGCGGATGATTTTAAGTTGCGGATTTTCGTATCGTTAAGGGACATATGCGGGTCCCTCCATTATCGAACCGGAAAGACCCCAAATCTGACCACCAAATTCGCCCGATGCAGAGGGAAAAGTAAGAACGCATCGGGAAAGGTTTTCACGCTAACCTGTTGAACCTAAAACACATAGGGATTCGCAAGGATGCATAAGAACAAGAATTTGGCTCCTCTGACTGGACTCGAACCAGTGACATACGGATTAACAGTCCGCCGTTCTACCGACTGAACTACAGAGGAATTGCGTAAGCGGGGCGAATAGTATCGGGCTGTTGACGGACTGTCAACGGTAAATTCACCCTTAATGTTCGATCGCTTAGGCTCTGTACAATGACGACTAAATCTTCATCAATAAAGCACTGGGGCGCGTTGGTTGGCCTGCTGCCAGGCTTTTACTCGCGCCAAGGGATCTTGCTGGTAAAAGCGGTTGAAACAGCCATAAAGTGTAGGAAAACGTTCATACAACAATTCCGGCGCGCTGAAGAAGTATTCAGAAAGCACCGCGAAGCATTCCGTCGGATCTTGGGCCGCATAGGGATCCATGCTGGCTGCATCCTCTCCAACCAGATCAATCTCATCTTGCAAGGCTTCCATAGCCCCGTGCAGTTGAGTTTCCCACTCAACCACATCGCGCAAGGGAATCGGTGGAACGCCAGTGGCTTCGCCGCCGTTACGGATATCCAGCTTGTGCGCGACTTCATGAATAACCAGATTGAAACCCGATAAATCAAAACTGTCCTGCACTTCTTGCCAGTTCAATATGATGGGGCCTTGATCCCAGCTTTGGCCTGATTGCACTACAGGCCCTGCGTGTACCAGGCCAATATCATCCTGCCACTCATCATTAACAATAAAGGGGCCAGGATAGATCAATATTTCATGAAAGCCGTTTAGCCATTCAATACCGAGCCTGAGAACGGGTAAGCAAAACAGCAGTGAGATTCGCTGCTCCATAATGGAGGTGAGCGTTAATCCTTGTAAGGGAATTATGCGTTTGTGATGTAAAAATTCACTGGCAAGCACAACGAGTTGCTGCTGTTCGCTATCGCTCAGCGGTGCTAACAACGGAATGGCAAGGGCATCCTGCCATTGTGCGGGCGTATTTTCCGGTGCGTGTTGTGTTTTCCATGGCCATTTCATCGTCGTGTTGCTCGCTAAGTCGTCACTTGAATATGAAGGCAAGGATATCTGCTGTTAAAATGCCGCAAAACAGGGCATGATAGCAACCACTTAAACGGAGAGGTGCCGGAGCGGCTGAACGGACCGGTCTCGAAAACCGGAGTAGGGGCAACTCTACCGAGGGTTCAAATCCCTCCCTCTCCGCCACATATTCAAACAGTTATAGCCATTCCCTTCTGTGATAAAAATCCCGCTGAGAAAATCCGAGAGAAAATTTAGCCTGTATTATGCCTGCTGCTGATATTCACCTCGTCTCTTTCCGTTAATAGAAATAGTCACCACTCAAACGAAGATTAACACCTGCGTTTTCAACCTCATTGCTTGTTTTCATTACTTTATTCATCCCACGAAGATTTAGTCTTGTGTATCTTAAATTTTCAATTGATATGTTATAACATATCAATAATGACTTGGGCGCCACGCTGCTGGGTGAGTTGGTGGTGGTCTGCGTCGTGAAATTACAGAGTGAAAATAGGGGGGAATATGCCGGATACGGTATCAATGGTGAACGGGGATAAACGAATACCCCTGATTATTCTCAATGGTTTTCTCGGTGCTGGTAAAACCACGTTACTAAAAAGCCTACTTGTCCAGGCATATAAACGCGAATATTCCGTCGCGGTGATTGTGAATGATATGAGTGAGCTGGATGTCGATGGGGTTCTGATTTCGAATACGGAAATCGTTTCATCTCATAGCCAAAATATGATCAGCATCGCTGCTGATAATATCAGTAGTGATACGGGGATCGCGAAACTCAACAACGCCATTACCCGATTGTTAAGTGCAAAAACAGGGCGCGAGAAGACACCTGATTTCATTTTGCTCGAGACTTCTGGCAGTAGCCATCCTCTCCCGCTGGTGCGTTATTTGCGCGATCATCCGCAAGTTTGCCTGCATGCATTTTTGTCGCTTGTGGATGCGGTGATGCTCCATGAGGATTATAACGATGGGCATAGCCTTATCCCCTTATTACAACAACATCTGGAGCAGGGGAGGCGAGGTGTTGTCAACCTCTTGGCAGAACAGCTTATGTTCTGCAATCAAATGATTTTGACCAAATATGACAGACTACCGCGCGAGATACTCACTGATATTGCCACTGCCATCCACCCCTTAAATCCTGAAGTTGGCATTATTGCCGTGCCGTGGGGAAATCTTGAACTGGAAGCGGTGCTCGCGTTACCCCCGTACGATTTCCATCGAGTTGCGTTGTTGATTGACGAATTAACCGATGACATTAACACCGAGTGTTTGCCGTTATCTGGCGTTCCATCTCGCACAGTCCTTTCCTCGTGCGTTATTCAGGATGAACGCCCTTTCCACCCTCAGCGATTGTGGGAGGTGTATCACCACCATATGGGCACCAGGGTGTATCGCAGTAAAGGTTTCTTCTGGCTACCAGGAAGAGACGATCTCGCACTGTTATGGAGCCAGGCTGCCGGGAGTATCAGCCTGGAGTTTATCAGTTACTGGAAATCTGGGGTTCTTGAACATGCAGATAATCATTTGACCGTAGAAGAGCGACGGGCACTTCAACAGCAGTTAGCGAAATCAGTGGGTCGATTTGGCGATCGACACTGTTGTCTGACAGTGATCGGTGAGAAAGGTGAAATTGATGACTTTGCTAATGCGTTACGCGGATGCTTTCTTACTGAAGATGAGATTACCTGGTGGAGAAGAGGCGGTGTTTTTGCCGATCCTTGGCCTCACACGGTTGTTCATCTAAAAGGGCATGGGGCTCTCTGAGCTGATTTTCACTCTGGCTATCATTTTCCCTACAAAAACAAAGGATGTATTATCATTTACCAAGATTAAAATGTTATGTTATAACATACCAATTCATAACGTGGTCTATGGGAAGTAACAGACATGATTGATGCCTCGGTGCATCTTAATGAATTGGCATTCGGGTACGGCCGTCATCCTGTCATAAAAGGGATCGCGGGCAGTATTGCGGCGGGCACATTAACGGCCTTGATTGGTGCAAACGGTTCTGGAAAATCGACCTTGCTTAAGGGCATTGCTGGCATTTTGCGCCCTCTGGCAGGGAGCTATACCAGGGCTTTGGGCACGCGTATTGCGTATTTGCCGCAAACGACTGAGCTGGATCGCAGTTTTCCGGCCTGTGTGCATGATCTGGTTGCACTGGGATTGTGGCCCGAGAGGGGATTACTCCGGCGCCATCGTGCACAGGAGCGCCAAAAGGTGGCCGATGCGTTAGAGACGGTTGGCCTCGCAGGATTTGCGAATACATCACTTAACGCATTATCTGGAGGACAATTCCAACGGGCGCTCTTTGCGCGGGTTATCGTGCAAAATGCGCATATCATTCTGCTCGATGAGCCGTTTAATGCCATTGATACAGAAACTACGCAGGCGATGTTATCTCTCATTAAGCACTGGCACCAACAGGGGCGAACGGTGCTGGTGGTTATTCACGATCTCAATCTGGTCCGATGCCACTTTCCTGAAACAATGGCCGTTAATGGTGAGTTGATGGCCTGGGGAAAGACACCCACCGTCCTCGATTCATTAACAGTAGCGTTGTCTGACGACACACCTTCTTTAGTGCCGAATGGGGTTGCGGAGTGATGGCTTGGCTTTATATCTCTTTGTTCGTGCCCTTTATTGAATTTGGTTTTATGCGACGAGCCCTGCTTGGTGCGCTTTTTCTTTGTCTGAGTGCCTGTCCTGTGGGGGTCTTTTTAACCTTGCGCCGTATGAGTCTGATGGGGGATGCAATGTCGCACGCCATCTTACCTGGGGCCGCCATCGGGTTTCTTTTGTTTGGGTTGGATATCCTCCCAATGACACTGGGAGGCGCCGTGGCTGGGTTGATTGTGGCCCTGAGCGCTGGCGTGGTGTCACGACTGACAGTACAAAAAGAAGATGCCGCCATGGCGGCGTTCTATTTGATTTCCCTGGCGCTAGGTGTACTCATTGTATCGCTGCGTGGTTCAAGCGTTGACTTGATGCATGTACTGTTCGGTACGGTGCTGGCTTTAGGCAAAGAGGCGCTGTTGCTGATGGCGTCAGTAACGCTGCTTAGCCTGTTTACGCTGTTTATTTTCTGGCGTGCTCTGATTGCTGAATGTCTGGATCCCTTATTCTTGCGTTCAGTTTCTCGCTTAGGCTCACGGGTTCATTTTCTCTTTTTAATGCTTGTCGTACTCAATCTGGTTGCTGGTTATCAGGCGTTAGGTACGTTGTTATCCGTGGGGATTATGATCTTACCCGCCGTAACTGCACGGTTTTGGGCCCACAGGACACTGACGATGTGCGCGCTTGCGGTGCTGTTGGGGATCATCGCCTGTGTCAGCGGTTTGTTATTTTCTTTCCATTTATCGTTGCCCTCTGGGCCTGCCATCATTCTGGCCTGCGGATTTTTATACCTGTTATCCGCTGCCATCGTTGTGCTGAAAAATAGCCATGTCATCACCCAAATACTTTCAGCCGAGTGGCGTAATAAAAGGAGTTAATGGTCATGCGTGTTACTGAGTTTTTACGCCGTCATCTGGCTGTCATGGTCATTATTGTTACGTGGGTGCCTTTACAGGTTAATGCGAAAATACAGGTGATTGCCAGCTTCTCTATTATTGGCGATATTGCCAGCAATATTGGTAAAGAAAATATTGAACTGCGTACAATTGTTGGTCCAGACAGTGATGCCCATGTGTATGAACCCTCTCCGGCAGACGCTATTGCGCTGTCCAAAGCGGATGTCATTCTCACCAACGGCTTACAGCTAGAAGGTTTTATCAAACGTCTGGTTGAAGCGAGTGAAACATCGGCACAGGTTATTGAGGTCACGAAAGGAGCCAATATTATTCAGGATCCCGCTGGGGGGCATTACCACTTTTATAATGGCAAAGCGGTATTTCACGCTGCACCTTTTGATCCGCATGCCTGGCAATCTATTGCCAACGTGCGTGTTTATGTGAAAAACATCACTGATGTTTTCTGCGTGGTGGATAAACCAAGGTGTGATACCTATCGGGTCAACGCCAGAATATACGATGTCAAGCTGGCTCAATTGCATGAGGATATTCAAAACAGGATTAAGGCTATTTCAGAAAACAAGCGTACGGTAGTGGTGGGTCATAATGCATTTCGTTATTTCGAACGAGATTACGGTATTCATTTTTTGTCACCGCAAGGGGTCTCTACTGCATCCGACGCTTCTGCCGCCGATGTGGCCGGAATTCTAAGGGAAATTAAGAAGAACAAAGCCGCAGCGGTATTCTCCGAGAATATCGCAAATTCTCGTCTGGTTGAGCAAATCGCTGCTGAAGCCGGGCTACGGCTCGCCGGTGTGCTGTATTCAGACGCGCTCTCTGGCGCATTGGGACCAGCACCAACCTATATCGATATGATGCGGCACAACGCTAATACGCTGATTGCTGCGCTAAGTGAAAACCAAAAGACACAATAAATCATCACGTCGTCTGGTGAGATTTATCATGCCGAAAATAATGAAAATGAATATGGAGATAACCATGAAAAAACGCTTATTATCATTAACTATTTCAACAATATTTCTGGGATTTACTGCTGCACCGTCATTGGCTGAAGATGTCAATGCCTGGCGCTTATTCGTTGCCGATCATAATAAACCAGTGGTCAATGTGATTGATGCGCTTGACGGTGACAAACTAAACGCTTTTACCCTCAAAGGCCCAGCCACATTGTACCGTAGCGAAAGTGGTGCCGTCGTTTTTGCGGTGCAAGGCAGTGCCAATGCCGTAACGGCCATTTCATCGGGGATCTCTTTCCACGATCACGGCGATCACGCGGATATTGATGTTGATGAACCAGCGTTACTTAATGTCGAATTTACGGGCACAAAACCCGGTCATTTCGTGGAACGCCAAGGCAATGTGGCACAGTGGTTTGATGGCGAAAACCATGCGCTGTTGTTTAATGAAGCAGGTGTTCTGCAAGGAAAAAATGCAGCAACAAAAGTGAATGTTGTGGCGGCTCATCACGGTGTCGCCGTGCCGTATGACCAATATGCTGTTGTCTCTATCCCTAATCCGGAAGATGCATCCAAACGACCTGTCGGTGCGCGTGTGGTGGGATTGGATGGGAAAAAAGTGGGTGAAGATGCTTTATGCCCAGGGTTACATGGCTCAGCAGGATCGGGAAATATTTATGCCTTGGCATGCAACACTGGGTTATTGTTGATTACGCAAAACGGTGCGGCCCCTGAAATCAAGCACCTGCCTTATTCTCGTTCGCTACCGCAAGGCAGCGCTTCCACGCTTATTGGCGGCAAAGGAATGCAATATTTCATCGGCAATTACGGTCCTGACCGCATTGTGCTGATTGATCCGACGCAGTCTGACAGTTTCCGACTAATTCAATTGCCAACCCGTCGCGTGCATTTTGCCATCGACCCCGTGCGCCCTAAATATGCCTATGTGTTTACAGAAGATGGCAAGCTGAATCAGGTTGATGTCATAAAGGGCCAGATTACTCAATCGGTCCGTGTCACCGAACCCTATTCTATGGATGGACATTGGAATGATCCGCGACCGCGTATCGCAGTGGCTGATGACAAAATTTTTGTTACCGATCCTCTGAAAAGTAAAATACATGTTCTGGATGCTGTGACATTTAAGGAATCCGGAGATATCCCTGTCGAGGGGCAGCCGTTTAATATTGTCGCAGTAGGCGGTTCAGGTAAGGTGCATGATGATGGGCACCATCACGAGCATACCCATCACCATGATGATGTCAAAAAAGGGAAATAAAGCATTACCTCTTGAGATGATGTGTTCCTAACGCAAATAGAAAAGCAGCGCTGTCATGGATGGTGCTGCTTTTTCTTATTGGATTACGCTGAATTTATTTGTTTTTTTCGCCAGAGGGGCACTTTTGTACTAGGTTGAGTAATGACGGGCTAATGGTAGCACGTGGCTTTTAACGGTGACTGGAGGCAACTATGGGATTCTGGCGTATTGTATTAACCATTCTTCTTCCGCCGTTGGGTGTGTTATTAGGGAAAGGGGTAGGGTTAGCGTTTTTGCTTAATATCATACTGACATTGCTGGGCTATATTCCAGGATTGATTCATGCATTCTGGGTTCAGACCCGGCCTGAAACGCTCTGAATGCTCAGATCCCTTGTGTACACAAGCACCGCGGCTTGCCGTGGTGTTTTCTTTTAAAGCGTATTTGCTGCTTTTGGCGTCGTTGTGATGCCGATCGTTGACGTATCAGGCCTTTTCGTGCTCATCACATGCGATTGTCATGATATCCCTCATTACTGCTGCTGTAGAGAATGATATTGTTACGTCTTCACTGCTACTGCATCTGGCCCTGTGCGAGGCGAGTGTGGTGCGGTCTGTTTTCGGGGATAAGAGATGGTTGATGTATTAATAAAAGCGTTTTCATTTATTCTGGTTATTATTATTGGCTATCAGCTAAAACAGCGAGGAGTATTGCAGCCGGAGAGCGGAACGGCGTTATCCAAGCTGATGATGAATTTTACTTTGCCAGCCGCTGTTATCACGGGTTTTGCCAGCTTCCAGGTTGATCACTCGCTCTTGATTCTTGTGGCGTTTGGACTCGGATGTAATCTGCTGTTGCTGGGTATTGGCTATATGATCGGTCGCCGGCGCCCGGAAGGACTGAAAGCGTATTACATGATCAACTCACCCGGTTATAACATTGGCTGTTTTACGTTGCCTTACGTGCAGAGTTTTCTCGGGCCAGTCGGCATTGTTGCGACGTGCCTGTTTGATGCCGGTAACTCGGTCATATGCACCGGAGGGAGCTTTGCTGCAGCATCTGCCGCAACCGGAAGAAGCTCTGGGTGGCTTAACATCATCAAACGCTTGTTCTCGTCAGTGCCGTTTGATGTTTATGTATTTCTGATGATTGCTGCGTTGATGGGGTGGCATTTACCACCGCAGGTAATCCTGGTTGTCTCCACACTGGGCAACGCCAATCCCTTTGTGGCGATGTTAATTATTGGCATGCTGCTGGAGATCAATATAGAACGCTCACAGTTAAAACACGTGATGACAATCTTGTTGCTGCGTTACGGTTCTGCTGCTGCGTTTGCCTGCCTGTTTTATTTCTTCACACCTCTGCCTCTGGAGATTCGCCAGGTATTGGCGGTGGTGGTGTTCGCACCGCTCTCATCATTATCACCCATATTCACGTCGCGTTTTAGCGGCAATTTGTCGGTGGTCGCCAGCTTCGCCAACTCCGCATCGATCATGATAAGCATCGTTATCATGACCGTATTGCTGACCAGCATGCAGCTTTAAGCTGATGGGGTGCGGCGATGGCGCTCCGCGTTATTGTCCGCGCCTTCCACCCGGTTGCGTCCGAGCTGTTTGGCGCGATAGAGTGCGATATCGGCGCGATTGATAAAGGTATCCAGATTCTCGTTTTCGCGGTATTGGGTGACACCAACGCTGATGGTGATGTGGATTTTTTCTTTCTGATATGAGACTTCGGCTATCTCTACTGCGCGGCGCAGAATATCCGCCCGTTGCAGTGCGTTTTCCAGCGTGCAGTCATCCAGTAACACCACAAACTCCTCGCCCCCCCAGCGACACGCCTGATCGGAACTGCGGATCGCCTGTAGCAGAATCTGCGCGATATTTTGCAGCACCAAATCGCCCACGCCGTGGCCGTATGCATCATTAACCCGTTTAAAATGGTCGATATCCAGAATCAGGATCGACATGGGCTTACGGTGTGTGAAACGCATAGCACGCAGGCGTTTGAAAAAGTAATCAAACGCCTGACGATTCATGACGCCAGTCAACTTATCGGTGGTGGCCATCCGCTCAAGGCGGCGTTGGTAACCACCGATAGTCAACCACAGCAGGAACAAAAACAGCAGGCTTGCGGCCAGGCTGACGCCCAGATTTTTCATTAACGTGATCCACAGCCGCTGTTCACTAGGATGGCTGCGTTGTTCGATCATTAAATACCAGTCAAATTCGGGGATAAGGCGCGTATTGAGAAACACTGGGCCGTCATTGTTATATTGATAGCTTCCGCCAGGATTGGTCAAAATTGCTGTGGCAAGGGAGGATAACCCAGGCTGCTGGTGGATATTCAGAGCATTAGAGAATGCTTCTCCGTGCAGTACCACCTGGCCACTCTTATCCATGAAATAGATAGTACGACGGTAACGCTCTTGATATTTCTCTATCAGATGTTTGACTTTTTCAACCGAAATGCCTACCCCTGCAATGCCGATAAAATTGCCGCTGTAGTCCTTGACCTTGTGATTGATAAAGATATCAAGTCGGTCTCGTTTCTCGGGATCGTGACCGACTTCAATCAAATAAGGATGTTCATCTGAGAGTTCGCGAGACTGAAAATACCACTGATCTTCTGGAACATCTTCTGACATGGTTTTTAAAATCCGCTGGGGATCGTAATAGCGTTTGGTTTTGTCAGAAATGAAGAAGGAAAAAATAGTATCGAAGCGATTATCGATTTCACGCAGATAGCGAATCATTGCTTGTGGATCGGATTCATTATCCAACACCCAGTCGCGCACAAAGGTATCGTGTGCCATCAGTGAAGAAATAAAAATAGGGCGTAGCAGATCTTGCTGAATTTCCGAATAGACATTGTCGCTGGTGAGCGGCAGTGTATTTTCTTTAATCTCTGCCTCCAGCGATTGCTGGGCCACTTTGAAGCTGGTCCAACTGATGATCAGAAATGCGGTCAGTAGCATGACGGAGAACAACACGGCTGCTCGTGTTTTATTTAACCATACAGCGCTTGTCATTAGATCTACACGCAAAGCTGTACCCTCATAGTATTTTGTGCTGGAGTGAAGGACGCCGATGATTATGCATCAAGATGAAGCACGCAGCTAACTGAAGTTAAGCAGCAGCACGGCGAAACGGCAAACAGGCGTGTGATTTCCGTTGGGCGTTGTCCTGATGTTTCAAGCGAAAGTCGAAAGCCACTCAATGTCATGTTTTGTAGACTATTGTCGCATTAGGCAAGGGAGGTTGAGTGAGCGATTTATCCTGTGGTTAAATCGAGGGTTGTTTGGGCACGCCATACGGGAAAGAAGGTAATGTCGCCGATGATGACAAGCCAATACGAGCCAGTCACCGCCCTGCTGTTGATTAATGAAAAATCGAGGAAGGGCCACTGCGCGCGCAAAGAAGTGCTCACTCAGCTAACGGCGCAAGGACTGCGCGTGATTATTCCCACAACGGACCGGGCTATGACCTACAGCGAATTGATCGAGCACTATGCCGATCGCGTTGATATGGTGATTGTCGGTGGTGGTGATGGCAGCCTGAACGCGGCCGCACCGGGGCTGGTGGCGACAGGATTGCCGCTAGGGGTGCTGCCGTTGGGAACGGCCAATGATTTTGCTCGCACACTTGATATCCCTGTCGATCTGAAAAGCGCTATTTCGGTTATCGTTGCTGGCCATCGTCGGGTGGTGGATTTAGGGAAGGTGAACGGTCACCTTTTCTTTAACGTGTCCAGTATCGGCTTTTCCGCGGCATTAGCTCGTGAGCTGACGGCAGAATCTAAAAAACGTTGGGGAACGCTCGGCTATGCGCTGGCTGCCTGTAAGTTGCTGCGCCAGAGTCGGCCATTTCGTGCGGAAATTGTCCATGAGGGCGTGGTTGAACGCGTGCGAACGGTACAAATCTCGGTGGGTAATGGTCGCTTTTATGGCGGCGGAATGACGGTGGAGCAAAGTGCCGCGCCGGATGACGGGCGCCTTGATGTCTATAGTCTTGAGGTGACGCATTGGTGGCAGATGATTGCACTGATCCCATTTTTACGTCGCGGTACCCAGGGGCGTTGGCGTCAGGTGCGAGCATTCTCCACGACGGAACTGATACTTAATACCCGGCGACCACACGATATCAATGCTGACGGCGAACTGATTGGCCGTACACCGGCGCATTTTACGATCAAACAGAAAGCGATTGAGGTGTTTGCTCCTCTCTGATTGAGGGGCGTAAACACGCCCCTCAATGCCAGTGACGCTCTCCCATTATTTGAAAACACGAAAACGGGTTTCGTCATCAATATAGGTTTTTTCACCTGCGGGTTGCTCAATGGATCCAAACGGCAACTGTGCACGCAGTTTCCACTGCGCGGGCAAATTCCACTCTTTCTTCACATCGTTATCAATCAATGGGTTGTAGTGCTGTAGCGATGCGCCGACATTTTCTTGCGCTAATGCGGTCCACACGGCGAACTGCGCGATACCTGTACCGTGTTCAGACCAGATGGGAAAATTTTCGGCGTAAAGCGCGAACTGCTTTTGCAGCGTTTCGATAACGTCAACATCTTCAAAAAATAACACTGTACCTGCACCCGCAGCGAATGATGCCAATTTTTTCTCTGTGGGTTCAAAAGCCTCTGCGGGCACGATTTTTTGTAGCTGATGTTTGACGATATCCCACAGTTTTTTATGCTGTGTGCCGAACAGAATCACTACGCGAGAACTTTGCGAGTTGAACGATGACGGGCTTTGCTTGACTGCCGTCGTAATGATGTCGGTGATTTTTTCTTCAGAAATCGGCAGATGTGAGCCGATTGCGTAGATGGAACGGCGAACCTTAATAGCCTGCAAAAATGCGTTGCTCATGCTTTATTCCTCTTTAATCATTCCACATCAGGATGTTATTTCGCAACCTTGGCGCAAAATACCTATAACACTGTGGCACCCTTAAGTGACAGGTTCAAGTCTGATAGATAAATACGATAGAAGAATAGCGGCTAAGCAAAAGCATGCGGTGACAATTGCGACGGCGATGACCGTTGCTGCTTCCCGATCAGTGCCCGCACACCTCGCAATGTGGACTTTTAGGCAGTGAGATCGTGCGAAATTGCGTGGTCATCGCGTCATACAACACCAGTCGGCCGACTGCCGTTTCACCAAAATGCGCCAGCAGTTTAATCGTTTCCATTGCTTGTAATGCACCGATGACACCGACTAATGGCGACATGACGCCCGCTTCGGCGCAAGTTAGCGCATTTTCGCCAAACAGGCGGCTCAGGCACCGATAACAAGGCTCTTGTGCACCGTAAGTAAATACGCTGATCTGGCCCTCCATACGAATGGCTGCGCCGGAGACCAGCGGTGTTTTACTGCTAAAACAAAAACGGTTGAGGCGGTCGCGTATTGCTACGTTGTCGGTACAATCCAGTACTACCTGATGACGATTTACTAGCGCTTGCAAGGCATCATCTGAGAGATCGTCATTAACGCACTCTAGCGAGATGTGAGGATTAATCGCAGCCAGTTCCGTGGCGGCAGAGTTCACCTTCGCCATATCGATGCGCGCATCGCGGTGCAAAATCTGGCGTTGCAGGTTAGAGAGCGCGACGGTGTCAAAATCCAGCAAGGTTAAATGACCGGTGCCGGCTGCAGCCAGATATTGCGCTGCAGCACAACCCAAACCACCTAAACCTACCACCAGAACCCGAGCGTTTTTTAACGCTTCCTGCCCGTCAAAATCAAAGCCTTTCAGCATAATCTGACGGTTGTAGCGCAGCATTTCGTTGTGGCTGAGTGTATCTTCACTTATTGATGTACTCGAGGCGGTTGTCGGCATCATCAGCCTCCTAACAGCGCATTGAAGGGTTCGATTTCTACCCATTCTCCAGCAGCTACCGCGCCACGTTCTGCCTCGAGCACGATAAAGCAGTTGCCGAGACTAAATGAGCTAAAGATATGCGAGCCTTGATGACCTGTGGCTCGGACTTCCAGCTCACCATCACCATTGCGGCTCACAATACCGCGCTGAAAATCGAGTCGGCCCGGTGTTTTTTTCAGGGCCGAGGCAGCTTTAACCCGCTGTCGGAGAGGAAAGTGCCATTGGCTGTGGCCGGAAAGCTGTGCGATGAGCGGCTGCACTAACTGATAAAAAGTGACGGCCGCAGAAACTGGGTTGCCGGGGAGGCCGCAAAACCAGGCATGACGCAGCTTACCGAAGGCGAAGGGTTTACCGGGTTTGATGGCAAGCTTCCAGAAATGAATATTGCCGATGTCATCCAGAATCTGTTTGGTGTAATCGGCTTCCCCCACGGATACACCGCCGCTGCTGATGACCAAATCAGCCTCACTGTCGGCGTGTTGGAATGCTTCACGCAGGGCGTTCGGATCGTCACGAATGATACCGAGATCGAGAATATCGCAGCCCAGTTTTTCTAGCATCAGGCGCACGGCAAAGCGGTTGGTGTCATAAATTTGCCCTGCCTGTAATGGCTGGCCTATGCGTTGCAGCTCATCGCCAGTAGAGAATAAAGCTACACGCAGGCGACGTACTACGTTGACTTCAGCAATTCCCAGCGATGCCAGAAGGGGTAACTGGGCTGGTCCCAATGCGCTGCCCGCTGGCAGCACGCGCGCGCCGAGTCGGATATCTTCGCCTACCAGACGAATGTTTTGTCCCTTTTTCACTGGGTGGGTAAAGCGCACGCCATGCGTACCGGCTTCGGCATATTCTTGCATGATCACGGCATCTGTACCCGGTGGTACAGGGGCGCCGGTCATAATACGGATACAACTGCCTGCAGGCCAGTCACCCACGAGCGGATTACCGGCAAAGGCTTTCCCCGCAACCGGCAACAGCGCATCCCCCTGAGCCAAATCGACCATGCGCACTGCATAGCCGTCCATCGCCGCATTGGCAAATGAGGGCACGTCGAGAGGGGAAGTAATGTCGGTGGCGGTAATGCGGCCCGCAGCCTGTTCGAGAGAGAGGGTTTCCGTCTGTGCCAGTGGTGAAACCAGCGCTAACATACGTTGCAGCGCTTGCTCAAGCGCGAGTAAACCTGAGGTAAATGCTTCCATGATGACTCCATTCGCCGATGCCTTTGCGTCGGGAGATCGGGCAAAATGCGATACAGTGCACTGGATTACGCCAGCAAAGTGAACGCTATTATGTCAGAGAACACTTGCTGGGTGAATGTGACAACGTCAAGGTTATGGCAGAAAGTGAGTAAGTTCATCAAGATGAATGAATCTCATCCCGAGGTTCATCCTGTGAACCAGCGGAAGCGCTGTGCAAAACGTAAACGTTTTGTGAGATCGCTGACAAACCCTTTTAGGCATGCCCGTGTTTCCCAGCGAATCACGACGAGGGGCCATTATGGGGTACATCCATGTACCCCACCCTACGGGCCAACGCACACGCTGTTCAAATTTTCTCCAGGCAAACTTGTCGGCGGCTTACGCTGCTACGACACCATCGCCGAACTTTGCCTAATTGCGGGCTTTGTCATCAGTCTGGAAAAACGTAAACGTTTTGTTCTGCAGCTCAATTATTTAGCGTATAGACGGATTGATTATGTGCTGTAACTCGATGTTATAAGAGATGTATTTTATTCATTGCACGTCAGTTTTATGCTAAACCTCCCTCAGTGTGCTAAATAAAACTAAAACCCGTTTTTCATATGACCTGACTGCGCTAGGTGTTAAACAAGGAGAGAACCTGTTCATGATATCCCATTCGCCTGTGCGTGAACCTGCTGATACCACACTGATTCTGCCGGATAAGCAAATTCTGTCGGTGCGGTCACTCGGTGTGCGTTTTCACCAACAGCGGGAACCGGTATCGGTGATCCACGATCTCTCGTTGACCGTCACGCGCGGTGAGACGCTGGCAATAGTCGGTGAATCGGGTTCGGGAAAATCGGTCACGGCGCTGGCGATCATGCGCTTGATTGAACAGGCTGGGGGCGATATTCACCACGGCGAGATTCTGTTTCGCCGCCGTAATGGTCACATCCTGGATATTACCCAGGCCAGCCAGCGTGAAATGCGTCGCCTGCGTGGCGCAGACTTGGCAATGGTGTTTCAGGAACCGATGACCTCTCTCAACCCGGTTTTCCCAGTAGGTGAGCAGATTGCGGAGTCAATTCGCTTGCATCAGGGCATGTCTGCTAGCGAGGCCAATGCAGAAGCGTTGCGCATGCTCGATTTAGTGAGAATACCGGAAGCAAAAAGCGTGCTAGGGCGTTACCCACATCAGCTCTCGGGAGGTATGAGACAGCGCATCATGATCGCCATGGCGCTTTCCTGTAAACCCACCCTGTTGATTGCTGATGAGCCGACCACGGCGTTGGATGTCACCATTCAGGCGCAGATTTTACAACTGATTCAACTGTTGCAGCGCGAAATGGCGATGGCCGTCATTTTTATTACCCATGATATGGGGGTCGTTGCGGAAGTGGCCGATCGCGTGCTGGTAATGAACAGCGGCAACTGTGTGGAAACGGCGGGCGTCAGTGAAATATTCACGCGCCCCCAACACGTATATACGCGCGCGTTGCTGGCGGCTGTTCCAACGCTTGGCGAGATGCGTGGGCGTAGTGAACCTGTGCTGTTTTCGTTGCATGTCGCTGGCGTGCAAGGTAATGCTACCGTCACGCCAGAGACTGCCAAAACGGTATTGCCTAAAAAACCTGAAGCGCAAACGCCGGTGTTGCAGGTGCACGACTTGGTCACGCGTTTTCCGCTGCGGCGTGGGGTACTCAATCGTGTCACTCACCAGGTGCACGCGGTGGAGCACATCAGCTTCGATCTTTACCCCGGTGAAACTTTGTCGTTGGTCGGGGAATCCGGCTGTGGTAAATCCGCCACCGCGCGAGCCTTACTGCAACTGGTCCCTAGTCAGCAGGGAAGTATCATTTTTGAGGGCGAACGCATTGAGGGGTTGGGCAGTGATGCGTTACATCGGGTGCGTAGAAATATCCAACTTATTTTTCAGGACCCTTATGCCTCGCTGGATCCTCGTCTGACGGTGGGGTTCTCGATCATGGAGCCCCTGTTGGTGCATAGGGTGATGGATAAACATGCAGCCGAAGCACGGGTGGCGCAATTGCTTAAGCGTGTTGGGCTGCTGCCGGAACACGCCGAGCGTTATCCGCATGAGTTCTCGGGTGGGCAGCGCCAGCGTATTTGCATCGCCCGCGCATTGGCATTGAATCCTAAAGTCGTGATCGCTGATGAAGCGGTATCGGCACTGGATGTATCGATTCGGGCACAAATCGTCAACTTGATGATGGAATTGCAGCAGGAATACGGTATCGCTTTCCTGTTCATTTCCCATGATATGGCGGTAGTCGAGCGGATCAGTCACCGGGTCGCTGTAATGTATCTGGGGCAGATAGTTGAAATTGGCCCACGGCAAGCGGTGTTTGAGAACCCTCAACACCCTTATACCCGAAAACTGATGGCTGCCGTGCCGGTAGCCGATCCTGGCCGCCGCCATCACCGCCATACGCTGTTGGCGGATGATATACCCAGCCCTGTCCGGGCGCTGGGCGATGAACCGACGATCGTACCGTTGGTCGAGGTGGGGGAACGGCACTATGTGGCTCATCACACGATTGCGGGCGTTTATTGACAGAGGATATAGGGAGAAACTACCACAATGACACTTTTGACTCGCGTTAATCTGCTCACTGCCAAACGTGCGGGAGCACTGGCGGTTGCGGCAGCCATATTGGCGTCAGCGCCCACGTGGGCAGCGAAAGATGCCGTAATCGCCGTGGCGTCCAACTTCACCACGCTCGATCCTTATGATGCCAATGACACCCTGTCGCAAACAGTGGCAAAATCCTTCTATCAGGGATTGTTTGGCTTCGATAAAGACATGAAATTGGTCAACGTGCTGGCAGAGAGTTATCAGGTCAGCGACGATAACCTGACCTACACGATAAAACTGCACTCGGGTGTGAAATTCCACGACGGCACTGATTTCAATGCGCAGGCGGTAAAGGTGAACTTCGATCGTGCCAGCAACCCGGAAAACCGCCTGAAACGCTATAACCTGTTTAAGGTGATTGAAAAAACGGAAGTGGTGGATCCGCAGACAGTGAAAATTGTTCTGAAACAGCCTTTCTCGGCGTTTATCAACAACCTGGCACACCCTGCTGCTGTGATTATTTCTCCTGCCGCGTTGCAGCAATACGGTAAGGAGATTGGTTTCCACCCCGTAGGCACCGGCCCTTATAAATTTGTCACTTGGAACCAGACGGATTTTGTAAAAGTGGAAAAATTCTCCGGCTATTGGCGTGCTGACCTGCCCAAGCTGGATAGCATTACCTGGCGTCCCGTAGTGGATAACAACACGCGTGCTTCACTGCTTCAGACAGGAGAAGCTCAATTTGCTTTCCCGGTACCGTTTGAGCAAGCCAAGCTGCTGGAAAAAAACAACCAATTAGAAGTGGTGATATCGCCTTCGATTTTACACCGTTATCTGAGTTTCAACGTAACGCAAAAGCCGTTCGACAATATCAAAGTGCGACAGGCGATTAACTACGCCATCAATAAAGAGGCTCTGATCAAGGTCGCATTCTCAGGTTATGCCGTCCCCTCTCAGGGGCCATTGCCGAAGAGTATCGATTTTGCCCAGCAATATCAGCCGTGGCCTTACGATCCGGCAAAAGCGCGTGAACTGTTAAAAGAGGCGGGATATCCGGACGGATTCACGACCACGCTATGGGCATCGCACAACCACAGTACGGCGCAAAAAGTACTGCAATTCACTCAGCAGCAGCTGGCGCAGGTGGGGATTAAAGTACAAGTCACCGCCATGGACGCCGGGCAGCGAGCAGCAGAAGTGGAAGGGAAGGGCGTGAATGAAACCGGCGTGCGTTTATTCTACACCGGTTGGTCTGCCTCTACCGGGGAAGCCGATTGGGCGCTGACGCCGCTCTTCGCCACTGCTTCTTGGCCGCCGGCACTGTTTAATACTGCATTCTACAGCAATGCACAGGTGGATGCGGATCTAGCTAATGCGCTGAAAACGACAGATCGCGGACAGAAGGAAAAACTGTACAAAGATGCGCAGGACAAAATCTGGGCGGATGCACCCTGGGCATTTTTAGTGACTGAACAACTGGTTTCAGCTAATAGCAAAAAACTGAGCGGGTTCTATGTGATGCCCGATACCGCATTCAGTTTTGATGAGGCGGATTTAGCGCAGTAAATACTGTATGGTTTTCACTGCGTTATTAGACGCAGTGAAAACCTGATGGAAGCAGCGTCATCTCTGTTAAGAACAATGTCATTTCCGCATTGCAGTTGTGTCTGTGCTCGTCATACTGCGCGCTGCAGAGTGACTGCATTTATTCATCCGAATCACTTCCTGAGTAAGCGTAGTGGGATTAATGAATCTCATCTCTGGGATTCACCCTGCGTGCCAGCGTAAGTGCTGTTCAAACGTTAATGTTTGGTCCAGTAGCCCGAGTTATTTAGGGTATAGAATAGGATGCAGAGAGACATGCCAGAAAATGAGACGATAAGGATGATCATGCCATTATGCTGAATTACTTCCTCAAACGCCTTTTGGGTATGATCCCCACATTGCTGATTGTATTGATAGTCGTGTTTCTGTTTGTCCACTTGTTACCGGGTGATCCGGCACGTCTGATGGCGGGGCGCGAAGCCGACGCCGCCGTAATCGCTATGGTACGGCAAGATTTAGGGTTGGATAAACCGCTCTACGAGCAATTTTGGCGTTTTTTTACGCATGTTCTGCAAGGGGATCTGGGCTCGTCCATGGCATCCAAGCGACCGGTCACTAATGAAATAGCGACCCGTTTTATGCCGACGTTCTGGCTGACGTTAACCAGCATGGTCTGGGCAGTCATTTTCGGTATGAGCATCGGTATGATTTCTGCCATCTGGCGTAACCGCTGGCCTGACCGCCTGGGGATGACGCTGGCGGTATCCGGCCTGTCATTCCCGGCATTTGCGTTGGGGATGCTATTAATGCAGGTATTTTCCGTCGAACTTGGGTGGCTGCCAACGGTGGGCGCCGATAGCTGGCGCCACTATATTCTGCCCTCCATTACCTTGGGCGCAGCCGTTGCTGCCGTAATGGCGCGCTTTACGCGCGCGTCTTTCGCTGACGTGCTGCAAGAGGATTATATGCGTACAGCTCGCGCCAAAGGGGTACATGAATTTTTAGTGATCACCAAGCATGGTTTGCGCAATGCGCTAATCCCGGTAGTGACCATGATGGGGCTCCAGTTTGGTTTTTTGCTGGGGGGATCGATCGTGGTGGAAAAAGTGTTCAACTGGCCTGGCCTGGGACGTTTGTTAGTGGATGCAGTGGAAATGCGTGATTATCCCGTGATTCAGGGGCTCGTTCTGCTGTTTTCTCTCGAGTTCATTGTGATTAACCTGCTGGTGGATGTGCTCTATGCCGCAATCAATCCGTCAATTCGCTATCGATAAGGAACCGCGATGAAACACTGGCGACGCAAAGCAGTGCTGGCAACGCTGCCACTGCTGCGTGAAACGACCATTCGCACACCGCTTGGCGAATTTTGGCGACGTTTTTTACTGCAACGTACGGCAGTGATTGCGGGTATGTTTGTGTTGCTACTGCTTGCCGTGGCGTTATTTGCTCCTTATCTGGCCCCTTTCGATGCGGAAAATTACTTCGACTATGACCGGCTAAACGAAGGACCCTCTTCAATGCACTGGCTGGGGGTTGATGCCCTTGGGCGTGATATCTTTAGCCGCATTTTACTTGGCGCGCGCATTTCACTGTCTGCTGGCATTTTATCTGTGGTGGTGGGGATGGTAATCGGCACGTTACTGGGGCTATTGGCGGGTTATTATGAAGGGATGTGGGATAGGTTTATCATGCGACTGTGCGACGTGCTGTTTGCCTTCCCCGGCATTCTGCTGGCGATAGCCGTGGTGGCGGTGATGGGGAGTGGAATGGCGAATGTTATTGTCGCCGTAGCCATTTTCAGTATTCCTGCCTTTGCGCGTTTGGTGCGTGGAAATACGCTGGTACTGAAACAGCAAACCTATGTGGAGTCGGCGCGCAGTATCGGCGCGTCTGACAGCACCATCCTCATGCGCCACATTCTCCCCGGCACCTTTTCTTCAATTGTGGTCTATTTTTCTATGCGTATTGGTATGTCGATTATTACGGCTGCCAGCCTCTCTTTTCTCGGGTTAGGGGCGCAACCGCCGACTCCTGAGTGGGGGGCTATGCTCAATGAAGCCCGGGCTGACATGGTCACTGCTCCGCACGTGGCGTTGTTCCCCAGCCTGGCTATCTTTTTAACCGTACTGGCGTTTAACCTGCTCGGAGATGGTTTGCGCGATGCGCTTGATCCTAAGTTGCGCCCGTAGTTTATTACCAATAAAAACGGCCCCGAGAGAGGGGCCATTTCGTTTCACGCAGTGAAACCGCTTAGAATGACGTGCGCTTATAGCTACGGTATTGCGGTTGCCAGAAATTGTGCGTAATGGCCTTCGCCAGCGTGTCACTGGAGGTCACTTCCGCTACGCCTTGCAACTGCGCCGCTTTGGCTACGTCCATTGCGATACGGCGAGAGACGTCCTGGATATCCGCCAAATCGGGCAGCAGAGCACCTTCGCCGTTGTTTGCTAGGGGAGAACAGTCAGCCAGTGCACGGCTGGCTGCCATCAACATGCCGTCAGTAATACGTTTTGCGCCACAAGCCAATACGCCTAAACCAATACCTGGGAAGATATAGGAATTGTTACATTGGGCAATGGGGAAAAGCGTATCTTTATGCTTAACTGGCGAGAACGGGCTTCCTGTTGCTACCAGTGCAGCACCATCAGTCCAGCGAATAATGTCTTCTGGACGGGCTTCAACGCGTGAGGTCGGGTTGGAGAGTGGCATCACGATAGGACGTGCACAGTGAGTGTGCATTTCACGAATGATCTCCTCCGTGAACAGCCCTGGCTGGCCAGATACGCCTATCAGGATGGTCGGCTTGGCGTTGCGTACCACTTCCAACAAAGAGATAGCATCGCTGGCAACGTCCCACGAGCTCAGCAGTTCGCTCTTCTGCACCAGTTTGCTCTGGAAATCGAGCAAATTAGGTAGCTTGTCGGTCAGCAGACCGAAGCGGTCTACCATAAATACGCGAGCACGTGCTTCTTCTTCGCTCAAACCTTCAGATTTCATCTGGGCGATAATCTGTTCGGCGATACCACAACCGGCTGAACCGGCACCGAGGAAGGTCACCGTTTGATCGCGCAACTGCGTGCCAGCAGCTCGGCTAGCAGCAATCAAGCTGCCCAATGCGACAGCGGCAGTACCTTGAATGTCGTCATTGAAGCAACAGATTTCATCACGATAACGGTTTAACAGCGGCGTAGCATTGCTTTGCGCAAAGTCCTCAAATTGCAGCAACACATTCGGCCAACGACGTTTCACCGCCTGAATAAACTCTTCCACGAACGCATCGTACTCTTCGCCGGTGATGCGTGGGTGACGCCAGCCCATATAAAGCGGATCGTTCAGGCGTTGTGGGTTGTTAGTGCCTACATCCAGCACTACGGGCAGTGTGTAAGCTGGGCTGATACCACCGCAGGCGGTGTAGAGCGACAGCTTACCGATAGGGATACCCATGCCGCCGATACCCTGATCGCCAAGGCCAAGAATGCGTTCACCGTCGGTGACCACAATCACTTTCACATTCTGCTTGGTGGCGTTTTGCAACATGTCATCGATGTTTTCGCGATTTGGATAAGAGATAAACAATCCACGAGCACGACGATAAATATCAGAGAAGTGTTCGCACGCCTGACCGACCGTAGGGGTGTAGATGATCGGCATCATTTCGGTCAGGTGTGCGTCCAATAGGCGGTAAAACAGGGTCTCGTTGGTATCCTGGATGTTACGCAGATAGACGTGTTTCTCCATATCATTTTTGAATTCCTGATACTGACGCCAGGCTCGTTCTGCCTGCTCCTCAATGGTTTCCACTGCTTCTGGCAGTAGACCATGCAGGTTGAAGTTGGCGCGTTCTTCATTGGTGAAGGCGCTGCCTTTGTTCAATAAGGGGAATTCCAACAGGATTGGGCCAGCATAGGGGATGTAGAGTGCGCGTTTGCTTTCGTATTCTAATTCCATGACTTTTCTTACTCTTCGGGTAACAGAAACGAATTTAGGTAATGACACGACATGACAGGGCGGATCTTAAATTACCCAAAAAATATGTACAGAAAATGTTAATTAAATTAGTTACACATGACTTGCGTCACAACATTTTAGTCAATGCTCTTCGGTTTGCTCACCATTTTGTGTCCTGGCTCAGTCTATAAAATGTTGCTGTACGTCAGTACATCCAGCTTCGGCGAGAATAATTTGTAGCATAACCCACTGGCTGAGGGTCGCATTACGCGGTTCAACCAATGCAGCTCGGCGCACATTGTGAATATCATCACCGGCCAGATTCATCAGATTCAGGGCTACCTGGAGAGGCGGTAAGCTAGAATTGAACGCCGCATTTTCTGCATATCGCCCGGTATATACCGTTCCGCGCTCCGTTTCCAGCGCCACACCACTCAGCGCGTTACTGTATGGCGCATGGCTACGGTTGGCTGCATCCAGCGCGGTCTGAGCCAACAGATCGGCATCGTGCAGGATACGTCCATAATTCACTTGATCCATTAGCAGCGTGGTGATGTTGAGATCCCGTGGCCCAAAGGCATCGGGTAAATAATGGTGCAAAAGTGCCGGCTCTCGGCCCGGTAGATGAATATGCAAGGTATCTGCACGGTTCAACTCATTCATAAACTGGCGGCAGTGCCCGCAGGGTGTGTAATTAACCGTAATGCTGGTCAAACCGCGCTCCTGACGTAGCCAGGCATGCGCAATGGCGCTTTGTTCCGCATGCAGGGTTTGTTGCAACGGCACCGCTGTAAATTCCATATTGGCACCGAAGTAGAGGTTGCCACTCTCTCCTTGTGCAATAGCACCTACCTGAAACTGAGAGATCGGTGCAATAGCACAGGCCGCAGCGAGAGGCAGCAGGGCGTATGCCAGAGCTTCTGGTGTAAGTTCACATTGGGTACAAAGCGTTGCTACCTCTTCAGCGAGTAGCATCCCGGCAAAATCGGAACGTTCAAGCAAGGGTGACAATGCGTGTTGCAGTGTGTCAGAAAGCTGTGCAAAAGGGGCGTGGTATCGTGGGTGCATAGCGATGTACTCTTTTTGCCATTATTGTTGTCAGGGTAAAAAGTAGCGTATCAATAAATCGCGACCAGCATCTTGTCGAACGTGAACTTATTGAAAATAAAATGCAAACTGCGCGATATATCTCAAATTCTTGAGCAAGATGCAACGTTTCTGCTGCTATCGTGCAGTCTGCATACCCCCGCTTTTCAGTGAAACAGCCGAACTAGCAGCGGAAAGATAAAAGGTGCAATCAGTGAAGTCATTATGCCGCAGATTACCAGCGCCAGTGAACTGAATGCACCTTCCTGAAAATCGAGCTCTACGCAGCGTGCAGTACCCAAAGCATGGGATGCCGTGCCCATGGAAAGGCCGCGGGCGGCTTTGGTATGAATGCCCACACGATTAAACAGGGTATGGCCGAATACGGCGCCAAGGATCCCGACAAAAATTACGCACACGGCGCTGATGGCGGGAATACCGCCGATAGTGCTTGCGACAGCCATGGCAATGGGCGTGGTCACTGACTTTGGTAGAACTGATGCGGCTATCTCTGGTGTCGCCCCTAGCCATAATGCAATGACTGTTCCGGATATAATAGCCGCCATGCTGCCGATAAAGCAGACGCTGATAATCGATTTCCAGCGCGTACGGATTTGGTGTAATTGCTCATAGAGTGGGAACGCTAACGCGACTACCGCTGGCTGCAACAGATCGTTGAGCACCTTACTGCCAGCAAAATAGTTTTCGTAAGGAATATTAAGCAGCAGTAACACAGGGATCAGGATTGCCATCGACACCAGTAGGGGATTTAATAATGGCATTTTGCATTTGATAGCCAGTTTGCGCGCAGCGAAGAAGGTTAGCAGCGTGAGAGGTAGTGACCACCAGATATTGGACAACATTATTTTTTCCCTTCCCCATCCTCGGATGTTTCGTGCGTCGTAATGATGCGCTCACGTTGCATAATCTGTGTGCTAAAACCAACCACCAGCATCACTATCAGCGTGCTGATTAAACAGGACACGACGATCGGACCGAATTGCTTGGTCAGCAGGTCATAGTAATTCATTACGCCGACGCCGATAGGCACAAAAAGCAGTGCCATATAACGAATCATTAAATGGCAACCAGGCTTGACCCACTTGGCGGGAAGAATTTGTGAGGCCAACAAGGAGAAAAGGATTAGCATGCCGATAATGCTGCCGGGAATAGTCAGCGGGAGTAACGCGGATATCGCATTACCTGCGAACAGACACAGATAAATAAGTGCGAAAGCGCGTAAATACTGCCCGCAAAGGATTGTCGTATTACGCATGGGAAGTTCCTGATAAGCTGAGACGATTATCATAGCGCTAATCAATTTGGCGTGCCACAGATCACAGTTTTTTCCCATCGACATTCCCTATCGTTATTGAAACAACGCTGCGCGCTCTACCGCGTCACGCAGTGCCCCCGTCAACCGACTCAATGCCTCTGGCGAGATAATATAGGGAGGCATCAGATAGAGCAGCTTACCAAAGGGACGAATCCACACGCCCCGTTCGACAAAAAATCGTTGTATACGTGCCACATCCACCGGGCGTGTGGTTTCAACCACGCCAATGGCTCCCAGAATGCGCACATCTGCTACCCGTGCCGCATCGATTAATGGTAATAACTCATCGTGTAATTGGCGTTCGATCGCCCGAACTTGTTGATGCCATTCACCTTCTGCCAGCAAGGCAAGACTGGCATTGGCTGCAGCACAGGCCAGAGGGTTAGCCATAAACGTGGGACCGTGCATGAAGCAACCAGCCTCACCATTGCTGATGGTGTTCGCGACCTGCCGCGTAGTTAAGGTAGCGGAAAGCGTCAGATATCCTCCGGTTAACGCTTTACCCAGGCAGAGAATATCAGGGGCGATACCAGCATGCTCACAGGCGAACAACTTACCCGTGCGGCCAAATCCGGTCGCAATTTCGTCTGCTATCAGCAAGATACCGTATCGGTCGCACAACTCGCGCACGCGTTTGAGGTAGGTGGGGTGGTAGATACGCATACCGCCTGCACCTTGTACTACCGGTTCAAGGATAACAGCGGCAATGTCGTTACTGTGTGCTTCCAACATGTGGTGAAGCGGTTGGATATCCGATTCTTGCCATGCTTCATCAAAACGGCTGCGGGGCGCATCAGCAAACAGATGTGCGGGCAGATATCCCTGATAGAGGCTGTGCATGGCATTGAGAGGATCGCACACCGACATCGCCCCAAAGGTATCACCGTGATAACCGTGCCGCAGGGTCAAAAAACGCGCCCGGCGTTCGCCGCGGGCCTGCCAGTATTGCAGGGCCATTTTGAGTGCCACTTCCACTGCCACCGACCCAGAATCGGCTAAAAACACGCACTCTAACGGTGTGGGTGTCATGGTGACTAGCCGCTGGCACAGTGTGATCGCCTGAGGATGTGTGATGCCGCCAAACATCACATGCGACATCTGGCTCATTTGTTGCAGCAATGCTTGATTGAGGCGGGGATGGTTGTAGCCGTGAATGGCTGCCCACCAGGAAGACATGCCATCCACCAGTTCCCGCCCATCGTCCAGGTGCAAATGATAACCGTGGGCAGAGACCACTGGATAACACGGGAGTGGCTGCGTCATTGATGTGTAAGGGTGCCAGATATGGCGTTGATCGAAATCCAAATCCGCGCGAGAGAGCAACATGATTAATAAACCGCATTGTAAACTAAATTAACATTGATTTGGTTGACAGTATAGCCTCGTCATTTACACTTATGCCACATTTTCATGCCGCACAGACGGCATAGCACCCTGTTGAGCAAAGAGGCCAACCCTATGGCAGAACGTATTTACTGGACGCTGGAGCAAGCGCAACAACTGTTTGATAAACCCTTTTTAGAACTGATGTTTGAAGCACAGCAGGTACATCGGCAGCACTTCGATCCTCGGCAGGTACAGGTGAGCACGCTGCTCTCCATCAAAACCGGTGCCTGTCCGGAGGATTGCAAGTATTGCCCGCAAAGTGCGCGCTATCGCACCGGGCTGGAAGCAGAGCGACTGATGCAGGTGGAGCAGGTGCTGGATTCCGCACGTCAGGCTAAAGCGGCGGGTTCAACCCGTTTTTGCATGGGAGCCGCCTGGAAAAACCCGCATGAACGCGATATGCCCTATCTGGAGCAGATGGTGAAGGGCGTCAAGGAAATGGGGATGGAAACGTGCATGACGCTGGGTACCTTGCATGGTGATCAGGCGGAACGGTTGGCAGATGCTGGACTGGATTTCTATAACCATAACCTGGATACCTCGCCGGAGTTCTACGGCAATATCATTACTACTCGCACTTATCAGGAGCGACTGGATACGCTGGATAAAGTGCGCCACGCAGGAATCAAAGTTTGCTCCGGCGGCATTGTTGGATTGGGCGAGACGGTCCGCGATCGGGCCGGATTGCTGGTGCAATTGGCAAACCTGCCGACGCCGCCGGAAAGTGTGCCGATCAATATGCTGGTGAAAGTGAAAGGGACGCCACTGGAAAATAACGACGACGTTGAGCCTTTCGATTTTATCCGCACTATCGCCGTAGCGCGCATCATGATGCCCACCTCTCATGTGCGCCTCTCTGCCGGGCGCGAGCAAATGAGCGAGCAGACTCAGGCCATGTGTTTTATGGCGGGTGCTAACTCCATTTTTTATGGCTGCAAATTGCTAACCACGCCCAATCCCAAAGAAGATAAGGACTTGATCTTGTTCCGTAAACTCGGCCTCAACCCGCAGCAAACAGAAACGGATGCAGGGGATAACCAGCAGCAGCAACGTTTGGCACAACAGATGCTGGAAGCTGATACCGAACAGTTCTATAACGCTGCAGTGTAACCAGCATGGGATGGCAAAAAAGGATAGACGCGGCGTTGGTACAGCGCCGTACAGAAGATGCTTATCGCTCACGTATTGTCAATCACGGTGGCGGTCGCTGGCTGGTACAGCAGGGGCAACGTTACCTGAATTTTTCCAGCAATGATTACCTGGGGTTAAGTCAGCACCCTGCCATTATTGACGCCTGGCAAACGGGCGCGACTCGCTATGGTGTTGGCAGCGGAGGCTCGGGGCACGTAACGGGTTATACCGACGCTCATGCGGCGTTGGAGGGCGAACTAGCGCAATGGTTGGGTTATCCGCGTGCGCTGTTGTTCATCTCCGGCTATGCGGCAAATCAGGGGGTTGTTGCTGCCCTGATGCAGGGACAAGATCGGATTTTAGCGGACAAACTCAGTCACGCGTCTTTACTGGAAGCAGCCACTCAGTCATCGGCCACGCTGCGTCGTTTTGCTCACAATCAGCCAGCCGCACTACAACGGCTGCTGGAAGGCTGCTCGCAGGGTGAAACCTTGGCTGTGACAGAAGGCATCTTCAGTATGGACGGCGACAGTGCACCTTTGGGCGCACTCCATGCGCTGACGAAGGCGCACGGAGCCTGGCTAATGGTGGATGACGCACACGGTGTTGGCGTGTGCGGTGAGCAAGGTCGCGGGAGCTGCTGGCAGCAAGGGGTAAAACCCGAATTGTTGATCGTGACCTTTGGTAAGGCATTTGGCGTTAGCGGCGCGGCCTTGCTGTGCAGCGAACCGGTAGCTGAATATTTATTACAGTTTGCCCGTCATTTGATTTACAGCACCAGTATGCCCCCCGCTCAGGCGTGCGCATTGCGCGCGGCGCTAACCTGCATTCAGCAGGGAGATGCACTACGCCAGACGTTAGGCCGCCATATCGCCCAGTTTCGCGCAGGTGCTGAGGATTTACCCTTTCTCTTAATGCCGTCGCAGAGTCCCATTCAACCGCTGATTGTCGGTGATAACACTGCGGCCTTACGCGTGGCACACCGTTTACGTCAGCAAGGGATTGGGGTTAGTGCCATGCGTCCACCGACAGTGCCACCCGGCAGTGCACGACTGCGCATAACACTGACCGCTGCCCATACCGATGATGACATCGCCCGTCTGCTTGATGCTTTGCATACGGCGGCGCGTGAGCAAGAGGAGGGCGCTGATGAGTAATGAATTGTATAACAAGCGAGCCATCGCACATGCCTTTGGCCGAGCAGCACAGCGCTATGCGCGTTTCGCCGAGTTACAACGCACCAGCGGAGAGCATCTAATGACGTTGGCGACACCGCTTGCTGGGCAACGGGTCTTGGATGCAGGATGTGGTACGGGATATTTTAGCCAACGGTGGCGTGCACTCGGTAAACAGGTCGTTGCGTTGGATCTTTCTGCTGGCATGTTGCAGCAGGCGGCAGCTGAGCATAGTGCAGATGTTTATGTACAAGGTGATATTGAGCATTTGCCGTTAGCCGATGCAAGCATCGATCTCTGTTTTAGCAATCTGGCAGTGCAGTGGTGTGAAGATTTACCGCGTGCTATTGCATCGTGTTATCGGGCTACTCGTCCTGGCGGCGTGGTGGTCTTTTCTACTTTGGCAGAAGGCTCTCTCGGCGAACTGGCGCAAGCGTGGCTGCGCTTGGATGGTTCAAAGCGGGTTAATCACTTTTTGCCGCTGGCTCAGATTGCTGATGCCTGCCGTCCTTACCGCCATCGACTCTATCCACAAACGTTGAGCTACCGCTTTCCTACGGTGACCGATGTGATGCACTCCCTGAAAGGGATTGGTGCTACCTGGTTGCACGGCGATCGCGCACGCGGTTTACTCACCCGTCGTCGTCTACAAGCGTTAGCGCAGGTATACCCCGCTGCACCTGGTGGTTTTCCCCTAAGTTATCATTTGATTTATGGAATTATTTATCGTGACTAAACGTTGGTTTGTTACCGGGACAGATACTGAAGTGGGCAAAACCATTGCCAGCGGGGCATTGCTACAAGCCGCTGAGAAGGCAGGGTTCCGTTGTGCGGGCTATAAGCCTGTTGCTTCCGGTGCGCAAAACACTTCTCTGGGCATACGTAATGAAGATGCCAGACATCTGCAAGCATGTAGCAGTGTGCCGCTCACTTACGATGAAGTAAACCCGTTGGTGTTTGTCGAACCAACCTCACCGCATATAGTAAGCGCGGTAGAGCAGAAACCGATTGATTTCGATGTGATGTCTCAGGGCTTGACCAAATTAACGGCTAAAGCTGACTGGGTTCTGGTGGAAGGCGCTGGTGGATGGTTTACGCCGTTGACACCACAACATACATTTGCCGATTGGGTGTTGCGTGAGCAACTGCCGGTGATCCTGGTTGTCGGTGTTAAACTGGGCTGCATCAATCACGCATTACTTACGGCTCAAGCAGTTGCGCATGCGGGATTGACGTTGGCAGGCTGGATTGCCAATGATATCCAACCGGCAGGGCGCTGGCATCAGGCCTATCTGGATACGTTGCAATACCATTTGCACGCACCGTTGCTCGGCGAGATTCCTTATGTTGATGCGCCGCATACACAGAATTTGGGAGCGTATCTGGATATTACATTGCTGCGTGTCTGACACGCTATTGCCTGATGCAAAAAATAAGGCATTAACCTTCTTACTGAAGCTTAACCGTCTGACAATAATGTCAACTTATCCATTAAGTATTTCTTATCAGCTAAGGTGGTTATGATGACAAGCATTAGTACATTATGCAATATGGCTGTGTGTGCAGCTGGTGCAGAAAATCAAGGGGAAATAAATAAGGCTTTATCTCCAAAAGGATTGCTGGAATATATTATTAATTTTTTTACCTTCGGCAGTATACGCAAGGGAAATAAAGAGCTCTATCGTCAGATCGATAATAATATTATACGTCTTATCAATTCTTCAGAAGCGATGTATGAATGTACAAGAACAGGGGTTATTGCGCTGGATGACATTCAAGGTAATAAAGTGACCTTTAATCTACCTAGTAACAATAATGAGAAAGGTACGGTCATAGTGAGAGTCAGTGATGGCAAACAGGAGGCGAAAGGGGAGATTCCGGGAGATAAATTTAAATTTTTACTTGCGACATTGATGAGGCAGGGGACGAGCGCGTTAGATTCCATAGCTGAAGAAAATGAAAGTGAGGCTGGATTTGAGTTTGATGACCAATATATTGATGACAATAGCGAAGATTATATGCATATCCATAATAAATTGTATGCTTCTGTAGATAGTCTATTAGACGAAGCTCTAGATTCTCTTGATGTTGAAGATGTGAACGATATTATTAAGGAAGGCGGGGTTTTTTCAGTATCGAGTAAGGATGAACCTATTCAGTCATTCTGATAATTTTTATTTTCTATCCAGATCCATATTTAAGTAAGTCAATAACAGCATCTCATATAATGTTCATTGGAGTATGAGATGCTTATGAATTTATTTTCCATAAGTCAACTTTTATTTTCAATGCAATAAAAATCAAGCAATGGATTTATACCTTAAATAATTAGAGATGCAGGACAAAACGTTAACGTTTTGAACAGCGCTTGTGCTGGCCCGAAGGGTGAATCTCAGAGATGAGACGAGTTTTCCGCGTCGCTGGCGGCCCGTTAGTGGGCTCGGGCTCCGAAGGCACCGCGTAGCGGCGTCATTTCCCGCGTAAAGCCAGGGGCCTCGGGGTGAAGGCGATTGAATACCCAGCATAGGTAACACGCTTGCAGCATGAAGTATGTCGGGTAGAAATAATTTCAAGGCTACGGGGTTTCACAAGCGTGTTGTGCGCCAAGGCGCTTTTTTGTGCAAAGCGGCAAAAGTTCGCATGCAGCTAAAATTTTTGCAGCAACGGTAAAAAAGTCCTGATTTGCATGAGCGACATAACAATAAGATATTTAATTAATGCAGCAGGCATGCGGGCTTGTGGGAGTTATCCACTACTTCTGTGGATAACTATGTGTATTAGGTTTAGAAAAGCGGCGGGAAGCGAGAGGTGGCGCGGGTTTTCGTTGGGTTGACGTGATTCTCCTCTTTTTTGATTTATTAATGAAAATCATAAAGTTAATTAAAATCAAGTCTCGATTTACATATAGCTAATGGTTGCATATTTTCCCAGCACTGGTCTAACCACTTTGTTAATCAAAACGCATTTTCTGGGGATAAATAGCACATTTTTAACTGGATAAATCTTTCCTGCTGTGTTAGCGCCATTTTTATTTTGCATTGCTTTGACCGCAAAGCATTTTGGCGAGTGATGTGTTTAAACTTGCACCGTATTTTCATCAATAAAGTACTGCGTACTGTTTTTATATCCAGTATACTAGTGGCAAACGGATTTCTGAGGCGTAGTGTTAGTGCTATGCTTGACGTCTTATACCCGTCATACTTCAAGTTGCATATGCGTTGGTTGCACTCATTCACCCGAATCACTTACTGGAGTAAGCGCATTGGGATGTATGAATCTCATCCCTGAGATTTACCCTTCGGGCCAGCACAAGCGCTGTTCAAAACGTTAACGTTTTGTCCTGCCACTCGAATTATTTAGGGTATATTATTATTGTTAAATTCGACTGTGCGTTGCCGACTCCGGTGGCGTTCGGTCCACTGGCTGGCAGGTTGTTCATGAGCAAACCCTTTAAACTGCATTCCGAGTTTACCCCCTCAGGCGACCAGCCTGAAGCGATCCGTTTGCTGGAAGAGGGATTAGAGGCGGGGTTGGCGCATCAGACGTTGCTGGGGGTAACCGGTTCGGGAAAAACCTTTACCATTGCCAATGTGATTGCGGATCTCAATCGTCCCACCATGGTGCTGGCGCCCAACAAAACGCTAGCTGCCCAGCTTTATGGTGAGATGAAAGCGTTTTTTCCTGACAATGCGGTCGAGTATTTTGTCTCTTACTATGACTACTACCAGCCAGAAGCCTATGTGCCCAGCTCGGACACTTTCATTGAGAAAGATGCGTCGGTCAACGAGCATATCGAGCAGATGCGCTTGTCGGCGACCAAAGCGTTGCTGGAGCGACGTGATGTGGTGGTGGTGGCATCAGTCTCCGCCATCTATGGGTTGGGTGATCCCGATCTCTACCTGAAAATGATGTTGCACCTCACAGTGGGCATGATCATCGATCAGCGTTCAATCTTGCGCCGACTTACCGAGTTGCAGTATTCGCGTAACGATCAGGCTTTTACGCGAGGGACTTTTCGTGTGCGCGGGGAAGTCATCGATATTTTTCCGGCGGAATCTGACGAGATAGCGCTGCGCGTCGAACTGTTCGATGAAGAGGTTGAACGTCTGACGCTGTTCGACCCGCTCACTGGGCAGCAATTACAAACGGTACCGCGTTATACCATCTATCCGAAAACGCATTACGTTACGCCGCGTGAACGTATTCTCCAGGCGATGGAAGATATCAAAGTGGATCTTGCAGAGCGCCGCAAAGTATTGTTGGAAAACAATAAACTTCTGGAAGAACAGCGTCTGACACAGAGAACCCAATTCGATCTTGAGATGATGAACGAACTCGGTTATTGCTCCGGTATCGAAAACTATTCGCGCTACCTCTCTGGCCGTGGCCCAGGCGAGCCGCCACCGACGCTGTTTGACTACCTTCCTGCCGATGGTTTGCTGGTTATCGATGAATCTCATGTGACTATCCCGCAATTGGGCGGCATGTACCGTGGTGACCGAGCGCGTAAAGAGACGCTGGTTGAGTATGGTTTTCGACTGCCCTCCGCGTTGGATAACCGTCCGATGAAGTTTGAAGAGTTTCAAGCACTCGCGCCACAAACGATCTATGTATCGGCAACGCCAGGTAATTATGAATTGGAACATTCTGGCGGTGATGTCATCGATCAGGTGGTGCGTCCTACGGGCCTGCTCGATCCGCTACTGGAAGTGCGTCCGGTTGCAACGCAGGTAGACGATTTGTTGTCTGAAATCCGTAAACGCGTGGCATTGAACGAGCGTGTGCTGGTGACCACATTGACTAAGCGCATGGCGGAAGATCTCACCGAATATTTGGAAGAGCACGGTGAACGAGTGCGTTATCTACACTCAGACATTGATACCGTCGAACGCGTGGAAATTATCCGTGACCTGCGACTGGGCGAATTTGACGTGTTGGTGGGCATTAACCTGCTCAGGGAAGGGTTGGACATGCCCGAAGTATCGCTGGTGGCAATACTGGATGCGGATAAAGAAGGCTTCCTCCGCTCGGAACGTTCCTTGATTCAGACGATTGGCCGTGCCGCACGTAACCTCAATGGTAAGGCCATTCTGTACGGTGACAAGATAACGCCTTCCATGCAGCGTGCTATCCAGGAAACGGAGCGGCGACGCGAGAAGCAGCAGGCGTATAACGAAGCACACGGTATTGTGCCTACTGGTCTTAACAAGAAAATTGACGATATTTTGCAATTGGGGCAGCCGACGCAGAAAGGGAAAGGGCGTACGGGGCGTAAAGTTGCCGAGCCAGCCGCAGAATATCATGCACTGACGCCAAAAGCGCTGGAGCAAAAAATCCGTGAATTGGAAGGTCAAATGCTGACGCACGCGCAAAATCTGGAGTTTGAAGAGGCTGCTGCGTTGAGAGACCAGATTCACGCTTTACGCGAGCGATTTATCGCCGCATCCTGATTCCCCTGTGAGAGCAAGGAGCCGACATGACATTTCCTATACCGGACGTAGATGTACTCTTTATCGCAGGCTTTGGCCCGATCACTTCGGACTCGACAGAAAGTCGGGCGCTTTATCTGGACACGCTGCGTTTGCCGCTTAAGCCGTTGGCAGAGGCGAGTGATTATCTGGTTGCTGATACATTGGGCGGTGTGAAGCATTTTGCGCTGTGGCCGTTGACACAGGCTAGCCAATCTTGCTTTGGCACTGAGCTCTGGCCAGATGACGTCACAGTACCGCAAAGCTGGCTGGAGTTTGAGGTCAACGATATGACGGCAGCCACGACCGCAGTTAAGCAAGCGGGTTATGTATTGCTGGTGGATAATCGCCTTGAACCCTGGGGGCAATGGGTGACTCGCTTCCTTAGCCCGGAAGGCATTTTGGTTGGTGTCACTCATACCCCGTGGTTGCGCAGCGAATAGCATGTCGATGCTGAGGTTTTAGCCCAGGCGTTGCAGGGTGATTTCCAACGCCTGCCGCAGCAGTTCTCGATCGTGGTGGTGCGGCACATCTGCCGCGCTCAATGGCTGTTGCACGATGATGCGATTGTCGATGCCTTGCACATGGGTGTGTGGACTGACGATAACCGCATCCACAACTTTACGTCCCACCTTGCTTTCTATCATGGCGAGCTTTTGTGCCAGCGTCATGTGGGCAGCAGCCTGATTGAGTTCACGGCCCAGGTTGCCAATATAGACCATCGGCGCAGGCGTACGACGCAACGCACGCGCCAAATCCTCCAATAACAGCAGAGGCATCAGGCTGGTAAGGAAACTGCCGGGGCCGATCAGGATTAAGTCTGCCTGATTGATGGCATCAATTGCTTCCTGGGTTGCCTTGACCGCCGGGTGGAGTTGCAGGTCGTGTGGGAGGGCGTTCAAGTTGTCGATTTGGACTTCGCCGTAAATTTGGTTTCCGTTCTCGTCAGTCGCCACCAGATCGACGGGGTGTTCTGACATCGGGATCAGCACTGCGTCCACTTTTAGTAACCCACGAATCAGGTTAATCGCTTCTAAAGGCCGAACGCTGAGATGATCCAACGCCTTGAGCATCAGATTGCCCAAATTATGCCCAGCGAGTTCGCCGCTGCCGGTGAAGCGATATTCAAACATGGCAGAGGCAACACTGGGACTGGTAATCAGTTGATTCAGGCAGTTGCGCATGTCTCCCCAGGCGATGCCACCTTCTGCTCGGCGAATCCTTCCCGTTGAGCCGCCGTTATCGGTGGTCGTAACAATTCCGGTCAGTCGTGAACCTAATGAGGAAAGTGATGACATAACACGACCAAGGCCGTGTCCGCCACCCAGCGCGACAACCTTGTCGAGATCGGATAACGTGCGATTGCGCATAGAGACCTTTTACAAAAGAAGGGGGAATTCTCGTGGCTAAGGTAGCTGATTTCTCTCATAAAGGCGAAAAAAACCAAAAATCTTTGCCTCAGGATGATTTACGACAATTTTTTCCACCCCTTTTCGACTATGCTGAAACCCAGCGGAAGAGAAAAAACCTTTATATATCCGTTATATAGATAAATACATAACGAATATTGGGGTGACGTAATGCGTGAGTAACGCTAGACTCTTCTTGATGAAATCAAGCTCCTAGCCTTTGTGCCTAAGTGATGTAGCAGTAACAGCATCATATGGTGCTCTGGCCGTGGCCCTCGAGGCCACCAGGGTGCAGGGGAGAAATGCCCGCACCTCCCGAATTTGGAAAGGTGTTTATGCTAAGTCAATTGACTGATGCGTTTGCGCGCAAGTTTTATTATTTGCGCCTTTCGATCACAGATGTATGCAACTTTCGTTGCACCTACTGCTTGCCTGAGGGTTACCAGCCTTCTGGCGCACACACAAAGCGTTTTCTCTCTCTGGATGAGATTCGTCGTGTTAGCCGCGCTTTTGCTGCGCTCGGTACCGAGAAGGTCCGTTTGACAGGGGGAGAACCCTCCTTAAGGCGTGACTTTGTTGAGATTTTGGCAGCCATCCGAGAAAACCCTTCGATCCAAACCCTGGCGGTGACCACTAACGGCTATCGACTGGCGCGCGATGTTGCATTATGGCGTGATGCAGGGCTAACGGCGCTGAATGTCAGTGTTGATAGTCTAGATGCTCGACAATTCCACGCTATCACTGGACAAGATAAGTTCCATCAGGTGATGGCAGGGATCGATGCAGCCTTTGACTGCGGTTTTGCCAAAGTTAAAGTGAATACCGTTCTGATGCGTGATGTGAACGATAATCAGCTGAATGCTTTTCTGCACTGGATAAAAGACCGACCCATCCAACTGCGTTTTATCGAGTTGATGGAGACCGGGGAGGGAAGGGAACTGTTTGCTCGTCATCATCTGCCCGGTACGGTAATTCGCGATAAATTATTAGCTCAAGGCTGGCAACTGGTACCGCGTGGCCGCAGTGATGGCCCGGCGCAGGTGTTTCGTCATGATGATTATCAGGGCGAAATTGGTCTGATCATGCCGTACGAAAAAGATTTTTGCCTGAGCTGTAACCGTCTGCGTGTTTCTGCCGTGGGTAACTTGCACCTGTGCCTGTTTGGCGAACAGGGTATTCCCTTGCGCGATCTGCTGGCGGAAGATAGCCAAATGGACGCTCTGACATTGCGTATTGCGGGTGGGTTATCGCTGAAAAAGCAGACTCATTTCCTGCATGACGGCAATAGCGGCATAACGCAGAACCTTTCGTTTATTGGTGGCTGATATACCCTAAATATTCGAGTTGCAGGACAAAACGTTCACGTTTCGAACGCCGTTTGTGGCGGCTTCGTAAGCGCTGGTGCACAGGGATGGGCCGAATAGCGAATGCAGCCAACGTACCTGTAGCTTGAAGTATGGCGGGTATAGCTACTCTTCGTGTTACTGGCGATTTTCCGTACTAAGAGGTGTGTGATATGAGCAAGGTCAGTGATGACTTTATTCCGCTGCGAATCGCAGTATTGACCGTTTCTGCGCGTCGAACTGCGCAAGATGATACCTCTGGTGATTATTTGCGCGAAGCGGCGCATGAAGCGGGACACCAGATCGTGGACAGCGCCATTGTCAAAGAAAACCGCTATCAGGTTCAGGCTCAGGTTGCCGCTTGGATTGCCAGCGAGACGGTGCAGGTTATTCTGATCAACGGCGGGACGGGATTTACGCCGGGTGACATTACGCCTGAAGCGATTGCGCCGTTGTTCGATCGCCCGATTGAGGGATTTGGCGAATTGTTCCGTATGGTCTCCTATGAGGATATCGGCACTGCCACCATTCAATCTCGCGCTATTGCCGGACTGGCAAATCAAACGGTTATTTTTGCCGTGCCCGGTTCGACACGCGCTTGTCGCACGGCTTGGGAACGTATCATCAAGGAGCAGTTGGATGCCCGACAAAAACCGTGCAATTTTTTCCCTCATTTAAAGAAATCGAATTAACCATGTCATCTCAGCTCACTCACATTAATGCCTCTGGCGAAGCCGCCATGGTAGACGTATCAGCAAAAGCCGAAACAGTGCGAGAGGCGCGTGCGCAAGCGTTTGTCACCATGTCAGCACAAACACTGTCAATGATTATCAATGGTCAACACCATAAAGGTGATGTGTTCGCCACCGCACGTATTGCAGGAATTCAGGCGGCCAAACGCACTTGGGAACTGATTCCTCTATGTCATCCTCTGTTGTTAAGCAAAGTTGCTGTCGATCTGACGGCCGAGCCTGAACACAACCGCGTTCGCATCGAGGCGCTGTGCCGTTTAACGGGTAAAACAGGCGTTGAGATGGAAGCGCTGACCGCAGCCTCGATAGCCGCGTTGACCATTTATGACATGTGCAAAGCGGTGCAAAAAGACATGGTTATTGGCCCCGTGCGTTTGCTGGCAAAGAGCGGTGGCAAATCTGGAGATTTTCAGACGGAGGTGGAATGATCAACGTGCTGTTTTTCGCTCAGGTTCGAGAACTGACACAAACAGATTCACTTAGCCTTCCTGCTGAGTTTTCCAACGTGGAAGATTTGCGACAGGCTCTGGTAGCGCGCGGTGAACGCTGGGCGCTGGCGCTGGAATCCGGCAAATTGTTAACCGCAGTGAATCAGGCGTTGGTGGAACCCTCACATCCTCTACGTGATGGTGATGAAGTCGCGTTTTTTCCACCGGTAACCGGAGGTTGATGATGTCAGTGAATCCGCAGCCGGAAACCCGGATAGAGGTAGGAACAGCACTGTTTGACGTGGGGCAAGCCTATCAGTGGTTGGCACAGTGCGACGAAGATGGCGCCGTGGTGACGTTTACGGGTAAAGTCCGCAACCATAATCTGGCTTCCCATGTTAGTGCATTGACGCTGGAACACTATCCAGGGATGACAGAGAAAGCGCTGGCGGAGATCGTTCTGCAGGCCAGAGAACGCTGGGCGTTGCCGCGTGTCTATGTGATCCACCGTGTTGGGCCACTTTATCCCGGTGATGAAATCGTATTTGTTGGCGTGAGCGCGGCACACCGTCAGGCTGCCTTTGACGCTGCGCAATTTATCATGGATTACCTGAAAACCCGTGCACCGTTCTGGAAACGAGAAGCGACGCCAGAAGGCGAGCGCTGGGTGGATGCGCGTGACAGTGATCATGCTGCCGCTCAACGGTGGTAATTATACCCGTCATGCTTCAATTGCATGTGCGTTGTGGCGGTACTCGCTAGTCGACCCATCTTTGAGCCTCACCGCTTACGAGCCGACGTAAGCGGTGTTCAACTCTGCACACGGCAAATTTGTCATCCGACTCACTTAACTGCGTAGGTTTATCGAGATGAGTGCCCCCCCTCATTCTTGAGGTTCGCACTTCGTGCCAGCGCTGTTCAAAACGTGAAAGTGTTGCCCCACAACTCGAATTCTTTAGGGTATAACGCTCGATATGTTTCATCTTCTTCGTTTAATTTTCACCTGTTGAGGTTGGCGTGATTTTCGCCACATGCGGTATAGCACCCTGTGATACACTAATAAGTGGTGGGCGATGTACGCCCGAGTCACAATCTCTGTCTGCTGTGCCAGACAGCAACGTAAGGGTAGTATCATGGATCGGTTCCCTCGTTCAGGCGATTCGATAGTCGAACGCGCTAATAGTGGCCTTCAGGCGTATATGGCGCAGGTCTATGGCTGGATGACCTGCGGTTTATTGCTGACGGCGTTTGTTTCCTGGTATGCGGCACAGTCCCCCGCGATAATGAGTTTTGTCTTTTCCAGCCGGATTACCTTTTTCGGGCTGATCATCGCTCAGCTTGGTTTGGTGTTCGTGATTTCCGGTATGGTGCAGCGCTTAAGCGGTAGCGTAGCGACAGGGCTGTTTATGCTCTATTCGGCGTTGACCGGATTGACGCTTTCCAGCATTTTTATCCTCTATTCGGGACAATCTATCGCCAGCACTTTTGTCATTACGGCGGGGATGTTTGGTGCCATGAGCCTTTACGGTCACACTACTAAACGCGACCTGAGTGGTCTGGGCAGCATGCTGTTTATGGGTCTGATCGGTATCGTGCTCGCCTCGTTAGTCAACATCTGGCTGAAAAGTGATGCGTTGATGTGGGCAGTGACGTATATCGGCGTGGTGGTGTTTGTTGGCCTGACGGCATATGACACGCAAAAATTGAAGAATATCGGTGAGCAACTCTCTGCCGATGATAGCGATAACTTCCGCAAATACGCCATTGTGGGTGCACTGACGCTTTACCTGGACTTTATCAACCTGTTCCTGATGCTGCTGCGTATTTTCGGCAACCGCCGTTAAGATGCAACACGTTATACCCTAAGTCATTCGCGTTGTAAGATGGCGGGTATATAACGAGTACATGGCCCCGTGCGCAGTCGTATGCACGGGGCTTTTTTATGGGTCACTCACGACATATTTCGCCTGAACAAGCCATAGGCAGCACTGCCGGTCGTTGCCGTGATAGCCAGCAATGGCCACAGGCTGTGCCATATCACGTTGAAATCCGCCCCTTTCAGGTATATCTGCTTGGTGATGTCTGTGAAATGGCGGATGGGGTTTACCCAGGTCAGGTTTTGCAGCCAAAGTGGCATGTTTTCCACGGGGGAAACGTAGCCTGAGAGCAGGATGGCGGGCATCAGAAAAACGAATACACCGATAAAAGCCTGTTGCTGCGTGGCGCACAGAGACGAAATCAGTAAACCAAACCCTACCAGAGACAGGCCGTACAGCAACATAGCGGCATAGAACAGCAGCAGTGAACCTGCAAACGGGATTTGATAAGCGAAGATACCCGCCAATAGCACGATGGTAGCCTGGCCGGTGGCGACAATCAGTGCCGGAACTGCTTTACCAATAAAAATTTGCCAAGTCGCCAGTGGCGATACCAACAGTTGGTCCAGCGTTCCCTGCTCACGTTCGCGTGCGACAGAGAGCGCAGTAACAATTAGCACGCCAATGGTGGTGATCATAGCGATAAGCGAAGGGACCACAAACCACTTGTAGTTCAAATTGGGGTTATACCAGTGACGTACCACCAGTTCACTCTGGTTATTACGCGTTTTTCCTGCCATCAACTCTTGTTCATAATTCTGAACAATCTGTTGTATATCATTTGCCGCAATTTGAGCGCTGTTAGAACGCCGTCCATCCAGAATCACCTGAAGGGGTGTGCTGCCTCCGTTGGCGAGATCGCGGGAGAAATCGGGAGGGAACCTCACCAGTAGCAGCGCTTTCTGGTTATCAATGGTGGGGGCGATGGCCTGTGGGCTGCGCAATGTTAACACTTTAGAAAAGGTACGCGCGTTAGCAATGCGTTGAGTCAGTTCAATCGAAGCCGGACCATTGTCTTCGCTATAAATAGCGATGGTGGCATTCGTGACATCAAGCGTTGCAGCGAATGGAAACAGGGAGACCTGAAGCACGACGGGGAGAATCAGCAGGCTACGGGTTTGTGGTTCGCGTAGCAGCGATTGTAGCTCTTTAACGATCAGCGTCCATAAGCGGTAAAACATAGAGAGCCTCCCTTAATCCAATCTGCGGCGCGTTTTCAACGCGGTAAGCCCAATGAAAAACAGCGTGGCAACGGTTAAAAAGCCGAGATTGACCAGCAAGATGCTGACCACGTTACCCGTCAGGAACAAACTCTGCAGCGTACTGACGAAGTAGCGTGCTGGAATCACGTAAGAGACCGCACGCACCAGCGCAGGCATGCTGTCAATTTCAAAAATAAACCCGGAGAGCATTACCGCAGGCAAGAAAGCGGCATTCAGTGCCACCATAGCCGCATTGAACTGATTGCGTGTCAGAGTGGAAATCAGCAACCCCATGCCAAGGGTACAGGCGAGAAACAGGCTACTGATACCGAACAGTATCCATAGCGATCCGCGGTAGGGGACATGCAGCACGAAGACGGCAACGACCATACACAGCACCATCGCTATCATACCCAGCCCATAATAGGGGATCAATTTGGCCAGCAGCAGTTCTGCACGCGTGACCTGCGTTGACAGCAACGCCTCCATGGTGCCGCGTTCCCATTCACGGGCAATCACTAACGAGGTCAGGATGGCGCCAATAACGGTCATAATAATGGTGATGGCGCCAGGAATGATAAAATGCTGGCTGACGGCCGCCGGGTTAAACCAATAGCGCAACTGTACTTCAATCGGTTGAGAAAATGTCTCTCCCTGAGCTAACGCGCGTTGCTCCTGCCAGACCTTCCATACCCCTTGCACATAGCCTGAAACGAAATTGGCGGTATTAGGTTCACTGCCGTCAGTGATCACTTGTATCGGTGCCAGGCTTCCTGGACGAGACAACTGCTCGGCAAAGTCGTTGGGAATGGTGATCAAACCGCGAATACGTCCCGCTTGCATCAATTGAATCAACGCCTGGCGATCGCGGCTGATGGTAGGCTCAATATAGGGAGATGCGGCAAAGGTTTGGGCTAAATCACGGGCTGCCTCACTCTGCTCTTCCAGCAGGATACCTACGTGTAAGCGACTGGAATCGAGATTGATGCCATAGCCAAAAATAAACAGCAACATTAATGGGATGACAAACGCAATCAGGCTGCTGCTAGGATCGCGCACGATCTGCTTGCTCTCTTTACGACACAATGCCCGCAAGCGCCGCCATGAAAATGTGGTGCTGTCCGATAGAGGGGTGCTGTTGGCGTTAGTCATGTGCATTCTCCGCATCGTAGGCATGAATCAGGGCGATAAACGCTTGTTCCATGGTTGGATCGGGCATGTCTGGCGTAATGGCCTGCTGTTTTAATGCATCGGGTGTTCCGCTGGCAATCAGTTTGCCGCGATAAACCAAACCGATACGATCGCAATATTCCGCTTCATCCATAAAGTGAGTGGTCACCATGACGGTAACGCCCCGGCTGACCATACCGTTAATGTGCATCCAGAATTCGCGGCGGGTGAGGGGATCGACGCCGGAGGTAGGTTCGTCAAGAAACAGGATATCCGGTTCGTGCATCAAGGCGCAGGCCAAGGCTAAGCGCTGTTTGAATCCGAGCGGCAATGCGTCCGGTGTTTGTCGGCTGATAGGCCCGAAGTTGAATGCCTCTGTCATGGCAGCCACTTTCTCTCGTTGTTGACGGCCACGTAAACCGTAAACGCCAGAGAAAAAACGCAGGTTTTGTTCTACGGTCAGGTTACCGTACAGGGAAAATTTTTGTGCCATGTACCCGAGATGCTGACGCGCTTTGCCTGAGCTGATTTTAAGGTCCATGCCCAGTACGCGAGCATGACCTTCAGTTGGTGTGAGTAACCCGCACATCATCTTGAACGTGGTTGATTTTCCGGCGCCGTTAGGGCCGAGCAAGCCAAAAATCTCACCGCGGCGCACGGTAAAATCTACCCGATCGGTCGCAACAAATTCGCCGAATTTCTTGGTCAGGTGGTGAGCTTCGATGACCTTGTCATCACCATCATCCGGGATACGTGGCATGATGCGTGCCAGAGAAGAGTCCCCTTCAGGGCCGCCACCCAACAAATCGATAAAGGCATCTTCAAAGCGCGGGGCCGTTTCTTCGATGTCGTCTGGCCTCAGCGGTAAGTCGTTACACAGACTCTGCGGGTCTGCGCCTGCCTTAAGCATCAGACGCAAATACTTGCCTTGAATTACACCGTCACTGACGGCAGAGTGTTGCAATGCCTGTTGCAGCAACGTACGGTGCGCTACGCCATCGGCATGCGCCAAAACACAGCGCCCTGCCATGGTTGCGGTAAGATCCTGCGGTGCGCCGCGATACAACAGTTCGCCGTTATTCAGCAGCAGCACATCACGGCATTGTTCTGCTTCATCAAGATAAGAGGTGCTCCACAGGATCAGCATGCCATCATCAGCAAGTTCATGCACCATGCGCCAGAGCTCGCGACGCGAGATGGGATCAACCCCAACGCCTGGCTCATCCAGTAACAGAACATTAGGTTGGCCTAACAAAGTACAAGCGAGCCCCAGTTTTTGCTTCATGCCCCCAGAAAGCTTTCCGGCCAGACGAGTGGTAAAACGGGTGAGGTCGGTAAACGTCAGTAAACGCTCAAAGGTTTCCTGACGCTGTGTGCCGGTAATGCCGCGCAGGTCGGCGTAAAGCGTCAGGTTCTCCATCACGGTCAAGTCTTCATACAGCCCAAACTTCTGCGGCATATAGCCGAGGATGGCATGCAGTTGCCGGTCATCGTGGACCGGATCGAGCCCCATTACGCGCAAAGTACCACTGCTGGGTGTTAAGAGACCAGCTAGCATGCGGATCAACGTCGTCTTACCCGCGCCGTCTGGTCCCACCAATCCGATAACTGCACCCGCATCAAGCGTGGCAGTGAGCGGTTTCAACGCTGGTGTGGTGCTGCCAGGGAAGGTTTTTTCTACCCCTTCGAGTGTTATGCGTGGCGTGGTGCTGTTCATGGCGTCACGTTGTCAGTGGCGAAGCGCAACGTTACCGGCATTCCTTGGCGCAGCAGATCATCTGGATCGTTGACGATGATACGTAGTCGGTAAACCAGGTCTGTGCGTAACGCTTGTGTTTCTACGCTTTTGGGGGTGAATTCTGCGCTGGGTGACACAAACCCAACAGTGCCATGATAGGGGTGGTCTGGGCGACTGTCAGTGTAAATCAGAACCTCACGCCCCGGCCTCGCCTGTCCAAGCTGCGGTTCATCAATGTAGGCGCGAATCCACACGGGGCGAGTCAACGAGAGAGTAAACACAGTGCTGCCTGCGCTTAGCATGCTGCCTGCTTCAACTGCGCGAGTGAGGATTACGCCATCAGAGGGAGAGGTTAGCGTTGTATCGCTCAAATCAAGGGAGGCCTGAGCCTGCGCTGCTTGTGCTTGTACCAATGCAGCCTGTGCGGCGGCAATCTCCTGCGGACGGTTACCGCTTTCGAATTGGCTCAATTTCTCTTTAGCGGCTTGCAGGGTAGCGAGTGCCTGCTGACGCGCCGAACGGGCATCTTCCAGGGTATTTTGTGCCACGGCACCTTTACGCCACATGCCTTGCTGACGTTGATAGAAACTGTCGGCGTAATCGTAGGCAGCTTGCGCTTGATCCACTTGAGAGCGTACCTGGGCAACCTCTTCACGCCGGTAACCCTCCTGAAGCAGTGCTAACTGGGCCGCCGCACTGGCAACATTAGCGTCAGCCTGACGCAACGCATTGTTATGCGGTGCGGTATCCAACTCGGCTATCGTTTGTCCTGCTTTGACACTGTCACCTTCGTCCACATGCAAGGTCGCCAGACGTCCGCCAACACGAAACGCCAGATTGACCGTGCGAATATCCACGTTGCCGTACAGCGTAATGGGGGTATCGCGGCGCGCATAGTGCGTCCAGCCAGCATAGAGTGCGGCTGCCAGCAGCAAAAGCACCACGATCATCGCGCTCGATTTAACTTTACTCATGGAAAGCATCCCTCTCTATACGTGCTGAAGGTATCAGCGGTGATGTGCGTCTCTCAGACCGTTAAGTACCAGTTCAATATGCTGTGTCACCACGTCGTTAATCGCCATACCCTGTTCCAGACCAATGTCATCCCAGCCCGCGCGTAAACGAATGGTTTCCCTAGCAACGCGAAATGCCAGTGCTTCACCTATCAATGCATGAGTATGAATGACAGTTCTTAAGTCGGTACTGTCTAGCCCGGTGTAACCTGCGACAAGCTGCGTCATCAACTGGTGCATCGGGGCAATAATACGTTCATGCATTAGCGGATAGGCATCCGTAGGAGACAGCTGTTCGCGCGACATAAAGCGGCTGAAATGCAGGGTTTCCGGACTGGTCATCAGCCGGGTAAAACTCAGAACCAGCTTGTGCAGATACACCATGATCTGCTCTGGGGTACATGCAGGTTGTTGCAGGTAATCGGCAATTTCTGCACGCAGGGGGAGATAGGTGTGCGCCACTTCATCGGCAATGGCGCTTGCCACGGCGCGATATAATCCCTCTTTGGAGTGAAAATGATACGTGATGGCTGCGATATTCTGGCCCGCACGCTTGGCAATGTCGCGCGTCGTCGCCGCTTGCAAACCAAACTCACCAAACACTTCTAGTGCCGCTTGCAACAATCGCTGCTTGGTTTGATCGCCGCGTGTAGGCGATGCAGCCTGGAAAAACATGGTACACGCCCTCATTTAATCAATCGTATGATTAAATTTAGCGTATTTTTGATTATTATAAGTGATTCAAATCACATAAATGCCTTTTGCTCGTCGTTGAGATCATTGGCTGCGCGTTGTGATTCGGAATAGTGACTATCAGGATGGCGTATCGGGAAGGTAAAATCTCTGTTACACTAACTGCCTTATGCACCGTAGTTTGTGCCCGTTCATTGTGGTTGTTGCTCACGTCGTTATTCCTTGGTTGATGGTGGCTCGGCAAACCCGCCTGATGTTCCCCCTGAAAACTGCACCGGCTTTGGCTCGGTCAGGGTGGATCTGGAGTTGTTTTCTCTATGTCTTTTTCATCTCTCGGCCTGAGCGCCGATATTCTCCGTGCTGTTGAAGAACAGGGCTATCGTGAACCTACGCCTGTACAACGCCAGGCGATTCCCGTCGTGCTGTCTGGTCAGGATTTGATGGCAAGTGCGCAAACGGGCACCGGTAAAACGGCCGGATTTACCCTACCGTTGTTGCAACTCCTGAGCGCAAAGCCCAGTGATGTGAGAGGCCGTCGTCCGGTCCGGGCATTGATCCTGACACCAACACGTGAGTTGGCCGCACAAATTGGGGAGAACGTACAGGCGTACAGTAAATACCTGCGGCTGCGTTCGCTGGTGGTGTTCGGCGGTGTCAGTATCAACCCGCAGATGATGAAGTTGCGCGGTGGTGTCGACATTCTGGTCGCAACACCAGGACGATTGCTGGATCTGGAACATCAGAATGCGGTTGATCTTTCTCATATCGAAATCTTGGTGCTGGATGAAGCGGACCGGATGCTGGATATGGGCTTTATTCACGACATTCGCCGCGTACTCGCTAAATTGCCTGCCAAACGCCAAAACCTGCTGTTTTCCGCCACCTTCTCCGATGAAATTAAGGCGCTGGCCAATACGTTACTGACGCGTCCTGCATCGGTAGAAGTGGTGCGTCGTAATACGCCATCAGAGCTGGTGACCCAGAACGTGCATTTTGTCGATAAGAAACGCAAACGTGAGCTGCTCTCTTTACTGATCGGCAAAGAGAATTGGCAGCAGGTGTTGGTGTTTACTCGCACTAAGCACGGCGCTAACCATCTTGCCGAGCAATTGGGCAAAGACGGCATTACCGCAGCGGCTATCCATGGTAACAAGAGCCAGGGAGCTCGTACTCGCGCACTGGCGAATTTTAAGGAAGGATCGATTCGGGTGCTGGTGGCAACGGATATCGCCGCACGCGGTTTGGATATCGATCAATTGCCGCATGTGGTGAACTATGAGTTGCCCAACGTGCCAGAAGATTACGTGCACCGTATTGGTCGTACCGGGCGTGCGGAATCGACCGGAGAAGCGCTGTCGCTGGTGTGTGTCGATGAGCACAAGCTGCTGCGTGATATTGAACGGTTGCTGAAACGCGAAATTCCACGCGTTGCGGTTCCGGGGTTTGAGCCCGATCCGAACATTAAGGCTGAGCCAATTCAAAACGGACGTCAAAGCCAGCGCGGTGCACCGCGCAGTGGTGATCGTTCCGGCAGCGAGCGACATAGTACGGCTCCGCGTCGCCAACGCAGTGGGGAAGGGGCGCATTCCAGTGAGCCTCGCCGTGGTGGTCAGGGAAAACCAGCCACATCGCGCCCGCAAGGTAATGGTCAGCGTCGTCCGGCGCGTGCCAGAAGCGAGTAATTAGGCCATACGTAGGGGAGCAGTTGCTTGCCCACACATCATCCTCGGCGAAAGCCGGGGATCTCTGTTAGAAGAACACAGGTGTTTCGTCTGCAAGAGATTCCCGTGTACGCAGATACTGTGTTAATCAGGCTCTGGCAAGGACCTTTTTCTCATCAAAGGGGTATGACTGTTTTAGGTGGGGCTATCAGTAATTCAACGGGATCTGTCCCTCTCCTGCCTTATTGTGCTTCTTTTGTTATATGCTTTTGCATTAGCGCCTTGCCGACGTGGCCTTCTCTTCTCCTCACAGGCTTCCCATTAACGTGGATTATCAGTAAGCTGCTTAACTCGCCTTCATCTGCAAGCCGACGCGCTTTGCCCGAATAAAGACTGGATAATGAGAACAGCCGCCCCCGGTATCACTGAAGATGGTCTGCCGACCCCACTCCGATACTATGCCATGTTGACGATTGCCATCAGTATTACACTGGCGGTGATGGATGCAGTGGTTGCCAATGTTGCGTTGCCCGTCATTGCGACGGATTTTAATATTACCGCTGCCAGCGCAATCTGGATTGTTAACGGTTACCAGTTGGCGGTAGTGGTATGCCTGATCCCCTTTGCACGTTTGGGCGAGATCTATGGTTATCGCACTGTCTATATGTATGGGTTGACCATGTTTATCGTGTCATCTCTGGCCTGTATGTTGGCAAACAGTATGCCGATGTTGACGTTAGCTCGGGTAGCACAAGGCCTTGGGGCCGCGGGACTGATGAGTGTGAATACTGCACTTATCCGTTATATTGTTCCGCGCGCCAAGCTGGGCGGCGCGATAGGTATTAATGCGCTGGTGGTTGCCATGTCCGCAACCGTGGGGCCGACGCTGGCGGGTGGGATCTTGTCAGTGGCTTCTTGGCCTTGGCTGTTTGCCATCAATTTACCCCTCGGCGTGATTGCTATGGTATTGGCGCTGCGCAGCCTTCCCGATAACGATCGTAGCCAGCAACCTTTTGATGGTGTTAGCGCTTTATTGAGTGCCATGATGATCGGTTTGGCGATTACCGCGATTGAGAGCATCGGTCACAAAAGTAATGGGGTGCTAATCGGTGGCCAACTGGTGCTGGCGATTGTAGCCGCAATGCTGTTGGTACATCGGGAGGCTTCGGCAACGGCGCCGTTATTTCCGTTTGATTTGCTGCGCATTCCAGTATTCAGCTTGTCGCTTGCGACCTCAATTGCCTCTTTCACGACTCAGATGCTGGCCTTTGTTTCTCTGCCGTTTTTGTTTCACTATGAGCTGGCGCTGACCCCGGCCGAGGTTGGCCTGATGATGACGCCTTGGCCCCTGGCAACGGGTGTCATGGCAATGGTTGCTGGCAAACTCTCGGATCGGATGTCGCCCGCGATACTGGGAGGGGTAGGGTTGCTACTGCTTGCCATGGGAATGTTGGCACTGAGTCAGCTCTCTCCTGTCACCAGCATGGGGGGTATTGCCTGGCGCATGGCTTTGTGCGGCGCGGGGTTCGGTTTGTTCCAATCGCCCAATAACCGTTTACTGGTTACTTCTGCTCCTCGCCAGCGCAGCGGTGCGGCGGGGGGAATGCTGGGTACTGCGCGCTTGATCGGACAGTCAAGCGGCACTGCATTTGTTGGTATGCTGCTGGCGCGTTTTGATATGCAGGGCGGTTACTATGCGCTTTACATGGGATGTGGTACAGCAGCGTTGGCCTGCCTCTTAAGCTTCACCCGTCAGGCATTTAATCCTTCTGTCGCTGATAAAGGCTAGCGATTGGGGCGCTTGCTTTTCCTGTCTGCCTCAGTACCATAGCGGGCTGTTTTAACTGGATCGCCGCGCGGCGTCCTGATGAGCTGAATTGCGTTATGCGTATCCTACTTGCGCCCATGGAAGGCGTTCTCGATGCACTGGTGCGGGAACTGCTGACCGATATCAATGAGTACGATCTGTGTGTCACCGAGTTTTTACGCGTGGTGGATACACTGCTGCCCGTGAAAGCCTTCTATCGACTTTGCCCCGAACTGCATCAGGCCAGCCGGACGCCTTCTGGTACGCTGGTACGTATTCAGTTGTTGGGGCAGTATCCGCAGTGGTTGGCGGAAAATGCTGCGCGTGCGGTGGCATTGGGTTCTTATGGTGTGGATCTTAATTGCGGATGCCCGTCCAAGCTGGTTAATGGCAGCGGCGGTGGTGCAACGTTGCTTAAGGATCCTGAATTGATCTATCAGGGAGCCAAAGCGATGCGTGAGGCTGTACCGCGTCATCTCCCCGTGACGGTGAAAATTCGTTTAGGTTGGGATTCAGGTGACCGCCAATTTGAAATTGCTGATGCTGTTCAGCAGGCGGGGGCCACCGAGCTTGTTGTGCATGGACGCACTAAAGAAGATGGTTATAAAGCTGAACGCATTAACTGGGCAGCGATTGGTGAAATCCGTAAGCGCTTGTCGATTCCAGTAGTCGCCAACGGTGAAATTTGGGACTGGCAAAGTGCCCAGGATTGCATTGCTGCAACAGGGTGCCAGGACATAATGATTGGTCGTGGCGCTCTCAACGTACCCAATCTCAGTAAAGTGATAAAATACAATGCGCCGCCGTTACCTTGGTCAGACGTTGTTGCACTGTTACAGCGTTATACTCAACTGGAAAAACAGGGTGATACCGGCATGTATCATGTCGCACGTATCAAACAATGGCTGGGCTATTTACGTAAAGAATATGTTGAAGCTGGCGATCTGTTTCGCCAGATTCGAACGCTCACCACGTCTAATGCCATCGCTCAAACGATATCTTCGCTCGCCTGATGAGCTTGTGGCGGTATTGCCTGAATGCTGCCGTACCAAACACCCCGTTCAAGGAGCGCGATGATGTTACCTGAGAACCCCCTTGCTGCACTGCTGGCACAGTCCCCTGTTGTGATTCTGGACGGTGCGCTGGCAACCGAGCTCGAAGCACGCGGCTGTGATTTATGCGATCCACTCTGGTCTGCAAAAATATTAATGGACACCCCCGAACTGATTTATCAGGTGCATCGTGACTATTTTGCGGCTGGGGCGCAGTGTGCCATCACCGCCAGCTATCAGGCCACACCGCAGGGTTTTGCCACACGCGGTTTGAGTGAAGCGCAATCTCTGGCGTTAATCGCACGCAGCGTCGAACTGGCTGCGCGTGCGCGTGATGACTACCGGGTTTCCCATCCTGACGCTGGCACCTTGTTAGTGGCGGGATCAGTTGGGCCCTATGGCGCGTTTCTGGCAAACGGAGCGGAGTACCGTGGAGATTACCAGCTATCTCAGGTAGACATGATGGCATTTCACCGGCCACGCATTGCGGCGTTGGTTAACGCGGGGGCCGATCTACTGGCGTTTGAAACGCAGCCTTCTCTGCCGGAAATCGCTTCTCTGGCAGCCGTGTTGCATGAGTTTCCGCAGATTTCTGCCTGGTTCTCGTTTACGCTGCGTGATGAGCAACACCTTAGTGACGGTACGCCGTTGCGTGACGTTGTCGCCGTGTTGGAAAATCATTCGCAGGTAGTGGCAGTGGGCGTAAACTGTATTGCGCTTGAGCTCGTAACCGCGGCACTGGCGCATTTATCTTCACTGACGTCATTGCCATTGGTTGTCTATCCTAATTCCGGTGAGCACTATGATGCTAAAGCGAAACGCTGGAGTGTGATAGAGGGACAGGCGTGTTCGCTGACAGCGTATCTGCCCGCGTGGAGAGCGGCAGGTGCGCGTCTGATTGGAGGATGCTGCCGCACCACACCGCAGGATATTGCCGCCATCGTTCATGCGTGTGGACACGATGTGCATCATCATTGAGAGGAAAACCATGACCAACGAAGCTGAAGGCGTTCGTCGCGCTTGTGCGCAATTGAGTGACAAACTGGCGCTTACCGCGCCAATGACGTTTTTGCATATTGGTTCGACCCAAACGATGGTCGTATCATCGCCAAGCGCAGAGGCGTTGCCACTGGCTTTAGGGTATGAAAAAACCGCTGCGGCCTTTTTCCGTCATCTGCCCCCCACACCAGATGAAATGGAAATGGCGATCATGACAGTAGAGGATGAAGTGACACGCATTCGCCATCAGGTGGATATTCAGCACCCCCTCTATCTGTGTGATCCGATGTTGATGCCCTTGGCTGATGCTACGGGGGTTTCTGCCGGCGAGCACGGATGGCACATTGAGCAGGAAGATATCGAAAGACTGTTTAAACGTTTTGAACAAGTGATGCTTGGTCGCCCGGCGAGTTGGGAAGCCATTCCGCTGGACAATGCATTTACTGCCCGTTTGCTGATTTTGCGCGAATTTATGCATCACTTGGGATTTTTGTCGGTATTTATCGTCAATACCGTTGCCAGCGAGTAGCCCAAACGCTTGCCTCTGCGCGCTGTCTCAAGGTAAGGTCAGATTTTATCTGGCCTTCTGGTACCGTGTGTATGGACATCCACGATCTGCATGACAACCCTTCTCGTATTGCTTCCGTTGCCGCATTACTCTTCGCGGAGTGGTCTGCGTTTCCCCGCTGGTCCAGTGTAGCGGCCATCGAACGCGCTTTACGTCAGCGCGGTGAGGTATTCGATCATGCTTTTACGCTGGGGATATTTTCCGATGATGATAGCGCTGTCGCAACCGCCAGTATCATTCGCTATGAATTGGAGGACTGCGCGCAGAGAGAATATTGGCTAGGTGAAGTGGTGACTTCCCCTTCGTTACGGGGAAAAGGATTAGCGAGCACGTTGGTCAACGCCTGTGTTACTCGCTGTCGGCAACAGGGGATAGATAGGCTTTATCTGTACACGCCTGACAAGCAGGCACTTTATGCCCGGATGGGATGGCGGCCCATTGAGCAACGCCAGGTCGCGGGAGAAAACGTCACCGTTATGTGTTTATCGCTCTGAAAGTGAAAGATGCTGGCGCTCTATGTGATGAAATCTATTATCTGTGGTAGGTTTGACAACGTAGCGGATATGCTGGCTGTGGTTTATCCAAAGGGACAGCCGCGAGCAATGCCATGAGGGTCTCTGGTTGCGCGAGCGGCATCGTCGTTCACCGGACGTGGAGAAAAGTCATGACGACACACTTTTTGGGAAAATATGAAATTGAGCTGAAATTCAAGATTAAGGATATTAGCAATTTTCGTGACATTTTATTAAGTCTTCACCCAGAAGCCTTCGTCTTTGAGAATAATGAACACGATGTTTATTATGATGATGCGTTAGCCTCGTTACATCATAAAAATATGAGCATGCTGTTACGATCCATGTCGCCTTCTGGAATTAAATTATGGATTGTTAAGGGGCCAGAGGAAAGGCGTTGCGAGGCTGTTAATATCGAATCGTTCGAGAAAGCAGAAAGCATGTTGCGTACATTAGGTTATATTCCCATTCATCGGGTGAATAAGACCCGCAGTATCTATTTTCTTGACCAATTCCATATCACTCTCGACTATATTGCTACGCTGGGGCACTACGTTGAAATATCGGTAATGACCGATGATGAAGAAGCACTGCAAGAGCTGGAGGAGGCCTGCGTGCAGTGCGCACTGCGGTTAGGGCTGGATATGGATAATAAAGAGCCTCGCTCTTATCGTCAATTATTGGGCTTTTGACGGTGTCAACATGGATTAAACTCGATGTGTAGAATTAGCCAAAGGATTTATCATTCTATGATCGAGTTAAAATAATTATTCTGTTATCAGCGTAGTATCTGAATAAGCGCCGTCGTTGCACGTCGTACACCATGATTAAAATCCATGATGGGGCCGCGCGGTGTGAATTATGTTGTGAAAACATTAACGCTTTGTATAAGGATGTTCTGGGGCGAATTGATTTTTGAAATTCAGTGGTATGTGTGGCATGCATTAAATATTGTATCGCTGGCTTTTGTAAGTAAAAAAATCACTCGTGTTTGCTTCATCCTGCAAAATAACAGAATAAAGGAACCGTATTATGAAAAAAAAGGTGCTGTTATTCAGTGCGCTGGCACTCGCTTTTTCTTCCATGGCACAAAGTGAGACCCCTGAATCCACCGATCTGGTGATTATTGGTGCGGGGGGCGCAGGGATGTCCGCCGCCATTGAAGCTCATAACCAGGGCGCCAAAGTGATCCTGCTGGAAAAAATGCCGTTTGCTGGGGGCAATACGGCGCGTGCCGAAGCAGGTCTGAACGCAGCGGGTACGCCTTATCAAAAAGCCAAGGGCATTCAGGATAGCCCTGAATTGTTCTTCCAGGACACAATGAAAGGCGGGAAGAATATCAATAACCCTGACTTGGTACGTACCCTGTCTGAGCGCGCAAAAGATTCTGTGCAATTTTTGAAAGACAATGGCGCTGAGCTGGCCGATTTAACGCGTACTGGCGGTGCCAGTGTGGATCGTACCCACCGGCCTGCTGGCGGTGAGCCTGCCGGTAGCTTTATCGCTACAGCGCTGATCAAAAAAGTGAAAGCGCTAAATATCGATTTGCGCACTAACACTTCTGCGACCCAAATTGTCCAAAATGACAAGGGTGAAGTGACTGGCATCAAAGCAAAAGGCAAAGATGGTAAGGAATTTGCGCTTAACGCAAAAAAAGTCATGATTACGTCAGGTGGATTTGGCGCCAACTTTGACATGATCAAGCAATATGACCCGAAACTCGCCAATTTCAAAACCACTAATGCTCCCGGTTCGTTGGGGGAAGGGGTGAAAATGGCGGAGAAGATCAACGCCAAGCTGGTGGATATGGAATATATTCAGATTCACCCCAGCACCGTGCCGGGTAAAGGCATTTTGATTACGGAAGCAGTGCGTGGCGACGGTGCGATTTTGATTAACGAAGAAGGTAAACGTTTTATCAATGAGTTGCAGACGCGTGATGTGGTATCTCAAAGCATTCTGAAACAACCGGGTGCCCACGCTTATCTGATCTTCAATGATGATCTGGTAAAACAAAACAAGACCATTAACAGCTACTTCAAACAGAAACTGGTTGCTGAAGGTGATACGCCTGAAGCACTTGCCAAAGCAATTAAAGTCGATGAGAAACAACTGCCACAAACCCTGAAAACCTATACCGGTTATGCAAAAGCCAATAAGGACACGGAGTTTGGTCGCGACAGCTTTAAACAGGCGTTGGATACCGGCAAATATTATGCTATCGAAGTCACTCCGGGCATTCACCACACAATGGGTGGCATTGCTATCAACACCAAAGCGCAGGTAATCGACAAAGATGGGAAGGTGATCCCGAACCTGTTTGCCGCGGGTGAAGCTGCTGGTGGTGTCCACGGCGCTAATCGTTTAGGCGGTAACTCACTGGCAGATATTGTTACCTTTGGCCGCATCGGTGCTGATGAAGCAGTGAAAGAAATTAAAGCGGGTAAATAAGCCTTATTATTGATGAGACGCCGCTTCAGGGGGAGCGGCGTTGCTTGCATCATGAAACCAGAGAAAAGCGGGAGTGTTATGAAAAAAATCGTTCCATCATTGGTGGCTACCGCCGCCTTGTTGTTTGTGGCCTCGGCCGGCGTTCAGGCTGCACAAGCTTATAAAGACGGCACTTATACTGGGAAAGCTCAGGGTAAGGAAGGGGAGATTGAGGTTTCGGTGAACGTGAGCGGTGGCAAAATTGCCAATGTCGAAGTGGTCAAACACGAAGATACTGAAGCGCTGATGCTGGGTGTGATTGATAATATTGTGCCTGAAATTGTCGAAAAGCAAACTGCAGACGGCATTGATGCCGTGACAGGCGCGACCATGTCCAGCACCGGCGTGCTGGAAGCAGCAAAACAGGCCTTGGCGCAAGCGAAATCCTGATAAGTCATCCTAAATAATTCGAGTTGTAGGAAGGCGGCAAGTGAAGAGACCCCGATGAGTTTGATCAGGTAAGTGATTCGGGTGAGTGCGCGCAGCCAACGCGCCGGCAACTTGATGTATAGCGAATATATACGCCAGATGCATACGGATATGCCTCTGGCGTTATTATTTAACCACTATTGACCGCATAATATCCTGTCAGCAAAATTTAGATGGCAGGGTTATACGGTTTGTAATATACCATTAACGGTGTATTTTAACGCCGAGGTTACGGGTTCAATATCTTTTGTGAGAATTTTTACACCATCACGTACTAATGAAACTGTACGGCGTCGATTGTTTTCTGGAATGTTTATATGAAATTTATTCATCAATCCCGGCGCAATTCTCGAGCCACTAAGGTGAAAACGTAATGTTTCACTATCCGATTCTACCCAAACTTGCCAACGTGACGCTAAAGATACACCATCATCATCATATATGTACCCATAAGCACCATGAAGTGCTGGGTAAATATAATGAGGCAATGTCTCCTCTGGGTCATAGTAACCAATCAATGTAGTGACAGGCACACCAAATCCTGATGGTGTCCGTTGCGTTAATAAATCAACAAATTCAGATTTTTCAACCCAATCATTACCGTCAGAGATATAGTAGGCGCTCTGCCTGTAAGTGAGCGTTCTTTGTAACCCATTAATGGTAAGAACTGTATTGATAAAGGTGTTATTCGTTACAAGAATAATTTTCCTCGCGTTGCTTTCATTGGCTGGAGGCACGGTGACCAGAGAGAAAACCTGACCTGTTTTCGATTCTACTTCAACAATGTCATAATATTTTACATACTCGTCAAGATAAGTGGTTATTGTATTCTCGGCGGGTCTAGCCGAAACTCTTACCATCCTTTGGTCCAATAAGATTATTTCATTCCATAGCGTTCCGTCAGATTTGTAACGCGCCTGAAAATTTCTTTCCATTTCTATTGCTGGCTCTCCATTAATGAAAAGGTAACTCCGAAATCCTGCATAATCATCAATTGAAATGATACGTCCATTATTGCTTGCATTCGCCAATGGTATATGTATCTCTTTTTGCCAGTCGCCATCACGTAGAGCAATTTCTATTGCTGAATTTGAGGATAACAAACTTGCAATAGTCTCTTCACTTAAATCATCATTAGAAATAATTTGGAGTGGGTTTAAATTAATACGATGCTCATAAGGATCCATGGTATTTGTAATCGGATTCCATAAATTAAATCCAGTCGGTGATTCATTTGAAAATATTAATTTTCTCTCAAAAAAATCTTGAGTAAGTACTGATGAGTAAGGAGTATGTAGTGTGAAATTATTGAATGGCCCCATTACATGCCCACCTGCCATTGGGTCAAACCCAAATGAATAGCCATGAAATGGTTGTTGGCAACTGCCGTCTAAACACGTTGGGTTACCAGATGCTTGTGTTGAAAAATTTGGAAGGAATATATTTATGTCTGCATCCCACCCCCATGTTGAATTCATTGAATCCGCAGAGCGATGAACGGATCCATTAAAGCCTCCAGGAAAGTGAGATAAACTATAAGCATGACCTAATTCATGACTGAATTCGTTGCCTGTAGATTCATCGAGCATTGCCATCCCAGAACCGCCGGAACCGCCATGAATTTGTGACCCATTCTCATACATGCCAACACTATTACCAACAGTAACTTGAGCAGCATTGTAGAAATACCCTCCGCGTCCACCAGTTGAACTGTTAAGACCATAGTTAGCGAAGTTTATACCTAGCGAAATAAGCCCCCTGGCTATGTATTCCCTCAATATTCCATTATGCCAATCACCTATTCCAGAGGCCTGTTCAGTGTAAAAAGTACCATTAGGTAGCATAGCTTCCTTTAGATAGACTGACTGATAATCACTGACAGTCATACGAGAGGTCGGGATTGTTTGATAGTATTGGCGATGCAACTCTGGATATTCAGCGAATGTAAATAAATTACGCGGTGGTGTAAGCATGCCAATATCTATTGTATTAATAAGTAACTCCGAGGGCGATCCGATTTTTATGTTGTGCTTTAGATTAGATGTGGATGACCCATCGGTAAATGAAAATATTGAGTCAGGTTGAATATACTCTGCGAGAATTATACCACTCCATGCGTTATCAATATATGCGATATTTTCATTATATCCTTCCGACTCAACAAGCCATTTGTTATTAACAAATTTAAATTTTGTAAAAGAATATGTTGAGATGTGAGTAACACCATCTCCGTGGTTTACTATGGTATGAGTAGTTGCGTCAGATCTAATTGTCACCATTCTTCCAGAGATAGTGCGTTCTGGTAAGAAAATATGCCGGACCCATTGGCCATTAGCAGTATGTATTTCTACTAAAGAATGATTTTCAAGAAGGCCACTTAAAAAATTTGTTGTTCTGGACTCTAACAACGTCATCTCTGCTTGGCTATTGATAATATAGGTTGATCCTGCTTCTGGCTCTAGTAAGAGTGCTGGTGGATTTACTTTGGGTAAATCCTCAGGGGGATTCAAGGTGACTATTCGTACTTGCCCACTGCCACCTACTCTAATAATAACATGAAGACTTTGTATATTTAAAGCAGGTTTAACTATTACTAACGTATTGCGATTGGCCACCAATGTAGGTTGTTTGTCACCTTCCTGGATTGTTGCTGGGATGACTTGGCTCTGGCAAAAGTAAACACTGCCTTCGAAGTTACCACTCAAATCATTTCGGTTAGTATTAGTGTTAAAAACTAATGGAGCAGAATTTAATGATTTATTGCTAATGTTACTGTCTTTCTCTTGATTTTTCATAAAGCACCTCGTTTATTATACTGCCTGTGGAATGATTTTTTTCAATGGAATATCATCAATGCTATCCCAGTGAATACATGTTTTGTCTAAAGGTTTTTTTACCCTAACTCATTAAAATTCATGTGTATTACTTGTGCTCGTTCATCCGAATTATTTACCCGATAAGTTTATCGGTTATTTCTCCCATGATGCTTTTCAGTAAATGGAATTGTTTATGGTGTATAGAAATAACTGTCAAATCTATTGGTCGTTAATTATTATTTTCATGGCCGTTGGTTCTTTCAAATAAGTTAGTAAACAGTATTAAAATAATAGTAGTGAAAAATAAAATGTCATCGTGCCATTTAAATAATGTATTTTTTTTGGGAATAAGATTACTTTTGTTCATATGAGTATTTCGTAATCATTCAATGCAGAAAAATCATGACCAATTGAAAGATATAAAAAAGTAGGTAATGCCTCCAAATAAATAACTTCGCACAATAATGCTTCACTTCTCATCTTTTCACGACCCTAAGGTGTAAGTCAGAACTCAGCCGGTTTTGCGTTGCCGGTGTACCAAAGCCAGCGTTGTACAGCTTTACTTCCGATATAGGCACACTGCTCAGCGATATCACAGGTGCCGGTGATATCGGTGTGAGCGAGTTGAGAAGTTATGTTTGAGGAGGGCAGTATTTAAACGTTCGTATGACAGTGTTTATGCCGACCTTGAGCGTTCTGGCGGTGCGCTTTGCTGTGCCATCTCCACAATCGGCTATTTGATTCCCGGTTTTCTGGCCTCTGTAATGTGTCCGCAGACGCCATTTTTGCACTCAGGCTCTTCCTTGCTCTCGGCAGGGCCAAGAATCGCTGTTAAACTTTGTCACAAAAGCTTTTTCTGCTGCAGAGTGCGTAGCGGCAAGCGCTAACTTATAATGCTCGGGTTGTTACCGATACCGTAACCGTTATTTATTTAAGACGTTGAATAATGATTAAAAAACATAAGTTTTCTCTGCTCGCGTTGCTATTGCTGTCCACCCATATGACCTTCGCTCCCTCCGTTCTGGCGAAAACGTCGGTGCCTGCGGTGGCAAGTTCACATCAAGAGATCGCCTCGGGAAGTGCTATGGTGGTCGACTTGCGTGATAATAAGGTGCTTTATTCTACGAATCCCGATGTGGTGGTGCCTATTGCATCCGTCACCAAATTGATGACGGCGCTGGTTGTGCTGGATGCCAATTTGCCGTTGGATGAGGTCATCTCGGTTGATATCAGTCAAACACCGGAAATGAAAGGCGTTTATTCCCGTGTTCGACTGAACAGCCGGATCAACCGCCGCGACATGCTGTTGTTGGCCCTGATGTCATCAGAAAACCGGGCTGCTGCCAGTCTGGCGCATCACTATCCGGGGGGATATCAGGCATTCATTGCCGCCATGAATGCCAAGGCAAAAGCGTTAGGCATGACGCATACCCGCTATGTTGAACCCACGGGCCTGTCCATCAATAACGTTTCTACCGCGCGTGATTTGGTCAAGCTACTGATCGCCAGCAAGCAATATCCACTGCTGAGCCAACTGAGTACCACTCAGGAGACAACGGCCACGTTCACTAACCCGAGTTACAGTCTGCCATTTCGCAATACCAACCATCTGGTCTACAAAAATGACTGGAATATTCAGTTGACCAAAACGGGTTTTACCAATCAGGCGGGGCATTGCCTGGTTATGCGTACTGTGATTAACCAGAGACCGGTAGCACTGGTCGTGCTGGATGCCTTTGGGAAATATACCCATTTTGCCGATGCAACGCGTCTGCGTCGTTGGATGGAAACGGGGCAGGTAACGGCGGTGCCAGGAGCTGCATTGAGCTATAAGAAGCAAAAAGCGCTAGCATCTCGCATGCCCGCACAGGTCGCGCGCGTTGAAACTGAAGCAGAGTAACGCATTATATACCCTAAATAATTCGAGTTGCAGGAAGGCGGCAAGAGAAGGAATCCCGATGAGCTTACTAAGGTAAGTGATTCGGGTGAGTGAGCGCAGTCAACGCACCTGCAACTTGAAGTATGACGGGTATAACACCATGCTGTTTTGTCTCCCTTGTGGGCTAACCACGCAAGGGAGACAGGTATTGCCGTCAGGCGCGAAAATCTGCCACGACAATACGCTTGCCGTTATCAGTGACCTCATCTTCGTGTGCCGGCTCACGCCAGGTTTCTGCCAGCGCGCTGGCGTACCAACTGCGCATGGCCGGCTGCGCCAGCAAATGCTGGCAGTAGATGTTCGCTGCCGCGGAAATCGGCAAACTGTAGGTCTGAATGCGGAAGACCACTGGGGCATAAAAGGCATCCACGGCACTCAATGTGCTGCCAGCAAGAAATGGCCCACCGAAACGCGTTAGTCCTTCTGTCCAAAGCTCATCAAGACGAGCCAATTCTGTGCGCAGTGCTGATGGAATCTCTGGTATTGTCACTCGGACGCCACAACTCATCGAGCATTGATTACGCAACGCGGTGAATCCCGAATGCATTTCTGCAGATGCGCAGCGGGCCCAGGTGCGGGCGGCGTTATCTTCGGGCCATACACCGTGATGGCGCTCAGCGAGATATTCAATGATAGCCAGAGAATCCCACACCACCTGCTTGTCATCTATCAGGCAGGGAACTTTTGCCGTTGGTGAAAATGCCTTGAATGCGGTTTGCACGGCACTCGCAGAGAACGGCCTTATCTGTTCAACAAAGGGAATATCCAACGCGGTCATTAACACCCAGGGACGCAGTGACCAGGACGAATAGTTTTTATTGGCGATATAGAGCTGGTACATCGTTATTTAAGTTCCAGGCAGTAAAGTGGTGGGATGCCAGTAGGAGTATCACGAAATGCCTCAAATGACACGTAGCAGATGAGAGCTGGCGCAGGATTGCGTAATTCTTTCAGTTTTTACTAAAGACAATCAGAACAAATACATTATGATTACGCGCTGGATATTTTGACGACGTTACTGACGTCATTTTAAAACTTCACAGGCACTTCTTTGGTAACGAAGAGTGCGGCATCGCTTGGGCTAGAATAACGAATGAAATGGCTTACCTCTTTGACGATTGCTGTTGGCTTGGCCTGTTCTCCGGTCGGGGCGCAACTGACAAATACCGCGCCTGCTGCGACACTGAGTAACGCTGCCCACCAGGCTCAGCGTGACGCTTTTGTCTCCGACTTGCTGCGCAAAATGACTACCGACGAAAAGATTGGGCAGTTGCGCCTGATCAGTGTGGGGACCGATAACCCGAAACATGTGATTCGCGAGATGATCAGAGATGGACAGGTTGGGGCGATCTTCAACACGGTCACACGTCATGACATTCGTGCCATGCAGGATCAGGTGATGGAATTGAGCCGCCTGAAAATTCCGCTGTTCTTTGCTTATGATGTGGTGCACGGTCACCGCACCATTTTCCCCATCGCGCTGGGACTGGCATCTTCATGGGATATGAATACCATCGCCAAAAGTGCACGTGTATCGGCTTATGAAGCTACCGAAGACGGGCTGAACATGACCTGGGCGCCAATGGTTGATATCACTCGCGATCCCCGTTGGGGACGAGTGTCGGAAGGTTTTGGTGAAGACACCTGGTTGACCAGCCAAATTGCCCGCGTTGTGGTGAAAGCGTTCCAGGGCGAGTCGCTTGCTGACAGACACTCGCTAATGACCAGCGTAAAGCACTTTGCGCTTTACGGGGCCGTGGAAGGGGGACGCGATTATAACACCGTAGACATGAGCCCCCAGCGTATGTTTCAGGATTATTTGCCGCCTTATAAAGCGGCGATTGACGCGGGCAGTGGGGGGGTTATGGTCGCGTTGAACTCGATCAATGGTGTGCCCGCAACTGCTAATCGTTGGTTGTTAAAAGATTTACTGCGCGATCAGTGGAAGTTCCAGGGGATCACTATCACCGATCACGGCGCCATTAAAGAGTTGATGAAGCACGGTGTGGCGAGCGATCCGCGTGATGCATCGCGTATTGCGTTGAAATCCGGTATCGCCATGAGCATGAGCGATGAATATTTCGTGAAGTATCTGCCTGAATTGGTGAAAAGCGGTGCCGTCACGGCACAAGAGCTGGATGAGGCTTGCCGTCAGGTATTGAATGTGAAGTACGATATGGGGCTCTTTGCTGATCCTTACCGTATGCTGGGGCCTGTGGGCAGCGATCCGGCAGATACCAATGCTGAAAGCCGCTTGCATCGGGCAGAGGCGCGGGATGTTGCCAAGCGCAGTCTGGTATTGCTGAAAAATCGCCTGAACGTTTTGCCGCTGAAAAAATCAGGTACGATTGCGGTGATTGGGCCGTTGGCAGACAGCAAACGTGACACCATGGGCAGTTGGTCTGCTGCTGGATTAGCGCGCCAAACGGTCACGGTGTATCGCGGTATTCGCACGGCTGTGGGAAATGATGCGACGGTATTCTATGCCAAAGGCGCTAACGTCAGTAACCATAAAGGCATTATCGATTTCTTGAACCAGTATGAAGACGCGGTACAGGTTGACCCGCGTTCGCCGCAGGAGATGATCGACGAAGCGGTGGCCGTGGCGAAGAAATCTGATGTGGTCGTCGCTGTTGTTGGGGAAGCGGCGGGGATGGCGCATGAGGCTTCAAGCCGTTCCAATATTGATTTGCCACAGAGCCAGCGCGATCTTATTGCTGCGTTGAAAGCGACAGGGAAACCGTTGGTGCTGGTGTTGATGAATGGACGTCCTCTGGCACTGGTGCGCGAAGACCAGCAGGCGGATGCGCTGCTGGAAACCTGGTTTAGCGGCACGGAAGGGGGCAATGCGATCGCAGATGTTCTGTTCGGTGATTATAACCCGTCAGGCAAATTACCGATGTCGTTCCCACGTTCCGTTGGGCAGATCCCGATTTATTACAATCATTTACCGACAGGTCGTCCGTATACGCCTGAAAACCCCGGCAAGTACACGTCGCATTACTATGATGAAGCCAACGGCCCGCTGTATCCATTTGGCTATGGGTTGAGCTATACCACCTTTAGCGTGTCAGATGTGAAGATGTCCAGCCCGCTGATGAAGCGCAATGGCACGGTAACGGCTAGCGTGTCGGTAACCAACACCGGCAAACGCGCGGGCGAAACCGTGGTGCAGCTTTACCTGCACGATGTCGTCGCTTCAATCAGTCGTCCGGTCAAGGAACTGCGCGGCTATGAGAAGGTGATGCTGCAACCGGGAGAAAGCCGCGTTATCACCTTTACCATCACAGAAGACGATCTGAAGTTCTACAATGCACAAATGCAACAGGTGGTCGAGCCGGGCAAATTTGATGTGTTTATTGGTCTGGATTCACAACGCGTGAAACAACAGAGCTTTACGCTGCTCTGATCCCTCTGGCGCACTCACGATCCTCGGCCTCTGCCGGGGATCGTCTTTCTTAGCGGCGGCGGTATCAACCGCCGTGGACGAGAATGATGTAGCCGACCAGCATCAGGCCGCTAATACCACCTAACGTCATTAATGAGAACAAGCTGATCATGGCGATTTTGCCGAGATTCATAAAGTTATCCTTTTGTTAATCGGCATAAATTATAAAGCCTATTGCGTACGAAACAAGCTGCCTGCACGCATTAGCAATGCTAGCGCAACCACAACCCGAGCAGTAGATAGCCACCAAACAGCATCAGAATAGCGCCTGCGCTACGTTCAATCAGATAAAGGTAGCGTTGCAACGTATTCTGTATCCGTTGTTGACCTATAGTCGCGGCTAATGCGATATCCCACAGTAATACCACGCTGAACATCCATACTCCGCTTATGGCTTGTTGTATTAACGTGACTGATGGACCAAGGATACTGGCCATCAAACTAATATAAAACAGCATATTTTTGGGATTAAGCAATGCTGAACCCAGGCCGAGCATCAACTGATGTGTAAATGAAGGCAAGTGACGTGTTTCTGTGACCGTCAGCGCAGTGGTTCGTGCTGAACTGCGTACGAGCTGTGAGCCTATCCACAGCAGATACAGTGCACCGGCAAGTTGGAGCAGAATGAAGAGCTGCGGTACTTGCCCAATTGCCGTCCCTCCCATAATGGCCAGCAGAATATAGCATCCGTTGCCGAGCGCGATGCCCACGCAGATCCCGATACTGCCTTGTAATCGGTGGCGCAACGCATAGGCAGCCAGTAAGAAAAAATCGGGACCGGGGCTGAGTAATGCAACAAAATGCGCCAATGCGAGCGCGAGGAAATGGGCAGGAAACAGGGTATCAATAAACATAACAGTGACCTCAACAAAGTAAACGAGGCCAAGTCTAGTGAGCTTGTGGGGCTAATTATTGTCAAATAGTGATCGCGTTAGAAAGGGATTCACTCGCCTGCTGGTATTGCCCCGGTGTCGCGGCGGTGTGCAGCACGAAGATTTTGTGAAAATGACTTTGATCGCTAAAGCCGCTTTGGTATCCAGCATCGGCCAGCGGTACGCCTTGCTTGATAAGCGTTTTGGCATATTCAATGCGTGCATTATTAAGGAAAGCCATGGGGGTGATGCCGGTATCTTCACGGAAATGTCGTACCAGCGTTTCCCGTCGTAGATGTAGCTCCTGTGCCAGTGTGGTAAGAGAGGGCGAGGTTTGCAGATTATGCAGCAGGCGCTGACGCATATAGCGCGTTGTCGGCTGCTCTGTCATCGGTTGTTGTGGAGAACAATACCGGGAGAGCAGCGTAGAGACTATCGCGTTAAGTTGTGGTGTTGCAGAGAGGATATCATGGCGATAGAGCGTCTTAAGCAATTGCAGGCAATCATCAAACAGCGCTGGGTCTTGCACGCGCACTGGGCGGCAATGGAGGGCTGATACCGCGAGTCCGGACTGTTGGGCCAAAAGTGCCTGGCACCAAACAGCATCAAGATAAAGCATATGATAGCTGCGCGTTTGGCCGGGAAGCGGCGTGCAACTGTGCGGTGCATGAGGATCAATCAGCACCATATCGCCCGCGTGCAGTAGGTGGTCCTTACCACGATAGTGACAGACTGTGTTGCCAGCCACAACCAGACCGAGGGAGAGCTGTGTGTGCGAATGCGTTTTGTAGCCTTGAGCGCTGCACCAAGTCGAACGGCACTCGAGCTGAGGCAGGTGGGGCGAAAACCAATAAGATTGCTTAACGTGGTGCACCGCAGACATGGGTATGGCTCATTGAAGACATTTTCTTAACCCTACTGACTGTGTGCCGGTTTGTCGAGGGGGAATGACGGCTGACGTTTGCCGTTGACTGTGGGACAATGGCGACTGAATTGGACAGATATTGAGATGGCATGGCGCTTACACCCACAATCAAGCAGCAAATCGACCAGTGGTATAAGGCGCTGCAACAACATATTCCTGATTTTATCTCCCGAGCACCTCAGCGACAGATGATTGCAGAAGTGGCAAAAACGCTGGCGGGCGAATACCCGCGCCACGCTGCCATTGAAGCACCTACCGGCGTTGGTAAAACCTTATCCTACCTGATTCCCGGAATTGCGATTGCGCGTGCTGAGAGCAAGACGCTGGTGATCAGTACTGCCAATATCGCGTTGCAGGACCAGATTATTACCAAGGATCTGCCACTGCTGAAAAAATTTATCCCGGAGCTGACTTTCACGGCGGCTTTTGGCCGAGCGCGCTATCTCTGCCCTCGCAATCTGGCGGCACTGACGTCCGAGACGGCGCAAGGGGATTTGCTTGCGTTCCTCAGTGATGAATTAGAACCCGCCAGTAAAGAAGAGCGCGGGATGTGTCTGAAGATGGCGAAAGCCTTTCAGGGGTATGAATGGGACGGCATGCGAGACCATTATAGCCTGACCGTCGAAGATGCTTTGTGGCGCAAGGTCAGTACCGATAAAGCCAACTGCCTGGGCAAAAATTGTCATTATTACCGTGACTGCCCGTTTTTTATCGCCCGTCGTGAGATTGAAAATGCAGAAGTCGTGGTGAGTAACCACGCATTGGTGATGGCGGCAATGGAGAGTGACTCGGTGCTTCCGGCAGCGAAAGATCTGCTGCTGGTACTTGATGAAGGTCACCATGTGCCGGATGTTGCGCGTGATTCTCTGGAAATGGCGGGGGATATTACCCCAGCATATGTCAAAACGCAGATGGACAGTCTGATCCAACTGGTTGCGACCTGTATGGCGCAGTTTCCGCCAAAATCGCCGCCGCGTCTTACCAATCCCGAACGTTTAACGGCGCATATTGAAGAGATGCTCGAACAGAACGCCGCCTTTGTTGCCATGAGTGACCTGTTTCTTGGGGGGGAAGGGCAAGCAAGCGAGTATCGCTTCCCAATGGGCGTTATGCCTGAAGAGATGCGACAGGTGTGCGTACGTTTGCATAAGCTGACGGATGGCCTACGTGGTTTAACGGAATACCTCTCCCACGATCTCGGTGAAAAAACCGGAAAACACGATGTGGTGCGGGTTCATCAGGCGTTATTGCGCATGAGCCGTGCTATGGGGTATTTGGAAAGTAAAACACAGCTATGGCATTTGGCCGCACTGGAAAAAGTATCTAATGCGCCGGTCTCTAAATGGCTTCATCGTGAATACCGAGAAGGGCAGTGGAGGCTATTATTACATTGTGCGGGAATACGCGTATGCGATCAGTTGGATAGGTTGCTGTGGCGTAATGTTTCGCATGTGGTTCTGACGTCTGCCACGCTTCGTTCCTTGAACAGTTACCAGCGGCTTAAAGAGCTTTCTGGCTTGGATGAAGAGGAAGGCGATCGGTTTATTACACTGGATTCGCCTTTCAATCATTGTCAGCAGGGCAAATTAGTGATCCCCAAAATGCACTGTGAACCGCTGCTGGAAAATGAAGTATCGCATATTGCCGAAATGGCGCGCTTCTTTCGCCAATCGTTAGAGCAGCAGGTGCACAAAGGTATTTTGGTGTTGTTCACCAGCCAAAGAGCAATGCAGCAGTTTCTCTCTCAGGTAACCGATTTGCGCTTAATGCTGCTGGTGCAAGGTGATCAGCCGCGTTCGCGCTTGATTGCGTTGCACCGCCAGCGTGTTGAAGCGGGAGAGGTCAGTGTACTGGTTGGTCTGCAATCTTTTGCTGAAGGGCTGGATTTGAAAGGTGAACTGCTGTCGCAGGTCCATATCCATAAGATTGCCTTTCCCCCGATTGATAGCCCGGTGATCCTTACCGAAGGTGAGTGGTTAAAAAGCCAGAAACGCCATCCCTTCGTGGTACAAAGCTTGCCTGCAGCTTCATTTAACCTGATCCAACAGGTAGGGCGGCTGATTCGCAGCCATACCTGTTTTGGCGAGATCGTTATCTATGACAGGCGCTTGTTGACTAAGGGATATGGTGCGCAACTACTGGCCGCGTTACCCATATTTCCCATTGAACAACGCGATGTGCCAGCCTGATATATACCCTAAATAATTCGAGTTGTAGCCAACGCATCTGCAACTTGAAGTATGACGGGTATAAACATACTATTTTTGCTGAAGAGATACCGATCATCTTTTTAGCGGGAGAAAGCATGGACTATACCACCATCATCAAAGAGGTCGGGCGGGGGAAAAATCACGCACGTGATTTGGATCAGGAAACCGCCTACACGCTATATCGTCACATGTTACAAGGTGATGTGCCCGATCTGGAACTGGGTGGTGTGCTGATTGCCTTGCGGATCAAAGGGGAAGGTGACGCTGAGCTACGCGGTTTTTATCAGGCCGCGAGTGAGCAAGTGTTGCGCCTGCACGCACCAACGGACTATCCGATGCCTATTGTTATTCCCAGCTACAACGGTGCACGCCGTCAGGCCAACCTGACGCCATTATTGACGTTGCTGCTAGCAAAATTAGGCTTCCCTGTCGTTGTCCATGGTGTTGAAAATGACCCTTCCCGGGTGACCAGTGCGGAAATCTTGCAAGCATTGGGGGTGAAAAGTGCCAATAGTGCGAAAGTCGCGCAGCAACTGATTGATGATGGTTTCCCGGTATTCATCCCGATTTCCGCGCTTAGCCCGGCATTGGATAAACAGCTGCAACTGCGCTGGCGCATGGGCGTACGCAATAGCAGCCACACGCTGGCTAAACTACTGACCCCGTTTGGTGAACAGGAAGCACTGCGCCTGACCAGTGTTTCTCATCCGGAATATGTCACCCGCCTTAACCAGTTTTTTCTGGATATTGAAGCGAGGGCGTTGTTGATGCATGGCACGGAAGGTGAGGTGTATGCCAATCCGCAACGGTGCCCTGAAATCTACTTTATTCATGACCAACGTAGCGTGGTGCTACAACAGCGCCAGGATATTGTGGTGGCGCCGGAGCATCTCCCCATCGCGCGCGATGCGGCAACGACTGCGCGCTGGACGGCGCAGTGTCTGGCCGGTGAAGTGGCCGTGCCTTACGCTGTTCGTTTACAACTGGCGTGTTGTCTGGTTGCCGGCGGAATGGCGCCAACGATGGAACAGGCGGTGGCAACGATAGCGAAGCGGATTGGGTAGAATACCTGACAATCATAATGTATACCCTAAATAATTCGAGTTGCAGGAAGGCGGCAAATGAGTGAGTTCCGATGAGCTTACTCAGGTAAGTGATTCGGGTGAACGAGTGCAGCCAACACACATGCAACTTGAAGTATGACGGGTATAAATGCCCCATTTTGAAAAACCCGTGAACGCCTCGCCGTTCACGGGTTTTTTGTCTATAGAAAACCCCCAGCTAGGCTGGGGGTTCCGTAAAGCTTTCAGCTATAAGTCGGTTATAAAAACCCCTTTCGATTTGTTAAAACACCTTGCGGTCTGGCAACTGCAAAAGTTAAACAAAAATTTGAAAGGGGGTCCCACGGGGGACGAAAAGAGCTTAGCGCACACCCGATGGAACTGTAAATATCACATCGTTTTTGCGCCGAAGTACCGAAGGCAGGTGTTCTATGGAGAAAAACGTAGGGCAATAGGCGGCATCTTAAGAAAGTTATGTGAATGGAAAAATGTGAACATCGTGGAGGCAGAATGCTGTGTGGATCACATCCATATGCTTCTGGAGATCCCGCCGAAGATGAGCGTGTCGAGTTTTATGGGATACCTGAAAGGTAAGAGTAGCCTGATGCTTTATGAGCAATTTGGCGATTTGAAGTTTAAGTACCGAAACCGGGAATTCTGGTGTCGAGGGTATTACGTTGATACGGTGGGAAAGAAGGCATCGAAGATACAGGAATACATAAAGCACCAACTGGAACAGGATAAGTTGGGTGAGCAGCTCTCGATCCCATATCCGGGTAGCCCGTTTACGGGCGGTAAGTAATCCATAGATGCAAATGTCAGATCGCGATGCGCCTGTTAGGGCGCGGCTGGTAACAAAGCCTTATAGGCGCATATGAAAAACCTCCGGCTATGCCGGAGGATATTTATTATGTCTTAGACTTAATAATTTTTTTTGAGACGTAAAATTAAACAGGTTATTTGTTATTTGTCAGCGTTAAAACTGATGATAATCATATTTTATTGAAGATGTAATTCAGTTTTTTTGCAAAGATCTCTTAGAGCCTATCCCATTAGGACTATTTTACTTGCCATTTTGGCCCTGGGCAGTGCTCGAAATCCTCACGTACTTCGTGTGCGCTCCGGTTTCTGCGCGCTGTCCGTGACCAAACTGACTGCGCCAACTACGCCTACTGGGATAGGCTCTTATGTTAGTAATCTCTCATGCGCATGTATTTATTAAATACGTATTCAGTAATCCAATGTTATTAAATGTAAGGAAATATCATGCCAAGAATTCCTCTGGTAAATGAACAATATCGAAGTTCTATTGGCAATTATACAAATTTACTGGACAAAAAACATGGAGATCAGCGTGTTCAAAATGAACGTGTCAATGCCTTGGCCAGTAAACTTGGGTTACATTCAGGAAACCGTAACAGGCAAAACGTGGCGCAAGCTTTAGTTCAACTTGCCTCAATATTGAGTGTTGTATCAAATAGTACAATCACTCATGCAAAGGGGATAGATAATTTGCAACCAACATCGATTAGACTGCACAGTGTTGGTCCTGAACTTCATAATAGGGTTTCAACGGTGCGCACATTAGCGCCCTACGAACCTGTATCATTGCCAGTAACAACGATTTCCCCTTTTACGCATACAATGCAAAAAAGTAACAGGAGAACTAAAAATGGAATAAACAGGGCTGTAAAAGGAGAACCGATACATAATAAAACCAATAAAGGGATTATTTCTTTTTTAAAGAAAAAAGAAGTTTTAGATGCTAATGCAAAAACACCTTTAATATCGAAAGAATTATTAGTCTCGGGGGCGGCCCATTGGATTTATGATTTAAATGAGGAAGGGGATATAACGCCATTGCACAGAATGGAAGGTGTTGCCAGATGCATTCTTCGAGGAACGGGAAATTATGGTAGCAAAGCGAGTGAGCAACTGTCTCGACAGCAGATTGACAAGGTCGTCACAATCTGGATGTTCGATACGATTTTAGGGGGGGCACTCAATGAGTATCTTACTAAAAAAATAGCAGCGGATACTAGCTCCGCGCCTTATAATGTCGGTGATATTAAACGTTTGTTAGAACTAGAAACCTTAAATAATAAATACTTTAGCATTGATAATGTTCCACATGAATGGAAGGGTGATCTCAATGATATGTGGTCATTGTCGCTAAAGAAGGTATTGCCAATTATTTATTTCCCAGAACGAAAATTAAATACTATAGCGATCGATAGTGAAGAGTTTAGCCATCTGTACACAGGCTCCCGGTTTTTAAATGAAATTATGCCGACGCATGATTTCAACTATGATGAGGTTGTACATGCAGGCGCGGCAATGTGGCATATAGCGCTCAGTGGGGGAGTTAATATGGATAATTTTCCCTATTTTTTACTTCCTGCGATGCTTTTTTTTGCTGAAAATAAACCAGAGTGGATAAATACAGAAAAAAACATTCGCAACATCAGTTTGGATATTCTAAACAATTATATAGAAGATAGGAAAAAACATTTAGAAATACAGCAGGATATAGCTGAAAAACTACAGAGTTATAAGTTTGCTGTTGATCAGTACTCTCACAAAGGGCAACTGGCAGATAAAATTATTGATGGTTGCCCGACCCATGAGTTACCGAGTTTCCCTGATAAAGCAGACCCTATCCGCACGTCGGAGCAGAGACGTGATAAGGCTGTACGACACGCAAAACAGTTTTACATGAATGGTTTAGTTAAACCCTGTAAGACGGCACCAGAGAGTTTAAGCCAAGAATACCAACGCTTAACTGAGAATGTGGCTGACGGGTTCAGAGAGATAGATAGATACATAATCAGTGCAGCGCTAAACTCATTGGGTCATGATGACAGGACGTTTATCACCTCCCCTGAAGTTACAATTTATCCCGTTTCTTTTAGCATGAAAACCCGTAGGGGAATGGTTACTGCTTATGGTGTTGCAAAGGATATTGATACTTATGTTAATTTAAATAAAACTGATCTTTTCTCTGTGATTTCTGATAATGAAGAGAGAATATATGCCTTAAAAGAGATTTCAACAAATAATTCTATACAATATAGTTGTATCCATGTGAATCGAGATATTCAGCGCTATATTGATTTGGATATTATCGATCGTCATGAGATTGGTAATAATACTGTTGTTGAAAATAATAAATTAAAAACAGATAAAGGTACATTTTATTTTTCAATGCTTACTAAAATGAATAGCCCGTACCCCAAGGGTAATAATGGTAATGTTCTTATCGAAAAGTTGAGTTCAGTTCACCGCGATGCTTTATTTCAGCGGTTATATAAAGAAGGCGACAACCTGTCTACTATACAAAACGTATGGGAAAAGGTAAAAGGTTTTATCCCTTTTTATGATTGTGTATCTGGCATTGTTAATGATGACCCCGTAAAAGCAGTTCCTTCCTGTATGCTTGATTCTATTGCATTTATTCCTATCCTCGGGCAAGCAGCCAAAATGAGTGGTAGATTTGGCATGGGGATGGCGTCAGGCATAAATAAAGGGAGTCGCGTCTTGCATAATGGTGGACAACTTGCCGCCAGAAAAGTATTTTTCAGGGAAATGGTGATGCCAAAAGCAAGTGAATTGAATTTATTAGGTAAGCAAACCCTTAGTGCCTTAGACCCTGGGTTTGAACTTATTGGCGGTTTAGGAAAAAAATTCACAACTAAATTAATTGATTATCTAAAAAAAGATCATAAAACGACTGAGATAGCAGAAAAGATAATTTCTTCTGGCGCTTTAGAACGGTTACCCTTGCCTGATAGTACGATTGTTTCCGCTCACTTACCCCATTCTGATGTACCAATTCAAGTAAAGAAGATAGGGGCTGATGCGGAACAAGACATTTACGTGATGGTCAACGCTGATACCGGTGATGTAGGTGGGAAACACTTCCATTTACAGCAAGGTAATCAGCTTGAAGTTATATCGTATGATAAATTGAGTAAGGATGATTTAGCATTAAGAAAAATGTTGGCAAGTGAACATGTACATGATGTTGTAAAAAATAAAGACTCGGAAATAGTAAAAGGGAAAATAGAGGTTTTATTTCATAACCCTCGGCAGCGAGCAGGAACTTCACATGCAGCAACATATGATGATATGGTAGGGTACAATGTTGTGGCCGATATGCCTCGACTTACCTCATTTCTACCACCTCGAGCTGATCTTTATTTTGTCAATAAGGAATACATCGAATTTATAAATTTTCAATTTCGGGTTATAAAACATTATTTCCCTCATAGTTATAAAAACATCATAGCAGATGGAAATGCACTTTCACGTATTCATATACAACGTGTTTCTGATAGTATGCTGTTAATCCCAAATGAGTTTTCGCATTTGAGAAATAATTTTGAGCTTCATAAGCTACGGTTGGAAAATGCCAAACACACAGTAAATAACGTTATGATGAAATTTGAAGATTTATATCACACTCAAACTCCATCGGTTAAAAATGTTGATTTACGGGATAATGTGGTCGCTGACTATCTTAAAAAAGTTCTTGGTACAGAGTCCCTTGATGTTCTCAAACACTCGACAGAACGGTTAGATCAATACTTGAAACGAATTTGTAATTACTTTGATGATTATCAAGATAAGGTATACTTGGCCAGTGCGAAAAGAGACGACATTACTTTGAGTGATAGCCCTAGTGTATTAGGTTTTACTAATATTAAAGATTCAGAAAAACGTGTTATTATTTTTTCCGATTGTTTTGACACTGGACATGGTTATAACGATGATATGCTTTTGACGGTGGTGCATGAAGCAACACACGCTGAGCTCGGTACGCAAGATTTTTTTTACAGTCCCTACACTAATCTGGTTGGTGAACCAGAAGATATACCTGAAGCGTTTATTGAACAATTATCCGATGTGGATATAGACCATCCACTTAATCTCGATAACGAATTTCTTGATGCCTATGCAGCGCACATGGGAATCGAACGGCCAAGTATTGAATCATTTAAGTTAATGATCCTTAATGATGATATGCTAAAAGCGAATATCATTTTGGATAACGCGGATTCGTTGTCTACTATTATTATCGATCTTCATGAGCGGTTATTTCCACCTCGGATGACGCGCAATGCACGATCTCTGCCTTTGCAATCTGATTCTTTTGACCGTCGGACTCTAAAAGCGTTGATCGGTTTGATCGCTGCTGAAGCAGGAGCAAGATAATACTTGTGATTTTTCCTGATAAGTATCTCAATAGACATACGCGTCAATCTATACCCTAAATAACTCGAGTTGCAGGAAGGCGGCAAGTGAGCGCATCCCGATGAGCTTACTCAGGTAAGTGATTCGGGTAAGTGAGCGTAGCCAACGCACCTGCAACTTGAAGTATAACGGGTATATAAAGGTAAACACATGCAAAAAGCTACAGAGTATTTTAATACCCTCAATCGTGACTATCTCGCTGTACACCAAGCGAAAGAAACGTATTTTTGGCAGCGCTATATGGGGATCGGTGATGACCGTATCGCGGAGACGTTTTCCGCTGCTGAGAGTGCTTACAAACGCTTTATCGCTGAGCCAACGCGTTTGCAGGAGCTGCGTACCTACCTTACCAGGCTCGAATCCTTGCCCCCAGCGGAGCAGACGCCACAAAGTGATGCATTGCTTCATGGTCTGCGCGGTTGGTATCGTTTTTTCGATTGTAACGTTATTGAAGATCCAAAAGCGCAAACACTCATGGATGAGATCATCGGTGCAGAGAGTGCTCTTTATACGCAACGTAAAAACCATGAAGTAATGCATTTCAACGCAGATGGTGTGAAAGTCTCAGCGTCGCTGGGTGAACTTCTCACTAATCAGGCGACCAATGCTAATGAGGCCTGCCGCCAAAGTTCACAACAGGCTCTGCGCGATTTGGAACAGTGGTTATTGCACCATGGCTTCCCCGAGCTGGTTGTGCTGCGTAACCGTTTTGCTCGGCAGATGGGGTATCGCAATTATTTTGATTATAAAGTCAATAAAACCGAGCGGATGACGCCAGAGCAGTTGTTTGCCATTCTTGACCGTTTTGAAGAGCAGACGCGAGATGCGAATGAGCGCAGTCTGGCTGCACTTGTGAAAGAGAAGGGAGACGGTGCTCTTCAACCGTGGAATATTCGTTATGCCAGCGCAGGGGACGTTACTCGCCAACTGGATCCCTATTTTCCTTTCTCCGCGTCGTTAGAACGCTGGATTAACAGCTTTAAGCGGTTGCACATCGGTTTTAATGGTGCACAGATGCAGTTGGATCTGTTGGTGCGCAAGGGTAAATATGAAAACGGTTTTATGCATGGTCCGGTTCCGCCATTTGTGCAGGAAGGAAAATGGATACCCGCTAAAATCAATTTTACCAGCCTTGCAAAACCGGACCAGGTAGGGAGTGGTGCAACGGGTATCAATACATTGTTTCATGAAGGCGGGCATGCGGCGCATTTTGCCAATATTCGTCAAAACGCCCCGTGTTTTTCACAGGAGTTTCCACCTACATCGATGGCATACGCGGAAACACAATCCATGTTCTGTGACAGCTTGCTACACGATGCTGACTGGCTGACGCGCTATGCCAAGAACCGACAAGGCGAAACAATTCCTGATGCGCTGATTCAGGCCGATATTGCCGTACGTCAACCGATGCGCGCATTTAATGAACGCCACATCCTGTTGGTTCCCTATTTTGAATGGCAACTTTACAGTATGGATGATGATGCCCTCACACCTCCCGCTATCACGCAACTGGCGCGTGATGTCGAGCGGCGCATTTTGGGTATCAGCGGCAGCCCGCGTCCGACCATTGCGATCCCTCATCTCCTTTCGATGGAATCTGCATGTTCTTATCAGGGATATCTATTGGCTCTGATGGCGGTTGAACAAACTCGGCATTTCTTTCTGCAGCGTGATGGCTATCTTACTGACAACCCCGCTATTGGTCCGGACTTGGCACAGCACTACTGGTGTCCAGGTAACAGCGTCAGCCACGGTGACACGCTGCGTAGCCTGACAGGGGAAGGGTTCAATCCAGATTATCTTGCTCTGGCCTGTAATTTGACGGTGGAACAGGCGTGGCAACAGGCGCAGGATGCCATTCAGCATGCCACGCAACGACCGCAGCCTCTTGCGGATGCTGATTTGCATGCTTATATCAAGATTGTCGATGGTGAGCGTGTGCTGGCGGATAACAGCGGCGGAGACAGTGCTATGTGTGAAGCCTTTGCGGCTTTCATAGAGCGTGAATATCCCTCTGTCAGATGAATACGTCAATGTTGAACGCTGGACAGGAGAAACGTATTTTGCCATCTTGCATGGCAAGACGGTGTGGCGGGTGCCCTTAACAGGGCACCCGCTTTTCAGTGCATCACAGCGATACAATCAAGAGACGTGCTGCAAAAATTCACGTAACCGCTCACTGGGGGGATTGGTGATCAATGTTTCAGGATCGCCATCTTGGGCAATGCGGCCCTTATCAATAAAGATCAAACGTGAAGCGACTTTATGAGCAAATCCGACTTCGTGCGTAACGATCACCATTGTCATACCTTCTTCTGCCAGATCTTTCATTACGGTCAACACTTCATGACGTAATTCTGGGTCGAGTGCAGAGGTCGGTTCATCGAACAGCATCAGCTTGGGCTTAACGGCAAGCGCACGCGCTATCGCTACGCGCTGCTGCTGACCGCCAGAAAGCTCTGAGGGGTAGTGGTGAGCGCGTTCAGACAGACCCACTTTGGCCAACAGTTCTAATGCCAGTTTTTCTGCTTCTGCTTTACTGGCACCGCGTACGCGAATCGGGCCGAATGCCACGTTCTCCAGCGCGGTCAGGTGTGGGAAAAGGTAAAACTGCTGAAACACCATACCCGCTTCCTGCCGGATAAGTCGTTCATCAACTTTAGGATCGTTCACTTTCAGTCCGTCGACAATCAACTCACCGCTGGTGATTTCTTCCAGCTTATTGATGCAACGTAACAAGGTGGACTTACCGGAGCCTGAAGGTCCAATAATCACCACCACTTCACCCTGATTGATGTTCAGATTGATGTCATGCAACACCTTTGTCTGACCAAAGTGTTTAGAAACGTTCTTGAATTCAATCATATAATCTTAAGTTTTCTTTCCAGGAGGCGCAAAAGGAAGCTCAGTACCAAGGTAATGACAAGATAGATCACTGCAACCGCACTCCAGATCTCCAGTGCGCGAAAATTACCAGCAATAATTTCTTGCCCGGAACGGGTCAGTTCCGCCACACCAATAACGATAAACAGCGAGGTGTCCTTTATACTGATGATCCATTGGTTGCCTAACGGAGGTAACATGCGGCGCAACGCTAATGGTGCAATAACGTGGCGTAGCGTGTCGCGTTTTGATAGTCCCAGTGCCAAACCCGCCTCACGAAATCCTTTGTGAATCGATAATACCGATCCGCGGGTAATTTCCGCGATATAGGCACCGGAGTTGATCATGATAGTGACCACGGCGGCGGCAAAGGGATCGATACGCACCGATGTCAGGATCATCGGTAAGGCGAAATAAATAAACATGACTTGTACAACAATCGGTGTACCGCGAATGATTTCAATAAACACCAACGCGATGCGGCTGGAGATCCAACTCCCATAGACGCGGGCGAAACCCGCGACAACACCGATAACCAAGCCACCCAGCAGACCGAGCACGGAAATCAGCAAGGTCATTTTTGCCCCTTCTAACAGAAGGGGCAGAGAAGGCCAGATGGCACTCCAATCAAACTGCATGAACGTTCTCCAGACTTATACGGCAATTATTTCGGTTCAGTGCCGAACCATTTTTTATAGATTTCAGCATAGGTGCCGTTGTCGCGCAGCGTTTGCAACGCAGTATTCACTTTTTCACGCAGTTCACTGCCTTTCGGGAAGGCAACACCGTATTGCTGTGCCTTGATGGAATCACCAACCGCTTTAAACTGACCATTGCCTGCTGTTTTAATGAAGTACAGGATATTCGGCGTATCATGCAGTACTGCATCGGCACGGCCTACACCTAACTCCATGTATGCGTTGTCAATATTCGGGAATTGGCGCAGTTCTTTGGTCTTGATATTGGCTTTGGCATAGTCAACCGAACCGGTTCCACTTTTCACTGCCAACACTTTACCTGCCAGATCCTGTTCACCCTGAATGCTGGTATTGTCTGCCTTTACCATAACCAGCAAGCCGCTGTTGTAGTAGCCATCAGAAAAATCGACGGCGCGTTTACGTTCTTCAGTGATAGTGATCCCTGCCAGCGCCAAATCAATGTTGCGGGTTTGAAGAGCGGGAATGATACCTGCGAAGTCCATCGGTTTCAGGGTGTATTCCAGTTTCAGCTCTTTAGCGATAGCGTCCCAGAGGTCAATGTCGAAGCCGACGTATTTGTCGCCTTGCTTGAATTCAAAGGGAACAAAAGCTGTGTCTGTGGCAACGATGAGAGGCTTGTCCGCCGCGTAGCTGGAAACGCTCATGGTCAGCACCAGCGCTGCCAATGAGGCCTTAAGTAGTGATTTCATCCGATCCTTCCTAATTAACCGTTTGTGGGAAGCCTGTTTCAAACAGGCACTACTAATAATAGTATTTAAGGAAAAAGCTGTAGAAACAGAGGGTTATATTTCATAACGCTTTGTTTTTATTCAGTGTCGCCAATGCACGCAAACTTCGCCTCCGGCATGGGACGCCGCTATGAATAACTGATTATGCTGCGAGACACAACCGTTGATTGTGTTTGAAGAGATAAAAGCTAACTTTTTGTACGAATTTTAAGAGGGAAAAGTGTAAAGGCTAGGATAGATAAAGTGTAACTTACTGTGTAGGTCATCGCGAACAACATGTTTGAGATGGCCCAATGCTATTTAACTCGTCATGCTGAAAGCTGCAGGTGCGTTGGCTACGCTCGATTACCCGAATAACTTACTTTGGTAAGTTATTCGGGACTCGCTCATTAACTCTCTTCCTGAAACTCAAATGATTTTGGGTATATCAGCAAAATATGAAGGTTATTCAGTAATGTTAGCTTCAATAAACCACAGGAATTTGTCTAAATCGCGAGATGCTGCGGTCAACATATCTGCACTGTCTTCATCTTCAGTTTTGCCAATCGCACTGCGCACTTCGTTTGCTACAACACTGTAACGCTCCGCTAGCGCTTTTAAGTGATCCTGTACGCTATGGATATTGGTTGGGTAGCTTTTAAGTGAGGTTTCTTTATTGATGACCTGCACCGTGCCCAGCGCAACACCGCCCAGTTGTACTACGCGCTCAGCCAGCGTGTCCAGATGGTCGGTAATGGCAGTACGGAAGCCGTCCAGCATTTCGTGAACAGCAATAAAATTGGCCCCGCGCATATTCCAATGGGCCTGCTTGGTGATCAATGATAAATCGATTAAGTCAACAACGAGCTTATTCAACAGCTTAATGGTGGACGCTTTGACGTGCTCATCCAGATTATTGCGTGTATAGATTAGGTCGGATGCTGCTGCTTTTACCAATTTAGCCGTAGCCATAAGGTATCTCCTCCTGATAAGTGAAATAATAATCTGACTGCTCAATGGAAATAATTATAGCAGAGTTTGTTACAGAGAATATAAAGGTAATACCTATTATAGAAATTGTCTCACACAATACAAGCGCATATCTTCTTATTTGATTTTATTATAAAAATCACGATTAGGTATTATATAAAAGAACGATAATAAATGAGAATTATTTAACTCTGGCAATAGCCTAAACCTATTTAGGCATAGAGACAACACGCGTCGCGATACGATATATCCGAAATGATGCTTCTCTTGCTGTGGTGTCACGCATGCAAGAAGGAGCGTCATTGAATTTATATTCGTTCTACTTCAAGTTGCATGTGTGTTGGTGGTACTCTTTATTGGGTTCATCTCTGGGCCTCACCTCTCTTGAGGCCGCCGCAAGCGGCGTTTAAATCTTCTCTCGGCAAATTTGCCACTTGAATCACTCACCTGGGTAAGCACATCGGGGCATCTCTCTTACCGCGTTACGAGACTCATAATGAGCCTCACCCTAAAGGGTCAGCGCAAGTGCTGTTCAAAATGTTAACGTTTTGTCCTGCAACTCGAGTTATTTAGGGGATAGCCGGAGCAGCGTGTCAGTCTTGGGCGCTATTATTGATGCGTGCACGTTTCACCGTAAGTGTCGCACCGAGAGAAGCGGCAATGATGCAAAACAGTGCTAACCATTGTGTCAGCAACAGATGTTCACCGAGAAACAGAATACCAGACAGTGCTGCAATGGCGGGTTCCATACTCATTAGAGTGCTGAACGTCTTGGCTGGAAGGCGTGTCAGCGCCATCATCTCCAATGAGTAGGGCAGTGCAGTTGAGAGGATCGCAATCGCGATACCAAGCGGTAAAATAGAGAAGGAGAGCAATGTTGCATCGGCTAAATGAGCCCCAATAGGGCAAAAAACGATTGCCGCGATGAGCGAGCCCATCGCAACCGTCGCTGGACCATGATTAGCGCCTGCTTTTTTCCCGAATACAATATAAAATGCCCAGCAGGCACCCGCGCCGATGGCGCAGAGTGCGCCTTGCATATCAACATTGGTGATGTCGTCATTCATCGGCAACAGAAACCACATTCCGGTTAGCGCCAGCAGAATCCAAAGAAAATCGATTGCCCGGCGCGAAGAGAAAATGGCTACAGCGAGTGGACCGGTAAATTCAAGTGCCACCGCTACACCTAATGGAACGGTGCGAATAGAGAGGTAAAACAAAAAATTCATACCGCCAAGGGTCAGACCATACAGGATCAACGGTAGACGGTTTCCTTGAATGCGCATCCGCCAAGGCTTGAAAATAGCACATAGAATCAAGGCACCAAGACCAAGTCGCAGTGCAGTGACGCCGGGAGCACCCATTATCGGGAACAGATTCTTTGCCAAGGCCGCGCCACTTTGGATAGAAAGCATCGCAATGACGATCAGTAAAACGGGTAGAAACGTAGAGCCGCGCAGAGCAGATAAGGTCATCCTTTAGGCCTTGATAATCAGGAAAGAAAGTAAAGACAGTGTGGAAAAAACACCAGAAAATTAGGATTTCTCCATTGTATCCTAGTGTAAAGGATTTGTCGGCATTGCGCTTACTTTAATTGACCTTTATTTACGTTATATTTATTTGTGTCGTAGGATAAATAATATTCTGTATATTAACTGAACGCGATATTAAGATTTTTCTGTAATTTACCCTGTGCAAGAAATTAATTGTCCATTTGTGCTATTTATTTTAAAATTCAATAAAATCAACTTGTTAATAATTTTGTGAAAACATTTGTTACATCTATGGCCTATTTGATAAATATTTAACTGGCGGTATGTGATGGTTTTTTTTGTTATATTAGTGACGCTTAAATTTCTTTCTTAAGATGAATTAGAGGCAGTATATGAAAAAATTTGCGTGTCTTTCCGCTCTGGCTTGCGTATTTGCTGTAAGCGCAGGTTCTGCATTCGCCGGTCAAAGTACCGTATCCGCCGGTTATGCTCAGGGTGATGCCCAGGGTGTGGTGAACAAAGCGAAAGGTTTTAACCTTAAATACCGCTATGAGTTTGACGACAGCCAAGTTGGCGTGATCAGCTCCTTCACCTACCTGGAAGACAGCCAGTCCAACAACGGGTTCTATAACAAAGGCCAATACATGGGCTTTACCGCTGGCCCGGCTTACCGTATCAACGATTGGGCTAGCGTCTATGGCGTTATTGGCCTGAGCCACGGTAAATACACCTATAACGCCCAGGACGGTTCTGACAACAACCATAACGACGATTATGGTTTCACCTATGGTGCTGGCCTGCAATTTAACCCGATCCAGGACGTTGCGCTGGACGTTGGTTATGAACAAAGCCGCATCCGTAGCGTCGATGTTGGTACTTGGGCGGTGGGCGTAGGCTACCGTTTCTAATTGTATCGCCAGTTCAGAATGTAGACACTGAACGGAACGCGATGTGATATAAAAATCCGCCATAAAAAATGGCGGATTTTTTTTCGTCTCTACCCATGAACGAAAAGGCAAGGAGTTATGTTTTTATCTTGACGTTAAGATAATTTATGTAAAAATACGCCGCACGAACGTAGGCATCACCACATTCCCAGTGGCAACCCTATCAAGCAGTAAGACAACATGACAGGATCTTCTCTATGCCCGTTGTAGCCAGGCACTCACGCCAATTTCTCTTTATTGCCATCCTGCTGCTTGGGATAAACCTGCGCCCTATACTGGCCGTGATTGGCCCGTTGCTTGATCAAATTCAGCAGGCCACTGGACTCGATGATAGTCAGGCAGGCTTATTGACGACATTGCCCATTCTTGCGATGGGGGTCTGTGCGCTCTACGGCGGCTGGTTGCAACGCCGTCTGGGAGAATATCGAGGTATCCTGCTAGGAATTACGATTATTACGGTTGCGTGTTTGGTTCGTTTACCCTGGGATACGCGTATTGGGCTGTTGGTGAGCGCCGCATTCGGCGGCGTGGGGATTGCGCTAATTCAGGCATTGGTTCCTTCGTTCATTAAACGTTTCTTTATTCAGCGCAGCAGCTTGCTGATGGGGCTTTACACCACAGGAATTATGGCCGGTGCTGCTGTCGCTGCAGCAACAGCCTCACCAATGTCAGGTACGGTGGGGTGGTCTGGTGCGTTGGCCGTATGGGGAATATCTGCATTCATTGCACTGCTGGTATGGCGAAAGGCGCCGTCTACGCGTGAGCCATACCTGCAGAACGACATCTATCGTCCAGCACCGCATGGACTACGGCATTGGTCTCTGATGCTGTTCTTCGGGATAGGGACGGGGGCTTACACGCTGGTGCTTGCCTGGTTGCCGCCCTATTATACGCAACTCGGGTGGAGCGCGGCGCAGAGTGGTTTTTTGTTGGGAGGATTAACGCTGACGGAGGTATGTGCGGGATTGACCGTCTCCGCCTTGATTTCTCGTTTTCCCGATCGTCGTCTGCTGCTGGTACCCATACTGGTATTGTTGCTGATAGGCATGGTTTTACTCGTGGTTGCACCACTTTCTTTGGCCTTTGTTGCGATGATTTTTCTCGGTGTCGGTATTGGCGCATTGTTCCCCCTGTCACTGATTGTTGCTCTAGACCATGCTACCAGTGCACAGGAGACGGGGCGCTTGATGGGTTTTGTTCAAGGTGGCGGGTATATTCTTGCCAGTTTGATGCCGACGTTGGCAGGCGTCATTCGACAGCATACTGAAGGGTTGGAGCAAGCCTGGATGATTATGGCCTGGGGGGTTGTGGTACTGATTCTGATGGCTTTTTGCTTCCGGCCAGCAAACGCCCACAAAACTGCCGGGCGCTAACGTTAAGCCTATCTCATTAGGGGATTTTACGTGTCATTTGGGTCCTGAGCAGTGTTTGAAATCCCCACGTACCGCGTGCACGCTCTGGGCTTCTGCCGCTGTCAGTGTCCAAACAGGCTACGCCAACAACTGGCTATTCTCGCGTTAAGCGGCGGGAGGTCGGTAGCGCCACAGCCACCGACCGCTCGTCATACGGCGATAATACAACACGCCGCGTACAATCCAGTCAAAGAACATGCCCATCCATACACCAATAACACCGAAACCGAGCCAGATACCCAAAATGTAGCCTGCCACAATACGGCATCCCCACATGCTGGCCATAGCAACCCACATGGTGTAACTGGCGTCTTTTGCCCCTTTCAAGCCAGCCGGGACCACCCAGGCAGCGGCCCAAAATGGGGTGAATAGCGCGTTCAGCCAAAGCAACTGTTTGGCAACCTCAATAACTTCGGGTTCGTTGGTATAAAGTGATGACAGAAAACCGGCGGAAGGTATTGAGGATAAGGCGAGGATGCATAAACCGATATTGGAAAGCACAAAAATATACTGCAATTGGCGAATCGACTGAAAAATCTGCCCTTTACCCAAGCGCGTTCCAACGATGATGGTAGCGGTCGAACCTAAGGCATTGCCGGGAAGGTTAATTAATGCCGCGATAGAGAACGCAATAAAATTGCCTGCGATAACCTCTGTGCCCATGCCGGCGACAAAACGTTGTGTGATCAATTTGCCCAGATTAAACATAACGGATTCCACGCTGGCGGGAACACCGATGCTTAATACTTCATACAGGATAGCGTAAGTAAAGGGGGCAAAATAGGATTTGAACGGAATGCGTAGTGCACCGTTAAAGCCGTGCATCAACGTGAGAATCACAAACACAGCTCCGATATAACGCGACAGGGTAGTACCGATACCAGCGCCATAAAATCCCAGACCATCCCAGGAAAAAATCCCATATATCAATACGCTGCTGATAAGAATATTCAGAATGTTCATACCGATGTTGATGAACATCGGCAGTTTGGTATTACCTGCGCCGCGCAGAGCCCCACACCCGACCAGTGCGATCGCCATAGCGGGGTAGCTCCAGGCCGTTTGTCGCAGGAACACCAGCGCCAGCGCTTTAACCTGTTGATCTGCTGAACCGGCGATCAGGTTGATAATGGCTTCACCCGCCAATTCAATCAGCAAAACCAATAAAAAAGAGACCAGAACCAGCAGAGACATTGACTGACGCGTTGCAGAACGGGCCTGTTTGCGATTACGTTGGCCCAGGCTGAATGCCACGACGACCGCGGTGCCCAGCGCAACGGCGGTAAAAAAAGCGATGATTAGCATGTTGAAGCTGTCGGCAAGACCCACAGCAGCCATGGATTCCTTGCCCAGCCAACTGACAAGAAAGGTACTGAATACCCCCATTAGCACCACGCACAAGCCTTCAATAAAAATAGGCACAGCAAGTGGTGTGATCTCACGCCAGAGCAGAACACGGTTTGAGTGTCGCTTTTTGTACCAATCAGTTTGGTGGTATCTATTGACTAATCGAGAGAAGTTTTTCATGCACCGCTTTGAAATTATTCTGAATAAGACCTGGTTGCGCAACAGCGTCATCTCTATAACGCTACCTGCTGGTGTCATCACGCAAAGACGCGATAGTGTGTCTTGTTTTACTACTGGAAACGTTGATCTGACTAATGATCGCCCCCGACAGTACGTCAGGTGCAGAAGAAATCTGAAACAGTGGACCGTTTTTCAATAGAGTAACAGCCAACCGAACGATGCTCCAGTCCCGGCGACACATTTAAGAGAAAACGCTTGATTTGTTCTTGCTATAATTTTAGCATTCTCTTAATTAAGAACTGTCTAAAATAATAATGATGTCAGATGCACTGGAGGAGTTACAGCGACGCGCCCACGACGCCGCATTGTTGTTAAAAGCGATGGCGAATGCCAATCGTTTATTGATCCTCTGTACATTGGTTGAGCGTCAGCAGGTGAGCGCTGGCGTACTTGGACAGGCTTGCGGTCTGAGCCCCTCTGCGACTTCGCAGCATTTGGCCCGTATGCGTTCAGAAGGATTAGTCGTTGCTCAGCGTGAAGGAACGACAATGTTTTACGCTATTGCTAACCACGATCTGGAGCGCATCATTATGACGCTCAGAGACATTTATTGTCCTTGAAAGAGAGGAATACCATGGCAACATTACCCTATCTTTCCCCCTTAGATGCTCGGCAGCGTCAGGCTGATGGAGCATTGATGGTTGACATTCGTCAGGCAGATGAATTTCTGCGTGAGCACATTCCGCAATCACAGCTGTATTCATTGAGTGAACGCGCCACTGAGCAGCCAGGAATAACACTATCTACGGATAAAACGGTCATTTTTTACTGTTTATCGGGTATGCGTTGCGAACAGTATGCAAAACAGATAGAAGCCTTGGTTCCCTTGCAAAGCGCATTTTTGCTTGAAGGGGGGCTCAACGCTTGGAAAAAAGCAGGCTTACCAGTCGAAGAGGACCGCACTCAACCGCTACCTGTTATGCGTCAGGTGCAAATTGTTGCCGGCGGGCTGACATTAGTCAGCGTTGTTTTAGGATATACGCTGCATCCTGCTTTTTTCAGTGTTGCGGGCTTTATCGGCGCGGGATTGGTGTTTGCGGGTGTGAGCGGATTTTGTGGTATGGCTAGATTACTAATGCACATGCCTTGGAATAAGAACCGTCGCCTTACTTGATAGAACGACAGGCTCGTAGTGAAAAGAGAGATATTTCAGATAAAAAAAACCCCGACTGGAGTCGGGGTAAAGGTATCTAGAACCTTACTTATAAGGCGTCGCGGAGTATATAATTCAAAACGTCGTTCACACAATATAAAACGGCGTTTTATATTGTTGAATTGTGACGACTATCTTGCTCTAAGAGGCATCTCGTTACACACTGACGATCCATAAAAGCCGATGTAGCATGGCTAAAGGCTAGATTGAAACGACTTTTATGCTTGTTTCATCAAGGCGAGTGGCATCCAAAACTTCCTTCAACTCGACTTTATCACCATCAATAGAAAGACATCGAAACAAGGTGCTGTCTTCAATCAGCACTTCTGCTTCATGCAGATTATGTGTAAATCCGCTGATGGCATGTGCTGCTTTTGTGACATGGATTTTGTACAAAGCTTGATGAGGTCCTTTACCGGCCTTGTGGGCCAGTGCGATATTCTCATCGGCAGACGTTGAAACAAACTTTTTAACCAGAAGAGTATCTCCGGGTTTTAAGGTAGCCCGGATCTCAGGAGGTAACGCGCCACCGCGATAGACCACACCGTGAAAACTGGGCAGCTTGTTCAGCAAGGAACGAATGTTTGTTACCATGTTCAAGGATTGTTCTGCGAACATTGGACCCAAAAAGCCTTCAGGCATACCAAGTTCAAGATACTCATTGATCATGTCAGAAACGTTACGCGTGTAATCGCTAATTGCGCGCCGTTCAGCTGCGGTTGTCTGGTATTGTCCTCCATCGCGCTCCAGATATTGGTTATAAAGCTTAGCGGCTGGGCGTGAAGCGCCAAGGGTCTCCATTATCGCTTCTGTTGGCGTGTGTAGGTACTGCTCTCCATGCAGCTGGCTGAATTTAAATGTGGCAATTTCTTCCCGACGTTTAAAAGCAGATAACAACCCGGTTCTTTTTCGTGCATAAATGGTGAACACATTCTCCTTTTCTTTTGTTCTAAAAAACCTGCCATCTGATCCGATGAATTTCTTACCTTCGATATTAATAAATAATGCGGGATGTGCTGGATCCTGACCAACGATCATTGCATCTTCTTGCGTAAGTCCTTTATCTCTGTTCTTGGTGAGTGCATCTTGAATTGACTCTGATATCCGACTGCAGGATGCACCCGGTGCTCGGCGGGCACGGCACTCTGTGTAGTTAACGTGATCGACGGGATGTTGTTTTTTCTCATAGTAACCCCCGTCAAAAAAAACGATCTCCCGCTCATCATTGAGAATATACATGCCTTGAAATGTTCCGGGTCGCACGGCGTAAAAACGGTTTTTGATACAAACCGCTAATTTATCGGTAGCTGAATGTGGGTCTGAATAATGAAATATGCCTTGTTCATCAGATTTGATCTCAGCAAAAAGGTCCTTCTCCAGTTCGGGAAGGTTGTGCGTTTGCAGGTTAACATGATGCGTAGTTACTAACATCTCCTCTTCGGGGATATCAAAGCGCATGTGCTCAAAAGAAAGTGTTTTATCAAGCACGGACGAGCGGCTCTCTTGTGACAATGAATTTTTTATTTTATCGATAAATTCATATCCTTCTGTATCAAAACGGCTGACTTTGTCTAGCGTGATCATTAAGACAAGATTGACGATATCGTTCGATACCTTGCTCCATTCTTGTTGGCGTTCTTCACTGGTATCACCTTCGAAAGCATGTTCGAGATGAATAGCCAGTGCGGCAAGGGGAGTGATCGGATTTGGCAGAACGGCAGAGGCATCAATATCTCTTTCCCATATGTCACGAGTGACTTCAGCATCTGATTTTATACGTATATCCAGATCGCTGAAAAAGCGTTCATTCTGTTTGGTCGTCATAAAAGTGAAAAACGCTGAGGATGCAATAGGTGTGCGCTGTGCGCATATTTTGTTTTTATCCCGTTCGGGATTGACGTTATTGCATTGCGACGTTAGCCAATTATCAACTCCTGAGTATATTACCCCATCCTGGCGGTCTTTAAGTGAAAAGTGAGAGGCAATGCTCTCTCGGTGGGTTTTATCATGACAACTATTGATCACCTAGGTCCGCATTTCGTCCATGCTGTTAAACTCAGAAAATTTATTTTCAGCTCTGGGTAGATACAGCGTAACTCGGTGATCGAGGTGATTGTAAAATACAATTAGATCAGCCGCTTTATAGCCATTAATATCAAAAAATGAAGCGGTTACGTTGCGATTTTTACGCAATCCTGTTCCTGTCAATATGTCAGATACTGCACTGCGAGTGAGTTTCTGAGAAGAGAGGTTGAGAATAAAGTCGATGAAGTTTTTTTGCTATGGATAGCATTGTTGTTAAATACGTTGGTATAGATGGATACGGCTTTTTGGTAAAAATCGATATCCCATACAAGTTTGATAAATTTTGATGGAAGCAATTGAACTTCATTTTCTCTGTCAAAACTATTTGTCGTATCAGGTGCCACGCGATAAATGCCGGATTGGCTATTGACAGAAACGAGATTTTCCTGAGCATTAGCAGGAAAGTTTCATATCAGGTAGCTTGACAGTGTTCCATATTCTATTGGCTTACCCGTGAAGCACCAACCTGTAAAACAATCTGAGCAACTCATTGCTGAGTTAAATAACATAAAATAATTTTTATCTGGATCGATATTCAGATTAAATTTTTCTTTCAGATTTCTCCTCATTATTGAGGATGCCAGTTTGGCTAAAGAAGGCGTTCTTTTTTTGTAATCAGCATAAAAATTTTTTTAATGATTTCCCTGCATTTTCAATAAAATCATCTCCTTTTTTTATCCACTGCATAGTAAGTTTTTTCGTCATTAATAATAATGCCCGTTTTGCTAAAAATATATATTTTTTCTGGCAGTTCCATTGTCGAATTTGCGACTCCATCGGTAATGAAAAATGAAGTATCTCTGATTCTCCTACAGAGTTGTCTTTTGTTTTCATCGGTATGATGATTTGATTTATCCTCTGTTTTAAAACGAAGATACTTGTTTAAAACGGGAGCGCTGTGATTATACATTTTTAAATCTAATGATAGAGGGGCTGTATCTGAATTTTCGTGAGAGAGCCTAGTATGTCCACGGACGTGATTCAGTAATAGTATAAAGCATATTATTTGTTTTAATCGAAAACGGCTATCAATATGTCGATAGACTTGGTGAGAAGATACTATATTTTGGATGTCAAGTGTAAATGATTTCTCTTGAACCTCGTCACGTATTTTCCCTGGTGCGTTCTTGTCGCTCAATTTTTTATGTTTTACTATTTTATCATGATGATAATTTCCTATACGTTCTCTATGTTGGTTAATGGTTATTCTCATAATAATTGACCTCCTGTCTTTAGTATGTAATGACGCTGACTAAAATTAAGGAATAAGTAAGGTAGTCTCTGAAAGGCTTCAAAACGAGCATAGCGTTTAGATGAAAATAAAAAAAACTATTTCCGCTTTTGATGTAATCAAGTATGCGACTGTGGTAACCGCTGCCTACGGGACGATGTTAAGTGGAAATAATTCGTAATGAAACTGTTAGCGTGATGGTATATGGCTGCTGAATCGCCTATTATGGCATCAGGTTAACCACTTTACGTCCTACCCATGACTATTTCTGCTAAAAATGACTACCACATCGAACCATTATTGAGTGAATGGCGTACCTTAGTTGAAATCACGCAGCCAGAAGCACATGCCTTACTGATATCTCTGAGTGATGATGAAGTACGCTATCTGGTAGATAAATTTTACGATTATATGCTCAACGATGAGCATGCTCATCGCTACCTTAATACCCGCCAGGTTACAGAACAGCTAAGTATCAGTATGTTCCACTGGTTGCGCAGCGTGTTGGGCAGTTCTCAGCAGGATTTGGTCGCGTTGCTTTCCCAACAACACCATGTTGGCGTTGTGCATGCACGCATTGGTCTCCCTATTGATTTGGTGGCGCGTGGGGCTCGTAAATTAAAAAACGATCTCTATCCACTATTAACAAACAAAGGAGAACAGTCCCCGTTTGTTATCAATAGCGCGCTCTGTTTCAGCGGATTGGCAATCGATACGGCTCTGGAAGCGATGACCATCGCGTATTCCCCCACCTATAAAAATGCCATGCGCGATCAGGAACGATATCGCGTATTGAGTGTGTACGATGACGTTAGCGTAGAACGTGAACGGCAATTAGGTGCGTTGATGAACTGGGAAAACCAGTTTATCTATCATGTCGCAACAGAATTACCTCTAGCGGATATTACCTTGTTGGGGCGCTCAGAGTTTGGGCTGTGGTTTTCACATAAGGGGAAACACCTGTTTGGTTTCCCCGAACTGCTGAGCGAAACGGATACGCTGATCGATAACGTTGACCGTGAAATAGGTTCAACCTCGCCAGGGCAGCTCTTTCAAGCGGAGGAACGTATGCGCTTGTTACGTAATGTGCGGCAGCTTACTGGGCAAATTACGCTGATTATTACCGCCATGTTTGATGAGTTGGTCAAATTTGAAAACGGTAAAGATCCTCTGACAAACCTGCTGAATCGGCGTTTTATTCCGACAATTATGCGCCGAGAAATTGCGCTTGCGACCAGCACCCAAAAAACCTTTACGCTAGTGATGATGGACGTAGACCATTTTAAACAGGTTAACGATCGCTACGGTCACGATACTGGCGATGCAACGCTTAAAAGTATTTCAGCGATGATCTATGATCATGTACGCAGCAGCGATTACGTCTTCCGTTATGGGGGAGAAGAGTTTATGGTGCTGCTGGTAGAAACCACCTTGCGTCAGGCAAAGGTGATCGTTGACACGCTGCGCCAAAAAGTGGCTGCCACATCGATGAGTGCCTTTGGCAGTCAATCTTTTTCCGTTACTCTCAGCATTGGTGTGGCCGAGTTTGATTATCATCCCGATTATCAGCAACTGATCAACAAAGCGGACGTGGCGTTGTATCAGGCTAAAGTTACTGGCCGTAACCGAGTCGAGTTACATGAATAGCTCGCACTTTATTCATAGGGGCCATGTTTCATGTCTACAGGTAGCAAAATTGTATCGGCCAGCATGGAAAGCGGCAAATCGATAATCACCAGGTATTTCCACCAACGATCTTGCAGCAGCCACTGAACGCCGGGATAGTATTGGTTACCGTGTCCTTGCCCCTTAACCGTTCTGCTTATGATACTGCCGCAGCCAGAGAGTTGGCTGGTGATGATCAGTGCAATCAGAAATCGTTTCACGGGGTAAACTCAGTTAGCCATTGAGAGGATGAGATCTATTCTACCTCATCATTGCTGGTCTGTGCTGCATTGTTGTTTTCTTCGCCGATCACGGTATCGGCCGCACGCAGTGTTTCATCCGCTGTGCTTAACGCTGAGGTAATGGCAACTTTTCGGTCAATTTGCCCCTTTAGCCTCAGTGAATGTGGTGTATTCGCATGATCTTCATCAATGCTGATGAATACAGCCGAGCGTAGCGTAACATGCCTACAAAGCATTCATGATTGGGGTTGTTTTATGAAGAAAATATTCGCCATGGTAACGGTTGGATTGTTGATGACAATGAATGTGGCATCGGCTTCTGTACAAGTAGGATTCAGTCCTGAAGGGAGTGCAAGAGCGTTAGTGCTAGAGGTCATCAATAACGCCAGTAAATCGATTGACTTAATCGGCTATGGTTTTCAATCGCAGGATATTGTTCAGGCATTGGTCGATGCGCAAAAACGCGGCGTTGAGGTGCGTTGTGTGGTTGACCATAAGCGGAACCAAAATAAAACCAGCAAGTCGATAATCGAATATGCCAGGAAGAATAACATTCAGGTCCGTTTGAACAAGCACTACCACATTCAACATGATAAAACGATGATTATTGATGGCAGCATTGTTGAAACAGGGTCTTTTAACTTTACGCGCTCTGCTGAATTTGAAAATTCAGAGAATGTACTGATTATTCGTGATGAGCCAGCTGTTATAGCTGCCTATCAATCACACTTTACCAGTCGTTGGAACCTTGGCAAATAATCCCTTTTGTAGTGTCAGTCGGTACAACAATAACTAAAGATGCAGTGAACATAGCCAATATACCCGTCATACTTCAAGTTGCAGGTGCGTTGGCTACGCTCATTATTCGGCCCATCCCTGGACCTCACCTCTTACGAGGCCGCCGCATGCGGCGTTCAAATTTGTTCCAGACAAATTTGTCACCCGAATCACTTACTTCAGTAAGCTCATCGGGATTAATGAATCTCATCCTGATATTCACCCTACGGGCCAGCGCAAGCGCTGTTCAAAACGTAAACGTCTTGTCCTGCAACTCGAATTATTTAGGGTATAGAATGTGTTTCGTTTTTCTTCCATGATGTGTTCATTAACATTTATGTCATTGGTAATGATATGAATGACGTTGTGTGGGCATAGGGAACGGCGAAATTACCGTATCTCTACGCCCATATATCATTTAGTTGGCCTCACCTTCCTGCACACAGTGAAGCGCATGCAGCCGTTCAGTAAGAATGAACATCAGAATCTCTTTCGCCTGTGGCTCTTGAAGTTCGATGATGGCATAGGCTAATGCCCGGCATTGATCGAGTAGCTCTTCTTGCGTAAGCGGTGTGTTATCAAACATGGTGCGCCTCCAGAACGGAAAGGCGGCTGATAAGCGGCTGTGTAAATCGCTGCTTTGCCAACAAAGAAAAGCTGAATGCAGGGTGAAATGGGGCAGGGGTAGCAACCATAGCGGCGGCCTCTTGTACGAGTTGTAAAACCCACCACACCGCTGTCAATCGGGGTGGTGAGACGTAACAGGGTTGACAGACCGGTGTACAAGCACCCGGCGAGCCCGAAGGCTCCCCCATTACGCCCCACCATAATTTGGGCGTAACTTAGTGAACGGACAAAAAAACCGCTTAAAAATAAGGCGGTTGTCCGCTTGTACGTTCAGGCTGTCAAACCTGGTCACCGATTTTGCGGCAACGGCGCAACGATAAGGTAGATACCACATCAGCGTCAATACGTTTTGTATTGCTTATGCGCAGAGCGTCTGTTTTTGAACCTCTAAATATATGCCCGTCAGGATAGGTAAAAAGGATGAGATATTGAGGCGAAAAATGCGTAAGTGATGTGTTACATGTGGATTCAATTTATTTGAATAATTATGGCAATTTTATCTGATATTCACCTCTGAACGATGGCGTTATGATTTATTCCATCAAAGGCAAACAGCCTTTTCATCAAACATCGAACAGAAGGATTTATATCATGAACGTTATCAAAAAATTTGCCGCAGTTGTTGCTCTTGGTCTGGTTTCTTTCGGTAGTTTTGCAGCACAAGAAGTTGGCACTGTGCAAGTGAGCGGCGCAGAAACGCTGAGCGCTTTTGAAGCTCAGGTAGCGGCAAAAGCTGAAGCGGCAGGCGCATCTTCCTACAAGATTGTTTCTGTTGCCGGCAACGATCAACTGCGTGGTACCGCAATTCTGTACAAATGATTTCAAGATTGCTGATGAGCCTAAAGGGGCGTGAAAGCGCCCCTTTAGACTGATGACAAAGCCCGGCCCGCAATTAGGCGAAGTGCGGCGATGGGGTCGTAGCGGCGTAAGCCGCCGGAGCGCCCCTCGTCGTGATTCGCCGGGAAACACGGGCATGCCTAAAAGGGGTTGTCAGCGATCCCAAGGGACGCAAAAGCGCCCCTTTCTGCTATGAGCGTAGCTATTCAACAAGGCAAGTAAGGCCAGTCTGGCATTATTTCCTCGCCAAATTCCAGACATAAAAAAACCAACCGTAAAAGGTTGGTTTTCTTGGGATTATTTGGTCGGCACGAGAGGATTTGAACCTCCGACCCCTGACACCCCATGTTAACTAGCGAAATACTCTGCAAGCCTTGCCAATACTGGTTTTCATAGCGTTTGCATGGATAAACAAACAGTGCATTTTAAGCATGATGCACTCTATGTACATCAATAAGTTACGTTTCGTTTTTCCCTCAGCCAGTTTTGATTTCGGCGTGTGGCACTGTCACCCAATCAAGATGGTTTTGCGTGTAGATCTTTGTTGACTTGGCATCGCTGTGCGCCATCCTCGCTTGAGGATCAACTCCCTGACGTTCAAACATAAATGCGGCCAGCGCCCGTATCTCATGAAATGTTGGGCGCTCTGCTGGTGGGTATTCAGCTGCAACCCCTACAGCATCCCGCAAATCGGAAAACGCCCGACTTAGGTAGTTAGGGTTGATCTGTGTTGGGTGGTTAACATCCTTGCTTATGGGGTTGCTGTTCTTCTCTGGTAGCCGGTGGACAATATACGGGCTGGCTATCCGATCGCGGCTATCATCAATGATGCGCTTCAACTCATCACCGATCGGAATAGCGATGTGTGACGCTTCCTTTTTCTGCACTTTTTGGCGGTGGATATAAAGAACACCGTGAATCCCATTCTCGGGTGCCTGATACCAGACGCACCCACAAACGCCTTCCTTGGGTTGTTTAATGGAGTACCGGATCCGCGATACTTCAAGGCGAGCTTGTGTTGTTTGTAATGCCAGATCCATAGCTGTGCGTAGCCAGTGTGGGGCAGATGACCTGATACGCTGAAAATCTTGGAATGATAGTCTCCGACGTTTTTTGCCATCTACTCGCCGCATTTTTTTGCGAGTTGCAGGGTTATCGAGCATTAATGATTCATCGACCGCATAGCTGAACAACTTTTTCAGAAAGCTAACTTTTCTATTCTGGACGTTGGCCGACGCGTCAGCATGGTAGCTCTGGATATAACCGTTGACGTGCTCCAGTTCGATATCACATGCGGGCATGGTGAAATATTCCTTCACCCTAATGATGTCATTTATCCATACATCGCTGGTGGCTTTACCTGGTCGCTCGTCATCAATAGCGCGTTGGAGTAAACGATCTGCATAACTACAAAATGGCAGTGCTTCACCAGATACACCGCCAGAATCTCTGATCAATGAATCAATAGAAACGGCAGACTCTGGACGCATTTGGTTGTTATATTCTCGGGCGATTGCAATAGCGAGCGCCCTATCAGAGCCAAGAGTTTTCTTTTTCCCGTTTATTAGGGTGAAACGATATGAATCCTTACTTTTATCGAAAAACAAATGGTCGGGAAGAGAGCGATACTCTCTTTTGCGTGGGCGAGCAGCCATTTTTATGCCTCATTTATTAACTTGGTAACAGCCTGAGAGACAACTGAGTTAACGCCCCATTTTTCAGATGAACACACCCAAACAGCCCCATCAACGATGCGACCCTGTAAAAGGCCGTTTTCAATCCACCGCTTTATGGTTCTGTTATCAGGCTCTGATCCGGGTTCAAACTCCCGCCGCCCCCATTGGCTTGCCTTCATTAGCTTGCTCATACGCCATTCTCCACACCGATTAATTACCCGCCTGACTGCACTCAGACGCTTTCACGTAACCTGCCGTAGTAATCGCCAATATTCCAGAACAGTATTTTCATATCAGGATCAGTTTTTCCGGCTAATGCATGCGGTTGAAACCACATGCCTACTTTCTTTCTGAGCGGAAGATTCCGCACAAGCTGAGTACTCACCTACTCCCCCTTATGCTGCGGAGCGGCGGATAGCATGGCCCGCCAGATTCGGCGGCGATTGTCGTGATGCAAACACTCTTGTCCCTTGTGGTGCTCTTTGCACCCATCTTCTGACAGCATTTCCCACGTTGGCTCAATCGGAACCAGCGCCCAACCATCCGGCACAACCGGATAGTCTGCGGTGCTGAATTTCGGCAAAGCGGCTTTAAACGTCTCGATGTATTTCGCCGGTTCCTCACCCCAATTCAGCAACTCACGGTACATCGGGGTATCATCATTATCGTCAGTGCCTACATGTACTGACATGTAACGTTCGATGGCACTGAGGCAGTTGGAGCGACGTAGAGCGCTTTCTATGTTCGCGAAGACAGCAAAATCGGGAGTTCTGGCCCCAACACCTACCAGCTTGCGGCATCGGTCACGGAAATCGACCAGTTCTGAATTACCAGACTGGAGCATGGCGGCGCTACGGTCTTTCCATCCGTGTTGATACGCAATAGCCGGTGAACAGGTCGGGTCTTTCTTCGACCGCTCAATAGCTTCAGCAACGCTGATTTCATCTGGCACCGTGTAAGGATGGCTTTGTGGCTCCGTGTAGAGGTGATAAACGTCATCCGGCAATTCATGCGCAGCAGACGAATAAACCAGCGCGAATTTTTTACCGTCCGGTCGCCCGCTTTGCACATCGAGAGTTGCGACGGGCTTAGGCAGGCTTGCGGCTGGTTGTAGAGCACGGATACCTTCGGACAACTCTGCTAGCGTGCTGGAATATTCCAGTTGTGCATCGTTGCCGAACTCAAACGTGCCTGTATCCGGGTCATGCCGTCCATGTTCGTTATCGAATGACTCTCGCTGCTTATCCAGCCATTTTGCAGCGGCTTCGATGCCGTCACGATAGGATGGCTGGCTTGCTGAGCAAACGCCAAGAGGCTGAACCTCAACGCCACCCTCTGCTACATCACGCGCGCGTTCAGGGTCATCGTCCCCTGCCAATTTTAAGTGCTTGTTGGCTTTCTTAAATTCCTCCCGCATCCACTCTGCGCCAACAACCCACGCAGTATCTTGCTCAGGACTAAATTTGAGAGGGGAATTCGCTGAATCCGTTGGTTCAGGCTCGAAAAGTATATTTTCGGCTGGTGGAACGGGTTGCCCGAAAATTGGCAGCGCAATAAAATGTGTTACGCCAGTCATAGCGGTTATGCTTCGTGAACGGTCATCCAGCCAGATATTATGAATATTCGTATCGCTACTAGCACAAAAGTTATATCGCATCCATTTTGCGATAGTAAAATGAACGCGCCCGTCATCATCGATATATCGAACGTAATATTTTCCGAATTCTTTCGGTTCGCTCCCCTCTGTCCATGTTGCTACCGCTTGCCCCCGCAGCTCTGCCAGTTGTGCGCGGAGTGATAGCGTTTCTTCGGCAAGAGACCTTTGCTCATCTGTAAACAAAATATCTCCAGAAACCACATCTTCCAGCCGTTCATTCGTCAAAGCATTCATGTTATTTAGTCCTCAACCCCTGCAAATTACGGTTGCGAAGTAGGCACCTCGACATGGGGTATCACGCCCGTAATGCCACGTCGTCCAGTCACCACTACTAATCGGGCTGGCTTTAAACCACGATTGATACATCCTCACCCATGGGTTGACATCGACTAACCATTGCTCGGCGTCGTCGGAGTCGATAATTCCCTGATGCACTGCTGCTTGAATCACATCAGCCTCTGTGTAATCACCGCGCATCACCAACATGCGCTCCTCGTCATTGGTCAGATAATCAACAACGCCGTCATGCTTGCCCTTTTTAGTTGGCTTGACTAATTCACTCACGCGTCACCCCCTTGCTGGTGGGCATAGCGGTCCGGGTAGATTGGCTGACCGTCATAACCCACTTCAACGTAGGGGCCAGCCAACTCAGAGAAACGGGCCATAAACTCGCGTTCTGCCTCAAACGCCGTCATATGGACAATGATCCGCTCCGAACGCTCAACACCATCCAGAATGGGCCAGTGACCGGAATCCGGGTGCAGCAATGCATCCTTTTCGGTTGCCAGCATGATGAGGTCTGCGCGTTTCACTTCGGGGCTTGTTTTCAATGGCAACCCATAGCGCAGACGAACAATGACCTCGATGTCGTTTTCAACGCGCTGATAGTCCGGCAGTAAGAGTTTCAGCGGCGACATCATGTCGCTGACATAGGCTTCATGCGCATCATGCATCAGTGCTTCAAAAGCGAACTCTGGCGGCACCAGGTAGCTCGCACCAATGCTGTGTTGAGCAACGGAATAGGGCCAGTGAGTGGCACCGCAAAAACGGTTGATCAACGACAAGTGGTGAGCGATATCACGGATATCAACATCTTCCACACTCGGGGCGGTGTAATTAAAATGCCGCCCGGTAAAAGTAGAAATCCACGTCATTATTCACCTGCCTTATTGAGCTTCACCGTCAACTCAGCAACACAATCCCGCGCAGCCTGTTTGTATGCTTCAGCCGCATCACCGGAATAGCGTTCATCAACAGCAGACTCGAACGCATCAAGCGTGTCCCAGAAGCAACCAGCGGCGATCCGGAAATTACCCTGTACCCACGCGGCGAAAATAGTCCGGCTTGAGTTGCCGCAGTTATCGCGGTAGGTGACGTTGTCAAAGCGTTGCGGATCGAGATAAAGCGATTCGCAGGACAAGCCCTCAGGCAGACTGGTGATGCCGGTGCCTCTGAGGTCGAGGGAGCCACCCACAGACAAGCCCTCAGGCAGACTGGTGATGCCGGTGCCTTCGAGGTAGAGGTAGCCACCCACAGACAAGCCCTCAGGCAGACTGGTGATGCCGGTGCCTTCGAGGTAGAGGGAGCCACCCACAGACAAGCCCTCAGGCAGACTGGTGATGCCGGTGCCTCTGAGGTCGAGGTAGCCACCCACAGACAAGCCCTCAGGCAGACTGGTGATGCCGGTGCCTTCGAGGTAGAGGGAGCCACCCACAGACAAGCCCTCAGGCAGACTGGTGATGCCGGTGCCTTCGAGGTCGAGGTAGCCACCCACAGACAAGCCCTCAGGCAGACTGGTGATGCCGGTGCCTCTGAGGTCGAGGGAGCCACCCACAGACAAGCCCTCAGGCAGACTGGTGATATCAGTACGTCCCAGCAGAGACAAATCACCTTCAATTACGATAGAGCCATCATCATTAACCAAATGGTTAATATTTTTCTTTTTCAAAATATCCAGAATATTAGACATTTATATTTCTCCACACCGATTTTAGGTTGAGTAAATCCCTCGCCGTGAGGCGACTAATTTGCACATTGGGATTTGCACTTCACTAAATGCCCCAGTGCATGAGGCATTTAAGGCGATGCAATTAGGCGCTAAACACGCCTATAAAAGTTTCAATGTCGGTGCTGGAGAATTTATCGATCAGCAGATCACGGAACTCTTCGGCAATTTTCTCTTGCTCCGCCTCTAACTGGACGATACGCAGCACCAGGATCGGGCGATCGCCAGTGATAATGCTCAGGCGCAGTTTGAAAGCGCGCTCTGTCAGACCTTCATATGGGATGCATTTAAACTGAAATGCGACGGGCATAATGTCTTTCGTCTTCGCTTCGACGCTTTCCATTACCGAGCGTTTGCCGCTGAAATCTTCGTCTTCATAATCGGCCTTGCTGTTGGCTTCGATGGTGATACGACGAACGGCGGCGGCTGATTTTTTGGCTTCGATAACATTGCCCTCAGCATCAAAACCGATGAGGAAATCAGCCCAGTCTTCAATCCATTCAGCCAGTTCTTTCTGTGCTTTTTTCTCACTATTTACATTCAGCAATGCGGAATAAGCCGACGTGCGTTTCAGCGATAAAGTGGCCTTATTATCAGCATGACCTGGAGCATCTAGTGTGCCGAGGTTGAATACTGAAATAGCGCGCATGCGGTCTGCGTCAATAAAACAACGCGCACCCGGTTCAAAGTACCCACTGGCATATTTTACAAAATCGGCAATGCTGGCAGTTTCCAATTCGCCACGAAAGCGATAACGACCATTATTGAAACTTTCCAGACTTTTGATGCCGATATTCGCCGGAACGGCAACAGCGGGGCAATCAACATCTTCAAGGCAGACATCTAATTGCTGAGTGGCAATCAAATCACGGATTTGTTGAATGGCAGAAGCGTCTACAGTCTGAGACATGGTTGATCCTTATAATATTGGTGGATTACGTTCAGGTCGTGACAACCTGAAATTAGACGGATTGCTTTAGTTTCCCGTCTGGTTGCCCGCCCAGCGTAAATAGCTGGCCCTGGTCTTCCTGCAAAATCGTTAACTTACCGCCACGACCAACATACATTGGGGTTTCGGTTGTATCTTCTTCGGACGACTTACCTCGAGGCGTTGGTTTGGAGAACGCCAGTTTGTGTTTGATGGCAACACGCTTTTCTTCGATCGACGCACTTAACCGATCGATATCAAACTGAACCGTTACCTTTCCTTTGCCGCCATTGTTGATGACACCTAATGCGACTTCATTCAGTGCAGCAGCCAGCTTGTTTTCAAAAACACCGGCGTCAAGTTCACCAAAGAAGTCAGGGATATTTGTCATCTTGCTTTGTGCTTCTGACATATTCACACCCTCGTTTAATACGGCTATTGCCGCTGTTTCTCTACACACACAGAAAGGTGAAGGGCATCGGGCTTTAGACTTCACGTATTGGCTTATCAACAATTGAGTGAATCCGACACCCTTCTGTCTGTGCAGAAAAAAGTGCGGCTATTGGGAGATGGCCCGCAAGCCGCCAAAACAACTACCTCTGATACTCAACACAACGATAAGAACACTACCTTTGTCCAACCTGACGCCGATCTGCTCTGCCATACGGTTTGTACCGGTTCCCGTCAGGCATCCATACTTTGGGCACTTCCTCAGCCACTGGTAAAACAGAGTTCTATGCGTGTTCCGGTGTAATGCTCTTACCTGTTGTGTGCGATTCAAATCAAATACAGGCGATGAGCAGTCCAACGCACATCCAAAATGCGATACAGAACGCAATAGCCATAAGCATCACTTTTCCTCTGTACGACATAATCACCCCCTGATGATGTATTTGCCGGTTACTGTTCCGGCGCCACCGTGGTGGCTGCACCCTGGTGTGGACGCCTATAAAAACTTCAATAACAGGAATGAGGACACAAGCCCGATAAGCAGCAGAGCGACCACATAGAACGCTGCCCAAAGTTTTAGCTGGTGGTTCACATTTGCTTTGCTCATCTGGTCCTCACACCGTTCTGGTTAATCTGTGCCTGGTCACTTCACCACCTCAGGCGGCAGTGGTATCTTGGGAGTTCTCACACAGCCAAGAAGGAATTTCACGATGACTAAAGAAGAGAAAGTCATGTTTTTGATGCGCCTATCCGTCGAAACACACACCGCTTACCAAGCCAGCGCAATGTCTTCTCCTCGCGGATACTCAACGTCTAAAAATCCAATGGAAGACATTGATAAGCTTTATGAAAAATTTGAAACATTTTTAGACAAAAAGCTCGCTGGAGAAAGCGGGCAGTGATTTTTCGATAATCCCCATGACAACACGCAGATTTTCCGGAGTGGGCCTCACACCACGTGTTGATAGCTCACTCTTCAGAACCGCAAGTACCTGAGAACTGACGATCAAGATGTCAGGTGTTTCGTGCTTTTCTTCCATCTAATCCCCCAATTGTTTACGCGAATCATCCCGTTCTTCTACGCCACGGGCGGCTACGTTCGTGGGCGTCCTGCCTGTTCGCTGTTGGTGAATAAAAGATAGCGCCACGCTAATCATTAGTCAATAGCGTGGCGCTATTGTTTTTTTTCTTAAGGCGAAAAAAATCCCGCTGTTGCAGGATGGGGTGGGTGGATAGTGGAATTGAATTGTTACTGGAGTACGAGGTTGTTGATGGCCTCAACAATTTTACTGACATAGGAACCAAATACGTAAGCGCAAAACGCAAAAACAGCACTGGCAACAGCTGCTGTTGCTTTTAGTGTTGTTTTCATAGAGGAAATCCCATTTTCAATACGTGAAAGCCGCCCCTCAACCGATTTAACATCGGTTTTGATCTCGCCAATATCACGCTTGATATATTCTACATCTGCTTCAAGTCTAGCTATGCGAACATCCAAGTTGAACCTCCCACCATCACCACTCATAGATTGCTCTGGTTCGCAAATCTGAGCGCTTTTCACTGTCATAGAAAAGCTCATACTACCTTGCTGATAAGGGGGAATTGACATTGTTGAATCAGAAAACATGGACTATTCCTCAACCCTGATATCCACGAAGGCTACAGATCTTCTCGCCTCTGATGATGTTTCACCACCTCCGAAAAGCGTAGCTTCTAGGCGATATTGCCCTCCGGAAAACGGGGATTGCAACTCAATAGGTACTTCAAAGGCCGCAGGGCTTAATCCTTCAGCACCAACTACATTGGAAACCTTGAATTTCTTTTGAGCAACATACTGAGGGTATTTTTGCGAGTCATCATCAGGCCTAATTGAATAAGAAACAGTGTAGGTGACATCAGGAACCAATCCAACAAAAAACATAGACAATTCGAAACTGACATCCTGTTCTTTCTGTGCATTTATCAGCAGTACTGGTTCACGTCCTTTTTCGGCATCTATGTTTTGGAATGGGATGATATAAGCGATTTTTGCGTGCTTCATTTCATTAGACATTTTGATTTCTCGCTGTTATGTATCGCAAAATTCTCCATCAGACCATACAAGCCTAAGCACTTGCTTTTTGGGGATCGCCTGAACTCTTTCCCTTATCTATCCACTTTCTTACCCTTAGCTCTATTGCATCTAAGTAAGCGCGAGTGTCTCTGTCTGCCCAATCAGGCGGTGTTGAAGTGTCTTTAGATAGAATGAAATCAACTATAAGTTTGATCGCTTCATCTGCCGCTTGGTAGTCATTCCATGGGTGTGAATCGACATCATTAATCGGATGGTCTAGCGTACCTATTTCCAGTCCCAATTTTTCTTCGATTTCTCTCGCAAGAGGCGATCCCATATTTCTCGGATTGCCACTTTTGCTGTCCATAGCCTGATTTTTTATCTGTGACAGCGTTGCATCTGTCCTAGCTCTACCAAGAGCGACATTGAGACCGGCAATAGTTTTATGCTGGTTGATTAGTTCAATCAGCCACTCTCGCCTTATTTCTTCAATCGTCTGCATGTCTTCATAAGCTCTTTGGTTTGAATAACGTTATTGAATAGCACTTCGCTAAGTATGGGAAGACGTGAAACGCTATTGACATGTATTAGCGTCACGCTATTATTTGTGTGTGAATAGCACATAGGATCGCCACTTGAATGAACCTTAAAACATACACAAACATGCTTCGCGGGCGAGCAGCTCGGCTGGGACGTGAGTTAAACGTTCCATCAGTGCTGATTTCCCAGTGGGCTAACGGAATCCGACCAATCCCCGCTGAACGTTGCCCCGAGATCGAGAAAGCAACGAGCGGTGCTGTTACCTGCGAAGAACTTCGCCCTGATGTTGATTGGGCGTACCTGCGCAGTACAGATCGGGGGCAGGGTACACAACCCAGCCCGTTAGCGTAACTACCAGAAGAAAGAGGGAAAGGTAGGTGAAATGAATAAAGAATTATTAGCCGCAATGAACAGGATCGCGCCTGGTTCGGTTCAAATTGACGAAGAGAGGGGTTCTATCACGCTTATCGGTTGGCGATTAGAGGATCTTGAAAATGCCGAAGGCGATAGAACCAAGCCCGATGACGTCAAAAATAATACCCAATCCGCTGGCTTTGCGCGGATGACCAGACAATTTGGCAATAGCCTGACCAAAGTTACCGGGCAGAAGGATTTCCTGATAAGGGTGGTTGATCCACTCACCAATACCCCAGAGAAACACCCCAATGGCGATAAGTGCTGTTGCTCCAGTGGGGTATGCGGGAAGCAGTCCCGCGCCATTCAGCAAGAACACGAAACCGCCAATACCAATCATCACTTTATACCAGTGATCAAGTACAAGTTTTGCCATTGGGTTTTGCATTTTCGTTCCTTGCTTCGAAAGTTTCGCTTTATTAAGCGGATTCTATCTCAAGGTAAATCAACATGGTAGACATCAAAGAAACCATCAAAGCGATGTGCAAGGCGTATCCAGGCGGACGTAACGCAATGGCTGGTGCCCTGGGTATGACTATCGCGCAATTCAACAACAACCTTTACGAGAAGAACGGTTGCCGCTTCTTCGAAAACCATGAGCTTGAGGCTATGGAAGACCTCTCCGGTACATCGTTGCTGGCGGAATACTTTGCCCAGCGCCGTGGAGCACTGCTGGTGGACGCACCGAAGTTTGACGACCTGGATCACGAGGAACTCTACACCCTTGCCATCCACACAGCGGCAAGCCGGGGAAGGGTAGATCAGATTATTGCGGCTGCTATTGAGGATGGCGTTATCGATGACAGTGAAGCGAAAGAAATCATGCATCACCACTCCCGTCACCTTGCGGCGCGTGAAGCGGAGATTCGTTCAATTCTGGCCTTGTTTGGTCGCAAGAAGAGGAAAGCGCAATGAACGGGATATCCAGAAAGGGTGATGCCCCGAGTGTGCAGCTCAGGGCATCGGTGCGTGTAATTAATCGGTGTAGAGAAACTAAACGCATGAACAGTGTAACGCAGGCTACCGGCTTCCCGCAATTGCGGTGTGTTCCTGTTGCTGGTGGATGTTCACCGGTGCCGTTCTCGTATGAGCTAAATGTACAGGGCCAATGGACACCCATCAACTACCAGTTTGCCGCGTGGTTGGTAGATGAATTACGCCGCAAACATCGGGGTGAGTCATGCAAGAACAAGTCACAGAACTCGACAGGCGTTACCTCGATCCCTACGGCAGGGTTGTCCACGTCATTGGATACGACCGCCAGAACGAGCGCGTTATTTTCATGCGAGAAGGCTATGAGCATGAATGCGTTCAGCCCCTTTGGCATTTCAAAGCAAAATTCACGAGGATAGACAACGATGAATAATCAAACTTTTACTGAAGATAATGTCGCTTTTGATTTTCCATTTGAATGCCCGCTTCACAGGCTGATTATGCTCTACATCCAGATTAGTGGTAGTGGGGATGGCGGCAAAGAAAAGATTATTTCTGACAACAAATTTCTCGATATTTGCTGCTGTAGTTCTGCGGAGTTTATCAGTGCAATTACCTTCTTAATGAAAGAAGGGTTCCTGAAAAAAATCAATTACGGAATGCAGTTTGGCGAAGCGGTTAATGGCTATGTCATTACTGCTCCCGACAGACTGAGGGGGTAGGCATGGGGGCGCTGATTCAATTACTCGACCGCCCGATTGCCTATAACCCGGCTTTTGCAAAACTGAGGGCAGGTACAGTGAAAGCTGGGCCCGTAGCAGCGGTTTTTCTATCCCAAATGGTCTACTGGCATAACCGTATGGGGGGCGTATGGATGTACAAAACTCAGGCTGATATTGCATCTGAAACGGCCTTAACCAGAGATGAGCAAGAAACAGCTCGTAAGAGACTGGTAGCGCTTGGCGTTTTGGAAGAGGCTCGTCGTGGTGTTCCTGCAACTATGCATTACCGCATTATTGTTGAGCGACTTGAAGCATTGTTGCTGGAAACCACAGAACCTGCAAATAAGTCCAGCCGAAAAAAAACCAGATCGGGGAACATCCAGAATGTGGAAACCCCGCAATCTGGATTGGTGCAATCCCGCAAACTAGATTGTGGTGATGCCGCAAACAAGAATGCGGAAACCCCGCAAACAAGTATGGGGAAATCCCCCGAACAAGCATGTGGGGATCCCGCAAACTTTCTTACAGGAGATTACACAGAAGATTACGCAGAGATTAAAAAAACCTCTTGTCAGGCTGAACCGCCTGACGACCCAGATCAACGGGTTTTGGACCACTTCAACCAGGTTACTAACTCCGGCTATCGGGATGGCAAGACCACAATGGGGTACATCCGTGGGCGACTGGCTGAACCTGATTATGTTGCTGATGACTTGATTCTGGTCGTGGACTACCTGACTGCGAAATGGCTTAACGATCCGAAAATGTGCGACTACCTGCGTCCCAAAACGATTTTTGGCCCAGAGAACTTCCCTGAGTATTACGACAAGGCCCGCAAATGGGATGCCAGCGGTCGTCCTGCGTGCGTCGATGGAAAATGGATCCGACCAGGGGATATGTCCGCTGTTCCGGTTGATGTCACCGAACGTGATGCTGCCTACCGCCGTTTCATTGGCAGCGCATTACCCGCAAAGAACCCCAGCCAGATTGAAATTCAGGTGCGTACCGAAGCCAGCAAAGCTGGGTTGAAATCAGCAAAACCAGAGTTTGCAATGAGCCGCTGGAATTCTATCTGGAAAGACGTGACCCAGCGCCAGCAGGGAGGGAAAGCCGCATGATAACCGACGATATCGCATTAGCCGAGGAGTTAGAAAGCAAACGCCTGTGGCGCAGAGCCGCCCGAGTATGGCTGACGGTACTTGACCAGACCGAAGGGAAGCAAGCGCGTGCAGAGGTGGCCCGACGTCGTGAGAAATGCCAGATCAGTGCAAACGGACTGAGAAGCCAATACAGCGGCATCAGAGTGATGACGGCAGCGGGAGGTGTACTCAATGACTGACTTTTCCCAAACCGAGTACGTTCAGGCGCTGAATGCCTACAAAGCGGAAGCAGCCCACGAACTTAAGGATGTTGGCGATCAGTGGCGCACTCCAGACCCGCTGTTCTGGGGTATCAATGCCATGTTTGGCCCGTTGGTGCTGGACCTGTTCAGCGATGGTGAAAACTCGAAGTGTGAAGCCTTTTACACCGCTGAAGATAACGCGCTGGCGCAAGACTGGTCTGAGCGTCTAACTGAGCTGAACGGTGCTGCATTCGGCAACCCGCCGTATTCCCGCGCCAAACAGCACGAAGGCCAGTACATCACCGGCATGCGTCACATCATCGAGCACGTTATTGCGATGCGTGAACTTGGCGGGCGCTACGTGTTTCTCATCAAATCCGCTACATCCGAAGTCTGGTGGCCTGAACAGGCAGACCATATCGCCTTTATCCGTGGTCGCATTGGCTTTGACCTGCCGACCTGGTTCAAGCCCAAAGACGAAAAACAGGTAGCAACCAGTGCATTCTTTGCCGGTGCGATCGCTATTTTCGACAAGCAATGGCGCGGCCCAGCAATTGCCTATATCGAACGTGATCGGCTGTATGCGCAGGGTGAAGCATTCATGGCGCAGATCCACAGAGAAGCTGCACGACTGACTGCGAGGGCCGCAGCATGATCAACGGTCCACTCATTAGCAGCCAACGTTACCTTGATCGCGCAAAAGTCGTAGACAAAGCCTATCGGTTTAACCGCTTCTACGTTGAAGTCTACCCGGTCGTGCTGAGAGGTAAGCAATACACGTTGATCATGGATGGTCACCACAGCTACGCAGCAGCAAAGCTAGCAGGTGTAGAGCCTACCTACCGCCCGATCCGTAAGAAGCTGGCGAAGATATTCAAAGGCATGACGCAACGGGAAATTGAAGTGCTCCTGATCAACAACATCACAGACAGCCATTTGTATTACGTGGAAAGCGGTGAGGTTGTTGAGGAATTGGCTATGCCAGAGGTGGACGCATGAAATTGACTCTGCCATTCCCACCCAGCGTAAACAGCTACTGGCGCGCTCCAAACAAAGGATCGTTAACTGGACGGCACCTGGTCAGTGCTGCTGGCCGCAAATACCTCACTAACGCCATTGCTGATGTAGTGGAACAGCTAAACCGTTATCCCAAACCGCGTACCGATTTGGTATCGGTAAAAGTCATTCTCATGCCACCGGACAGAAAGCGCCGGGATTTGGATAACTACCTGAAAGCGTTATTTGACTCCCTTACCCATGCGGGTATCTGGCTGGATGACAACCAGGTAAAACGGATGCTGGTGGAGTGGGGGCCGGTAACGCGTGGTGGCAAAGCTGAAATCACCATCGACACATTTTAAGGAGGCGACCAATAATGCCTTTGTCCTCTTATTCAATCTGTTGTAGTGTAAAAAATGTGCATCGTTTCCCGCGTGTGCAGATGTCGGGGAGCGGATTAAAAACAGGTGTAGGGGAATCTATGAGTCAATTAATCGTAATTGACGGCGTATCTGTACGCCGTGATCAGTCTGGCCGTTACTGTCTGAATGATTTGCATCGTGCTGCTATTGCCACTGGTGCGAATGAGCGTTCCAAAGAGCCGGGGAAGTTTTTTGCAAGCCCGCAAACCATCGAACTCCTGAACGAATTGACCGTTACCCAGAATTTGGGTATCGCTCCTGTTGAGACAATCAGGGGAGGGCTTAACCAGGGCACCTACGTTTGCAAAGAGCTTGTTTATGCTTATGCAATGTGGATCAATGCCGCGTTTCACCTCAAAGTTATCCGCACATTCGATGCGATAATGACGCAATCCCATAGCAACAACGCTGCTGATCTGATGCAGGCAGGGATAACCCTTCTTGGTTTCATGCAGCAATCACTAAACCTCTCCAATTCATCGGTGCTTGGAGCCTGCCAAAAGTTACAGGATGCCGTAGGCTTACCCAGCATAGCGCCCTCATATGCCATTGATGCCCCTTCTGATGCTGTAGACGGTTCCAGCCGTCCAACAATGGCACTTAAAACAATCCTCAGTAATCGCGGTATCAACGTTCCTGTGACAGAGGCATATCGGCGTCTTGAGGGATTGGGGATCGTTGAGCGTCGTTCCCGCCCGAGTTCCTCAGCCAGAGCCAAGAACGGGCGTAAAGAATTCTGGGTAGTCAGTTCCAAAGGGCTACGTTATGGAAAAAACATCACGCCGCCAAACAACCCACGAGAAACGCAACCGCACTTTTACGAGTCCCGCATAGACGATCTGCTGACATTGATGCTGACAGCAAAAGCAGTGTAAGGGACGATTGATGAGAGCACTGTTTAAACCCGTTATCGTGCCCGAGCTGGGGCAAGTCATATTGCGCCCAGGTAAAAACCTGCTGTCACTATTCAATCGCCGTGTGCTGGTGGTCAGTGAGCCGGAGGAACTTAAAGGGCTTCCATCCGGTTTGCTGCCGAATCAGGAACAGCAACTGGGTAATGATCCGCGCTGGTGTCCATTCCTGACCAATGAACGTGTGATTAATGCCGCTGGTGGTACTGATGGCCTGATTTACTGGCTGAACCAGTCAACGGTGTGTCAGCGCGAAAGCGACTATCACGCCAAGAACTTCACCACCATGAGGTACGGTCATAGCGCCATTCGGTTGTGCTGGCACTGTGACAACCTGGTACACGGGCATGAGTCACCGGCACTTGATGAATTAGCGGATCGGAATGTTGCCGAGTGGGTAATTAATCAGGCCCGTATCTGGCTGGCATTACCGGAAGGTCATCAGGTAACAGCACATGAGCTTAGTTGGTGGGCTGTGGTGAAACAGATATCAGATCTGCTGCCAGAGCATGCCATTCGCATCAGCCTGCGCATGCCTGCGCCACAGGAGAAGCCAGGGCCGAAAAAGGAATCTGACATTGTTTGGGAAACACCAATACACGACATCATTGGTGAGCGTATAGAGCGGATTAAACCCATCATCGCGCTGGTGGAAGACGAGGAGCCACCAGCCGGTTTTATGCTGCGTCCAAAGTTAAAGCGTCTGGAATGTGAGAAGTACACCCGCTGGGTGAAGTCACAGCAATGTGCATGCTGTGGCGCTCCTGCTGACGATCCGCACCACGTAATAGGGTACGGGCTTGGCGGGATGGGTACAAAAACGCATGACCTGTTTGTTATTCCCCTGTGCCGCTGTCACCACGACGAGCTACACAGGGATGTAACAGCATGGGAAGCGGAGTATGGCAGTCAACTGCTGTTAGTGGTTCAGACCCTCAACCGTGCATTGGGGATCGGGGCTATTTCAATCGGGAAACTAAAAGGTGTAGAGAATGCGTGATATGTATGAGCGTTTGGATCGTTGGGGGGCTTGGGCTGCGTCGGATAATAGCGGTGTGGATTGGCAACCTATCGCAGCTGGGTTTAAAGGACTTCTACCGCATGGAAAGAAAAGCCGCATTCAGTGTCATGATGACGAAGGCATGCTTCTTGATGGCTGTATTGCTCGGCTAAAAAAATACAAACCAGAGGAATATGAATTAGTTATTCTTCACTTTGTGCTCTGTGTTTCACTAAGAACTATTGCTAAAAAAAGAAAATGTTCTGATGGGACCGTTAGGAAAGATATGCAAAATGCAACTGGTTTTATTTATGGCGTAATCTCAATGATTGAATGTTAATAAAAAACCCGGCTTGGCCGGGTTATTTGTCTAAAGCAGCGTAGATGACTTTTGCAGCGTATATTGCGCCATCAGATGGCCTTTGTCGTGCATTAATTGTTAGCTTAACAGACTGTCTATCCCATTCGCCACGCTGTAATGCTAATTTATGTGACATATCAACTGTTAGGTCTTGTACAGTTGCCACAAACTCTTCTCCGTTTTCAAGACTTCTAACCTTAACCTTAAATTCATTTGGATCAGAAGAATCCACATTAAGTATTCGGTAGTTACCGTCAAGTCTTATTTCAATTGCTTGCTGTCTGGCATTTTTTGATAACTCATCTGCCGCATCCCCACTGATTTTTATTCCTTGTAACTCTATGGTGTCGGCTGATGATGAGCGTTTTAGCAACTCTGCTTTTGTATCTTTCGATAGTTCAGATATAGTGTGAACACGGCTATTTTGAGCAGCGATGTTAGCTATTAATACAGCACGTTTTGTTTCTTGCTCAGAAGCAAAAGTTAGATGTTTTATCAGTTCTCGCTGTTCTTCCGACTTAGCTTCTGATTGCCTAATATCTTTACGATTCTCAAGGTAATTTTTATAAGCAGAATCGCCAAAATACAGTACCGAAAAAGATAAAAGGGCGATAAGAATGTGTTTACTATCCATTTTCCCCACCACTTTATCAACAGCATTTTGGAGTATTTCTCCAAAATCAACATTAAATTTAGAGCTTCCGGGTTCAACCTCAACAACCATTTCCAGCATATCTCGCTCTTCGCGAGTCAGTTTTGTGGCGTTAGGCGAACCGTAACAAGCAGTAGCATACGATCTATATATGCCCGCTTGAAGCTCTAAAAATGCTTTCATTACAGTTGGTGTGATTGTGGACTGAAATTGCTCACCAACAAGTCGGACTTTAAAGTTAGGCCAATTTTCGAATAAAACCTTCAAATCAGATGGGAAAGAGTCAGTGCTGACTAACGTTGATAAAAGCTCATAAACATCATCCTCGCTACGAATGATCGCAACACTCATAAATAGCTCCAATTATTATCATGCTAATTATTTAATTAGTTTGTTTTTTAATGAAATCAAGAGGTATGGTTGAATATACAAAAACGCTAACGCGTACGCAAAAACTATCGTAGTCTGTTAAGAGTGGTTGCTTTGCCACGTACTTAAACCATCTTCCCAACCTCGCTTCGGCGGGGTTTTTGCATTCGGCACCACACCTTTGGCCTGCTTGTCAGGCCTTTTCTTTTTTCTGCAAATCACACAGCGCCATCCCTGTTGGGAGGTGAGGCTATGGCTGACATGAGCAAAATATCGAGCAGGGCCGCTTACACAACCGGCACGACGCTAACCACTGCCGGAACGTCTCTAAAGGCGTGGGGCGCATCTATTGAGGATAAATTCACAGTGCTTGGCGATCAGATTGCAGGATTAACACTCAGTGACTGGGCGATCATCGTCGGCATGCTGTGCACCATCGGAACGTTTGCGCTGAATTGGTACTACAAGCGTAAGGAATTTAATCTCAAAGTGAGCGGGCAGACCAATGGCTAAACGCAAGATAGCGGCTGCGGTGGTTTGCTCTGTCAGCGTAATCATCGGCATTGTGATGAACAACGGCCAGGTGCGAACCAACCAAGCCGGACTGGAACTTATCGGCAATGCCGAATCATGCCGCCGTGACCCCTATGTATGTCCGGCAGGCATTTTGACAGATGGCATTGGCAATACGCACGGCGTCGTTGATGGTACCCGTAAGACGGATCAGCAGATTGCTGCCGACTGGGAGAAAAATATCCTGGTCGCTGAGCGTTGCATCAATCGTGAGTTTCGTGGGCGTGACATGACCGACAACACGTTCAGCGCAATGGTATCCGCTGCATTCCGCATGGGTTGTACAGGCTTGAAAACTTATTACAGCAAGGTCAGTGGGAAAAGAGTGCAGACGTCTATCCACAAATGGGCGCAGGCTGGTTCCTGGGTAAACATGTGCAATCACTTGCCTGATTTCGTTAACGGTGGCGGGCAGCGTCTGCCGGGGCTTGTTATCCGGGCGGCGAAGGAAGAATCACTATGTCTATCAGGGCTACAGTAATCGCCGTTCTGCTTGCTCTCATTGCTGCGCTGTCATTCGGTGTCTACCACTACCACGGCAAGTACAGCGAAGAGCAGGGTAAAACAGAAAGACTGACGCAAGAAACCGCAGGCCAAGCCACGGTCATCGCAAAGCAGGCTTTCGAGTTCAACCGCTTCAACCAGATATCCCAGCAGGCCAGCCAGTACGCCACCAACATCAAGGCCAAATCAGATGAACGACAAATCATTATTCGCACAGTGGTCAAGAAAGACCCCGCTAGCCGCCAGTGCGTGCCTAATACTGATGGCGTTGTTGACCGGTTGTTCGACTACGCGAACAGTCTACGTGCCAGCGCCATGTACGCCACTACCGGCAAGTCTGACACAGCCAGTGTTAGCGCCATTGCCACCGCCTGCCGACTGACATACGCGCAGGCCGTTTACTGGATTGACCCGCTACTAACGGCGATTGACCTGGCTAACAACCAACTGGTGGCAATACGTGAAGTTGATAGTGCAAGACAGCAGAAAGCCGATGTTCGACCGTGATCTAAATGCTGCTTTCATTTTTCTGGGAGCCATGTGTGCTGTTGTTGGCTGGGGTGTGATTGAGTTTTTTTGTGGTTGTATAGTAATGCCTCCATATCGTGGGTATGGTAGCTAAGTTTTGTGCAAGCTATTATGTGCAATACAAAGCATTTTAGGTAATAGTTCTGTACTATATACCTAATTTTCATTTATTGATGGAGCACGATAGTGAGCATATGGGCCACAATATTAGTAGCTGTTATATCTTCAGCATCTGCTTTGATAGCGGTTTTCCTATCCAACATAGCAAATGAAAAAAGATTAATAACTCAGGCACAATTAGAGCGTGACAGAGATATAGAAAAGCTAAAATTGCAAAAAGCAGAAGAGCTTTATCTATCATTAACTCAGCTTAAGTTGACCGTTTTCAAGTGCCATATGGATTGGGTTTCTCTTGCTAAAAGAGAAATTTCATTTTCTGAGTTGGCGGAAAAGACTAATAAACTTTATGGTGAAAATTCCATATCAACTTTACAGGCTAAGCTGGGCATATATTTTCCTAGTTTGCTTAATGAGTTTGAAATTAAGAGGGAGCTATTGAAGCCAGCAAATGATAGCTATTTTCGACTTGCTAAAGGTGAGGTGGAAACAGAAAGTGAGAGACAAAAAATTGTACAGATTATATTAAATTCTGGTACTAGGTTTGACAAGGCGATAGATGAACTACTTATAAAATTAAGCCATTCAGTGGATATAACTAAAACATGAGGAAATTAGAACTGATTCCCTTTTTTCTAAAGAGATATATGGACGATGGCAAACTAGAACATTCCAATAGTAAATGGCAGTGCCCACGGCTTGGTTATCTCTGCACTATCCTTTGTGCATCATATGCCTTGAGGCTGGTGAGAAGCCTGTAAAACTAATAAAGAGCGAATAGCATTTGTTGTATCTGTACATTAGAGCCCGGCATCTGCCGGGCTTTTCTTTTTGAGGTCTCTCATGCCAGCCCTAATCCCGCGAGCCTGCCGCAAACGTGGCTGTGCCGCTACAACAACAGACCGCTCTGGCTACTGCGAACAGCATCGCCATGAAGGATGGCAGCAGCATCAGCAGGGCAAGAGTAGACACGAACGAGGTTACGGTAGTGACTGGACAATTAGGCGTGCCCGCATCCTAAAGCGTGACAATCATCTGTGTCAGGAATGCCTACGTAATGGTCGCGCAGTAGAAGCGAAGACGGTTGACCATATCAAGGCCAAAGCACATGGGGGAACCGATGATAATTCGAACCTCGAAAGCCTGTGCTGGCCGTGTCACCGCACCAAAACAGGGCGCGAACGGTTCAAATGATAGCCGTTCTCATCAAGGGGAGGGGGAGGGTAAATCTCTACAGCCCTGCCGCTCCAGTACCGCCGCCTAGCCTTTCTTCACATCGCCGCAGGTTAGAAACTTTTTTTTGGGGTCCCCATCCGATGATTAATAGGAGTTTTCGATTATGTCTGGACCACCGAAAACCCCGACCCATCTACGTTTGGTGAGGGGTAACCCATCAAAACGCCCGATCAACAAAAATGAGCCGCGACCGACAAAAGGGGTCCCCCCAACGCCGAAGCATTTTACCAAGCAAGGTAAGTACTGGTTTAAGCGATTGGGCGATCAATTAGCAGGGATCGGCGTACTCACAGAGCTTGATGGAAAGGCTCTTGAAATGTTGGTCGATGCCTACGTTGACTATCGACTTATTAAAGAAACGCTGGAACGCGAGGGCGCGACAAAAGAAATCACCACTACTACCGGTGATGTCAGGGTTAAGCCGAGCGATTTTTTTGGTGAGAGCCGAGAAGCCAGAAAAGAAGTCCGAGGTTGGCTTCAGGAATTTGGCATGACGCCATCCAGCCGATCAAAAGTAAATGCGGGCAATCCGGGCGAGAGTGATCCTATTGCTGAATTTCTTAACGCGAGGGATTAATGGCAAAAGTTGCTGATGGTATTCGCTACGCTGAACGTGTCGTGGCGGGGGATATTATTGCCTGCGAGTACGTGCGCCTGGCATGCCAGCGCTTTCTTGATGACTTAAAGCATGGTGAAGCGCGTAATGTTTATTTCAGCGAGCCACGCGCACAACACATCCTCAATTTTTATAAATTCGTACCACACGTTAAAGGCAATCTGGCCGGTGAGCCAATCGAGTTGATGGACTGGCATGTTTTTATCCTGATCAATATCTTCGGCTTTGTTATTCCGCTTGTGGATGAGCAAACCGGTGAGGTCGTGCTACGCAACGATGGCAGTGGACGCCCGGTGATGGTACGTCGTTTCCGCACTGCTTATAACGAGGTGGCGCGTAAAAACGCTAAATCAACCCTTTCGTCTGGCATTGGCCTGTACATGACAGGTGCTGACAGCGAAGGTGGCGCAGAGGTCTATTCAGCGGCCACGACGCGCGATCAGGCTCGTATCGTATTTGAAGATGCGAAGAACATGGTAAAAAAGGCCAAGGCAACGCTTGGCAGGCTGTTTGAATTCAACAAACTGGCTATTTACCAGGAGCAAACCGCATCGAAATTTGAGCCGCTTTCCTCTGATGCCAACAACCTCGACGGCCTCAATATTCATTGTGGCATTGTCGATGAATTACACGCGCATAAAACCCGTGATGTGTGGGACGTTCTGGAGACGGCAACCGGTGCCCGCCTGCAATCATTGCTGTTTGGCATCACCACGGCGGGATTCAACAAGGAAGGCATCTGTTACGAACTGCGCGATTACGCCATCAAAGTGTTGCACGGCTATAACAGTCCGGTTGAAGGTGCAGTAAAGGACGATACGTTTTTTGCCATTATCTACACACTGGATAAAGACGACGATCCCTTTGATGAGACTGTCTGGCAGAAAGCCAATCCCGGCCTGGGTATTTGCAAGCGCTGGGACGACCTGCGGCGACTGGCTAAGAAGGCCAAAGAGCAGGTTTCAGCCCGCGTTAACTTTTTCACCAAACACATGAATATCTGGGTGACCGCTGAGTCTGCCTGGATGGACATGATTAAGTGGGAGAAGTGTGAATACATTGCCCCACAACACGAACTGAAGACCTACCCAATGTGGGTAGGGGTCGATCTGGCGCATAAAATCGATATTTGTGCCGCCGTCAAACTCTGGCGGGCAAACAACGGCCATGTGCATGCTGATTTTAAGTTCTGGTTACCCGAAGGGCGGTTGGAGCGATGCTCCGCACAGATGGCGCAGATGTACCGCAAGTGGGCAGATCTCGGCAAGTTAGAGCTGACTGACGGTGACGTTATCGACCATGCTCAGATTAAAAGTGATCTCACTGATTGGATTAGTGGTGAAAACCTTAAAGAAACAGGGTTTGACCCGTGGAGCGCCACACAGTTTAGCCTGGCGCTGGCCGAGGATGGGGTGCCGATCGTTGAAGTCCCTCAGACAGTCCGCAACTTCTCCGAATCCATGAAAGAGGTTGAAGCGCTGGTCTATGGTGAGCGTTTCCATCACAGCAATCACCCGGTGATGAACTGGATGATGTCGAATGTAACGGTTAAGCCAGATAAAAACGACAACATCTTCCCCAACAAATCGACACCAGAAGCCAAAATTGATGGACCCGCCGCATTGTTTACTGCGATGAGTCGGCTACTGGTCAATGGTGGCGAACAAGCGGAAAGCCTTTCTGAACATCTGGAAAGTTACGGCGTCCGCTCACTATAAAGAGGCAGTTATGATCCTGATGATTCTCGCCCCATTCATTGGGGTGTTGGGAGTTGCTTTGCTTTCTTACGGGGCATGGCTGGTCTTTCCGCCTGCCGGGTTTATTACTGCGGGCACGCTGTGCCTGTTCTGGTCATGGATTGTATCGAAATATCTTTCATCCCCACGTAACACAACGAGTGGAGGTGGTGACTGATGTTTTTCCCCGGACTATTCAGGAAAAGCGACACGCCGGTGACGACCCCGGCTGAGTTAGCGGAAGCCGTAGGGATGACCTATGACACCTACACAGGTAAACGGGTCAGTAGCCAGAAGGCCATGCGGCTTACTGCTGTTTTTGGCTGCATCAGGGTGCTTGCTGAATCTATGGGCATGTTGCCCTGTAATCTCTACAAAATCACAGGCAATAGCAAACAAAAAGCGGCATCTGAAAGGCTACACAAGCTACTGACAATGAAGCCCAACGACTATATGACACCCCAGGAGTTCTGGGAGTTGGTCATTGTCTGCCTCTGTCTTCGCGGGAATTTTTACGCATACAAGGTTAAAGCGCTGGGTGAAGTGGTTGAGCTTCTCCCTATCGATCCTGGCTGTGTACAACCGAAGTTGAACAGCCAGTGGCAACCTGTTTATCAGGTCACTTTCCCGAATGGCTCGACTGATGTTCTCAGTCAGGATGAAATCTGGCATGTCAGGACGCTTACTCTTGATGGGCTGGTGGGATTGAACCCTATCGCTTATGCAAGAGAAGCGATATCTCTGGGGCTTGCTACGGAAGAGCACGGTGCCCGCCTGTTTGCTAATGGGGCTGTGACTTCAGGTGTGTTACGCACTGAACAGACGTTGACGGATGCCGCATATGCCCGCTTGAAAAAAGATTTTGAGGATCGCCATCTTGGCCTGAGCAATGCCCATCGACCCATGATCCTTGAAATGGGACTCGATTGGAAATCTATGGCACTGAATGCTGAAGACAGCCAGTTTCTTGAAACCAGAAAATTCCAGCTTGAAGAAATCTGCCGTTTGTATCGCGTGCCGATGCATATGGTGCAGAACACGGATCACGCGACCTTCAACAATATCGAAAACCTTGGCATTGGCTTTATCAACTACTCGCTGGTGCCTTATATGACGCGCATTGAGCAGCGTATCAATATTGGCCTGGTCAAAGAGTCAAAACAGGGGACGTTCTACGCGAAATTCAACGCAGGGGCGTTACTGCGTGGCGACATGAAGTCCCGCTTCGATGCCTACGCCACGGCAATTAACTGGGGTATGTATTCACCCAATGATTGTCTGGAGCTTGAAGATCGCAATCCGCGACCGGGTGGTGATGTTTACCTTACGCCGATGAATATGACCACAAAGCCTTCTGAAAGCGGCAAGCAAAAACAGGAATCAGACAATGACAATGCAGACAAAACAGCGTCTTGACGTACCACTAAAGCTGAAATCAGTCGATGATTCCGGCGTATTTGAAGGGTATGGCTCAGTGTTCGGTGTGAAAGACAGCTACGACGATATTGTTGTTCCTGGCGCATTCGAAAACTCGCTTGCGGCATGGAAGGCGAAAAATGCCATGCCCGCGATGTTGTGGCAGCACGACATGTCCGAGCCAATCGGTATCTATACCGAAATCCGTGAGGATGATGTAGGCCTGTTCGTTAAGGGCCGATTGCTCATTGATGATGACCCACTCGCCAAACGCGCTCACGCTCATATGAAGGCCGGTTCTTTAACCGGCCTTTCTATTGGTTACGTGCTCAAAGACTGGGAATACGACCGCACCAAAGAGGCGTTTTTACTGAAAGAAATCGACCTATGGGAAGTGAGCCCCGTGACCTTTCCTTCTAACGACGAAGCGCGGGTAAGCGATGTCAAAAGCGCGTTTGCCCGTGGTGAAACCCCGTCCCAGAAAAGCATTGAACGAGTCCTGCGCGATGTTGGGCTCTCACGCACCCAGGCTAAAGCATTCATGGCCGGGGGCTACAGCGCGATCTGTCAGCGTGATGCTGATGTGACTGCTGGACTGAATGCACTTAAATCCCTGAATTTCTGAACCGGAGATCAACAACATGGCAGTAGAACAGAAAGATGTAGAGCAGGTCGCGCAGGAGCTGCAAGCGAAGTTTGATGCGTTCAAAGAAAAGAACGATAAGCGCCTAGACGCCGTTGAGCAGGAAAAAGGCAAGCTGGCCGGTGAGGTTGAAACCTTAAACGGTAAGTTGTCTGAACTGGATGAGCTGAAATCTGCTTTGGAAGAAGAATTGAAGCAGGTGAAACGCCCAGACAGCGGCACCCAAAGCAAAGAAGCAGGCGAGCATAAGGCCGCATTTATCGATTTTATGCGCAAAGGGAAGGATGACGGCTTGCGCGATCTGGAGCGTAAAGCCCTGCAAGTCGGCGTGGATGAGGACGGCGGCTATGCCGTACCGGAAGAGCTGGATCGCACCATTCTCACTTTGCTGAAAGACGAAGTGGTAATGCGCCAGGAGGCCACAACCATTACGGTTGGCGGTGCAAACTATAAAAAACTGGTCAATCTCGGCGGAACGGCATCGGGGTGGGTAGGGGAAACGGATGCTCGCCCTGCTACTGATGCATCAAAGCTGGGGCAGATCGAGCCTTTCATGGGGGAAATCTACGGCAATCCGCAGGCAACCCAGACGATGCTGGACGATGCATTTTTCAATGTTGAAACGTGGATCAACAGCGAGTTGGCCACCGAATTTTCTGAGCAGGAGGAAATCGCTTTCACCAGCGGTAACGGCACCAAGAAACCAAAAGGTTTTCTGGCCTATGCATCGAGCCTGGATGTTGATAAAGACCGCGAATTTGGGACGCTGCAACACATCCTGTCTGGTGCTGCCGCTGGCGTAACTGCCGATGCCATTATCAAGTTGGTGTACACGTTACGCAAAGTTCATCGTAACGGAGCCAAGTTCATGATGAACAACAACAGCCTATTTGCTGTTCGCATCCTGAAAGATGCAGAAGGTAACTACCTGTGGCGTCCGGGTCTTGAGTTGGGGCAACCCTCCATGCTGGCAGGGTACGGTGTGGCGGAGAACGAGCAGATGCCGGATATCGTGGCGGATGCAAAAGCGATCGCGTTCGGCAACTTCAAGCGTGGTTACACCATCGTGGATCGCATCGGCACACGCATTTTGCGCGACCCGTACACCAACAAGCCGTTTGTGGGTTTCTACACCACCAAACGTACTGGCGGCATGTTGGCAGATTCCCAGGCGATCAAGTTGCTGAAGATCGGCGCATAAGTGTAATTGCGGGGTTTCGGCCCCGCACCACTCAGGAGTGAAGCATGTTTAATTTGCGCAAAGACCTCAAGTGGTCACCTGACGGTTGCACAGTCCAGACCATTCCCGCGGGTTCTTACCAGGATGGCGATCTGCCTGAACGAGCACTGACTATTGCCGAGCAACTTGGCGTTCTCGAAACCATTGACAAGGATGATCAGCAAATCAAGGATGAGAAGCAGCCAGAGCAGCCAGAGCCCAAGAAAAGCAAAAAATAACCCGCTTCGTTGGGTTTTGTTTGGAGACTTACATGATCCCCTCACTCGAAGAACTGCGGGCGCAGTGCCGGATTGATGCTGACGATGCGACAGATGATGCTTTGCTCACTCTGTACGCTGGGGCTGCAAGAGGCAAGGCGGAAAAGTACCTTAATCTTCCTTTGTTCGACGCATCTGTGCCAGAGGATGCCGATAAAGGCATGGTGGTTAATGACGGCGTAAAGCTGGCTATCATGCTTGCTGTTGGTCATTGGTATGAAAACCGGGAACAGACGAGAGAAGGGCAATTGAGCGAAATCCCCATGGGATTTTTTAGCCTGTTGGATGATTACCGGTGGGGGCCAGGCACATGAAAGCCGGGAGACTACGCCACCGCGTCACTATCCAGAACTTCACCACAACCCGCGATGCTAGTGGGCAACCCATCAGAACCTGGTTTGATGCTGCTACTGTGTGGGCCGAGGTCGCACCTATAAGTGGGCGTGAGCTGGTGGCTTCAGGTGCGGTATCTGCCGAGGCGACAATTCGTGTATGGATGCGGTTTCGCCGCGACGTGTCAGCAGCATCCCGTCTGTTGTGCTTGAGCGGGCCAATTAAGTTAATTCTGGATGTTGTTGGGCCACCTATCCCAGACGGTAAGAGCACCCGGCTGGAAATATTGTGTAAGCTGGGGGTGAAGCGTGATTGATTTTGGTCTTGATTTCTCCGGCCTGGACAATATTGCCAAGGATTTGGAAAAGCTGAGTCGGGCCGAAAACAACAAGGTATTGCGCGATGCCACTCGCGCCGGAGCCGAAGTGTTGAAGGATGAAGTTATCGACCGTGCCCCGTTTCGCACCGGGAAAATGCGCAAAAACGTTGTGGTGGTTACTCAGAAATCACGGCGAAAAGGAGAAATCTCATCTGGGGTGCATATTCGCGGTGTTAATCCACGAACGGGTAACAGCGACAACACCATGAAGGCGAAAAACCCGCGCAATGCCTTTTACTGGCGATTTGTCGAAATGGGTACGGTAAATATGCCCGCACATCCTTTTGTTCGTCCCGCGTTTGACACAAGACAGGAGGAAGCCGCCAACGCTGCCATTTCTCGGGCAACCCGTGCGATTGATGAGGTGCTGAGTAAATGACAGAAACCGATATTCATCCACTGATAGCCGGGATAGCAAACGGTAATGTTTATCCTTATATCATTCCGCTGAATAGTGAGGGTGAGCCAGCGATTTCGCCGCCGTGGGTAGTGTTCTCGTTTGTGTCCCAACTATCCGCTGATGTGCTGTGTGGTCCGGCAGAAACCGCCTCATCCGTTCAGTTTGACGTTTACGCCACAACCATCGCCCAGGCGCGAGATATACGCAGTGCTGTTATTGCCGCAGTATCGCCCCTTGCACCGGCCAATCAAATGCTCACTCAGGAATTTGACACCGAAACAGCATTGTTCCGGGCTACAGTAGAGCTACAGTTTATCGACTAACCCCACACCATCACCATCCTGACCCGCCATTGAGCGGGTTTTTTATTTTGGAGAAAGCCATGTCCTCACTGTTTGAAAGGTCACAGAAAACGGTAATCCGAATCTCATCAGCGCCAACCACGCTGGAGGGTATTGATACCGCCACGTTTCTCGATCTGACTTGTACCATCAAAGAAATTCAGTTCACTGGTGGTCAGAAAAACGATATCGACGTAACAACGTTGTGTTCGGACGAAACGGAGAACATCAACGGCCTGCCCGCACCGTCTGAAATTTCATTGTCTGGTAATTTTTATCGCAATGCGGCGCAGGATGCCCTGCGCGATGCCTACGACAATGACACTCGCTATGCCTTCCAGGTGATTTTCCCGTCCGGTAACGGCTTCCAGTTTTTGGCAGAGGTACGCCAGCACACCTGGTCGTCAGGCACCAACAACGTTGTGGCTGCAACGTTCTCCCTGCGGCTAAAGGGTAAGCCCACAAACATTGCGCCCGGTCCATTGGCGTTCACAACTAACCTTCCATCGACAAAAACGGCGGCTGTTGGCGCTGCACTGACACTGGTCGTCGCGGCCAGTGGTGGCATCGCACCTTATTCCTACAAATGGCTGAAAGATGGTTCCGTAATCAGTGGGCGTACATCTGCATCATTCAATAAGGCATCAGCCGAATCAGGTGATGCAGGCGTCTATACCTGTGAAGTTACAGACTCGGCACCATCCCCGGTTACCATCACATCCGCTTCCTGTACCGTTACCATCAGCTAAGGAGATCGCCGGGCTATCCGGCGATGGTCAGCACATGACAAAGAAAAGCATCAGGGATTTAGCCCTTGCCAAATCAGCAGGGTTTCGTACCAAAACAGTTACCGTTTCTGAGTGGGATGGCGCTACTGCGGTTTTACGTGAGCCTTCAGCAGAAGCCTGGTTGCGCTGGCAGGACATTGTTAAGTCAGACAATGAAGATGAGCAGTCTGTTTCCGAGCGAGCAAAACGCAATCTACGTGCTGATGTAGCACTTTTCATCGACGTACTGTGTGATGAGGATCAGCAGCCGGTATTTACTCTGGATGAGGCGGAGACGGTTGAATCCATCTATGGGCCGGTGCATAGTCGCTTGCTCAAGCAGGCGCTTGACCTCATTACCACGGGTGATGACACCAAAAAAAAGTAGCCCAGCCTGGCATGCAGTTTTTGATGGCGTTGGCGCTCCGTCTGGGGCGCACATTGTCTGAGTTACGCCAGACGATGACGACAAGCGAACTGCTGATGTGGGCCGAATACGACCGCATTTCCCCTATAGGCGATATCCGTGGTGATATTCGTAATGCTCAGGTTGTCAGCGCTATCTTTGGCGCTCAGGGCGTTAAAGTTCCGATCACCGACGCCATGCTGTCGTGGGAAGGGGAGGCGCAGGCGGAAAATGCTGCTGATCCGCTCGCTGGACTGGAAGAGTTTCTTTCTATGGCGGCAAAGTAGTGAACCTTATTGTAATCAGTGATAATTTGTAATCACTTGTTAATGGTGAGGGCGTCAAGTGAAAAAGATAGCAGTGATATTGATCAGCTCCCTGCTGGTGGGATGCGCATCGGATGATCTCTTGAAAAATAACTTTCCATCAGTCATTGAGCAGAAACCGCCAGAAAGTTTAGTTGGGATGTGGACTGGAAGTGCAGGACCATACACAACAACAATACATATCAAAAATGATGGAACTGGCGTTTCTTGTTATTCGTGGAATGACAAAAATGCGATTGGAAAAATAAAGTATGACGGAGTAAATATCCGCTTTCAGGAAGGAAGCAGGCTAGAAATAAAAAATATTAACTCAGGGTCTTTTGTTGCCCATGCGCCATATTACCTAGGCGCTGATTATGTTTTTTATAAAGACTCTAATTTAAAAAATGCCTCACCATTCTGTGAAAAAGAAATAAATAAATAATTTCATGTGAACATTCTTACCACCCACCTCAATGGTGGGTTTTTTATGTCTGGAGAAAAGCAAATGGCCACATTGCGCGAGCTAATTATCAAGATTTCTGCAAATTCGCAGTCGTTTCAATCTGAAATCTCTCGCGCTTCCCGCATGGGGGCTGATTATTACAAAACCATGCAAAATGGTGGCCGACAGGCTAGCGCCGCAGCCAAAGAGAGCCAACGCGCCTTGTCAGAGTTGAACAGTCAATTCGTAAGCATGAAATCCGCAGCAGCCGGGCTGGTTGGTGCAATGTCCGCCTCAGCCCTGATCACAATGGCAGATAATTGGGGGCAGCTTACTTCACGAATGAAGATGGCCACCCAATCTGGTGATGAACTGGCGATGGTACAGCGTCGATTGATGGAGATCAGCGACCGTACCTATAAACCGATTGAAGAACAGTCTGAGCTATTTATCCGTAGCTCAACAGCTATGAAAGAACTTGGTTATTCAACTGCTGGCACCATCGACTTTATCGACTCCATCTCAAGCGCATTAACTATAAATGCAGCAAGCGCGGATAAAGGCGCTAGTGCAATTGATGCATTGTCAAAGTCTATGGTTCAGGGAAAAGTTTCTGGTGATGAGTGGAAAACGGTAATGGAAGTTATGCCGACGATTGTTGGTGATATTGCCAGAACCATGAATACAACAGAAACAGCGGTTAAGAAGTTAGCCAGCGACGGTAAGTTATCGATGCAGCAGTTTGCGGATGCGGTTATTGCTGCCCGTCAGCGAAATGCTGAATTAGCAGAGGACATGCCAACAACGGTCGGTGATGCGATCACTAAGTTGTCAAACCATATGAAGGCATACGTTGGGGACACCAACAGCGCGTATGGTACAACACAAGCCCTCTCCGGTGGTATCAGTATGCTAGCTGATAACATTGATACCGTAGCCACTGCGGGTGCAGCGCTGGTAGGCATTGGATTTGCCCGATATTTTGGGGGCATGACAACCGGCGCGTACAGCGCAACGGCAGGATTGCTTTCGGCGGCAAAAAGCGAAGTTGCTTTAGCTGAAGCGCAGTTGCGCGGAACGCAGATCGCCACCGCTCGCGCTCGTGCGGCTGTCTATCGAGCCCAGCAAGCGCTGGTTGCCGCTCGCGGCACAGATACACAAGCGGCAGCAGAGAAAAAATTAGCCGCCACCCAAGCCATAGTGACAAGAAATATTGCAGCAAGGACGGCAGCACAAACAACTCTGAATAATGTTACCGCTATTGGCTCTCGTCTGATGTCTGGTGCGTTGGGGCTGGTGGGCGGTATCCCCGGAATGGTACTTCTTGCTGCTGGTGCATGGTACACCATGTACCAGAACCAGGAACAGGCGCGCCAGTCTGCACTGCAATACGCATCCACGCTTGATGATGTGGTTGAAAAAGCAAAGGAGATGAATCAGGCGCAATTATCCGGCGCAATTGCCGATTCTGAGAAATCCGTTGATGCACTTAAAGATAAACTGGCAGAACTTAAAGATCGCCAGGCTGCTGCGGGTGCAGAGGTAAAAAAATACACCGAACTCGCTAAGGGAATGCGCGTCGAAAATGATGCAAATAACGGATATGTAATAAACGCAGCCAAAGCACAAAGAGAATACAACCAAATAACCCGCGATGTATCGGACACCACAGATCAGTTAAATCGGGCAGTAGAAAATCAAGCTCGCTTGCAAAATGAATTGGCTGGCAAGGTTTCCGCCTCAGCAGCAGCTTTCAAAAATATTCAAACAGAGTTAATCAGCACATACGGTCTTGCGGAATCGACAGCAGGGATGATGGCTACCACAATTCAATTTTTGAATCAGATGAATCGGTCAGCACCCAAAAGCCCCACTCAGGAGATAGAAAACGAGGCATATACAAAATATATCCAACAGCAAAAAGAAAGCCTTGAACTACTCCGAAAAGAAGGGGTTGAACGTGCAAAGTTAAAAGCTCTTCAGGACGCAACCAAATCAGGTGCGATAAAAACCGACGTTTCTGGAAACATTCTTCCCGGACAGGAAAATCAGATTTCACAGATACAAACAAACGCAGCAAGTGAATATGGGCTACAGCAGGCGGAAAAAGATAAAAACAAGAAGTCTGATGCACAAAAGGTTGAAGAGTCTTATAAAAACATCACCAAGCAGCAAAGAGAGCAAATAGCACTTTCTGGACAAACAACAGAACTTGCCAAGATGAAATATCAGGTTGTTCAGGGGGAGCTATCAACATTAAGTGATATTCAAAAGACTGAATTGCTTCGTAATGCCACCTCTCTCGATCACATAAAGACACAGGAGAAATTTAAAGAGCTTCAGGAAGAGTTATTGACACCCGAGGAGGCTCTATTAGCCAAAACACGAGAACGTGTCGCTTTACTTAAGCAAGCCGCACCAGCGACCGAGCAATACCGCGATGCAATGGAACGCATATCTAAAGCAAGCATAACGGAAGCGCCTAAATTTAATGGTATTGACGCCTCTGTTGGTGGGGCTGGAGGCGAATTAATAAAGGTATCAGAAGCTCAAAAAGAGCTTGAAAAATGGCACAAGAAGCAACTTGATATGCAAAAAAAGTTGCTTGATGAGAAGGAAATTAACGAACAGACCTACGCTGACCGAATTGCAGAGATTAATTTGACCAATACATCAAAAATGGAAGACATACAACATGCGTATGCTTCCGCTAGTCTTGGTGTTTTTTCTGACTTGACTGGGCAGACAGCTCAAATGTTGCAAAGCATGGGCAAGGAAGGCTCTACTGCCTATAAGACCTTATTTCTTGCAAGCAAGGCAGCTGCAATCGCTCAAACATTAATAAGTACAGAAGTATCAGCAATGAAAGCAATGGAGCTTGGGCCAATATTTGGCATTCCCGCATCGACCGCTATCAGGGCTATGGGATATGCATCTGTTGCGCTTATTGCAGGGCAAACCATTGCAGGTATGGCGCATGATGGTATTGATCGCGTACCTGAAACCGGAACCTGGTTGCTTCAAAAAGGGGAACGTGTTGTAACGGCCCAAACATCCGCGAAGTTGGATTCAACCCTTGAAAGCGTGCAGCAGCAAAAGCAGGAAGAACGTGAGTCCATCGCTAATGGTTTTAATTACTCCCCAACGATACAGGTGAATGGTAATCCCGATGATCGAACAATCCTGATGATGCAGAACGCTGTAAAACAAGGGGCAAAAGAAGGGTATCAAATGGTTGTTAGTCATTTATCGTCAGGGCAAGGGCAGGTCTCTAAAGCGCTGGGTAATGGGTGGGGTACATCTCGGAGAAAGCGATAATGGCAGATATTTATTATCCGCATGATTATTTGCCGCTTCCGCTTATGGAGGGGTACGGATTTAAACCCGTATCACCTTTACTTCGCACTGAAATGACAAGCGGTCGCGCGCGTCAGCGTAGGCAATACATATCGACACCCACGCAAGCCACAGTAAAGTGGACCTTTAAAACTGACAGTGAATCCCAACTATTTGAAGCCTGGTTCCGTGACGCGCTTACTGATGGTGTTGCGTGGTTCAATATGAAACTCCACACCCCACGAGGGCTGGAGTTTTATAAATGCCGGTTCACGGACATCTATGAAGGTCCGACATTGATCGCACCTAAATATTTCCAGTTTTCTGCAACGCTGGAGCTTTGGGAGCGGCCAATACTTCCGGCAGGCTGGGGTGAGTTCCCTGATCTGGTGGTTAACAGCAATATTATCGATCTGGCGTTAAACCGGGAGTGGCCACAATGACGGTATTAAATCGCTTGTACGCCTCAAGCGGGGCCGAGGTCATTATTGAAACCATTCAAATTAATGTGGGCGGGAATATTTACTACCTGACAAAAGGGTGGAATGACATAACGGCAATGTTAGAGGACGGGGAAACAGAAGTAACGTTTATTGCGAGTGCGATTGATGTCGCTTTACCTGCACGTAATGCCGATGGTACGCAGGACCTGAAATTTGCAATCAGCAATATTGACGGCGTTGTCTCCACGGCAATTCGTGGGGCGCTTAATGATCTGACTGGCGCAACGGTGACGCACAGGAACTACATATCAGCGGATTTATCTGCACCCGCTTCCAGCCCGTTCACGATGGCAATAAAAGGGGGGGGCTGGACAGCCGTCGAGGTGCAACTCACCGCAGGCTATATGAACGTACTTGATACTGCATGGCCTCGCTACCGTTACACGCTGCCCAACTTCCCCGGCCTACGCTACTTATCCTAAGAGGTAAAGTTATGCTCATTTACGCCCTGTATGGGCTTTTCGTGTTGATGCAACTTGGCGACATGATATCGACTGTTATTGCGCTTAAGAAAGGCGGCAGCGAGGCGAATAAACTCATTGCGTCCATCATGGAAAAGATTGGCGTAATCCCGGCGCTTGCGGTCGTGAAGCTATTGCTGATGGCATTGGTATACGCCGCTATCGCTTTCGTCCCTGCGCCTTGGATTTATGCGTTGCTGGGCATTTTCGATGCACTCTATATCTGGGTGGTCATCAACAATATCAAAGTGGTTAAAACCCTCTCAAAGTAAGGCTTCCCCATGCTGAACATCGATAAATACCGTTCTGTCACTTGGCAGAAGGGCGGGAGAGTTTACCCGCATCTTGACTGTTTTGGCGTCGTTAACGAGGTGCGCCGTGACCTCGGGCTTGCAGAGTGGCCGGAATTCTCGGGGGTGACAAAAGATGATGACGGGCTCGATCGGGAAGCAAAAAACTTGATGCGTGAATTATTTGCCTGTGAGCCGTGTGAAGGTGCTGGCATCGCATGCTATAGCGCCAGTCTTGTTACGCACGTAGCGATTGTAGTGGAGCTTGATGGCGTTCTCCATGCCATAGAGTGCAATCCTAAAAGCAACGTGACGATTATACCCTTGCGTCGTTTCGTCCGTCGTTTTGTCAAAGTGGAGTATTACCAGTGACGATCCGCATTTATCCCTCCCGCTTGCCTGGCGAACCGTTGGAAACTCATGAGCACGGTGTGATGACGCTATGTGACTGGTTCAGGCGGCATGTGAACGGGTGGCAATTCGAGATGACCCAGCCCGTTGCTGTTGAAGTTGATGGTGTGCCCGTTCCCGCCGCCGAGTGGGCTGAATGCATGATTTCGTCTGAAAGCGATGTGCGTATGTATCCGGTGCCTTATGGCTCAGGGCTTGAAATAGCAGCATGGATTGCTGTTGCTGTTTCGGCTGCATCGCTCGCTTACGCGTTGATCATGATGAGCAATGTTGATACCAGTGGCTATTCGCAAAGTGGCTCTGGTGATCAGCTCGAACTAAACCCCGCTAAGGCAAACTCAGCGAAACTAGGCGATCCGATTCGTGAAATTTTTGGTCGTTACAAAGTATGGCCTGATTACGTTGTGCAGCCGGTTAGCCGTTTTGTGGATAAGAAAAAGTACTTCACCCACTTATTTTTATGTGTTGGTCGAGGTGTTATCGATACCCCCCGCTCAGGCATAAAAATCGGGGCTACACCCGTTTCTTCTTTTGGCGATGATGTTCAGTACACCATCTATCCACCTGGTGCAGATGTGTCTGCGGATGCGCGCACCGAGAACTGGTACAACGCACCAGAAGTTGGCGGCACCAATGCGGGTACGGCGGGCTTGGATTTGGGCTCCAGTGGACCTGAAACAACCTCTGTGAATGCCGACGCTATTACAGTTTCAGGCACATCGATATCGATCGTAGGTGGCACATCGTCAGACGATGACGAAACAGACGACTCTGTCATTCCCGACTCATGGACAGAGGGCACAATCATTTATGTCCGTGCACCGAACGATTACACCGTAAGCACAGCAGGGGGCTACAACGTTATAGCCGGTCCCCTTGAAGAACTGGCACCCTTTGTCGGCATGCCAGTGATTCTGGATTACCTCGATAAAGATTTTTCGTTGGTTATCGCCAGTTACACCCCAGCCGTTGAAGCCGATCCTGAAGATGATTTAAGCGTGGCCGCTCCTGCAAAAATCACACTGGCATACGGCAGTACAGGTGGTACGCCATTCAACGGCTTGCCCGATGGCACACAGCGCCTGACGCTTGGCACTTCTGATTTCAGGTACAAAATCACTGAAATCGACGGGTTAACCATTTCCGTGGTGCGCGTTATCGATGTGACAACCATCGGGGAAGATGAAGAGGGCAACCCGACATCGACCACTACAACCGAAGTTGATCCATCGTGGCCCGGCTTTATCGAGCGCACTATGCTGGACGCTTCCGTTACCGGCATTAACGATGATTACAACTGGCTTGGCCCCTACATGGCCTGCCCGGACAGTGAAACCACCAAACGGTTTGAAATCAATTTCGCCTTTACCAGTGGGCTCTGTTCTTACGATAACAAGGGGAATAAGGGCGGGGCGGCGGTCACGGTCGCGATTCAGTATCGCGTGGTGGGTGATGATGACTGGACAGAGAAAACCATTCGCTATTCTGACGCCTCAGAAGATGCGATCGGCTTTACCGAAGTGTTTGATATCGAAACCGCAGGGCAAATAGAAATCCGTGTCAGACGCACAACAGCGACCGCAGGCGGATCAACTCGCGACCTGGTTTACTGGCAGGCGCTACGCTCTCGCCTCAGCAAGCGTCCATCACGCTATGCTGATGTCACCACCATTGCGCTGACGGTACGCACTGGCAATCGTATTGCGGCACAGTCTGACCGGCGCGTAAACGTTGTGGCAACCCGCCAGTATGACGGCTATCCCAACCGCAGTATCAGCGGTGCCCTGCATCACGTTCTTGATAGCCTTGGGATCGCCACGGATGCTGAGACTATTGCCGCACTGGAGGCCAACTACTGGACGCCACGCGGTGAAACCTTCGATTTTGAGGCGAACGAAAGCAACAAGTCGGCGCTGGATATCCTTCAGACAATCACCAATGCGGGTATGGGGTACTTCCTGTTATCCGATGGTCTGGCATCTGCTGGGCGGGAGGGGATAAAGCCCTGGACGGGAGCCATCACGCCGCAGGAAATGACCGAGCCGATGCAAACTGCGTTTTCTGCACCATCAGAGGATGATTACGACGGCGTTGACGTGACTTACATCAACGGCACTACCTGGGCAGAGGAAACCGTTCAGTGTCGCACGGAGGATAACCCTACACCCCGCAAAGTGGAGGATTACAAGCTGGATGGGGTTCTGGATCAGGACCGTGCTTACCGTATCGGCATGCGGCGTTTGATGGCGTACCGGCACCAACGGTTAACCCATACAACGACAACCGAACTGGACGCACTGTGCTACGAATACAAGGACCGCATCATCCTCACCGATGACATTCCGGGCAGCAACACCATCAGTTGCCTCGTCACCGAAATGCATTATGACGATGCGGCGATCACCCTGGGTGTCAGTGAGCCCCTTGACTGGACCTTTGACAACCCGCGCGTATTAATCAGGCATCAGGATGGCTCAGCCTCAGCACTGCTGACGCCCACACGCATTGATGACTACACCCTGACGGTGCCAAATAGCGAAGCGTTAGCGCCGGAAAGTTGGATCATGGATAGCCCCGACATTGAGTTACCACGTCTGGTGTTCTGCTCGTCAGAGCGTGTTGGCTACGATGCAATCATGGATTCCATCGATCCGGGCTCAGACGGAACCTGCGGCGTGACCGCCAAGCAGTACACCCCATTGCTTTACCAGTATGACGATGCGACGTATCCGGGCGATACGGATAACACGTCAGACGACTAAATCATTTAACCAACCCATTGAAACCCGCCAAACGGCGGGTTTTTTGTTTCTGAGGTACACCCATGACGACGCATAACACCAGAAATCCCCTTGGCTCTGCGGCAGCAAAAGATATCTACGATAATGCCCAAAATTTGGATTTTCTCGTTAATGACAGGGAAAACGAGTCGCATCCCGACCGCTTTGGTGTTGATCGCAAAACGTGGTTTGGCATGCAGCAGCTGTTTCTTCGCGCCATGGAAAATATGGGGTGGGTGCCATTCGGCACATTTGAGGCTGGCGCAACACTGACTGATGCAACGCAGACGCTGAAGTACGAAGAGGATGGTAACTATTACAGATGGGGTGGTGGCTTCGATAAAGTAGTGCCACCTGGCTCTACTCCTGCGTCTTCTGGCGGTGTGGCATCTGGCGCATGGGTCAATGTGACTGACCTAACCCTGCGCACTGCGCTTGCTAGTGATGATGTGTTGCAGGGCGCTTCGTTAGTTGGGTTCATGAATACCATTGTATCGGAGGTGCTCAAGCGCATAGCTGGCCGTTCTGATATTGGCCTGGAGAGTTCAACTCCGGCAGGATGGGATGGTGCCGGTGATACAACGCTATACACTTTTAAGGGAAAAGATGTTGAAACCCTTTATCGTGGTCACTTTGGCCTCACAAAAAAGTTATTTGGTTTACGTCGTAATGCCACCGTTTTATCTTTCCGGGCGGGTGATGAAAAGGCCAATGGCTGGAATACGCAAGTAACAGGGGCATCAAATAACCTTCAACTCGCATCGTATGGCTCACCCGATAAAGTGGGCGCGTATGGAGATATTGTTTCGTCAATCGAAGAACCATATCAAGAACCTTCGTCCGTTCTGAGTTTCACTGAAAATGGTTTTTATACTGATAACCAGGAGATACTCAATAATGCTGTAAAAGGGATGCTCGTTTATACCGACGCCACACCTAAAAAGTGGAACGTGATTCAGAG
>JADMXW010000018.1 GCA_015548865.1 Serratia marcescens | reverse complement strand
GGGCCGCCAGCGACGCGGAAAACTCGTCTCATCCATGAGACTCGCCCCTACGGGGCCGCTGTTAACAGCGTTCAAAAATGCTCCCGGCATTTTTGTCAGGCGCGGCGCTGACTTTCGCGGCATCTTGCCGCTCACCCTGTGGCCTCGTTCTCCTCAGCGTTATTTTTTATGCGACATAACGTCAAATAATTCAAGGGATTAGAACAATGCCTTTTTACGTCATTTTTCTGGGGATTCCTCAGCGCTTTCGTGGGAACGGCAAATGGGGCTGAGAGCGACTGCTTTAAGTCAGTTTATCAGCAACTTCAAATGTAAACGTTTTGTCCTGCAACTCGAATTACTTAGGGTATAAGCGGCAAATAAGGAAAAGGGATGGTTGCGATTCTTTCTGTGTTTTTGTTGGCAGGCATGGTTAAGGGCATTATAGGCCTTGGTTTACCGACCATTGCCATGGGACTTTTGGCCCTGAGCATGCCTCCGGTAAGTGCCGCGGCGTTGCTATTGATCCCGTCTTTCGTCACTAACCTGTGGCAACTGCTTGCTGGGCCCGCATTTCTGTTGCTGGCGAGGCGTCTTGGCAGTTTTCTGGTTGCGATACTGATAGGAACGATGTGGGGAGGCCTACCAACCTTAACGGAAGAGGCTATTTGGGCTCCTATTGTGCTCGGTGTCATGCTGGTGCTTTATGGATTATGGGGACTTATTGCACGCCGTTTGCCCACGCCTGATCGCCATGAAGTCTGGCTTTCACCGTTGATGGGCTATGTCACAGGGGCAATTACGGCGGCGACAGGTGTGTTTGTGATACCCGCAGTGCCCTATTTGCAGTGTCTGGCATTGAAGAAAGACGATTTAGTGCAGGCGCTTGGGTTAGCGTTCACGGTTTCAACGCTGGGGCTGGCTTTCTCTTTGGTTCAAGGCGGCGGTTTGCCTGCGTTGAATCTGTCGTTATCACTACTGGCGCTGATACCCGCGCTGTTTGGTATGATGCTTGGCCAACGTTTGCGAAAACATATTGGTGAAACGTTATTTCGCCGCTGCTTCTTTCTCGGATTGATTGCGCTCGGTGGAACCATGGTGTTAGGTATCGGGGGCTGATGTTTGCCTGTATGCCATCTGTTCGACAAATTCCTGAATGTAGCCTGGCAGTGCGGTGAACTGGCGAGCGCACAGCAACAAGCGGCGCTGTGCCCAATGGTCACTGAGAGGGATGGCGCGCACTTGTTGCGTGCCCGATTGCGCAAGGGCTTTTTCGGGCACAATCCCAATCCCGATACCTTGCTGGATTAACCCGATCAACGCAGGGAAATCATTCAAACGTACGCGGTAGTTAAGACGCTTGCCGCACTGGCGTGCATGGTTGTCGATATGCTCCTGCAACGCACTTCCTCTGTGTAAACCCACAAACTCCGCTTCCAATAAATCCGCAAAAACCAGCGCAGATGAAGTAGCCCAAGGCGAGTTTATTGCGACGGCAACCACGAGAGGGTCCAGACAGAATTCGCGCGTTTCCAAGCCCTGTAAAGGAACTGAATCGGCAACGATACCCACCTCGGCGCGCTGATTTTTAATGGCATCCACAATCTCGTGACTGGGCTTTTCACTGACGCTGAGGGAAATACGTGAATGGGCCAGCAGATAGTCGCTTATGCGCGGGGGGAGATGCAGGCTTAACGCAGAAGCATTACAGAGCAGGGTGATATGTCCACGCAACCCATTGCCGAATTGCTGCAATTCGCTTTGCATGTGATCGCGTTGCTGCAACAACGTATTGGCATGGCGAGCCAGCGCAAAACCAGCTTCGGTGAGGGTTACACCGTTGCTGGCGCGGGTCAGCAGCGCCACGCCGAGTGTTTCCTCCATACCGCGAATACGCTCGCTTGCTGCCTGAAGCGTAAGGTGTGAGCGGGCAGCTCCCGCCGTGATGCTGCCCGCCTGTTGAACATGGAGAAACAAACGCAAATCTATGAAATCAAAGCGCATTATTTATCCTGAACGCAAGCTACACCAGATAGCGCCGGAGCCAGGCCAACGTGCGTTCCCATGCCAGGTCCGCTGCAGCTTTGTCATAACGCGGCGTGGAATCATTGTGAAAGCCGTGGTTGGTGTTGGGGTAAATGTGCGCCTGATAGACCTTTTTACCCGCAATAAGCGCATTTTCGTAGGCTGGCCAGCCTTCGTTAATACGTTCGTCGCGCTCGGCATAGTGGATCAGCAGCGGCGCTTTTATATGCTCAACGTCTTCAGGTTTAGGCTGGCGGCCATAGAAGGGGACCGCTGCCGCCAGTTCTGGGTAAGCGACGGCAGCGGCATTGGCGACCCCTCCGCCGTAACAGAAACCGGTAATTCCCACCTTGCCGGTGCTGTCCGGGTGTTTGAGCATAAATTCGACGGCGGCGAAAAAATCGTTCATCAGTTTAGTTGGATCGACCTTTTGTTGCAGTTCCCGCCCTTTTTCATCATTGCCGGGGTAACCCCCGACGCTACTGAGCCCGTCAGGTGCCAACGCGATAAAACCGGCTTTCGCCAGCCGGCGTGCAACGTCTTCGATATAAGGATTAAGGCCACGGTTTTCATGTACTACGACCACCGCTGGAACCGGGCCTGTCAGCTTGGCGGGTTTTACCAGATAACCGCGCACGCTGCCGTGTCCATTGGGCGACGGGTAGGTGATGTATTCAGGGAGAATATCCGGATCGGTGAATTCCACCTGCTGTGCCAACGCGTAGTTAGGGCTAAGCAGTGATAGCAGTGTCATGGCAGTCAGACCGCCCACAGCATATTTGCCCGCGCGTTCCAGAAACTCTCGCTTGGTGAGTTTTCCATGCGCATAGTAGTCATACAGTTCGAGCAGTTCAGGCTGGAAATCTTGTGCAGTAAGACGTGGCATGGTGATACGCTCTCCTTTGGCAACCCATCCAACACGGACTTTCATCACTGTAGCAAAAGTGACTCAATGCCGCGCTAATGCAGTCTGCTCTTCGCCGCCATCTTTACTTTTTTTTACGTTAGAACGCGCAGGGGCGTGCCTAGCGAAATCTCACGCGATTACGCCCTTGCTGCTTGGCTTCATACAGTGCAGCATCTGCAGCGTTGTACAGCGTATCAAAGCCGGTAGCGGCAGGCGCCCAACTAACGCCAAAGCTGGCTGTAACGGGATAAGCGGGTAGCGCGGCCAGGTTTGAACGGTTCAGATCGGCATGGATGCGCTGCGCATACAGGACTGCCTGTTGCAGGGCTACGTTATCCAGCAAAATGGTGAACTCTTCTCCGCCCACGCGTCCTATGCTGCCCACGCCACCCAGTGCATGGCGCACGCGGGTGATCAAATCGCAGATGACAGCATCGCCTGTGGGGTGGCCAAAATTGTCGTTCACTCGTTTGAAGTGGTCGATATCAAGTACGATCAACGAGGCTTGGCGCTGTGTCAAAACGCCGTTGATGATGTCGATGATTGCGCCACGGTTGTAGACATCTGTCAGTGGATCGTGTGTCGCTTTATAGGCCAATTCATCAGCCAGTTGATGTAGCTGATGGTTTAGCCGAGTTAATTCTCGCTCAGCCCGATCGCTGCGCGAGATTAGCCGGTGGGATTCGCGCACCAGACGTTGATAATGCTCGGTCAATGCCAGCAGACTATCTCGGTAGACTTCTGCGGGTCTGTCTGACTGTGCTGCAACATTGCGTGCTGCCAGCAAGATGTCATATTCCGGGGTGAACAGCTCAAAGGTGCTCATGATTACTCCATGATATGGCTGTGAAAATCTAACGCGGGAAAGTCGATATGCAGCTCTTCGCCAAACTCCTGCGCGATATCATCCTCATAATCGTGATACCAGTGCAGGGCGATAGAAAGTGTGTCCTGTGCAGCGAGGTGCAGTACGTTGAGCAAGCTGAACAGCATTTTGGTGCTGGAGCTGTTGAAGTAGCTCAGGGAGATATGCACTTCAATCTCGGTTGCAGGCGCATCATCACGGTGAGACAGCTCGGCAAGATAGGCTTCCACTTTCTCGATCAGCGGACGGTAATAAGCGGCTGCGTTTTCTGGGTAAGACTCGCCGGAAAGTGATAACCGATGTGTATCAAAGCAAAAATCAACGCTGGGAGTGGATGCGGTCCCTGCGAGATGAATATTATCTATGCGCGTTATATTTATCATTTCAGATGATCGCCTTCAGATAAAACGTGGATAACCCCGTTGATTCATCTGACTGGAAGGTGAATTGCAACGGTTCGCTGGCGTCTCGCGCCACGGTTAACAGCCCGATATCCGCACCTTTGCTCCAGGCGGGGGCGTCCTGACGCAGCGAGGCTTTGTAGGCCATTTTGATCTCATCTGCCGTCATTGCCCGCAGTGGTTCCAGCCGAATCCGCAGTTTTTCCATATCTTCGGGATGAACCGGATTGGCGCACCACAGGAAATACTTTCCGTCTTCCCATCCCAAGCAGACGGAGCCCTGTCGTGCTTCCTGTTGTTGGTCTGGTGTGGTTAACGGTAGAGCAGAGTAACGGGTGATGTTCTGACCCATTTCGATGAAGCTGGAGAACAGTTTGCGACGCACCGGAGAGGGCACCTCCGTTTTTTCGAGCTGAAGGCGTAGCGTCTCTGCTAATGAGCTGATGATGCTTTGTGAGAAGTAACCGATATAGTAGAGCGAGATATTATGTGCCACGCTGTTGTTAAACAACGCGCCGTGGGGAGTTGCGTATCCCCCCGGCGAATTGCCGGGATGCGTGGACGTTAAGGTGCCGTAGTGTTGAGTAGCCATGGTCAAGGTCGCCTGGTTAAAATCACTGTCTAAAACCCCAAAAGGTCAGATCGTCCCGTCGGGGCTGCTGACCTTGATAGCGTTGGTGCTCTTGTTGTAATTGTTGGGCCAGCGCGGGCATCGGTAACGCACGGTGGCGCAGCAGTGCGGCCTGAAGCCGACGTTTGCCAAACATGATGCGGCGCTCACCGCCTATCTGATCGGTTAAACCATCCGTGGTGGTGAAAAACATATCCTGTGGTGCCAGGGTCAACTGATGGTTGGTCCAGACATAATCATAGGGTGTGTCGGTGTAGCCGACTCCCATGCGATCGGCGGCCAATGGGCTGACCTCGCTATCGTTCTGTGTCAGCAAGAATGCCGCCATGCGTGCGCTGGCCCAGGTGAGGCCGTGCGTGGCATTGTTCATGTGTACAGCGATAATGTCACAGCCATCATTCGATGTGCTGTCGCTGTTTTGCTGCTGCCCCAACGTATTTTTGATATAGCGATTGATGATTTGCAGTAACTGCGCTGGATCGTTGGGGGGGCAGGTGACGAGCGCTTGTTCGAGCGCTGAAGCAAAGATCAAAGTCATAAACGCACCGGGAACGCCGTGGCCAGTGCAATCGATCACCACGGCCAGCCAGCCGTCAGCGGTGGTTTTAAATGCGTAACAATCTCCGCCCACGCAGTCGCGAGGTTGCCATGCCAGGCACCAATCGTTCAACGAGTCAGACATTACCTGTGAAGACGTGGACATCATCGCTTGTTGGATAATGCTGGCATACTCGATGCTTTGCATAATCTGCTGGTGCTGTTGCAGATGCATGTCTGACACCGCTTTGATCAAATCAATACCCAATCCAATGCCAAGATAGGTACCTTCTCGAGTGATGATAAAACCGTCAGTAAGGGATTTATCTCCAGAAATGACTGTTTGGTCTGCAACGGCATTCAGAGAGGCATTGGCATCGACAATGAGCGGGTTTTTATCCATAAACGCGATGCAACTTTTTTTGTCATACAGTTCGCGATAAAACGGGCGTGACATTTGCGACAAAAAAATATGGCGGTTGATAAGCCCGAACGGCCTGCCTTTTTCAACCACGGGCAAGCTAACTAATTCTTTGTATTTATTAAAAAGTTGCAATACTGTGGCGTTATCTGTCTCTGGGCTGACCTCGGGAGTGGAGACACAGAGATCGGCTGCCGTAGGAGAGCCTCGGTAGGGTCTGTTCTGCGATAACTCGGATGTGGCGTCCATTGGGTCACTATCATTCCAGTGTGGGGGGAACCGTATTCCCCCCACACTTTACCCGGTATTGATGAACCTATTATGACGCTGGGGTTTCTCGCTATGATCAAGGTGTCGCGGTCGTTGCCCCCTCGCTGTTCAATACGCTTGCCATGACCTGGTTTTGCCAGTCGAAATAGGGATTAAAGGTTAAACGAATGTGCGTTTTACCGGGTTCTTGATAGCCCCAATCGGAATACCACACATCCTCTTTTCTTTTGCAGTCGCTGGCAGCAGGGGCTGAGGGACCGTTAGAACATAAGCGCAGAGTCCCTGCTCGCCCATAGAGTGGGTTATCCGGTGAAAACAGCACTGACATATGGGAAAACTGGCTGATACGCCATTCTGGCAGGCGATCGGGGCGTACCAGTACGCGTTCAGAGACGGGGTGTGCCGGTGTACTGCCATACCAGATCACGCGACTGGCCGGATGGGAAAACGCCTTGTCAAACTGCGCTAGCATGGCTGCGGTGTCGAGCACCGAATCGTGCTGCGCCAGCACCATCAGCACGGGTTTGTCATAGGGCGCTTTTGCCAATAAATGGCGCACGCTGGCACTGGAATAATAAAACTGCGCAAAGCCGTTGGTGGGGACGCGCAGATAGCGGGTGGCAATCTGTTGCGGTTGACCTGGTCGCGGTGGGCGTAACCAATCAGTGACCGTTGCCAGTAGCGGAGCCAGAAAATCAAGCGGTTCATCAGAGCGAATAGCAGGCGAAAACAGTACCAGCCCCTGTATTTCCGGATGCTGTAAGGCGTATTCCAACACCAGATTGCCGCCGGTGGAGAAGCCACCCAGATAGACCTCGCCGACTTCTTCACGTAATAAAGCGGCTTGTTCGGCCACCACGCGCCGCCAGTCCTCCACAGACACGGGCATCAGGTCGGCGGGTTGTGTTCCGTGGCCGGGCAAAAGCACTGTACGCACCAGAAAGCCCCGCTGGGTTAATGCCGGAATGACATCCGTAAATGAACCGGGGGAGTCGCCCAAGCCATGCACCAACAATATGCCTTTTCGTGCTGTACCTGTCGGTCGGTTTTCTGATGGCGTATTCCAGGTTAATTCAAGCGCTTTATCCAGCGTTTGAAAGCGCCGATGTTCCTCTACCCAGCGGGTGGTTTCTTGCTGATAGAGCGCGAAAGTTGGCTGGCCTAACGGTGTAATAGGCGGCGGTGTATGGCTGCAGGCAGTTAAAAACGCCAGCAGTATCAACATAAACAGGCCGCGCCAGTTGAGCGAGCCAGAGAAAGGCGCAGAGCGCATAAATGTCATCAGTGAATCCATTTTATCAGGCCAAAGATACCCGTCATTATTTAGGCATAAGCGCAGGAGACTATCGGACGGATAATAGAGAATGGCGGATTTTTCAGCAATGAATTTGCATTCGCTTTCAACAGTGGTCAACCGCAGCCACAAGCGGTCGGTTAAGTTGCGTGGGCGCTGTGCTCCATTGGATGTGGTTTGTTAAAATTCACATTCATTGGCAATTTATGTGACAGGTTCATGTTATACTTGCGCCAGATTTGAGTATTTTTTATTCTTTGGTCAGGCCAATTTTGCGCCATCGTTGTTTGTGAAGGAAAAACAATAAGATGCGATTATATCAAGACATTGGTAACAAGATTCGGACAGATATTCTGGATGGCAAGTATCAGGTGGGCGATCGTCTTCCTCCCGAACGTGATATCGCAGAGAGTTTTTCCGTAAGCCGCAGTGTGGTGCGCGAAGCCTTGATCATGCTTGAGCTTGAGAAACTAATTGAAGTGCGTAAAGGCTCGGGCGTTTATGTTATTCAGATTCCAACTGAAGATAAAAACCGTAATGCTGATAGCGGCTACGGCCCGTTTGAGTTGATGCAGGCACGTCAATTGCTGGAGAGCGAAGTGGCTGCTTTTGCCGCAATGCAGGCAACCAAGACCGACATCCTTAAAATGAAGCAGGCTATCGATCAGGAACGTCAGGCATTGGACAACGGCAGTGTGGATGAAAGTGCCGATGAGCTGTTTCACTGCCTGTTAGCGCAATCGACACAAAACAGCGTTTTGGCCAATATGGTTTATGAAGTGTGGCAGGCGCGCAAACGCAGTTCTATGTGGCGTGGCTTGCATTCGCACACGGTGGATTTCAGCTATCAGCGTCAGTGGTTGGACGATCATCAGCGTATTCTGCGTGCGGTGACGCGCCGTGATGCCAAACAGGCACGCCAAGAGATGTGGCAGCACCTGGAAAATGTTAAGCACAAACTGCTGGAAATTTCGGATGTCGACGATCCGGCGTTCGATGGTTACTTGTTTGAATCGGTGCCTGCGCCGCAGGAAACGTAATAACAAGGGCTCCAGTGCCTCCTGCAAGAGATTCTCATGCAGGAGGGGAGATCTTGCAGGCTACACACGTTTCTTCTGTACGAGGTCCCCGGCTTACACCGAGGACGACGAAGGGAGGGTTAGAGCGTTGATACCGCCGCTTTCGCGCCTTTTTCACTCAGCAGCAGGTATGCTTTGGTCACGCGGCGCACGAATTCTTCGTTTTTCACCAGGTCATCACCAAAAACGGCATTCAATCCCAGCAAGCCTTGTACCCGAGCCTCACCGTCTTGTGTCGCATCGACGATAGCGCGAAGCTTATCGGCCATAGGATCACGCACGTCGATAGCCTGACCCGCGTCATCCACGCCGCCTACATAGCGCATCCAACCCGCGATACCCAGCGTCAGGCAAGTGTAATCACTGCCGTTTTGCAGATGCCAGCGCACGGATTCCACCATGCGTTGTGGCAGTTTCTGCGTGCCGTCCATGGCGATTTGCCAGGTACGGTGTTTCAGCGCCGGGTTGGTGAAGCGGGCAATCAACTGTGCAGCGTAACCCGGTAAATCCTCGTTAACGTGCAGCGTGGGTGCTTGTTCTTCCAGCATCAAGCGCTGAGTGGCACGGCGGTAGTGAGCATCAGCCATACAGTCGTTAATGTGTTCGTAACCCGCCAGATAACCCAGATAGGCTAGGAAGGAGTGACTGCCGTTCAGCATGCGCAGCTTCATCTCTTCAAACGGCAGAACGTCATTCACCAACTGTGCTCCGGCCACTTCCCACTGTGGGCGACCCGCAACAAAGTTGTCTTCTACCACCCACTGAATAAAGGGTTCGCAGGCGATGCCCACCGGATCGGCGATGCCGATGGCCTGTTCCACCTCAGCCAATGTTTCTGGCGTGGCGGCAGGAACGATGCGGTCCACCATGGTGTTGGGGAAGGTAACATGGGCAGCAATCCACTCCGCCAGTTCAGCACTGCGCAGCTGCGCCAGTTCCAGCACCGCACGTTTCACCACGTTGCCGTTTTCCGGCATGTTATCGCAAGAGAGAACGGTAAAAGGGGGCAGACCTCGTTCACGACGCACACGCAGCGCCTCTACGAGCAGGCCTGGTGCAGAAGCCGGTGCGGTGGGTAATTCTAAATCTTGTTTAATTAGTGGGTTATTGATATCCACGCCACCGCTGGTACGATCGATACAGTAACCTTTCTCGGTAACGGTCAGTGAAACGATATTGACTTGCGGTTCTGCCAGCTTTTCCACCACGGCATAAATACCTTCCAGACGCGCGTGCAATGACTCGTGGACTGAACCGATAACAATCGCCTGGCTGCCTTCGGCTCCTTTTTCCAACACGGTGTAGCGGTGATTTTGTTCGCGCAATTGGCTAATCAGGCTCTCACCACCAAACAGGATCACTTCACAGTAACCCCAGTCTCCGCCTTGTTGATTCAGAACGCGGTCAGTAAGCAGTGCCTGATGCGCACGGTGAAAGGCACCAAAGCCAATGTGTACCATACGGCTGGTGAGTGCGTTGCGATCGTACTGCGGCTGGCGCACGGTGTCCGGCAGCGGGGTGTTGGCAAGGGTGGCGCGATGTGTGGCGGTGGTCGACGTTGTCATAACAATATCCCTGAGTACGGCAGGCCATCATGCGTTACCGCATTCACTCGCCCTTGATGTTGGATATCATGGGAGGTAATGTGAAAAGTGGCCTGACCAAATAATGGAAAAAGACGCTTGGGTATAAAATTTCACGGCAAAACTGTACTTCTTTCCACGTAAAAAGCCAATTTGTTTGTCCAAAAAGCACTATTTTGGTGATATTGGTCAACCTATTTTGTTTTCTTCTTGGCGCTTTTTGCGGGCTGGTGTAGGCTGTCATTGGAATGATGAACAAAATTGGTCAGCCTGTTGATCGCTTTGGTTGATGATATACCGTCACCTGTTGTCCCACTGCAACGTCTGGGGACCGGAAACAGTGCAAGACATGATTTTACAAGTTATTGATTAAGGGTAATAAAGATGGAACAAACCTGGCGTTGGTATGGCCCGAACGATCCTGTCTCTCTGGACGATGTCCGTCAGGCTGGGGCGACGGGAGTGGTAACCGCATTACACCACATTGCGAATGGTGAAGTCTGGACGATTGAAGAGATCGAAAAGCGTAAAGCCGAATTGAAAGCAAAAGGTCTGGTGTGGTCTGTGGTTGAGAGTGTGCCGATCCACGAAGATATCAAAACGCAAACCGGTCGCTACCAGCACTATATCGCCAACTATCAGCAGTCTCTGCGCAATCTGGCACAGTGTGGCATCGACACTGTCTGCTATAACTTTATGCCGATTCTGGATTGGACGCGTACCGATCTCGAATATCAACTGCCGGACGGCTCCAAAGCGCTGCGCTTTGATCAAATTGCCTTCGCTGCATTTGAACTGCACATTCTCAAACGTGACGGTGCAAAGAACGATTACACCGAAGAAGAGCAGGCGCAGGCCGCTGCTTACTTTGACGCGATGACTGAAGCGGACATTGCGCGTTTAACCGGGAATATCATTGCGGGTTTGCCGGGCGCGGAAGAGGGCTATACCCTGGATCAGTTCCGTGCGCGTCTGGCTGAATATGATGGTATTGATCATGCCAAACTGCGTGAGCATCTCGGCTATTTTCTCAAGCAAATCGTGCCGGTGGCTGAAGAAGTGGGTATCCGCATGGCAATTCATCCAGACGATCCGCCGCGTCCGATTTTGGGGCTGCCGCGCGTGGTTTCTACCATTGAAGACATGCAATGGATGAAAGAGACTGTGGATAATATCCACAATGGTTTCACCATGTGTACCGGTTCTTACGGTGTGCGTGCAGATAACGATTTGGTTAAGATGATCGAAACCTTTGGCGATCGTATTCACTTCACACACCTGCGTGCGACCTGTCGCGAGCAGAACCCGAAAACCTTCCATGAAGCTGCGCACTTGGGCGGCGACGTGAACATGGTGGCCGTGGTGAAAGCGATCCTGATGGAAGAATCACGTCGTAAAGCGGCGGGCGATCTGCGTCCGATTCCGATGCGTCCTGACCACGGTCACCAGATGCTCGACGATCTGAAAAAGAAAACCAACCCCGGCTATTCTGCTATTGGTCGCCTGAAAGGGCTGGCAGAAGTGCGCGGCGTGGAGTTGGCGCTAAAGCAGGTATTCTTCCCTGAACTGCTGTAGTACCCGTTGATGTAGTACCATGTCGATGTAGTACCACGTTGAGATAGCATGATGAGGCGCTAGCGTTCACGCAGCGCCTCATTCACTTTATTCAGCGGCTTGATGAGGTAATCGAGCACGCTTTTTTGCCCGGTTTTAATCTCCACATTTGCCATCATGCCCGGAACGATGGCAAACCGGTCGCCGTTTTTATTGGTCAATCCACTTTCCAACGTGCGCACATAGACCCGATAATAATACTGATCGCGCCGCACCTCATCCTGCAAGGTGTCCGGTGAAACGCTCTCGACTTCACCATTCAAGTCGCCATAAATCGATGAGTCGTAGGCTGTGATCTTAACAATGGCAGGCAACCCAGGACGGATATAGGCGATATCACGCGGGTTAACGCGGGTTTCGATCAGCAATTTATCCTCGAGTGGCACAATTTCCATTAACTTTCCTCCGGGTTGAAGCACGCCGCCGACGGTTGTGACCTGAATGTCTTTGACGATACCGCGCACGGGGGAAGTGAGGGTGGCGCGCCGTAGCTGATCGGCCTTGCCGTTGACCACTTCTAACTGAGCTTCCAGATCTGCGTTGTTCTTTACCTGCTCTTCACGTGCCCTGACGGCATACAGATTGCGTGCTTCATCGATCTTGCCGCGAATTTCACTGATTTGTCGCCGCAGACGGATCACTTCGACCGCGCTGGCAGCGCCGCGCGCCACCAGCGGTTCGGTCATTTTCAATTCCTGTTCTACCAGTCGCATGGATTGTTGCAGGTTCTGCACGGTTTCATCACGGTTACGCAGGCGGGATTCATACAACTGGCGCTCGCGTGCGGCCAGATTGGGATCTTTCAATGTCTCTTCGCTAAAGCGCAGCGGTTCTCCGCTTAGCTCCGCGCGCAACCGTTCCGCAGAGGCGCGCAGCGTTGTCATGCGCGAAAAGGCTTCACCGTATACAGATTGCACACGATTGATGTCCAATTGTGCCAGCGTCTGGCCTTTTTCAACGATATTACCTTGTTGGACGAAGAGATTATCGATTACGCCACCATCAAGGCTTTCAATCACTTGGGCCCGCGTGGATGGCGTGACTTTGCCACTGCCAACGGTAACTTCATCGAGAATGGCGATTTTCGCCCAAAAGAAAAACACCACTAATCCCAGCAGCGTCAACCAAATCACCTTGGAAGATGCTCTTCCTTTTGCACTGAACGACATCTTGTTCATGGCTTTCTCCTCAGGCAACCTGCTGTGCGCTATCGAACGGCTTGCTGACGGCCTTGAGTATCTGCTCTTTCGGACCATCAGCGATGATGCATCCGTTATCGATGACGATTAGCCTGTCCACCAGCTTTAGCAGTGCCGGTCGGTGTGTCACCAACACCAGCGTGCGTCCTTCCAGCCAGCTTTTCATCTGCCGAATAACCTGTTCCTCCAGTTGTTCATCCATAGCGGCCGTAGGTTCATCCATCAGTACGATTTGCGGGTTACGCAGGATAAGGCGGCTAAGCAGCACCATCTGGCGTTGCCCACCGGAGAGACCGCGCCCACCTTCCTGGATGACGCGTTCGAGACTGGATGCATCTTGCTGCACCATACTGAGTGCGCCACTGATACGCAGTGCCGCCAGCAACTCTTGCTCGCTGGCATGCGGATTCCCAAGCATCAGGTTTTGCCTGAGACTGCCGAAAAATAGACGTGAATCCTGAGAGAGAAAACCTATCTGGCGACGCATGTCTGCCGGATCAATGTGCGCCATGTCTACGCCGTCCAGCGTCACTTTGCCACGTGTTGCGGCTGCTTGCCCGGCAAGTAATTTGAGCAGGGTGGATTTACCCGTCCCCACTTTGCCCAGTATCGCGACGCGCTCGGTCGGTTTGATCTCCAGCGTATTGATAAACACAGCGTTGTTTCCCTTTTCTGGGTCGTAGCTGTATTGAGCCTGTGTCACCTGATAATGCCCTTGTAGCACCGGACAGTGGGCGATTTCTCGTGCGTCGGGTGTATCGAGCGGTTTTTGCAGCAACTCATCCAGGCCAGTCAGGGCATTTTTGGCATGCTGCCAACGTGAGAACACCATGGTCAGTTGCATCAGCGGCGCGATGGTACGTGATGATAATAAGCTACACGCGACCAGCGTCCCGGTGGTAATGTCTCCGGCCAGCACCAGATAGCTGCCAAACACCAACATGCCGGCGTAGGTTAATTGTTGTACCATTGATGCCCAACCGGTCAGACGTGCCCCCCATAGACGCTGCTTCATGCCGACGGCGGCACTCACCTCGTGAGTTTGCTCCCATTGCCGCTGAAAATAGGGTTCTGCCTGTAGCGCTTTGATGTCTTCGACGCCCTCGATGGATTCCACCAGCACCGCATTGCGTAGCGCGCTCTCACGCATGCCCTCTTTAGCCAGTTTTGCCATAGGCCATTGCAGCAAGATACCGGGAATCACAATCAGTGGGATTGCCAACATAGGAATAAAGACCAACGGACCGCCGATAAACGACATCAGCGCAAGAAACAGCAGTACAAAAGGCATGTCTGCCGCAGCACCGACGGTGGTAGAGGTCAGTAGTTCACGCACCTGATCAATTTCTCGTAACTGGGAAATAAAGGAACCGGTGGACTTGGGGCGAGCTTCATTTTTGATGGCCAGCGCGCGCGCGAACAGCATGCCGGAAACGCTCAGATCGATTTGTTTGCCCATCAGGTCCGAGATAACGGTGCGAGATAAACGAATGGCATATTCGATGGCGGCTGCCAGCAGCACGCCGCCAAACAATACCCAGAGAGTGGGCATGGACTGAGAGGGGATAACGCGATCGTAGACCTGCATCGAAAAGAGAATGCCAGCCAGTGCCAGTACATTACCAATGATAGAAGCCAGTGCTACTTCGCCAATCTGGCGTTTTGCATGGGCAAAGTGCTGCCAGAACCAGTGTTTCCGGTAGGGTTTAACGAAATCATCGATGCGAGCATCTCGGCCTCGCTCGGCAATGCCCGTAAGTACCAGGGTATCTTGAATGTGTGATTGCAGCGTCTTTTTGTCAATTTTGCGCTGTAAATCGCCCCCGTCGCTGCGCCAGTAAACCAGGTTTTGTTCTTCGTCGATGGCTTCGATCACCAGCACGCTGCCGTCATGCGATGCGGCCAGCACCGGAAGAATACCGGGACGCCAGCGCAGGTTATCCCAGCGACACAGGCTGGTGTGCAGGCCCATCAGGCGTGCTATTTGTTCCAGTTTGCGCGGCAGCGGCAATTGTTCATGCCAGCGCATCTGTTGGGCCACAGTACGAACATTGACAACATGCCCATAGTGAGCGGCGGTTCTTGCCAGTGCAGCAATCCATATTTCAGTGGTGGCAGATGCTGTCATGCGAGCTCCTATGGGTGAAAACGGGGTTAACGGCCACTTTTCGTGCCGTCCCCCTGCATTCAATGGCAATTCATGTCGTTACAAAGACGGCAGTCGATCGCCACTGGCTTGTTGACGTTCAATACCCAGCATATCCAGCAGATTATCGACGGCTGCTGCGTAGTTGACGGTCGCATCCCAGCCGTCAAACTGTGCCGTAGCGCGTGCATTTTCAGCCTGTAGCACATCCTGTTCCACGCTGAGCAGATCGTTGAGACTGCGCTTGCTCAAGCGATATTCGTCGCGATACACATCGCGGGTATAATTCGCGCTAGTGAGCTGGCGTTCACTGGCTGCCTGACGTTGCTGTGCGCCAATCATATCGGCATAGGACGTGGCCGCACGCTGGTTGATATCCAGTTTGGCTGCTTCAACCTCTGCCTGCGCAGCTTCGCGTGCATTCTGGGCGGCGTCAATTTGTGCGCTGACGGCACCGCCTTGATAGAGCGGTGCTTCTACCAAGAGTCGTACCTGGTCATCCCAGTAGGCGCGGTTGCGGGTGTCGTTGCGCGCGCGCGCCGCTTGCACGGAGATGCTGGGCCAGTGTTTTGCTTCCGCCTGACGAATGCGTTGTCGGGCTGCTTCCTGACGTGACTGTGCGCTGCGTACCAGTGCACTTTGCTCATAGGGCAAGGTCTGTAATGTAATCTCTTGCTGCAATAGCGCCTGTGGCAAATCCGGCAGTCGTACGGGGACTACGCCGGTTAATACGGTCAATTGTGCCAATGCGGAACGTTGCTGTGCGCGATATTGCTCAAGCGTGGCGACCGTGCCCGCGATGCGCGTCTCGGCCTGTAACACATCGGATTGAGAATTGAGTCCGGCCTCTGCACGCATTTGGGCGATCGCTTTCACCGCTTCGAGAGAGGTGATATGTCGTTCTGACGATGCTGACAGCGTTTGATAGCGCTTGACCTGTAAATAGGCGAGCAGCGTTTGCTGACCAACACTGGTCATAATGCTGTAGAGCTGGTAACGGTAAGCATCCGAGAGATGGTGCTGTTCGTCGATGCTGCCGCCGGTTTTGCCAAAATCGTAGATGAGCTGTGTTAACGAGACGCCAGCAGATGTTGTGTGACCTCGGGTGCCGGGCGTATCACTTTGATTTTGCCTGCCAACGCCACCGTTCAGCGCGAGCTGTGGCATCCAGGCGCTTTCGGCCAGTTTTAATTCGCTGGCACCGATACGAATTTGTGCCGCGGCTTGTGCGATTTGTGGGTTTCGGGCAAAAGCACGCAGAATGGCCTGCTCCAGGCTCAGGCTGTCGATCTGCTGTTCACTGGGGGCCGCCTGCCAGGTAACGCCCAGTGGCTGTGCTGATACCGAGAATCCCCCTGATGTGGCAGTCAGAGGGAGAAGTACGCTCAGGCAGTATAGGACTGCACGAGAACAGGGTTGGTGAATGTGATTTCTGGTAAAAAAAGGCCGCTTAATTATTAACATCAAACACCCTGACCGTCGTATGTGCCCCAGACATTAACGTGCCTGGGGCAGCTTCTTCCATTTATGAATGCACCGTTTTTGTCATGCCATGTTGACGTGCAACCCTTGCTGCACCAGAACATCTCCCAGTGTGTTGCTGCTCTCCAGTGCTGAGTTGTGGTACACATCGAACACGATGCCATCCAACGCGCGTTGCCCGGCCAAGGTCCAGATACCGCTCGGATCGGGGATTAAATTGACCTCATTCCCCGCCGCACCCAGGATGCGCAAATCGTCTTCGGGTTTGTCGGTAACCGACAGCGCATGCGTTAAATCGAGCGTGATGCTGTTGGTGCCCGATCCGCCGAGATCAAAGATTTCGATGTTGTCGATGCTGAGCCCTAGCGCGGTGAGATCCAGTGCGAGATGATCGCCATTCAGTACCAGCGTATCGGTCCCTGCGCCGCCGTCGATATGCAACACATCAAGAGCAGAGATCTGAAACTGATCGTCTCCGCTGCTGCCCGTTAACGTGTCGGTTTCATTTGGCACGATAACGACGCCGCCGATGCTGTAACTGATATCACTCGGTGTGGTTACCGTGGCGCTTGCTCCCGTGTTCTGCGTTTCGTTCAGGCTGGCGAGCGTTAATGCGCTGTCATCACTCACGGTGCTGATTTCGAGCGTCGCCGCTGCAGTGTGGCTGGTTTCCAGCACGCTGCTTTCCTCCAGTGTCAGACTGTGGCTCTCGATACTGGCAACTGTGACGGGGAGCGATATGCCGGTTGTCAGCCCGGCAGAAACACCGATACTGTTTCCTGCTATATCTGTCACGGATGCTTCTACCAGCGTGCCCGTCAGGACAGAGAGGATGTTCAGCACCGTCAGCCCAAGCGTCGCGAGCAGCGAGCTTTCAAGCCGAGCTGTCCAACTGCCATCGGCTTGCACTGCGCCAGTCAGGGTAATGCCATTAAGCACGGAATTCGTTTTGAGCAACGAAACGGATACCTGCGCTCCAGTCTGCACGTTACGGCTTTCGCCATGGATAGCCAGGCCATTGGTGATAATACTCAGTGCGCTCAGCAGCGTGGTGGGGTCGATACCCAATTGCGGCAGCGCGTGGGTTTTGACAATGGCCGTGCTATTGGCACTCGTGCTGTTGCCATAGCGATCGGTCACCATTACGCCCACGTTCAGGTTACCGTCGGCAACGTTTAGCAGGTTGGCTGTTGGCACCGTTACGCTCCAGCTACCATTGGCGGCGACGGTGGCGGTCAACACCAGTCCCCCCACGTTGACGCGCACGCTGCCACCTACGGCGTTGCTGGTGGTTCCACTGATGGTTTGATTGACTTGTGCTTCTGTCAGGTTGAGATAGCCGTCACCAAACAGGGAGTCCAGTGAAAGCGACGGTAGATTATGGATACCGATACCCACACCAACACTGGCACTGGCATTTTTGCCCGCTGGGTTGGTCAGTGAGGCGCCCAGCGTCAGGTTGCCGTCTGTGAGTACATTAAGATCGGCAGTGGACAAATTAACCGACCAGTTGCCATCGGTTTGTACGACGGTAGTCAGCGTTCTACTTCCCAGCGTAACACGCAGCGTTGAACCTGCCGCGTTGGTCGTGGTGCCGCTGATGATGGGATTGGTCGCTGCCTCGACAGCATTCAACAGTCCATCCCCCCCGAACAGTGGGTTGAGTGCGATCGTCGGTGTGGCATTAATCGCGACAGTAATCGGGCTGTTCAGGCTGGCGCTGTTTCCTGCGGCATCAGTCAATCTCGCATTCACCGTCAGGGTTCCATCTGCCAGCGCTTGCAGATCCAGGATGGGGATAGGCAATGACCAACTGCCGCCCGCATTGATGGTCGTCGTGTAGGTTTTACTGCCAAGTGTGACCGTGAGTGTGGTGCCCGATGCCGCCTGTGTGGAAGTCCCACTCAGAACCTGTGCGCTGAGCAGGTCGTTCAAATCCAGAATGCCGTTACCGAACAGTGGGTTGAAACTAATGGTTGGCGGGGTGAGAGCAACGGTCAGTCCTGCACTGGCACTGTTACTGTTGCCCGCCGCATCGGTGACCGTAGCATTCACCGTCAGGTTACCGTTCAGTAATGATTGCAATTGTGTTGAGGTAACGGGAATGCTCCAGGTTCCCCCTGCGCCCACGGTAGTGCTTAACGCGAGCCCACCTAGCGTGACAGAGATGGTTGATCCTACTGCCGCCTGCGTTGTGGTACCACTCAGGGTTTGGCTCAATGCGGCCTCCGCCACATTGAGGTAGCCATCTCCGCCAAACAGTGGGTTAAGACTGATAGTCGGCAGATTTTTAGTAATAGCAGTGATGGTTTGGCTGATTGAACCGGTGTTGCCGCTCGCGTTGGTCACAGCAACGTTAACCGAGACGCTGCCATCAACCAGTGCCGCAAGATCGGACGGTTGCAGAACAAGGCTAAATGCGCCTCCAGCCCCCACTGTGGTCTGGAACGTTTTACTTCCCAGCGTGACAGAAACTTGAGATCCAACGGCTGCGTTGGTTGCCACGCCGCTTAGCGTTTGTGCCACCAGCGCTTCTGCGGCATTGAGGAAGCCATCGCCTCCAAAAATGGGGTTGAGCGTCACCGCTGGCAGGGAGAAGCCCAGCGTTAATCCACCGCCGAGCGAGACGGTGTTGCCGACGCTGTCGCTGGCGTTCACCGTGACGGTGACATTACCGTTGCCCAGATTTTGTAGCAGTGCCAATACGTCTGGGGCGACGTTTACACTCCACTTGCCGTCCGTACCGACCGTTGTATTCAGGGTTCTCACGCCAGCCACGTCGATGGACAGTTGGGTTCCAGATACCAGATTTAGCGCCGTACCACTCACCGTTTGATTGACCAGCAGGTCGGCCAGATTGAGCAAACCGTCACCGAATATCGGATCGAGCGTCAGGCTAGGCAGGTCGTGAATGATGGTCGGGACGTTGATGGTTTTGCTGACCACGTTACCGCCGTAATCGGTAACGGACACGCCCAGCGCCAGTGTGCCGTCCTGTAAAGCTTTTAAATCCAGCGTTGGAATAGTGAGGCTCCATGCACCTCCGGCACCCACGGTGGTGGTGTAGGTTTTGGTGCCCAGCGTAACGGCGACGTTAAAGGCGCCTTTGTTGAGATCGATGTGACTTACTACACCACTAATGATCTGATCGGCTGCGGCTTCAAGCGCATTAAGGCCATTATTGCCGAAGGCAAGAACAGAATCGATCGTCGGGACGGTACGCAGTACATCGATATCGATCAGCTCATTCTTACTGTTGCCATTCACATCGACGATGCCGACTTCCACTTGCAGCAGTCCGTCGGAAAGCCCAGAAAGCAGAGAGGGCGGGAATGATACACTCCAGGCACCGCCCGCACCCACGGTGGTTTCCAGTGTGGTTCCTGCAATGGTCACGCTGACTTTGGCGCCGAGGGCGTTGCCGGTGGCGTGACCGCTGATGACCTGTGTGATCAACGATTCTGCGTAGTTAAGGATGCCATTGTTACCGAAAATATCCTCAATACCCGCTCCCAGAGTGCTGTTGAGCGTGACGTTCAAGGTAACGCTGGTGCTGCTGCTGTTGCCAGCAGCGTCGGTAATGGTCAGACCGATTACCTGCGGGCCATCGGTGAGACGGGTAAGATCGGTGTCAGGGAAGGGGATACGCCAGTTTCCATCGTTATCCACCACGACGCTACCCGTGAGCGGGCCCGCCGTCAGCGTTACTGTTGCACCTTTCTCTCCTTTACCGCTGAGAACTTGCCCCAGTAGCGCTTCAGCCATCGTTAATATGTTATTGCCTGCAAAAGCATCGATGGTCAGCAGCGGGATTTCCGTATCGACGATGATATTGAGTTGTGCTGTGGTGCTGATGTTGCCAGCAGCATCTTTCAATATTGCAGTGATGCTATGCGACCCTTGGCTAAGTGCATTGAGATCCGCCGTCGGGACATTAACGGTCCACGAGCCGTCAATTTGCACCTGAGCCTGATAGGTTTTGTTGTTTAGCGTGACGGCAACGAAGCGTCCTGCATCTGCAACCGAAGCCGAGCCCGTGATAGCCTGAGCGGTTGCCAGTTCGCTGTTATCCAATGTGTTATCCCCGGCGAAGGTGAGGATGGTCACAGAGGGCGGAGTAACATCCACATGCACATCGGTGGTCGCACTAACGGCAGTGGTGCCTACGGTAGTCGATGCGGTTATCGTGACGGTGCCATCCACAATAAAGGCGGCATAAGGTGCTGGAATACCCACACTCCAGATGCCATTCGCGTCGGTTGTCACGGTTGCCGTCAGCGGTACATTGTCAATCAATAGGCTGATGGTTTGCGGGTTATTGCCGTGATGCAACACGCCGGAAAGCGTAATGGTGCCCTGCGATTCAGACAGATTGATCGCGTTGTCATCCGTGACAGCATTGATCACCAGTGTCGGGTTGGGCGGCGGGGTGAGGTCAACAGAAACACTTAGTGCATCGTTAACCACGTTGCCCGCCTTGTCCTGCGCCTGTATTGTGATAGCTGTCGGGTTGCTGAATTGCTGCAACTCCGACGCTGGAATTAATATCGACCAGCTTCCTCCGACGCCAATATTGGTGTCATATTCATGACCATTGATAGTGACGGTCACTTTTTGTCCAACTTCTATTCCGCTTGACGTTCCGCTCAGCGTTTGTGCGGTACGACTTTCTAGATAGTCCAGGCCATCTCCCCCAACAAAGGGGTTGAGTGCGAGGGTGGGAAGCGTATTGACAACAATATGTACCTGCCCACTGACGCTGGCGCTATTTCCTGCCGTATCGGTCGCGGTGACCGTCACGGTTTGTGTTCCATCATCCAATCCGGACAACTGGCTCGCGTCAAGCGACCATTGGCCGTTTGTTACCGTGGCAGTCCGTGGCGGGTTACTACCAATAGTGACCGTCACGCTGGTCGCATCGCCCGCATTGCCGCTCAATGATGCGACTTCTGTTGCGTTGAGATAGCCATCACCAAACGGGGTATTCAACGTAACGGCAGGGGCATGGAAATCATTTCCGAAGGTGACTGTGTTGCTGGAGGCGTTGCCCGCTTGATCGGTCGCGGTGACCACAAGCGTGTGGTCATTGCGTTCAGCTAACGAACTTAACGCATTTGCTGGCAGGGTGACACTCCAGGTAGTCCCCGTGACCTGAGCTTGATAAATCACGCCGTTAAGGTCAATTTCGACCCTAATATTTTGTGTGCTGCCTGTGTTATTGGTGGTGCCCGAGAGGGTAATGGGGCCGCTGGCTTCAGCGATATTGAGGATGTTATCGCTGTCGAACAGTGGCTCCGTGATCTCTGGAGCAGGCAGCGTTAACGCGGCCGTCACAGTGGTGGGGGTTGAGGTACTGCTGTTTCCTGCCCGATCTGTCACCGTGACCACTAACGTATGACCGCCTTGCGTAAATGCGGCCAATTGCGAGGAAGACAGTGGCAGCGACCAGCCGCCCAGCCCGTCCACTTGCACGCCGGTCAATACCGTTTCGTTTGCTGTTCCTGCATCCAGCGTGACCGTTACGGTTTGCCCTATGCCGCTGATCCCGGTTTTGCCGCTCAGTGTCTGCGGCTGCTTTGATTCCTCCACATTGAGGTAGCCATCGCCGAAAGGCAGCACCAACGTAGCATTTGGCAACGTATGGAACAGCGCCTCTGCGCTGCCATTGGTGGTGTTACTGTTACCGACGCTATCTGTCACGGTGACAATGACGCTAACGGTGCCATCCGGCAACGCCGACAGATCGGCGGTAGTGAGCGGTAATGACCAATTGCCGTTGGCGTTCACGGTGGCGTTATAGACTGTGCCGTTGATGCTGACGCTGACAGTTTGTCCGCTGTTGCTGGTAAGCCCGGTTTGCCCATTGAGCGTAACGCCATTGACGACTTCGCTGTTGCTGAGGAAACCGTCGGAGAATAACGGAAGTGTTAACCCGGCAGAGGGCACGCCTTCAACGATGCTATTAAAACCACTATTAATGGGGGCGCTGGCGTTGCCTGCTTTGTCTTGCGCTGTCACAACGAGTGTGTGAGTGCCATCATTCAGGCCTTGCAGGTCGGTGGCGGGCAATGTCACGCTCCAAAGCCCTGTATCAGTTACCGTGGCGATATAGGGTTTTCCATCGATAGTCACCGTGACCTTTTGTCCCGCAGCGTTAACGCCGGTACTGCCGTTCAGCACCTGATCTACGCTCGCCTCTGCCGCATTGAGCTTGCCGTCAGTGAACGGCGTATTCAACGTCAGGTTAAAGGTGGTATGGGTGACAATCTCCAGTGAGCCACTGGCGCTGGCGGGGTTACCGGCGCTGTCCACGGCGTTGATGCTGACCTGTACGCTACCATCATTTAAACTTGCCAGTGCATTGGCAGGAATGGTTGCACTCCACTGCCCGCCGGCTAATGTTGTACCGGTGGTGGTGTAGCTGCCAATGGTAATGGTCAATGTTGTGCCAGCAGGCAGGTTGGTGTAGGTGCCGCCAATCGTTCCTCCCGCTTGCAATTCTGTCAGGTTTAGCTGGTTATCCGTAAACAGCGCGTTGACGGTGAGTGTAGGCAGCGCCTGAGTTTTTAATGCGATGCTCAGCGTATCACTGCTACTGTTACCAGCGCTGTCGGTGGCTTTTGCCGTCAGAGTTGCTGAGCCATCCCCCAGTGCCAGCAAATCGTTAGCGGAAAGTGTGACTTTCCATACGCCGTTTCCGTCCGTGACAGTGGTATAGGTGGCATTGCCCACGGTGAGGGTGACGTGTAGCCCAGCTTCACCTTTACCTGTGATAGGTAACCCGGCCAGCGCGGCTGCCAGACCAATATCGCCGGGCGTCGCCAAGGCATCGATTTCCAACAGCGGTGGTGTTGTATCGACCGAGATAGTGTGGGTGTTGCTCGCCGGATTTTGGGCGATATCACTGACGTTGGCAGTAATGAATTGCTGACCTTGTGGCAACGCCTGGACATCATTTGCAGGGACCGTAGTACTCCAACTTCCATCGCTCCCTACCGTCGCCTGATAGGTTTTATTATTCAGAGAGACGGTTACAGTGCGTCCGGGCGTGACGTGGGTGGTTGAGCCACTGACAGTCATCGGGCTGTTTGCATCCTGCGCGTTTATAACATCGTCACCGGACACAGTGGCGATATCGATGGTGGGCAGGTCTGCGGGGTGTGCGATAACGTTCAACGTATGTCTGTTGCTGGCAGGGTTACCGCCTGTATCACTGACGCTGGCATTGACAATCAGTTTTCCATCCGGTAGCGCGCCAACGTCTATTGCCGGCACATCCGCATGCCATGTTCCATCTGCTTGTACCGTGGCCGTGTAGGATTTCCCATTCAGCGTCAGGGTGACAAGCTGATTTTGTTGAACGTGTGTGGTTGTGCCACTTAAGGTTAACGGTTGTGTGGCCTCTTGCGCATTGAGGTAGTCATCACTGGACAGCGTACCAATGATGATTGTCGGTGCCTGTGCAGGATCGGTATCCAGCGTGATATTACGCGTGGCGCTGCCAGTATTGCCTGCCGCATCGACCATGGTCGCGACAAGAGTAGTAATGCCATTGGCACTTCCCGCCAGATCGCCCTCGGGAACCGTTATTTGCCAGGAGCCATCACTCAGGACTGTGCCTTGGTAGATTTGTCCGTTGAACGTAATACGCACCACCACGGTTTGTCCGCTGTCGTTAACAGAGGCGGTGCCACTTATCACCAGTGGTTGCAGACTTTCGGCGATATTGATGGTGTCATCAAGGCTGACGGTATTGATAGTCAGCACTGGGGGCGTCAAATCAATGTTAACACTACCGTCAGTGGTAGAGGTATTTCCCGCCACATCACCTACAGTGACGGATATTTGCGTTATGCCATCGCTGAGTTGCGTCAGTACGTTGGGGGGTAACGGCAATTGCCAATGACCGTTGCTGTTCACCGTGCCCGTAAAGGTTTGAGAACCGATGGTCACGCTGACGGTTTGGCCTGCGCCGCTGACGCCGGTGGTACCCGTCAATGTTTGTCCAGCTTGTGCTTCACTCTGGTTGAGATAGCCGTTACCAAATGGCGCATCCAATGTCGCTTGCGGCAGATGATTGACAATGACCTGTAATGTCTGGCTGTTGGTAATTATTTTTCCCACCTGATCGGTAGCGATAGCGCTTACGCTTATTGGCCCATCGGACAACGCAAGTAAATCGGTTGGAGCAATAAGGGTACTCCAACTGCCGTTAGCGCCCACGGTAGCCGAGTATGTTTTACCATTAAGCAATACGGTGATGCTGGTCCCTGAGGCAATATTGCTGCTGTTTCCGCTGACAGTTATGCCTGCTGCTGCCTCTTGAGCATTGAGCAGATTATCCCCTGTGATAGCGGCTATCGAGAGTGCGCTGGTATTGGTGTTAATGGTAACGGTTTGATTAGCGCTGGCTGAGTTGCCTGATGTATCCGAAACGCTGGCGGTGAGCGTTTGCGTTCCGTTAACCAATTGGTTCATGTCTTGCAAAGGAATGGCCGTACTCCAGGTGCCATTGGCCTGCACGATCGCGCTGTAGGTTTTGCCATTAAATGTCAGCGTTACCGTTTGCCCTGCCTCCACATTAAGCGTGGTACCGCTGAGCGTCTGACTGCTTTGAATTTCTGCCCCATCGATAATGTTATCGGATGCTACATTGCTCAACGTGATGCGCGGAGCATGCTGTGCGCTGGCATCCACCGTGATGGTTCGGGTTGCGCTGCTGCTGTTACCTGCGGCATCGCTCAGCGTGGCGCTCAGCGTGTAGATACCGTCGCTCAATGCTCCCAGATCGGTGGCGCTCAAAGCAACAGACCAACTGCCGTCACTGCCGACAGTGCCAGTATACGATTTGCCGTTAAACATTACGGTGACAGTTCGACCCGCTTCCGATGTGGAGGCACCGCCGGTGAGGGTTTGTGTGGTCAGAACTTCGCTCTGGTTTAGGATATTATCCGTGGCGAGATTGCCCAGCGTTAACGTCGGCGGGGTAAGATCGACTGTCACTGTTTGTGTGACAGTGCTCTGGTTGCCCGCCGCGTCTTTGACGACCACGGATACCTGAGAACTGTTCTCTGGCAGTGCCTGCAACGTAGAAGGTGGCAGCGTCAGGATCCAGCTCCCTGAGGACGTTACGGTGGCTGAGTAGGGAATATTCCCCAGTGTAACCGTCACGGTTTGTCCGGGGGCGGTAAGCCCGGTAGTGCCACTCAGGGTTTGCGTACTTCCGGCCTCGATCGCATTCAGTACGCCGTCACCAAACACCGGGTCAAGCGTGGCGTTAGGCAGAGTATGGATAAATACACCGATCGTGTGGCTGCCGCTGAGTGCATTACCGGCACTGTCAACGGTGCTAAAGGTCAAGGTAGTGTTACCGTCAGCCAATTGTTGCAGGGCCGATGCCGGAACAGTAACGTGCCATTTGCCCGTTGCATCGGTCGTGCCCGCATAGGTTTTGCCGTGCAGGTTGAGCGTGACTGTGGTGCCTGTTGCCACATTTTGGCTGGAGCCAGTGACGATGAGGTCATTCGCTACTTCACTTTGGCTGAGTTTGTCATCTCCGGTAACGGGGTCAATGGTGATACCGCTCAGCGCGGTATTTACCACGAAGGTATGGATTGATGCTGCTGGGTTGCCGCTCTTGTCTTGTGAACTGACATCCAGCGTGTGCTGCCCTTGCGCCAGTTGCGCTAAATCGATATCGGGGACGTTGACCTGCCAGTGCCCCTGACTGTCCACGGTAGTGGTGTAGGTTTTTCCATTTAAGGTTACGGTGACAGTTTGCCCCACTTCCAGATTGAGGCTGGTTCCGCTCAGGGTTTGTGTCGCTTTGATTTCAGCACCGTCAATGATGTTATTCTCGGTAACCGCATTGACAGTGAGTACAGGAAGGTTGGCTATGCTCGCATCAAGGGTAACCTGTCCGGTTGTGGTCGTGCTGTTTCCCGCCGTGTCGGAGAGCGTGGCACTGTAGCTGTAGGTACCGTCGCCCATGGCTTGCAGGTCGGCACTTTGTACGGTAACGCTCCAGCTTCCATCGGCTTGAACGGCAGCGGTGTACAGCTTGCCATTGAACGTGACCAGCACATTACGCCCCGCTTCGGTTAGCGAGGCATTGCCTGAAATAACCTGATCGATTTGGCTCTCGGCATGATTAATGACGCCGTCGCTGGTCACGGGTTTTAACGTCAGGGTAGGGGGTACCCGATCGACAGTGACGGCGTGGGTGATTTCGCTGCTGTTTCCAGCCACATCTGTTGCAGTAACGCGCAAAGGCTGTGCTCCGGCAGAAAGCACTTGAAGATCAGCTGCAGGAAGAGCCACATGCCAGTTGCCTTGTGCATCTACTGTCGCCTGGTAGGTTTTCCCGTTCAAGGTAATAACCACACTCTGCCCGGCACCGCTGACGCCCGTTTTGCCGATCACCGTTTGACCGCTTGCTGCTTCGGCGGCATTGAGCACGTTATCGCCAAAGGGCGTTTCCAGTGAAGGATGGGGCAGATTGTTGATGTGTACATCCAGATTGCGTTGGGCCGAGATGGGATCGTCATTCGGGTTGGCCACGCTGGCGCGGATAACGGTCGTTCCATCTTGAAGCAGCAACAGATCGGCGCTGGGGATAGACAAACTCCAACTGCCATTTGCGGCTGTGGTGGTTGTGTAGGTTTTTTCATTCAGCGTTACGGTCACGGTTTGACCTGTATCCACATTTACGGTGGCGCCACTGACCGTCAACGGTTGTGCCGCCTCAACCCGGTTGAGCTGGTTATCCATTGCGATAATGCTGATGGATATACTGTCGCTATTGATATCTACATCACTCCAGGATGTGCCGCTACCTTGATTGCCTGAGGTGTCGCTCACGGATGCGCTGATCTCGAGCGGTCCTTCAGGTAACGCCTTCATGTCATCTGCTGAAATACTTACCCACCACTTACCTTCATTGTTGACGGTAGCGAAGTACGTTTTGGCATTTAACTGAATGGTAATCGTTTGTCCCGCTTCGACATTGGTCGTGGTGCCGCTTAAGATTTGGCTGACTTGAGTGTCCGCGGCACTGATGGTGTTGTCCTCCGACACAAACGGATTCACCGTAATGGTCGGGCGCATCGCGCTGTCGGCATCGAGTTTGATGGTTTTCGTCACTTGAGTGACGTTGCCCGTGGCATCGCTCAGGCTGGCTACCAGAGCGTAAATGCCGTTAGGCAGTGACAGAAGGGCATGGGAAGGCAGATCGATGCTCCAGTTACCGTCGTTACCGACTTTCCCGGTGTAAAACTGCCCGCCTAAAGCGATTGTAACGGTTCGTCCGGCTTCACTGATGGAAGCGGTTCCGTTAAGGGTTTGCGTGCTTTGTGCTTCCTGAATATTGATGATGTCGTCGGTGGCGATGGTGCCCAGCGTCAACGTGGGCGGGGTGACATCAACCAGACTATTGAGGCTGTTGGCGCCGTGATTGCCAGCGATATCCGTTGCAGTAACCTGAATCGCGGCGTTGCCTTCCGGTAACTGTTGCAGATCGGCAGTAGGAAGCGTGGCACGCCAGTTTCCGCTGACGTCCACCGTGGCGTTGTAGCTCTTTCCTCCGAACGTTACCACCACGGTTTGCCCGTTACCGGTGATACCTGTTTTGCCTGTGATAACTTGGTCTATATGCGTTTCGTTGAGATTCAGAGAGCCGTTGCCAAAGGGGATGTCGATGGTTGGTGCGGGCAGTGAGTGAATATATACACCAACATCGTGTTGATCGCTGGCGGTTTGGCCCTGAGGGTCGCTGACCGTCGCTGTAATGGTGGTATTGCCGTCACTGAGTGCCTGAAGATCCACACTTGGGATCTGCAGCGTCCAGGAGCCATCTACTTGAACTTGCGTGGCGTATTGCTTGCCGTTCAGCGTTACGGTTACGGTTTGTCCCGCAGGCACATTGGCGGTGTTGCCGCTGACGGCCATGGGCTGAGCCGCTTCTGCTTGATTGATCAGATTATCGCTGGCGATGATGTTAATGGCGATAGCATTACCGGTGGTATCAACCTCAATCTCTTTATTGGTACTGGTGCTATAGCCGGATTGGTTGTTGACGCTTGCAGTGATGGTAGAAGAGCCTGAAGGCAATAATGCCATATCCGTGCTCGGAAGGGTGACGTGCCAGGTGCCACCACTTTCCACAACGGCGAAATAGGTTTTCCCATTCAATGTCAGTGTTACGGTGCGGCCAGCTTCAACATGTGTTGTGGTGCCACTGAGTTGATGACTGACTTTGATTTCCGCCCCGTTAACGATGTCATCACCCGCGAACGTGTTAATGGCTATCGTCGGCAGGGAAGCCGCACCGTTATCGACGGTAAATGTATGGGGGAGGGTTCGGGTATTTCCCGCAGCATCGCTCAAGGTTGCAACGAGCGTGTGGAGACCATTTGCCAGATTACCCAGATCGGCTGACGGCAACGTGATTTGCCAATTGCCGCTGGCATCAATGACTGCGAAATAGGTTTTCCCATTCAAGGTCACGGTAACGGTACGCCCTTCTTCGCTTTGAGAGGCGGTGCCGTTGATGATTTGATTGACGACAAGCTCGCTGTTGTTAAGTATGTCATCCTGCCCTACGGGGGAAAGGGTCAGTGTGGGCGCAGTGGTGTCTACCAGCACCGGTTTGCTCAGAACGTTTTTATTGCCTGCGGCATCGCCCACTTCAACCGTTACAGTGCTGTTGCTGCCAGAAGGCAGCGTTTGCAATACGCTGCTGGGGAGCGTCACTTGCCAATTGCCGTTGTTATCAACGGTGCCCGTGTAGGCATGACCGCCGATGCTGACGGTGACGCTCTGCCCTGGGCCGCTGACGCCAGTGGTGCCTTTCAGCGTTTGATCCTGACCGGCTTCTGTGCCGTTGAGTACATCGTCGCCAAAGGGAGGTTCCAGTGTTGCCACAGGCAGCGTATTGACGACAACCGTGAGTGCATGTGTTGCGGTAATGGTGGTGCCGCTCAGCCCAGTCACGCTGGCGCTGACGTTATAGCTGCCGTCGTGACTAAATACCAAATCGCTGCTGGGGACGCTGACACTCCAACTGCCGTTACTGTTGGTGGTCGTGGTGTAAACATGCCCGTTAAAGGCGATGGTCACCGTTTGGTTCGCCGCTACATTTGCCGTCGTGCCCGAGAGCACTAAGGGTTGTGTAGCCTCAACGGCATTCAGGCGATCGTCACCAGAAAGCGTGTTGATGTTAATGGCTTCTGCCACGCTGTCTACCGTGATGGAGTGTGCCGGCAGCGTGGTGGTATTGCCTGCCTTATCGGTAATCGAGGCCACCAACGCGTAGGTGCCGTTGGTAAGTGCCTGCAAATCTGCGCTGGGTAACGAGATTTGCCAGGAGCCATCGCTATTGACGGTTCCAGTGTACGTTTTGTCGTTCAAGGTTACGGTAACGGTCTGTCCAGCCTCGCTGGGTGAGGTGGTGCCTGACAAGGTCTGCGTGCTCTTTACCTCGTCGGCAGTAAGCAAATCATCGCCGGTAAGTGGTTGAACCGTCAAGGGGGGCGGTGTGGTATCCACAATCAGTTCGCGTGTGATGCTGGTAGTATTACCGGCTTTGTCCACGGTTACGATGGTCAGGGTATGAGCGCCTTCGCTGAGTGCTTGCAGATCGGTGCTGGAAAGCGGCAACTGCCATTTACCGTCGTTATCGACGGTAGTGGTATAGGTCTTGCCGTTGAGCGTCACGGTAATGGTCAGCCCAACTTCACCACGGCCACTTAACGTTTGTGGCTGTGCTTGTTCGGCTGCGGTGAGGATGTTATCCCCCGTGAGCATATTTTCTGTCAGGAACGGGGGCAGCGTGTCTATTCCGAGCTCTACCGTTTGTTGATGTGCTTTACCCTGAGTATCTGTGACGCTCACCAGAAGGGGATAAGTTCCATCTTCCAGACCGGCAAATACGCTAGGTGGCAAGGTGATTTGCCAGGTGCCATCTTGTGCGACCTGCGTGGTATAGGTCAGGCCGTTAAATGTGATGGTTACCACCGATCCTGGTGTTACATCCTGGGTGCTACCACTGAGTACCTGTGATTGACCGAATTCCTCGCGATTAAGGATATTGTCATTTGCCAGGGGATTTACCGTAAGCGAAGCGAGTGTTGAGGGCGGTGTAGACGGCCTGTTGTCATCATTGCTGTTGGATGCTGTAGCAGCAATCACGCCACCTCCTAGCGCCAGGGCACCAAGAATACTACCGATGGCTGCGGCCGATAGCCCACTTTGCGAGGCATTGTGCAACAGTAACGGGGTAATATTGGGCAGATACTCGTACTGGGGAATAAGGGCCGCTGCCTCCCCCGCACTCAACGCTGCCGCATCCTCGGGATTGGTGGCGAAATTGACATGTGTCAGGCGCGTTCCGTCATCAAATACCAATTCGCTGTGGTAACCCTCTGCATCAAGCAAGAAGAAACGCTGGTAGCGCACTACTGTACCATCCCGCATGTGCAAGATAAGATCGTCGCCTTGGCGTTCGTAACGAGCCACGCTGTCTGGGGAACCGGAAATTTTAACTGTGCTGCTGCGCTGCAGTAAGATATCTGTTGCGTTAGGTGAAACGTACTGAGCTACATTTCCACTGCCGCGACGATCGATGATACTGATATACCCTTGGACAACGTTGCTCTCTGACATGATTCACCTTTTTCTCGCTCGTCACTGTTGTTTGAACAGACACATGCATATGGCCTATTCAGTGCGGGGCTCCAGGAAAGGGGGGAGCACTAAAGCGTTACCTGGTTGAGAAAGGGTGAAACAAAATCACGCCAACGGCGTGCACGAGTCAGGAGATGTCTCGTGAGAAAAAAGCTCGTTTCTTATTTTTGATTGTTTTTTGTTATTCATTGCTGTGGGTTTTATGCATATAGGTATAGGTGTGCTTTTTGTAAAAATCCACACGGTTAGAAATAATTCGACATCGAAATGTAAGTTATTTCTGAACATTTTGTTAAACAACGTTGGCGAGGATTTTCTATTTTTAATGTGATTTTTTTAATGATTTCACTCTGTTAGCTTAGGAAGGAAGAAGCCACCTTGTTGATACATGGCACTTTTGATGATGTTAATGCCGTGTATAGATAACGAATGTTAATACTTGGTCTGTGTTGGTTTTTTGTTTCTCATTTGGTGTGTTGATGAAAATTGTCTAGCATTGTGATTATCTGTAGTGACCATCCTGTTTAGTCTTGAATCTTGGTTTGACGTCATCCCTTGCTGAAATTTGATGCAATATGCATTTTTTTTGCATGGAAAGTGAATTTTGCATTTGCTGCTCCGTGGGGGGCATGGTAGGAATGATGCCGTTTGTGTGCGGCTATATTTGTACAACCTAAGGTCGCAGTAACACACGTTTGGAAGAAACGTTATTTGAATAACAGGATCCGTTATCATGCGTCGTACGATACAAAAATACCCGCCGTTTCATGCAGATCATGTTGGTAGCCTTCTTCGTCCTGCCTGTTTGAAGCATGCGCGCTCTGCGTTCGTGGCGGGCAAGTTAACGCGTCAGCAACTGACAACGATGGAAGATAACGAAGTTAGACGGATCGTGGAGCAGCAAAAGGCCTGTGGTATTCATGTCATAACCGATGGCATGTTGCGCCGTACCGGCGGCCATTACGATTTTTTTTCCTATTTGCACGGTATCTCTGGGCCAAATAAGGAGCAGGATTATTGCATAACGCGCCAGGAAATGGTGGCTTGTGATCTTCAGGTGGTGGGCTCCCTCTCTTTTAACCTCGATCATCCCTTTCTGGCGCATTACCGTTTTCTGCATCAGGCCGTAGGCAACGATCCTCAGGCTGTCGCCAAACAGACGCTGCCAAGCCCTTGTATGCTGATGTATCGCTCTTTACGCCGAAACGGCGTTTACTCGAAGCTTGATGCCTACTGCGATGATTTGGCGCAGGTATACGTTCAGGCGCTACATGCTTTTTATGCTCAGGGATGCCGCTATTTGCAGTTGGACGACACATTCTGGAGCCTGTTTGGCGATGTCACCGCAATCCGTGCCGAGCAAGACGAGGGCACCGATCCCTATCAGCTTATTGAGCACTGCGTTTCACTGCTTAATCGTATCACGCAGGATAAACCGGAAGACATGTACATCAGCCTGCATGTATGCAGTGGCGATCTTGACACCAAAGCCCTGCACCGTAATCCCTTTGCTGATGTTATCGCCAAAGCGCTCGGTCGTTTGAACGTGAACAGTCTTTTTCTTGAGTATGTTGATGCGCATTTCAGTGGTCTGGAGACGCTGCGTGCTATTGGCAAACAAACTGTGGTACTTGGCGTCATCACCTCTGAAACCGGAGAACTGGAGGACGCGCGCAGCATTAAGCGCCGTGTTAATGATGCATCACTCTACTTACCTCTGAATCAATTGGCGCTAAGCCCGATGTGTGGCTTTGCTTCAGTTGAAAGCGCGCAATGGATTACGGAAGAGCAGCAATGGAACAAGCTGCGCCACGTGGTCAATCTCGCTCATGAAATATGGGTGATGTCAGAGTAAAACGTCTCACTCCCCCTTGATATCAACTGCGCATTCCGGCAGGCAGCAGACACCGCTTCATTTGGCTGCTATGGAATGTGTATGCCCGTCCATTTAGATATTGCTGGCAAACCCTTTTCGGCATGTCCGTGTTTGCCGGCGAATCACGACGAGGGGCGCCCCACCCTACGGGCCAGCGCTTGCGCCGCTACGACCCCATCGACGTACTTCGCCTAATCACGGACTTTGTCATCGGTCTGATTTACTTTCTTTTGCATTTTTTTCATTGAGTTATTGCAGTTTTGCGATCCCGCAAACGATACCTTTTTCGTTGCTCGGGCATGATGCTTTTTCGCGGAATAACTGAGAGGAGAATGCTAGGTAAAGCAACGTTTATACGCGATAAACGCATGCAAACTATAGGGAAATGCTGCTGTGGCAGGCAGTAAGTGGCATTTTATCGTTCATGTATTGAAAATTTGGATAACCGTGATGAAAAGGATAATGAGATCGCTTTTGGTAGTGATAGTGGTGTGTTTTTCTGCATTAGCGGGTGCGGCGGAAAAGTTACCCCATATCGTGATCCTGGCGACGGGCGGCACCATTGCTGGCTCCGCTGCGGCGAATACGCAAACAACAGGGTATAAGGCGGGTGCATTGGGGGTTGATACCCTGATTAACGCTGTGCCGGAGTTAAAGGCATTAGCGACGATTAGCGGTGAGCAGGTGGCAAATATTGGCAGTGAGAATATGACCAGTGATGTCTTGCTGACGTTGAGTAACCGTGTCAATACGCTGTTGGCGCGCGATGATGTGGATGGTGTTGTCATTACTCACGGTACGGACACACTGGATGAATCCCCCTATTTTCTGCAACTGACGGTGAAAAGCGATAAGCCGGTGGTGTTCGCCGCGGCGATGCGCCCTGCTACTGCCATCAGCGCTGATGGTCCCATGAATTTGTACGGCGCGGTCAAAGTCGCAGCGGATAAAAATGCGCGTGGTCGCGGGGTTATGGTGGTGTTGAACGATCGCATCGGTTCCGCGCGTTTTATCAGTAAAACTAATGCATCGACGCTGGATACGTTCAAAGCGCCTGAGGAGGGGTATCTGGGTGTGATCATTGGCGATCGCGTTTATTTCAACAATCGTTTGGATAAAATCCACACAACCCGTTCGGTGTTCGATATTGCCGGGGTGAAAACATTGCCGCGCGTCGATATCATTTATGGTTATCAGGATGATCCCGAGTACATGTATGACGCAGCCATTGCTCATGGCGTAAAAGGTATCGTCTATGCTGGTATGGGGGCGGGCAGCGTATCCAAGCGTAGTGATGCGGGCATTCGTAAAGCACTCAATAAAGGGATCGTTGTGGTGCGTTCTACGCGTACCGGGAGTGGTGTTGTTCCACCTGATGCCAGTCAACCTGGTCTGGTTTCTGATTCACTCAATCCGGCTAAGGCGCGTATTTTACTGATGTTGGCGCTGAGCAAAACCCAGAATACCGATGTTATTCAGTCGTATTTCCATACCTATTAGTGCCCGAGTAGTAGGCGGATAAAATATCCCCCACCACGCGTGAATAGCGTATAGCAGGCTGCCGCCACTCAGTGCGGTAGCCTTTCCTGCTTCTTCCCTCTTCATTTATTTCATGAAATCGTGCATTTGGTGATAAATAGCAAACAACGTGGCGGTGATATGACGTAAATCAGGATAGATATGCGGATTCGCGCATAGAGGCTTTCTTGTTGTCATGCTTTATCGGTATGATGCCCGCTGATATCGATTAATGCGTACCGGAAGTCACCGGGAAAGTGAGAAGGGTAGGTCATTACATGTCACAGCCCATTTTTATGGTTGGGGCCAGAGGATGCGGTAAAACCACCGTTGGCAATGCGCTGGCGAGTGCGTTGGGTTATCAGTTTGCCGACACCGATCTGTTTATGCAGCAAACCAGCAAAATGAGCGTGGCGGACGTGGTTGCGAATGAAGGGTGGCATGGTTTTCGTCAGCGTGAAAGCGTCGCCCTGCAACAGGTAACGCAGTCGCGCTGTGTCATTGCCACCGGCGGCGGTATGGTACTTTCGCCGCAAAACCGCCAATTTATGCGTGCGCAGGGGATTGTTGTTTATTTGTTCGCCTCAGCCTCGTTGTTGGGTGAGCGTCTGGAAGCCTGCCCTGAGTCACACCAACGCCCCACCTTGACCGGACGTCCGATTGTCGATGAAATGGCGGATGTGCTCGCTGCGCGGGAAACGTTGTATCGCGATGTTGCACATCATGTCGTCACCGCTTCTGCTGCTCCGGATGCTATTGTGGCAGAGATCCTGCAAATATTACGTGTTTCAGCCGCCTCATAAGCGGCTTTTCGTTTGTTATTCATTTCTTCTCGTTTCTGATCACAGGTGCTGTACTATGTTGAATGTTAATGAGTATTTTTCTGGAAAAGTGAAGTCTATCGGTTTTGACAGTGACTCCATTGGCCGTGCCAGTGTGGGCGTGATGGAAGCGGGAGAGTACACCTTTGGTACGGGGCAACCGGAAGAGATGACCGTTGTCAGCGGTGTGCTCACGGTAAAGCTGCCGGGTAGTGACGAATGGCAGGTTTTTGGACCCGGAGCTGTATTCTCTGTTCCTGGCAACAGTGAATTCCAACTACAAGTGGCTGAGCCGACCTCTTATCTCTGCAAATACCTCTGATCTTTTGCCCCTGCATGCGGGGGCAAACATATCATTCTCACCCAACATACCCACCAGGAAAAATAGGAAGAGAATAAAGCATCTTTATTGTGTGAAATCTCTGTTAGCCAGGTTTTTATTCGGTTACTTTTCCGTCAGTAATTTCTTTATTGTGCTGGTCGATTGTCACAACAAGAAATAATTACGGTATCGCTCGGGCCGCCTATTCAGCGGTTGAACCGCGAATAACTTACGTATTTTTCATATTTTTTTCTTATGTTTGTTAATAAGCACACTATCCCAGTGATATCATTTTATTTGATAAAATAAACTGATTTTTTATGCCAATCTGGTAATGAACCGTGAAGCTAACGCTTAATTTAGTGAAAAATATCACACTAAGTTCTATTTTCCTGTTATGCATCTTCTTTGACGTCACAATTCGTGCTCAAGTTTGATTTTATTCTGTCGTTATAGAATATATAGCTATCTTCTACTAAGAGTCATTTATGCTGAAAACAACGCGAGCGCGCATATTGGCGGTATGCGCATCTATTGTAGTTTTTTCCCTTGCTGTGAATACCTACCTGAATTACACCATTGCCAATAATGCTAATGAGTCTTCTATCGAAGACACGCTGGATTCGGTGACCACGAGTCACAGCATGGCAATCAGTGACTGGGTAGCGTCAAAAATTCAGATGATCTCCTCTATGAACGACTGGGTATTGACCCATGAGGATCCGATTCCTCTGTTTAAACAGATGGTATCGGCAGGGAAATTTTTGAACGTGTATATGGGATATGCTGATGGCACGGCGAAGTTTGCCGATCCAGGCGGTATTCCCCCTGATTACAACCCGACAATACGCCCTTGGTATAAACAGGCCGTGCAGATGGGTAAGCCTGTGGCTACGACCCCTTATATTGATATGGTGACGAATAAGCTGGTGGTGTCGTTTGTTTCTCCTGTCGTTTCTGGTTCCAGCGTTAAAGGCGTATTGGGCAGTGATGTAACGATGGAAAATGTTATCGCCAACGTGCGTTCTATTAATCCCACTCCGGCAAGCTTTGGCGTACTGATTGATAAATCCGGTGTGATTATTGCGCACCCGGATGAAAATCTGACGTTGAAAAATATCGCAGATATTGCTCCGGGCATTGTGCTTAGCGAATTACTGACAGCACAGCATCCTGTGACCGTGGAGATGAATGGTGCAGAGCGTATGGTACGAGCGTCCCCTATTGCGGGGACTGACTGGTATATTCTGGTTGCGCTCGACAGAGCAGAGGCTAAAGCAGGCATGCGTTCGCTGCTGACGACGTCAGTGATAACGCTGGTGATTATTTCACTGCTTGGCTCGCTGATCGTGGGTGTTATTATCACAAAAACCCTTAAGCGTCTGCTGCAAGTACGCGATGCGATGGATGACATCAGCAACGGTACTAATGATTTAAGCCAGCGTTTGCCAGACGAAGGTCATGACGAGGTGGCGCAAATCGCCCGTTCGTTCAACGTCTTTATCGACAAACTCAGCATGGTGATGATTCAGATTCGGGATATCAGCGCCTCAGTGAAAGTGGCTGTGGACGAAATCTCGTTGGGCAACAACGACCTTTCTGTGCGTACTGAGTCAGCGGCAGCAAGTATTCAACAAACCGCAGCCTCGCTGGAGCAAATCTCGGCGGCTGTCACGGAGTCGGCCAGTTCTGCACAACATGTGAATAATCAGGCGCGTATCCTGTCTGCCGATGCCAGCACCGGTGGTAAAGTGGTTTCTGATGTTATTGTTACGATGGAAGATATTGTCGCGGCTTCCGGTAAGATTGGCGATATTATCGGCGTTATTGACGGCATCGCCTTCCAAACGAATATTCTGGCTCTGAATGCGGCGGTGGAAGCAGCAAGAGCAGGCGAGCAAGGGCGTGGTTTTGCCGTTGTTGCTTCTGAGGTTCGCGCTCTGGCACAGCGTAGTGCGCAGGCGGCAAAAGAGATTAAGACGTTGATTGAAGCGACTGTGGTCAGCGTAACTTCTGGTTCCACGCAAGTGCGCCAGGCGAGCAGCACTATGCAAGAGATTGTCGGCGGTGTTTCCACCGTAACCACGGTAATGTCGGAGATTACCCACGCGGCAGATGAACAGATGCGCGGTATTCAGGAGATTAACAAGGCGATGGCACAGTTGGATTCCATGGTGCAACAAAATGCAGCGTTGGTGCAGGAATCCACGGCCGCCACTGAAGCTCTGCTTGCACAAACGGAAGAGCTGCACTCCACGGTGGGGCACTTCAAAGTATAACGAACGGCTGCGATGTAAAAACGATGAGCGCCGTCAGGCGCTCATTTCATTACGCCAATTTAATCAGCACCATTCCCAGCAATAGCAGTCCCAATCCTACCCAGCCGCTTTTGTTTAGACGCTGACCGAACAATATCCACCCTGCGGCCACTGTGGCAGCTATCCCAAACCCGCCCCACAGCGCGTAAGCGACGGTGAGCTCGATGCCCTTTACGGCTTGCGCCAATGCGCTAAATGCGGCCAATACGCTTATTAGCGATAAAACACCAAGCCAAACATTGCGAAAGCCATCAGACAGTTTAAGGAAAATGTTGGCTGCAATCTCTAACACAATCGCCAATGCCAGGAACGCAGCGTGCTGCCACTCAAATGGTAGCATGATGGTTACCTCGCGTTGAGTGGGTCGCAGGGGCTTTGTGTACGCCCGACTTCACCAGCAGGATACCCACCAACAATATTGCAAGCCCGATGGCCTTTAACACCGAGAGAGATTCATCAAACAGCATGACGCTAAACAGCGTAATGAGGAGAATGCCAATACCTTCCCAAAGGGCATAAGCCACGCCCAGAGCAACGCGCTTTATGGCAATTGATAACAAAAGGTAAGAAAGCGCAATCATTCCATACATCACCAGATGGCCTAGCGGACTACCGTTGATGCTGGCGTATTTCATGCTTAAGGTGCCGATAATTTCTGCTGCAATCGCGCAGACTAAAAAGATCCAGTAAATCATTACTCTTCTCCCTGATAGGGTGATTCGTAGCATGTGGGTGAAACCAGACAATGCTGTCGATGAAAACAAGGTACAACGATGCCGGGGATATCTGTTCCCATATGCGATAAATAAAGGGGAGTAAGGCATGAGCAGACAAAGGCATAACAATGTGCTGCTATCGCCAAATTCAGGGAGAGACCTAAAGTTCGCTACACCAATGGTGCTCACTCGCAAGGATTGCTGAAAGGAATAACATGTAGATAGAAGTAATGATGGTTTTGTTATGTATTTTCTTCATGATGATACTCTATTACCCGCCGCAAATGATGCGATTTGTCCACATTCCTCGGAATTAAAAGAATATTACGCTGGTGTATTTGTAGCATGCCTCATAGGGGAAAGCAAACCTGTGCTGGGTTTGAGAATGGGCCATTGCGTGTTTGTTTAGCAGGCGGTGCAGACAGGATCTGCACCGCTACCCGTTACCTGAGTGATGAAAAGTGTATTGTGTCGTCCAAGAACCTGTTCCATTAGCGCTATTTTTTTGGCTATTTTGCTATTAAGCGATGCTCAACATCCTTACGTACTCTGTGTATGCTCCACTTTCTGAGCGCTATGCAGGGCTATATTGCCTGAGTCAATTATACCTGTCGGAATCGGCCCTAAGCGTCCAACGGCATACGTAACATGGAGTGTGGCTGTTGTTCAGCAAAGTAGCGTTGAATGTGATTTAGCATTTCACGCTGACCGGGGAAGGGTAACATTTGCTCCGCTTCTTCAAATGTTACCCATTGAAACTCGCTGTGTTCAGCGTTGAGCACAATCTCCACATCAGCGGCGACATAAGTAACAAATACGGGCACCAGCGTAATACCGTTGTTATCCGCCTCGTAAAACTGCTCGCAACGATCTGCTGAATAGAGGTCTGTTAACTGTAATCCCGTCTCTTCTTCGGCTTCACGCTGCGCCGTTTGCCAGGCGGTTTCTCCAGCCTCAATCCCCCCGGCTATCTGGCACCATTGGCCTGGTTGGGTATGACCGTTACGGCGCAGCAGCAGCACCTGATAACCCCTCTGCGCTGGGCGCAGTATATAAAGCGCAATAGAAAAACAGCGTACCGGGATTTCATGTCTCATTGCGCAATCCATTTTCCGTTTGCCTGATTGAGGTTTACCGCTGCGCTTCGCCACCCAGCGCTTCTACCAAATGGGTTGTCAATGCGGAAAGTTCGCTGGTCATCAGAATAAAATCGGCATCAAAGCGCTGAGCCACATCTTCCCTGTCGATATCATCGTTCTGCTCACGCAGCGTATCGGCGAACTTCAGTCGTTTCAGCGTGCCATCTTCTGCCAGCACCAATTGGATCCGTTCTTGCCAATCCAGAGCAAGTTTGGTTACGACTTTACCTTTTTCAATGTGCACGGCGATTTCATCGCTCACCAGGTCTTGTTTCTTACAGCGGATCACGCCGCCATCTTCCAGAATGGCTTTCAATTCGGCCTCATCTTGCAGGGTGAAGCCAGCGGGGACATCGCCAGAGCGTACCCATTCAGTCAGTGTCAGCTCAATCGGATTTTCCAGCGCCAGTGGTACTACGGGTAGCGACCCCAGTGTTTTACGTAACAACGCCAGAGTATCTTCGGCCTTTTTGGCACTGGCGGCATCGACCATAATCAATTGATTGACGGTATCAATCCATAGCCATACTTGACTGAAACGGCTGAATGCGCGTGGGAGTAGCGTATGAAGTACTTCATCTTTCAGCGTGTCTTTTTCGGTTTTTTTCAACTTGCGATGTTGCTCGGCTTCCAGCTTGTCAATTTTTGCCTGAAGAGCTTGCTTAATGACTGGAGATGGCAACATCTTTTCTTCTTTGCGCGCGCAAAGAAGTAGCTGACCATTGACACTGTGGGTCAGTGCATCGCTGTGAGAACCCATGGGGGATACCCAACCCGTTCGAGAAAGATCCTGGCTGCCGCATGGCGTAAAGGAGAACTCACTTAACTGTTTTTCCAGCGCGTCGGTGGAAAGTGCTATATCGCGGTTCAAGCGATAAATAATAACATTTTTAAACCACAACATGGTGTTATCTCTGGCGGTGCGTGCGCGGCACGCGGATGAAATGGGTGGGACGCATGATAGCGGATTTGGCGCGCGAGTGCAGCGCGTAATGGTGGATTCGGTATACACTTGAGTAGGGTCGTCTTGTGCCAGGCGTGTGATAATTGTGATATTTGCTCATTCCCGATGGGGATTTTTTGAGGAGGCGGTGTGCGTATTGGAATTGATTTGGGTGGAACCAAAACGGAAGTCATCGCACTGGGGGATAATGGAGAAACATTGTTCCGCCATCGCATACCAACTCCCCGTGATGACTATCAAGGGACGTTGAAAACCATTGTCACGCTAGTCAATGAAGCTGAAAAAGCAACTGGCATGACGGGGAGCGTCGGCGTGGGTATTCCGGGCACCCTGTCGCCGTTGTCACACAACGTAAAAAATGCCAATTCGGTATGGTTGAACGACAGGCCGCTGGATAGGGATCTTTCTGCGCTGTTGGAACGTCCGGTGCGCCTGGCCAATGATGCCAATTGCCTGGCTGTGTCAGAAGCTGTGGATGGCGCAGGTGCTGGGCATAGCGTAGTGTTTGCGATTATTATTGGCACGGGGTGTGGTGCGGGTATCGCGCTTAATGGGCGTGCGCATGCTGGGCGCAATGGTATTGCCGGTGAATGGGGACATAACCCTTTACCCTGGATGGATGAGGAAGAACGTCGGCATTCGCAAGCGATGCCTTGCTACTGTGGTCAAACTGGGTGTATTGAAACCTTTATTTCCGGCACGGGTTTCACTGCCGACTATCGCCATATCACCGGCCACGCCTGCAACGGCGAAACGATCGTCTCACTGGCGCGTCAAGGTGACAGTGCCGCGGAACAAACGCTGCAACGCTATGAGAAGCGACTGGCGAAATCCATTGCGCACGTGATTAACTTATTAGATCCAGATGTGGTCGTGCTGGGAGGCGGGATGAGCAATGTCCCGCGTTTATACCAGACGTTGCCCGCGTTGATTACCCCATGGATATTTGGCCTGGAGTGCACTACACCTATTCGCCAGGCGACACACGGTGACTCAAGCGGCGTTCGCGGTGCGGCCTGGCTGTGGCCAGCAGAGTAATTTGTCGACTTACACACTGCATGCTGAGCGCTACAGTGCGTAGCGCTCATCAAGCTGGCTAACACCCAGCCCATTAACTTTTTTAACCTTGATTTGCGTCGAGATACGCGCTTTTATCGCCTCCACGTGGCTGATGACGCCAATGGTTTTTCCCGTTGCATTAAGGTTATCCAGCGCGTCCAACGCACTGTCCAGGGTATCTGCGTCCAGCGTGCCGAACCCTTCATCAAGAAACAGTGAGTCGATTCGGGTTTTGTTACTCACCAGATCGGAGAGTGCCAACGCTAACGCCAGACTGACCAAAAAGCTTTCGCCACCAGATAGGGTTCGGGTGTCGCGCACCGCGTCCGCCTGCCAGGTGTCAAGCACATGCAGGCCGAGTTCATCTTCAGTTTTACGCTGCAGTTGATAACGACCATGCAGGCGGGCCAGGCGCAGATTAGCCAGATAAACCAGATGATCGAGCGTTAACCCCTGTGCGAACTTACGGAACTTATCGCCGCTTTGTGAACCAATAAGATCATTGAGGCAACTCCAGTCTGCATACTGCTGGTTTTGCTGCTCAATATCGTGTAGCAGCGCTTGTTGCTTATCTCGCTGGGCACTGTCGTCCCGTAACCGCTGTTGCTGCTCTCCCTGTTGATACAGATTGGTTTTCAATGCGGTATCAAGCAGTTCCAACCGTTGCTCTGGTGTTTGGGCATCATCCCCCTCAGTGTCGGCTGCAGGGCGCTGTGTTAGATGCGCGTTTAACACGGCCGTGGCCTGCTGTAGCAATGCTTTTGTCTCTGTTACAGCCTGGCGAACGGCGTCGATTTTTGCTCGAAGCATCTGACGCGTGTCGTCATCCAATAGTGCTTGCTGAAATGCGGCTTCGTCAATGAACGGGCTACTGGCTAGTGCAGCGGCGAACTGCGCCTCTGCGCATTGCTCATTATCTACACACTGTTCACGTTGTGTGCGTTGTGCCGCTAATTCGCCAGCCAGCCTGGCGAGCTGTGCCACAGTATCTTGCGCTGATGCGGTGAGCTTTTCGACATTGTGCTGGTGTTGTTCACCTTGTTGCCGCCATGCCTGCCGTACTTGCTGTATGTCGCGATCGCCAAATAATTCATGGCGTTGTTGGCGCAGAACCGCCAGCTGTTTTTCCCCATCTTCCCACAAGTTTTGCTGCTGAGCGGCGTTGGTCTCAAGCAATTGCAAATTTTTTTCAATCCCTTGTACCGTAGCGTGGAGTGAGGTCAGCGTATGGTCGTGTTGTTGTAACTGCTGTTCGGCATTTTTCCAACGTTCAGCCTCGGCGGTGCGTGCAGCCAGCCAGCGTTGGTGTTCGTCAAAGGGAGGCTGTTTCAGATCGTAGGGGGCGAGCGTAGCAGCCAGTGTTTCTTGTTGTTGAGTCAGTTGCACAATGATCTGCTGTTGTTTCCGTTCGGTCTCTGCAAGCCCCTCCCGCTGTGCAGTAATGCGTTGTTGTAGCAGTGCGAGTTGTTGTTCCGTTTCTTGGCGCTGATACTGTGCTGCTGCCAGTAAATCCTTACTTTCCTGCCAGCGCCGTTGCAGCTGTTCTTGCGCTTCTATTTGGCTGAACAGGGTATCTGCTTCGCGATCGCAGGCTGTCAGCCACTCAGCAATCTCTTGTTCTTGCTCTGGCATGAAGGTGACGTGTAAACGCTCACTCACTTGTCGCCATGCAGTATATTGCGTTTGATACAGATTTTCCTGCTCTGCACGTTCAGCCTGAAGCTCGTCACGCTGTTTGGCAAGCGCGGCGAGTACACCCTCCCGTTGTGCCAGCGCGCTACGGGCCTGTTGACTCAGCGTGCGCAGTTCTGCCATACGGGTTTGGGCATCGGAAGTAATCAAAGCCTGATATTGCGCAATGGCAGGATGGTGCGTGGAACCACACAAGGGGCAAGCTTCTCCCGGTTGCAACTGTGCACGTTCGGCCTCAAGACTAACGATCCGTTTTTCCAGTTCGACGCGTTGTTCGACATCGTTTAATTGTTGTTCCAAACGCTGACAGTCAGCAAGGTGCGCTTTATTGCTCTGCGCGTCGGCTTGGTAGCGTTGATTCAGCGTGTGCCATTTTTTTTCGTTTTTTTGCTGCTGTTGGCGTTGCTCACTGAGAGAATGGGTTAATTCACCAAGTCGTCTTCTGTCTTGACGAGCATGTAGGTGTGCAGTGTAGCGCTCACGTAAGTGTGCAATTGGATTCGCCGTTTCTGCTTGCTGCCACACCTGTTGCTGCTGCTCGCATTGACGCTGTAAGGTGTCGTAACGCTGTTGTTGTGCGGTAAGTTGCTCACTCAGTTCCCGCTGTTTGCGTGCCGTCTCTTGTTCTTCGTTCGTCAGTCTCTGTTGTTGCGAAACCAGGACAGCCAATTCATCGGACAGGCGCTGCTGATCCTGGAATGCTGCACGCCAACTACCCAATTGCTCTCCCCAGTGACGGTGGTGAGGATGCTGCTGCTGGTAGTTGAGGATGGCTTCTCGCTGTGTTTGAGCAACGTCGCGCTGGCGAAACAGTTCGGCCAGTTGCTGCTGTTCTTTATTTCTCTGTGCTTGAGTTTGGCTTAACGCCAGACGTTGTTGTGAGCAGCGCTCACTGAGTGTTGCAATCTGCTGGTCAAGTGGTGCTACCCGTTGGTCGATCAACACCTCTTCCTGTTGGCGTGCTGCACTGTGCTCTTTTTGTGCAAGCTGTGCTTCCAGCAACAACTGCTGTTGGTGTTCATGTGTTGCCTTGCAGGAAGAATGCTGCTGCGCCAACTCGGTTTCCCGTGTTTGTGCCATAACCCGAGCCAACTTTGAACGCTCACGCTCTTGTTGTAATGGGCGCAGTTTCTCCGCGGGCTCATCGCGTTCCAGCCGTAATCGATCGGGCTCTGCGTCACGTAGTGCTTGCTCGGCTGCCTCTGCCTGTTGCTGCTTTTGTAGTATATCTTGCTGCAGATGCCGTTCCCGAGTCAGCCATTGCTGGTGTGTCAGCGCTTGCTCACGTTGCTCTCGTAACTGTTGTTCTTCCTGCCGTAGTTGCGACAATGCCGTTTGCACTGCTTGTCGTTCGTCGTCATCCAATAATGCGATGGCCGATGCGCGTGCTTTTAGCGTATCCAATGCCAGCTTGACTTCTTTATGACGCTCATAGACCCGGCTGGATATTTCTCCATAGATAACTGTACCTGTCAGTTCTTCCAACAGTTCGGCGCGCTTGTTAGGCTCTGCATTGAGAAAGGCAGCAAATTGCCCCTGCGAAAGCATCATTGAGCGAGTAAAGCGTTCAAAGTCCAACCCGGTGATGCTGGTAGTCAGTTCAAGTTTTTCCCGCAGTTGCTGCGTCAGTATTTTACCGTCTTCGATCAGTGCCAGTTCGGCCTTTGGCGTTTGCAGGTTGCCGTCTGCGCTATTTTTGGCCCGGCGTTGACTCCAGAAAGCGCGATAGCCTACGCCCTTAACCTCGAACTCCACTTCAGCCAGACAGTCAGCCGTATTACGCGTCATCAGCTCATTCTGTGTGGCTGAGAGCGTATCCAGTCGTGGCGTTTTGTGATAAAGCGCCAGACAAATAGCATCCAGCAGCGTAGTTTTTCCTGCACCGGTCGGGCCGGTGATGGCAAACAGGCCATTACTGGCGAAGGGCTCCTGAGTGAAGTCAATTCTCCATTCGCCTTTGAGCGAGTTGAGGTTTTTTAACCGTAAGCTAAGGATTTTCATGCTTGCGGCTCTCCTTCTTTTACATCAAGCACTATGCCATCGAACAATGGGCGTAATCGTTCCTGTTGTTCGGATTCGATGTCAGTCAACGCTAGCCTACGTTCGAATACGTCGCGTGGTGATAGCTCATCCAGCGTTTCTTTTTTCTCGCGTGTAATGGCCTGTAAACGTTGTTCGCGATTGCGCCGCATCAGCAACACGTCGACGGGTAACGCTTGTGCTAACTGCTGGATACGCTGCTGCATATCGCTAAGATACGTGTCGGTAGAGATTTCAATATCCAGCCAGATGCGTTGCTCTTTTTCGGGTACTGGGAGGGCTTGCAGTTGCTGCTCTATCTCTGTCAGGCTCCCTTTGATAAGACGCATTGGTTGTGTCACGGGAATAGGCAGCAGTGTTATCTGTGTAAGCGTGCCTTGCTGAAATTCGATCAGTGCGACAGATTTTTCACTGCCCAACTCATCAAAACTCAGGGCAATGGGAGAACCGCTGTAGCGAATGTGTTCACTGTGCCCCACACGCTGAGGACGGTGGATGTGTCCGAGCGCGATATAATCTACGGGTGGGAATGCCTGCACCGGGTAGGCATCCAGCGAACCGATGTAGATATCGCGGACTGCTTCCGAAGCGGTAACGCCCACGGTGGTCAGGTGTCCGGTGGCAATAATCGGCAGGGGTAGCCCAAGCGTTTCTCGCAATGAGCAGGCGTGTTGGTAGCATTGCGCATAGTGTCCGCTGATGGCGTCTTGCAACGCGAGCTGTTTTTCCGAGCCGGATTGGCCTGCCTGGCTGCGCAGGATGTCTCGCGGGCGCAGAAAAGGAATAGCACACAAAATAGCGCCAGGTATGCCCTGACGGGTATTTAGCGAAAATACCTGCTGGTTTGGGTCGTCGCCCGCGTTGGCGATAAGGCGCGTATTAAGGCAAGCCAATAGATCCCGAGATTCATTCAACGTAGCGACCGCGTCATGGTTACCGGCCAACAGCACCAACTGGCACCCGGTGGTGCGCAGTGCGACCACAAAGCGGTTTAGCATCTCACGGGCATAGCTAGGTGGCGAGCCGTTATCAAAGATATCACCCGCTACGATCAGCGCATCGACCTGATGCAGGGTAATCTGCTCAATCAGCCAGTCGAGAAAGGCTTGATGTTCCGGTGCGCGGCTTTTGGTATAAAAATATTGGCCCAGATGCCAGTCTGCGGTGTGAATGATGCGCATGGCGTTTCCTGTGAAGCGTGCTATCTAATGTAGGGCGATTATAAGCAGTGATAACGGCAACTGTCGCTATACCTCTCACCCCCATGTTGCAAGTGCATTGGCTTTCTTCGCTCACCCAGGCCACATACTCCCGTAAGCCCAGGGGTTCACTGTGTCGTCGCCTTTTTGCAACGCAAATAAGTTTGGGGATATAACAGCGGAAATAGTGAAAACAACGCTTAAATAGGATGTTACTCTCGGGTTGCGTTTTCATAAATCTGTCATAAAACTGACGCATACTGCTCTCGCTCGCAGAAATTAGCCATTAAGGCTCATGTGTTTTACCTAACGCGGGCGATACTCAAAATACTTCAAGTCGCAGCCAACGCACATGCAACGTGAAGTATGACGGGGATATCGTGAGATTTCGTTATTGGTTGACGCGTTGCACACGCTGATTAACGGCAGGATGAACAATGGCAAGACGCATACTGGTCGTGGAAGATGAAGCGCCGATTCGTGAAATGGTGTGCTTCGTGTTAGAGCAAAACGGCTATCAGTCCGTTGAAGCTGAAGATTATGACAGCGCAGTAACGCGTTTGTCTGAGCCCTATCCTGATCTGGTGCTGCTGGACTGGATGCTGCCAGGTGGCTCCGGGTTGCAGTTTATCAAGCACATGAAGCGCGAGGCACTGACGCGGGATATACCCGTCATGATGCTGACTGCACGCGGAGAAGAAGAAGATCGGGTGCGCGGGCTTGAGGTCGGTGCGGATGATTACATCACCAAACCCTTCTCGCCCAAAGAGCTGGTTGCACGCATCAAAGCAGTTATGCGCCGTATTTCACCCATGGCGGTGGAAGAGGTCATCGAAATGCGGGGGCTGAGTCTGGACCCTACCTCTCATCGTGTCACCACTGAACAGCATGCACTGGAGATGGGGCCGACCGAATTTAAGCTACTGCATTTCTTTATGACACACGCTGAACGCGTATACAGTCGCGAACAGTTGCTCAATAACGTTTGGGGAACTAACGTTTATGTTGAGGATCGCACCGTAGATGTGCATATCCGCCGCCTGCGCAAGGCGTTGGAAACCAGTGGACATGATAAAATGGTGCAAACGGTCCGAGGAACTGGGTATCGTTTTTCTACGCGTTATTGATGTGCGCGTGAGTGATATAGTGCGCGACATCGTGGCTGAATATCGCCAGAGCGGAGATTTTTCAACGTGCTAGAACGTCTATCATGGAAAAAGCTGGCATCGGAGCTGGCTTTTTTTTGCTTGCCTGCCCTGTTGCTTGGGCTGATTTTCGGCTATCTGCCCTGGTTTATGCTGGTGGCGGTGCTGGGGGTGCTTGGCTGGAATTATTATAACCAGCTCAAGCTGTCCTACTGGTTATGGGTTGATCGTAGCATGACGCCGCCGCCCGGACGTTGGAGTTGGGAGCCGTTGTTTTACGGGCTGTATCAGATGCAACTGCGAAATCGGCGTCGGCGACGTGAGTTGGCCTTGCTGATAAAACGGTTTCGTAGTGGTGCCGAGTCGTTGCCGGACGGTGTGGTGATCACCACAGAAGAGGGCACCATTATCTGGTGCAACGGCTTGTCTCAGCATTTGCTTAGCCTGCGTTGGCCGGAAGATAACGGCCAGAATATCCTCAACTTGCTGCGCTATCCCGAGTTCACTCAATACATGCGTCAGCAAGATTTCAGCCGGGCTTTGACCCTGCAATTGATCAATTCACACCATGTTGAGTTTCGCGTCATGCCCTATTCGGAAGGGCAATTATTAATGGTGGTACGCGATATTACGCAGATGCACCAGTTGGAAGGAGCGCGGCGTAATTTCTTTGCCAACGTCAGCCATGAATTACGCACGCCGCTTACCGTATTGCAGGGCTATCTAGAGATGATGCAAGACGACTCACTGGATAGCGCTTTACGAGACAAAGCACTTGGGACCATGCAGGAACAGACGCGGCGCATGGATGGGCTGGTGAAACAGTTGCTCACGTTGTCAAAAATCGAAGCGGCGGCGCCGATTAACCTGTCTGAGAAAGTGGATGTGCCACGCATGCTGCGCATACTGCAACGTGAGGCGCAGACATTGAGCCAGGATCGCCATGAGATTGTATTCCGTATCAATGATGGTTTGCGCGTTTATGGTAATGAAGAACAGTTACACAGCGCCTTCTCCAACCTGGTATACAACGCGGTTAATCACACACCGGAAGGTACGCGTATTGAAGTGTGCTGGCAAAAAACCGCTCAGGGCGCGCAGTTCCAGGTCAGCGATAACGGCCTAGGTATTGCTGCTGAGCACATCCCGCGTTTAACGGAGCGGTTTTACCGCGTTGATAAGGCGCGTTCACGTCAAACGGGTGGCAGCGGGTTGGGGCTGGCGATTGTTAAACATGCGCTCAGCCACCATGATTCTCGTCTGGAGATCCTCAGTGAGCCGGGTGCTGGAGCGCGTTTTATGTTTACCCTGCCGAATCGGTTGATTGTACCCACCTCTCTGTCTGAGAATAGCGCCACCCCTTCGTCTTGATGGATATCTAACCTATGACGCCAGCCCCGCGTTTTTCGGGCTTATTGCTCTGTACGGTGTTGCTATTACTCTGCGCCTGGAGTCTCAGTGCGCGCAGCGAGCAAATGCTGGCAGGCAATCTCTCCAGTGCTGGCTCCGATACTTTGGCGACGTTGATGGCGTTTTGGGCGGCGGATTTCAATCAGCATTATCCCAGTGTCAATGTACAGATGCAGGCGGCGGGCTCGTCCTCGGCGCCAACGGCATTAGCCTCAGGGGCGGCACAACTGGGCCCCATGAGCCGTGCCATGAAAGCGAGTGAAATTGACGCGTTTGTGCAACGCTATGGTTATCCCCCGCTTGCGATTCCAGTCGCTATGGATGCGCTGGTGGTGTTGGTCAACCAAGATAACCCACTGTCGGGGCTCAATTTGCAACAACTCGATGCGCTTTTCTCTATTACCCACCGCTGTGGGGCAACGCAAACCGTTACCCATTGGCGCGATCTTGAGTTGACGGGGGAGTGGGCTTCGCGCCGCGTGCTGCGCTATGGGCGTAACTCAGCGTCAGGCACATACGGCTTTTTCAAGCAACAGGCGTTGTGCGGTGGAGACTTTTTACCTCAGGTAAATGAGTTGCCTGGTTCTGCCTCTGTGGTGCAGGCGGTGGCAACGTCGACACAGGCGATTGGTTATGCCAGCATCGGTTTTCGTGCCAGCGGTGTGAAAATGCTGCCACTGGCGGCACAAGGTGACGCATATGTCGCGCCAACAGTGGACAATATCCGCAGTGGGCGTTATCCCTATGCGCGTTATCTTTATATCTATGTGAACAAAGCGCCAGAGCGCCCTCTGGATAGCCTGACGGCTGCTTTTATGGATCGGGTGCTCTCAACCAGCGGGCAAAATCTGGTAAGTCAGGACGGTTATCTTCCCTTGCCTGAGAATGTACGAGTTAATGCACGCCAGCAACTCGGTCTATAACACGCCATCACCCTCATTGCTGTATAAGATCAAAACCTGTTGTTGTATTCCAGATTCGTTCACTATCGTCACTCCAGCGAAAGCGGGAATTTCCTGCAGGCGAAACGCGTTCATTCTGTCAGAGATCCCCGGTTTTCGCCGAGGATGACGAGGGGAAAAGGTGACTTTGTCATCAGTGTGACATGAATTTTATTCACGTTAGTGGTGAAAAGTGAAAATTATTCTATTGCCCTCAATCGTTAGCCATGACAGGATGAATTTACTTTTTAGCCGTCCAGATGTCTAAATAAGTATAAGGCGTGATTACTGAACGGCGTGACTATTTATTTTGAAACTATTTTGCGATACCGCTTGCACGACGTTAGTGCGCTGCGTTTTATTGTGAAGTATTAGGAGTTTATCATGGCTAAAGCACTTCCCCCTTTTCGCGCTGACGTGGTCGGCAGCCTGCTGCGCCCTGCGGCAATCAAAGAAGCTCGCGTACAATTTCAGTCTGGCGCCATTAATGCAGAGCAGCTGCGCAATATTGAAGATGCAGAAATTCTGCGTGCGGTTGAGTTGCAGCGTGAGGCAGGGTTGCAGGTTGTCACCGATGGGGAATTTCGTCGTGCCTGGTGGCACTTCGACTTTTTCGAAGGTTTGAACGGCGTGGAACCTTACGAAGCGGATCACGGTATTCAGTTTAATGGTATTCAAACTAAATCTCGTGCCATCAAGGTGACAGGGAAGGTCAGCTTTAACCCACAGCACCCGATGCTGGCGCATTTTCGTTACCTAAACAGTATTGCAGGTGATGTGACAGCCAAGATGACCATTCCCAGCCCGAGCGTGTTCCATTTCCGCGGTGGGCGTAAGGCCATCGACAGTCAGGTTTATCCAACCCTGGATGCCTATTTTGACGATCTGGCACAGACCTGGCACGATGCAATCCATGCTTTCTATGCCGCAGGCTGCCGCTATCTTCAACTTGATGATACCGTGTGGGCTTACCTGTGCTCAGACGATCAAAAGCGTCAAATTCGTGAACGCGGTGAAGACCCTGAACAACTGGCCCGTACCTATGCCGACGTATTGAATAAAGCATTGGTGGGTAAACCCGCAGATCTGGTGATCGGTTTGCACGTATGTCGCGGTAACTTCCGCTCTACGTGGATTTCTGAAGGCGGGTATGAGCCTGTCGCCCCGATCCTGTTTGGCGAAGTGAATGTAGATGAGTTCTTCCTTGAGTATGATAACGATCGCTCTGGTGGATTCGAGCCACTGCGTTTCATCAAACCGGGACATCAGCAAGTGGTACTGGGTCTGGTAACCACTAAAACTGGCGAGTTGGAAGATCCGGCATTGCTGAAGGCGCGCATCGCGGAAGCCGCGAAATATGTAGATATCAAACAACTCTGCCTCAGTCCGCAGTGCGGCTTTGCCTCTACGGAAGAGGGTAACAGCCTGACGGAAGCACAACAGTGGGCCAAGCTGCGTCTGGTCGTGAATACTGCCCGTGAAGTCTGGGCTAATTAAGGTTCCGTTGCGTAACGCTGGGGGAAGGTTCATCCGCTATCCCTAGCTTATTTTTGACGCCCCGTTATGAGGGCGTCAAAATCTGAACGCTGTGCACACATTGTTTACCACGCAATTTCCCGCTTCCTCTTTCCCCTTCCAGCAAAAAACGCTTCTTATGCTGCTGCATAGTCTCTTTTGTGTCCGTTTTGCGCGTGTAACGCGTTTTTATTCTGGTTTTAATGCAAGGAAAAGACGTTAAATGCACAAATCATGTGCGGAAGGTCGTGCGAGTGGTAATATTATTATCTAACTCTTGTTGTTAGATCGGCGTAATACTCCGCATTTTGGATCGCTACTTGTCTTTTACTACTATAAACGTTTTACTTGGCGCCCTATAACGACTGCGCAATAAGAATAAATTATACCATGCTGCGGTTCGCCTTCTCATTTTGTCGCATTTTTATACAGGCAACACAACGTAACTATGAGTCATCGTTTAACATCCAAAGATATTGTCGCGCTGGGGTTTATGACCTTTGCGCTGTTTGTGGGGGCAGGGAACATCATTTTCCCGCCGATTGTTGGTCTGCAAGCCGGTGAACATGTCTGGACGGCGGCGCTCGGCTTTCTGCTCACCGCTGTTGGCTTACCGGTGTTGACCGTGGTGGCGCTGGCGCGCGTGGGCGGTGGCGTGGATGCCTTAAGCTCTCCCATCGGCCAAAAAGCAGGTGTTTTGCTGGCGACGGTATGTTATCTGGCCGTCGGACCGCTATTTGCTACGCCGCGTACGGCCACTGTATCCTTCGAAGTGGGACTGGCTCCGTTGTTTGGCGACGCGGCCACGCCCTTGTTGATCTATAGCGTGGTCTATTTTGCGCTGGTGATCGGTGTTTCTCTCTATCCGGGACGCCTGCTCGATACGGTCGGCCATGTGCTGGCACCGTTAAAAATTCTGGCGCTCGCAGTGTTAGGGTTTGCTGCACTGTTATGGCCAGCGGGTTCGCCGATCCCGGCGACAGATGTCTATCAAACCGTACCGTTTTCGAATGGCTTTGTGAACGGTTACCTGACGATGGATACCTTGGGTGCGATGGTGTTTGGTATCGTTATCGTCAACGCCGCGCGTTCACGCGGTGTTAGCGATGCAACGCTGTTGACCCGTTATACCATTTGGGCTGGGTTGATCGCCGGTGTTGGGTTGACGTTGGTCTACCTGAGCTTGTTCAAATTGGGTTCCGTCAGCGGTGAATTGATTCCCCATGCGCAAAACGGCGCAGAAATCTTGCACGCTTACGTGCAACACACCTTTGGCAGCATGGGCAGCGGCTTTCTGGCACTGCTGATTTTTATCGCCTGTATGGTAACCGCCGTTGGTCTTACTTGCGCCTGTGCCGAATTTTTCTCCCAGTATTTGCCGTTTTCGTATCGTACCTTGGTGTTCGTTCTGGGGGGCTTCTCTGCGTTAGTTGCCAATCTGGGATTAAGCCATTTGATTCAGCTTTCCATTCCGGTGCTGACAGCGATTTATCCGCCCTGTATCATTCTGGTTTTACTGAGTTTTACCTTGCGTTGGTGGAATCAGTCTTCGCGTATTGTGGCCCCGGTCATGCTAATCAGCCTGTTATTCGGCCTGATTGATGGGGTAAAATCATCGACCTTTGCGGCATTGTTGCCAGCCTGGAGCTTGAACTTGCCTTTGGGTGAACAGGGATTGGCCTGGCTGCCACCGTCACTGGTGGTGCTGCTGGCTGCGGTTATTTATGACCGACTGAGCGGGCGTCAAGAAGTGGCTGCGCACCAATAACGCAGTAACGCGGTATTTTTCACCACAGGCTACCGCCTGTGGTTTTTCTTTTGTAAGACAGGGCTGCTTAATTTATGGAACGACAATCCACTAAGCTAAAGCGTGGGTTAAGCACGCGACATATCCGCTTCATTGCACTTGGATCAGCTATTGGTACTGGGCTGTTCTATGGTTCGGCCAGTGCAATTCAAATGGCCGGGCCGAGTGTGCTATTGGCTTATATCATTGGCGGCGTTATCGCTTATATCATTATGCGTGCGTTGGGAGAGATGTCTGTTAACAACCCGCAAGCCAGCTCCTTCTCGCGCTATGCGCAGGATTATCTGGGGCCAATGGCGGGCTACATCACTGGGTGGACCTACTGCTTTGAGATTCTCATTGTTGCGATCGCTGATGTGACTGCGTTTGGCATCTATATGAGCGTCTGGTTCCCTGACGTGCCACACTGGATCTGGGTGCTGAGCGTGGTGCTGATTATTGGCGCTATCAACCTGATGAGCGTGAAGGTGTTCGGTGAACTGGAGTTTTGGCTTTCCTTCTTCAAGGTTGCCACCATCATCATCATGATCGTAGCAGGTATCGGGATTATCGTCTGGGGTATCGGCAATGGCGGTCAGCCAACTGGGATCAGCAACCTGTGGAACCACGGCGGCTTTTTCAGTAACGGTGTGATGGGTATGGTCCTATCGCTGCAACTGGTGATGTTCGCCTATGGCGGTATTGAAATTATCGGTATCACCGCAGGCGAGGCCAAAGATCCGCATAAATCGATTCCACGCGCGATTAACTCAGTACCGTGGCGCATTCTGGTGTTCTACGTCGGCACGCTGTTTGTCATTATGTCGATTTATCCGTGGAATCAGGTCGGTACCAACGGCAGTCCTTTTGTGCTGACGTTTCAGCACCTTGGTATCACGGCGGCTGCGGGCATTCTGAATTTTGTGGTGATTACGGCTTCCTTGTCTGCCATCAATAGCGATGTATTTGGCGTGGGCCGCATGATGCACGGCATGGCAGAGCAGGGCAATGCACCCAAGGTATTTGCTAAAGTGTCACAGCGTGGTATTCCGTGGGTCACGGTTGTCGTGATGATGGCAGCGCTACTGGTGGCGGTTTACCTCAACTATATTATGCCGGGTAAAGTGTTCCTGGTGATTGCATCGCTGGCGACGTTCGCGACCGTGTGGGTGTGGATCATGATCCTCTGCTCACAAATCGCGTTTCGCCGTCGTTTGAACGAAAACGAGGTGAAGGCTCTCGCCTTTCCGTTGCCAGGCGGCGTGGCTTCTTCCGTGGTGGGTATCGTGTTCCTGGTGTTCATTATCGGGCTGATTGGCTACTTCGAAGAAACGCGTATTTCCCTCTACGTAGGCGTACTGTGGATTGCTCTGCTTCTGCTGGGCTATGCCTTCAAACAGAAACGGCAACAGCTGGCGAATGACAACGTGTAAGCGGGGTTGGAAAATGTTGAGATAAAACGGTGCTAGAAGGCTCCGTTTATTTCCGCCATCGAGCATAGAGAATAAAAAGCCGACTGTATGAAGTCGGCTTTTTGTTGCGGAAAAGAGAGCAATTACAACTTGTCTGCGTTTTCCGTCAGGTATTTGGCGACGCCATCTGGAGAAGCACCCATACCGGATTTGCCTTTTTCCCACTGAGCCGGGCACACTTCGCCGTGCTCTTCGTGGAATTGCAGGGCGTCAACCATACGCAGCATTTCATCAATGTTACGGCCCAGCGGCAGATCGTTTACGACCTGATGGCGTACAACGCCTTCTTTGTCGACAAGGAAAGAGCCGCGCAGCGCAACGCCAGCGTCTGGGTGCTCAATGCCGTAAGCTTTTTGGATCTCACGTTTCACATCGGCGACCATCGCATATTGCACTGGGCCGATACCGCCGCTTTTCACCGGCGTGTTACGCCAGGCGTTATGCACGAATTCGGAGTCAAAAGAGACGCCAACCACTTCCACACCGCGATCTTGAAACTCTTTGTAGCGGTGGTCAAAGGCGATCAGTTCTGACGGGCAGACGAAGGTAAAGTCCATCGGCCAGAAGAAAATCACTGCCGCTTTACCGCTGATGTGTTTTTTCAGGTTGAAGTTTTCAACGATTTCGCCATTGCCCAATACGGCAGCAGCGGTGAAGTCAGGGGCTTGACGCGTTACCAGGACCATAATAACTCCTGTAAAAGTGATTAAGAGGGAAGAGAAACCAAAAACAACAAGTAGTATAGGGTTTCTTCTTCTACGAATACAGACCAACAAACCGATTGATGATATAGGTTTTGTCTATTGAATTGATTGGTGATACCCAACAGATATCACTAGGTTTACAGCTGTTGCAAGCGCGCCTGTTCCATCATGTGTGGATAGAAGCGCCAGAAATGGTTTTCAAAGGCGGTGTAGTGGCGCTCTATGTCATCAAATGAACCCGCCAAAGCCGCCAGTCGAGGGCGTCTTATCGCCATGCGTTTTAGCACATCGGCAATAAAAGGCAATTCGGCGTAGCGCTCCAGCCAGCGTTCACGCCACAGATAGTGGTTCAGGTTCTGAAACCGTTCTGGTGTGTGTGCCAAATGGGGTTCGATTTGTGCGCGGGCTGAATCAACAAACGCCCCTAACGACTGCTGTGGGTGCACTCGCGACCAGTGGCGGGCAAGAAAATGATCCCACAGCACGTCCAGCGTGATAGGGGCCACACGGCGGTAACCCGCGCTGAAATGGGCTGCTGCGGCTTTAACTTCTGTCTGGCTATCGGTTAGCACATCAATACGGCGGTGCAAACGAATGCCGGATACGACCTCGTCGCTAAAGCCTTGTTGCGGGTTACCGCGCACAAAGTCTGCCATCAAGTTGCCGAGGAGCGAGCTATCGGCTAGCGTGGCCAAGTGAAGATGAGCAAGAAAATTCATTCTGCCAGTTTACATCAATTTTGTGCTCTGTTCGCTTATTTGTTGCAGCAATGCGCTCACGGCCCTAGACTAGACCGCCGTTTTTTACCTGTTCTGTTCTTTACCCGTTAGTAAGCCAGAAACAATTTTATAAACAGCTCAACCAAGTGAATAGCTATGCGTGTCTCTGATTTTTCGTTTGAACTTCCCGAAGCGCTTATCGCGCACTATCCGCAAGCGCAGCGCAGCGGCTGCCGATTGCTGTCGCTGGACGGTCCAACGGGAGCCCTGACCCATGGTGTTTTCACCGATCTGCTGGAAAAGCTGGTTCCAGGCGATCTGCTGGTGTTTAACAATACGCGTGTGATCCCAGCCCGTTTATTCGGCCAAAAGACCAGCGGCGGTAAGATTGAGGTGTTAGTCGAGCGTGTATTGGATACGCGCCGCGTGCTAGCCCATGTTAAAGCTTCCAAGGCGCCGAAGCCGGGAACAGAGCTGTTGCTCGGTGAGGACGGCAGCGTGAAGGCTGTCATGGCACAGCGCCACGATGCGCTGTTTGAGCTGCACTTTGATGATACGCGTGATGTGTTGACCATATTGAACGACATCGGCCATATACCGCTGCCGCCTTATATCGACAGACCCGATGAAGACGCCGATCGCGAACTGTACCAAACGGTGTATAGCCAACGTCCTGGCGCTGTTGCAGCGCCGACGGCGGGCCTGCACTTTGATGACCCGTTACTGGCGGCGCTGCGTGAGAAGGGTATCGAGATGGCATTTGTAACCTTGCACGTCGGCGCAGGTACCTTCCAGCCAGTCCGTGTCGACACTATCGAAGATCACATCATGCATGCAGAATATGCTGAAGTGCCGCAGGATGTTGTCGATGCTGTGCTGGCGTGTAAAGCACGCGGTAATCGCGTCATTGCCGTTGGCACTACGTCAGTGCGTTCGTTAGAGAGTGCGGCCCAGGCAGCGAAGGAGGCTATGATTGCGCCTTTCTTCGGTGACACCCGTATCTTTATTTATCCCGGCTATCATTATCGCGTGGTAGACGCACTGGTAACCAACTTCCATTTGCCAGAATCGACACTAATCATGCTAGTGTCCGCGTTTGCAGGCTATCAGTACACCATGGTGGCTTACCAAGCGGCGGTAGCCGAGCAGTATCGTTTTTTCAGTTACGGTGACGCCATGTTTATCACGCGCAATCCTGCTGCCGAGGTGGAACAGATCGACCACGCGTCGGATAGTCGCGCTTAAGTACCTTATATGTAAATGCATAATCGCGCCGCAGAGCACAATTTGTTGGCGTGTTGACTGACTCACCATACCTTGGTGTATATCAACAACATCGGACTGTTTTTCCGGTGCTGGAGGCAAAGTGAAATACGAATTGTTGCAAACCGATGGCCGCGCCCGCCGTGGTCGCCTTGTTTTTGACCGTGGCGTGGTGGAAACCCCTGCCTTTATGCCGGTTGGCACTTATGGCACGGTAAAGGGCATGACGCCTGAGGAAGTGAAAGAAACCGGTGCACAAATCCTGTTGGGTAACACCTTCCACCTGTGGCTGCGCCCAGGGCAGGAGATCATGAAGTTGCACGGCGATCTGCATGATTTCATGCAGTGGCACGGCCCTATCCTGACAGACTCCGGCGGTTTTCAGGTCTTTAGCTTGGGGGATATTCGCAAAATCACTGAAGAAGGGGTGCACTTTCGTAACCCGATCAACGGCGATGCGATCTTCCTTAGCCCAGAAAAATCGATGGAAATCCAGTACGATCTCGGCTCTGATATCGTGATGATTTTCGATGAGTGCACGCCTTACCCTGCCGATTGGGATTATGCTAAACGCTCGATGGAAATGTCGTTGCGCTGGGCAAAACGTAGCCGTGAGCGTTTTGATGAACTCAATAACAACAATGCGTTATTTGGTATCATTCAAGGAAGTGTTTACGAAGATTTACGTGATGTCTCCGTAAAAGGGCTGGTAGAGATTGGCTTTGATGGGTACGCTGTGGGCGGTCTGGCAGTGGGTGAGCCGAAAGCGGATATGCACCGCATTTTGGAGCATGTTTGCCCACAGATCCCGGCGGATAAACCCCGCTATTTGATGGGGGTCGGCAAGCCGGAGGATTTGGTAGAGGGCGTGCGGCGTGGTATTGACATGTTCGACTGTGTGATGCCAACGCGTAATGCCCGCAACGGCCACTTGTTTGTCACAGACGGCGTGGTAAAAATCCGCAATGCAGTACACAAGGATGATACTCGTCCACTGGATGAGCACTGTGATTGCTACACATGTCGCAATTATAGCCGCGCTTACTTGCATCATCTTGACCGTTGCAACGAAATACTCGGCGCGCGCCTCAATACCATTCACAATTTGCGGTATTATCAACGGTTGATGGCGGGTTTACGTCAGGCCATCGAACAGGGTAAATTAGAGCACTTTGTGACGGATTTTTACCAACGGATTGGCAAGCCGGCTCCGTCCCTTGCTGAAACGGCGACAGGTCAACACGACTGACGGGCAGATTTGGCATCCGCAGCGTTGCGCGTAATGTGTGCAACACATGCGATGTGAAGGTTTGATGCGAAGCTTTTTAAGCGCACCTGTTTTCTTACATTTTTTGAACACGTTTGGTTTGATAACGAAGAGGATATTTCAATGAGTCTTTTCATTTCCGATGCTGTAGCAGCAACCGGCGCTCCGGCACAGGGAAGTCCGTACTCTCTGGTGATTATGCTGGCTGTTTTTGGTCTGATTTTTTACTTCATGATTCTGCGTCCTCAGCAAAAGCGCGCAAAAGATCACAAGAAACTGATGGACTCTATCTCCAAAGGGGATGAAGTGCTGACGACAGGTGGTCTGGTGGGTCGTGTGACGAAAGTGTCTGATACCGGATACATCGCGATTGCGCTGAACGACACCAATGAAGTGGTTATCAAACGTGACTTCGTGGCCGCTGTGTTGCCGAAGGGTACCATCAAAGCCCTGTAATTTTTGATTTTCCCGAAGGGAACTGCCGTGTTAAACCGTTATCCTTTGTGGAAGTACCTGATGCTTGCCGTGGCGTTGCTCATCGGTCTGCTTTATGCACTTCCTAACCTGTATGGTGAGGATCCGGCGGTACAAATCACTGGCGCGCGAGGTATCGCCGCCAGTGAGTCAACGCTGATCCAAGTCCAGAATGTATTACAAGAACAAAACATCACCAGCAAATCGCTCGCGCTAGAAAGCGGTGCGATTCTTGCCCGTTTTTCCACCCCCGATATTCAGTTGCGTGCTCGTGAAGCGCTTGTGAACGCGTTGGGTGAGAAGTACGTGGTGGCCTTGAACCTTGCTCCAGCTACGCCGAACTGGCTGCGCATGCTGCGAGCGGAACCCATGAAGCTGGGTCTCGATCTGCGCGGCGGCGTACACTTCCTGATGGAAGTGGATATGGAGACAGCGTTAGGTAAACTGCAAGAGCAGACCATGGATTCTCTGCGCAGCGATCTGCGCGAAAAGGGCATCCCCTATGCCACCGTGCGTAAAGCCGATGACAATACGGTAGAGATACGTTTCCGCGATTCAGCAACGCGTAACGAGGCTATTTCGTATCTCACCACCCGTCATCGCGATCTGGTATTCAATGCCAGCGGCGATAATTTGATGCGTGCGATGATGAGTGCAGAACGCCTGCGTGAAGCTCGCGAATATGCCGTACAGCAAAACATCAATATTCTGCGTAACCGTGTCAACCAATTGGGTGTGGCCGAGCCGCTGGTACAACGCCAAGGCGCGGATCGTATCGTGGTTGAATTGCCTGGCATCCAGGATACCGCGCGCGCTAAAGAGATTCTTGGTGCTACGGCAACGCTGGAGTTCCGTCTGGTTAATAGCTCAGCGGACGTGACAGCAGCAGCCAATGGCCGTGTCCCGGCCGATTCCGAAGTGAAAAACATGCGTGACGGTACCCCGGTGGTGCTGTACAAACGCGTGATCCTTACCGGTGACCATATTACCGATTCCACTTCAAGCAGCGATGAGTATGGTCGTCCTCAGGTCAATATTTCGCTGGACAGCGCGGGTGGTAACGCCATGTCCAACTTCACCAAGGACAGTATCGGTAAGCCGATGGCGACCTTGTTTGTGGAATATAAGGACAGCGGTAAGAAAGATGCGACTTCCGGCCGCGCGATTCTGGAAAAACACGAAGAAGTGATCAATGTGGCGACCATTCAGTCGCGCTTGGGTAACAGCTTTCGTATTACCGGTATCGACAATCCGAATGAAGCTCGTCAACTTTCTTTGTTGCTGCGAGCGGGGGCATTGATTGCGCCGATCCAGATTGTGGAAGAGCGTACTATCGGCCCTACGCTGGGTATGCAAAACATCACACAGGGGCTTGAAGCCTGCTTGTGGGGACTGGTGGCCTCTATCCTGTTTATGGTGGTGTTCTACAAAGGGTTTGGTGTTATTGCCACTACGGCATTGGTGGCTAACCTAGTCCTGATCGTGGGAGTCATGTCACTCTTGCCGGGGGCGACGCTTACCATGCCGGGGATTGCCGGTATTGTATTGACGCTTGCGGTGGCGGTGGATGCCAACGTACTGATTAACGAACGTATCAAAGAAGAATTCAGGAATGGCCGAACGGTTCAGCAAGCTATTCATGAAGGCTACAAAGGTGCATTCTCCAGTATCGTTGACGCCAACCTGACAACGATGATCACAGCAGTGATTCTGTACGCTGTAGGGACCGGTTCTATCAAGGGCTTTGCCATTACAACGGCGATTGGGGTCGCGACCTCGATGTTTACCGCTATTGTAGGCACCCGTGCGATTGTTAACCTGGTTTACGGCGGCAAACGCGTTAACAAGCTGTCTATTTGAGGAGTGCGTCGTGGCACAGGAATATACTGTTGAACAGCTCAACTATGGTCGTAAAGTCTATGACTTTATGCGTTGGGATAACGTCGCGTTCGTCATTTCGGGCACTTTGTTAATCCTGTCACTGGTTGTTATGGGTGTGCGTGGGTTTAACTGGGGGCTGGATTTCACCGGTGGTACGGTGATTGAAATTAACCTGGAAAAACCGGCCGACTTGGATTTAATTCGTGACTCACTGGAAAAAGCCGGTTTTGCCGACCCATTGATTCAAAACTTTGGCAGCAGCCGTGATGTTATGGTGCGTATGCCGCCGAGCGTAGGCACCTCAGGTCAGGAACTGGGCAACAAAGTGCTCAGCGTGATTAACCAAGGCACTGAACAGAGTGCAACGGTGAAACGCATTGAGTTTGTTGGGCCTAGTGTAGGTAACGATTTGGCGCAGGACGGTGCGATGGCACTGTTGGCCGCGTTGATTTGTATCCTGATCTATGTGGGTTTTCGCTTCGAATGGCGTCTGGCGTTGGGGGCGGTGCTGGCATTGGCGCACGACGTGATCATCACCATGGGTGTGTTCTCGCTGTTTCAAATCGAAATTGATTTGACCATCGTAGCATCACTGATGTCGGTTATCGGCTACTCGCTGAATGACAGCATCGTGGTATCGGACCGTATTCGTGAAAACTTCCGCAAAATTCGCCGTGGTACACCTTACGAAATCATGAACGTGTCGTTGACTCAGACATTGAGTCGTACGTTGATGACGTCTGGCACCACGTTGGGTGTCGTGCTGATGCTTTACATTTTCGGCGGTGCGATGCTGGAAGGTTTCTCGCTGGCGATGTTGATCGGGGTGTCTATCGGTACTATCTCTTCCATCTACGTGGCTTCGGCGCTGGCGCTGAAACTCGGGATGAAACGCGAGCATCTGCTGGTGCAGAAAGTCGAGAAGGAAGGGGCGGATCAGCCTTCCCTCCTGCCTTAAGTCTTTACGATGACCTTGATGAAAATCCCTGCTATGGCAGGGATTTTTTTTGCATTAAGGTGCAGTGGTTTCAACCTGATGCAAGCGTACAAAACCTAATTGTTCTGGAGTGACGCCACTAAGGCGTACGCCGAATACGGCTTCAGTTTTGGGCAAGAGCGCGGCATCCAGTGTGAGTGGTTGAGTTTGTGTATCGCTCTGCAATGGTTTATTGCTGATCGGGTCGATCTGGCCCCAGTCGAGCTGTGCATGGAACGAAGGTAATGCAGTGCCCTCCAGCAAACGAACATGCAATAGTGCTTGAGTGCCGTTGGCTTCGGGCTCGACGTGGCTTAATGAAACACTCAGTTTGCCGATGTTGCTTTGCAAAATTGCGCTATTTTTTGCTGCGGGTATCAGATAAACCCCGTGGGTCGAATGGCTGTTTAAGGTATTTTGCTGTTCTAGCGCTAATGCCTGCGCTGTCAGCGTTTGTAATTGCCGGTTAAGTTGCCCGACTTCCCGTTGCAGCGTAGGGGGTTGCGGAGGCGCTGAACAGCCTGCCAACATCAGCATCAGGAGGCCAGATGTACGATAATAGTTATTCATTCGGGTCTTTCCCTCATTGCATTATGCCTTTTCTCGTATCGTCTTTAAGTGGCAGTGTATAAGTGTAGTGGCGAATGGGAGCTAAATCATGGTGCGTTTATGCTGGCTCCTGTGCAAATATCGGTCTGTAAGCGCTGGATATTTGGGTTAGTCAGCTAATTCAGGGTAAACTAGGCGCAAGAGAATCTAATCATCGGGATACGTTATGCACTGCCCATTCTGCTCCGCGGTTGATACCAAAGTTATTGATTCCCGTCTGGTCGGCGAAGGCACGCAGGTGCGGCGTCGCCGTCAATGTCTAGTGTGCAATGAGCGCTTTACCACGTTCGAAGTGGCGGAGCTGGTGATGCCCCGGGTGATAAAAAGTAATGATGTTCGCGAGCCTTTTAACGAAGATAAATTGCGTAAAGGGATGCTGAAAGCGTTAGAAAAGCGGCCCGTCAGCGCGGATGATGTTGAAAACGCACTTAATCACATCAAATCACAGTTGCGCGCCACGGGTGAACGTGAAGTCACCGCCAAGATGATTGGCAATCTGGTGATGGATGCCCTGAAGCGTTTGGATAAAGTCGCTTATATTCGTTTTGCCTCCGTGTACCGCAGCTTTGAGGATATCCGGGAGTTTGGCGAAGAGATCGCTCGGTTACAGGATTAGTCATATGGAACGGCAAGATGAGTTCTGGATGGCGCGCGCGCTTGAATTAGCGCGGCGCGGGCGTTTTACTACCTCTCCAAACCCTAACGTGGGTTGTGTGATTGTGCGTGATGGTGAGATGGTGGGTGAAGGCTATCACCTGCGTGCCGGTGAGCCGCATGCGGAAGTGCATGCGTTGCGTATGGCAGGGGAACGAGCCCGTGGTGCGACCGCTTATGTGACGCTGGAACCCTGTAGTCATCATGGGCGCACCCCGCCCTGTGCGGATGCACTGATTGCGGCGGGCGTGGCACGCGTTGTAGCAGCCATGCAGGACCCTAATCCACAGGTGGCTGGGCGTGGCTTGCACCGTTTGCAGCAGGCGGGTATCACCGTTAGCCACGGCCTGATGATGCAGGATGCCGAGCAGGTGAATCTGGGGTTTCTTAAGCGGATGCGAACAGGGGTTCCGTATGTTCGCCTTAAGATCGCCGCTTCGCTGGACGGCCGTACGGCAATGGCTTCTGGCGAGAGTAAGTGGATTACCTCTCCCGAGGCACGCCAGGACGTGCAGCGTTTTCGCGCGCAAAGTTCCGCTATTCTCAGCAGCAGTGCCACTGTGCTGGCCGATGACCCCCTATTAACGGTGCGTTGGGATGCGTTAGATCCCGATACACAACAGCAACTTCCTGATACACACCTTTCACAGCCGATACGGGTCATCGTAGACAGCCACGGTCGCGTTACTCCTCAGCACCAACTGATCCATCAGCAGGGACAAACCTGGCTAGCGAGTACCCAGCCAAGTAATGACACTGCGTGGCCTGAGAGTGTAACGCATCTTACTCTGCCCGCTCATGGGGGAGGCGTAGATTTAGTGGCATTGATGATGACCCTCGGTAAACGCCAGATTAATTCGGTTTGGGTTGAAGCCGGTGCCACGTTGGCGGGGGCGTTGTTGAATGCGGGCGTGGTCGATGAGTTGATCGTGTATATGGCCCCGAAATTGTTGGGGCAAGATGCCCGTGCACTGTGCGTACTGCCGGGGTTGACGCAGTTGGCACAAGCACCTGCATTTACCCTGACGGAGGTCAGCCAGGTTGGCCCCGATCTCCGTTTGCGTTTGATACCGCAATCCTGACGTCGCTATCGTGCGGTTTGGGTTTGCCTGGGTTTCAGCGAGATGTGGCAGACAAAACCGGATACGCCGTCGCAAGAATGTGATAGAATCCGCCCCCCTGCGGGGTATTAGCATGCGATTATGATTATAAGGAACGCTATGAACGTCATTGAAGGTGTTGTTGCCACCCCTGATGCCCGCATCGCGATTGCGATTGCCCGTTTCAACCACTTTATCAACGATAGCCTGCTGGAAGGTGCTATTGATGCATTGAAACGTATTGGTCAGGTCAAAGATGAAAACATTACCGTAGTATGGGTGCCGGGTGCCTATGAGCTGCCGATGACGGCGCGTGCACTGGCAAAAAGCGGCTACGACGCTGTAGTGGCACTGGGGACGGTTATTCGTGGCGGTACAGCGCATTTCGAATATGTCGCAGGTGAATGCAGCTCTGGATTGGCCCATGTTGCCATGAACAGCGATATTCCGGTCACGTTTGGCGTGTTGACGACTGAAAGTATCGAACAGGCCATTGAACGTGCTGGCACCAAAGCGGGCAACAAAGGCGCAGAAGCAGCGCTGACCGCGCTGGAAATGATTAACGTATTGAAAGCTATCAAATAAGTTTTATTAAGAAAGGGGTATTCCGTGAAACCTGCTGCTCGTCGCCGCGCTCGTGAATGTGCGGTTCAAGCGCTGTATTCCTGGCAATTGTCAAAGAATGACATTGCTGATATTGAACTGCAATTCCTGAGTGAGCAGGATGTCAAAGATGTCGACATCAACTACTTTCGCGAGTTGCTGGCGGGCGTCGCCATGCAGGCAGAGAAACTGGATGCATTGATGGCACCTTACCTGTCACGTCAGCTCGAAGAGTTGGGGCAGGTGGAGAGAGCCGTGCTGCGTATTGCTTTATTTGAATTAAGCAAACGCGACGACGTTCCTTACAAGGTTGCCATCAACGAAGCCATTGAACTGGCGAAAGTGTTTGGTGCGGAAGATAGCCACAAGTTTGTCAACGGCGTATTGGATAAAGTAGCACCGACGGTGCGCCAAACGAAGAAGTAACGCTCAGGGCCGGAATTCCGGCCCTGTTCGCGATTGCCTTTGACGGAAACGGTTATGGTTTACGGTGAGTTTGATCTGATTGCCCGCTATTTCAATCGTGTAAACGCGTACAAAGCGGGAAATCCTCGTCGCGATGTGGAGTTGGGGATTGGCGACGATTGTGCGTTGCTCACGGTGGCTGAAAAGCAACTTTTAGCTGTCAGTACCGATACCTTGGTTTCTGGGGTGCATTTCCTACCCACCATTGACCCCGCTGATTTGGGCTACAAATCTCTGGCGGTTAATCTGAGCGATCTGGCTGCTATGGGGGCCGATCCTGCCTGGCTCTCTTTGGCCATTACGTTGCCAGAAATCAATAATGCGTGGTTGGCGGCCTACAGCGACAGTCTCTTCACGCTGCTGGATTATTACGGTATGCAGTTGATTGGCGGCGATACTACCCGTGGCCCGCTGAGCCTGACACTGACTATCCATGGACTGGTGCCAGCTGGCCGTGCGTTAACCCGCGCGGGTGCACGCATTGGCGATTGGATCTACGTGACAGGCACTTTAGGTGACAGTGCTGCCGGATTGGCGATTTTGCAACAGCGCTTGCAGGTCGGTGACAGTGCGGCGCGCCAATCATTGGTGCAACGCCACTTACGTCCGCAGCCGCGTATTCTGCAAGGTCAGGCGTTGCGCATGCTTGCCAGCTCAGCTATCGATCTTTCTGATGGGCTGATCTCTGATTTACGCCATATTCTGGCAGCCAGTGATTGTGGTGCCCGTGTACAACTGGATGCTGTGCCTTATTCTTCGGCGATGATGCAGCACGTTGAACCCGATCAGGCGTTGCGTTGGGCGCTGTCTGGTGGAGAAGATTACGAGCTGTGTTTTACCGTGCCGGAAATCAACCGTGGGGCGATCGACATGGCGCTGGGGCAACTCGGCGTGGGCTATACCTGTATTGGTCAAATAGCCCCGTCTTCCGAGGGATTGCGATTTTTCCGCGATGATAACGCGGTGGAACTGAACTGGAAAGGTTATGACCACTTCAGCCAATGAACGTGAAGCAAAGCGTGCAGCTAAGCAGCGTTTGCGCCTTAGCAATCCATGGCATCTGCTGGCAACGGGATTTGGCAGCGGTCTCTCTCCCTGGATGCCAGGGACGGTAGGATCGCTGGCGGCGATTCCTGTGTGGTATGTGCTTTCTTTTCTGCCCTGGCAGCTTTATTCGCTGACCATCATGTTGAGCATTTGCATTGGCGTCTATCTCTGCCATCAAACGGCCAAAGACATGGGCGTGCACGATCACGGCAGCATCGTCTGGGATGAGTTTGTCGGGATGTGGATCACGTTGATGGCGATTCCGGATGAGCAGTGGCAATGGGTGCTGGCCGGATTTTTGGTGTTCCGTGTACTGGATATCTTCAAACCCTGGCCAATACGTTGGTTCGATCGTAATGTGCACGGCGGCATGGGCATTATGATTGACGATATTGTGGCTGGCGTTATTTCAGCAGGCATTATCTACTGGATAGGTCATCACTGGCCACTCTTCTCCTGAGCACTGCTGTTTTCTTGACCTGATTGACCGGAACAGCAGTCCCGGTCAATGAGATCCTTATCGTAGCCACTCAGCAATGCGACGCTCGATTCCCTCAGCATCCAACCCCAGATCGTGGCGAATTTCTTCTTGTGTACCCTGCGGGATAAAACAGTCCGGCAGCCCCAGATTCAAAACGGGAATGGCCAGTCGTTTCGCCATAACCACTTCATTCACGCCGCTGCCTGCACCGCCCATCAGCGCGTTCTCTTCTAACGTAACCAGCAGATCGTGGTTTTGAGCCAGTTCAGCAATCAGTGCTTCATCGAGCGGTTTGACAAAACGCATATCCACGACGGTGGCGTTGCGTTCTTCTGCAACCTGTAGCGCTTCAGGCAGCAGTGTACCAAAGTTAAGGATGGCAATTTTTTCGCCTGTGCGCCGCACGACACCCTTGCCGATAGGCAATTCCTGTAATGGCTCAAGCGTGGCACCCGTCCCCGTACCTCGGGGGTAACGTACGGCACAAGGGCCGTCTTGATAGCGGTAGCCGGTAAATAGCATCTGGCGACATTCGTTTTCATCGCTTGGTGCCATGATAACCAGATCGGGGATGCAACGCAGGAAGGACAAATCAAAAGCCCCCTGGTGCGTTTGACCATCAGCGCCCACAATGCCACCGCGATCGATAGCGAACAGCACTGGCAGATTCTGAATGGCGACGTCGTGAATAACCTGATCGTATGCGCGTTGCAGAAAGGTCGAGTAAATAGCAACGACCGGCTTGTATCCACCCAGCGCCAAACCGGCAGCAAAGGTGACGGCGTGCTGTTCGGCAATGGCAACATCGAAATATTGTTGCGGGTAGTCGCGCGAGAAGCGCACCATGCCGGAACCTTCACGCATCGCTGGGGTTACCGCCATCAGTTTGCTGTCTTTAGCCGCGATTTCACACAGCCAATCACCAAAAATGGCAGAGTAGGTGGGTAAGCCCGCTTTGCTTTTAGGCAAAGTGCCGCTGGCTGGATCAAATTTTGGCACGGCATGCCAACTGATAGGATCCTGTTCCGCGGGGGCATAGCCACGGCCTTTTTTGGTCATGATATGCAGCAACTGCGGGCCTTTCAGGCTACGCATATTTTTCAGGGTTTGTGCCAATCCGACCACATCGTGACCGTCCACCGGGCCGATATAATTAAAGCCAAGTTCTTCAAACAGTGTGCCTGGCACCACCATGCCTTTCAGGTGTTCTTCCGTTCGTTTAACTAATTCTTTGATCGGCGGGATTCCAGATAGAACTTTCTTACCGCCTTCACGCAGGGTGGAGTAGAGTTTGCCTGACAACAGTTGTGCCAAGTGATTGTTGAGCGCACCGACGTTTTCGGAAATGGACATCTCGTTGTCGTTCAACACTACCAGTAGATCGGAGCGGATATCGCCTGCGTGATTCATGGCTTCAAATGCCATACCCGCCGTCAATGCGCCGTCACCAATAACGCACACGGTGCGGCGTCCTTTTCCTTCTCGTTCCGCGGCTACGGCCATTCCCAGTCCGGCGCTGATCGAGGTGGAAGAGTGGCCGACGCTCAGCACGTCATATTCACTCTCGCCACGCCAGGGGAATGGGTGCAGGCCGCCCTTTTGGCGGATAGTGGCAATACGATCGCGGCGGCCAGTGATGATCTTGTGCGGATAAGCCTGATGGCCTACATCCCACACCAGATGGTCAAACGGTGTATTGTAGACGTAGTGCAACGCCACAGTGAGTTCAACGGTTCCTAGCCCTGACGCAAAGTGACCGCTAGAGCGGCTAACGCTGTCCAGAAGATATTGACGAAGTTCATCGCACAGTTTTGGCAGGCTGTCACGCGGCAGCATGCGCAGTTCGTCTGGTGTTTCCACTAAAGCCAGTGTAGGGTACTTTGCAATATCAAAACTCATTTGCGACTCATTCTGAGGTGTTATCCCCGTTCTCTCTCAAGCGGCGAATGGAGTATCCATCCGGGTGTTATCACCTTGCGACACACTTGAAATCCACTGGGTGATGTTAAAATTATTTATCTCGTTCGACGATATAATTCGCCAATGCTCGTAGCGCCGCTGTATCAAGCGGCGTTGCGCTGACTGCTTGCAGTTCATCCAGTGCAGCCAGTGATTCCTGGTAGAGATCCCGCGCTTTTGCTCGCGCGCTGTCAAGCCCGAGCAAACCGGGATAAGTGCTTTTTCCCAATTGCTGATCCGCCCCTTGCCGCTTGCCGGTTGTGGCACTATCTCCGACCACATCAAGAATGTCATCCTGCACCTGAAAAGCCAGACCGATAGCATTGGCATAGCGATCGAGGTAGGGCAATGCTGATCGACCTGCGGCTCCCGCACTCAGTGCGCCGAGCCTGACCGCCGCGCGAATTAATGCGCCGGTTTTATGACGGTGAATTTGCTCCAGCGCAGCCAGGCTAACCTGCTTACCTTCCGCAGCCAAATCCAGCGCTTGCCCACCACACATGCCTGCCACGCCGCTGGCCTGGGCTAGTTCCGCGACCATTGAGAGGCGATCTCGCTCGGCAACCTCCGGCATTGATGCCTCGGCCAAAATGGAAAACGCCAGCGTCTGGAGCGCATCCCCAGCCAGAACCGCAGTGGCTTCACCAAATTTAATGTGGCAGGTCGGTTGACCACGGCGCAAGTCATCGTCGTCCATCGCGGGCAAATCGTCATGAATCAGCGAATAGGCATGGATAGATTCCACCGCCGCAGCGGGAGCATCCAGACTGGTCAGCGGAATACCGAAAAGTTGTCCAGTAGTATAAACCAAAAAAGGCCGAAGGCGTTTGCCACCCAGCAGTGAGCCGTACGCCATGGCGTTAACCAATGGGCTGCCCTGAAATGGCGAACTTGAGATAAAACGGTTTAATGCCTGGTTAACGCGATCGGCATGGGCGCTTAATTGCGCGGCAAATTCCGTCATAGCGGCTTACTGTTCTGGTTTGTTGTGCCCTGTGTAAAGGGGGAAAGTGCAGTATCCGGCTCGTCGCTAAGCAAAATTTGCACACGTTGCTCCGCCTGCAGTAACTGCGACTGCCCCTGTCGCGCCAACTGTATGCCCTTCTCAAAAGCGCTAAGCGCCTCTTCCAGCGGCAAGTCGCCCGACTCCAGACGGGTGACAATTTGTTCCAACTGTTGCAATGCATGCTCAAAACTCAGCGCTGAATCAGCATCGTTAGGCATTTCGTGGTTTGCCTCTGCTTGAGGCGATGTCTTTTTTGCAGGCATGACGTATTTTACATCCTGATCGCTAAGTGACACTGTTCTTTTATTGTCGTTAATCGTTACTACTGGGTATGGCCTACCGTACAGATAAACGCATCCTTCCTACGCGCAGTGCGCGAGAAGATGATATACTCCGCGCCCTGGATGCTATTGGTAAAATCATCCCATTGAACGAGTTTACCGATAACGTGAATGTAGCACTCGGGTTAACACTGACACCCATTTGACCAAGTAACGACAGCCATCATGAAGTTTATCATTAAATTGTTCCCGGAAATCACCATCAAGAGTCAATCTGTGCGGTTGCGCTTTATTAAGATACTTACCGGTAACATTCGTAACGTGCTTAAGCAATATGACGACCAATTGGCCGTCGTCCGTCATTGGGATCATATCGAAGTCCGCGCCAAAGAGGAAAGCCAACGCGAAGAGATTCGTGATGCGTTAACCCGTATTCCTGGTATTCATCATATTTTGGACGTTGAAGACCACGCTTACACCGACATGCACGACATTTTTGAACAAACGCTGGCGCTTTATCGTCCTCAACTGGAAGGTAAAAGTTTCTGTGTGCGTGTTAAACGTCGTGGCAAGCACGCGTTTTCTTCTCAGGATGTTGAACGTTATGTGGGCGGTGGACTTAACCAGCACATTGAGAGTGCGCGTGTTAACCTCACCACACCACAGGTGACGGTTCATCTGGAAATCGAACAAGACAGGCTTCTGTTAATCAAAGGCCGCTATGAAGGTATTGGCGGTTTCCCGATCGGTACGCAGGAAGATGTGTTGTCGCTGATTTCAGGCGGTTTTGACTCGGGCGTATCCAGTTATATGTTAATTCGTCGTGGCTGTCGCGTGCATTACTGTTTCTTCAATCTGGGCGGCGCGGCGCATGAAATTGGCGTCAAACAAGTGGCCTATTATTTGTGGAAGCGTTTTGGCAGCTCACATCGTGTACGCTTTGTCGCCATTGATTTTGAACCCGTAGTGGGCGAAATCCTCGAAAAGGTGGATGACGGCCAAATGGGGGTAGTGCTGAAACGCATGATGGTGCGTGCTGCTTCCCGTATTGCTGAGCGTTATGGCGTTCAAGCGTTGGTGACGGGAGAGGCGTTAGGACAAGTTTCCAGCCAAACGCTGACCAACCTACGTCTCATCGATAATGCGTCGGATACGCTGATTCTGCGTCCACTGATTTCACACGATAAAGAGCACATCATTAAGCTTGCGCGCCAGTTAGGTACGGAAGACTTTGCCAAGACTATGCCTGAGTACTGTGGGGTAATTTCCAAAAGCCCAACGGTAAAAGCGGTCAAATCGAAGATTGAAGAGGAAGAAGGCAAGTTTGACTTTGAGATTCTGAACCGAGTGGTATTTGAAGCGCGCAATATTGATATTCGTGATATTGCAACACAGACTGCGCAAGAAGTAACGGAAGTTGAAACCGTTGCATCACTTTCTGCCGACGATATTCTGTTGGATATTCGTTCTGTGGATGAGCAAGATGATCGACCGCTTGCGTTACCCGGTGTTGAAATCAAATCATTGCCGTTCTACAAACTCAGCACGCAGTTTGGCAACCTTGATCAGGGTAAAACCTACCTGCTGTACTGTGAACGTGGCGTTATGAGTCGCTTGCAGGCGCTGTATCTGCGTGAACAAGGGTTCATGAACGTGAAGGTCTATCGGCCTTAAGAAAATCAATGAGGGGATATTATTTTGTCCCCTCCATTCTTAATTATTTATAGGTGTATAGGTTATTATAACTAAGATATTATTGATTGTAATATTTAAAGTCTTAATTAATAAATTGGTTTATTAAGTGTGAAATTATAGTGATATTGAATTTATTACGTATAAGATATTATTTTCAGCAGGTTTCTCGATCTTTTTTGATTATGAAGGTATATTCGGCTTGTTGAAGCTACTGCAACGGTTTTTTGTCATGCTCATTAATTTATTTTTAATGATTAGCCTGAGTATTTTTATTCTCAGTGAGCTTAAATAGAACTATTGTGATTTTTGACGTTTGTGCTTTAATTAATGTGAGCACTTTATTACTTATATGGCATAAATAATTTGATTTGCAAATATATTGACTGTGTATTTATCCGAATCACTTTAACCATCGGGATTGATGAATCTTATCCCTTAGATTCATCATTAGGGCCAGAGCAAGAACTGTTAAAATCTGTTCAAGCAAAATTTGTCTCACCATTGTCTCCTTTCTGCAACTCAGATTATTTTAGGGTATATATTCATAACGAATGAGGCTTGCATTATGAAAGAGAAAAATATCAATACTAACAGTAGAGTATCATATGTCCCAGCAGTGGTTGATGGTGTCTATTATGTCGAGACTATCATAACTACGAATGGTGTTCTCGCAGTTCCATCTACCCGACCACCAGAGCCTGGAACGGAACCTTATATTGGTTTCAATGATCCCATGACTCCCCATCATGCTTTTCAATTATGGACAATTCAATATAATCTCAATTTGCTAAAATATGAAATAATTAGCTCTATACCCACATTTGATGATCGATTTTATGTGTTAAAAGCATATGAAGATCTTGAAATGCAACCTACAGAAGGTGAATCAAAAATTAGAATTAGATTGGTTGAACCAGATCCCGACCCTGAAGATAGCAGTCCATATTGGAATATCGCTCAAATAACAAATGATACTTTTTATATACAAAGTGCTAAGTATCCAAGTCTTCTTATGTCAGCAAATGATAATAATGAAGTTTTCTTGATTGCCACAACAGAGAAGAGCGAAAATATACAGTGGAGATTTAAATCTAAGGAATAAAGTATATTTTGAGAATACAGTGGTGCCATTTTTCTATCAAATACCCTCATATGGGGAAACAAAAGGGCACCCTGAAGATGAAGGGTGGTCAGTCCCGGAAGCATCTGGATTCGTCAAAACATGAATACATCAGATTTATATGTCACCGTAGCACAATCAATACACCAAACGGCCTTTGGCCGTTTGGTGTATTAAGCTATGAAACGTTGATAATCGGGCCGCGCCAAAACCATCTGGCGTACTCGTCATACGCCAAGTTGCATGTGCATTGGTTGTAACCGTTTATCTGAATCACTTATTTGAGTAAACCATCGGGATTCTCTCACCCACTACTTTCATGTACCTTGAATTTTTTGAGAGTATATTTTTCTTCCCTGCTTTATTCTTTATCCCGATAATCATAAATGCCCGGCGGCAGCACTAACTGCGCTGCCACTTCTGCCGCTTTTGCACGCCCGGACAATAAATCAATCAGTTTCAAGGCAAAATCCATACTGGTACCAGGGCCCTGGCTGGTCAGTAGATTAACGCGAGGATCGAACACTACGCGCTTATCCATCCACTTCTCTGGCGCAATCTTCTCTTTTAACGTGGGATATCCGGTCATATTGCCAACTGGGAACAAGTGGTGGTGTTCCAGCACTAACGCAGGCACAGCGCAAATAGCGGCGACGATTTTGCCTTCCTGATGTTTCTGACGGATACATTCCACCAGTAATGGGCTGTCGCGAAAACATTCTGCACCCTTGATACCGCCGGGCAACACAATGGCATCGAACGGATTATCTGCAACGGAAACCAGAGGAGCATCAGCCATTAATCTTGCGCCGCGTGAGCAAGTTACCGTTGTTGCGCCATCGCTGGCGACGCTGGCTACCGTGACAGTAATACCAGCGCGCACCAGAAGATCAAATGTGGTGATAGCCTCGGTTTCTTCACTACCAGGTGCCAGACAAAGGAGTACCGATGCGGTCATATTCGCTTTCCTTTAGCTTAATCATTTCAAATAAACGGCTGTTCTCGGGTAGCGCCAGACCGTGTGCGCGGGCGCGTTGCAGCAGATAGCCTGTGATGTAGTCAATTTCGGTATGACGCTGCGCACGAATATCCTGCAACATGGAGGAGGTGTTTTCGGCCGTGTTCTGGATCAATTGTTCGATGTACAATTTTACCTGTTCCAGTGAATCGGGATGGCCTTCACGCTCCATCACGCGCGTAATCTCCTGACACAGTGAGTCTATCTGCTGAGGATAGGCACTTAATGCGCCGTTTTTACAGTCATAAAGGACGGTTAAGGGATTAATGACACAGTTTGCGGCCAGTTTACGCCAGCACGTTACTATAATGTTGTTATGCCAAGCGACATCAGGCAACGCTTGATGCAGTAATTCTGCCAGAGAGGTGTGCGTATCGCTGTGGGGGACGATTCCACGGTTATTGCTATGGGTAATAGCGCCAATGTGCGTAGTTCCCCCGGCAACGTGCACCACCATTGTCGCATCGCGCCGGGCTGCATGTGTGGTGACGCCTTGTAATAGCGGCTGAGTCAATATGGGCAACTCTTCCCGAGTTCCCATACCGTTATGTAACAACAGAATTGTGCAGTTGGGGGCTATATTCGGCAACAGTGCCTTAACCGCATCAGAAACCTGCCAGGCCTTTAACGTTACTAGCAGCAATTCACTCTGCATAAGATGTTCGGGATCGTTTGTCGGCAGCATCAGATTACACAGCGTTCCGTCCAACATTTGCACGTTGACAGCGCAGAAAGGGGCTGGAAATCGCATCCACCCCTGAACGTCGTGGCCTTGCTGATGTAATGCGGCAAGCCAAAGCTGTCCTAGTGCGCCGCAACCCAGCACGGTGATTTTCATCTGAGGTTTCCTTTATGAATGCGCGTAGCGCGCAGTGTGACGGCGGATGTTCTCTTCTGGTTGATTCTTTTGGCCCGATTAATTAAGTATTATGGCGCGCGAAAAACCTACTGCAAGCACCAAGGCTGGCGGATGTTGTTTCTCTCTGGAGAACAGGTATCATGCATGCCACATAACCCTATTCTAACGCATAAGTCAGGGAGAATTGATTATGCCATCTTTCGATATTGTATCGGAAATCGATATGCAGGAAATCCGCAACGCGGTTGAGAATGCTTCGCGTGAACTCACTAACCGTTGGGATTTCCGTAACGTGCCGGCAAGTTTTGAGCTGAATGAAAAAAATGAACAGATCAAAGTGGCCAGCGAGTCAGATTTTCAGGTGCAGCAGTTGGTTGATATCCTGCGCGAAAAACTGGTTAAACGGGGTATCGAAGCAGGGGCGTTGGAAGTTCCTGAAGAGATGGAACACAGTGGCAAGACTTACAGCGTTAACGCCAAACTGAAACAGGGTATTGAGCCTGAACAGGCAAAAAAAATCGTCAAATTGATCAAAGACAGCAAACTAAAGGTGCAAACGCAGATTCAGGGCGACCAACTGCGCGTTACCGGCAAAGCGCGTGATGATTTACAAAGTGTTATGGCGTTGATTCGCGGCGCGAATCTGGGGCAACCCTTTCAGTTCACCAATTTCCGCGATTAATTGCAAAAGGCCAGAACCATGCTGGCCTGATGCGACTCACGCTTGCCCGATAAGAGCTTCTAGCTGCTGACGGCTGGTTTTCTGGCGGTCGATTTTGACATAGGCGCTGCGCTCTTCCGGCACGACGATAGCCTCAGCCACGCCAGGGTGTATGCGTATCTTCTGTGCTAGCGCTGAGTCGTCCAGTGCCTCGTCGGGCAGGGTAATACGCAAACTGCTCAGATAGGGCGGCTCCTTCATGCTGACGCCCACAATGAGCCATAATGCACAGAGCAGCGCACCTGCTGCAAACACCCAGGCTGCACCGTGGAATTGAAACAGTGCGCCGCCCATGCTGCCCCCAATAGCAACGCCGATAAATTGGGTGGTAGAATATACGCCCATTGCGGTGCCTTTATACCCTGCAGGTGCTTCTTTGCTGATAAGCGATGGCAGCAGCGCTTCCATAATATTAAAGGCCAGAAAAAATAGCTGAATGCCTGCCACGATAGGCCAAAATTGGCTGCCCGCCATCCATAAAACGACCTCGGCGGCCAGCAGTACAACGATACAGCCCACAAATACCCGCTTCATCTGTCGCTTCACTTCGGCGTAGATGATAAACGGCAGTACACCAATAAATGAAATCAGCATGGTATACAGATAAACCTTCCAATGTGCTTCTGCGGGCAGTCCTGCTTGCTCCAGCACGCGTGGCAGGGCGACAAAACTCGACATCAGCAAGATATGCAGGCACATGATGCCGACATTGAGTTTTACCAGCCGGCTGTTACTGAGCACCTGGCGAATACTGCCGCGTACAATGGCGGATTCTCGATTGAGAGCGTGGTTAGCCGCATTAGGGATCAACGTCAGGGTAATGACAATACCGAGCGATGCGAGCAGGGCCATGCACCAGAACAGCGATTGTAATCCCCAGGCATGCGCAACGATCGGACCCAGTACCATTGCAATCGCAAAGGTTACGCCGAAACTGATACCGATAAAGGCCATCGCTTTGGTGCGATTTTGTTCGCGCGTCAAATCTGACAGCAATGCCATGACTGCTGCCGATATTGCCCCCGCTCCCTGCAACGCGCGGCCAAGAATAATGCCCCAAATATTGGTGCTAAGGGCGGCAATCACGCTGCCGAGCACAAACATGAGCAAGCCGATAACGATAAGTGGTTTACGCCCGACGCGATCGGAAAGCAAACCAAACGGCACTTGAAATAGCGCCTGCATCAGGCCATAGATGCCAATCGCAACGCCAATCAGAGATTCGCTGGCACCTTGCAATGCCATACCGTAGGTCGTGAGCACCGGCAATACCATAAACATGCCGAGCATCCGTAGGGAAAAAACGGCACCTAAACCCCAGGTTGCGCGCCGTTCTCTCGGCGTCATTATATTGTCAGTGCGGGACGTATCGTTCATGAAAACCTCAAAATTGCATTGGCGCTATTGTAGTGCCTTACTTATCAAGCCGTAAATGGCGGCATTGTTACTTGATTTGGCGCGCCGTCATAAAATGACATATAAAATGCAGCAAAACGTGGGGAAGAGAGTAAAAAAAAACAGACGATGGAGATCGTCTGTTTTTCAACGTTAGAGTGGGTAAACGTTAGCGCAGTGCGGTGATCAGCACATCCTGCATTGGCGTCATTGAGTCGACAGACATCATCACGCTCAGAGACGTAATAGCCACTATCGAGAAGACAAACAGTTTGCGTGCCCACACTTTGTCATCATTCGGTTTTTTATAGCCTGATAGCGCCATGCCCAGCCACCAGATGCTCACCGATGCAGCAACCACCAGATATTTATATCCGGCATAGCCACCCAGCGACAGCATCAGTGTTGCTACCATAAATGCCATGATATACAGCGTGATATGGTTTTTAGCCACAGAAATGCCTTTCACCACCGGCAGTACCGGAATGTTGGCAGCCTGATAATCCTTGAAACGGAAAATGGCGATAGCGTAGGAGTGCGGCATTTGCCACAGGCTGAAGATCAACAGCAGGATCAACGCGCCTGCGTCGAACTGGTTACTTACCGCACAATAACCGATAACCGGAGGCGCCGCGCCGGACAGGCTGCCAATCAGCGTGCCATATACCGAGTGGCGCTTCATGTACAGACTGTAGACACCAACGTATACCACGAAGCCCATCACCGAAAGCCACATGGCCAACGGATTTGCAGCAACGTAAAGCAACGCAAAACCGGCAATACCTAACGCAGCCGCATAACCTAGCGAAACCTTGACCGAAATCAGTCCCTTCACCATGACTCTGTTTTTGGTTCTCTCCATCTTTTTGTCGATGTCACGGTCGATGACGTTATTGAATACGCAACCGGACGCAACCACCAACGACACCCCAAACAGGGTAGCGATAAAGAGGGGATAATCGATACTGCCTTTGGACGCCAGCAGAAAACCCCCGACAACAGAAATCAGGTTGCCGAAAATGATTCCTGGTTTTGTGACTTGTAGGTATTGCTTAATCATCATGTCTGGCTCGATTACGGAATCATCATATTGTGGTGCGCACTCAGCATAATCCAGATGGATCCTACTACCACGATGGCGATAATCAGAATAGCGAACACCAACGCTACCACGTTCCAACGCTGCTCAGAAGAACTGTTCAGGTGCAGGAAGTAGACCAGGTGAACCAGTATCTGTACCACGGCGCAGCCAACCACTCCCGCCATGATCACGCTGGGGGAGGCGGCACCCGCCATCACCAGACCAAACGGGATCACGGTCAGAATGACCGACATGACAAAGCCGATGATATAAGACTGTACGCTGCCGTGGCTGGCGCCGTGATCGGTCGTAGAATGACTCATTACATCGCCCCCATCAGATAAACTACGGTAAAGACACAAATCCATACCACGTCAAGGAAGTGCCAGAACAGGCTCAGACACATCAAACGGGTTTTCACGGTAGGTGTGATGCCCCAGCGCGATACTTGAAGCATCATCACGATAAGCCAGATAAGACCTGACGTTACGTGAATCCCGTGGGTGCCGACCAGCGCAAAAAAGGCTGACAGGAACGCACTGCGATCCGGGCCGTATCCTTCAGCGATCAGGTGATGGAACTCATAGATTTCCATTCCGATAAACACCAGACCAAACAGAAAGGTGATGGCAAGCCAGGTGTTGATGCGTGCTACGTTACCTTTGTACATGGCGATCATCGCCATGCCGAAGGTGATACTGCTCAACAGCAATGCGAAGGTTTCGACCAGCACAAACTTAAGATCAAACAGATCCTTTCCGGACGGACCGCCCGCTGTGCCGGTCACCAGAACGGCATAGGTGGCGAAAAGCGAGCCGAAAATGATCAAGTCGCTCATGAGGTAGACCCAGAACCCCAGCACCTTGGTGCCGCTGGCGTCGTGGTGCCCATGCTCTGCATGGGCGTCATGAGCAGCGTGATGATGCGTCAGAGTTTCAGTTGTCATGTTTCACACCTGCTTTGCTGATATTGTCGAAGTGCTGGTTTTCAATCTCTTCGATTTGCTTGACCGGAACGTAGTAATCCACATCGCGGTTAAAACTGTGCACGATCCAGGTCGCTACCATGCCAATGAAGCCGACAATGGCCATCCACCAGATATGCCAGATCATGGCGAAGCCGAATACCAGGCTGAACGCCGAGATGATCACGCCAGCGCCGGTATTCTTCGGCATATGAATTTCTTCATAGCTGGCCGGTTTCTTGTAGGCTTCACCACGCTCTTTCTGTTCCCAGAAGGCGTCACGTTCCTGAACGTTCGGTACGATGGCAAAGTTGTAGAACGGCGGAGGAGAAGAGGTTGCCCACTCCAACGTACGTCCACCCCACGGGTCACCGGTCAAATCGCGGTTTTGGTCGCGATCGCGGATACTGACATAGAACTGCATTAACTGGCACAGTACGCCAAGACCAATCAACGCGGCACCGACAGAGGCGACGACCAGCAGTGAGTGGAATTGCGGATCGATCTGTTGGCTAAGACGACGGGTCATACCCATAAAGCCCAGCACATACAGCGGCATAAAGGCGGTGAAGAAGCCGATAATCCAGAACCAGAACGCGCGTTTGCCCCAGGTTTCGTTCAGCGTGAAGCCAAAGGCTTTCGGAAACCAATAGGTGATACCGGCAAAAATACCAAATACTACGCCGCCGATGATAACGTTATGGAAATGCGCAATCAGGAACAGGCTGTTATGCAGTACAAAGTTGGCTCCCGGTACGGCCAGCAGTACCCCTGTCATCCCACCGATGGTAAAGGTGATGATAAACCCGGTGGTCCACAACATAGCAGAGTTCGGCTGGATTCGGCCTTGGTACATGGTAAACAGCCAGTTGAAGATTTTCACCCCAGTCGGGATAGAAATGATCATGGTGGCGATACCAAAGAAGGCGTTGACGTTCGCGCCAGATCCCATGGTAAAGAAGTGGTGCAGCCAGACGATAAACGACAGTACGGTAATGGCGATGGTTGCCCACACCAGCGAGGTATAGCCGAACAGGCGTTTCTTACAAAAAGTGGCAACCACTTCTGAATAGACACCAAAGATAGGCAATACCAGAATGTACACCTCAGGATGGCCCCAGGCCCAGATGAGGTTGATGTACATCATCATGTTGCCACCCATATCATTGGTGAAGAAATGGGTGCCCAGATAACGATCCAGTGTCAGCAACGCGATGGTCACGGTCAAAATCGGGAATGCCGCGATGATCAGCACGTTGGTACACAGTGCTGTCCAGGTAAAGACCGGCATTTTCATCAGCGTCATGCCAGGTGCGCGCATGCGGATAATGGTTGCAAAGAAGTTGACCCCAGTCAGCGTGGTACCCAGACCGGATATTTGCAGGCTCCATATCCAGTAATCTACCCCCACGCCGGGGCTGTACTCCTTACCGGAAAGAGGCGGGTAGGCAACCCAACCCGTTTGGGCAAATTCGCCAATACCAAGAGACAGGTTGATCAGGATGACACCGACCACAAACAGCCAGAAACTCAGCGAGTTCAAGAAGGGGAAGGCGACGTCGCGGGCACCGATTTGCAATGGTACCGCCAGGTTCATCAGACCGACCACAAACGGTGTTGCCACGAAGAAAATCATGATCACGCCGTGTGCGGTAAATATCTGATCGTAGTGGTGTGCGTTAAGGAAACCCGCCTCACCGGCCGAGGCCAACACCTGCTGACCGCGCATCATGATGGCATCGGCAAAACCGCGTATCATCATGATAAACGCGACGATCATATACATAATACCAATACGTTTATGATCCACCGACGTGAACCACTCGGCCCACAGCCATTTCCATTTGCCAAAATAGGTGATGGCCGCTAAAAGCGCCAAGCCACCGACAATAATGCCGGCCACCGTAACCATGATAATGGGTTCATGATACGGAACCGCATCAAGAGTTAGTTTTCCGAACATCGTCTTATCCCTCGGCGCCTTGGTGCGAGGCGTGCTCGCTCATATTCATGTTGTCACCGTGTTGCATACCGCCTTGCTGCGTTTCGCTTTCAGCATGGTGATGCGCTGGCGCACCGCCGCTTTGCGTGAATTTGCGAATCAGATTTTCAAACAACTCAGGCTGTACGCTGGAGAAGTACTCTACCGGGTGGAATTCGCTGGGTTTTGCCAGGACATTAAATTCCTCCATGCTGTTCAGCGTTTTGCTGGACGCACGTACGGTGGCAACCCACTGGTCGAATTCCTGCTGGCTTGGTGTGGCAATGGCCGTGAACTTCATGCCAGAGAAGCCCTTGCCGCTGTAACCGCCGGAAATACCGTCATATTTACCCGGTTCATTCGCGATAAGATGCAGCTTGGTTTGCATTCCTGCCATGGCGTAGATCTGCCCACCCAGACGCGGAATGAAGAAGGAGTTCATCACGGTATCGGAGGTGATTTTGAAGTTCACCGGCACATTCGTCGGGAACGCTAACTCGTTGACCGTGGCGATACCCAATTCCGGGTAAACAAACAGCCACTTCCAATCGAGGGAAATCACTTCGACTGTGATCGGTTTGGCCTCAGAAGCTAAAGGCTTATAGGGATCCAGTGAATGGGTGGTTTTCCAGGTAATCGTACCCAGAATAAGAATGATGATGATGGGAACTGTCCATACCACCGCTTCAATCTTGTTGGAATGCGACCAGTTCGGGGTGTATTTCGCTTTGGTGTTGGAAGCGCGAAACTTCCAGGCAAAAGCAATGGTCATCACGATTACCGGAATAACCACGATCAACATCAACCCGAGTGCCGTCAGAATCAACGACCGTTGCTCCAACCCGACCTGTCCTTTGGGGTTCATCAATGCCATATCACAACCGCTCAGTAGTGCTGCGGCGGCGAATAAAGACAACATCCCAAAAATTTTATTGTATTTCCTGAGTCTCATCTAGCGACCTCAATAACAAGGGCTCTATTGTCATTTCATGCGAGCGGGCATTTTACGGTAAGGTTACTGCACTGTAAACATGATTAAGGTTATGTCAGCGCTTTGTTGCTGATTTTTGCCCTGAATGTCACAATTACCTTGTCGTTAGGAAAAATTTATTAAAAACAGTGAATTAAAATTTATCCCGTAGAGAAGTATGGATGGATAAAAAAAAATTACAACCCACCTGATGGGTAATTTTCCTTCGAGAGAACATCATTTGCTCGCACACTTTTCTCAACAATTAAATAGCCAGGAAAAAGTAGGCCAACGTGACGAAATAACGTTGGCTGATATCAGACTATTGGAAAAAAAATAATACGATGAGGTGATAACCACGCTTGTTTATCGCTATTTTGGCGTATCGGAAGAGAACGAATTTCTCAAGGATAAATAGTCGAGAAGACTACCAAAAAGCGTGCCGCCGATGACCAAAATACCCCCTATCATCAGAAGGTTATCATTGATTATGTCAACGGCATGGGCACCTAACGCGTGGGTTATCGTTAGGGTCAGCCAGATGAATAATAGCGCACATCCGGCTGCGAGCACCTGTAGGGCAAGACGATAATAGCGGGAGTATGCGGTGCGTGGCATGAATGTACCCGTTTTCTGGGTATATTCCAGAGTTTGTCTACATACCAGCAGTAAGATTAACCCCGGCACAGAAATCACAATGGTAAATAAATAGAACCAGGCCCAATCATAGGTTTCTACAAACCAGCCAGCGATAGGACCAACGTAGACGCGCCCCACAGCAGACAACGCCGAGAGTAGCGCAAATTGGGTTGCGGAAAATGACTTGTTACATAAGGTCATCAACAAGGCAACGAATGCTGCAGTGCCCATCCCGCCACACAGGTTTTCTAGAAAGATGACGCTGGCCATTGTCACCAAATTTTTGGCTGTCATCGCCAACAACCAGTAGCCGGCATTAGAGACGGCCTGCAAGATGCCGAATATCAGCAGGGAACGGAATAGCGTAAGGCGCTGCATCAATATCCCGCCATACAAGGCACCCACTATGGTGGCGAATAATCCCAGCGTTTTGTTCACTAGACCCACGTCACCAGCATTGAAACCGACGCCCCGAATCAGAAAGGGGGTGCTCAGACTCATTGCGAACGCATCGCCCAATTTATACAGCACAATCAGCAATAAAATCAGCCAGGCATTATTGCGTGAAAAAAAGTCGCGTAGCGGAGCAAACATTGCTTGCTCGAGGGTGCGCGGTGCCGGAGCATCCAGCACTGGCTCTGGTGCGCGCAAAGTGGCGATGATACCCGGCAGCAATAGTAGCGCCATCAGCACATAGGTGACGTGCCAACCGAGATAACGATCGGCTAACCACAGTGCCAGTCCACCGGAAACCAGCATGGCCAGGCGGTAGCCCAGCACTGAAATAGCCGCACCCGAACCACGCTGATCTGCGGGTAACAGGTCCGTTTTGTAGGCGTCAAAAACAATATCCTGCGAGGCGGAGCAAAATGCGACCAGAACGGCAATCGCCGCTAACCACCATAAATGCTTGCCGGGCTCAAGCAGTGCCATAGAGGCAATCAATCCGACCAGTAACACCTGACTTACCAGCAGCCAACCGCGGCGACGGCCAAGAAAGGGCGGAGTATAACGGTCCATCATCGGAGCCCACATAAATTTGAAAACATAGGCTTGTCCCACCAGGGAGAAGAAACCGATGGTTTTCAAATCAACGTTAGCAACGGTCATCCATGCCTGCAATGTACCGGAGGTCAGCGCCAGTGGCAGTCCGGAAGCGAAGCCCAGTAACAGCAGCGACAGAGAATAAGGTTGACGAGCAAGGGTAAAAAAACGATGTAGCATGGCAGATCCTTTCCTCTATCCCACAAGGCAGGATAGAGGAAAACAGCGTGGGAGATTATCGGGCGTTAGCCTTAATGAAGCTGCTGACCGTGGTGTCCTGAGCCATATCATTGATGACATCGCCCAATACCGTATTGACGGCGTTGGTGATTTTCTCGTTGGTTGCGGTCAGTGCACCTTGGATATTATAGGTAGAGCGGTAATTCTTGACCTGTTTGTTACCGTTGGCTGCCTGAGAGATAATGGAGATGTCAGCGCGAGCGGTGATGTTATGGCGCAGGTTGCCTTCTGCAACGTCTGCATACAGTTGGTTGACGACGATTTGCAGTGCAACCGGGCCACCGGTTCCAATCATGTAACCGCGTGCGGACATCTGTTTTTCCAGCGCTTCTTGCAACAGGAAACGCAGATCGCGTGAGGGGGTCAGAACAATCAGCTGCCCATCGCGGTTGACTTTGGCTAATGCCTGATCGGCACGTTGATCGGCCCCGTTGATGCTGACGGTGATGCCCATCAGGGTCGGATCCTGCGCCGGAACGTTAATTTTGGGAGAGACATCAAGCGTATTGCTTTGATTGGCGCATCCGGCGAGCATCAGCACGGCCAATACGGGAAAAAACAGTTTTTTTAACATTGTGCATTTTCTCAGTAATGATTTAGGGTGGTTCGCTGGTAAAAAATTCCCGTTATCATACCATTGCCGCCAGCGGGTGAAAGGAGGAATTCAGGGGAAATGCTCTGGAAATGCCCCTTTTTCGACGCGATGAGGTGCAATACCACGTCGCCAGGCGATTAGCCGGTAAGATAAGTACATTATCCTGTCAGTGGAATATACTGCCTGGCAAGGTTAACAAACTCAAAGGTAATAATAATGATGCATGCCACCATTGAGGCGAAATTGCGAGCAGCCTTCAGACCAACGCATCTGGATGTTTTCAATGAAAGTCATCAACATCGCGTTCCTGCGGGGTCGCAAAGCCATTTTAAGGTGGTGTTGGTGAGCGAACGCTTTATCGGACAGCGTACCCTTGGTCGCCATCGTGCTGTCTATGATGTGCTTGCGACGGAATTGGAGAATGGGCTGCACGCACTGGCGTTGCACACCTTTACACCGCAGGAGTGGTCTGATGCGCAGGAGCAAGCGCCTAAATCACCCGCGTGCGGTGGCGCGGGCATTGATGCCTGATCGGTGTCGAAGACGTGCAAAACGTGTCCATAAGAGGTGACCAACATCAAAGCACGCTTATCTTGTCATAATAGTCTGCGCGCTGTTCTCGACTCACTCCCTCTATGCCGCTATAATGCCGCGTCTTATTTTCCGGAATGTCATCGGGACGCTTCTGACGACAAGGAACAGGGTTCAGATACCAGCTGTCGCTGTCCCAGTTCTGTGGGGTTATGTCCAAACCGACACCCATGCGTATATGGTTTTGGAGCTGACCGAGCACTGTGATTTTTTGAGGTAACAAGATGCAAGTTTCAGTTGAAACCACCCAAGGCCTTGGTCGCCGCGTAACAATTACCGTCACTGCAGATAGCATTGAAGAAGCGGTAAAAAAAGAGCTGGTTAACGTTGCTAAAAAAGCGCGCGTTGACGGTTTTCGTAAAGGCAAAGTGCCGATGAACGTTATCGCTCAGCGTTATGGCGCATCCGTGCGTCAAGACGTACTGGGCGATCTGATGCAGCGTCATTTTGTTGATGCGATCATCAAAGAAAAAATCAATCCCGTTGGTGCACCGAACTATGTGCCGGGCGAATACAAACTGGGCGCAGATTTCACCTATGCGGTTGAGTTTGAAGTGTATCCAGAAGTAGAGCTGAAAGGCCTCGATACCATCGAAGTAGAAAAACCGCTGGTTGACGTGGTCGATACTGATGTTGATGCCATGCTGGAAACGCTGCGTAAGCAACAGGCAACCTGGAAAGAAACCGACGCGGCTGCCAGCGCAGAAGATCGCGTAACGGTTGACTTTACCGGCACCATCGACGGCGAAGTTTTCGACGGCGGTAAAGCGTCTGATTTCGTTCTGGCTATGGGCCAGGGCCGCATGATCCCAGGCTTTGAAGAAGGTCTGATCGGTCACAAAGCCGGTGAAGAATTCACCATCGACGTTACCTTCCCAGAAGATTACCATGCGGAAAACCTGAAAGGGAAAGCGGCTCAGTTCGCTATCGTTCTGAAGAAAGTGGAAGAGCGTGAGCTGCCTGAACTGACCGCTGATTTCATCGCACGTTTCGGCGTTGCTGATGGTTCTGTTGAAGGTCTGCGTGCTGAAGTGCGTAAAAACATGGAGCGCGAGCTGAAAGGCGCAGTGCGTAATCGCATCAAGTCTCAGGTGATCGATGGTCTGGTGAAAGCCAACGACATCGATGTTCCTAAAGCACTGATCGACGGCGAAATCGACGTTCTGCGTCAGCAAGCGGCACAGCGTTTTGGTGGCAATGCCAAGCAAGCTGCTGAGTTGCCGCGCGAGCTGTTCGAAGAACAAGCCAAGCGTCGTGTTATCGTCGGCCTGCTGCTGGGTGAAGTGATCAGCACCAACGAACTGAAAGCGGATGACGACCGTGTTAACGTGCTGATTGAAGAGATGGCTTCTGCTTACGAAGATCCGCAAGAAGTGGTTGCTTACTACAGCAAAAACAAAGAGCTGATGAACAACATGCGTAACGTTGCTCTGGAAGAGCAAGCGGTTGAAGTCGTGTTGTCTAAAGCGAAAGTGGTAGAGAAAGCTGTCAGCTTCAACGATTTGATGAACCAGCCTGCTACGGCGTAATTTGCTGTCTGGCTTCGTTAGATTCTCTTTGCCAAAAAAGCCCGCGCCTCTGGCGTGGGCTTTTTGTTATCTCTCATTCATACCAAAGAAACCCTATCCGTTACGGTTGCGTCAGATTGCACTATGATAAGGATATCTGCTCGTGGCATTAAAACGTTTCGACGGCGATAAAAAGCGTTGCATCCCTGTGCGATGCAACACATTATTTTCGAGGTAAAACGATTGCTTTATATGCAAAGCATTGTAAACACGGTGGGCACGATAACCCTTTAATCTAAAATAAGGGATAGTGTAAGCTTGAAATAGCGCGCAATGCCCCAACTAGAAGAACCAGAGGCGCGTGGTCATGGATTTTTGGCGAGTCGGTGTCGCTCTTACGAGAAAGCTGGCGCAGGCCTGTGATGGTCAACCCGTGTTATCTCAAGTAGAATCTGATACATGGCACCAAAAGCATTTTATCGAGGAGAGGTGAATGTTATACAGTGGCGAACAAGAAAAATTAGCACCCCAGATGGCTCTGGTGCCGATGGTGGTAGAACAGACTTCGCGCGGGGAACGTTCTTACGATATTTTTTCCCGACTGCTCAAGGAACGTATCATCTTCCTGACGGGTCAGGTTGAAGATCACATGGCCAACCTGATCGTTGCTCAGATGCTTTTTCTGGAAGCTGAAAACCCGGAAAAAGATATTTATCTGTATATCAACTCTCCGGGCGGCGTGATCACGGCAGGGATGTCAATTTACGACACTATGAAATTTATTAAACCGGATGTCAGCACTATCTGTATGGGGCAAGCCTGTTCCATGGGGGCTTTCCTGCTCACTGCCGGTGCCAAGGGCAAGCGTTTCTGCCTGCCAAATTCGCGTGTGATGATTCACCAGCCGTTGGGCGGCTTCCAAGGCCAGGCGACGGATATTGAAATCCACGCGCGTGAAATACTGAAAGTGAAGCAACGTATGAATGAGCTGATGGCTGAACATACGGGCAAACCTCTTGAAGTAATAGAGAGTGACACGGAGCGTGACCGTTTCCTCTCCGCCCATGAAGCGGTAGAGTATGGACTGGTTGACGCCGTGATGACACACCGCGAATAACGCTGCCTGCCATAGCGTGTCTGTGGTACACGAATACGCCTTCGCGCGTAATTCAGGTTGTAGTGATATCGCTGTTAGGCCTGCGGGCAAGAGATAAAAGAAGAGGTTTACTGATGACAGATAAGCGCAAAGACGGTTCAGGGAAGTTGCTGTACTGTTCTTTCTGCGGCAAAAGCCAGCATGAGGTCCGTAAGCTGATTGCCGGGCCGTCAGTGTATATCTGCGATGAATGTGTCGATCTATGCAATGACATTATTCGCGAAGAGATCAAAGAAGTGGCTCCGCATCGCGAACGCAGTGCATTGCCGACGCCCCATGAAATTCGACGCCATCTGGATGATTATGTGATCGGCCAAGAGCAGGCGAAAAAAGTTCTGGCGGTAGCGGTATACAATCACTACAAGCGCCTGCGTAATGGTGACAGCAGCAACGGCATTGAACTTGGCAAGAGCAACATCCTGCTGATTGGCCCGACAGGGAGCGGTAAAACGTTGTTGGCTGAAACGCTAGCGCGTTTCTTGGATGTGCCTTTCACTATGGCGGATGCTACCACGCTGACCGAAGCAGGTTACGTGGGTGAAGATGTCGAAAACATCATCCAGAAGCTGTTGCAGAAATGCGATTACGACGTGCAGAAAGCACAGCGCGGTATCGTATACATCGATGAGATCGACAAGATTTCACGTAAATCCGATAACCCATCGATCACGCGTGATGTGTCGGGTGAAGGTGTGCAACAAGCATTGCTGAAATTAATTGAAGGCACCATTGCTGCGGTTCCGCCGCAAGGTGGACGTAAACACCCTCAGCAAGAGTTTTTGCAGGTTGATACCTCCAAGATCCTATTTATCTGTGGCGGTGCGTTTGCTGGTTTGGATAAAGTTATCGAACAGCGTGTTGATACCGGTCGTGGTATCGGCTTTGCTGCAACGGTGAAAGGCAGCGCGCAAAAGGCAACAGAAGGTGAACTGCTGGGGCAGGTAGAACCGGGTGATTTGATCAAATTCGGTCTGATCCCTGAGTTTATCGGGCGGTTACCGGTGGTAGCGACACTGAGAGAACTGAGTGAAGACGCGCTGATCCAAATCCTGCGTGAACCGAAAAACGCGCTGACCAAGCAGTATCAGGCGCTGTTCAACCTCGAAGGGGTTGAGCTGGAATTCCGCGAAGAGGCGCTGACCGCGATTGCCAAAAAGGCCATGGCGCGTAAAACGGGCGCGCGTGGTTTGCGGTCCATTGTGGAAGCAGCCTTGTTGGACACCATGTACGATCTGCCCTCTATGGAGAGCGTCGATAAAGTGGTGATTGATGAATCAGTAATTGCCGGTCAATCTGAACCTCTGTTGATCTACGGTAAGCCCGAAGCTCAGCAGGCGTCCGGCGAATAAATAATCATCTGAACGCATAACGTAAGTAAAAATGGGGGATTTTATCTCCCATTTTTTTTTTGCGCGTTCTGGTCGTTGAATGTCTGATATTTATCCCCATATACTCCAATACTTGTTGGCGAAATCCGTGACTTTCGTGTTTCACGAGATTCCCTTAACCTGGCGGAAACGAAACTAAGAGAGAGCTCTATGAACCCTGAGCGTTCCGAACGCATAGAAATCCCCGTATTGCCGCTGCGCGATGTGGTGGTTTATCCGCACATGGTCATTCCGTTGTTTGTTGGTCGGGAGAAATCGATTCGTTGCCTTGAAGCCGCAATGGATCACGATAAAAAGATCATGTTGGTGGCACAAAAAGAGGCTTCAACGGATGAACCCAGTATTAACGATCTTTTCTCGGTAGGGACGGTCGCCTCCATTCTGCAAATGCTGAAACTGCCGGACGGCACGGTTAAGGTGCTGGTGGAAGGTTTACAGCGCGCGCGTATTACCACGTTATCTGACGGTGGTGAACACTTTGCTGCCCAGGCCGAATACCTCACGTCTCCAGCCATTGAAGAGCGTGAGCAGGAAGTTTTGATGCGCACGGCGGTCAATCAGTTCGAGGGATACATCAAACTGAACAAAAAAATCCCGCCGGAAGTGTTGACCTCGTTAAACAGCATTGAAGACGCAGCACGCCTGGCGGATACCATTGCCGCCCACATGCCGCTGAAACTGGCTGACAAACAGTCAGTGCTGGAAATGTCCGATATTACGGAACGCCTCGAATATCTGATGGCGATGATGGAATCGGAAATCGACCTGTTGCAGGTAGAAAAACGTATCCGCAGTCGCGTGAAAAAACAGATGGAGAAAAGCCAGCGCGAGTATTATCTCAACGAGCAGATGAAAGCGATTCAAAAAGAGCTCGGTGAGATGGACGATGCACCGGATGAACACGAAGCGCTGAAACGTAAGATTGAAGCGGCCAAGATGCCGAAAGAAGCGCGTGAAAAAGCGGAAGCTGAGCTGCAAAAACTGAAGATGATGTCGCCTATGTCGGCAGAAGCTACCGTGGTGCGTAGCTACATTGATTGGATGGTTCAGGTGCCGTGGAATGCGCGAAGCAAGGTTAAAAAAGACCTGGCTAAGGCGCAAGAAACGCTGGATACCGATCACTATGGTCTGGATCGCGTTAAGGAGCGTATTCTTGAATATCTCGCTGTACAGAGCCGTGTCAGCAAAATCAAGGGGCCAATCCTTTGCCTGGTTGGGCCTCCAGGGGTAGGGAAAACCTCACTGGGACAATCTATTGCCAAGGCGACGGGACGTGAATACGTGCGTATGGCTCTGGGCGGCGTGCGTGATGAAGCTGAGATTCGTGGTCATCGCCGGACCTACATTGGCTCATTGCCGGGTAAATTGATCCAGAAAATGGCTAAGGTTGGGGTAAAAAACCCGCTGTTCTTGTTAGACGAAATCGATAAAATGTCGTCCGACATGCGCGGTGATCCCGCTTCTGCTCTGCTCGAGGTACTGGATCCAGAGCAAAACGTCACGTTCAACGACCATTATTTGGAAGTGGACTACGATCTGTCCGATGTGATGTTTGTCGCAACCTCTAACTCAATGAATATTCCGGCACCGTTGCTGGATCGTATGGAAGTGATCCGTCTGTCTGGGTATACCGAGGATGAGAAGCTCAATATTGCCAAACGCCATTTGTTGCCGAAACAGATTGAACGCAACGCATTGAAGAAAGGTGAATTGACCGTTGATGACAGTGCGATCTCCGGTATTATTCGTTACTACACCCGTGAAGCGGGTGTGCGCAGCCTGGAGCGTGAAATCTCCAAACTCTGTCGTAAGGCAGTAAAAACGCTGTTGATGGATAAAACCGTTAAGCATATTGAGATTACGGGCGATAATCTTAAGGATTTCCTTGGCGTTCAGCGTTTTGACTATGGGCGCGCGGATGAAGAAAATCGTGTTGGGCAAGTTACAGGGTTGGCCTGGACGGAAGTCGGAGGCGATTTACTGACCATTGAAACCGCATGTGTGCCGGGCAAGGGCAAATTAACCTATACCGGCTCCCTAGGGGAAGTTATGCAGGAGTCTATCCAGGCTGCGCTCACCGTAGTACGTGCGCGAGCAGAACGTCTGGGTATCAACGCTGATTTCTATGAGAAACGAGATATCCATGTGCATGTGCCAGAAGGGGCCACGCCCAAAGATGGTCCAAGCGCGGGGATTGCCATGTGCACTGCACTGGTCTCTTGCCTGACGGGTAACCCGGTGCGTGCCGATGTGGCGATGACGGGGGAAATCACCCTGCGTGGTTTGGTGTTGCCGATTGGGGGCTTGAAAGAGAAATTGTTGGCGGCTCATCGCGGTGGCATTAAGACGGTATTGATTCCTGATGAGAACAAACGCGATCTGGAAGAGATCCCACAAAATGTCATCGCCGATCTGGATATTCATCCGGTGAAGCGTATCGAAGAAGTGCTTGCGTTAGCGTTACAAAACCCGCCGGACGGTATGCAGCCGGAGCCCGTTAAGGCTAAGCGAGCGCCTGCGAAAGCGAAAGCAGTGCCTGCAAAGGCCAAGAAAGAGTGACCTATCGCAAAAACCCTTGAGAAAAATCACGCTGGCATGAGAAATGACGCTTGCCAGCGTTTTTTTGTACCGCTAAGTTATGGCACTGTTAGTCTTAGCCGGTACGCTGTGCTAAGGTTTGACAGGATTAAAAAAAGCTACGTGTCGCGTTTTGGGGATATTCAGCGTGACAACAGGATTTCAGAGGGGATGAGAGAGTGAACAAGTCACAATTGATCGACAAAATTGCCGCAGATGCTGATATTTCCAAAGCGGCAGCAGGGCGTGTGTTAGATGCAATTATTGGTTCTGTTACCGATTCTCTGAAAGCAGGGGATGACGTTGCATTGGTGGGTTTTGGAACGTTCTCCGTGCGCGAGCGTGCTGCGCGCACTGGACGCAATCCGCAAACGGGCAAGGAAATCAGCATTCCTGCAGCTAAAGTACCGGGCTTCCGTGCCGGTAAATCGCTGAAAGACGCCGTTAACTGATTATCTCGTCACAGGTTTGTGCTGTAATCCGAGTACGTTACCAAACATTACCTGACGCCACGGTGTCGGTAAGGTAAGATAAGGGGCGCATCATTCTATGATGTGCCTTTTTTATGACGGGCGAACACTGCCCATCACCCTGCGGGGCGCCGCGTTGCGGCGTAAAGTCTTTCCCGCTCCTTTCGCCGGTATGTCATGTCGGACACTGGCGTTCTGGCATCATTATCCGCCGGAAGTGCAAGGAAGCGTGGTTCTGGCCAGCGCAGGGCGTGTTATCCATACTACAGCGGAGTGTTGTCACATTATGATGGACAATTTACGCGCGGCCGCTAATAACGTCGTGCTGAAAATTATTCTGGGCTTGATCGTCGCCTCCTTCGTATTGACGGGCGTGGGTGATTACCTTATCGGCGGATCGAACGATTACGCCGCTAAAGTCAATGGGCAGGAAATTGGCCGTGCGCAGTTTGAGCAAGCAGTACAAAACGAGCGCAGCCGCATGCAGGAACAGTTGGGAGAAAACTTTTCCGTGCTGGCGGGGAATGACGGTTACATGCAGCAGATGCGTCAGCAGGTACTCTCGCAGCTGATCGATGAGGCTCTGATTGATCAATATGCTCGCAAACTCGGGCTAAGCATCAGCGATGAGCAGATCAAACAGGCGATTTTTGCTGTTCCCGCTTTCCAGACCAATAATCAGTTCGATAACGAAAAATACCAGGATCAGGTACGCCGTTTAGGGTTAACACCGGATCGCTACGCAGAGTTGTTGCGTAAGCAGTTGGTCACGCAGCAACTGATTCAAGGGTTGGGTGCAACGCAGTTCACCTTGCCAAAAGAGATCGACAGCCTGGTAGCACAGGCCGCACAGGATCGTGTGGTAAGAACGGCCACGATTGACGTGGCGGCGATAGCCAAAACGTTAAGTGTGACGGATGAAGAGATCAAGGGGTATTACGATGGCAATAAGAGCCGTTTTATCGACCCAGAAGCCTTCAAAGTCAGCTATCTGCTGATGGATGCCGCACGCGTGATGGACAGTGTGAAAGTCACTGACGCTGATATCGCGGCGTTTTACGAGAAGAATAAGCAAGAATTTACCCAACCTGAGCGCAAGCGTTTTAGCGTTATTCAGCTCAAAACTGAGGCGGACGCCCGTGCCGTGTTGGATGAACTGAAAAACGGTGCTGATTTTGCCGCACTGGCAAAAGAAAAATCGCAGGATGTGGTATCGCGCCGTAACGGTGGCGATCTTGGCTGGATGGATGTCAATGCTACGGTCGATGAATTGCAGCAAGCAAATCTGACCGAAAAAGGCCAGATCTCTGAGCCGGTTAAATCTTCGGTGGGCTACCTGATTGTTCGTCTGGACGATATTCAGGCCGCGCAGGTGAAACCGCTGAGTGCGGTACGTGATGACATTGCTGCCAGAGCGAAACGTGAGAAAGCGCTCGATGAGTTTTTTGCCGTGCAACGTAAAGTCAGTGAAGCGGCAAGCAATGATAATGAGTCGTTGGCCTCGGCAGAAGAAGCTGCGGGTCAGAAAGCAACTGAAACAGCGTGGTTTAGCCACGATCAGGTGCCCGCTGAGCTGAATTTCCCGCAGGTGACTCAGGCTATTTTTGGTGGCACCCTGCTAAGCGATAACGGCGCGCCCGGTAGCAACTCCGATGTTATCAGTGTGGATGGCGATCGTGCGATTGTGCTTCGTATCACCGATCATCGTGCAGAAACGCCGCGTCCTTTGGACAAGGTGCGTGACGAAATTGTTCAGATGCTGAAAGTGCAGAAAGCACAGCAGCAGGCCAATCTGCAGGCTGAAAAAATCCTGGTTGACCTGAAACAGGGCAAAGATGATTCATTGAAAGCGGCAAACCTCAGTTTTGGCGAACCAGAAACGTTGTCATCCGTTTCGCAGGGGAATGTTTTAGCTGAAAGCGTATTTGCTTTGCCTGTGCCGCAAAAAGACAAGGTAAGCTACGGTATTGCACGCGATCAAGCGGGCAATGTGGTGATTGTTGCACTGGACAGCGTGAAGGCCCATACCATCACCGATGAGCAGAAAGCGCAGTTTACCAGTCAGGTTGAGCAGAGCGCTGTGACTATGCTTTTTGATACCTTGGTATCCAGCCTGCGCGCTGAGGCAACCATTAAATTAGGTGCTGCTGCCCAGGAACAGCAACCGCAGTAAGCGATACCCAAATAATTCGAGTTGCAGGACAAAACGTTAACGTTTTGAACTGCGGCCCTTTAGAGAGAGACTCATTTATGCGTCTCGTCACTCGGCAAGGGGCGAACTCTCAGGCGCTTGCACTGGTAAGTGGCTGGGGGAGTAAGCGCGGCCAATGCATCTGCAACGTGAAGTATGAAGGGTATATGCATTAATTTGTAATCCGCTGTAACAAGAAAAGGCCGCTTCTGCGGCCTTTTCCACATTTGCACGCTGCTGTTTGTGCGTCTTCCTTTGTTTCGGCACGCTGTACCTACCCATTAACGAAGAGGGAGATGCAGTATGAAAAAGAAGGGAATGTCAGCACTGTGTTTGTGTCTGGCTCTGGGGCTGTCTGCTTTTACTGGCGAAGTACTGGCGCAAACAGAAGATGTGGTCGTGGACAGCAGTGCACCATCCGTACCATTGCAGGCAACAGGTTCGCAGCAGGGGACGGTTAATATCAATACGGCGACCGCGCAGCAATTGACCGAGCTGCAGGGGGTTGGTGCGCGCAGAGCCGAAGCGATCGTTCAGTATCGTGAGGAACACGGTCCCTTTGGCGATATCGAACAATTGCAGGAGGTGCCGGGTATTGGACCGATGCTGATTGAGAATAACCGCTCGCGTCTTGTGTTGTAATCTGCAAATGTTGTATGTGGCAGATACCTGTCTATATCCTAAATAATTCGAGTATCAGGAACGTCGTGTGCGGTGGCTTCGTTAAAAGTGCCTCCCAGGGAGGGGCTGTAACAAGCGCCGCTAATGAACAGCAACGTGAAGTATGACGGGTATAGTGCGGCATTGAGGAATATGTTTGAACGGCAGTGGGATTACTCACTGCCGTTATTTTCTGCTAGCCTTACTTACAGGTCCAACCAGTTTGTGGTGCTAATCTGTTTAGGAGTCATCGCGTGGTACATACTTTTATTCCCGTTCGTGGCTTTCATATCGATGTTTATCAGCATGTTAATAACGCGCGCTATCTGGAATTCATGGAAGAGGCGCGCTGGCAATGGCTGGAAAATCTACCAGCCTTTCATTGGATGCAGCAGCAAGGTATTGCGTTCGTGGTGGTTAATATCAATATCAATTATCGTACTCCTGCGGTATTAGGGGACGTGCTGCGTATAGAAAGCGAGCTGTTGCATCTGAATACCAAAAGCGGGGTGATCAGCCAAAAAATGGTGCGTACTGCTGATGAGGCTTCGATCGTCGACGCAACCTTGACCTTTGTGTGCATCGATTTAGCGACACAAAGGGCTCTGCCGCTGGAAGGTGATCTGCTGGCACACCTAGAGGCGTTTATGCAGCCTCCTTCGGGTGCACAGGTGGCATAAAAGAAGCGGGGCGGAGGGAGTGGCCCCGCAGTCTGGTTGTGTTACTGTAAACCGGTCTTGTTTTTCATCGCTGCCATTACCCCAATCGGATCCTGCTGATATTGCACGAGGCCGTTAGCACGCAAATGGCATGCTGCACAGTGGCCACAACCATCGCCCTGAATACCGTTGTAGCAGGTCAGCGTATCGTTGCGTACTGTATCCAAATGGTGGTAGTGGTCAGCCAGCGCCCATGTTTCCGCTTTATTCAGCCACATCAGCGGGGTAACAAACTGAATATCACGCGCAATGCCCAGCACGATAGCCTGATTTAATGCCTTAACGAACGCATCCCGGCAGTCAGGGTAGCCGGAAAAGTCCGTTTCACACACGCCAGTGATCACCGCTTCGGCACCGACTTGATAGGCATAAATTGCCGCCAACGTAAGAAACAGAATATTGCGCCCCGGCACGAAAGTGCTGGGGATACCGGATGCGGATGCGTCGTAATCAGGCACGGCGATGTTATCGCGCGTCAGGCTGCTAACGGCCAGTTCGTTGAGTAACCCGACATCCAGCACTTTGTGCGCCTTGGCTCCCAGTTGATTTGCCAGCGTGCGCGCAATATCAATTTCTGCCCGGTGGCGCTGACCGTAGTCGAACGTCACACAATGCACCTCATCATAAAGGTTGAGTGCTTGGATCAGGCAGGTGGTGGAATCCTGCCCGCCGCTGAAAACGACAACTGCACGTTTTGTCATTGCTGTACCTGTTCGTGATTAAGGGCGATTAGCCCCATCTATCGAGAAAAGCACATGCTATAGCAAAAACATGTCATTTTCAGCGTTTACTCGGCAATCAAGCCATAATGTGCTCTGGCTGATTCTGCTGCTCGCCTACGCTAAGTTGCGTAAGATAAGGTGTGATATCGCCAATATTTTGTGCTACCCACTCTGCATTATAATAGGTATCCAGATAACGCTCCCCGCTGTCACACAGCAAAGTCACAATCGCCCCTTGTTTACCTTGCATACGCATTTGGTTAGCCAGTTGCAACATCCCCCAGACGTTGGTGCCAGTGGATGCACCTACCTTACGCCCCAAAATGCGTTCCAGCCAATACAAAGTGGCGATGCTGGCTGCATCCGGCACCTGCATCATGCTGTCTATCACATCAGGAATGAAGGATGGCTCTGCTCGCGGACGGCCAATGCCTTCGATTTTACTGCCGCAATGCCCTGTCAGGGTGCGGTCGCGCTGGTGGTAGTAATCAAAAAATACTGAGTTCTGCGGGTCGACCACAACTAATTGTGAGTCGATACCTTGATAGCGGATGTAACGCCCTAACGTTGCGGATGTTCCACCTGTGCCTGCACTCATCACAATGTAATCGGGAACAGGGTAGGGTTCACGTGCCATCTGGCGAAAAATACTGTTAGCAATATTGTTATTGCCACGCCAGTCGGTTGCGCGCTCGGCATAGGTGAACTGATCCATATAGTGCCCGTTCAGTTCACGAGCTAATTGTTCTGATGCTGCATAGATCTGGCTTGATTGCTCAACGAAGTGGCATTGGCCGCCATAAAAGGTAATCTGCTCCACTTTGCGCTTGGCCGTGCACGTAGGCATAACGGCGATAAAAGGGAGGCCTAACAAGCGGGCAAAATAGGCCTCCGAGATAGCGGTGCTGCCGGAGGAAGCTTCAATAATTGGTGTGCCTTCCTTTATCCAGCCATTACATAAGCCATAAAGAAACAGGGAGCGCGCTAAGCGATGTTTCAAACTGCCGCTTGGGTGTGTGCTTTCATCTTTGAGATACAAGTAAATCCCTGGATAGTGCGGTAATGCCAGGCGGATCAGATGGGTATCGGCTGAACGCTGAAAATCTGCTTCGATAGCGCTGATGGCCTGTTTCACCCACGCGGTTGTCATGATGTTGCTCTCTTTGCCTGTTTTGCGTTTATAGGACGTAGCCTATCCGTTTTTGCAGAAAAAAGGATTGTTTTTTTGAACTCCTTTTAATTGTTTTATAGTGTGTTAATTCCTCAATTTATTATAAATATAGTAATTTTTTCTAAAATTTACCTTTTAAGCGGTGATGTTGATGTTTTAATGGGGTTGGCCCTTGGTGGTAAAGAGAAAAAAGAATAGGTTTTACCGCGCTGTGGTTGCCTTTTCATTCTGTTGCGCGTGAAATAGATGAAAAATGATTCTGGAATGCCGTTATGCTGGATAAAATCGATCGCTCGCTGCTCAACTTGCTGCAACATGATTGCACCTTGTCTTTGCAGACGTTGGCCGATGCGGTGCATTTAACATCGACACCCTGCTGGAAACGTTTGAAACGTTTGGAGGAGGAAGGGTATATCCGCGCTCGCGTAGCGCTATTGGATAATGAGCGTCTGGGGCTTGGATTGACCGCTTTTGTGCTATTGAAAACGCAGCAACACAACAGTGCCTGGTACGAAAAGTTTTCCCAAGTGGTTTCGGATATGCCAGAGGTGTTGTCGTTTTATCGCATGGCCGGCGAATATGATTACCTGATGCAAGTTCAGGTCGCGGACATGAAAAGCTATGATAGTTTTTATAAACGTTTGGTCAGCGGTATTCCTGGCCTGATTGATGTGACTTCAAGCTTTGCCATGGAGCGAATAAAGCACACTACTGCACTCCCGCTTGTGCCATGACTCAATCGCGCCATGGCATATCTGTCAGCTTCATGTTGTAGGGGAGGGTTGCGTTGTTACTCGACCATCCCTGGTCTTCACGTCTAACCAAGCCGCTACTCTCGGCAGATTTGTCACCCGAATTATTTAGGGTATGAATGATGACCTGCATAAGCTTTCTGTATAATGGGACGGTGATGCTTCGCAGCCCTTTCTGGAAAATGGAATAACAATAGCGTGCGACTTTTTGCTCAATTGGCCTGGTATTTTCGTCGAGAATGGCGGCGTTACCTTGGGGCCGTGATTCTCCTTATTATTATTGCCATCTTACAATTATTGCCGCCCAAGCTGGTTGGTGTGATTGTGGATGGTGTCACGCGTGACGCAATGCCAGCGGCGACGGTGATGAAATGGATCGGCGTGATGCTGCTGATCGCGATAATGGTGTATTTATTGCGCTATGTGTGGCGTATCTTTTTGTTCGGTGCTTCATACCAGCTGGCTGTAGAGCTGCGGGAAGATTTTTACCGTCAACTGAGTCGCCAGCATCCTGCTTTTTATCTGCGCCACCGTACTGGCGATCTGATTGCCCGCGCGACTAACGATGTCGATCGCGTTGTGTTTGCCGCTGGGGAAGGGGTGTTGACGCTGGTAGACTCCATGGTGATGGGGTGTGCGGTGTTGGTGGTGATGAGCACACAAATCAGTTGGCAGCTTACATTACTGGCTTTATTGCCAATGCCCATTATGGCGTTGGTCATCAAACACTACGGTACGCAACTGCATCAGCGTTTTAAGAGCGCGCAGGCGGCGTTTTCTTCGCTCAACGATCAGGCGCAGGAAAGCTTGACCAGTATCCGTATGATCAAAGCATTTGGGCTGGAAGATTACCAGTCGCGCCAATTTGCGTCTGTGGCTGAGGATGCTGGGCAGAAAAATATGCATGTGGCTCGAGTGGATGCGCGCTTCGATCCGACGATTTATATCGCGGTGGGGTTTTCTCACCTGCTGGCGGTGGGTGGCGGCAGTTGGATGATAATGCAGGGGACGCTGACGCTAGGGCAATTGACCAGTTTTGTCATGTATTTAGGTTTGATGATTTGGCCGATGCTGGCATTGGCGTGGATGTTCAATATTGTGGAGCGAGGCAGCGCTGCTTATGGACGCATTCGTCAATTGCTGAATGAGACGCCGGTGGTGGCAGATGGCGATGCGGTACCACCGCAGGGACGCGGTGCGCTCGATGTTGATATTCGTGCCTTTTCTTATCCGCAGCAGTCACGTCCGGTACTTGAACGGATCGCGTTCACGCTTTCTCCTGGCAACATGCTGGGACTGTGCGGTCCCACGGGCTCAGGCAAGAGTACGCTTCTTGCATTGATCTTGCGCCATTTCGATCTTGAGGACGGGGAAATCCGTTTTCACGGTCGCCCACTTGCGACGCTGAATCTGGACAGCCTGCGTCAACGTTTTGCTGTGGTTGGACAGACGCCATTTTTATTCTCTGATACGGTGGCAAACAACATCGCACTTGGAAAACCTGATGCCACGCTGGCGCAAATTCAGCACGCTGCACGCTTGGCCAGTGTCCACGATGACATTACGCGCTTACCGCAAGGCTATGAAACGCAAGTGGGGGAACGTGGTGTGATGCTTTCCGGTGGTCAAAAACAGCGTATTGCTATTGCGCGCGCGTTGTTGCTGGAAGCGGAGATTCTGGTCCTTGATGATGCATTGTCGGCGGTCGATGGGCGCACCGAACACCAAATATTGCAAAACCTGAAACGTTGGGGCGAGAAACGCACGCTGATTATCAGCGCACACCGCCTTTCTGCCCTCACCGAAGCTGACGAGATTCTGGTTTTGCATCAGGGTAGCGTTGTGCAACGGGGTAATCATGGGGCATTAGCGTCGCAAGCGGGTTGGTATCGCGATATGTTCCGCTACCAGCAGTTGGAAGCTGCGCTGGATGATGAACCGGCAAAGGGAGAGGGAAAGATTGACTAACGCAAAACAGCAGCTATGGCCGACGTTGAAGCGGCTATTGGCGTACGGTTCTCCTTGGCGGAATACCTTGATTTTGGGCGTAGTGATGCTCTGGGTAGCGGCAGGGGCCGAAGTGGCAGGCCCTGCGCTGGTAAGTTATTTCATCGATCACCTGGTCGCGAAAGGCAATATTCCTCTGGCACTGGCGGGGGGACTGGCAGCAATCTATATCCTGCTTCAGCTGTTTGCTGCACTGCTGCATTATGTGCAGTCACTGCTATTTAACCGTGTGGCCGTTGGGGTGGTGCAACAATTACGCATCGATGTAATGGATGCTGCGCTGCGTCAGCCGTTAAGCACTTTTGACACCCAGCCGGTAGGGCAATTGATCTCCCGGGTGACTAACGATACTGAAGTAGTGCGCGATCTTTATGTCACGGTGGTCTCAACGGTGTTGCGCAGCATGGCACTGATTGGTGCCATGCTGGTAGCCATGTTTACGCTCGATTGGCGTATGGCTCTGATTGCGGTGATGATATTCCCCGCTGTTGCTATTGTTATGGCGGTATACCAGCATTTTAGTACGCCGATTGTGCGGCGGTTACGTCGCTATCTTGCAGATATTAATGATGGTTTCAATGAAGCTATCACGGGAATGTCTGTGATTCAGCAGTTCCGTCAGCAGACTCGTTTTGGTGAGAAACTCGGGGCATCAAGCCGTGCGCATTTTCTGGCACGGATGCAGACGTTGCGTCTGGATGGTGTGTTGTTGCGCCCTTTATTGAGCCTGTTTTCAGCAATGGTGCTGTGTGGGCTGTTGATTCAGTTTGGATTTAGCTCGGTGGGAACGGTTGGTGTCGGGGTGCTGTATGCGTTTATCAGCTACCTTGGACGTCTGAACGAACCCTTGATTGCTCTGACAACTCAGCAGTCTATGTTGCAGCAGGCTGTCGTGGCGGGGGAGCGTATCTTTGAACTTATGGATGCGGCACAGCAATCTTACGGCGATGATACTCGGCCATTGGCGAGTGGTCGTATTGAGATGAACAACGTATCCTTTGCTTATCGGGATAATCAGCGTGTCTTGAATCACATCAGTCTTCAGGTGCCGGAACGCGGCTTTGTAGCGCTGGTCGGACACACGGGCAGTGGTAAGAGTACGCTGGCGAGTTTGCTGATGGGGTATTATCCACCGGATGAAGGAGAGATCCGTCTGGATGGGCGTCCGCTGACGTCGCTATCCCATCACGTATTACGACAAAATGTCGCAATGGTGCAACAAGATCCCATGGTTTTGGCCGATTCGCTCTATGCTAACGTAACGCTGGGGCGTGATATTCCTGAGGCGGAAGTGTGGCGCGTGTTGGACATTGTACAGCTCTCCGCATTGGCAACGGCGCTGCCAGAAGGTATACACACCATCATTGGTGAGCAGGGGAATACACTTTCTGTCGGGCAGAAGCAACTCCTTTCTCTGGCACGCGTGCTGGTCAAACCGCCAAAAATACTGATTCTTGATGAGGCCACAGCCAACATTGATTCTGGTACGGAACAGGCGGTTCAGCGTGCATTGCGCCTTATTCGTCAGCACACCACGCTGGTGGTGATTGCACACCGTCTCTCCACCGTGGTTGAGGCTGACAGCATATTGGTGCTACATCATGGTGAGACGGTGGAGCGTGGTACGCATGAGCAATTACTGCAACGCCATGGACGCTACTACCAGATGTATCAACTGCAATTGGCGGGGCAGGAACTGGCTGCAAGCGAGGATGAATCGATTTCCTTTGCCTGATGAAGGGCATTCTGCCTGCAGCGATCGATTTTTTGTCCTCGCACCATCAACATGCAGATGATTTTCATTTTACCGCTCTATGCACCGAAATTACGCGTAATGCACCGAATTAGTGCATTACGCGTGCGCTACCTCACATCTTTAGCCTTTCCTTTTACTTGTCCAAGCGGGTTCTACGTTATTTCTCTGCGCAATTATCGGATCATTTCATTTATGGCACAGCCTTTGCTTTATCCCTGTCGTGAAGGTTATTCGAAATGGTGGCGGGCGCAAGTCTGAACTTAATTGGTAAGGGGAAGATAATGAAACTGGTTACTGTGGTGATAAAACCATTCAAGCTGGAAGATGTGCGTGAAGCCTTATCTTCTGTCGGCATCCAGGGACTCACCGTCACTGAGGTGAAGGGATTTGGACGCCAGAAAGGCCATGCTGAGTTGTATCGTGGTGCTGAATATAGCGTCAACTTTTTACCAAAAGTGAAAATTGATATTGCGATTGCTGACGATCAGGTTGATGAAGTCGTTGATGTCATCAGTAAGGCGGCTTACACCGGAAAAATTGGCGACGGTAAAATTTTTGTTGCTGAACTGCAACGCGTTATCCGTATTCGTACGGGCGAAACTGACGACGCCGCACTGTAATGCCTGGCTGACGAAATAAATTGGGATGGATGAAAATGAAAATACGAGTCTCTTCATTATTAGGCCTTGCCGCCGCAGCGTTACTTCCGTCGCTGGCGATGGCCGCTGATACACCGGCAATCGATAAAGCGGATAACGCTTTTATGATGATTTGTACCGCATTGGTACTGTTTATGACGCTGCCTGGCATTGCTCTGTTCTACGGCGGCCTGATTCGCTCGAAGAACGTACTGTCCATGTTAACGCAGGTTACCGTGACCTTTGCCATGGTGTGCGTGCTGTGGGTTATTTACGGTTACAGTATGGCCTTTGCGACCGGGAATGCCTTCTTTGGCGGTTTGGACATGTTCATGCTCAAGGGGATTGAGCTGAAATCGCAATCCGGTACCATTTATCAGCTGATTCACGTCGCGTTTCAGGCTTCCTTTGCCTGTATCACTGTTGCGCTGGTGGTAGGCGCGATTGCTGAACGTATCCGTTTTTCTGCGGTACTGATTTTCGCGGCTATCTGGCTGACGTTCTCTTATCTGCCGTTGACGCACATGGTATGGGGCGGCGGTTTCCTGGCGGCTGATGGCGCGCTGGACTTTGCAGGCGGTACTGTGGTGCACATTAACGCTGCAGTTGCTGGTTTGACAGGGGCTTATCTGCTGGGCAAACGTGCTGGTTTCGGTAAAGAAGCATTCAAACCGCACAACCTGCCGATGGTGTTTACCGGTACGGCTATCCTCTATATCGGTTGGTTCGGCTTTAACGCAGGTTCTGCTGCTGCCGCTAACGAAATTGCAGGCCTGGCTTTCCTGAATACCGTAGTGGCTACTGCCGGTGCGATTCTGGCATGGGTTATCGGTGAGTGGATGGCGCGCGGCAAACCTTCTCTGTTGGGCGCATGTTCCGGTTGTATCGCGGGTCTGGTCGCTATCACGCCAGCTGCGGGTACCGTGGGTGTGGGTGGTGCGCTGATTATTGGTCTGGTGGGTGGTTTCGCTGGCCTGTGGGGTGTGACTGTACTGAAAAGATGGCTGCGCGTTGATGACCCGTGTGATGTGTTCGGTGTGCACGGCGTGTGTGGTATCGTTGGTTGTATCCTGACAGGTGTCTTCACCTCAGCTTCTCTGGGCGGTACGGGTTACGCGGAAGGCGTGACCATGGCACACCAAGTCTGGGTACAGTTGTTCAGCGTGATCGTCGCGTTCATCTGGTCTGGTGTTGCTGCTTTCATCGCATTCAAAGTGGCAGACCTGGCCGTTGGCCTGCGTATGCCGGAAGAACAAGAGCGTGAAGGCCTGGATGTTAACAGTCACGGCGAAAACGCTTACAACCAGTAATTTCTACACGACATGAGAAACGCGGGCCAATGGCCCGCGTTTGAGGTTGCTGACAAACCCTTTTTGGCTTGTCCGTGTTTCCCGGCGAATCACGGCGAGGGGCACTCCGGCGGCTTACGCCGCTACGACCCCATCGACGCACTTCGCCTAATCACGGACTTTGTCATCAGTCTGAAACGTGGGCCAGTGGCCCGCGTTTCTTGCTTAGGATTGAGGATAGTGCGCTAGCCCTTTCTTTTTAAGGCACATCATGCCGCCGCATGACACCCTCTTGTACCGTTGATGCCACCAGAACCCCATCTCGGGTGTAAAATTGCCCACGAACAAATCCACGGGCACCTGAAGCTGATGTGCTTTCTACTGTGTAGAGTAGCCAGTCATCAAGGCGGAAAGGACGATGAAACCACATAGAGTGGTCGATGGTAGCAACTTGCATTCCCGGCTCAAGAAATCCAACGCCGTGTGGCTGTAGTGCCGTAAGCAGGAAATTGCAGTCCGATGTGTAACCCAGCAGGTATTTATGAATGCGCTCGTCATCCGGCATGGTGCCATTTGCTCGACACCATACGTGGCGTATGGGTTTATCCACGCTGCCCTTGAGAGGGTTGTGAAATTTTACCGGACGCATTTCAATGGCACGCTGTTGCAGAAATTTGTCACGAAACTGTTCGGGCAGTAAATGTACCATGCTTTGCGCAATCTCTTGCTCTGAAGGCAAAGATTCTGGCGCAGGAACGTCAGGCATGGTGTTTTGGTGTTCAAATCCACTCTCTTGACGCTGAAAAGAGGCGGTCATGAAAAATATGGGCTTGCCATTTTGGATTGCACTTACACGCCGCGCGCTAAAACTGTTGCCATCGCGCAGGTTTTGCACATCGTAGACAATAGGCTGTCGGCTGTCTCCTGGCAATAAAAAGTAGCTGTGGAATGAGTGTAGCCCGCGGCCTGCTTCGACGGTCTGTTTGGCGGCGGACAGCGCCTGACCGACGACCTGACCACCGAAAACCTGACGTAACCCCAAGTCTTCACTTTGCCCACGGAAGAGCCCTTCCTCAATTTTTTCTAGCTTCAGCAGTTCGAGAAGATGCTGTAATGCCTGACTCATAAATGCTCTCCCTTGGCAGGAATTTATTTAACTAATACAGAAAGATAAAAGACAAAAATTGTGGTTTCAGTCAACATGACCCAGCCCCTGTGTTTACGAAAAATGATAAATTCAGAATGTTGAACACTGCCAAATGGCTGATGTTGGTCATACTTTCATTATGGCGTCGGTGTAAGCATACAGCGCAAAGTTGCTTCCCAGTAAGTTGCTGTTGATACCTGACGTCGTTGCAGACAATAACAAAAGGAGACTGGCCAATGAAATTATGGCATATCTTAGGTGGTATCACGTTATCCGTCGTGTTGAGTGGTGCGGCAGTCGCCGCGATGGCGGTCACTGATTCCCCGACTGCTTCACAAACACAGCTCGCTATGCCAGCTGTCAGCGGCACTGTTAACCTGCATCAACGCATTGCTTTGCCGCCCAATGCTGCCTTAACGGTCACCGTTTCTGACGCAACAGTGCCTGATGCACCGTCTCGCGTTCTGGCACAAAAAGTAGCGTGGACGGATGGGAAACAGGCACCTTTTACGTTTACTTTGCCGTACAACCCAGCGGACGTGCAGCCTAATGCGCGTATCTTGCTTAGTGCGGCGGTAACCATCAATAACCGTGTTGTTATGGCTACACAGGATATTCCTGCGGTTATCACTAATGGCGTGACCCGAGCTGATTTGCTACTGATCCCGGTTGAGTCAGTGGCATTACCAACTCACGCTCAGGGGGGATTATTGGCTCCTAGCGCACCAGTCCCGCTGAATTCCGCAGGTTAATATATTATGGCTTTCAGGGCGTTTCGCCCTGCCAGCCATAACGAGCAAGATCGATTTTACCTTGACGTGTAAATATAATCCCCTCGGCCCGAAGCGCTTCACGTTGTCGAATATAATCTGGGCCAGCAAGTGAAATTTCACCATGACGATTTATGACCCTATGCCAGGGAAGCGAGCTGCCTTCGGGCAGCTTTTTTAATATTCCTCCCACTTGACGAGCGGCGCGTGCAGAACCCGCCAGGCGGGCTACATCGCCATAAGTCGTCACTTTGCCCCAGGGGATTGCCGCCACAATATGGAAAACACGCTGGCGAAAGTTATCCTGTTCCATGCATTATCCTGCTCAGATGCCATGACGAATCAGCATATTGGCACAGCTGCGTCTGCTTGGAAATGCGTGTCTAGGATGTGCGGGGCGTAAATCGAATAAGAAAACAACGGTCGGCAGCGGCTAACTTGCAATTGACGTGCGCATACCTGATAATGCCCACGCTTTGTACCACGCAGAGCAAACGAATCAATGGAAGCCCTGTCGGTTCTCCCGCAACATTACCCTGTGGACTCGGTCAGGTCCGGAAGGAAGCAGCCGCAGCAGGAGACGTGTGTGCCGGGATGTAGCTGGCAGGGCTTCCACCCTTTATTTTCCCTTCATTGTTTTTTTAGTTTCCGTGTTTTTTATTGTCATTCCTTTCGCCCTGCTTTCTGTATTCAATGTGTTTATTGATTACGGAGTGTTGCTGATGTTTTCTTCTTCTTAACATTGAAGATAAAGTGGATTATCACACTATGCTATTCATCATGCAGAAAACGGTGTCGAGATGATAATGACAAGAGATTGCTGTTTTATACCCGTCATGCTTCATGTGAGTTGGCTGCGTGTTCACTGACCCGAATCCCTTACGTGAATGAGCGCATTGGGATTCCTTCATTTGAAGCCTTCCTGCAACCCGAATTATTTAGGGTATAGGATAAGCAGAGACTCTGTTGTAATGGGACTGCACCAAAAAAAGGCAATAAATGAGATATCTATATTAAGATCAATGTATGTGATTTACAATTGTGATATTTGCGTAAGCAAATGGCGTGAGTAGAGTAAATCGCCAGCAATCAAGCTGGCGTGAAGTATTCTTAAATCGTTCCGGTATATCCCCCTCATGCTTCAAATTTCATGTCGTTGGCTACATTTACTCACCCAAATCACTTACATGAGTAAGCTCATAGGTATCTCTTCTGTTGCCGCCTTCCTGAAACTCGAATTATTTAGAGGATAAGTACAATGACTAGCGTACGTATTTCCAGACTGCAGTAGGAACCTTGTCGTAAAGCTTGTTCATCGTTAGCTCTGCTAAACGATGATCGGCTGCGGAATAAAACATTTCGAGCTCATCACTGGAAAGCTCATACTTGTTCTTCTCGATAACGCGTTCAAGCGTATCAATCGTTGTACACTTGCGTAAACGCATCAGATAATCAATTTTTTTCATGGCGACCTTTATCAAAACAATACCAGCACCTGGTGGTTAATCAATATAAAAGCATCTATTGCTTAAGATTTAGCAGATGAACATGCGTTCTCCTCTGAGAACATTCCTAATAACGCGGCTTTAGAACGTTGCCAGCGTCGCAGTTCGGCACCATTAATCCCATAGTTACTGAACAAAGCATAGGTGTCATCTAAATACTGCTCTACCCGTTTTGAAAGCTCGTCTTCGTCGGGGTATTTTATTTTAAAAGTTAGAATAAATGTAGCTATATGCTCAATCAATTCATTTAATTGGAGATTGATCGCAGATGTTGGATCATTAACCCAACCATGACTGCTATCCCCCAACGTGGCGATGCTTTCGTCACAGAGATTTTCACACAAGAATCGGAGTTGGGCAATATCATAATGTTTCGGTGAGTACTCATCCATATCATTCACTCCGTCATGCTGTTATTCCACATTACCTCAGGGTGCCTTTTGAACCTGCATCACTGATGGAGCTTAATAGAAAACCCTGACAACAGTTGGTGACTCCTTGGTTTAAGTGATGAAATAAGCTCACATTTATCCTAATGAATGGTGCAGGATGCTTGTCATATCGCACCACCCATACGCTAACTATAGCAAAAGAATCATAGATTATCGCAAAAAATAAGTAAGGTTTTTCACCCTATTTAATCAGATAGACCTTCTGTATAGCCGATATATATAATAGATGATACGGTGTTTCATAATATTACTTTATTAAATTATTTTACAAATGAGAGCGAGAATTATCTGAGAAAGGTTGTTTTGTGACTATATCATCACCAAGATAAAGGGTATTGGTTGTGCAGATATTTGAAAAAATAACTTTTTAACGCATTGATAAATAATAAAAAGCCCTAGCTGAGCATAGGGCTTGATTCGTGGGGGGGCATTATCAGCGTTTTTTCTTTCTGCCTTGTACTGCCTTAAAACGTGGATTCGTTTTACATATAACATACACACGTCCGTGACGGCGTACAACTTTACAATCTTTATGGCGTGTTTTCGCTGAGCGTAATGAGCTGAGAACCTGCATATCCTCTCCTGCTAAAAATTACATATTTCGCTATTTTAAAAAATGACCAAAACGCTTGTGAAAACGCGCGGTACTCCCTTCTTTGGCGTACTCTTTTTGTTTTCCCGTGTAATAGGGATGAGATTCAGAAGAAACGTCAATCGTGACATAGGGATAGGTCACACCATCTCGTTCTATGGTGCGATCTGTCTGAATGGTTGAACCCACCATAAAATACGCATCAGCACTGGTATCGTGAAACGTCACGGTACGATAATGCGGGTGAATATTTTCTTTCATAAAAAAACCTCATTGTTATGTTATAACATAACTAATTGTGCGCTTCTTCAAATACAAGATCAACCTTCTTTTAATAGGGGGAATTGTGGATAAGCTGTAACGTTGATGGTTGGTACTGGCGTAAAAAAGGCCGCTTGCGCGGCCTTTGAGGAAATCAGTTAGGGTTTCTCAACGATATGACTATGTTCGATATCTTCGTTTTTCTTGCTAAAGCGGCGGCGTACCACCACAAAGAAGACAGGAACAAAGAAGATCGCCAACACCGTTGCAGTAATCATTCCGCCCATTACGCCAGTACCTACGGCATTCTGTGCACCGGAGCCAGCACCGGAGCTGATAACCAACGGTACGACACCGAGAATAAAGGCCAACGAGGTCATCAGGATGGGGCGTAAACGCATACGTACCGCATCAAGCGTAGCCTCTACCAAGCCTTTACCCTCTTTTTCCATCAAGTCTTTGGCGAATTCGACAATCAGAATAGCGTTCTTCGCCGACAGACCAATCGTGGTTAAGAGACCCACCTTGAAGTATACGTCATTCTCAAGTCCACGCATGGTAGCTGCCAGCAACGCCCCGATGATCCCGAGTGGCACCACCAACATAACGGAGAAGGGGATAGACCAGCTCTCGTAGAGTGCCGCCAGACACAAGAACACCACAATGAGTGAAATGGCATACAGGGCCGGTGCCTGGTTACCAGACAGACGTTCCTGATAAGACATTCCGGTCCAGTCGTAGCCAATACCTTCCGGCAGCTGTTTGGCGAACTCTTCCATCAAGGCCATCGCTTCACCAGTACTCTTGCCCGGTGTCGCCTCACCCTGAATCTGCATTGACGGCTGTCCGTTATAACGTTCCAGACGCGGTGAACCGTGCGTCCAGTGGCTTTGTGAGAAGGCAGAGAATGGCACCATCTGATTGTTACTGCCCCGGACATACCAGCGGTCAATATCGCTTGGCAGCATACGGAACGGTGCATCAGCCTGCACATACACTTTCTTCACACGTCCACGATCAATGAAGTCATTGACGTAGCTGCCGCCCAGCGCTGTTGCCAGCGTGGCGTTGATATCAGACAGGGATACACCCAGCGCCTGGGCTTTTTCCTGATCAATGTCGATACGGAACTGCGGCGTATCTTCCATGCCATTTGGACGCACACCGACCACGGTATCGGGACGCTGTGCTGCCATCCCCAGCAATTGGTTACGCGCTGCAGTCAGCTTGTCATGTCCCAGGTTAGCCTGATCCAACAATTGGAAGTCAAAGCCGGTTGCCGTACCCAACTCAACAATAGCCGGAACGTTAAAGGCAATAACGATCGCTTCCTTGATTTGTGAGAATGCACCGTTTGCACGGCCGGCAATAGCACCGACCTTGTTCTGGGCTCCCGGGCGTTCACCCCAATCTTTCAAACTGGCAAACACCAGACCCGCGTTCTGTCCACGACCAGAGAAGCCGAAACCGTTAACGGTAAACACGGAGTTAACGTTGTCTTTCTCATTATCCAGATAGTACTTGGTTACACGCTCGAGCACACGTTCAGTGCTCTCTTGTGTTGCACCTGCAGGCAACTGGACCATGGTTAAGAGTACGCCCTGATCTTCTTCCGGTAGGAAGGAGCTTGGCAAACGCATAAACAAGAAGGCGAGGCCAACCACAATCAGCAGATACACCACCAGATAACGGCCCGTACTACGCAAAATGTTGGCAACGCTATCGGTGTAGTGATGCGTGCTCTTTTCGAACAGTTTGTTGAACCAGCCAAAGAAACCGGTCTTTTCGTGATGGTCACCTTTAGCAATGGGTTTAAGCAGGGTGGCACAAAGTGCCGGAGTCAGAATCAACGCGACCAGTACAGACAGCACCATCGCGGACACAATGGTGATGGAGAACTGACGGTAAATGGCACCGGTAGATCCCCCCGTAAAGGCCATAGGAATAAATACCGCCGACAACACCAGGGCAATACCGACCAGTGCGCCCTGGATCTGCGACATCGATTTCTTGGTCGCTTCCTTGGGCGGGAGTCCTTCTTCCATCATCACACGTTCGACGTTCTCCACTACCACGATGGCATCGTCCACCAACAGGCCTATGGCAAGCACCATAGCGAACATCGTCAAGGTGTTTATGGAGTAGCCAAATCCTGCGAGAATGGCGAACGTACCCAACAAGACTACCGGCACGGCGATCGTCGGGATCAGCGTAGCGCGGAAGTTTTGCAGGAACAGGTACATCACCAGAAACACCAGCACGATAGCTTCCGCCAGCGTTTTCACCACTTCGTTAATAGAAATCTTAACAAATGGTGTGGTGTCATACGGATAAACCACCTTCAACCCGGCTGGGAAAAACTGCTGCAGCTTACCCAGTTCGTTTTTTACTGCCGTTGCGGTATCCAATGCGTTGGCACCGGTCGCCAGCTTGATACCGAGCCCTGCCGCTGCCTGGCCGTTGTAGCGAGCAATAACACTGTAATCCTCACCGCCCAACTCTACGCGGGCAACATCCCGCAGGCGCACCTGAGAACCGTCAGCGTTGACTCTCAACAGAATGTTGGAGAATTCATCGGCGGATTTCAGTCGCGTTTGCGCAATGATCGAGGCATTCAGCTTTTGCCCCGGCAACGGCGGTGTGCCGCCCAATTGTCCAGAAGCGATCTGGTTGTTCTGTACTTTAATAGCTGCAACCACATCGCCCGTGGTCATCTGGAAGCTGTTGAGTTTATTCGGGTCCAGCCAGATACGCATCGCATACTGGGCGCCAAACAACTGTACGTCACCGACACCGTTGGTACGGCTGAGTGGATCTTTGATATTGGCAGCCACGTAGTCGGCGATATCCTGCTGTATCATTGAGCCGTCTTCAGAAATAAAGCCCGCGACCATCAGGAAGCTGCTGCTCGATTTCTGTACGCTCACGCCTTGTTGCTGCACTTCCTGCGGCAACAGCGGCATCGCCAGTTGCAGTTTGTTCTGCACCTGAACCTGAGCGATATCCGGATCCGCTTTTGAGTCAAACGTCAGCGTAATCTGTACTGTGCCCGATGAATCACTGCTGGATGCCATGTACAACAGATTATCGATACCATTCATATTCTGTTCGATAACCTGCGTCACAGAGTCTTGCAGTGTGGAAGCATCTGCACCCGGATAATTCGCCGTTATTTCGATTGCCGGTGGTGCAATGGTCGGATACTGGGCAATAGGCAACTTGATAATTGCCAACGCCCCCGCCAGCATCACCATAATGGCGAGCACCCATGCGAAGATGGGACGATCAATAAAAAACTTAGCCATGAATTACAGGCTCCTGTTAAGACTTCGCGGGTTCAGACTGCGCAGGTTTTTCTTCACCATTCCCTGGTGCCGTCTCTTTTGCTTTGACGGGCACGCCCGGTCTGATTTTCTGCAATCCAGTCACGATAAGACGATCGCCTGCTTTAAGGCCGGAGGTTACCAGCCAGTTACTGCCGATAGCCTGCGCAGTGGTCAGCGTGCGCGCTTCAACCTTATCGCCTTCACCAACAACCATCGCAGTGGCTTCGCCGCGCGGATTACGCGTCACCCCTTGTTGCGGTACCAAAAGGGCATCCGTGTTCACGCCTGAATCAAGACGGGCACGCACAAACATTCCCGGCAGCAAATCGTGTTGCGGATTAGGGAAGATGGCGCGCAGGGTGATAGAACCCGTAGTTTCATCCACCGTGACATCGGAAAACTCCAGCGTGCCGTTTTGCGCATATTCGGTGCCGTTATCCAGCAGCAAACGCACTGTGGCTTTGCCACCCACTTGCTTCAGCGTGCCTTGTTCCATCTCACGTTTCAGTCGCAAATAGTCATTACTGGATTGCGTGACATCGACATAGATGGGGTCGAGTTGCTGAACACTGGTCAGCGCCGTAGCCTGCCCGGAAGCCACCAGCGCCCCTTCAGTTACTGTCGATTTACCGACGCGACCTGAAATAGGGGAAAGCACCTTGGTGTAGTTAAGGTTGATGAGCGCAGAATCCACAGAAGCTTGCGCCGCTTGAACACTGGCCTCAGCCTGACGTAGTGTTGCCAAAGCCTGATCGTAATCCTGCTTGCTGACATAATTAGTGCCAACCAGCGGTTTGTAACGGTTCACGGTCAAACGGGCGATTTCTGCCTGAGCCTGGGCTTGCGCCAACGAACCTTTCGCGCTGTTGTAAGCGGCTTGATAGGTAGCTGGATCAATCTGGTACAGCGAAGTGCCTGCTTTTACGTCGCTCCCTTCGACGAAATGACGCTTCTGAATAATACCGCTCACCTGAGGGCGAACTTCGGCAATGCGGAATGCGTTAGTACGTCCTGGGAGTTCGGTAATCACATTCAGCGGTTGCGTTTTGAGGGTCACGATGCCGACTTCTGGCGCTTGTTGTCCACCGCCTTGATGCTGACCTTCATTTTTATTATCACATCCGGTGAGCGCTAAGCCGCCAGAAAGCATCAGGACTGCCGCCAGAGGCATAAGCCTTCTGTTTTTGTTCATAAATAAACCTCAAGTGTCCGATTTGAATTTGACCAATGGATCACAAGCCCTAAAACCCATTGCTGCGATAATCCTGCAAGCGTGTTATGTTACATACATTCGCGAATGTATGTAAATCACGCTTCCCTTAAAAAACAGCGCCATGGCACGAAAAACCAAACAGCAGGCTCAGGAAACACGGCAACACATTATTGATACGGCCTTACGCCTATTCTCCGAGTTCGGTGTCTCCGCCACATCGCTGGCGGGTATCGCAACCGCCGCAGGCGTCACGCGCGGCGCGATTTATTGGCACTTCAAAAACAAGGCTGAGTTGTTTGACGAAATATGGACGCTTTCAGATGCAAAAATTTGCGATTTCGAATCTGAGTATCAGGCAAAATTCCCCGATAATCCACTGCATGTGATGCGTGAGTTACTGGTCTATATGCTGCGTTTGACGACGACTGACACCCAATGGCGCTCAATAATGGAAATCATCTTCCATAAATGTGAGTTTGTCGGTGAAATGTTACCGTCGTATAACGCACGCAAGGCGCTCTATTTCTCCTGCTATGAACAAATTGAGGCCAGTCTCAATCACAGCGTTCAACTGGGTTTCCTGCCGTCCGATCTGCATTTGCGCCGCGCCGCCGTGACCTTACGCGCCTATTTCTCCGGTATCTTGGAGAACTGGCTGTTTCTGCCTGAAAGCTTTGATATCCATCAGGAGGCCCCCACCCTAGTGGACAGCTTCATTGATATGCTGCGTTTCAGTCCGGCACTTAGATTACCGCTTTCAACGCCTGCACAAGAAAACGCCGGCTAAGATTCAATCCGTTATAACACACTGTCCATTATAATGAATCGTTACTTTTTCGTCGGGTTTGGTTCGTGCGTTGGCGTGCAAAGACGTGATATTCTTCACCATTCTTTTTATGCCTGACGACGTATCATGTACTGCAAGTCCCTTTCCCGCGGCCTTGATTTCCCGCGTATTCTATCGATTGTTTCCCGCTGCGTTGCCCTTTTAGTGCTATTTTCCATTGGATTTTCAACTGTTGCACACGCTGCGACCAGCAATGACATTCCTACTCGTAGTGAGATTCAAGGGCGGCTGGATGCGCTAGGGAAACAGAAAAGTTTGACGGAAGTGGATAAGCTGACGCAGCAGGATCTCACGCATACACTCGATTATCTTGATGCTATTGACCGAGTAAAACAGGACACTGCGCAGTTAAAGCAGCAGGCGGCGCAAGCCCCTGCCAAATTGCGTCAGGCGGCAGACGATCTAGCAGCGCTGAGCAATAATGACGTAGCAACGCCTTCGCTTGAGGCACTTTCGCTGCGTCAATTGGAAACTCGCCTCAATGAATCGCTGGATAATTTACAGTCGGCGCAGGAAAACCTCTCTACCTATAACAGCCAGCTGATCTCCCTGCAAACGCAGCCGGAGCGGGTTCAGAGTGCACTCAGCGCGCTGTCACAACGAAGCCAGCAACTGCGCAATCAGCTTAACGGCGTGGAGGCAAACCAGAGTGCGATGCGTTCCAGCCAGCAGATGTTGCTGCAAACCGAGCAGGCATTGATTAGTTTGCAAATGGATCTACAGCGCAAAAGCCTTGAGGTAAACACCACGCTGCAAGATCTGTTACAGAAACAACGTGACTATGCTTCTGCCCAGATTAATCAGTTAGAGAAAACGGTACAGGCATTGCAGGGCGTGCTCAACGGCAAGCGGTTAACCTTGTCGGAGAAAACCGCCAAAGAGGCACAAACCTCTGAAGACACCCAGCGTATTCAGGATAACCCGTTGGTGAAAGCGGAGATGGAAACCAACCACCAACTGAGCCAACGTTTGGTTACCGCAACGCAATCAAGCAACACCCTGGTACAGGAAAGCATTCAGGTAAAGAACTGGCTCGATCGCACCCTGCAATCCGAACGTAATCTTAAAGAGCAGGTTACGGTGCTGAAAGGGAGTTTGCTGCTGTCACGTATTTTGTATCAGCAGCAGCTCAATTTGCCTTCTGCGTCTTCTATGAACGACATGAGCACGCAAATTGCCGATTTGCGTTTGGAGCAGTTCGAGATCAACCAGCAGCGTGATGTGCTGTTTCGAGGTGACGAATACATCAGCAAACTGATGAGTGCCAACAAAGGCATTACGCTGGATGATGAAGTTCGTGATGCATTGGATCAGATTCTGGATACCCGGCGGGAATTGCTTGACCAGTTGAACAAGCAGCTGGGTAACCAATTGATGTTGGCGATCAATTTGCAAATCAATCGCCAACAGTTGGTCAGCGTCACGGCATCATTACAGCATACGCTGACGCAACAGATTTTCTGGGTGAGCAGTAACAAACCGATGGACTGGACTTGGCTCAAAGAACTGCCCGGTGGGTTAAAACAGCAGGCGCGTCATTTCAGCCTGAGCTTCCAGTGGGAAGATTTGCGTCAGGGCGCGTTAAGTGCGCTGATTTTTATTGTGCCAATGCTGTTGGTGTGTGCACTGATCTATTGGCGGCGGCGTCTCATAGCGGACTATATCGAACGTTTATCAAATGATGTAGGCCAACTGAAAAGAGACTCGCAGCGCCATACCCCGCAGGCATTGCTGTTGGAAACCGTGATGGTGCTGCCGGGGATCATGCTGATCCTTGCTTTCGGTCTTTGCTTTCATTATGCCGAAAATGCGGTAGGGGATGCAGTATGGCGTATGAGTCAGCAATTCGCTCTGTTGTGGCTGGTGTTTGGTTTACTCTACCGGGCAATGAAGCCCGGAGGGATTGGAGAGCGACACTTCAATTTTAGCGCTTCTCTGGCGGCTCATTATCGTCGTCAGGCGCTGCGGTTGGGGGGAGCGCTGCTGCCATTGATCTTCTGGTCAGTTATTGGCGAAAAAGCACCACTCTATCTGGTGGATGACGTGATCGGGCAGATTGTGATTTTCTGCAACCTGATCCTGTTGGGGATTCTGGTGTTTCCCTTGTGCCGCGACAGTTGGCGAGAAAAAGAGACGCATACCATACGGCTGATTGTCATTACCGTCATGGCTATTTTGCCGCTGGTACTGCTGGGATTGATGGTGTGCGGATACTTCTACACCACACTGCGATTGCTTGGGCGCTGGGTGGAAAGTCTGTATTTGTTACTGGTGTGGAACCTCGTCTACCTCACGACTATTCGTGGTTTGAGTGTTGCGGCCCGACGGCTGGCTTATCGCCGGGCAGTCGCGCGGCGTCAGAATCTGAATAAAGAAGGGGCTGAGGGGAGCGAGCCAGCGCCAGAGCCACCGTTGGCACTGGATCAGATTGGGCAACAGTCTTTGCGTTTGACCACCATGGTGCTGTTGTTGATCTTCTCGGGTGTGCTCTACTGGATTTGGTCTGATTTGGTAACCGTGATGTCCTATCTGGACAGCATCACACTATGGCATTACAACGCCACGGTAGCGGGGAATGCGGTTTTGCAGGCCGTAACGCTGGGCAACCTGATGTTGGCGATTATTGTTGCTGTGGTGGCGTATGTGATGATGCGCAACCTACCGGGTCTGTTGGAAGTGCTGGTGTTATCGCGTTTGCAGCTGCGACAGGGTACCTCCTATGCTATCACCACCATGTTGAGCTATCTGATCATGGCGGTGGGGACAACCACCTCGCTCAGTTCCATCGGGGTATCTTGGGATAAGTTGCAGTGGTTGGTTACCGCATTATTGGTGGGGTTGGGGTTCGGCTTGCAGGAGATTTTCGCCAACTTTATTTCTGGCTTGATCATCCTGTTTGAACGCCCAGTGCGGATTGGCGATACCATTACCATTGGCACCTATTCTGGTTCAGTGAGCAAAATTCGCATTCGTGCTACGACGATCACGGATTTCGATCGCAAAGAAGTCATTATCCCCAACAAGGCCTTTGTGACGGAGCGACTGATCAACTGGTCGCTGTCTGACACCATCACGCGTGTGCTGATTAAGATTGGCGTCGCCTATGGCTCCGATCTGGACAAAGTGAAAGCCGTGTTGCTTCAGGCTGCGCATGAGAACAGCCGCGTGATGACCGATCCTGAACCTCAGGTGTTTTTTCTGGCGTTTGGTGCCAGCTCGCTGGATCATGAGCTGCGACTTTATGTGCGTGAGCTGCGCGATCGCAGCTATACCGTTGATGAGCTAAACCGCAGTATTGATCGTCTGTGTCGGGAAAATAATATTGATATTGCCTTTAACCAGCTTGAGGTCTATCTGCACAACAAGCAGGGCAGTGAGGTGCAGGAGATAAACCGCGTGTTGGGCGGTAACGTGGCCGGTGAACCCGCGTAAGCGGGATTAGTCGTTGCCGGGCGCATGCTGCACATCAGCATGCGCCTTGGATTCATAGTCGCGTTGCACAATCTCTAGCGCAGCCAACACCACATCGGGTGCAATGCCATTATCTTCCAGCAGCATAATCAGGTCTACTGCCAGTTTGACTTCTGGGGGGGCATTTTCCAGTGACATGCGTCAGCTCCTCTCGTTGCGACTACAGCCCTTGTTCACGCTTCTCCACCTGACGTTCCAGACGCACCAACGCCTGACGACAGCGCGCCAACCGGCCTTCCAGCGCTGCTACCTCACGCTGTAACTGTTGCTGTGCACTCAGCGTAACTGCTCTGTCGAGTTGGCTTTCCCGGTCCTGAATCATCAGGTTCAGACGACGTTCATAATCCTGATGCTCTGCCAGTTTCTGATACAGATCGCTGGCGATCGCTACCGGAGTCTTCTCCTGACGGCGTAATGCCTGTGTCGAGATCTCTCGCTGTAATGCACCAATTTGTGCGACCAATCTCTCCGTCATAAAGGCTACACGCTCAGCGCGATCTTCTTCAACCAGATGACGCAACGCCTGAAAATTTTGCTCAACTTCACTCAGATAATCACGTAAGCGTGTGCCATGTGATTGAAAAAGCTGGCGATCAAAACGGGAATAGGCCAACGGCCTGTCTGCCAGCGGGGTGACCGCCTGAGCCAACAGGGCGAGCTGCTGTTCCAACGCCTGAAGAAAGTGGTGGCGGTTCACGGATTGACCCACATAATAAAGATGATGAAGCCAAGCTTGCACGGGATTGTCAGCAGGCACAAGCCTTTTGCATGTCGTGTGAGAAAGATGAGCGCATCTTAACTAACGTAAGGCAAGGTTGAATGCTAAAGTGCTAAAGTATAACGTGAAAAAGGTGGGCAGTGATGTACCGTATCGGGTTGATTGTTTTGGGATGGGTATCTGTTGTGCTCGCAACGTTGGGCGTTGTGTTGCCGTTGCTGCCGACAACCCCCTTCTTGCTGCTCGCTGCCTGGTGCTTTGCACGCTCTTCACCTCGCTTTCATGCCTGGCTACTTTACCGTTCCTGGTTCGGCCCTTATTTACGTTATTGGCAAGAAAACCGTGCATTACCGCCAGGCGCGAAAGGCAAAGCGGTGTTGATGATTGTGCTGACCTTTGCTGTGTCACTATGGTTGGTGGATATGGTGTGGGTCAGAGTGCTGTTACTGGCGATCATGACGGTACTGTTAACCTTTATGTTGCGCCTCCCGGTTGTTGATCCGCGACAATAAAACCCACCGTAGGCTGTTGCATTTGAGCGTCAGTTTGACTAGATTTGAGCGTTTTCGTGTGCTGTTTGCCTCCAGTTATCTCTCAACAGTGAGGGGCGAAAAGGAGTAGCGACGGTCATGGGTAAGATTTTTAAAGCGTACTATCAGGCAAAAGATGATGAGCGTAACCGCACAGCAGTCAGAATTAATCAAAAACAGCATTAAAAGTATTCCCGATTATCCCAAACCGGGGATCTTGTTCCGTGATGTCACGAGTTTGCTGGAAACGCCCGTTGCGTATGCGGCCAGCATTGAGATGCTTGCAAACCGTTTTCGAGATACCGGTGTGACGAAAGTGGTGGGTACGGAAGCGCGTGGTTTTTTGTTCGGTGCGCCTGTTGCACTGGCATTAGGCGTGGGTTTTGTGCCGGTACGTAAACCGGGCAAGTTGCCGCGCCCAACGATTTCAGAAAGCTATGAATTGGAGTACGGCACCGACAGCCTGGAAATCCACACCGATGCGATCAGTTCCGGGGATAAAGTGTTGGTGATCGACGATTTGTTGGCAACCGGTGGCACTATTGAAGCCACTGTTAAGCTGATTCGTCGTTTGGGCGGAGAGGTTACCGATGCAGCCTTTGTCATTAATCTGTTCGATTTGGGCGGCGAGCAGCGTTTGAACAACCTCGGCATTAACTGCTACAGCCTGGTGAATTTCCCAGGCCATTGATCCTGCCTTTTTTCCGCTGTAAATCTGTTGGCCATCCTGATAAACAGTCTCGCCGTGTCCGGCGAGGCTGTGTTAGCATGGCCTCCTCAATCACACAACCTTTGCGGTATTGATGAGCTATCAGGTACTGGCCCGTAAGTGGCGTCCTCAATCTTTCGCTGATGTTGTCGGTCAAGAACATGTGCTGACTGCATTAGCTAATGGTCTCTCTATGGGGCGGGTTCATCACGCCTATCTGTTTTCTGGTACGCGTGGCGTGGGTAAAACCACGATTGCTCGCTTGTTGGCGAAAGGGTTGAACTGCGAGAGCGGTGTCACCGCCACGCCGTGTGGGCAATGTGCGAATTGTCGGGAAATTGAACAAGGGCGTTTTGTTGACCTGATTGAGATCGATGCAGCTTCTCGCACTAAGGTAGAGGATACCCGTGAACTGCTGGACAACGTGCAATATGCACCTGCGCGCGGTCGCTTCAAGGTCTACCTGATTGATGAAGTGCATATGCTCTCCCGCCACAGCTTCAATGCATTGTTGAAAACGCTGGAAGAGCCGCCCGAGCACGTTAAATTCCTGCTCGCGACCACCGATCCGCAAAAGTTGCCGATCACCATTCTTTCTCGCTGCCTGCAATTTCATCTCAAAGCGTTGGATGTGGAGCAGATTCGCGGTCACCTTGAGCATGTGCTGCAGGTCGAAGCCATTGCTACCGAACCTCGCGCTTTGCAACTGCTGGCGCGTGCGGCTGATGGCAGCTTGCGTGATGCGTTGAGCCTCACCGATCAGGCGATTGCCATGGGGCAAGGTGCGGTGTTGACGGATGCGGTCGCGCGCATGCTGGGTACACTGGATGATGAGCAACCGCTGGCGCTCATTGAAGCTATTGTTAATGCAAATGGCGAGCAGACCATGGCATTGCTCCAGCAGGCGGCTTCACACGGCGTTGAATGGGAAGCGCTTCTGGTAGAGATGCTTGCTTTGTTGCATCGCATAGCCATGGTGCAACTCCTGCCGACGGCGCTCGGGCCGGAGGATTCCAGCATCGCACCGCGGTTACGCGATTTGGCGCGAACCGTGCCACCTGCCGACGTGCAACTTTATTACCAGACGCTGCTCGTAGGGCGTAAAGAATTGCCCTATGCGCCGGACAGACGTATGGGCGTTGAGATGACGCTGCTTAGAGCTTTAGCATTTCATCCGCAAAGCGTGATTGCACCTGCGGCGACAGTACCGGCGCCGGCGAGTGCGCCCGCTGTGCCGCAGACGGTGACGCCGCCCCAGCGCCAGGCTGCGCCTGTTATGCCTTCACCACCGATTGCTGTACCCGAGGAGCCAACCGTTCCTGCTGCGCCGTTGCCAGATGCCACATCTCAGTTATTACAGGCGCGCAGTCAATTGTTGCAGCGGCAGGGCACACCGCCACCAAAAAAGTCTGAACCGGCGGCGCAGGAACGCGCTCGGCCGGGCACGGCGGTATCGGCGCTGGAACGTCTGGCTTCAGTAACGGAACGTAGTCAGCAACGTCAGGTAGCCGACAGACACAATGACGCGCAGAAAAAGCCTGAAGCATATCGCTGGCGTGCACAACAGCAACAAACCACTGTGACGGAAGCGGTGGCGACACCAAAAGCGCTGCGTTCGGTGTTGGAGTATGAAAAAACACCTGAATTGGCGGCCAAACTGACGGAAGAGGCGCAGACGCGTGATGCCTGGGCGGCTGAAGTGCAGCGTTTACCGTTGCCAAAACTGGTTCAGCAGCTTGCGCTCAATGCGTTTAAAGAGGAAAGCGATGAGGGGACCGTGACGTTGCACCTGCGCTCATCGCAGCGCCATCTGAACTCGCCTTCGGCGCAGAAAACGCTGATGGAGGCATTGGCAGCGCATTATGGAAAACCGATCACCCTTGTGGTGGTAGAAGATGATGACCCCAGCACGCTAACACCGCTGGAGTGGCGTCAGACGATTTATGAAGAGAAACTGGCGCAAGCGCGCGATTCTCTGATGACGGATAAAACGATTCAAACGCTACGGCGTTTCTTTGATGCGGAACTGGACGAAGAGAGTATCCGCCCCGTTTAACCGCTGCAATTCTTGCAGCCATGCAATAGAGAGAAACATATGTTTGGTAAAGGTGGTTTGGGCAATCTGATGAAACAGGCCCAGCAGATGCAAGATAAAATGCAGAAAATGCAGGAAGAGATTGCCAATCTGGAAGTGACTGGTGAATCAGGCGCGGGCTTGGTTAAAGTCACCATCAACGGTGCTCATAACTGTCGTCGTGTCGAGATTGATCCCAGCCTGTTGGAAGATGATAAAGATATGCTGGAAGATCTGATCGCTGCTGCATTCAACGATGCTGCGCGCCGTATTGATGAAACGCAGAAAGAAAAAATGGCGTCAGTCTCCAGCGGTATGCAACTGCCGCCGGGCTTCAAGATGCCGTTCTGATGCAAACCAGTCCGCTCCTTGAATCATTGATGGAGGCGCTGCGCTGCTTACCGGGCGTTGGCCCGAAATCGGCACAGCGCATGGCGTTTCAACTGCTGCAACGCGATCGTAGCGGTGGTATGCGTTTAGCGCAGGCTTTGACGCGCGCCATGTCTGAAATCGGTCACTGTGCTGACTGTCGCACATTTACCGAACAGGAACGCTGTGCCATCTGCGCTAATCCTCGCCGTCAGCAAAATGGCCAGATTTGTGTGGTTGAAAGCCCTGCAGACATTCATGCCATTGAGCAGACCGGACAGTTTGCTGGGCGTTACTTTGTGCTTATGGGACATCTCTCCCCGTTGGATGGCATCGGGCCGGACGATATCGGTCTCGATCTGCTGGAACAACGTCTGGCGCAAGAAACCTTCACTGAAGTGATCCTTGCCACCAATCCCACTGTGGAAGGGGATGCTACCGCCAACTATATTGCTGAGCTGTGTGCCCAGCATGGTGTGTTGGCAAGCCGTATCGCTCATGGCGTGCCGGTAGGCGGTGAACTGGAGATGGTTGACGGTACAACGCTTTCTCATTCGTTGGCAGGGCGTAACCCGATTCGCTTATAGCTTCTTTGTCTGCATTCACCTCGACGCGGTTTCGTTATCATAAGGAACCGCGCTGAGTGAGAAATTGTTTTTTGCTCTTGAAATTTCTTTCCGCTACCCCCACGTTTTGCCTACTGGCCGGAAATACCGGCACCATTCCCATACCCGCTACAGGGATTGAACATCATCAGCCTGACTAACTATTAGGATTGAGGTAAGTGACAATGAGTATGAAGGGCCAAGAAACGCGCGGTTTCCAATCTGAAGTGAAGCAGTTGCTGCACTTGATGATCCATTCACTTTATTCCAATAAAGAAATTTTCCTGCGTGAATTGATCTCCAACGCCTCCGATGCGGCGGACAAATTACGTTTTCGCGCTTTATCTTCGCCAGAACTCTATGAAGGGGACGGAGAGCTGCACGTGCGTGTCTCTACCAACAAGGAGCAGCGCACCCTGACCATTGCGGATAACGGCATTGGTATGCATCGCGAAGAGGTCATTGATAATCTGGGAACCATCGCCAAATCCGGCACCAAAGCGTTTCTGGAATCCATCGGCTCCGATCAGGCGAAAGACAGCCAACTCATCGGCCAGTTCGGTGTGGGCTTCTACTCCGCATTTATCGTTGCGGACAAAGTAACAGTTCGTACCCGTGCGGCAGGTGCTGCCGCGGAAGAAGGGGTGTTCTGGGAGTCTGCTGGTGAAGGTGAGTACACCGTGGCAGATGTCGTCAAGGCCGATCGCGGCACTGAGATCACCCTGCATCTGCGCGAAGGAGAAGATGAATTCCTCGATGAGTGGCGCGTACGCTCCATTATTGGTAAATACTCTGACCATATCGCGCTGCCGGTAGAAATTGAAACCCATACGCCGAGTGAGGAGGAGGGGGGTGAACCGACAGTTACTTGGGAGAAGGTGAACAAGGCGCAAGCTCTGTGGACGCGCAACAAAGCCGATGTCACCGAAGATGAGTACAAAGAATTCTACAAACACATTGCCCGCGACTTCACCGATCCGTTGAGTTGGAGTCACAACCGTGTTGAAGGGAAACAGGAGTACACCAGTCTTCTCTATATCCCTTCTCAGGCACCGTGGGATATGTGGAATCGCGATCATAAACACGGCCTGAAACTCTATGTACAGCGCGTGTTTATCATGGACGATGCCGAACAGTTCATGCCTAATTATTTACGTTTTGTACGTGGTTTGATTGATTCCAACGATCTGCCGCTGAACGTCTCTCGTGAAATTCTGCAAGATAGCCGAGTGACCCAAAGTTTGCGTAATGCGCTGACCAAACGCGTGTTGCAGATGCTGGAAAAACTGGCAAAAGACGATGCCGAAAAATATCAAACGTTCTGGCAGCAGTTTGGCCTGGTGTTGAAGGAAGGGCCGGCAGAAGATGGCGGCAACCGCGAAGCGATTGCCAAACTGCTTCGTTTTGCTTCTACCCAGGGTGACAGTTCTGCCCAGACGGTTTCGCTGGAAGACTATGTCAGTCGCATGGTCGAAGGGCAGGAGAAGATTTACTACATCACTGCCGACAGCTATGCCGCTGCGAAGAGCAGCCCGCACCTGGAGCTGTTCCGTAAGAAAGGTATTGAAGTGCTGCTGCTTTCTGACCGCATCGATGAATGGATGATGAGTTACCTGACTGAGTTTGACGGTAAATCCTTCCAGTCTGTCAGTAAAGCGGATGAAGCGCTGGATAAGCTGGCTGATGACGCGGGTGACGAAGAAGCGCGGAAAGAAGCGGAAAAATCATTGGAGCCGTTTGTTGAGCGTGTGAAAACGCTGCTGGGTGAGCGTGTGAAAGAGGTGCGTTTAACGCATCGTCTGACCGATACTCCCGCTATCGTGACTACTGATGCTAACGACATGAGCACACAGATGGCGAAGTTGTTTGCCGCTGCTGGGCAGAATGCGCCGGAAGTAAAATACATCTTTGAACTCAACCCAGAACACGCACTGGTGAAACGCACTGCGGACACAAGTGATGATGCTCAGTTCAGCGAGTGGGTCGAACTGCTGCTGGAGCAGGCATTGTTGGCTGAGCGCGGTACGCTGGAAGATCCTAACCAGTTTATCCGTCGTATGAACCAACTGCTGAGTGCATAACCGCCGACACTTTTCCGAAAACCCGGTTTTTAACCGGGTTTTTTTTCGTTTTGTGACACGCTGAAGCGAGCCCGTTCCTTGAGGATAAGCCTCTGGAATGGTATGGTTGAGCGTTTTCAAATTTATTTTAAAAAATCTACATAGCGAGGGGATTTACGCAATGCGTATTATTCTGCTGGGCGCTCCGGGCGCAGGCAAAGGCACTCAAGCACAATTCATTATGGAAAAGTATGGCATTCCGCAAATTTCCACGGGTGATATGTTGCGTGCGGCGGTGAAAGCCGGAACCGAACTGGGCAAACAGGCCAAAGAAATCATGGACGCAGGTAAACTGGTCACGGATGAATTGGTTATTGCCTTGGTGAAAGAGCGTATCGCCCAGGATGATTGCCGTAACGGTTTCCTGCTGGATGGTTTTCCTCGTACCATTCCACAAGCGGATGCCATGAAAGAGGCTGGCATTCAGGTTGACAACGTTATTGAATTCGCGGTACCGGACGAACTGATTGTTGATCGCATTATTGGCCGCCGTGTTCATGCAGCGTCTGGCCGGGTTTACCATGTGAAGTACAACCCGCCGAAGGTTGAAGGCAAAGATGACGTGACGGGTGAAGATCTTACTATCCGTAAAGACGATCATGAAGATACCGTGCGTAAACGTTTAGTGGAATACCATCAGCAAACTGCACCGCTGGTGGACTACTACCAGAAAGAAGCACAGGCCGGTAATACCCGTTACCACAAGGTTGACGGTACCCGCCAGGTAGCACAAGTGCGCGCTGAGTTGGAATCCATTCTGGGTTAACAACACAGCGACACTGCCTGAAAATGCCGGTACATTGCGTGCCGGTTTTTTTTGTCCTCATCCTGCGTTATTGCCTGTCATTCGCGATCTCAATGGCAAGTATCGGTAATAACATCGCTTTCCCTATCCCGCCCAGGCAACATTTTCGCTACACTCTGCGCTGAGTATGATAACGGTTGCTTTGTCGCGATGTCACATGACAGGTAACCCCTTTGCGAGGGCAGACGATGAGTCAACAGAAGTTGGGCGTACTGATGGTTAATCTGGGGACGCCCGAGGCTCCTACACCGCATGCTGTAAAGCGTTATCTGGCACAGTTTCTCAGTGACAGACGCGTGGTGGATACGCCACGCTGGCTTTGGTGGCCGTTGTTAAATGGTGTGATCCTGCCTTTTCGTTCACCGCGTGTGGCAAAATTGTACCAGTCCATCTGGACGGTAGAGGGTTCTCCGCTGCTGGCGTTCAGTCGTCGGCAAGAGTGCGCGCTTGCGGCCCGTTTAGGCGATGATATTCCCGTGGCCCTTGGCATGAGTTATGGCTCACCGAGTTTGTCGTCGGCGTTAGATAGCTTGTTGTCCCAAAGTGTAACCCAATTAGTGGTGCTGCCGCTTTATCCGCAATATTCGTGTTCCACTACAGGAGCGGTGTGGGATGGGTTGGCCGATGCACTGCGCACGCGCCGCCAGATACCGGGTATTCGTTTCATCCGTGATTATGCGACGCATCCGGCTTATATTGCCGCGCTAAAACAGCGGGTGGAAGAGTCGTTTGCAGTACACGGCGTACCGGACCGTTTAGTGATTTCGTTCCATGGCATTCCGGTGCGCTATGCGACGGAGGGGGATGACTATCCTCTGCGCTGTCAGGCAACAGCCAAGGCACTGACTGCAGTATTGGCGCTGACGCCGGAACAGGTGCAAATGACCTTCCAATCGCGTTTTGGCCGTGAGCCTTGGCTGACGCCTTATACGGATGAAACACTGAAAGGATTACCTTCGCAGGGGATTAAGCATATTCAGGTTATTTGCCCGGGATTTGCAGCTGACTGTCTGGAAACATTGGAAGAGATCCAGGAACAGAACCGGGAGATTTTCTTGCATGCTGGCGGTGAACGGTTTGCCTATATTCCGGCGTTGAATGATGATGCCCGGCATATCGATTTGCTCGAAACCTTGGTACGTGGCGAGTAGTCAAACGGGGTTCACATAAAATGGCGCAGCGGGGCTACCGCTGCGCACGGAGTCAAATCGGGCACTCTTTTAACGTTTCAGCCTTTGCCTGCTCTAGCTGCAACAGCGTAATCATACTGTTGGCTATTTCACGTTCACCCATCACTACCTGATTGGCACCGTGTTCGGTGATGTAGCTGACTTCATCGTCATAATGTGCACGCGCTATGATTTCCAGATCCGGGCGTTTTTCACGTGCTGCCGCGACGATTTCCCCAGCCTCATAGCCGTTAGGGATAGTCAACAGTAGCCAGCGGGCGCAATCCAGCCGCGCCAAATCCATGATTTCTCCCTTGGTGGCATTCCCCAGCACGGCTTTGATGCCTTGCTCGCGTAAGGCGTCTACGCGTGCGCGTGAATTCTCTATAACCACAATGGGAATGCCCTCTTGATGCAGCTTGGCTCCGATTAAACTGCCGACACGCCCATAACCGACCAGAAGTGCGTGATTGCACATATCGACAGGGATTTGTTTCTCTTCTTCAATTGCCTCTTCTACGATCTGCTCATCAATGGTCTCTGTTTTTTCCAGATAGCGTTCCAGTAGTGAAAAAAGCAGTGGATTGATCATAATGGACAGAATCGCACCTGCCAGTACCAGATTACGGCCTTGTTCTGACAGGAGGCCAAGCACGACGCCCAGTCCCGCCAAAATAAAAGCGAACTCGCCAATTTGAGCCAGACTGGTTGAAATAGTTAACGCGGTACGTTTGGAGTGACCGAACAAACGCACCAGCACGAAAGCGGCAGCAGATTTTCCGAAGATGATGATAGCCAGTGTGATAATCACCGCCATTGGCTCGTTGACCAGAATCATCGGATCAAACAGCATTCCCACTGAAACGAAAAACAGCACGGCAAAGGCATCACGTAGAGGAAGCGTATCGTGGGCTGCTCGTTGACTGAGTTCAGATTCGTTGAGCACGACACCGGCAAAGAAAGCCCCCAGGGCAAACGAGACATCAAACAGTTTCACGGCGCCAAAGGCGATACCGAGGGACATTGCCAGCACGGCCAGGGTAAATAGCTCCCGTGAGCCGGTTGCTGCGCTTTTTGCCAGCACCCAAGGCACTAGACGACGACCTACCACGATCATCAGTGTGATAAATGCAACCACCTTACCGATAGTCCAGGCCAGATCGCGAATCAGCTTGCCGGTATCAGCATGTTCTGCACCAATCATGTCTCGGAAGGCGGGGAGCAGCACTAGCGTCAGCACCATAGCCAAATCTTCCACAATCAGCCAGCCAATGGCGATTTGTCCGCGCTGGCTGTCGATCAGCTGTCTTTCTTCCAGCGCACGCAGTAGCACTACGGTACTCGCGGTTGATAAGCAAAGCCCGAACACCAGCCCGCTTGCCAGGCTCCAGCCGAGCAACGCAGATAGCCCCATTCCTAACAACGTTGCGACGGCGATTTGTGCGATGGCGCCGGGAATCGCGATGGATTTCACCGCCATCAGGTCTTTAAGGGAAAAATGCAGGCCGACACCAAACATCAGCAGAATAACCCCAAGTTCAGCCAATTCAGGTGCTAGCGCGGTATCCGCGACAAAACCTGGGGTAAACGGCCCCACTAAAACCCCGGCGACCAGATAGCCGACCAAAGGGGAAATGCGTAGTCGATTAGCCAGAATCCCCAGTAAAAACGCGAGGACCAGCCCTACGGCAATGGTGGATATTAGTGGTGTGGTTGCATGCATCCCGACTCCTTTTGCCATTGTTGAAAAACGTACATGAGCAGACTTCCTAAATAAATTCTATTTCATTTGAAGAAATCCTGCTTGGGAAAATGAGGGTATTCTAGTAAAAATCTTCGTTTACGCATCGATTCTAAGCCTAACATAGATTTCATGATGCTTTCGTCAGATAAGCATTGATAAACCGACGTTATTACGCTCATGAAGATACTTTCTCATGTCTGTTATGCTGATTTTTCATCCTGAGAGCTGGAAGAAACCGGTTCTCATGACCAAAAAACCCTAGAATAGCGTGGGTAAATGACATAAATACAACAGAATCAAATGAACCGACCATTTTTGTCAGCTTTCTCTTGTAATTCATGCGCGTAAAACCCGTTCTTATTGTGATGCAAATCACTGGGTATAAATGAAATCGAGCGTTCAGTAAAAGTGCGCTATTCTGGAGAGAGCTCGCAATCCGCGTATACCTGACTAAGACCAGAGCGGGTTGAGGGCTGCTATCGCATTTTTTTAACAGGGGTTGTTTACTTAACGGAGAGTTTCCATGCGTTTTGCAACAAAAGCGTTAGGACGTGCTATTGCGATGTCGCTGGTATTTACCTCGGCAGGGGCGGTGGCGTGGGAAAAAGATAAAACTTATGACATCACCATCCTCCACACTAATGATCACCACGGCCATTTCTGGCATAACGAGTACGGCGAATATGGTTTGGCTGCACAGAAAACACTGGTGGATCAGATTCGCAAGGAGGTAGCAGCTAAAGGCGGCAGCGTGTTGTTACTGTCTGGCGGCGATATCAATACCGGCGTGCCAGAATCTGATTTGCAGGATGCAGAGCCCGACTTTCGCGGCATGAATATGGTGGGCTATGATGCCATGGCGCTGGGTAACCATGAGTTTGATAATCCGCTCTCTGTACTGCGTCAACAGGAGAAATGGGCTACTTTCCCGCTGCTGTCTGCCAACATCTATCAAAAGAGCACGCAACAGCGACTGTTCAAACCCTATGCCCTGTTTGATAAGCAAGGCATCAAGATTGCGGTTATTGGCCTGACCACAGACGATACGGCAAAATTGGGTAACCCGGAGTTTTTCACTGATATTGAATTTCGCAAACCCTCGACGGAAGTGAAGTCAGTGGTCGAGCAATTGCGTAGTTCCGAAAAGCCAGATGTGATTATCGCTGCGACCCATATGGGGCACTATGATGATGGTCAGCATGGCTCTAACGCGCCAGGAGATGTCGAAATGGCGCGTAGCCTGCCCGCAGGCTACCTGGATATGATTGTGGGTGGTCACTCACAGGATCCGGTCTGCATGGCGAGTGAAAATAAGAAACAGGTGGATTATGTGCCGGGAACACCCTGTGCGCCGGACCGGCAAAATGGCACTTGGATCGTGCAGGCGCATGAATGGGGTAAATATGTAGGGCGTGCTGATTTTACCTTTAAAAATGGCACGTTGACGCTGGCGCATTATCAACTTATTCCTGTGAACTTGAAGAAAAAGGTTGAGAAGACGGGCGGTGGCACCGAGCGCGTCTATTATACCCAGGAAATCAAACAGGATGATGGCGTAGTGAAAATGCTGACGCCGTTCCAAGAGAAAGGGCAGGCGCAGTTAGAAGTGAAAGTGGGGAGCGTTAATGGCACGTTGGATGGCGATCGCAAACAGGTTCGCTTCTATCAAACCAATCTGGGGCATCTGCTGTTATCGGCCCAGCGCGAACGTGCCAATGCGGATTTTGCTGTAATGAGCGGCGGAGGGATTCGTGACTCTATCCAACCCGGAGATATCACTTATAAAACAGTGCTGAAAGTTCAGCCCTTTGCCAATACCTTGGTCTATGTTGATATGAAAGGTAGCGAGGTTGAGAAATACTTGGCTGTGGTGGCTAACAAAAAAGTGGATTCCGGTGCCTATGCACAATTCTTGAACGTTAGCTTGGTGGCTGATGGACAGGGTGTGCATGATGTGAAAATCAAAGGTGAACCATTGCAAGCGGATAAAACCTACCGCATGGCCACGCTTAACTTTAATGCGATGGGGGGGGATGACTACCCACGCCTCGATGGATTGCCAACGTACGTCAATACCGGCTTTGTCGATGCCGAAGTATTGAAACAGTATATTGAGCAGCATTCACCACTTGATGCAGCGGCCTATGCACCAAAAGGCGAAATTCAATACCGTCAATAGAATGGTCACGCTAACATTTAATGGGTCTTACTGATATGTAAGACCCATTTTTTTTATGTTTTCGGCTTTTTTGTTGGGGCGTTATTTTTTTGACGTATGTAGTACTAAAATGTTAGCGATAACATTTTTGCTGCGCTCATAATTGTAAACGTGATCTGTCCTCGTTTTTTATTGAAAAGCCTTTGATATTTTATTAAAACGTCTTTTCAATAGAGGGTGTTGGAATGAAGAAGGGGTTTGTTTTGTCATTGCTTGGCGCATGTATTGCAGTCAGTACTCAGGCGGGTGCCGCAGCTCTACCTGCCGTTGTCACTTTTACCGATAATGGAAAAGTGTGTGATGTTACGCAATATGGTGCGGAAGGCCATCGCCTGCAGATTGCATTAAATACGGATTCATTCCAACGTGCTATCGATGACTGTGCTGCGGCCGGTGGGGGCACGGTGTATGTGCCTGAAGGGAACTATCTGGTTAACCCACTGTTTCTGAAAAGCAATGTGCGATTAAATCTGGCGAAGAATGCCACTATTGTTGCCTCCACCGAAGAAGCGGCCTATCGTGCCACGGAACAGACTAAATACGCCGAGGCGGAAAATGGTTGGTTGCCGTTTATCAGCGTAGCAGATGCCAAGAACGTCGCTATCACAGGTGAAGGTACTATTGATGGGCAAGGTGCTGTGTGGTGGGAACGCTGGCGTGCCAATATTCGTGCTACGGGTAAAAAGGGCGGTACCGATCGTCCGCGTCTGATCTACATTACCCGTTCCAATAATGTGCTGGTGGATGGAGTTACGCTAACGCACTCGCCGAGTTTCCATGTGGTGATGCGTTACGCTCATGACGTTAACGTCAACAACACCAAAATTTTGTCACCGTGGCATGCACCGAACACGGATGCTATCGATCCTATCGATAGTCAGAATATTCGCATTACCAATAACTTTATTGATTGCAACGATGATCATATTGCTATCAAAGCAGAGAAACCGGACGAGCGCTTCCCAGAAGGGGTCGTTGACAATATCTACATCGCTAACAACGTATTACACCAAGGTCGCGGCATTTCCATCGGAAGTGAGACCTCCGGCGGCGTGAATAACGTACTGGTGGAAAATAACCAGTTCGAAGGTTCAATGTACGGCATTCGCATTAAAACGCTGCGCGGTAAAGGCGGTGAGGTGAAAAACATCACTTACCGCAACACCAAAATGGTCGATGTTGATATTCCGCTGGTGTTCGCGGGCTACTACAAAGCCGCGCCTATCGTGCAGGCCGAAGTAGACAAACTGCTGGCAGAGGGGGGATTCACCATGGGTGAGCAAATCTACCCACCCGATACCGATCCCAAACAGCCGTTTGATAAATACAAGACGCCGCATTTCAGCAATGTGACGATTGAGAACCTGGAATCGACGGGTAAAAGCAAAGCTGCAGCGTATATCATTGGCGTGCCAGAAGCTCCCTTAAGCGGCTTCCATTTTGACAATGTGCGTATTGATGCCGATCAGGGCATTCGCGTGCGTAACGCTGAACTGCAAACCAAAGGCTTAACCGTCAACGTGAAAAAAGAACCCGCCCTGTTGATAGAGAAAGGGGCCAAGGTCGATTAATCACCCGTTCTGAAGCGGTGGCAGGGGACACACTGGCCGTGGAGTCCTCTGCCATCAGCTTCTTTTTACGCTTCATACTTCACGTTGTGGCGGCGTTGGCCGCACTCGGTCACCCGAATCACTTACTTGAGTAAGCTCATCGGGGTTCCCTCCCTTGCCGCCTTGCCACAACGCGAATTAGAGACCCCTGGCTCTTCGCGGAAAACAACGCCGCTACGCGGTGCCTTTGGCACCTGAGCCCACTGACGGGCCGACAGCGACGCGGAAAACTCGTCTCATCCATGAGACTCGCCCCTACGGGGCCGCTGTTAACAGCGTTCAAAAATGCTCCCGGCATTTTTGTCAGACGC